>CAMLRS010000035.1 GCA_946482515.1 uncultured Flavobacteriales bacterium | reverse complement strand
CAGCGCCATCCAAAATGCTCACCAGTTTACCACCCGACCATAAATCCGGAAAGAAATAATGAATGCCGGTTTCATTAAAATTGATCGCGATTTCCTCCACAGCATCTTTATAGGTGATCATCAACGGATGCACATACTTACCCAGAAACACAACTTTTGGCTGCTCATCAACACCTTTTGAGATCGTGAGGTGATGGCCTTCCGATTCAATGACAGCGTTTTTCAGAATGCAAATAGTCACACCTTTCTGAGGAAAGGCAAAGTACTTCAACGGAAGCTCCGTTTCAGGGATCTGAAGCTGATCATAGTTGACAATGTGGCGTTGCGTGGTCGTCGATTCCGGATAGAGAATGTTGTACATGATGTCGTTGTCGCGCCTGAGTTTGTAACGGTTTGTCCGAACGGTTATTCAAACCTAGTAATCCCTTTCAAATCCGTCATCATATCTTCGGTATAAAATGACTTACGAAAGCGCAGTTGGAATGTGATCCCGTAATTCCTACATTTGAAAACACTGTTTTTAACTGCACATGAGCACATCACCCGAACACGACGCACGAATCGCAAGAATGTCCTTCGCTTCTGTCTATCCGCACTACGTTACCAAAGTGGAAACGAAAGGCCGGACGGTACAGGAATTGCACCAGGTGATCGAATGGCTGACCGGTTTCGACGAGAAAAAGCTGCAGCAGCTGATCGATCAGAAGGTGACGTTTGAAGAGTTCTTCGCACAGGCGAAACTGCATCCGAATGCAATATTGATCACCGGAACGATCTGTGGCTATAAAATCCAGGAAATACAGACACCGCTCACCAAAAAGGCACGCTACCTCGATAAGCTGATCGACGAGCTGGCCAAAGGGAAGAAAATGGAGAAGATCCTGCGCAGTTAATCCTTCACAACGGTGTAGACCGCAGCTTTCTCCTGTGTGCGAACAGACACATAATACACACCCGGAATCAACGCGGAAAGGGCTACCGGCTCACCGGAAACAATCTCCATGGTTCGTAATTGTTTGCCGGACACATCGGTAATCGCCAGAAGGGCCGTTTCTCCCGGAAAAACAATCGTCAGCTGATCGTGGAATGGATTGGGATAAACGGCAATTTCATTCAAAACAAGCTGCTCGGCTAACAAATAATCGATCTCCACACAATCTGATGTATCGGAACAACCTGCTGTCGTGCCGATAACGGCATACGATCCGTTTTCCGACGGAGCAAATTCCTGTTCGTCTGCCCCGGTAATCGCATCACCGGTACCGCAATCGATCCACTGATAGGCTCCGGCAACGGTGGATGTAAGCAAACCTTCCTCATTATCTGTCACAGCCATCACGGGAATAGCTGTTACTGTTAACGACAACGTGAGCGTAGAATCACATCCAAGATTGGTTTGCAGCTCCTGGTGGTACGTTCCGGATGTTTCATAAGTCACACCATCTGTCCATGTATAAGGGCCGCAGGAAGTAACGGTGGAAACAGCCGAATACGGCTCACCTATTGTCAGGAACAGTGTTGCCGTTGAATCGCAGCCGTGCGTGGTTTCCAATATAGCACTATACGTTCCGCTGGTCGGATAAAAAGTTCCGTTCCAGGTATAGGGCTCGCAGGAAATGATCGTTTCCGATCCGGCAGTTGATGGATGAATGGTCAGATGCAGCGTCACGACCGAATCACAACCAAGATGGTTTTCCAGTACGGCAGAATAAACGCCGCTGGTCGTATAATGGCTGCCATTCCAGGTAATGCTGTCGCAGGCTGTCAGTGTTTCGCTTCCTGTGCTGGAAGGCAGGATCGTCAGGTGGAGCGTTGCCAGGGAATCGCAGCCATGCTGGTTGAACAGCGCCGCAGTATAGATCCCGCTTGTTGTGTAATTCGTGCCGTTCCAGAGGTACGATTCGCACATGGTGACTGTTTCCGAGCCGGAGTTAGACTGGTTAACCGTCAGCCCGATCGTAACGGTGGAATCGCAACCGTGTACACTACTAAACGTGTGGGTGTAAGTCCCACTTGTCGTGTAAGGTGTTCCACCGAATGTGTAGGTGTCGCAGGCTGTTACCGGGATCGTTTGATCGGTAACGGGATAGATGACCAGGGAAAGCGTGATAAGGGAATCGCACCCGGCTGTATTTTCCAGCAGCTGCGTATAAGTGCCGCTTTGCTCGTAAATGGAGTCATTCAGCGTGTACGAACCGCATTCCGCAACCGAAAAAGCGGATTGTGTGCTTTCCAGGATGGTCAAATGAACTGTCAGCAACGAATCGCAGTTGGCGGCATTGGTGAGCAGCTGATTGTACGTTCCGCTTTCCGTGTACGACTGACTGTTCAGACTGTAGCTGTCGCACGCTGTAACAGTTAGTTCTGCATCTGAGCTATGGGTAATCACCAGGTTGAGCGTGAGCAGTGAATCACAGCCTGCCGCATTTTCCAGTAGCTGCGGATAGGTTCCGCTCGTTGTGTAAGTCTGACCGTTGAGCTCATAACTGTCACAGGAAGTCACATTCAGCGTGGCTGACGTGTTATTCCTGATGTCAAGTATCAATGTGAGCAGCGAATCACATCCGAGCGAGTTGGTGAGCACCTGATCGTAAGTACCGTCTACAGTATAGGTTTGTCCGTTGAGGTCGTACGATTCACAGGCAGTGACCTGCAGCGTATCAAACGTACGATTAACGGTCAGATGGAGCGTCAGAATCGAATCGCAGCCGTTCTGAGACGGAACGGTAACAGTATAATCGCCGCTTACGCTGTACAGCGTTCCGTTCCAGGTATAGGGATCGCAGGTAACAATCGTATCTGCATGCCCCAGCGGAAGGCAATCGCCGAATTTCACGATGAACGCATCGCGCGAGCCCACTGCATTCAGGTATTTGATTCCGGTTCCAGGGTTGAAGTCAGCTGTCCCTTGAAAATCGCCGGTTAAATAATAGTTTCCTGAAGGGTCAACGAATACACTGGAAATGCGGTCATCTGAATAGCTTCCGTAGTGCAGCGCAGAAATAAAATCGCCGGTTGCATCGGTCCGAAGCAGAAATCCGTCACGCAGCCCTGTCGATGTAAGACTGGCTACTCCCGAACCAGGATTGAAATCAACAGTTTCGGAAAAAAAACCGCTCATCAGCAATTCACCGCCTGGATCGAGTGCCAGCTCAATCGGCTCTTCCTCACCGGGGCCGCCTATGGTCTTCACCCACAAATGATTGCCGTTATTGTCCAGCTTCCAGAGAAACATATCGGATAATCCTGCTGTGTTAGCGTTCGCAAGACCTAATCCCGGATCGAAATCGATCGCTCCGGAAAAGTATCCGGCAACGAGAATATCTCCCGACGCATCCAGGCTAATACAAACTCCCTGATCGTCCTGTGTACTACCTATTCGCCTGGCCCAAATATAGTTTCCGTCGGTGTCCCACTTCAGTACAAAGACGTCGTCGAGCCCATTTGAGGCAATATTCGCGACGCCTGGTCCGGGATCGAAATCAACCGTGTACATGACATAACCGGTGGCATAGATCGATCCTGCGTTATCAACGGCGATATCCATAAAAATATCGCTCATCGAGCTGCCGATCTTTTTCGCCCACAAAAAGTTGCCGGCCGGGTCGAGCTTGAGCAGGAAAGCATCGTATGAGTTCCCGACCATGTTAAAGACACCCGGTCCCGGATCAAAATCGACCGTTCCTACAAAACTGCCTACGGTATAAACATTACCCGCCGGGTCGAAAGCGAGCGAGATGCCTCTGTCGAGTGAACCACCCGGACAACCTCTCGCCCAGACAAAATCACCGTTGGAATTCAGTTTCAGAATGAAAATATCTTCGGCCTGACCTGCGGTCATCGAATAGCTCCCTGCTCCGGGATTGAAATCCACCGTTCCGGTGTAATAGCCTGTCAGGAACAGGTTACCGGATGGGTCTATCGTCATGTAGAAGGCATAGTCGTAGCCTGTTCCTCCTATCCGTTTTCCCCACAAAAAATTCCCCGCGGCGTCCAGCTTGCTGATAAAGATGTCGTAACCGCCAGCAGTGGTAACCGAGGAAGTTGCGGCCCCCGGATTCATATCGATCGTTCCCTGGAAACTGCCCACTGTGTAGACATTTCCAGCGGCATCGGTCATCACATTCCCACCCGATTCATAGGCCGTTCCCTGTATGGCTTTTGCCCATTGAAAGTCCTGCGCTCTCAGCTGATTTGCGGTACAAAGAAATGCTGTAAGTAAAAGAAAATGGCAGAGGTATTTCATTTTAGGCCAGTTAAGTGCAGCAAAGATAAGGAATTCGTGATTAGCTCTTGAAAAGTAGTTCAACGGGCACAAAAGCGATTCGACACTTCCAATGCGTGACATGGCTTGTCGACCACCATGGAATTGACAAACATCAAATTCACCCATGACACCCGTCATAACGGCGGTCGTTTCTTCCATCTACTTTGGCTTCAAATACAACAATTATGAAACCATTGGTGCTAACAATCCACAACGACCGGAAAGTGTTCGCGATCCGCGAAGAATTCAGCCGTGCATTTCCGTACCTGAAGCTTGAGTTTCATGCCCGTCCGCATACAAGCAACGGTGCTGCATCTCCGAATTACATCCGCAACAGCAATGCGGAAATACGCGACTGCAGAACACATCCCAACAACGGTGACATGACGATCTCTGACCAAATGACCGTGGGCGAAGTGCAGGATTACTTCCGCAACGTCTTCGGGCTGGAAGTAGAAGTCTTTTGCCGTTCCGGGGCTGCATGGGAACCGGCCGATCTTACCGCGCCAATTGCATTCTTCGGCTCCAGAGGGCAGGAAGCTGTTTCGCCCGACAATCGATGGGCCTGAACCGCTGAACGATGATCGACTGGATACTTTTGGGCCTCTTCCTGCTGCTGTTGGTGTATTTGCTCACAGCGCCCATCTGGCTGGAAATCGATACCGTGAAGCAGCACTTCCGGATACGCTTTCATCGCCTGTTGATCATTTCGCTGATACTGAATGGAGAAACACTGCAGCCGGAAGTAAGCTTTCTTGGAATAAAAAGAAAGCTGAGAGCGGACTCTAACGGCGAAAAGACGGGACTGCAGAAACCTCAACCTGCACCAAAGCAGGCAGTCGATCCATTCCGGCTAAACCGGCTTCCGGTAAAGAAATTGATGGCGGTACTCCGCTCCTTCCGGGTAAAAGAACTGGTACTCCATTTCGATACCGGGAACCATCCCTTGAACGGCCTGCTGTATCCCCTGTCGGAATGGCTGCGCGGCCGTACGAAACACGACATCCGCATCAGCTTTACAGGAGAACGCAAGCTGATCCTCCGGGTTCGGAATAACCTGCTGCGCATATTGTGGGCTTACGTGCGGGCATAAAACAAATGAGTAACAACTAAAAACAACATATTATGGCTAAGCTGGATGAAATGCTCGGAAAAATGACCGAGTTCCTGAAAACAGAAGCGAAAACGGAAACCATTATCGGTCAGCAATTCACACTCGGAGAGTTTACCTGCATACCGGTTATCTCCCTCGGCTTCGGTATCGGAGGCGGTGGTGGAGAAGGAAAGGGAAGCGCATCCGCCAAGGGAGAAGGAGAAGGTTCGGGAGCTGCCGGAGGTGCCGGTATGAGCATGAGCCCTGTCGGTTTCCTCGTGACGAAAAACGATGAGATACAATTCATACCCGCACACAATTCCAAAGGACTGAGCGCGATGTTCGAAAAACTACCGGATCTGCTGGAAAAGTACCTCGAAAAGGAAAAACAAAAGGAGAAATAAGTATCCATCAAAAAAGTCGTTCGGTTTCCCTGAGCGGCTTTTTATTTCATACTATCGTTGCTCTAAAGTGTCGTGAAGAGATTTCTTAAGATCAATTCTTCATCCCCGCCAGCTTTTCATAATTCAGGATGGTAATCGTACTCCCTGAAATATCAATAAAGCCATCGCTGCGGAAATCGCTCAGAATCCTGATCACCGACTCGGTTGCTGTGCCTACCAGCTGCGCCAGATCCTCGCGCGCGACGCTCATGTTGAACGGCTCGCTGCCCGAGTGGTATTTGTCTGACAGGCGCACCAGTGATTCCGCCACCCGCTTCCGCACCGAATTGTAAGCCAGTTTCACCAGCTGCTGCTCGTTTTCGTAAAGGTTTCCTGCCAGGATGGCAATGAATTTCCTGGCCACTTCCGTATTCCGGTAAAGCAGCGAGAAGAATTCCTCTTTAGGGATCATACAGACCTCCGCATCTTCGAGTGCCGATGCCGAATGGGTGTAAGGTTCGTCTTTCAGCAGCGACAGGAAACCGAAGAAATCGCCCTCGGAATGCAGTGCCGTAATAAGCTCCTTGCCATGGTCATTGGTCTGGAAGGTCTTTACTTTTCCGCTGTTGACGAAGTAAATTCCTCTTGGATATGCGCCTTCGCGGAAAATCTCATCTTTTTTACGGTAACGACGAATGTCGCGATCAGTGGAAAGGTCCTGCAGCGATTTCATCTCCCGCGCTTCGTTCATAAACGTATTCAGTCCATCCAGGTCGCGGGAATACTCCCGTTTCAGGATTTCCGACTTCTTGAAGCGGGTTTCGATCGCGTTCAGCAGCTCTACGTCGTCGAACGGCTTGGTCAGGTAATCGTCGGCTCCCATTTCCATGCCCTTACGCACATCGCTTCGCTCCGCTTTGGCTGTGAGAAAAATAAACGGGATACCGGCCGTTGCTTCATTCTTGGAAAGCAAATGCAAGACACCGTGTCCGTCGAGTACCGGCATCATGATATCACAGATAATCAGCTCGGGCAGCTCAGCTATGGCACGCTCGAAACCTTCTTTGCCATTGGTGGCGGTCACGACGTCGTATTGTGCCAGTTCCAGGATTTCCGCTATGTTCTCACGAACATCGTCGTTGTCTTCAATGAGGAGGATCTTTTTCATATCAATGTCGACTTTTCAGTGGAATGTATATCGTAACGGTAGTGCCTTTGTTCTGTTCGCTGTCAATGCCGATCGTCCCTTCCATCAGGTCGAGATAACGCGCTACGATATTGAGCCCCAGGCCTGTACCTTGTATATTTGTTGCATTATGCCCGCGAAAGAACCGCTCGAACAGATGTTCACGGTCCTCGGCCGGTATGCCTATCCCCTTGTCGCTGACCGAGATGGACAGACCTGCCCCGCTGGCTTCGGAACGCAGCGTGATTTCTCCGTCGGCGGCCGAAAACTTGATCGCATTCGAGATCAGGTTCAGCAGTATATTCTTCATAAGTTTCGGATCAAAGGTCGCCAGCTCATTCCCCGAATGCTCGTACAACAGACGATGGTCACTCGACATGCCCTGCATTTCGTGCATCACGTCGCCAATGAATTCTGCAACATTCAGCGTTTCCGGGGAAACTTCCACCTTGCCTTCCTCCAGCTTACTCACTGAGAGGAAATCGTTCAGAATGTCGGTCAGGTTGTTAATGGACTTCTTGATCTTCTGCACATGGCGCGAGTGATTGTCGGGATCGTTGCGTTCCGCATACTTGGTTACCAGCGACAACGAGGACATCATGGTCGTAAGCGGCGTGCGGAATTCATGAGATGCCATTGAAACGAAACGCGATTTCATTTCGTTTACCTCGCGTTCTTTCTCCAGGGCTATGCGCAGTTCCTTTTTGGTCTTTTCCAGCTCGAAAATGGCTTCTTCCAGGACAAGTGTGCGTCCCTTAACCTGCTTTTCAAGTTCTTCCGAGTAGTTTTTCATACGCTCTTCGGCCTGCTTGCGCAGCGTGATATCCACGATGAAAGCGATCACGAAGTTGTCCTCTCCGTTCTTGTACGGACTCAGGCTGATCTCGACCGGGAATTCGGAATTATCTTTTCGGCGGGCGTTCAGATCCAGTCCAAGTCCCATCTTCCGGGCGTGCGGCTGCTCATTGTATGTTTGGCGGTGATGCACGTGCTTCTCAGCATACCGTTGTGGTATCATCAGTTCGATGCGCTGCCCGATGAGCTCGCCCGGAGCGTAGCCGAAAAGGTTCTCCGTACTGGGATTAGCGCGGACGATTACACCGCGGTCGTCGGTCACTATGATTCCTTCCGTTGCGTGCTTAAAAAGAGCATCCAGTCCTTCCTGACTTTCCATTTTGCGTTTCCCGATATTGTTCATAACGAATGTACGATTTTTGGCGATGTCAAATTTACTTTCAGCTCGCGCGTATGTGATATGACATTTGTCAGTTCGGTTGGTGACGTATCTCGTTTCGCACCGTCTTGCCACTCCTTTTCTTTGCCGGGTAATTGCTGAATCATTTCTTTATGAGAACCTCTTCATGGTCAACGGCGGAAACCACTACCGCTCCGAAATGCTACCACTGCGGCGAAGACTGTGCACGGGAACTGGTCCGTTACGACGACCGTGAATTTTGCTGCAACGGATGTAAAGCTGTTTATGATCTGCTTAAAGGCAGCGATCTGTGCGCCTATTACGATATGGGCAATGCGCCGGGCAGTTCTCCGATTGGGGAAACCGATACTGAAAAGTTCGCCTATCTCGGTCACGAAAGCATCTACCGCAGGATCGTCCGTTTCGACGAAGGAAAAGAAGTGCATGTGGTGTTCTACCTGCCCGCCGTGCATTGCAGCTCGTGCATCTGGCTGATCGAACATCTTCATACGCTGCACAAAGGCGTCCTGCACGCATCGGTGAATTTCCTGCGCCGGGAAGTTACAGTGATCTTCGACAAACATCTGATAACGCTCCCCGAAGTCGCTGCGCTTCTGACTGCCATTGGTTACGAGCCGCTGATCAATCTCGACAGCCTGGAACAACCGGAGAAAAAAAAGACGTCCTACCAGGCCGTTCTGCGCATAGGTATCGCTGGTTTCTGTTTTGGAAACAGCATGATGCTGAGCTTTCCCGAATACTTTTCTTCGGGGAAAGTCTCCACGCAGGACAATCTGGGCTACCTGTTCGGATACCTCAACCTGGCCCTTGCACTGCCGGTATTCTTTTATTCCGCTTCGGGCTTTTTTTCCTCCGCCTGGAAAAGCATACGTCACCGCCACCTGAACATCGACGCGCCGATTGCGCTGGCGATTCTCGTAACCTTTCTCCGGAGCATTTACGAGATCGTCAGTCATACAGGAGCTGGTTATATCGATTCGATGACCGGTATTGTTTTTTTCATGCTGATCGGCCGTTATTTCCAGGACAAGACCTACGCAACACTCTCATTCGAGCGCGACTACCGCTCCTATTTTCCCGTCGGAGTCACTGTCAGGAAAGCAACCGGCGAAACCGAAAGCAGACCCGTGACCGAACTGCGCAAAGGCGATCACATGATCGTTCGCAGCAATGAAATCGTTCCGGCCGATTCGATACTCCGGAGCAGTTCCACCCATATCGATTACAGTTTTATTACCGGAGAATCCGTCCCCGTGCGCAAAGTGGCAGATGAGCTGATCTACGCCGGCGGCAAACAGCTGGACGGCGCCATCGAGCTCGAG
>CAMLRS010000034.1 GCA_946482515.1 uncultured Flavobacteriales bacterium | reverse complement strand
ATCGCCACCTTTTTTACAATCTTTTCATTGTTGTATACAAACATAACTGTCCATTCACCCGGAGCCAGCTGTTTGTCTTCATAATACCCATCGCCGTTGGTTTCTGTTGTGTGACGCTCATCAAATAAAATCGCCGTAACCTGCACACCTTTTAATGGAACGCCATTTTTGTCGGTACAACGACCGGAAAGGCTTCCCTGTGAAAAGGCAACGGAAGAAAGGAAAAGAACCGCCATGAGCAAAAAGCCACGGAGGAGGGGTTTGTGGGTTAAAGAGAGCATAACTTTTTGGTTTACAGTTTCTATAAAGATACAAAATCCTGCAACCGAAGTTCGTTAATTGAACAGAACGATTGTTAATGTTGAAAAAAAATCCCCGCTGGTGAGCGGGGATCTGTAGTATAGCTAAAACGTATCAGCTTACATATTCCTTCTGTACTGCCCTCCTACTTCGAACAAAGCAGCTGTGATCTGCCCCAGCGAAGCGTATTTGCAGACTTCCATCAGCTCAGCGAAGAGGTTCTGGTTCTGAACGGCTGCGTACTGGAGATTTTTCAGCAAATCCGGAATTTTATCCGTGTGTGCGCTGTGCAGATCTTTCAGCATGGAAATCTGATACTGCTTTTCCTCTTCGGATGCGCGAATCACCTCTTTAGGCTCTACCGTAGGCGATCCTTTCGAGCTCAGGAAGGTATTTACCCCAATGATCGGGAATTCGCCTGTGTGCTTGAGCGTTTCGTAGTACAACGATTCTTCCTGGATCTTGGAACGCTGGTACATGGTTTCCATAGCGCCCAGAACGCCGCCGCGCTCGGTGATGCGATCGAATTCAGACAAGACGGCTTCTTCCACCAGGTCGGTCAGCTGTTCGATGATGAACGAGCCCTGCAACGGGTTTTCGTTCTTCGCCAGTCCAAGCTCGCGGTTGATGATGAGCTGGATCGCCATTGCACGACGAACGGATTCTTCTGTCGGTGTCGTGATCGCTTCATCGTAAGCGTTTGTGTGGAGCGAGTTACAGTTGTCGTAGATCGCATACAAAGCCTGCAGGGTTGTACGGATGTCGTTGAAGTCGATTTCCTGCGCGTGGAGCGAAC
Organism: uncultured Flavobacteriales bacterium; assembly: GCA_946482515.1. The sequence continues at coordinate 12,313 of CAMLRS010000034.1, read as the reverse complement.
GACCTGATGTCTGGATGTGGTATTTCAACATCTGCGCACGGGCATTCGCGCTGTATTTACGCGAAAGGGCTTTGGCCCAGATACGGCGCGCCACACGACCGATCACGGCGTATTCCGGATCGATTCCGTTCGAGAAGAAGAATGAAAGGTTCGGACCGAAATCGTTGATGTTCATGCCGCGGCTCAGGTAGTATTCCACATACGTGAAACCGTTGGCGAGCGTAAAGGCCAGCTGCGTGATCGGATTCGCACCCGCTTCAGCAATGTGGTAGCCGGAAATGGATACCGAGTAGAAGTTACGTACCTGCTTGTCGATGAAGTATTGCTGAACGTCACCCATAAGGCGAAGCGCAAATTCGGTCGAGAAAATGCAGGTATTCTGCGCCTGGTCTTCTTTCAGGATATCGGCCTGAACGGTTCCGCGCACCTGTTTCAGGGTCTCGGTTTTGATCTGCTGGTACACATCCGCCGGAAGAACCTGGTCGCCGGTAACACCGAGCAGCATCAGTCCAAGCCCGTCGTTGCCCATAGGCAGATCGCCCTGGTAAGTCGGACGCTGAACACCTTTGGCCTTGTAAATGGCTTTGATTTTCGCTTCGACCTCAGCTACGAGATCGTTTTCTTTGATGTATTTCTCACAGTTCTGGTCGATGGCCGCGTTCATGAAGAAACCGAGCAGCATCGGTGCAGGACCATTGATGGTCATGGAAACGGAAGTTGCCGGGTGCGACAGGTCGAAACCGGAATACAGTTTCTTCGCGTCGTCGAGGCAGCAGATGGAAACACCCGAGTTTCCTACTTTTCCATAGATATCCGGACGAATTGCCGGATCGTTTCCGTACAGCGTAACGGAGTCGAACGCCGTGGAAAGTCGTTTCGCCGGCATACCGAGGCTCACATAGTGGAAACGACGGTTGGTACGCTCCGGACCTCCTTCTCCTGCAAACATACGCGTCGGGTCTTCGCCTTCGCGCTTGAACGGGAACAAACCGGATGTATACGGGAATTCGCCCGGTACGTTTTCCTGCAAGGACCAGCGAAGGATATCGCCCCATGAGCGAAATTTCGGCAGCGCTACTTTCGGTACCTGTGTATGTGAAAGCGATTCGCTGTGCGTAGCCATGCGCAATTCCTTGTCGCGCACTTTGAAAATGAATTCTGGAGCTGCATAAGCCGCTTTTTTGGCTTCCCATTGCTGGAGCACTTCCCAGTTGTGCGGATCGAGGTCGCGTTTTTCGATCTCCATCGCTTCCTGGATGCCTTTGATCAGACGGTCTTTGTCTTCGAGGCGCGAAGCCTGCAGCGTTTCAAGTGTTTTCTGCAAACCGTAAAGTCGGTCGGCTACTTCGACCTGAGCTGTCACCCATTTGTCGTACGAACGGTTGTTTTCGGAAATCTCCGAAAGGTAGCGCGTGCGATCCGGCGGAATCACGAAGATCTTTTCAGACATCTCGCGCGTGATCTCGAATTTCGATTCAAGGTCGGCACCGGTCTTGGTGCGCACTTTGTCCATGATCACTTTGTAGAGCGTATTCATACCCGGATCGTTGAACTGCGAAGCAATCGTTCCGAACACCGGCATGGAATCTACGGCGCTGTCCCACAAACCGTGGTTGCGCTGGTATTGTTTGCGGACGTCGCGCAAGGCATCGAGTGCGCCGCGCTTATCGAATTTATTCAGGGCGATCACGTCGGCGAAATCGAGCATGTCGATTTTCTCGAGCTGTGTAGCCGCACCGTATTCAGGCGTCATTACGTAAAGCGACACATCGGAATGGTCGAGGATTTCTGTATCCGACTGACCGATCCCGGATGTTTCGAGGATGATGAGGTCGTAATTGGCTGCTTTGAGGATCTGGATGGCTTCTGAAACGTGTTTCGAAAGCGCCAGGTTCGACTGGCGTGTTGCCAGTGAGCGCATGTAAACGCGTGGATTTTTAATCGCATTCATGCGGATACGGTCGCCGAGTAAAGCACCGCCTGTTTTCCGTTTGGACGGATCCACGGAAACCACCGCGATCTGTTTTTCCGGGAAATCGATCAGGAAACGACGCACGAGCTCATCCACGAGTGATGATTTTCCGGCACCACCTGTTCCGGTGATTCCCAGCACAGGTACATCATTTTTCGACGCCATGTCATGCACTTGTGTCATGATCGGCTCGGCTTGCTCCGGGAAGTTTTCCGCTGCTGAAACCAAACGAGCGATTGAAGGAACGTGTTTTTCACCGAGGTGATTGATCTCGCCGTTGAGTTGGTCGCCTACCGGGAAATCGGCATGTTGTACCAGGTCGTTGATCATGCCCTGGAGGCCCATCGAACGACCGTCGTCCGGGTGATAAATACGTGTGATTCCGTATGCGTGCAATTCTTCGATCTCGGAAAGCAGGATCGTTCCGCCGCCGCCGCCGAAGATCTTGATATGCGGCGCTCCTTTTTCGCGGAGCAGGTCGTACATGTACTTGAAGTATTCGATGTGGCCGCCCTGGTAGGATGTCATTGCAATGGCCTGCGCATCTTCCTGGATAGCCGTGTCGACCACTTCTTCCACCGAGCGGTCGTGACCGAGGTGAATCACTTCGCAGCCTGTAGACTGGATGATGCGGCGCATGATATTGATCGCAGCGTCGTGTCCGTCAAAAAGCGAGGCAGCTGTAACGATGCGGATATTGTTTTTCGATTTATAAGGAGCTATGTGTTCCATAAAAGGGGTTTCATTTTCGTGTGCACGGCAACGGTCGGGAAATCGGGGTCCGTTACGGATGCGCGAAGATAAGTAGAAATTCGTATTTCAGGAAGGGAATCGTGCGGTAAAAACAGCTGCTGAAATCCCGGATTTGAACGTTCCATACGTGTAGCAACTTTGTTGGACGCTCAAAATCCGGTCTTTCACTATTGTTCGTTAAACGGCTGAAAGCAAGCCGCGACCGAATTCAGCCACGCGCTGCGCATAACGATCCTTGATGTGCTCGGAGATCGGAATCGCTTTGCCTTCATTGTCAACACGTACGAACGTTACGCTGGTATGTGTCACGATTTCCTGTTCACCGGTATACACGTTGTGTTTGCGCACTTCGAGGTAAAGCTCGAGCGATGTTGTGCCGAATTTCCGCACGCTGGCATATACTTTCAGGATATTGCCCACTTTGACCGGTTTTTTAAAGACCAGCTCATCGAATTTAATGGTGACAACGTGTGGTGTGTCGCAAATCTGGGAAGCATACGACCCGGCTGCATCGTCGATCAGTGAGATGAGCGTTCCGCCGAACATATTGTTGCTGATTCCGATGTCGAATTGCTTGCAAATGTATGTGGTGACAAGTTCCATTTTGGGGTGTTTATTTTTCACGGCAAAGATACACTGAATGAATAGATTATTCACAAAACAATCGCCTTTCAGTTAAAAAATAAAATCACTCATCTATTCCCTATTCCCTATTCCCTATTCCCTATTCCCTAATTCCCTCTTTATCCTTCACACATCACAATTATTTAGTGAAATGGAGCGCAAGCATGAAACTATTCGTTGTTTTTTAACTTTCATTGTACCGCCTTTATGCTGCCCCGATCGTTTCCGATTGGTAAGCGCTGACTAGCAGAAACAGGCCGTTCCGTCAAACGCAGGTGGTAAAGAGTATCTTTTTGCGAAGGAAAAGCGTCTTACGGATCATAATCAACGGTAACAAAAGAATAATAAAACTACAGGTACGAAGACCATGTCAGAACACCGCGAATCGCCACCGGTCACAACGACCAGCCGCCAGCAACGCTTCATCGTATTTTACAAGGAAAGCATCCTGTCGATCCGCACGCAGGACGTAGCTTGTTTTTCCATCGAAGACGGCCTGATGTTCCTGACCCGGCACGATGGACGGAAATACCCGCTCAAAAAGACCATGCGCGAGCTCGAAGAATCCATCGATCCTTACCAGTTCTTCAAAGTCAACCGCTCTACCCTGCTTTCCTTCGATTCCATCGAGCGCGTGGAAGCGTTTTTCGGACAGCGCGCCGTGGTTTTCCTGCGTCCTTCGGGGAAAGTGATCGTGAGCAAGAGCCGGCTGGCCGCTTTCATGGAATGGCTCGACAGCTGAAAATGCCGGATTCCGGTCAAAAATAATCCGTTCACCAGCGGAATTAGCTAATTCGCCTTGCAGGCAACAATCAGTTATGCGTGTTTTTGTCTATTTGCTGCGACTATATCGATAATGCTACTCTATGAAAACACGACTGCCTGGGCATGTTAATCGTCCCTTTGCTCATCTGATCGCGGGCTGTGTACTGCTCGTTTCCGTTTTGTTGTATTCCGGACATGCTGCCGCGCAATGCATCGCCGCTCCGGCTCCTGTAAGCTGCGCTGTTCCCGGTGCTACTCCGCTTGCGAATGGCGATAACATCACGGCAGGCATCACGAAAGTCGTTACGGGAACCTCCACATTTTCCGGCATTACGCTCAACGGCGGAACGCTCATCGTTTGCGGAACACTGAACCTTTCCAATATTACGTTCACTTCCGGAACGATCTACGTAACAGCTGGCGCAACGCTGAATGTAAACGTGAGCACTTCTGTCGTTTTCGGTTCAAACTGCACCATCTACAATTTCGGAACGATCTATTTCGGTGGCAGCATCGTGACAGGCTCCAATAACCTTATCATGAACTGCGTGTCGACAGCGTTTTTCAATATTCCGTTCAACCAGTTCGTGCTCCAGGGGCCGAATACGACCTTCGTGAACTACGGCATGTTCAACTCCAGCTTCTTCATTGTGCAAAGCACCAATTCACCGAATCCGGTTTGTTCGGGCGCTGGTTCGGTCATTACGACCGGCATCATGATCAACCAGTTTTCCAACGCGTTTACGTCACCATCAGGCGAATCGTGCATACAGATCACCAACCAGATCATCAATTCGCAGCCAATGACGGCCACACCGAACGTGAACATCTGCTACATCGCCGGATCTGTCAGCATCAGCGGATCACCAAACTTCGGCAGTGCCACGGTGAACAACAACTGCCCGAGCTGTAGTGTCGCATTGCCTGTCGGCATCACCGACGTTAGCGGCGATTGCTACAATTCCAGCATCAGCCTTCGCTGGGTCACGCAGCAGGAAGAAGATTGCAGTACTTACAAAATACAACTATCGGCTGACGGAATTGAATTCATAGACGCCGCCGACGTACCGTGCCAGGGAACGGGCAATACGGCCCAGGAATACTATTGCGAATTGCCGAATGGCTCTGTTACCGCGCTGGATTATGTTCGTGTGAAGCGCACCGATCTGAACGGCAACAGCGATTATTCCAACGCCATCGCCCTCGATTGTTCCGTAGGCAGCCAGGTCGATATTTATCCTACGTTCCTCGTGGATCCGTTCATTACAGTGAAATCCAACGAGCGCATCATCGCCATCGTGCTGTACGGAATGGACGGTCGCATCGTTCGCAGCTTCGACATCGATCAGGACCAGAAAAAAGTATTGCTGAACGTCGGTGAAGACACGGCAGTGGGACAATATCTGCTGCACATCGAAACCGAAAACACGCGAGTGGACAAGCTTCTCAAAATTATGTAGGAAACAATAGTGAACAGGGAATAGGCAATAGAACGAAACTATTCCCTTTATTCACTATTCTTAACAAAACCCGCTGGCTTCCGGGGAAGGAAAGTGGTAATTTACCTGTTCCTTAAAGCGCAGGAATATGAAGCCGTTCCCCTTTCTTTTTAGCTTTCTTTTCGCCGGAACAGTCCTTGCCCAGGAACCGACTGAGCTGGCCTATATGTACGAGATCGATGCTAAAATGGACAGCAAGGCCGTCGTGCACAAAATCCTTCCTTCGACTGAAGCGCAAACGACCACAACTGCCTGGTATTTCGACGGCAGCCTGGTTTGCATCGCTTTGGAAGAATCGGGCGAGCTGGCGAATACGATCACGACACACTATTACATCCGGAACGATTCGCTTGTTGCCATTCAAACCCGGAAATGCCTTACGAGCAGCGAGATCCTCGACCTGGAACACTACTCGGAAGCGCACCGCGACAGCCTCGGGAATGTCGATCTTTCCCAATTGCCCACCGATTGCATGACGGTATGCGTATTTTACGAAAGCGGGAAAATGTCGCGCCAGATCGAAGGCTACGACGTATTCGATCCGTTGAAACCGTATGCCGAGCTGACTGCTTCCGGGAAAGAGCAATTTACCCACTTGCGCAAGCAGACGACAGCTCCTTCGAACTGAAGAGCTTAAGATTCAACTCATTACTAATGGAATTTTTAATCTGGACTTTTAAGCCCCGATGTCGTATATTTGATTCTGCAACAACCAAATAACATTACACTATGAAAATAATTAAACGCATTTTAATTGTCCTGTTCAGCCTGGTTGCGCTCTTCCTCATTATTGCGCTCTTCGTTGAAAAAGACTACCACGTGGAACGCTCCATTACTGTGAACAAACCACGCGAAGAAGTATTCGAGTACGTGAAATTCCTGAAAAACCAGGATGAGTACAGCGTCTGGGCTTCTATGGATCCGAACATGAAGAAAACCTACAAAGGAACGGACGGTACCATCGGGTTCGTTTCCGCCTGGGACAGCAAAAACAAAGACGTCGGAGCCGGTGAACAGGAGATCGTTGGTATGACTCCCGGAAAACGCGTCGATTACGAGCTGCGCTTCCTTCGTCCGATGGAATCGACCTGCTCGGCCTATATGACAACCAACGGCGAGTCGGACAACCAGACGTCTGTTACGTGGGGAATCAAAGGATCGACACCGTACCCGTTCAACTTCTTTATGTTGTTCATGGATATGGAAAGCATGCTGGGCAAAGACCTCGATGAAGGTCTCAGCAACCTGAAAACCAAGCTCGAAAAAGAATAGCAGCAATTCAGACAGGTGTCGCACAAGCGGCACCTGTTTCATTTGTAACCTATCGTGTTATATTTGTCACATGCATCTCCGACAACTGGCTTTTATACTCCTGCTTTTCACTGTAACGCCGCTACACGCTCAAAACGCTGCAACGAAGAAAATCGATCAGCTGAACCACGACATCCAGCAATGCTGGAAAACAGGCGATTACCCGAAAGGCCTGAAGCTGGGTAAACAAGGACTTTCTTACGTTAAAAAGCATCCGTACCCGAAAGGCGAAGCGGCTTTGCTGCACAACATCGGTATTATTTACGATTACACCGGAGATTACGGCGCTTCCCTGCGCTACTATTTCAAATCGCTGACGTTGTTCGAACAACTGAAAGACGACGACGGCATTGCCAGCGTTTACAGCGATATCGGGCTCATCTATTCCAACCAGTCCGACTACAAACGTGCGTTGAGCTACCACAAAAAAGCGCTGAAGCTGCGCGAAAAAATAGGCAACCGGGGAGGTATTTCGGCTTCGCACAACAACATCGGCATCGTTTACATGAATCAAAAAAAGTACGACGATGCGTTGACCCACTATTTTGCTTCGGCAAAGATCGATTCCACGCTCAACGATCGCCAGGGAATCGCCGATACTTACAACAACATTGCGGTGATCTACATGCAGCAGAACAACCTGCCGCTGGCTGAAACATACTTCCTGCTGTCCGCAAAAATGCGCGAAGAACTGGGCGATTCCAACGGAGTGGCTACCAGCTACAACAACCTGGGAACGGTTTACTACCGCATGGAAAAAGATGAGCTGGCCATCGAATGGCTGCTCAAAGCGCTGGAAAACGGTAAAAAGATCGGCGCTACCGACAACGTTCGCTACAGCCACGAATTGCTGACCGACGTGTATTCAGCGCTCGGCGATCACCAATCGGCCCTGAAGCACCACCGCGAGTTTGTGCGTTACAACGATATCCTGCGCAACAGCGACCTCACGCGTGCGCAGACGCAGGCCGAAATGCAGTATGAATTCGACAAGAAAACCGCCCGTGACAAACAGGAACAGGAAAAACGCGACCTGTTTCGCCGCACCATACTGATCGCCGTGGCCGCTTTCGCTTTGCTTACACTGATCTTCTCCTTTTTCCTTTACAAACGCTGGAAAATTGCCCGCGACCAGAAGAACATCATCCAGGAGAAGAACCGCATCGTGGAGAGCAAAAATCGCGAGATCCTCGATTCCATCAGCTACGCCAAACGCATTCAATCGGCCATTCTTCCGCCTGAAAAGCTGGTGAAGGAATTCCTGGCCAACTCGTTCATTCTCTACAAGCCCAAAGACATCGTTGCCGGTGATTTTTACTGGATGGAACAACAGGGCGACCGCATTATTTTCGCCGCTGCCGATTGTACAGGACACGGTGTTCCGGGCGCACTCGTGAGTGTGGTTTGTCACAACGCTTTGAACCGCTCCGTGCGCGAATTCGGCTTGTCGGAACCGGGCAAAATCCTCGATAAAACACGCGAGATCATCATCGGTGAATTTGCCAAAAGCGAAGAAGACGTCAACGACGGAATGGACATTTCACTCTGTTCGCTCAACACCACTTCCGGCGAATTGAAATGGTCGGGCGCCAACAACCCGCTCTGGCTGGTCCGAAATGGGCAAAACGAGGTCAGTGAGCTGAAAGCCACCAAACAGCCCATTGGCCGCTATTCGAACTACGAAGCCTTCGAAACGCATACACTCCAACTGGAAAAAGGCGACCAGCTTTACCTCTTCACCGATGGCTTTGCCGATCAGTTCGGCGGCGTCGATCACAAGAAATTCAAGGCCAAACAAATGAAAACGCTCATCCTCACGAACAAAGACCAATCCATGGAACAGCAGCGCCAGCAATTCGAACGCGCCTTCGAAACGTGGAAAGGCGACCTGGAACAGGTGGATGATGTGTGTTTGATCGGGCTCCGGTTTTGATTTTTGATGGACTTACGTCCTCCCTTGAGAAGAATCCGCCCAAGGCGGATGAAGACGCAATAGCGACAAGCGATAGTGCGAAGCTATAAGGATATTGAGTAGGGTGGCTATCACGATTTACAGTTGAAAGCCTCATCCTCCCCCTCAGTCCCCCTCCAAAGGGGGAAGACTGTTCAACACCCAAAAGCCGGCATCTATGAGTCCAGATCAACCATTCAGCACAAACCGCTAAAATCCATCTGCGTAAACAGCTGTGCGATGTAAAAAACCCTTATTTTTATCTCCAACCAATACACAAAAACAACATGATCGGATTATTGATCGGCGCAGGGATCCTGGTGATCCTCGTCATCTGGCTCATCGCCATTAACAACCGCCTGGTTGCCTTGAAAAACAACCGTGAGAACGCATTCTCGGATATCGACGTGCAGCTCAAACAGCGCTATGACCTCATCCCGCAATTGCTGGGCGCGGTAAAAGGCTACATGGACCACGAAAAAGAAGTGCTGACACGCGTAACGGAAGCCCGTTCCCGTGCTATGAGCGCTACCACCATTTCGGATAAAATTGCAGCTGAGGCTTCATTGGGTGCCGCTTTGAACGGTTTCAACATGCAGATCGAAGCCTACCCGGATTTGAAGGCCAACAGCAACTTCATGCATTTGCAGCAGGAAATCGGCGACATCGAGAACAAGCTCGCTGCCGTACGCCGTTTCTTCAACTCCGCTACCAAGGAATACAACAACGCCATCGAGCAGTTCCCGAGCAACATCATTGCCGGTATGAAGAACTACAAGACCGAGCCGATGTTTGACCTGGGCGTAGATCAGCGCCAGACGCTCGACAAAGCACCGGAAGTTAAATTCTAATTACTCGTAACAACCTGCATGGCCTACGTTGGACTTCACGAGCAAATCCGACGGAATAACTTTCGTTCGACGCTCATACTTTTGGGATTTCCCCTGCTGATTTTTGCGGGGGTTTATGCCTTCTTTTTCTTCACCGTTGGACAAGACCGCCCGGATGAGGTCAACGGCTACTTCCTGCGCACCATTCCATTCGTGACAGGCGGCGTGCTGATCTGGTTCCTGATTGCCTATTTTGCGCATTCGTCCATGATACGGATGGCCACACAGGCACGCACGCTCGAGCGAAAGGAAAACATGCGCGTCTACAACCTCACAGAAAACCTGTGCATGTCCATCGGGATGACCATGCCCAAGCTCTACATCATCGATTCGTCGTCACTGAATGCGTTTGCGAGCGGAATCGACAAAAATTCCTATGCCGTTACGCTGACGTCCGGCATCATCGAAACGCTCGATGACGAAGAACTGGAAGGAGTAATCGCCCACGAGCTGACACACATCCGCAACCGCGACGTGCGTTTACTGATCATTTCCATCGTTTTTGTCGGCATTCTGTCGTTTGTGGTGGATATGCTGTTCCGCTCAGTGATCTACGGCGGCCGGGGGCGTAAAAAAGACGACAACAAGCTGGTGATCATCGCGCTGGTAATCGCTTTGGTGGCTTACCTGCTTTCCATCCTGTTCAAATTCGCCCTTTCCCGCAAACGCGAATACCTCGCCGATGCCGGAGCTGTTGAAATGACACGAAACACGAAAGCCATGGCTTCTGCCCTGCGTAAGATTTCCGGTCGCGACCAGGTCGAAGAAGTCCGCAGCGACGATGTGAAGCAATTGTTTATCGAAAACAAATCCCTTTCCGGTCTTTCCGGCCTGTTTGCGACGCATCCACCTATTGAGAAACGGATTGCGGTGCTGGAACAAATGTGAAAGCCTGAAGGCTTTACTTAAATTATGAATGATCAATTATAAATTATCAAGAGATTCTGGCTTAAATCCCCTCTTAATAATTGATCATTCATAATTGATAATTCCTCTAGATTCTGACAATCAGCTTCAGGTTAAACCGTCGCTGGGTTAAGTAATTTGGAATGAAAAAGCTTGACAGCTTTAATTTAATTATAAATGAGCAATTATGAATTATCAAGAGAATCCAGCTCAAATTCCTCTTAATAATTGATCATTCATAATTGATAATTCCTCTAGATTCTGACAATCAGCTTCAGGTTAAACCGTCGCTGGGTCAGGTAATCAGGATTTATGGAAAAGCCTAAAGGCTTTAATTATGATCGTTCTTCTAAACTTTGTAGAGGGAAAAACACCCTGTATCGGTTCGGGCTCCTAACAGGTCTCCAACAAACTTGATTTCGGCTTTCTTCGCACTGTGCTCAAATTGAAAATCAAACAGTCGTTTTTTCGCAACAAGATCATAAACGACCACATAATAACCGTAAGCTATCGCCAACCTGGTTTCATTGTCATTAATGGCAAAGTAAAATGCATAATCGTAGGCCGGCTGTTCAATCCAGTCCAGCAGAATTTCCTTGCCTGAATTCAGATCGAAGAAACGAACTTTCCAGTATCCCTGGTTGTCCTTAAATACCAGCAGCTGATTATGCTGCATAAAACGCATCTGATCGATGGCATTGGTACCAATACTCAGCTCTGCAAGTGTTTTACCTGTCTCTGTTTCGATTAGCTCAACTGTTTCATTTTTATTGAGCATTGCCAATAACTTTGCATCGGAAGACAAAGCCAGGGCTACCTGGTCCTGATTTCTTGTCCATTCGAAATCAAATTTCCCTCCCAGGGCAGCTGTAGCATTACGGAAAAAACAGATCGTTTCTTTCGAATTAAAAACCAACGCTCCGGCATTTGTCGAAAAGCTTTTCGGGGAAAATTCACGCGGATTTGTGTCCATCAACGGTTGTATCTCACCGGTCGATAATACATAGGCATAAACACACTTATCCAACAGCAGAATCAACAAACCGTTTTCTTTCGAATAAGCCATTTCCCATGGCAGATTTCGGGGCAAATCAACCCGTTTCACCAAATGTCCCTCCTGATCAATCAGATCGAGAAAGTCCGTTCGCGGATCCGGGTCATGACCGACTGCCGAAAGATAAATTCCCTGTTCGGTATTCTGAAAAGACAATGCTCCCGTATAAAATCGTGTCAGGAAATAATGCAGGCTGGCTTCTCCTGGTTTCGCTGATGAATTTCGATAGACAAACCCTTTTTTGAGAAGATCAAGTTCCTTTTTCTTTACCTGTAATTTCGCAGCGTCTTCATTGGGAAATTCTTTTTCGGTTTGTTTTATCCGGGTCACTGTTCCGGATTCTTCTATCACCTTCTTCCCTTCTCTACGCAAAAAATGGATTTTGGAAGTTTCATCGTGGAACAAACGTCTTACAAAAGGATGATCGGAGATTGATTTCATAGATGCAGGTTTAGTTTAAAGCGGGAATAAATTCTGACAATGAGCTTCAGGTTAAATCATCGCTGGGTTAAGTAATTTAATTATAAATGAGCAATTATAAATTATCAAGAGATTCCAGCTCAGATCCTCCTCTTAATAATTGATCAT
>CAMLRS010000033.1 GCA_946482515.1 uncultured Flavobacteriales bacterium | reverse complement strand
TGACCGGTCATTCCCTGTCCGGAAAGAGGTGAAGACTGAGCCTGCTGAGAGCGATTTTGTTCCCCACTCTGTCCCGCAATCGACGATCCCTGGTTGTAGTTACTGGGATTGTTGCCTGACTGTTCGCTCTGCATACCGGTGTTTCCAGTATTGGATTTACGATCCTGGTCGCGGTCGCGATTGTCACGGTTTTCGGTCGAAGGATTCAGTTGGTCCTTGTTCTGGGTTTGCCCGGATTGGCCTTGCTGAGCGGCCTGTGGGTTCTGAGATTGTCCTGATTGTCCTTGTCCTGACTGCGGCGTTTTTTGCCCTTCTTTGTCTGTTGGATGCTGTGCCATGATGCTTATGTTTTGAGTTATTGTACAAAGATCGGGCAGCACCGTCCCTGGATGCTTGTATCCTGAGTCCGAAAGCTTACAAAATTCCCACAGTGGGTGTTAAGGATTGTGAAGGATCAGACTTTCACCTCCTTCCACTTGCCGCGTTTGAAGAAGTAGAAGGCAACGAGTGCGATCAGCGTTTCAGCCACAGGAATGGCGATAAATGCTCCCGTAGCTTTCCAGTCGAGCCCTTTGGCCAGCAGCCACGCCAGCGGAACCTGGAAGAGCCAGAAACACACCACGTTGATAATGGTCGGTGTTTTGGTATCGCCGGCGCCGTTCAAAGCCTGTGTCATTACCATACCTATGCCGTAAAAAATATAGCCTGTTCCGATGATGCGCAATGCCGAAGCTCCATACGCAACGATTTTCGGATCCTGGCTGAAAATGCGGATGATGGGCTCGGCGAGAAAGACGAACAGGATGGTCACCAATCCCATAAAGATGGCATTGTACTTGGCGGTGAGCATAACGCTTTCTTCGGCCCGCTTGACCTGATTTGCACCAAGGTTTTGTCCTACGAGCGTAGCGGCAGCATTGCTGAGTCCCCAGGCCGGGAGAATGAAAAACACCACGTTCCGGATGGCGATCTGGTAGCCCGCCGATGCAGTCGTTCCACCCGTTTCAGCCACCAGCTTCGCAAGGATGATCCAGCTGCCACTTGCTACAATGAACTGGAAGGTTGCCGGCCAGCCGATGTTGATCAGCGATTTGATAATGCTGTTCTCGTACCGGAAATGCTCACGCTTGAAACGCAGCAGACCTTTGCCGTAGAACAGGTGATAGCACTGGTAAGCCACGCCCGAGCTGCGACCGATCACGGTGGCAATAGCTGCTCCCTGCAATCCCCAGATGTTGATGAAAATAGGGCAGAGGATGATGTTGATGATGCTGGCTATCCAGAGGCTTTTCATCGCCATGGCGGCATCACCGGCACCGCGGAAGATCCCGTTGATGAGGAAGAGCATAATGATCACCAGGCTGCCTCCAAGCATGATGCGCGTAAAGATCGCTCCTTCGCGCACAACTGCTTCGCTGGCTCCCATGAGCGCGAGGATTTCTCCGGCAAAGATCAACCCGATGATACTCAATACGGCCGTAGCCATCAACGCAATAATGATGGATTGTGCGCCGGCATGAGCTGCTGCTTCAGGATTTTTCTCACCCACCCGTCGCGCTACGATGGCTGTTGCAGCCGTACTCAAACCAATGGCAAGTGAATAAACGATCGTGATAACGGATTCCGTCAAACCGACCGTGGCAATGGCGTTTTCGCCCAGCTTGCTCACGAAGAACATATCGACCACGGCAAACACGCTTTCGAGGCTCAGCTCAAGGATCATCGGAATGGCGAGCAGAAAGACCGCCCGGCGGATGCTTCCTTGGGTGTAATCCTGTTCTTCGCCGTTGAGGGATTCACGAATAATGCTGAAAAAACGTTTTGTGCGAGTCGGAGTTGTCATGGATGTTTGTGAAAGTGCGCATAAAAATACGATTCTCCATCCAGTCTTTGCCATCCGGTTCAGCCGTCCATGAACGAAAAAAGCGGTCCTTCCGAAGAAAAACCGCTTTGTATCGGCAGGATCGCCGGATTATTTTTTGATGAATTTCACGCGATGGTGTGTACCGGTTGTATTTTCCATGTGAAGGATATAAGCGCCGGATCGGAAGCTCACGAGGTTGCGGTTGATCGTTTCCTCGATGGCCTCAATCGTTCCGGTCGCTGCCAGCACGGATTTACCGTCTATAGTCGTAATCGTAGCGGTATAATTGCCCGAAGCGTTTTCAACCGACAGCTGGATCGGATCGTTTTCACCCACCGGATTCGGATAAATGGTCAGCTCCGAATTGAACGTGTTTTCGTCCACCGAAAGAATGCTAGTCGGGTACACGAGGATTTTTTCGCCGTCGTAGCCCACAGCAAATACCGCCAGCGCGTTGGCCGGATAATACACTTCTGTTGACTGGTTCGAAGGATCGCCGGAACCGGAAATGGATACGTAGATCAATTGGTTATTGTCATCATACGTCTCGTAAGCCACGGCACCCGGCCATTCGCTGTGGTCAACCGTCAGGTAGTTGCCGTTGAGCGTTGCACCAACGCCTGTAACACCTTCCAGCGATATCTGGTTTTTGAACATATCGATGCTGTTCACGGAAGCGTAGTGGATCACCGGCGAAACAGGATCGTCGTAGTTCTGATTTTCAACGTAAGCGATCACATCGTCGATCTGTTGCTGTGTAATGGTCAATTGTCCAACGCCGTAATCGTCGATTTCGATATCGATCGGCTTCAGGAAACCGGTGTGCTGGAAAAACGGAATGAGGTTTTCTTCCACGGCATCGCAGGTGTTTTTCACGAAGTTCAGGAGCAATTCACCGTTCGACAAGTCGTCGGAGTTGGTCGCAGTACGAGCCATTTCCGAAACGATGCCGTACCAGTGTGCGTAATCGATTCCCGTGTAATTATCCGGGTAGTCGAACGACAGGATAGGCGCATTGCGCGAAGCACCGGCCAATTGGTAGTAAATCTCGAGCTGCCAGAATGGAACGAGTACTTTGAAGACATCGTAATCAGCGCTTCCCTGTAAAGGCTCTTCGTTGATGAGCGTGTTGTAAATAGCGCCGTTAATGCGACCGCCTTCGATGGAAGGAATGCCCGTTCCCGGCTCCACGCTTTCGTTTTCCAGGCGGTTATACGGTGGATTGTTCATGTTGTAGCCCACCCAGGTCGAGTGGATGTTGTTGGTCACTTCCGTCGTTCCGATCCATTTGAGGTCTGGTCGAACCTGGTTGATGTGCCCGTATTCGTGTGCAATTCCCCACATACCGAGCTGATCGGGATTGGTAATCGATTCCGGCCCCCAGTCGAGGTCGAGATGAACTCCCAGCCCGCCTGCATACCAGCCACCGCCGTGTTCGCAGAAGGTCAGCTGACGGTTCTTCGGCGAGCGATCGTATTTGAACAATCCCATCAGCATGCGTTCGTGCTGAACGATCGTATCGTAGCGGCCAATGAGCTTTTGTGCATCAAATGGGGTTCCGCCGCGTAGCGCTTCTTTTTCATAAACGAGGTGAACGTATTCGCCGCGGACGTCGATCACCGGATAAGCCGTTCCTAATAACAGATCGGGCCATTCGCTGTTGGAAGAAGCTGCACGATCAAAGTAACCGTTGATCTTCCCTGAAACGATATTGATCTCGACATCGTTCAGCGTGCTGTCGCCATTGAAATAGTTGATATAGCCCAGCCCGGTGTTCGTTACTTCAAACACGTTCAGGCCGTTTTGCAGCGCGTAGTGGGAAACCGCTCCGTCGAATCCTGTGTGGAAATCTTTCACCGATAAATAAACCGTGGCATTGGAAGGAATATTGCGGGCAAACAATGCGACTTTATCATTTTGTTCGAACACGATTCCGGTAGCGTTTTCAAAGTTATCGTACGTTCCGATTTTCAGCTCGTTGCGAACGGTCGCAAGCTGCGGATAGACTTCGTATTGCTGCACGCGGTAGCGGCTCACATAGGTTTCATCAAAAAGACATTGTGCCAATCCTTTGTAGAAAGGCAACGACATGGTGTCGATGTGCGCCTGTGTGATCGCCGGAAGCAAGGCCGAATAGATGTTGTTGGCGAAAACGTTCATGTAAGGATTCGCGCCGCCAACGGGCGTACCGGCCGTATAAAATTCCATTTCGGCACAGCTGGCATAACCACCGTATCCATCAGCCACGCTGATACGGATATTCAATGGTGTTACCTGGGATGGGAAATGCACAGCTACAGGCATGCCACCCTGTTCGAAATCGAAGGTTGTCAGGTTTTGGTAGGTGCTGTTTCCAGTGGTGTTGTAGCTGATGGTTACCAAACCGAAATTTCCGTTATCACCGCCGTCTGATCGGGGATAATACTTCAGGTAATCGATCGGAGTGGTACCGTTGAAGCGGTAGTTCAGTACAACCGGGAAAGTCGTGCCGCCGCCCCACGGAGAGTGGTAAAGTGTATTGAGGTCGCCGTCAAAAGAAGCGTCGATGTTCTCGCCCAGCTGGTACTGGGATGCTGTTGAGCCGGAAGCAACGACCGCTACTTCGACGTCGTTTGCGCCGGTAATGCCCAGGCTTGCTGTCGGAATAGTACAGTCCACGCCATCTTCCGGATCTCCGGGTGGCGTTTCGGAATAAAATTTCATTTCGGCACAGCTGGAAAAGTTTCCGGAACCGGCATGCACCACAAAACGAACCGCATACGGCTCCTGGATCGCTGTTGGAAACGTGATCTCTTTGTCGAGGTTGTCCACGGCCCAGGTTAGATTCCCGCTGATCAGGGTAAAAGTGGTCGGAGCGCTCTGCGTGCTGTAATAAACGCTCACATTGCTCCAGATGCCATTCGAACCCGACTGACGTGGTGTGTAAATCAGCTTTTTGATGCTGCTCACCTGCGTGGTGAAGTAAAAATTCAATTCGTCCGGGATGCCGTTCTGGCCCCATTCGGAGTGATAGATCGTACTGATATCGCCATCAATGGCGTTGGAAGTCGGATCCGAGCCCTGGGCCGGTTGCAGCGACGTTAATCCGTAAACCGGTACCTGGTAAAGCTGGGAAAAAGCGGTAAACGAGCATGCTGTAAGCAAACCAAAAAGAGAAGCTAGTTTTTTCATACCTAAGTAGTGTTGGGAATTTCACAATGATACAAAAAAATTCAACGGATAAAAACGAAATCCCGGCTGTCTCCCCGATGTGAAATACAATCGTTTGATAATCAATAGTCATTTTCGTATTTGTCCTGCTACTGTCTCTGTCTTGACCACATGCCTGCCTGTCGGCAGACAGGGACACAAGAGAAAGTTATGAGTTTGATAATTGCAGAGTTGTGTTTCAATGTCTCCTGACTCATTATTAAACATCAAACATTAAAAATCCAACATCATCCTAAAAATCCTGAAATCCTATTGTCGGTATTAAAAATTGTGAAAAGCCACAGACGGGTTCAAACGATCCTTATGTTAGCGGTACGAAAACAGTTGAAATACTGTATGCTATGCGGAAACGACCTCTGAAAATACAAGTTCCCCGGTTCAGCGCACTAATGCCATCTTTGCTTACTACGGAAATTATATAAGGTTAAAATGAAATGCTGTAACAAACAGCGAACACAATTGGTTCATTTTTGATAAGCAACTAAATAACACAGACATATGAACAGGATCTTAACTTTCGTGACCTTACTCGTACTTTCAGGATTTATACTCCCATCCTGTGGGGTCACACTCGTAAAGCGACAGCACCGAAACGGATACTACGTAAACGTCAATCCGCGCAAACCGAAAGTAGACGGAACGAAATCCGTTGAAACAACCAAACAGGAAGAAACAGCCGTTGTCATTCCGGAAGTGAAACAGGAAGAGCCGGTATTGGTGGCTGAAACGACAACTCCTGCCGAAAACGAGTCTATTGCAGCAACGCCGGCAGAAGAGCCTTTGCTTGCCACAGCCGAAGTGCCCGGCGATGACTATCAAACCGTGGTAGCTCCATCCGAAGATCGCAAACAAGCTGTGAAGAAGAGCATTTTCGACAACGCCTTTGCCGATAAAATGCTGCAAAGCATGCCGAAGACCAAGAAAATGGACATGAAGATCAAGGAAATGAAATCAAGTAAAGCTTCACCTGAACCTGCCAGCGGGTTAAGTCTTTTCTGGATCATCATCCTGATTTTGCTTATTCTCTGGGCGGTGGGTTACTGGGGCCATTGGGGCGTCGGTGGATTGATCCACGTCTTGCTGGTGATCGCGTTGATTCTCCTGATCCTCTGGCTGCTCGGAATTATCTAGTAAACTCAACAAATACATAATGGAGAGGGTGTCGTTGTTCGTGAACGATGCCCTCTTTTTTTGGTCTCCGGTCTTCCGATCTGTTTCCCCCTTTGGAGGGGGATTAAGGGGGAGGATTTTAAACCACCAACCATCCAATAATTTACCATCCTCTTAACGATTCTTAAAAACCAACAGCCCGCATTCCCGAATTTGCTAACTTCTCTTCATGGCACTGGAACGATACAAGGAGAAGCGGGATTTCGAAAAAACACCCGAGCCGACCGGCGGAAAGGCGGGTAGAAAAGGCCTGCGGTTCGTTGTGCAGAAACACTACGCTTCCCACCTGCATTATGATTTTCGCCTCGAAATGGAAGGCGTGCTGAAAAGCTGGGCTGTTCCCAAAGGCCCGTCGATGGATCCCGAAATCAAGCGACTGGCCATGATGGTGGAAGATCATCCCTATGATTACCGCCGTTTTGAAGGCATCATTCCATCCGGTTATGGCGCCGGAACAGTCATCGTCTGGGACGAAGGAACTTATGAGCCGATGGATTTCGACGGGAAGACCAAAAGTGCCAATGATAAACACCTGCTGTCGGAGCTGAAAAAAGGAAAAGTGAAGATCGTTTTGCACGGACAGAAGCTGCAAGGCACATTTGCACTGGTGAAAGCTTACGGCAGGGGCGAAAACGGCTGGCTGCTGATGAAGCTCGAAGACGAACACGCTACGAAAAAAGACATTCTCAAAAAGGAGGAATCCGTGCTTTCCGGGAAAACGCTGGAGCAGCTCGAAAAGAAGGCCGTCAAACCGAAAGAAACTGAAAAAGCGAAGACCAGCCCAAAGTCCGCCGCCCGGAGGGATCCGGGTCAGGTAAAAAGTAAAACCGGGTTGAACAAGCTGTCACCCATTCTCCGGAAATTGCCCTCCAAAAACTTCCCTGCGAAATTCTCACCCATGCTCACTACGCTGGCCAGTCAGCCTATCGATGATCCCAGCTGGGTTTACGAAGTGAAATGGGATGGCTACCGTGCAGTTGGTTTCCGCAACGGCGATAAAACGGAATTGCGTTCCCGGAACGATAAATCCTTTAACGAGCAATTTTACCCCGTTTACCAGGCTTTGCAAGAATGGAACATCCGTGCTGTCGTCGATGGCGAGATCGTGGTGATGGATGAACGCGGCATTTCAGGCTTCAACAGCTTGCAGAACTGGCGCTCCGAAGCCGATGGCGATCTGCAGTACTATCTTTTCGATATTACCTGGCTCGAAGGCAAAGACCTGACCGGATTGCCGCTGACCGAACGCAAACGATTACTGGAATCCGTTATGCCACAAAGCCCGGTCATCCGACTGAGCGAAGCTTTTGAAATCGCCGGCACCGAGTTTTTCGAAACTGCGTCGAAAATGGGCCTGGAAGGCATTGTGGGCAAACTGAAAGACAGTCTGTATTTTCCCGGCGCTCGTACAGACGAATGGTTGAAGATCAAGACCTCCAACCGACAGGAAATGGTCATTGGTGGCTACACAAAAAACGAAGGCTCTTCCAAGCCGTTCAGTGCATTGCTTGTTGGCGTGTATGAAAAAGGGAAGCTAGTGTATACCGGGAAAGTCGGCACCGGATTTAGCCACGCTGCGCAAAAGGAAATGCTGAAAGCCTTTAAGCCGTTGATCCGCAAAACAACCCCGTTTGCTGCCGAGCCGGATGTGAACAAACCCTCGCGTTTCCGTCCCGATCCACCCCACGCAGAAGTCACCTGGCTCAAGCCACAGCTCGTCTGCGAAGTCGAATTCACCGAAATGACCTCTGAAGGCGTCATGCGCCATCCATCCTTCGAAGGCATGCGCACTGACAAAAAAGCCGCAGATGTTGTGCGCGAACGACCAATTTGATATTAGGACTTCAAGACTTTAGGACAGCAATACAGTGTGAACCACATAGACACATAGAAAATGACCCTAGACTGAAGACCGAACGACCGGAGACTGAAAGACTAACTCATCAACCCGTCAACTCACCAACTCAAAAACTCCTATTACGCTTCAACTCCGCCCGTCTCTTTTTCGCCAATAGCCGTTGTTCTTTTACCGCTTTCGGGATCTTCGTCGGCTTGCGTTTCTTTTGCCTTGTGAAGGCCGTTTCCAGCAACTGGAAAAACTTTTCGATTGCTACGTGTTTGTTCCCCGTTTGCGTACGTTCTGTTTGAGAAACCACTTGCAAAATACCGTTCCGGTTGACCCGCGAAGCCAGCTTTTCGAGCACGAGGTCTTTTTCTTCGGGTGATAACGCGGCTGATTCTGAAACGGAAAAATTCAGCTCCACTTTCGTTGAAACCTTATTGACGTTTTGCCCGCCGGCGCCACCGCTGCGACTGGTCTTGAATGTCAGCTCGGATAAAAGCTTTTCCCTTTCCATAAGGACGAAGTTAACGCTTTGGGTTGACGAGTTAGTGAGTTTATGAGTTGCAGGGTTTATGAGTTGCATAACTAATCACCCCGATTGGAGACTGAAGACCGCGGACCGTCCGGTTGGAATAATGAACCACATAGACACATAGAGCACATAGAGAGGATAATTGATAAACGACTGGAGACTGGAGACTGGAGACCGCGGACCAACTCATCAACTCGTAACTTCCAACTCGCAACTAAATTAAAAAGCCCATCCGCTGTCCATCTTTCGACGAACGTTGCGAACAGGCTTTCTCGCTATGACCTTCTCGGGTCGGTTATTGGTGTGACGCTACATACGGTCGAGTGTGGTCTGGACAATCGATGCTACGATGCGGCCGAGTCCATCCGGACGGAAGAAGAACGTGAGTCCACCGTCCTGCATCACTTTGAAGCTCAGCAATCCTGCGTTGGCCGGAATTGCCTGACCTTCTGTAAGCTCGATCGGGTCGGCGAATGCGCTTTCCAGGCTGTTTTTGAGTGCCTGAGCCAGCTCGCCCGTTCCGATACCGAATACGTTCCACGTTGTGATGTGGTAAGTCAGCATGCGAACGAATACACGGCATTCGCTGTGTGCATTCGGAACAGGAGTCGGGTCGAACGACAATTGCAGATCGATGGTGTAATCCGGATCCGGAACCCAGTCAACAGCATATTCGCCGGTGATGCGGAAAGTAACCGTACGGTTCTTGCTGCGCCAGAAATCGTAGCGCGTATTGCTCACGTTGATGATGCTCACGTTGTCTACCGACAATTTCGGATCGTTTGCTTTTTCTTTGAACAGCTTTTTGAGCACGCGTACTACGCCAGCGCCGTTGATGGAAGCCGTTTCAGGCTGCTTTTCGGCATTGCCTTCCCAGAAAATAACGCCGTTCTGGAAATCGCTGTACCACTGCCATGGCGATTGGTTGATGTTGAGCTCATCGCTGGTAGGGTAGCCGTAACGACTGCGTTCCCAGCCTTGTGAAGCCCAGCTGTGACGGATACCACCGCGAACTTCCATTGGTCCCGTTTTCGGTGTCCAGTAGATACTTCCGTTACCGGAGAAGTGGTTGAAACGTCCGATTGTGTCCGGAGTCGTTGTTTCGTCGGTTACCGGGAGAGCGAGGTCGCTGTTCGGTCCGCCTTTGGCATCGTATTTCGCGCGGATATCGCCGTGTACTTCATGCGTTCCTGTAGCTGCTGAGCAGTAAATATCGCAGTTCTGAAAGTCGACTTTCTTACCGCCGGTTACTGTCGTAGGTGAATTGATGTTCGAAACAGCTGGTCCTGTGAAACCGCTTCCGAGTGCTTCAGCCTTGGCTTTGATGTTGGTGGTGCAGTCTGAATCGGTAAGCTTCTGGTTGGTGAAGCGGAGCGAAATATCTGCGAAATCGCCGCCTTCGTCGGTATTGTTCACACGGAAAGCGATCGTGCCGGTTGTGTTGGCCGAAATGACCTGGTTGAAAGCACGCTGCCCGTCGAGGTCGTTGGTGCTTTCGGAAGTTCCTTCGAACAACTTTGCCACCCCGGAAACCGTAATGTTGCCGTTAGTGGCATTTTGTACGACGTTTGCGGATACTTCGATGCGCATTTCGCCGCCGCATTTCCCCACGAAAAAGAGTGAAGAAGAGGTTCTTGTCGGGTCGAGCATGAAAATCCCGCTTTGAGTTGCAGTGGCCCGTTCGTCTGAGCCAAATGTTTCGTCATCGAGCATAGAGATCGTCGACAGATAGGTAATCTTGTTTTGCATAATGTGTGGTTCTTAATGAATGATAGTTAGCCATTGCCCGTAACGGACTCCCGACCTGCAGTATCGGGCGATGCATTGTGAACTGTGGCGGTACAAAAGTATGTCGCACAATCAGTTATCAGCAAGCGTATAACTACGGAATCTAAAATTGCGGTTATCCGTGATGAATTTTAACAATCTGTTTTACAGAGTGTTAATTATTTTTCTGACGCGCTGCATTTGATCTGACTGGTAAAATATCCGTACTTTTACGGTGTGAAAAAGGCGTTCCTGTTGCTGTTTATACCGGTCTTCCTGCTGAATAATTCCCTGGGAGAATTGTTCAAATTGCCCGTACTTGCCGCACATTTCAACGAACACCGCACACAGAATCCTGAAATAAGCTTCACGGATTTCCTGGCCATGCACTATGGTGGCGACGATCACAACGATAATGACCAGGAGCGCGATGAGCAGCTGCCGTTTAAAAAGATCACGGAATCACACGATTTTCAGGCAATTTTTCTTCCCGATAACACAGCGGATGAGCCGCTTTCCGGATTTACCACAACCAGTATGGAATTACCGGTGCCACAGGACGAAAATCGTTCGAATCCGGCACTGGATGGCCTTTTCCGTCCGCCGATAATGGGCTGATGTTCTTTCGTTCCCGTGAGACGGGAAACTGTTGCGCACACCTGCGACACCGAACATTATCTCTTTAATATGAAATACATTCAACTTCTTTTATGCCTGTTGCCAGGCCATTTGTTGCTGGCACAGGATTGGACAGGGGCCGTGAATTCCGACTGGAACAATCCGGCTAACTGGTCCGCAACGCCGGGCAACGGCGACAACATTACCATTGATCCGGCCAACTATACCGGCGCAATGGCACAACCCGTTGTTTCGGGAACATCCAGTTTTACACCTGCGGAAATGCTCGTTCAGAACGGTGCGCAGCTCACCATCTCCGGCAATCTCAATGCTTCTGATCGAGTAGAAATCCTGGGAGCGGGAACCGTGGTTACCATCACCAGCGGAACCTTTGCGCTCAACGGCGGTGGCAACAATGCCCGCCTGATTTTCGCTGAAGACGGCCATTTGCAGATGAATGGCGGAAACCTGAATATCGGTCAGCGCTTACTGTTCGAATTGGGTGGAACCGGCGAAATCAACAGCGGTAGCATTACGGTTGGAGAAACGATCGCATTGGTAGATGGCAGTGCAACGAACTCCAGTCGTTTCGTTCAGAATGGCGGAACGATCACCACCAACGGTGAATTCGGTTTTGAAAACGAAGCAGGGAACTTTTTTCCGGTATTCGAACAAACCGGCGGTACATTGAACATCAACGGCGACCTCATCTGGCTGGGCGCTGCTCCCGGTTCGGGCAAAGGTTATTTCCGTTCTACGGGCGGTATCACTACTGTTACCGGTTTGGTTGGCAACGATCCAACGAGTACAATGAACATGCAGATTGAGCTCTCCGGATCGGTTACCGTTTTTGAAAACGAAGGAACTGCCGTGACGTTGCTTGCCGGCGATTCCATTATCGTTACCGACACAGCGCAATGGAACGACGCAGGCAATGTGAGCTGGAACAATGCCGGCGTATTGCATTCCACCACAGGAGCGGTTTTCACTGCTGGAACGTCAAGCATTCTTTCAGGCGCGGGATTGTATCAATTTGCCAATGTGGCGGTTCCGCTTGCGCATGCATGGCTCCAGCAGGTTCCGGTCATTTCCGTTAACGGACAGTTGGTCATTCTGGGAACTTATCTTCAGGGAAACAACAAACTTGTTCTGAACGGTAACAGGCAACAAACGGTCTTGTGTGTTGCAGCCACACTTCCTTTATACGATCTGGAAATCAACAACAGCTCCAACGGTCCGGCCGATGGCGGCTACGGCGTTACGCTGAGCAGCGGAGTAACGATCCAGCACAACCTGCATTTCACCGACGGAATCATTCAGTCAAGCGGTGTGGACGTGAATGTGATCGATAACGCAACAATTACCGGTGCTTCTGATACGACATTTGTAGCCGGATATATCAATAAAGCGGGCGACGACGCATTTACTTTTCCACTTGGAACCGTTCCCAATCGCTACCGTCCGCTGAGCATTACAGCCCCGATTTCAGCAACAACGGTTGTAAGAGCCGGTTACCATTTTGAAGCCAATTCCGTGCTCACGCCAGTGGAATTTCCTTTACAGACCATCAGCTCGCTGGAATACTGGGATTTGTCGCGCACGGGCTCGTCCGACTTGTTTACCGTAACAGCCGGCTGGAACGATGCTTCGGCCAGTGGATTGGTCAACTGCGACGACATTGCTTTAACCGTTTGGAATGGCAGCCAGTGGGAGTTCATAGCAACGACCGCTACAGGATTGTGTGATGGCGAAAATGCCGGCGCATTGACGAGTACGATTAATTTGCCGGTTGTAGGGCCATTGACGTTTGGTTTTACGGAAAATGTTTATCAGAATGTGGTGGAGCTGTGCTACGGCGAATCCATCACCGTTGGAACGAATACGTATGATGTTTCGGGTGTGTACACCGATGTACTGGAAGATGTGAACGGTGAAGACAGCGTGGTGGTCACCATTCTGACTGTACTGGATCCGACAACGGTAAGCGTAACCGACAATATCACCCATTTGGTAGCTTTTTCGCCAACCGCAACCCACTATCAATGGATCGATTGTGCCAACGGCAATGCGATCATTCCGGGAGCTGAGTCGGCTGAATTTTACCCGGCAGCTAACGGTTCGTATGCCGTGATCGCGACGAACGAAAATTGCCCGGCAGATGCCGATACCAGCAGTTGCGTAGCGATCGATCAGCTTTCCGTGTACGAACAGGGAATAGCCGGACTGATTGTTTATCCGAATCCTGTTGCAGCCGGTGAAATCCTGCATGTAACCGCTTTCGAAACACCTGGCGAGCCGGAAATCCGTTCGCTCGACGGTCGTGCAGTGATGCCGGAAGCGGTAACACGTACTTCCAATCAATTAGCAATTCAACTTCCCGTGCTTGCTCCGGGAGCCTACCTGTTGATCCTCCGGTCGGATACACACACGACGACTGTGAAACGCTTCCTGGTGAAGTGATCAATTATTTAACAGCTAACTCCGAAGTGTCTGCCTTGGTGGATTACTTCGGAGTTTGTTTTTGCATGCTGCTGATCAGGAAAGTGATCTCTGGAGCTATCCAAACCAGAAGACACGCGTCTGTTGTGGAAACTCCACAAAAGTAGGTTTAAACAAAAATGAGATATTGCAATATTGTAATAACGCAATAACGTAATAACGTAATAACGTAATAACGTAATAACGTAATAACGTAATAACG
>CAMLRS010000032.1 GCA_946482515.1 uncultured Flavobacteriales bacterium | reverse complement strand
CTATTCCTCCACAAAATCCAGATCGCGGTTATGCGTTTCGGCAATGGTAGCCGTGCAGTAGATCCCGATAGCGAAGCAAACCAGTCCGACGAGCGCACCAGCGTTGATAACACCTACACCCGGCACAAAAAACGCGTACAGGAGGTTCATGAGCACAACTGTTCCGCGGACCATATTGGGAATAGTGGTTGCAGCAGTGGAGCGGATATTGGTGCCGAACTGCTCTGCTCCTACCGTTACGAACATCGCCCAATAGCCCGTTCCGAAGCCAAACCAGGCGCACAGCACGTAATACATTTCGACAGAGCGGATGCCGCCGTACAGGATCCAGACCACGCTGATCAGCGTGAACGCCATCATCCAGAGAATGGCCTTTTTGCGCGAATGCAGCCAATGACTCAGGAAACCGCTGAAAAAATCGCCGGCTGAAATTCCGATATACGACCACATGATGGCGTCTCCCGGATCTACTTTCGCTTTAATGCCCAGTGCGGCGCCAAATTTATCCGAGAGAAAGGCCAGTATACCGATGCAAAACCAGGTAGGAAGCCCGATTCCGATGCATTTCATATAGCGGACAAACCGATCGTAGTTGGTGAAAAACGAAAAGAAATTGCCCCGTTTAACGGCTGAATGCGTGATTTCCTTGAACATCCCCGATTCGGCAACCCCCACACGCATGAGCAATAGCGCGATTCCCATGGCCCCGCCGATCCAATAAGCCACCGTCCAGTCGCCGGAAAGCTTCACGGTGAAATTGGCTACCACAGCACCCAGTAAGCCGAAACCGGCTACTAACGATGTTCCGATAGCGCGTAATTCTTTGGGCAATACTTCTGAAACGAGCGTAATTCCGGCGCCGAGCTCGCCTGCCAGTCCGATACCGGCAATAAAGCGCAAAGCTGCGTACCAGGATGCGACAGATCCTTCCGGAAAATGGGGTAAAAAGCCACAGGCGATGTTGGCCAGTGAATACAATAAGATCGAGCCGAACAACACCGATAAACGCCCTTTTTTATCGCCCAGAACGCCCCACAGGATGCCGCCGAGCAGCAAACCGCCCATCTGCCAGTTCACGATGTCCACACCTGTTGTTCCCGGATCGAGATGCAGGTCCTGCAGGCTTGGATTGCGAACAATTCCGAACAGCAGCAGGTCGTAAATATCAACGAAATAGCCCAAAGCGGCCACCACAACCGGAAGCGAGAAAAGCGGTTTGTACGAGATCTTTTCCAAAGTAGTCTTTTTTGCACCGTGAAAATAGCCTTATTCCCTGATTTACGATCAACTCCAATTTCACGACCACGAAAAAAATGCGATTGTTCAAACGGGCTTCTTATCTTCGCTTTATGAGTATTTTGAACCAACTGGCCAGCGCCCTCGGTCGGCGCGATGAAGCTCCAAACAGCGAGCTGGCAGCTGCTATTGCTGAAAAGAACGATCAGAAAGCCGTTACCGAGCTGGTTGCAGGCTTGCAGCATAAATCCAAAGACATCCAAAGCGACTGCATCAAGGTATTGTACGAAGCCGGTGAGCGAAATCCAAAGTTGATTGCACCGCACGCTCCCGTTTTCGTCGATCTGCTCGAAAGCAGGAACAACCGCTTGCAATGGGGCGCCATGACGGCGTTGAGCGCTCTCACCGGAAGCGATCCCGATGCAGTTTACAAAGCGCTTCCGAAGGTGATTGCCGCGGCTGATAAAGGTTCTGTTATTACGAACGATCAATGCGTGGCCATCCTGATCAAACTGACGACTATTCAGAAATACAGCGACCCGGCTTTTTCCTTGTTACTCGAACGACTGCGTACCTGTCCCACCAACCAGCTGCCTATGTATGCAGAAAATACAGCTCCGATCGTTTCGAGTGGACAGAAAACGGCTTTCGTTCAGACCCTGACAGATCGTTTACCGGAAATCGAGAAGGAAAGCAAGCGCAAACGGATGGAGAAAGTGTTGAAGAAAATGTCATAAATGCAGAATTCAGAATGCAAAATGCAGAATTTCAGCTCGCTTTCAGGTCTCTGATTTCTACCATAAATTAACAGTCAAAATGCGCTGCGTTCATCCGTTTTCGCATTATAAGCGGTAACATTGCACTATGATTTCCGACGAGCAATACATGCAACGCGCGATCGATCTCGCTCTCATGGGTGGCGTGGCTGTAGCTCCCAATCCGATGGTGGGCGCAGTGATCGTACATCGCGATCGCATCATCGGCGAAGGCTATCATCAGGTTTATGGCGGTCCGCATGCGGAAGTCAATGCCGTGAACAGCGTGGCCGACCGGTCTTTGCTTTCGGAAGCAACCATTTACGTAACGCTTGAGCCGTGTGCACATTTCGGAAAAACGCCACCGTGTGCCGATTTGCTGGTCAGTGAGCAGTTCAAACGCGTAGTGATCGGAACAATCGATCCATTCGCTGAAGTGGCCGGTAAAGGCATCGAACGCTTGCAGGAAGCTGGCATTGAAGTCACAACCGATGTCTTGCGTGATCGCTGCCTGGAAGTCAACAAACGGTTTTTTACGTTCCATCAGAAACAGCGGCCGTATGTGTTCTTGAAATGGGCACAAACATGTGACGGTTTCATCGACTTGGCGCGCGACGAGCACGAAACAGGTGTTATTCACTGGATTTCTTCACCTGAAACGCAGCCACTGGTTCATCACTGGCGTTCACGTGAACAAGCCATCCTGGTGGGCTGGAAAACGGTCCTGAACGATGATCCGAGCCTCACGGTGCGCGAAGTCAAAGGTCGTAATCCATTACGTGTAGTGGTCGACAGTCAGCTGAAAGCGCCCATCGAAGCGACCTTGCTGAACGACAACCGCCCGACCATCATTCTCAACACCATCAAAACCGAGGAAAAAGGCGCCGTGCGCTACATCAAAATCCCGTCTGTTTCTACGAGCGATATCCTGAAAGCCTTAGCCGAATTGAACATTCTTTCGGTGATTGTGGAAGGTGGCAGCAAAACGCTGCAGCATTTCATCGTCGATCAGCATTGGGATGAAGCCCATGTGATCGTTGGCAACACGCATTTCGGCAGTGGAACGAAAGCGCCGGTGATCAGCGGACTACCACGAAAAACAATTGCTTTTTCGACCGATCGCATTTACGAATACCGTCGCGTATGACAGAGCTCATTGGCTGTATTCTCTCTTCCTCCGTTTTATTCCTGCTATTCCGGTTGTTTCCGAAATACAAAGTGGATACCGCGCAAGCGATCATCGTCAATTATTTTACGGCGTTTGTTTGCGGTTGTATCGTCAACGGGCAGCTTCCTGAAGTAAGTGGCCTTCATGCTTCCGGATTATTGCCCTTCGCTTTGTTGTCCGGCTTTTTGTTCATCAGCCTGTTCATTGCCATGGGCATCAGCGCAGCGAAAAACGGCATGGGAACGACTTCCGTAGCCGTGAAAATGAGCGTCGCTTTGTCGATGATCTTCTTCGTGATTGCCTACGATGAATCGCTGACCGTTCTGAAAGTTGTCGGATTTCTGCTGGCTGTAGCCGGGATTTTCCTCGTTACCTATGAGAAAGACACGAAGAAACAACAGACCTACAAGCTACTGTTATTGCTCCTGGTCGGCAGCGCTGTGCTCGATATCGTGTTGAATTACGTCGAGCAAAATCTCAACGGTTATCCATCTTCCCTTTACACCGCCTTTGGTTTCCTGGCCGCCGGTTCGTTCGGTTTGATCTGGATGATCACCGAATACGCGCGCGGCAAACGCCGTTTTTCGGGAAGAAATATCATCGGTGGAATCGCTTTGGGCATTCCCAACTATTTTTCCATTTACCTGCTCATTCGCTCCTACTCGACCACCGGCTGGAGCGATAGCACCACACTCGCTGTTGTCGGTATTGGCATAGTAGCGATCAGTGCAATCGCCGGAATTCTTATTTTTAACGAATCAGCGAAGTGGCAGAAGCTCGTCGGGCTGTTGGCAGTTCTCGGAGCGATCGCGCTGCTCACGCTGCATCAATAAGCATAAAAGAACCCTATGAAAATTTATCCTGTAGAAACCGGAACCTTTAAGCTCGATGGTGGCGCCATGTTCGGAGTTGTACCGAAATCGCTCTGGCAGAAAACCAACCCGGCCGATGAAAACAACCTGTGTACCTGGTCGATGCGCTGTTTGCTGATCGAAGACGGCGACCGGCTGATGCTCATCGATACGGGCATCGGCGATAAACAATCCGAGAAGTTCTTTTCCCATTATTACCTCGCCGATACAAAAACGCTGGAACAAAGCCTCAACAAGCTGGGTTTCGGACTCGACCAGATCACCGATGTCTTCCTGACGCATTTGCACTTCGACCATTGCGGAGGCGGTGTGAAATGGAACAGCGATCGTACAAAAGCGGAAACCGTTTTCCCGAATGCCATTTACTGGAGCACGGAAAATCACTGGGAATGGGCTACCAAGCCGAATCCGCGCGAAAAAGCCTCGTTCCTGAGTGAGAACATCCTGCCGATACAGGAAAGCGGGCAGCTGCAATTCGTTCGCCGCGACGGCAATTTCACGAAAAACGCGTTCAACAACATCGATATTCTCTTTGTGGACGGTCATACCGAAAGCATGATGGTACCACACATTCACTACCAGGGCAAAACACTCGTTTTCATGGCCGATCTGCTGCCAAGTACCGGACACATTCCGCTTCCGTATGTGATG
Source organism: uncultured Flavobacteriales bacterium (assembly GCA_946482515.1). The sequence continues at coordinate 15,232 of CAMLRS010000032.1, read as the reverse complement.
GGCTACGACACACGTCCGCTGCAAACACTGGTGGAAAAAGAAGCTTTCCTGAAAACAGCTGCCGACCAGGAATTTGTACTCTTCCTCGAACACGATTCTGTGAATGAATGCTGCACACTTCAGCACAGCGAAAAAGGTGTCCGACTGAACGAAACCTACTCGTTTGCTTCTTTGTTTGGACAATAACGCCTTATTTTCGACCTGCTGAAGGCCTAAACAACAGGAAATTGGTAACCTTTCGCCGCAAATTCAGTATTAAGGCTTAAATTAACCTGCGCAAAGCGACAGCTATGAACAATTACTTACTGCAATTACTGAAAGAAATCAAAACGATCATCATTCCGGGATTGGGCGCGTTAACGCTGACCAATGAACAAACCGGCGAGATGATGTTTATGTCTTACCTGAAGTTCGACGATGGTACGCTGGCCAAGCACATCGCCGAAAAAGAAGGATTGGATATCAACGACGCTAAAAATAGCATTGCAAAGTTTGTTCGTGAAGTCACCGCGCAGCTCGACAAGGGCGAATCGTACGATATGTACCAGTTTGGTAAATTCGTGAAAGTTGATGGCGAAGTGGTGTTCGAGCAATGGCAGGTTGGCTCTCCTACTTCCCAAACGCCGGAAGCACAGGTCATCGAAGAAACACCTGTTGTCGTTCCTGTGCCGGAACCGATCATTGAAACAGTGATTGAAAAGCACATCGTTCCGGAAGAAAAGCCTTTAGAAGCTGAACCTGTAGAGGAAGAAGAAAGCGTGCCGGCGGAAGCCAATACCATCAAGGAAGAAATCCCGGTTACTGAACAAGAGGCTGTTGCGGCCTCCATCGCTTCGGCTTTAGTTGAAGATGCCGAGATCATCGAAGAACACCAGGTCGTAGAGCTCGACGATAAAGGTTTCCACACGGAAGACGTACCGGCAGAACCGGTTGCTGAGCCGGAAGTAATCCATGAATCGCCACTGCCGATCAACGAAGTGCCGGAAGTTACCAAACCGGAACCGGAAGTCGCTCCGTCACCGAAAGACATTCTTGCGGCACAGGACGCACAAAAAGAAAAGGAAAACGCGAAAGCAGCTGCCAAAAAACCAGCAAAGCCGGTCAAACCTGCCGCTGACCTGCCTGCCGGACAGGCAGGACCGAAGCAGAAGCGCAAAACCAGCGTATTCGCCTACATTCTTTGGGGTATTGTTGTATTAATTCTCGGCGGCGGAACCTATGTAGCTGTCAATTTCGATACACTGAAGAAAGATTTCCCTCTGTTAGCCGATCTGGCTGGTGAAAGCAATACAGGCGAACAAACAGCGAAAGCGGAAGAACCTGCAAGCGATACAACGGAAACTTCCAACGAAAATGAATCCCAGGAACCAGCAACAGAACCGGAAACAGAAACAACTCCTGAGCCCGCTCCACAACCGGAACCAGCACCAGTAGTCGAGCCACAACCGGCTCCTGTAACAACTCCGGCCGTTTCCAAACCGAAACCAGCACGTCCACGTGCAAGCTCTTCGTCTAACGTATCGATTGGAAAACCGGATCCGGCAAAACCATTCCATGTAATCGGTGGTTCTTTCGGCTCAGAAGCCAACGCTAATCGTTTCGCACGTCAATTGATCTCTCAGGGTCAGCCGTCTGTGATCGTGGGTGAATTCAACGGCATGTACCGCGTCAGCATCGCCAGCTTCCCTACCAAAGAAGAAGCATTGCAGGCACATAGCAACCTGAAATCGGTTGTACCGCAGGCGTGGGTTTTTAAATGGCCTTGATTGATTATTGATGTTGGATGCTTAATGTATGATGCTGGATTACACCGTCTATTTTATGGATTTGTGCCTGTAGATTACCAAATACATTATTAAAAACACGACAAACCCCACGCCATAGAGAATGATTCCGTTAAGATTAAACGGATAACCATTGTTGTACAATACTCCCCAAATCAAAATCAGAACCCATAGCAAGGAAAGTATACTAATAATTATAACAGTACTGCTGCTACCTCTTAGTCTTATAAGATTACTTATTGAAAAAGCGCTAAATCCAGCGGAGCCAATCAGAATTAGCAAACTATGTAGTGGCCAGTTCATGAACCATAAGCATACACCAAACAAAACTACCACTCCCCAAATAATAAGAGTTTTGTAATTAAATGGATCATGTTCGGGAGTTATAAACTCCGTATCAAGAAGGTCGCTCATCAAGCATCAAACATCCAAAATTCAACATTTAGTTATAAGCATCGCAGCCATCCTTCCTTCTCCTGATCTTCCCCGGATCGTAAACGCCACCTGATTTAATGCGTGATTTACATTTCGGGTGGTAGAAGATCGGAACTTTGATGTGAGCGTAAATGTCGCCGCCGTAGAGATTGCTGTTGCCAAACCAATGAAACAGCTTATCCGTACCGATGGTGAAGAACCACAAACGAACAGCCAACCCAATTTGCGGCGTTCTGTACTCATATAGGCTCAGCGGCAGGGAAACATCGAAAAATTTTGTTTCATAACGCAAACCGACCATCAGGGAATTGGCCCTGCGGATGCCAAATTTGCGCTCTCCGATCGGCAATCCTTGTACAATCGACGCATTGACGTATAAGCGTGAAGCCCAGATGTTGTAATCGCCTTGCAGGGAAATGAATGTCGGGAGACGGATCTTGTGGGTCTTTTTCACACGACCTTCATCGATGGAGCTTTCCTGGCTGGCGAAAACCTGTAAAATGTTGTCTTCATCGACTTCCGTATCGGCGTAACCATACCAATCAAAGGATTGAAAGTCGTAGCCTGCAAACTGGCGGTCGTCTTCTTCAAATTTCACGGAACCGAGGTCCATGATCGAAAAGCCGATCTTGTATTTGTACGGCAAATAACGGCAACCACCTCTTCGCGGATCGTTCGGGTAATACGAGCTGCATTCGCCCATCATGCGCTGCCAGGTAAAACCAATGTCAAGCCCTAAGCCACCTTTCCCCGATAAACGCGGCTCGGGCGTGTACATGCCATCAGCCTGGAGGTCGTAAATGGTAATAAGACTATCGGAGCGCACGTTGAACTCCATGTTGTAAATGTTCGCTGCACCACCGGCATACGACAGGAATTTCTTGATGGAAATCCCGCCCATGAGCATGTCGCGGCGTTTTTTGTAGAACGTATAGGCGTAACTGAGCTGAATTTCGCCGAAAGCCACAGACGATGCCCTGACCTTTTCAATCTGGTAATCGATGTTGTGCTGTTCTGTATATGGTGGAACGCCATTTTCGATGAAACGGCCAGCGAATTCCGGAATACCGCGAACGGCGCTGAAGCTGCGCGCACTGAAAAACAAACCGGCTGCATGATCGCCCTGCGACCAGACACCCGACAACACGCGCGCGAAGGTGTAATTGTAAGCGTGGTATTTGTTCCGGTTGTAACGGTAAGCAACATCTTCTTCTTCCACGCTTTCACCTTCGGTGCGGATGATGCGGATGAGGTTGTTATCGCGGACGGAAGCGAAATTGTTGTTGGCATAGGTTCCCGCGCCCACAATGTGAATATCCAGCCAGGTTTTGGCATCCAGCATGGAAGACGGGTTCATGAAAACGCTGTTGGTGGGTGTGTAATTACTGAAGGCCGCGCCAAACTGCTCCTGTGCCATCAGGCCCAGCGGAACAAGTAAGAGGATCGCAAGAGTTCCCTTCATGTGTTACAAACTTCCCATTTTGAGCGCCAGATCAACCAAACGGTTGGAATATCCCGCCTCGTTGTCGTACCAGCCAACGACTTTCACCATGTTTCCGATCACCGAAGTGAGCTCACTGTCAAATATACAGGAATTCGGATCACCGAGAATATCGACCGAAACGATCGGATCGCTGGTATAACGCAAAATGGATTGCAGGTTACTTTCACCTGCTTTTTTGAAAGCCGCATTGATGGCTTCCACTGTGGGTGGATTTTTAACGACCATCGTCAGGTCGGTCAGTGAGCCGTCCGGAACGGGAACGCGCATACCACAGCCTCCGATGTGGCCTTCCAGCTCAGGAAAAATACGCGATAATGCTTTAGCCGCTCCTGTCGTAGTCGGAACGATGGATTGCGCCGCGGCACGGGCCCTGCGCAGGTCTTTGTGCGGACTGTCGTGCAAGCGCTGATCAGTCGTATAGCTATGAATGGTCGTAATATAAGCGCTTTCGATCGTACACAATTCGCGCATCACGGCAATCAGCGGTGCTGCGGAATTCGTTGTACAGGAAGCATTGCTCACGATGGTATCGTTGGCCGTCAGCCAGGAATCGTTTACGCCCATTACGATATTCAGGATGTCTTCTCCTTCCGATGGCGCGCTCAGAATCACCTTTTTCGCTCCACCTTTGATATGCAGCCCGGCTTTTTCACGCGTCAGGAACAAACCGGTCGATTCGACCACAATGTCAACGCCCAGGTCAGCCCACGGAATATCTTCGGGTGATTTGAACTGGATGAAGCGGATGGTTTTGTTGCCAACATGCAGGATATCGCCATCGATGCTGAAGTCGGTGGATAAACGCCCGTGAATGCTGTCGTATTTCAACAAATGTGACAGGGTCCCGATCGGAGCTAAATCATTGACTGCAACAATCTCAATATCATCGCGCTGCAGACACAAGCGGGTGAAGTAACGACCGATGCGGCCAAATCCGTTCACACCTACCCTGATTTTCCCTTTCATAATGGTCGTAAAATGTTAATGAAGGTTGAAATTAACGAAAAAGTACACCACACACCGGAATCGCATCGGGTTTTTCGCTAATAAAATACAAAACCGTCCCGCGAACGAGACGGCCTTGCTATAACAGGTTGTTTTCTAACGAATCAGGTGAATGAATCCTTGTTTCTGAAGCTCTTCATCAGCTATCGTGGTGAAGTCGATCGTGTAGAAATAAATACCTTCGCCTACATCATTTCCATTGCGGTCTTTGCCATCCCACCCGCCTTGCGGATCGTCGAATTCGTACACCACATTCCCCCAGCGGTTTACGATCACGCAGCGGAATTCTTTGAAAATATCATCCACCGTCAATAGCTTCCAGGTGTTGTTTTCGCCCATGCCGTTTGGTGTGAAGACGTTCGGCAGCTCGAAGTCGCAGACTTTCGCTGTTACGACGATGGAGTCGGTATGCGATCCGCAGTGATTTTCCACCGTAACGATATAGATTCCTGCGCTGGAAACAAGTATACTGGTAGTCGTTTCGCCCGTGTTCCAGTAAAGCTCGTCGGTGAAATTCGGCCAGATATCATTGGCAAATACGCCCACCGATTGCCCGACACACAACTCGAGACTGTCGTTCAGATGGACATACGGATATGGTATGAAATCGATTGTTACGGTATCCGAATCGTTGCAGACAGATTCCGTGAATACGAGATTATAGGTTCCGTAAGCTGAAACTTCCAATCCTGTATTCAGCGAGTCGATGTGTCGGAAATTGACCGTTCCTGCGGAATTGTAATACGTCCACATACCATGTTCCGGACCGCTGTTATCGCTCATTTCGAGGCTGTCACCGCAGATCTGTGTGATATTATCGATCTGCACCGGTGGCTGCGTGGTGATCGTAAACGACGTATCGTTTTCACAACCATAAATATTCGTCAGCTCAACAGTGTACGATCCCGGTGACAAGTTGGCGGAATACAGCGAATCTTCAGCCGGATCGGGCAAGCCCCAGGATATTTCATCCATGTTCAGCGAATCGCTCACGAACAGAAATTCATCTTCTCCCGGACAAACAAAGAAATCGGCATCGAAATTAAATTGCGGCGGACCGCTGTAAATGATCTGTATCGTATCGCTGTCGAAGCAATTGCCCTCTGTAAACACGAGTGTGTACGTACCGAATGCGCCGAACGTGACCTGTGTATTGAGCGTGTTATCTGCAAAAACAGGTGGTACCGGCGGATTGTTCAATGCTGTCCAGGTTCCGGTATTCGTTCCGCCGGTATTTCCGGTGAACAGGAAAATATTGCTACAAATTGCCGTATCCGGCTGCAGGATCAGTTCCTGCTGCGTCGTAATGGTGAAGGTTGTGTCTTTGATACACAATCCGAAGGTGTCTTCGAGATGGATCGTGTACGTTCCTGCTCCGAGCTCGTTCGTAAACAGCGTATCCTGTGCCAGATCCTGCAAACTCCAGCTCACCGTATCATAGTAAGCGGCATTCGGAATTGTTAGCGTAACGGTGGTTTCCGGCGGACAATACGTCAGCGGTCCCTGCAGGTTCACATCGAACGGCTCTACCACATCGATCCATTCGTGGATACGCCGGTAGCAATTGTTTAAGCTCACCGTGACGCCGTAATCCTGCGAAAAGCCTACGCCGTCTTCCGGTTCATGCGATAAATTGTCCCACAAATACGAATCATACGGCCCGTTAAGCACTGATAGCAGTACGGTATCGCACTGTTCATCCATGGACAGGACGGGATCGAAATTCGCGAGCCCGGTCGTATCGAGCTGAAGGACAAATGTGAGTGTTGTTACACCGGGAATCGGTGCTGCATCATCGGTTGCTGTAACGGTAATGGTGTAAAATCCTGCTTCGGCCGGTGTACTGATAGCGCGCAGAATAAGCTGGGCCGTATTTCCCGGAATATTGTCGATTTCGAGCAGGCTCGATAAGCCGCCGTTATCGTAGGTTATGGATGTCGTCTGATCGGTTTCGGGCGACAGGAAGTTGATCGAAATATGGGCCGTATCGCCTTCTGCACAGATTTTAAAGGTATCGCAGGAAGAAACACCATCAGGGATCGGTGGAATGTTTCCAACGTTGCAGGCATCGAAGGCAAAGGATTTGTTATCGAGCCAGCTGATGCCATCCGGATCGCCCAAAGCGCCATCGAAGTCGTTGCCCGGGTGGTCGAAACGCGCAATCAGGAAGTAAGCAATACCGTCGCCTTTGTTCGCCCCCGCTGTTGCCGGGATTCCGCCGAAACCGCCGCTTCCCTGCGAAGCATCACCAGTGGTCCACTGCATGTCCTGGTAGCAGAACGCCACGTTTCCGCCTTCAATAATCGGATCAGCACCATCGGTCATGATGAGCTGGAAGGTATTGCGCAAATCGCCGTGCATGCTGTAATAACCGACATCTTCCCAGTTCACGAACACCGCGGTCGGTGTGATTTTGTACACCACTCGACCTGTACTTCCGGGGCTTCCGGGACTTGGCCGCGTATCGACATCGCCCCAGAAAGGCGCTACGATTGCTCCGTTGGTAGAAGACGGAAACGCCGTGGCACTGAAGGTTGACATGGAGCTGGTAAACGTGACGTTCCCGTTATTGTTGATGTAAATCTGGTCGAATGTCTGGCCGTACATACAGAAATCAAACGGAATTGGAATAACCGCCGATGAGCCGTCATCATTAGGAGCCAGTGCCAATATGTAGGTAGAATCGGGCTCGATGTAGCAATCGCAGCTGTTGGCTTTGGGAATCATCAACGGGTCACCCACAACAGGTGTTCCACCAACCAGATTGGGATTGGGCAACAGCGTAAGCGGCGTGCCGGAAAGCTGTCCGCTGGTTTTTAGTTGTTGGTATTCCGGTGAATCAATGATGACCTGGAGCCAGGCGGTTGAACAGAAAAGTAAAAAGGTTGCTGATAGTAAAAGCTGCTTCATGCGATCGTTTTTCGTTAGTAAACAAAAACCGGTGGCAGACAAGGTTTCCCGAAGGGATTGATTATCAATAAATCTACGACAAAAACGCGCAAAAACCTAGTAAAAACCTGTCTTTCAGGTTCTTTCCACAAAAACAATGCTTTCTGTAGTAAAAAAAAACCGGCCCAACGAAATGTCGGACCGGTTCCTATATTTAAGTGTTCGGATGTTTCTATTTGTAGACTTGGATGAAGCCGTGTTTGGTGAGCTCCTCACCGCTGTCCTTCGTGGCAACAATGGTATAGAAGTACGTTCCTTCTTCCACCTCTTTGCCATCGAGCGTGTGTCCGTTCCATGTACCCGCCGGATCGTCGTATTCGTAGATCACGTTCCCCCAACGGTTCACAATGATACAGTTGAATTTCTGGATTCCTTCGTAGTTCACGAAGAACAAATTGTTTCCGTTTTGCGAGCTCAGGAGCAGCACGTTCGGAGCCTGGATATCACACTCTTTGATACCAATGGTAGCGGTATCGGTGTGGTGGTGACAGATATTGGATGCGGTGACAATGTATTCACCCGGTCCGCTGACTTCCAGCGTTGTTCCAGTAGCCCCGGTATTCCAGTTATAGGCCAGTGCCCTCGGATCTTCCAGCGCGTAAATGACGTACGTGGATCCTTCACAGATATTCGTATCGAGCACCTGCGTATAAACGAATGGTTCGAAATAGATTTCGGCCGAGACCTCGTGCCCACAGGCATTATCGGTAAACGTCACGGTATACGTTCCCGGAACCGTCGATGTGATGACCGGATTCGGAGCAGTCAGGGAGCTGAAGTGTACACAAGTATCAGATGCGCTCCACACACCACCTTCATATGACGTTGTTCCTTCAACGTTATACGTAAAGAAGCAAGCAATTGTATCATCGAAGATCGTTGGCAGCGGGAGCGTGTACAGGTATACCGTTGTATCAAAGCTGCACCCGTAGTCGTCTACAACATTGTAAACATATGGATGGTTTCCCGGTTGAGTCGGGATTACCACGATGGATGTATCGTTTTGTCCACCGACAATCGTTGGATCGTTTGACCAGAATTCCGTTACGATCGTGTTCTGATACGTTTCAGGATCCGGGTAGAGATTGCTGGCGAACTGGATCGACCATTCGAAAATGTAGCCATCATCCTGTCCGAGGTTGTCCTGTACAGTGATGGTCCAAGGTCCATCGAGCGGGCAGCCAATGAATTCAGAGAAATTGCCGTCCGGTTCGTAAACCCCATTCGGATCCATTGAGTTCTGTGAGTAATCGTTCTGAATGGTATTCGTAGTGGACTCTTCGCAGATGGTTCCGAGTGTAGCGTTAACTTCAGAGAAACAGTACGTCCAGAAAGGACTTCCCGGCGCTCCACCGTCAATACCGGTATCGTTACCAAGAAATGTCACGGTTCCTGTTGTACAACCGCCGGGCTCCATTCCTGCTCCAAAGAAATTCATAAGCGGGGTCGATGTCCCGTTCGGGCAGGTCAGCAAAATCTCAAGGTCACCCGAGTATGAATGCTCGATCGCCATACATACGGAAACGATGTCATCTCCGCTGGTCACGGTTCCACCCTGGAAACCACTCATAGGAATCGTTGTTTCATACTGAACGCCTGTTCCATCCGGAAGGGCTGTCAGACCGGCGAAAACACCGCCATTGTTGAAAGTCGTTGAAGGAATCTGCACACCAACGGTATCGGTAGCTGTGACACCACCGAGCAGCACGGTTTGTTCGCCCATGCAGACGGTATCTTCCAACGGACCAGCTCCTGTAAAGAGTGGCTGCTGGGACACACGGACTTTGCAGGTAATGCGTTCCAATTGCGGGAACTGGTCACGGATGCGCAAGTCAATATAATACCCCGCACGTGCAGGCGGCGTAAACCATATAGAGTCGTTCTGGGTTGGGATAATACCCACACCACCAACACTCCATGTATACGTACAGTTATCAGCTGTCTGCGAGTAACCTGTTCCTGCATTTTCAAGTGAATACGGGAAATCAGGCTTGGCAACAATCAATACAGAGTCACCGAAACACATATTGACATAGCCTGTATCGAGTGGATTGAGCACGTTCGGGCCTGTACCGTTGATAAACGCTTCGAGGTGCGGCTCAAACGGTTGCGGCGGATTCCCGCAGGAAATATTGGCGATCCATCCGGTAGCTTCAGCAGCACCGTCGGAAACGAAACGTACGGTCAGACAGCCGGAAGGGTTGTTTTCAAAAGAAGCCATAACGTTCATACCGGTTGGATTGGTACCGGAATTGAACGCTCCCAGCAACGGAGAAGTCGTTGTTGGCCCATCAAATACATAAAGCGTATCCGTTGGGTCGATGCTGTATTCAAAGCCTGCGTTGATCGCAAATGCGATCTGGATCTTGGATCCCAATGCCAGTTCCGGGCAAAGAGTGATCGTCTCGTCCATATTGGGCGTATAGTTGCCGCCCATATCATAGAAATTGGTGATCCCGGCATCAGCCAGCGAATCGCAATCCAACGGATTGGATGGACCGAAATCATCCGAAGAAATAAAAATCTGGGCCTGGCTGTTCAATGACAGCATCAGGGCAAAAGCACCGAGGATGAAGTGTAGCTTTTTCATGATTACTGTCGATTAATGATTGGAAGAATAAGCCGTTCTTAAACGGAAAAGCGACGTAGCTACCAACATTTTATCGGTGCCCTCAATACGGAAGTACTGCGTTTTCTCTTCAAGCAGCACAATACCATAGTCTTTATAGGTAGCGCCTTCTTTGAAAACAACGGTACCGGAGAATTCGGCTTGTTTGGATGAAGGAATGGTCATTACGCTTAATGCGTGCTCGAGGCAATAAGCTTCGAACGATTGATCTACGGTTTCCTTTCCGGCCTTCTTATCAGCACGCGAAGTTTGCTGTGCATGTAAGAGCGGGCAGCCAGCCAGAAAAAGAATTAACAGGGTCATTTTCATACAACTGCTCTTTAGAGTTTTTGCGTTATTTAAAAGTAGTATACATTAAGGAAGGATTAACTCCTTCGTTTTGCTTTTAAGGCAGACTGAATTCTGCGTTATGGGGTTGCACCAACCGTGTAAAACTACTTAAAAAAAACCGCGGCAAAACGACAGAATAAAATTAGCTTTGCAATGCTAAAAGCGTTATTCTATGGAAATTCAGCAGTTAACGGCGATCGCCAGCCAGGTCAGAAGAGACATCGTTCGTATGGTTGCAGGTGCCAATTCGGGTCACCCGGGTGGTTCACTTGGATGCACCGATTTTTTAACCGTGCTTTACTTTGAAGTGATGAAGCACAATCCGGACCATTTCACCATGGACGGCAAGAACGAAGACCTCTTTTTCCTTTCCAACGGTCATATTTCACCGGTTTGGTACAGTGTTCTGGCGCGTTCGGGCTATTTTCCGGTAGATGAGCTGGGCACATTCCGCAAGATCAATTCCCGTTTGCAGGGCCACCCAAGCACAGCGAAAAACCTTCCTGGAATCCGCATGGCTTCCGGATCGCTCGGACAAGGGCTTTCCAATGCCTTAGGTGCTGCACAGGTAAAAAAACTGAACAACGATCCTTGCACTGTTTATACGCTTCACGGCGATGGTGAATTGCAGGAAGGACAGATCTGGGAAGCAGCCATGTATGCCGCTGCCAACAAAGTCGATAACCTGATCGCAACCATTGATTACAACGGGCGCCAGATCGACGGCGACGTCGACGATGTGTTGTCTCTCGGAGACCTCGCAGGAAAATGGCAGGCTTTTGGATGGGAAGTCCTCAGCATGGACGGCCACAACATCCAGGAAATCGTGGATACACTGGCAACTGCAAAAAAAATGTCAGGAAATGGGAAACCTATCGTTATTATCATGAGAACCGAAATGGGACAAGGTGTTGACTTCATGGTTGGCTCGCACAAATGGCACGGTGTAGCGCCAAATGAAGAGCAATTGCAGGCAGCCCTTATCCAGCTCAAAGAAACACTGAACGATTATTAAATGAAGCACCTGCGCGTCATACTTCTGTTACTCCTCCTGCTTGCTCCGTCGGCATACGGACAGCAGCTGACGCGCATTCTCTTCATCCTCGACGCTTCGAACAGTATGAACGCCAACTGGGGCGAACAAACGCGTATCGAAGCGGCAAAAGAACTGTTGGCAAAAGCCGTCGACAGCCTGGAAGGCTCGGCTAATCTGGAAATCGCATTGCGCGTTTACGGTCACCAGTCGCCGATTACGGCCACTTACCAGGATTGCAACGACACCAAATTGGAAGTGCCCTTCGGACCGGATAATTATTATCGCGTGAAAAACCGCGTGCGGTCTATCCTGGCCAAAGGAACCACACCTATCGCCCGCTCACTGGAAGCAGCTGCAGGCGATTTTCCGGACACCAACGCACGGAATATCATCATCCTGATCACCGACGGACTGGAAGCCTGCGACAACGACCCGTGCGTTATTGCCAAAAAGCTCCACGACAAAGGTGTCAAGATCACGCCGTTCGTTATCGGACTGGGATTGGATCTCTCCTATCTCGAACAATTCAAGTGTATCGGAAGCTACACGGAGGCCGAAACGAAAGACGCTTTTCGCTCGGTATTGAAAACCGTGATCTCCAAAGCGCTGGTGAATACGACCGTTCAGATCAACCTCAACAACATCAACAGTGTTCCGGTTGAAACCGATGTAACCATGTTCCTCTACGAAGCCGGTACGAGCAAGCTGCTCTATACCTTCGAGCACACCATCAACCGCTGGGGCAATCCCGATACGCTGGTGATGGACCCGAACTTCAAATACGACCTGGTAGTGAATACCATTCCGAAAGTCGAGGTAAAAAACATCGTACTGAAGAAAAACACGCACAACGTCATACAGGCCAATACGCCTCAGGGCTTCATACGAATGCGGTTCAGCAATGCCACCAAGACTTACAGCGTGGAAGCCCGCGTGATGCAAACGGCTAAGCCTGTTACGCTCAACGTGCAGCCGATTGGCGGAACAGATAAATACATCGTGGGCAAATACGATGTGGAAATCCTGACGCTGCCACGCATTTACCAGACCGTCGACGTCACCCAAAGCAGCACTGTTACCATCGATGTACAGGCTCCGGGACAACTCAACTACTCTACCGGCAAGCACCTGGTGGGCCAGATCTTCGTGATCCGCGAAAACGGAAAAGCCGAATGGGTGTGCAACATCGATCAGAACACACTTTCGGGATCGTGGCAGCTTCAGCCTGGCAACTACCGCCTCGTTTACCGACAGAAGCACTTAAAATCCACGACCTATACCGTCGAAAAAGAATTCAGAATACAATCCAATAAAACAACTTCGATTAATTTATAAAGCAGCGATGAAACAATTTGAGATCCTTGGAAAAAAAGACACCCGTTCGGGATTTGGTGAAGGCTTACGCGAACTGGGAAATACACACCCGGATGTCGTGGGACTTTGTGCCGACCTTACCGGCTCGCTCAAAATGGACGCTTTCCAGAAAGCATTCCCGGAACGTTTTTTCCAGGTCGGCATCGCTGAAGCCAATATGATCGGTATGGCCGCCGGAATGACCATTGGTGGTAAAATTCCTTATACGGGAACGTTTGCCAACTTCTCGACCGGCCGCGTTTACGACCAGATCCGTCAGTCGGTAGCGTATTCGAAGAAAAATGTAAAAATCTGTGCTTCCCACGCGGGTTTAACGCTGGGTGAAGATGGCGCAACGCACCAGATCCTTGAAGACATCGGAATGATGCGTATGCTGCCGAATATGACCGTGATCGTTCCGGCCGATTTCAACCAGACCAAACAAGCAACCATTGCTATTGCTGACCACGAAGGGCCTGTTTACCTGCGTTTCGGTCGCCCGGTTGTTCCGATTTTTGTTAAGCCGGATGCACCGTTCGTGATCGGGAAAGCCGATGTACTGACTGAAGGAACAGATGTAACGATCATCGCCTGCGGACACATGGTATGGCGTTCAATCGAAGCAGCACAGCAGCTCGAGCAGGAAGGAATCAGTGCAGAAGTAATAAATATGCACACGATTAAACCTTTGGACGAAAAGGCCATCTTAGATTCAGTTCGCAAAACGCGCTGCGTCGTTACGGCCGAAGAGCACATGCTCAACGGAGGTCTCGGAGAAGCTGTTTCACAGGTACTTTCGCGCTCTATGCCTGCACCGCAGGAGTATGTAGGCGTGAACGACACTTTTGGTGAATCGGGTGTTCCGGATGAGCTGATGACCAAATACGGACTCGATCCGATCGATATTGTGAACGCAGTTAAACGAGTGATTCAACGAAAATAAACGATGCAGCACATTCCCGATGAAGCAACGATCGTCTCCTGTCTTCATCGGGATGATACCGCACAGCAGGCCTTTGGTCAGCTGATTGATCTCTATGGCAAGCGGTTGTATACCACTATTCGTCGCTGGGCCAAAAATCACGAAGATACCAACGACATTCTCCAGGAAGTCCTGTTGAAAATCTGGAAGAACAAACACCAGTTTCGGGGTGAAAGCGGCCTGTTTTCCTGGATTTACCGCATCGCCTACAACGAAACGCTGCATTTCCTGAAGAAAACACAGAACCGGCAAACCGTTGATCTCGACCTGCCGCTGGTAGAATTCCAGCATGCATCCGAACATTACGGGAAAATCAGCTCCGAACAGATTACCGAATGGCTGCTGGAAGCGATTGAACAGCTTCCGGAAAAACAACGGCTGACCTTCGAATACCGTTATTTCGATGACCTTTCCTATGATGAAATTGCAGCACTCACCGGTGTTTCTACCGGAGGCCTGAAAGCCAACTACTTCCATGCCGCGCAAAAAATCGAAGAATTTTTAAAAGCCCGGTTAAACCATTGATACGAACTAGACTCTCAACAATATGAACCGCAACGAACGGCATATCATCAACGAATTACAGAAACGGCAGCCAGCGCTTCCGGGCGATGATTACTTCGCGCAGCTGAAAACGGACGTACTCGGAAAACTGCCACAGGCGAAAATCATTCCGTTGTACCGTCGCTGGTGGATGGTCAGTGCAGCAGCGGCTTCCGTGGTGATCGTCCTGTTGCTCACCTTCATGCGCAGCGAAGTACAGCCCAAGCCCGCAGGTCCGGATTGGGACAGCGTGACCCGCGAAGAATTGTTCGCCTACGTGGAAGAAAACATCGCGGATTTCGAGACAGAAGCCATTGCCGAGCAGCTTTCCGAAATTCCCGACTGGACGAACGTTTCGGTGGCAAATCCTGAGTCTGCCCAGCCAACGGCAAAAGAACGCGAGACCGACCAGCTGTTTGATCAACTCGAAAAAGAAGAAATATTAGACTACTTACAGGAAGAAGACCTGGAGTATTTAGACGAAGATTTACTCAACTACTGATAGAAACCCAATACCCAAAAACAAGTGCCATGAAACATATCAGAATAGCGACCTGTCTTGCATTTCTCTTCATCTTTCCGATGACGCTCAAGGCCCAGGAAACACCCGATCCTAAACACGATCGCCGCGAAGACCATTCGGAAAAGATCGATAAGCTCCGCATTGCGTTCATCACCACAG
>CAMLRS010000031.1 GCA_946482515.1 uncultured Flavobacteriales bacterium | reverse complement strand
CGCCAGGCGTGGAAGCTTTGCTTCCACGTCCGGGCTCGCCCCCTTGAGGGGAGGCACGCAACTCCCGGCCGTTTTTTTCTCTTGTATGAACTGTTCCTGCGAAAAAAAGAAGGAATGCTGCAAGAAATACAAGAAAAAAGGGCATCATTGTAAGAAATGCCCGAAGCTTTAAAGCTCAATTCCCCTTCTCTGTATTCTTAAATTGTCAGGAAAGCTGACAATATTCGCTAGTTCGTGGGGAAGAAAGTACATGCAGCACGTCATGTTCATAGCAATGTATAGTCAAGTTTGCACGGCTTCCTTTCCTGAAGTATTTTTAAGGCATGAAAGTCCTTCTGCTTCCGGTCTTTTTTCTGCTCATCTTTACATCCGTAACAGCTCAGGATAGCCTGGTACGCAGAGCCGGCGCACAGTTTTCCATGCATCCGGATGATCTGTTTGCAGGTGGTCACTTTTCATTGTCCCGAAACCGGTTGGAACACCGATTCATTGCACAAGTGGGCGTGAGGCGGACTTTTTTTCAGACGCGTATGTATCCGCAGCTGGCTTATCAACCGGGTTTTGCTTTTGTGAATCGTCGGTGGATACACGCCGGTGTTTTTGCCCGACCAAGCATTTCAATGCTGCATTTCAACCGTTCGGGAAGCAACGGCTGGGTATTTTATGAAGAAGCTTTCCTCGGCCTGTTTGCCGGAACGGGACAAACCAGCCAGTTTCGCTTTTCGGCAGGCTTCGGACCCTGTTTTGAGCAAAGCTGGTCCACAGTTCGTAACCGCTATGTTTTCTGGTTTTCCTGGAATTTTATAGCAGAAATCTCGTGGTCGCATGCGTTGTAACTGGTGGATCATCGTTTTGTTGTGCCTGCTTGCCTGCAAGAAAAAGCACTACGACCAGGTAAAGCTAATCGGTCACGCAGGTAGCGGCTTGTCGATCAGTACGGCCATTTACGCCGATAATTCATCCGAAGCGGTCAATTATGCGCTTGAAATGAAAGGCATTGACGGCGTGGAAATCGATATTCAATGTTCGGCTGACGGCACAGCCTGGCTGTTCCACGATCCGGACCTGGATGAAACAACGAGCGGCTCGGGCTGCGTGCCGTCTTCCACAGATGACTACCTGCAAAGTCTGCATTATGCTACACTGAAAAAAGAACCGCTGGTGAAGCTGGCGGATCTGAAGGCACCATTCAACGACAGGATTATTTTCCTCGATATCCGGACGTTCAATCAATGCACCCAAACGGAAATCGACCAACAAGACATGATTGCGGCGATTCAACAAGCACTTCCCGATGTTCCGGACGAACGGATTTTTGTAATAACCAACCGACCGGGCTGGGTGAATGATTTTTACCTCGAAGGCTGGAATGTGTATCTGGAAATGGTCACAGCTGATGAATACCTCGGCGTAGCAGCAGCAACGCTAGACCAAACGAAAGGAACCTGCTTGCGGAACAGCAATACGACCAAAAATGACATCGAAAACCTGCATGAACACTCGAAAGAAGTCATTATCTTCGATGTACGCTCTCCGAAGAACATGCGCAAGGCCCTGAAGAAATTCCCGGATTATATTCTGGCCGACGATCTGAAAGGAGCGATAATAGAAAAATACTGATGAGCAAGAAGAAAAACGAACGGGTGAATGTGGTGTATTCCACCAATCCCGACTTCCAATACAGTTTCGACGAAAACCAGGAGCAGGAAACATTGGCTCCGGGCCAGCAAACCTTGTATGTTTCGCTTGACAAGAAACAGCGCGGCGGCAAAGAAGTAACGCTGGTAGAAGGCTTTGTGGGCTCAGACGACGATCTGAAAGAGCTGGGCAAGCTGCTCAAAAGCAAATGCGGCGTGGGCGGAACGGCTAAAGACGGCGAAATCATCGTTCAGGGCAATTTCCGTGATAAAGTCATCGAGCTTCTCCAGAAAGAAGGCTACAAGACGAAGCGAAAAGGTGGATGAAGTACCCGCCAGGGCAGACACTCCATCCTTTTTATGTTAGGCCGGATCCCCGGAACGTTCTTATTGAACAACAATCCGTTGAGTAGAAGAGCGCTGTCCGTTTTGTTCCGAAACCGTCACGAAATACACGCCTGCATTCAGCGCCGGTAACGTAATTTCAGGTGCATAAGCGAATTCAGCAACGATTTTTCCCTGAAGATCTGTCAGGGTGATCACACCGCTTTCGATTCCCGTACTTTCAATATGAAGCATTTGCCCGGAAGCAACCGGATTCGGGTAGATATCGAACACCGGCAAGGTGTTTTCTTCCGTCCCGACATAAAAACAGCTTTCAGCAATAGACGCGGAACGTATTGCGATATCGGGTGAATAGCTCGTAAACGAACCGAAATCCTGTTTGTAAACCGTAGGTGCCAGAACTGTATTCGGCGGGATGGTAATAGGAACTATTGGATATGCATGCGAGAGATCTTCGACACACTGTGGGGCTGTGAGATCCATTTCCTCGATGTAAGCAACGGAAAATTCGCCGCTTTGATTGACAAAACACGTCGCTTTCTGATCACCGCCTCGTAATTGATAATGCAGGCCTAAGTCACTGAGACCTGTTGAAATCGAATGAGCCGTATAAGACTGGGCTGCGTAGTCGATGAGCCTGTATCCATGATACGAATAGGCAAACAACTTTCCGGGCATAGAGCTAAAGCGGTCTACATCAATTTCAAAAAAGCCTGCGTCGGTGAACTCTGCAAAACTGGTGGACCCAAGGTCGCTGCTGATGTATCCGAAAAAATCAGGTCCCGAGGTTGTTCCTCCAAAAAAGATGTCGCTGTCAAATTCACGGATAGCTGTGATCCGGAAATGTTCCTGGCTGCTCCATTCTTTAGTCCACAAAGCATTAAACTGATCATCCAGTTTTACCAGTACAGGATGATTGTCTTTCTGAAAAGAAGCCAGAAATCCGCCGTTTTCAGCTGCCGTCAATACACAACCACCGTTGTGGGGTTCTTCCGTGACTTCCTCCGCTATGCTGAGATGATGAGAAGCCAGGCGTAGACCTTGAGCGCTTACTTTGCACAGGGAAATCCCATTTGTATGCCCGTTCGATACGATGACGGCATCGTTACTCAGGACGACCATTTTGTTGGAATAATAGACGTTAAATGAGTCATCGTCGAAGGTCGCGCGTCGTCCCCACACCACTTCTCCGTCTGTTGACAATTTCAGTAATTCGGTGAAGATCTGGGAGCTGGAAGTGCCGCTCCGTGTGACAGAAAGCATGATATTGTCAGACAGGTTACAGTTTTCGATATCGACCCAGCAAAACGGATTGTTATTGTTTACGGTTACCTGGAAGGATTTCATCCAAAGAAGCTCGTTGGCAGCACTTGTTTTGGCAAACCAGACAATCGTCTGCTGCTGGTCAGTAACCGCAGTTCCGGCATGTATGCGGTCGTTCCCGACATATTCCAGATCGTGCTGCGAAACCTGGGTCACATTGTCGAAATGCAGCTCGTAAGGCGTTTGGGCAAACGACAGGCCGGTGAAAAGCAAGCCAAAGACAGGTAGAAGTGTTTTTCTCATGGTGATCCGATTTAAAATTGAGTTGCTAAATCGAACGGCCTGTTTGGAAAAACGGTTGGGAAGCAAAGTCTACTTTTCGATGAAACGAGTTGCTTCTAGTTGAAAATCAGTGCTGTTTTGAATGTTGTTGTGATTGGTGTTTGCCAGCAAGATATAACGATCTGTCTTCTTCAGAGCAGGCTTCAGCAAAGCCGAAGATGCAGTTGGAATAACGCCGTCGTTTTTGCCGTGAACAATGAGCACCGGAACAGTGGTTTTTTCCAGAAAACGGAAGGTTTCAAACGAATATTTCAGTACGAAAGACGGAATAAAAGGGTAGTGACGACCGGCCAGATCGGTCATGGAATAGTAAGGAGCCATCAACACCAGTTTATCTGGCCGGTTCTGCGCTGCCAGCCTTGTAGCAGTGGCCGATCCGACGGAATAACCTACGATAATGATTTTCTTTCCGGCGTAACGCTTTTTCAATTGATTGTAAACCGCTTGCGCATCGCTATAAAACTGCTCTTCGCTGTTGATTTCACCATCACTTTTGCCGAAACCACGGTAATCGAAGGCAAAGAAATCGTAGCCGAGCTGGTGGTAGAACATTGCCTGCCCATTCAGTACGGAAACGTTTCCGGCATTGCCGTGGAGGAAAAAGACTAATCCTTTAGAGAAATCAGCGGGAAACAACACGCCGTTCAATCGACAATCTTTTGCAACGGAAATATCGATTTCACGAAAAGGCAAATCGAATTGATACAGTGTTTTACGGTTTACCTTTTCAGGATGGAACAGCAAGCTTTCCTGGTTGAAAAAGACCAGCGTGCAAATAAGAATATAAAGGGAAAAAAGAAAAGCGAGGAGGCGGATGATCGGACGTTTCATGAAACTGAAAAAGATAACTGGTTCCGCACATTAACTACAACCAAAACGTCAACCAATAACAAAACCCTATGAAAAAAGCTCGTGTGCGAAACCAGTATATCGTGTTATGAAGAAACTTTTAACAGAAAACCAGCGCTGTCTTCTGTTATGACTCAAATATAAGCCAAATGTTAGCACGATTTTACCAGATCATGTGACCTGAGTATTTCATTGATTAAACGGTTGCCGGCCTGATTGAAAGGCAGTTAGTTTCGCACCACAAAAGTGTAATCAGTTCATCCTCCCCCTCAGTCCGCCTCCAAAGGGGGAAATTGTTTCATGCCTCCTCCCTTGAGAGAGGAATGAGGAGGGTGGCGATCAGAATTAAATTTTAGTACTAAAATTACCTTGTTCCTTTCCCCCGAATTTGTATTTTTGCTCCGATGGAAAAGCAAGTCATTCTGGATGAACAGCAGGTTCGGTTAACCATGAACAGGCTTGCCTATCAACTCATCGAAAATCACAACGATTTTGCTTCAACGGTGCTCATTGGCTTGCAGCCACGGGGAATTCATGTCCTTGAACGACTGAAAACCATCCTCGAAGAGATCACCGGTCACCCGATCACTTGCGGTCAGCTGGATATCACGTTTTACCGCGATGATTTCCGCCGTCGCGAGAAACCGCTCATTCCCAGCGCAACAAACATCGATTTCAGCATCGAGAACAAAAAAGTAGTCCTTATCGACGACGTGCTTTACACCGGTCGTACGATCCGTTCGGGACTGGATGCCATGCTGGCGTTCGGTCGTCCGGTTTGCGTGGAGCTGCTGGTGCTGATCGACCGCCGTTTGCGCCGCGATCTGCCCATCCAGGCCGATTACGCAGGGAAAGCTGTGGACACGCTTAGCTCTGAGCGCGTTTCAGTGGAGTGGGAGACCATGGAAGGAGCAGATAAAGTAGTATTGTTTACACCGGAAATGCATGGAACAGTTAAGCGTTGAGCACCTGACAGGAATTCGTGACCTGACGCGATCGGATATCGAGCTGATCTTCAAGACAGCCGATAGCTTCAAGGAAGTTATTAACCGTCCGATCAAAAAAGTGCCTTCGCTGCGTGACATCACCATTGCCAACCTATTCTTCGAAAATTCTACCCGTACACGCCTTTCCTTCGAGCTGGCCGAGAAACGCCTGTCTGCCGATGTGGTGAACTTCTCCGCTTCTTCCAGCTCCGTGAAAAAAGGGGAAACGCTGATCGATACGGTGAATAATATCCTGTCGATGAAAGTCGATATGGTTGTCATGCGCCATCCCAATCCGGGAGCTGCGCTGTTCCTGTCGCAACGCACCAATACGCGTGTGATCAATGCCGGCGACGGTACACATGAACACCCGACGCAAGGTTTGCTGGATGCTTATTCCATCCGTGAGCGATTGGGTTCGGTGGAAGGCAAAAAAGTAGCCATCATCGGTGATATCCTGCATTCACGTGTGGCGCTGTCGAATATCTACACGCTGCAAAAGCTCGGCGCTGAAGTAATGGTCTGCGGACCGGCTACACTCATCCCGAAATACATCGGTCAGCTGGGCGTGAAAGTAGAACACAACCTGCGCGCTGCACTCGACTGGTGCGACGTAGCCAACATGCTCCGCATCCAGCTCGAACGCCAGGACATTCAGTATTTTCCTTCACTGCGCGAGTATTCGATGCAGTTCGGATTGAACAAAGAAATCCTCGACAGCCTTGACAAGGAAATCGTGGTCATGCACCCGGGACCGATCAATCGCGGTGTGGAAATCACCAGCGACGTAGCCGATTCGAAGCAATCCATCATCCTTCAGCAGGTTGAAAACGGGGTGGCTGTCCGCATGGCGGTGATCTATCTGCTCGCCGGGAAAATCGGAAGATAATCTTCAGCGACTGGAGACTGTCAGACTCTGTTCGACTGAAGACAAATTTTGGAAATTTCCATTCCCCAAGAAGATTTTACTATTTTTGAGAAACGCTGTACAAATGAATTTTGAAGTAAAACGGGAAGCACAATACGCGATCATACGGTCTGGAGTGGAAAAACTGGATGCAACCAACGCTGCTGATCTCAAGGCTGAATGCCTGCTATTGAACAAGAACGGTGTGAACAATATCATTCTTGACCTGTCTAAAACCCGTTACTGCGATTCTTCCGGTTTGTCGGCAATCCTCACAGCAAATCGTCTCTGCAAGGACACCAATGGTAAATTTTTTCTCTGCGGTATGCAGGAAAACGTGTCGCGCATGGTCGGCATTGCTCAATTGGATAAAGTTCTCAACATTACCGAAGTACTGGATCACGCCATTGCTGAAATGCCCGTTTAACAGGTATGGCGTTTGAAGTCACCGTCCTCGGCTCCGGGGCTGCGCTGCCCACTTCCTTGCGAAATCCTTCCGCTCAGTATATCGATTGCAATGACCGCCACATCCTCATCGACTGCGGTGAAGGAACCCAGAACCAGCTGCGGAAATACGGCATCAAGATCCAGAAAATCACGCATATTCTTATTTCTCATTTGCATGGCGACCATTATTTCGGACTGGTGGGCTTGCTGAGCACCATGCATCTCCTGGGCAGAAACAAAGGTATTTCCGTATACGGCCCACAGGGGTTGGAACAGATCATCCGCATGCAGTTGGAGATCGGCGGGGCGGAATTGACGTTTCCCGTTCAGTTCATCGAGCTCGACGGCAAGGAAGCAAAAGTTCTGTTTGAAGACAAATTGATCGAAATAGCCACTTTTCCATTGAAACACCGCATTCCGACCAACGGCTTCCGGATCACGGAGAAGGAGCGCGAACGCTCGCTCGATGGCGATAAATTCAAGCGCGACGGCCTTTCGCTGAGCTATATTCCTCCGTTTAAACTGGGCATCGATGTGACCTTAAAAGACGGAACGGTTCTCCATGCCGACGATTATACATTCCCGGCGCCACCGGTAAAAAGCTATGCTTATTGTTCCGATACGATATACGAGGAAAAAATCCTGCCGCATATTCAGGGCGTGGATGTGCTTTACCACGAAGCGACGTTCCTGGAAGCAATGTCGGACAGGGCAAAAGCGACCTTTCACAGTACGGCATTGCAAGCTGCCCGCATTGCTAAAAAAGCGGAAGTGAAACGCTTGTTCCTGGGCCATCTGAGCGCCCGTTACCTCGACGGCGAGGCGCATATCGCAGAAGCGGCACCTGAATTCCCGACAGTTGAAGTAGTGGAAGACGGGATGGTGATTCAGGTGTAATCACCGATCATTGAGATCTTCCTCCTTTTGGTCTTCATCGCGGTTGGCGGTAAAGTCTTCGCGTTGTTCTTCGAGGCTGTCCTTATCGTCACCACCCAGGCTATAATAGTTGTTTTCCTCGTCTTCGGAGCCGATAGCTTCTTCAGCATCATCGTCTTCATCACCGGGAACGTCCATCGAAGTTTCCTGTGTTTTCAACGGATTTTCCTTCGGCTTGTGCGTTTCCGGATCGATATCCAGCTCTTCTTCCTGGCGATAGATGTCTTCGTTTTGTGAATAGTGCGGATAGCCCGGGAATTCCTGGCGGTTGTCTTGTTTTTTATCGCTGTGTGGCTGTTTTTGCGCCTTATCTGGTTCCATAACGTTAACGGATTGAATGTCTTTTCAAGTTAACGCTTTGTAAGGTGGAGCGCCGAGTGGCTTAACATAATTTGCGTCTTGCGGTCTCCAATCGTTCAGCTGATTGTCTTCAGTCAGGGTCTTCGGAGTAAATCACGGCGTTCCATTGCAGCCAGAAACGGCCATCCTCGAAGTTTGCCGAACGCGTAAGGCGGGGATCGTGAATCGGAGTGAACAGCGCATCCAGTGTGCCGTATTCGCCCTGAATCGTTAGTCCGTCTTCCTGGATTACCGTATCTTTTGGATAAAGCTTTACCTCGCAATTACCATAAGCATCCAGGTACGCGTGAATAGCACTCTGAACGGCAGCATAATCCTCTTCTTTACTCAGGATGTTGAGTTCGTATTCCATAAGCTAAAAATAAGGAATTCCGCCTATGACTGGAAATGGAACCACCGGAGACTGAATACCAACTCAACAACTCCCAACTCATTAACTCATTAACTCATTAACTCATTAACTCATTAACTCATCAACTCAACAACTCATCAACTCATCAACTCATCCACAACTACCCAACCATCGTTCGAAAAGTCAGATTAACACGCGGCGTATGGATTTTTGTTGTGGGCGGAAGCCGGTGCAGCCAGTTCGTTTGCGTTTCACCTTCCATGATCAGCAGACTGCCGTGTTCAAGTGTAAGTCCCAGCGTTTGTTTGGTTTGTTTGTGGCGAAAAGCAAATTTCCGTTCGGCGCCAAAGCTCAGTGAAGCGATACAGGTGTTGCGTCCCAGCGCTTTTTCATCGTCGCTGTGCCAGGCCATGCCCTCGTTGCCGTCGTGGTAGAGGTTGAGCAGGCAGGAATTGAACGTGCGACCGGTAAGCTGTTCCGTTAAGGTTTTGAGCTCGAGCAATTCCGTTGTCCAGGGCAAGGCTTCTTTTGTGGTGTTGGAATAGGTGTAACTGAACGCTTTATCGGCATACCAGGCTACTTTGCGCTTCGTGATAAAATGCTTCCCGAAAATCACGGCTTCGTCGTTTTTCCAGGCGATGGTTTCCAACAGCCGCTCGTAGTACCAATCTGCTTTCCGTACATCCATGATCGTTCCGAAATAGCGTACAATGCCGTCCATCGGAAGCAGGTTGTGTGAAGGATCGTGTTGGGTGCCGAATAAATCCATACTACAAAAGTACGTTATGCACGAGCTGTTTTCAACCCGAAAGTTGCGCAGTTACTCGTAGCGTTGCTGGTCGCGCTCACAGAAAAAGCTTCGTCGCTTGCGAAAACCGGTGATTTTACGAATAATGGGGCCGCCGCACTTAGGACAAACGGTTTTGGTATGGGCTTTCCATTGCTTTTTCAGGATGTATTGCCGTTTCCAGTCGAGGAACTGAAGACTGTAAATCCGCGTTTCATCGATCAGCTTTTTGAGCTTTGCCGGTGGAATGTGCTCATTTCGGCTTTCCGGGTGAACACCGACGCGGAAGAGGATTTCATTCTTGATAATGTTCCCGACTCCGGCGAAAATATCCTGGTCGAGCAGCGTATCGCAGATCATTTCAGCGGGTTTGGCCTGTACTTTCTTCAACGCGGCTTTCTTGTTCCAGTCATCGTTCATCACATCGACCGACCAGTCGTAGATCTCGTCCAGATCAGTGCCAATGAGCTTTACCGAGCAGGAATAAAAGTTGACGAACCCATTCTGGAATTTCAGGCCTAATCGGACAGCTGTTTCTTTTTCTTCGTTCACGAGGTAGGAGCCAAACAGCAGGAAATGGATGCGAACCGTGCAATCGTCGAAACAGATGAGGAATTGCTTCCCGAAGCTGCGAAAGCTGTTCACGGTTTTTCCTTCCAGCAGGCTGCTGTCGATGACTTTGGAATTGCCGGTTGCATGCGTGACTTTCTTCCCTGCAAACTTCTGCACGGCTTCTTTCAGCAATACGATGGATGGACCTTCCGGCATGACTATTTGTTGATGATTTTCATGCGATCAAGCGGATAAAGCCCCGTTGTGAGCGTCACATTGAGCTCGGCGATATACGGAAGCAGGTTGCTCAGAAAGCTGGGCATGACTTTGATCTTTCTGACCGGAAGCTCGTTCGGATCCGCATCTGTATGTCGGTCTTTGTCGATGGCGTATAACACCACACTGATCTCTTTCCCGTAATAAATACGAATAGCCAGTATTTCGAGCCGCTCGCGATCAAATTCAGGAACGGAGCCGGCACAATAGTCTTCGAAGGAAGCACCTGGTGTAAATTTAACGGAGACGGGGCCGCCAAGATCGTCGCGGATATCGGTATCGGATTCCAGTTTCATGGTATGAATCTTTTTTCAGAAAGATCCTAAAACCCGATCAGGGAGCCCTTACACAATTTCGAGAAAGCGTATCGAAGTTACCCTCGTACGCTGTTAATAATTCACATGACGGTCTTTCTTCTCGTCGTAAATGTCGTGGATCGATACAAGTATGCCGGTTTCTTCTACGCCACCGAAATCAGGGTTTACAGCCGTTCCGAAGGTTTTCATGGTAGGCGAGAGGTGCATGTAAATATTCACCAGCGGCGGAACGTTTTCGCCACGTGCACGGACATAGCTGTTCAATACCTTGAAGCCATCTTTGAAATCTAACCCGCGGAGCTGTTCTTCGACCATAGCGTTGTCGTATTCAGGAACCAGCGGATGGTAAGGACGCATCAGCTTTTCGTTGTCCGGGAAGTAGTGGTGCATGAAATGCAATAGGAAATCGCGGGCTTCGCGGTTGAACGACGGATACATGGTCACTTTTCCGAAGAAATAAGCGATTTCAGGATACGTACGAGCCAGGGCGCCGAGTCCATCCCAGATATTGTCGAGCGCAAACAAGCCTTTTCGCGGATTGTTGGTGGGCTGGTAAGCCGGTTGGACCCAGCTGCGTCCGAGCTCACAGGTCGTTGGCATATAGTCACGGATGAACCGTTCGGAGAAATCAAAGTAATGGCTGGTCGACAAATGGATTTTGCCCTGCTCGTCGATCGCGTTTTTACACAGGATGAAACGGTAACCGCCGATAATTTCTTCGTCTTCGGGCGACCACACGATGAGCTGTTCGTAGCAGATCGGATCGGTATCGAAGTTATCGAGATCCACTTCCATGCCGGTTCCACCGCCGGCTTCACGGAAGGTTACTTCACGCAGGCGACCGATTTCCTGTAATACGTTTGGTGAATTGTGTGCATTGACGATGTAAATTTCGTTATCACCTTTGCGTGTGGTACGAATAAAGCGCTCACGCGTCAGCTCGGCCTTCAAAGCGGCTTTGGATACCGGTGGTATGATGGGGGCTTGTTTCATGCTTTCTTCAATGTATAAACGAGCTGGCGGAACCATTCAGCCCATTGCTGGTCGCTTTTGGAATTATCGAGCGAAGCAGCAGGAACAGGCGTGCCGATGGTAATGGCCACGTTGTGTCCTTTTTGACGGAACAACTCGTCTGCAAGATACAACATTTCGATATTGGCTTTGATGCCAAGGAATCGACGGAAATTAGACAGGCGGTAGAAGAAGTTCGACAGTCGCCCGTCGATGTGGATAGGGATGATGAGCTGGTCGTTCAGACGCGACTGACGGATGAAGGTTTTCCTCCACGGTAGATCGCGGATAACACCTTTCTTTTTACGGCTCACAAGTCCCGCCGGGAAAATGCAGACGCATTGGTCAGAAGCAAACAGGTCGTTGACTTTGGCAAGGCTTTCCGCACTTGTTTTTCCATGTTTGTTCACCCCTACGAATACTTCTTCGAGTGGTTTGAGGTTGAGCAGCAGGTCGTTGACGATGAATTTCAGGTCGGTACGACGGTGACGCAGCGCTTCCACCAGCACCATGGCATCCATACCACCCAGCGGATGGTTCATTGCCAATACGCATGGCCCGCTTTCCGGAATGTTTTCGAGCCCGGTTACGGTAAACGTCACGCCGATCTCGTTCAGAACGCCGCGGCAGAAGTCCTGGTTCTTAAGCTCAGGGTTTTCGCGCAGAAAGGTATTGATTTCCTCCTGGTGCAGAATGCGCTCGAGGTAACGAATGATAAAACCCGGCAACCATTTCAGGAGGCGAGGGTTTTTGCTGGCAATCAGCCTGCGGACATTGATGAAATCTTCGTTGCTCATGAAGGGGCGAAAATACGATTTTTCAGTCTATGGTACGCAGTACAATGTATCGAAAGCGGGAGAATATCCGGCCCAAACACCCAACGCGCCACCAACGATATTCGTCGGAATGCTTGTAGGTGAGGCAAATGGATTGCCGTTGGTCTGCAGCTGCGTGTACTTCTTTTCCATGAATTCGTAAACGTAGCGATCGATCCGTGAGAATTTGATCACCACCGAATCGCCCAATTGGTAATAGCCCCTTAAATCGTCCGGAACGGTCTCGTCCTGCCAGCTCATCGGGTTCTCGTAGGCAAAATCGAAGGTGATGCCGTTGATGAACTCATCGTCGAAAACCGGGCTGTAGGTGCGTGTGAAAGAACGATCGCGCGGTTCGCCGTCGGGCATGGTATTGATGCGCTTGACTTCCCATTGATACGCGTTGAACTCAAAAGCCGGATCGGAAAGCGTTGCCCAGGAAAAACCGTTGTTGGGCGGTGCATCTTCGTCGGCTTTCCAGTAAACAGAGTCGAGCGGCACCGGTGGAAGGATCTGCGTGCTGGAAGTGTAGGTTTTTTCTTCGTAGGTCACCGTGAGGTCGTAGGTTTTGCCAACTTGTCCCCAGATCGCTGTATTGAATGTGGTATACGCACACAAATGGTAGTTTTCGAGCTCTTCGACCGGAATCCCGAATAATTCGGCGGCAATTTCTTCTGTTCCGGGCGGGAGATCATCCGAACAGATCTCGTCGAGCTGCACAGTCGTGGTTCCATCTGAAACCGTCACGGTAGCTCCCGATACGAAGCCGTTCAGGAACGCATCGAGGTCGGTTGCGGCGTAAATATTCTTGGTTTTGGAGATCAGCACGAGTGGTGGCTGACCGGTTTCGATACGGCCGTCGATGACCAGTTCTTCCTTGTAGCCGGGAATATCGATTTTGACTTCTTTCGTACAAGAGAAGACGACTGCTAAAACCAATGCGAAGGGGAGGAGCTTTTTCATATCAGAACTCAAAATTCCAGGTGACACTTGGCAAAATCGGAAACAACGAAACCTGTTTGATGGAGATACGGAAATCGCCCTGCATCAAATCGCCTTCGTTGTCAATATAGAGAAAATACGGATTCGCGCGGCTGTAAACGTTGTAAACCGAAATGTTCACATTCTGCCGGAAGCGCTTTACGACTTGTTTTTGCTCGCCCGTTTCAGGATCGGTAACGGTTTTGGTGGGCTTGTCATACCACGTTGCCGAAAGGTCGAGTCGGTGATACGGCGCCATCCGCGTACTGTTCCGCGCGCCGTAGTTGAAGAGCAAATCCTGGTCATGCACATACCAGCTGGTTGGCAGCGTAAGCGTATTTCCGGTAGCGAAAACGAAGGAGAAGCCAAAGGTCCAGTGCGGATTCAGCTCATAGGTTCCCACCAACGTCAGGTCGTGACGACGGTCGTATTTCGCCGGGAACGCTTCGGCTTGCAGATCGGGGAATTTCCGTTCAGTTTTCGACCACGTGTAGCCAATCCACCCGGTAAGCTTACCCACGACGCGCTTGATGAAGAATTCGGCGCCGTAGCTCCAGCCGGTTCCGAACACGAGCAGGTTGTCGGTGTTGTCGTTCACATTATCGGCCGGCAGAGCGCCCTGTTTGTACTCGATCACGTTGTTCATGTGCTTGTAGTACAGTTCCACCGATGTTTCCCATTTTCCCTGCTTGAAATCGCGGAAATAACCGGCGCTGGCCTGCCATCCGGTTTGTGGTTTGGCGATATCGGTGCTCGGATACCAGATGTCGGTTGGCAGGGAAACGGCGCTCAGACTCGTGAGGTGAACGTACTGGTAATTGTACATATAACCGACCTTGATCGAGCTGTTCTTTTTCAGCAGGAAACGTGCGGCAATGCGAGGCTCCAAGCCCTGGTAAAACTGGATCAGCTCGTTGCGCTTGTATTCGATCGTGCTGTCCTGTTCACTGCCGATTCCTTTAATATAGCGGGTAAACGGTCCGGTGAAATGATACATGCTGTAGCGCAAGCCGGCATTGATGCGGATGAATTCGTTGGCGTCGTATTCGTCGAGGATGTAAACCGCCGATTCATGACTGTAGAGCTTTTGCGCCAGGCCTGTTTCGAACACCACATCTTCCTGGGAAGCGGAAACACCGACGGGCGTAAAGGTGTGATAGACATAATCAACGCCGTATTTAACGCGGTGACGCGTATTCGGGTACCACGAAAAGTCGACTTTTCCACCTATATCGCGGATGCCCGAACGCAATTCAAATTTGAACTGGTCTTGTTCCGATCCGAAGCTGAACAGATAATCGGTGAGCGTTCCGGTGACGTTCATAAAGAGCTTGGGCGAAAACTGGTGGTTCCAGCGTAAAGCGGCTATGCCGTTGCCCCAGGGCATGCGCACATTGAAATCGTCTTCCTTGTTGCCAAAGTTGAACAGATCGCGGCCGTAATAGGCGCTGAGGTAAATTTTGTCCTTAGGAGTCAGACGGTAGTTGAATTTAGCGTTGAAATCGTAGAAATAGTAGCTTGTTCCGGCAAAAGGACTCGAATCTTTGATAAACGCTTTCATGAACAGGTCTATGTACGTTCTGCGCGCTGAAATGAGGAATGAGCCTTTGTTTTTCACGATCGGACCTTCGACCGTTAGACGCGAGGAAATCAAACCCAAGCCGCCTGTAACGCGGAAACGCTTGTTGTTGCCTTCGTTCATGTTCACTTCCAGCACAGAAGAAAGCCTTCCGCCGAAATTGGCCGGCATGCCGCCTTTGATGAGGTTCACGTTTTTGATCGCATCGGAATTGAACACCGAAAAGAAACCGAAAAGGTGTGAAGCGTTGTAAACGAGCGCTTCATCCAACAAAACGAGGTTTTGATCCGGCCCGCCACCACGCACGTAAAAGCCTTGTCCACCTTCACTCACCGACGAAACGCCGGGTAAGAGCTGAATGGTTTTGATCACGTCGACTTCGCCCAGGAACGCCGGGAGTTTTTTGATCTGGTCGATATCGAGCTCGATCTGGCCGATTTTCGTCGATTTGACATTCTCGCCGCGTTTGGCATTCAGGACGAATTCGTCGATGGTAATTGCTTCCGGAACCAGCTCTG
Organism: uncultured Flavobacteriales bacterium; assembly: GCA_946482515.1. Next base: position 8,381 of record CAMLRS010000031.1, on the reverse strand, counting down.
CATTGTGTGTTACGTTGGCAGTGAGATCGATTTGCAGCGTGTCCGTCTGAAGTGTTATAGCGCTGAACGTAACCGTGTACACGCCCGTTGGAACAGTGATTGAATAGAATCCGTAAATGTCCGTCACAGCTTTTGCTTTCAGCTCTTCGATCGTTGCCTGCGCGCCAATAACCGGTTCGCCGGTAGCAGCTTCGGTAATATAGCCGCTAAGCGTAGCCTTTTCCTGCGATCGGGCACTGAATGAAAAGAAAACGAAGCACAACAGTACCGGCAAGTACTTCATAGTATTCGGTTTTGATGGAACGAAAATACGCTCTTAATCCTAATTATGAATTATCAATTAGTCAATTATCAAGCGCAGACAGTTGGATACGATAGATTTCAATAAACAGATAACTCGTAACTTCTAACTGGCAACTAGTGCCTCACAACTCGCAACTTTATCGTATTTTCGCCGCTGTTTTAAGACACATTCCGCATGAAAATATCCTACAACTGGCTGAACCGATTTTTGCCTGAAACCATTGCCCCGGAAACGCTCGAAACCATCCTTACCGACACCGGACTGGAAGTCGAAGGACTGGAAACGCTCGAAGCGGTAAAAGGCGGACTGGAAGGTGTGGTGGTAGCGGAAGTGCTCACTTGCGAGAAACACCCGAATGCCGATAAGCTCAAGGTAACAACCGTGAACACAGGAAGCGAAACGCTGCAGGTTGTTTGTGGTGCGCCGAATGTAGCCGCCGGGCAGAAAGTTTTGCTCGCAACGGTCGGAACGACTTTATATCCTTCACCGGAAGAACCGCTGAAGATCAAAGTTTCCAAAATTCGCGATGTGGAATCTCATGGAATGCTGTGCGCAGAAGACGAGCTCGGTTTGGGAACCAGCCATGCCGGAATTATGGTCCTGCCAGCCGATACCGTTCCCGGAACACCAGCTGCAACATTCTTAGAGCTTGAAAACGATGTACAGATCGAAATCGGTCTTACACCAAACCGTGCCGATGCCATGGGACACATTGGCGTTGCACGCGATATCCTGGCACATGCGGCTGCACACAAAGGCAGCAATGCCCGACTGACGTTGCCGGTGTTGAAACCACTGGTAAAACAAGCCGATGTTCCGGTACGTGTGGTTGTGGAAGATGCAGAACGCTGTCCGCGCTACATGGGCGTGACCATTTCAGGTGTGGAAGTAAAGCCTTCACCGGCCTGGTTACAGAAAAGCCTGCGCGCGGTAGGATTGGCTCCTATCAATAACGTGGTGGACGTAACGAATTACGTGATGCGCGAGCTCGGAACGCCCCTGCATGCCTTCGATGCGCAGAAAGTAGGCGAAGAGATCGTAGTTCGTACAGCCCGTGAAAATGAAAAAATGATCACGCTCGACGATGTGGAGCGTACATTCGATACAGAAGATTTGCTGATTACGAATGGCAAAAATGCTTTGTGCATTGCCGGCGTATTTGGTGGCAAGGATTCCGGGATTGCTGATGCTACAACGCAGGTTTTTCTCGAAGCGGCCTATTTCCAGCCCGTTTCCGTGCGTAAAACAGCCAAGCGTCATACACTTTCCACCGATGCAAGCTTCCGTTTCGAACGCGGCGTTGATGTGGATCTCGTTCCGTATGCGCTGGAGCGTGCGGCTAACCTCATCATGGAAGTGGCCGGTGGCGTGATCGCGATGGATGTGGCGGATGTTTATCCAAATCGCATCGAACAGCGAAAAGTGACTTTGCGTTTCGCACGCTGCAACCAGGTGATCGGCCACGAAATTCCTCAGGAAACGATCAAAACGATCTTGTCGGCGCTCGATTTCACGATTACAAACGAAACAGCCGAAGCATTGGAATTGTTGGTGCCGAACTACCGCGTGGATGTGGACCGTGAGATCGATGTGATCGAAGAAATCCTTCGCATTTATGGTTTCAACCAGGTGCCGTTCCCGGAGAAACTGAATACATCACTCGTTCTCGGACCAAAACCGGATGTGGAGCGTTTGACTGCGCATCTTTCGGAAGTGCTGAGCGGTTTCGGCTTCCGCGAAATGCTGAACAATTCCCTTACGACTCCGGTTTATGTGGAGAAATTCGGCAAGCAGGATTTCGCTGCCGATTATAACGTGAGTATGCTCAATCCACTGAGTCAGGACCTGGCCGTGATGCGCCAGACCTTGGTATTCCAGGCTTTGGAAACAGTGGTGCACAATCAGAATCGTCAGCAGGCCGATCTGGCGCTTTACGAATTCGGAAAAACGTACCAGCGGAAAAACGGTGAGTACCTCGAGAACAAACGTCTTTCCGTAGTGCTTTCCGGGCGAAAAAATGCCGAATCCTGGGCTGCAGGGAATGAAAAAGTATCTCTGTTTACATTGAAAGGCGCTGTTTATGCATTGCTGCAGCGTCTCGGACTCGACAGCCTGGCCAGCGAAAATGGTCAAACCGGCCACGATCTGTTCACCGATGGCGTTACTTTGCGCATCCTGAAGCAGGAAATCGGGACGATTGGCTGGGTGAAGCCGGAAATCCGCAAACATTTCGGCATCAAGCAGGAAGTGTTCGTAGCCGATCTCGACTGGGATGCGATCCTTGCTTCCCTGAAGCTCGTGAAGGTTCAATATTCCGAATTGCCGAAAACGTTCGAAGTTCGCCGCGATTTCTCCCTCTTGCTGGATGCTGCCGTGCCGTTTGCAGCTATCGAAGAGCTGGCAAAGAAAGCCGATCGCAAAATCCTCCGAAATGTTGGTCTGTTCGACGTTTACGAAGGAAAGAACCTCGCCGAAGGGAAGAAATCCTATGCGGTTTCGTTCACTTTCCAGGATAAAGAACAAACGCTCAAAGACGAACAGGTCGATCGCGTGATGGAAACCATCCGTGCATCGCTGGAAAAAGAGCTCGGAGCCGAGCTGCGCGGGTGATGAGATTGGTTGTTGCCGGAATCGGAACCGACGTCGGGAAAACCGTTGTAAGCGCCGTGCTCACCGAAGCGTTGCAGGCTACTTACTGGAAACCCGTTCAGGCTGGCGATTTACAGAACACCGACACGATGAAAGTGCAGCGTCTCTGCAATCCGGATTGTTATGTTCTTCCCGAAAATTTCCGCTTGCAGACACCCGCTTCACCGCATTTAGCAGCAGCCATTGATGGCGTGCACATTACCAAAGATGCGTTCCAGCTACCCAAATTGCATGACCACGAAAGTCTGGTAATCGAAACAGCCGGCGGACTCATGGTACCGCTCAACGAAGAAGGCTTGCTGTATTGCGATATTATCCGCGATTGGAAATTGCCGGTTGTGCTCGTTACCAGACATTACCTCGGTAGCATCAATCATACCTTGCTTTCGCTGTATGCTTTGCAGCAACAAGGCATCCAAATCGAATGGCTGGTGGTCAGCGGCGAACGTCACGAACCTTCCGAAGCGATTTACCGCACGCATTTTCCCCAGCTGAAGTGGCTCTTTTTGCCTGAGCTGGAAACCATTTCCCAACAAACCATCGCCCAAAACGCCGAACAATGGAGAAAACAGCTTGGCTGAACCGCGACCGACAGCACGTCTGGCATCCGTTTACACAAATGCTCACGGCCGACGAACCGCTGCTGATCACAAAAGCTGAAGGCGCTTTGTTGTTCGATGCCGATGGAAAAACCTACATCGATGCTAATTCGTCGTGGTGGGTAAACGTACACGGTCACGGACATCCGCACATTGGTGAAGCCATTACACAGCAGTTTTCACAAGCTGATCATGTAATTTTTGCCGGAGCAACCCATCCGCAGGCAATCCGACTGGCCGAGCGCATTGTCAATATCCTGCCGCAACAGCTCACGAAAGTGTTCTTTTCCGACGACGGCTCCACGGCGGTAGAAGTAGCGCTGAAAATGGCGTTGCAATACTGGTTCAACCGAAACCAACCAAAGAAACGCGTATTGGCACTGGAAGGCGCTTACCACGGTGATACATTTGGCGCCATGGCCATGGGACAGCGCGGTGTGTTCAATCAGCCATTCGAGCATTTTTTCTTCGATGTCGATTTTCTGCCGTTTCCATCGAATGAGCAGGCCGAAATCGCTTTGCAGCAAGCTGAACAGCATTTTCAAAGTGGTGAATTCGCTTGCGTAATCATCGAACCGCTTGTGCAGGGATCAGCGGGCATGTGTATCTATACGGCCGACTGGCTGGATCAACTTGTCGCTTTGGCGCATCGCCACGATGTTCTGGTGATTTTCGATGAAGTGATGACGGGCTGGGGCAGGACCGGAAAGCTGTTCGCCATGGATCATTGCGTTGCCAAACCGGATATCGTTTGTTTGTCGAAAGGCCTGACCGGTGGTGTTTTGCCATTGGGATTAACGGTTGCTACGGAAGCTATTTACGAAGCCTTTTTGCATCCTGAAAAAACAAAAGCGCTTTTGCACGGCCATTCCTACACAGGAAACCCGTTAGCTTGTGCTGCGGCCAACGCCAGTCTCGATTTGTTTGAAGATTACCGCACCTGGGAGAATGTGGAGCGCATTGAAAAACATCACCAGGAATTTGCGGAACGACTCGCCCAGCTGCCCGGAATCGAAGCAATCGCTCAATGTGGGACGATCATCCGCTTTGCCGTTTCAACCGGTGAAGGAGCAACTTACTTCTCTGATATCCGCGATCGGGCCTACCGGTATTTTTTAGCAAATGGCTGTCTCATTCGTCCGCTGGGCAATGTGTTTTTTCTCAATCCGCCGTATTGTATTACCGATGAGCAGCTGGATCGATTGTACGATGTGCTGGCGGGATTGATGGATCATTTAGTGGATAAGTGATTGTAGTTCAGCTTTCTGTAGTATTTGGAAAAGAAAATTCGAGAATTTTACAATTCGCAAATTTTAGTCCGCCGCGGCGGATCGCAATAGTACGAATGGCTTTGCAAAACAAAGTAGGGAGAAATGCTATTCAGCAATCCCATTTGTTTAATCGTAACAACCGGAATTCCAGAATTTCCAAGTTCGGGAATTCTAGATATATAGACGCTCTCAGTAAAAACGCGGTTTCCAGCGCTACATATTCATCTTCAGGTTGTAATCCACCGAATGTTTCCCCGGTCCAACGACTGCAAAGAAACCGGCAGCTACCAATGCGGTCAGCGCTTGCATAAAGCTGATGGTGTCCAGTCCGCCTGGCGCCGAAAGGTGAACCACCACGGCTCCGATCAGGATCGGGATCTGTGCCAGCAGCGCGTAGCGCGTCAATAAACCAAAAGCCACCATAATACCACCTGCCAGGTGCGCCATAGCGATGTAATGCGCCAGCACTATGGTAACGGCCAGAGGGTCTCGCGGTTGCATGAGCTGTACCAGTGCTTCGGTTTCACTGGCAAATTGCATTCCTTTCCAGAAGAGGAACCCACCCAGCAAAATCCTCAGGGCATCCAGGAGGATATTGGTGTGTGCGTTGGCCCACTTGTTCATTCTGACAACTGCTTTCATAACTTATGAATTTTAGTAATGAGTAAGTTACAATAATTTTAAGTGGTTTTCAACTACGACTGTTAAGTAACTCTAACGAAAACCGTCTTCCCGTTGGATTCTGTTTCGTACTTTCGCCTAAAATTGACACAATGCGTTTACTGCTGATTCTCTTTGTTTTAACCGGTACAATGACCTTTGCACAACAAAAACCACCGGTTGTCTATAAGCAGCTTTCCGATACGATTTTCAACCTCGGCGACCGGATCGTAGTAGGAGAGATGCAGGCGCCACCCGATCCCGATCACCGTTTGGAATATTTAGCCATTCTGCCGAACAACATTGCAGCATACCGCGAGCTGATCCGTCAGAATCCGCTGATTACGTTTAAAGTGCATGTACTCTGGTCGCGTAAAGGCGCTAAATTTCCGGCTCAGACAGAAGCTGTCTACGATTCCTTGTACGCTTACCTGAACGCGCCGGTGGGAACAGATTCGACGATACGAGTGAAACAATTGCACCACGGATTTGTGAAGCAAAACGAGCACATCAAAGTGGAATTGGAGATCATAGGCATTGCTGCGAAAAATCAGGTTCGTAAACCATCAGCTGCTACAATTCAGGGAGTTATTGCATTACCAGAGCTGAATATGATCTACCGGAATTATAACAATGTTGCAACATACGCCGTTTCCAGTGAGGTAGATTCTGTCTGGATTGAAGGAAAAGGAATTCATTTTTCCCCATCAGACAAAAACAGGGGAGTGTTGCGTGTAACAGGCACTGACAGAACGGTATCGGCAACAATCAAAGCACTTTCAGGGAAAGATACCATCAGTTGTGGCACTACAACATTCCGGGTTTCCAATTTACCGAAGCCAACGCTTTATTTTGGACCGGAAGAGCTGGAAAATTTAGCACAACAAGGCGATTCAGCGTTTTTTGCCCAACGGCTATTTTTTGCCAAATACCCTGCACAGATTCCTTTGAGGGCAAGTTTCGAAATCCGTGAAGTGCATTATGCCTTCAGTGATGGCAGGACGTATGTTCAAACAGGTAAGAGAATGCCTGATGATTTACTGAAAATGGTAGAATCATTGAGCCCGGGAGCGGTGATTACGATTACCAAAATCATAGTAGTCGGACCTGAAGAATTCGTATACAATCAACCGGTTCGAGTGGTGAAGAAAGCACCCAAAAATGCCAGCTATCCGGAGAAAAATGTGTTGCGGGCGATTGATTAAATCGTTTGTGTTTCTCTAACCGCTCGCTGAATAATTGTTCCCGCTTCGATGACCTCTTCACGCGTGATCGTTAACGGTGGCGATAAGCGGAAACTGTACGGATGCGATAAAAACCAGAAGCTGATCAGTCCGTATTCCAGGCATTTATTCACGACTTTTTCTACCCGTTCGGCTGAAATCATGTCGCAGGCGAACATCATTCCTATGCGACGGATTTCTTTGATCTCATCCAGCTCTGAAAGCATGTCTTCGAGCAATTGCCCGTTGGCTTCCACTGCTGCGAAATCGATTTCCTGCTGAAAAACTTCCAAAGTAGCCCAGGCTGCAGCACAAACCACGGCATTTCCTCCGAAAGTAGTGATGTGGCCTAGCATCGGATTGTGTGTCAGCTCGGCCATGTGCTCTTTCCGGGCAATGAACGCACCGATCGGTAAACCGCCGCCGAGTGCTTTTCCCAGCGTGAGAATATCCGGAACAACACCGCTGTGTTCAAAAGCGAACAGTTTTCCTGTGCGTCCCATGCCGCATTGGATTTCGTCGAAGATCAGCAATGTTCCGGTTTCATCGCAGCGTTTTCTTAAAGCTTTCAGGTATTCCGTTGAAGCTGGACGAACACCGGCATCGCCTTGTACGGGCTCAATGATCACACCGGCCGTGCGCTCGGTGATGAGCGACAAGTCTTCGATTACGTTGTGACGTATAAATCCGACATCCGGCAGCAGCGGACGAAAAGCGATTTTCTTGACTTCATTGGCCGAAACGCTCATCGAGCCGTGCGTATTGCCGTGGTAAGAACCTTTGCAGGCAATGAGCTGTGTGCGCCCTGTGACGCGCTTGGCGAGCTTTAGAGCGGCTTCGTTGGCTTCGGTTCCGGAATTGACCGGATACACGCAGTTGAGCTGCTGCGGCAGTACATTGGTCAGTGCCCGTGCCAGCTGCAAAGGTGTTTCCTGGATGAATTCGCCGTAAACCATGACGTGCAGGTACTTGTCGAGCTGTTCCTGTATGCGCTTGATGACCTGCGGATGGCGGTGCCCGATGTTGTTCACGGCCACGCCGGCGATCATATCGGTATAGCGTTTGCCGGTTTTATCGTAAATAAAAATCCCTTCGGCCTTATCGACGTCGATCAGATAAGGGAAGGGATTTGTTTGTCCTAAAAGGTTTAAAAAATCGGCTTTATCGCTTTGGTTTGTCATGGTCTCCGTTACGTGCGGGAGGATGGTGCGGACGAGGTTCCTGGCCTCTGTGGTCAGGACGTTCTTCTCTCAGTCGTTCCAGCAATTCCCGTCTGAATTCATGCTCCAAACTTAAGAGTTTTAAAGTTCGCTTGTCGCCGATGATTTTGGAAATTTTTTCCGTGTACTCCTTGCGAATGGCGATTTCCTTCTCCTGGTTCTCAAACAGCGTGTTGCGTTTCTGTTTCGCTTCTTCGTTGGTGAGCGTTTCCAGCGAGTCGCGAACTTCGCGTTCCACCATGCGCTCCGTTTTACGCAATTCCTTGAGCTTGTTGTCCATTTCGTTATACACCGGCCAGAATTTTTCCGCTTCGGCTGAAGTGAGATCGAGCTCAGTGGTGATGAACGCAATACGGAGCTTATCGATTTTTTCGGAATGGTCCTCACGGCGATCGTGTTTCGGATCGGGTGTTTCCTGGGCCTTGAGCGTCATCGGAAAGATGAAGAGAAATGCA
>CAMLRS010000030.1 GCA_946482515.1 uncultured Flavobacteriales bacterium | reverse complement strand
CGTAATAACGTAATAACGTAATAACGTAATAACGTAATAACGTAATAACGTAATAACGTAATATTACGTGTGACTTCCGACTTGAAAAAAGTTTAGTGTATAAAACATCCGCTGCGGCGGATTGTGTCTTTTGTAGTGAAGTCAAATTATTACCGGTTCGCTGCGGAACAAAGTTTTAGTACATTTGAATTACACACTTAAACCCGCTGAATATGGAAGCAAAGGATTCACACGAGATCACCGCCAGAGAATTTGAATACTCTTACCACGATGCCATCGAGGGCATCAGGCACTGGCGTGAGCACGTAGGTGATTTACCGCATGTACCACAAGCCTTTTTTCTGCACAAAGGCGACCTGATTTTCCTGATCAATGAATTGCTGAACCTCGATGCCAAAGCACTGGGCATCCGCTGTTACCTCGCCCGGAATGAATCCATGCAGGAAAACCACCTGCTGATGGTAGGTGTAGTGGACGACGACGATAAAGTCAAATATCCGCACGGAAGAGATGTCTACTACGAAGGCACTCCGAGCCGTATTTTCGACCTTTCACGGCCTTGCCCGAATATGTGCGACGAACAAAGTCACCTGTACGAAGCCGGTGTTTACAAACAAAAAATTGCATTGGCAGACCTGAAACGGGAATCCAACAACCCGGAATAAGTGATTGAAATGAGATGAATTACTGGTATATGTCGGCCGTACCGTTTACGCTGGCCGTTCCGTTTGTTTTTGCCCTGACCCGCTTGCGGCAATTGCCATCCTTTGCGCGTGTGATCGCTCTGCTGTTGTTGCTGAGCGGCGTTTCGCAATTGGTGGTGATCTTCCTGGCCAATGCAGGCGTAAACAATCTGCCCGTTTTTCATGCTTACACGCTGGTGGAAGTGTTGCTGCTGTTGTGGTTTTTCCATCATTTAACGGATGCGGCAACGGCGACGAATTATTTATATGTCATCGGTGGCGTTTTCCTGGTTTTTACCCTGCTGAATACGCTGTTTATTCAGAACCTGTTTCACTTCAACAGTTACTCGCGTTCTATCGAAGCGCTGTTAGTGCTGTTCTTGTGCCTCGGGTATTTTGGCCGGCAGCTTCTGGAAGACCGGTTGTCGTTTAAACAGGCTGGATTGTGGTTCGTGATGGGACTGTTCATTTACTTTTCCTCGTCGTTCGCGCTGTTCGTTGTTTCCAATCTGAGCCTGGCGCTCGACAAATACTTCGACTGGATCATGTGGAACATCCACGCGACCATGCTGCTGATCATGTACACGTGTTTTACAATAGGATTCATTAAATGCCACAGGTAAACGACAATATATATGTGCTGATCACGATCGGTTTGTGTGGCGGGATGCTGCTCGCAGGTGGCGTGGTCTGGTTCGTAGTGGCGTATATCCGGAAGATCAACCGGCAGCGCGAAGAATTGCAGAAAGTGGAGCTGGCTTACCAGTCGCAGCTGTTTACGGCTGTCATCGAGTCGCAGGAAGAAGAACGACGAAAAATCGGCCGGGAAATGCACGATGAAGTGGGTTCTACCTTGGCCGCTATTCGTTTGAACCTGAGCAGTCAGCTTATGCGTGAAGGTGCCGATGTAAAGACAGAAGAAAATATCCGTTCTTTGGATAAGCTCAGTGCCATTGTGCGGAACATTTCCCATCTGCTTTCACCGCCGGATCTCGAATATGCCGGTTTCCACGAGGCATTGGAAAACCTGTGCAGCAATTTTGATTCTGATGAGGTGGAAATCACCTTGCAGGACGAAGCGCCGGATACCATCCCGCAAACGCACTTCAATACGGCGCTTTCGCTCTACCGTATTTTCCAGGAATTACTGGTCAACACTTTCCGGCATGCACAGGCCAGCCAGGTTCACATCCACCTGCGCAATGAAGGATCGACTTTCATCGCTTCTTACACCGATAACGGCAAAGGCTTCGATACTTCTGATCCCGATAAACCCGGCCTGGGATTACAGAGTATTCAAAGCCGTGTATTGATGATGCAGGCCACCTGTAAGCTCGAATCGCAGCCGGGAAAAGGATTCAGCTGTATAATTCACCTCGGTCACGAACATATTTGAAGACAAAATGGAAACAATCAATGTAGCTTTGGTAGACGATCAGCAGCTGTTCCGCGACGGTCTGCGTGCTATCATTCAGCCCGATCCGGAACTGCACCTGCTGTACGAAGCGGAGAATGGTCCACAACTACTGCAATTGCTGGAAACATCCGATCAGCTGCCAGATGTGCTGGTCATGGACATGAGTATGCCCGGCATGAACGGCTTGGAATTGCATGCTTTGCTGCAGGAAAAATATCCTGAGCTGAAAGTACTCGTTGTGAGTATGCATGATCAGCCGCGGTTCATTGTGAAAATGATCGAGCAGGGAGCAAGTGCTTATCTTTCCAAGAACACCGACGCCAGCGAATTGCTGCATGCCCTCCGCACGATTGCCCGGAATGGGTTTTACTTCAACGAAAGCATGCACAAAGCCCTGCAAAAAGATGCGCTGAAGAAAAGCGGACCACTGAAGAGCCTGAACGACATTCCGCTTGAATTCACCAACCGGGAGGCGGAGATCATCCAATTGATCTGCCGTGAGTTCACTACCGAAGAAATTGCCGACGAGCTCTTCATCAGCACACGCACCGTTGAAGGACATCGCCAGAATATCATCCTCAAAACCGGTTGCAAAAATGTCGCCGGGTTGGTGGTGTTTGCTATCAAAAAAGAGCTGTTTACGCTAATTCCCTGATGTTGTTCCGTTGAACAATAAGGGCTTCCGCGAATAAGCGAATTAACACGGATACAGGTCACATTTCAAAAGCTTCACTCTAATTGGGCAAGTGCATCATTGGCGCATTTGTGAAAAGCAATAATAGTCCTGAAGCGTGTTTTTTTGTATGAGACTTTTGTGTAGTCTCCGCCGAAGGAGGATGGTGAAGAAAAGCTAATCACATTTGTAAGTTGAACCACGTAAAACTACCCGGTTTCGCAATCGGGCGGTTTTGCTCTGAATTTCCCTTCGCATAACCCGGACCTTTGTTTTGTTCCAATGAGGAAAGCAGCTGCAGCGATTTCAACAGGACAAGGTGTAACCCAAAAAACCTTTAACAGAGTAGGGGAAAAACGGTTCAGCCGACCGCATCCGGAAAGCAAACCATTAAACTAAGTACTATGTCAACTTATAACGGAAATTTTGTAGTGGTTAATAACACAGGAACGCAAATCACATCCTGCATTGTATGCCACGTTTGTTCAGGACAACCAACTTCAACCCTTCAGCCGTGTACGCTTCAGAATGGCGATAAATCCGCCCTGGTAGCCATCTCTACACAATCGTCCAGCAAGGACCGCTGGAGTGTTTCCTTCCTGAACAGCAACAACGAGCTCATGACGGGTTATGAAACCTGTGGCTTCGAATCGGAGGACAACGGAAAAACGGTACAGATCGTTCTGTGCGGCGATTACTTCAACATCATCATGCCGGAATCCAGCTCTTGCGACGATAACAGCTACGACCAGGCTTAATCGGTCACCATTATGCAAACCGGAGTCAGATAAGCGCCTGATTCCGGTTGCTGTTTCATTCGAAAAACAACTGCTATGAAAACAGATCCCACCTTGTTGAAAAAAGCTGCCAATTTTACCAAAGCATTGGTCAAACACGCCGCCGACGGTCTCGAGCGCTTGCCCGAAGAAGCCTATCAACAGCGATTAACCATCTGTTCCACCTGTGAAGCCTTCAACCCCGAAAAAGGCGTTTGCCGCGACTGGCGCTGCGGTTGCTCCCTGCATAAAAAAGCCTGGTGGCGCTCCGAAGATTGCCCGCGTGGATGCTGGGCGGGGGTAGACTCCGAGTGATAAATAGCTGTTTTTTATTTTCAATCAGACGAACGAAAGCCGATTGAGGATGATTACAATACTGAATGAAACACTCCTACCACTTTCAGCTCTGTCAACGCGTCTTCTTCCAGCACAATATCCGGAAATTCCCGGTCTGATTTCGGTTTCAGCACAATTCGCTGATGCTTCCAGCCATCTTCGTCGTATATCTTTTCGCTGTGGTATTCCTTGATCGTAAATCCCGATCCGAAATCGGCGTCCTGGATGGAAGAATGCTGGACAAGCACGGTCTTACCTTCGCGTGTTCCGCCTTCATCGGCAGTGAACAGACACCATGATCCATTCGGAATTTTTTGATTCATCGATTCGCCGACTACCTGGCATACGAAGTAGCCTTTACGGGGTTTGATGTTGTTAGGCAGCTCGACCCAACTGAACTGTTCGGGATGCTGCTGGGAACCAAATCCACTGGCTGCAGCTTTCAGGTCAACTACCGGAACAGCATTCACGTAAGGCTTCACCGTTTTCGACGTTAGTACTTTGAACGGGAGGTCGACCTTATAAGTCGGTATAGTGGCCTTCAGATAAGCTTTCATACCCGGATCGCAGGCGTAGACAAACGTTCCGCGCATGCCTCGTGAAAGCATGGCCTTATAGATGTTAACAATGAATTGCTTCAACTCTTCAGGATCTTTAATGCCTTTTTTACCAGTGACATCGTGGTAATGCTCCCGGTCGATTTCGATTTGGTTCGTTTCCGTATTATAGGTGATCTCTTTACCAAAAATCACCCCAGCGTAATTCAAATCATACCCTTGTGTTGTATGAATACTGCCCACTTCACGGATTTTCCCTTTCGCACCGTCAGAGTTGATCCAATCAAGCGGCTCCCTATTCCAATACAGTGAAACGCCTTCGATCTCTATATCCGGAACCGAAGGATCATGCCGGGATTCCCATTTCCAGGAATACCCTGCAATGCACCTGCACAATTCATAAATATTTTCACGTTGCTGGAGCTGATCAAGCATATCCCGAAAGGAATCGAAATAGAAAAACTCGTAGTTCTTGTCGATTTTGTCCAATCTTAGCTCTTCCGGTTTTTCATGCATCAGCAAATCAACGAATGTCAGGTAATCAGGACCGCCAATCACTCGCATCTGAGAGCGCAATGACAGTCGCATCGTGTCATGGCGCTTGAGTACGCGATCAAAGTGTTTTGCCGGAATGTCCGAAGGACTTACTGTCTGGTTGGAATCGTAAAAAAAGATCTGATGCCGACTATTGGCAAGGATCCAATCCAGCTCCGTTCCTTCATCGCCCAGGCCCAGCTTACGATTGTTCCGGTTGAATGCTGCATACTCTGCCTGGGTGAGGTTCTTCTTTTGACGTAACCGGTGTGCTTCGTCCACGAGCAGAATATCATACTTCTCTTTTGTAAATGTCTGAGATGCGGTGATGACCATGTTTTTACGAAGGCCCGGGGTTTCAACAAACACTTTTTGGATCGTTTCTCTGAGGGAAGCGGTTGGTACAACCATGGCGATCCGGAGTTTTGGAAAGCGTTCCTTCACTTCTTTCAGTGCCTGTAGCTCGCGCACAGCATCCGCACTTTCCGGTTCAGCTTTCAGTGCAGACAATGGTGAAACCAGTAACTTGATCAGGTAGATTGCAACCACTGTCTTGCCGGTTCCGGCAAGACCATTAACGATTATGGAACCTGAATCTTTCGTATTCAGATAGTCCAGCATCTCTATTACTGAATGATATTGATCACCATTCAATGCTTTATAAGGGGATAGTTTAAAGATGGTATCATTTTCTATATCGGGCAGTAACCTGGTAACGAGTCCCTTGCTTAGCATTTTATCCCATAGCTGCACAAAACCCGGTTGGTAGTATTGACGCTGGTAATAATTGTGGCGTGTATACCCGGCATTACCATTATGCAGGTGGTACACCCGCTCCGCAAACAAGTACTGGATAAGCAGAAACTCCATTTCCAATGCCGCAGATTTATTAAACTGTTGACTTCCAATGATGGAAACGCGATTTAATTGCTTCCGCTTTTCATGTTTCAGATGATCTTTCAGGCGGCTCCTTATATTCGTAGACTCGCCAACATATGCCTCCTTTCTGTTTTTATCCTGCAGGAAGTAAACAACCGGGTATCCCATCAACACCCATTTTTCATCATCAAGCTGAAAAAGAGTATCGATTGAAATGAAGTATTCTTCGGAGATGTCTAGTTCGAATTCAAACCCGTCTTCACTCATAATCCGTGTATTTATCCGACTTCCCCCTGGCTTTTCCGACCGGATATTTCAAGGCGTTTTGTTTGATTTTCCAGCTGACGATCTCGAAGGGATCGAGTCCATGCTTTTCAGCGAGCAGAAAGGCATACGACAGTACATCTGCCAATTCTTCCCGGATCTTGTCCTTCTCAACCTCTTCCGAAGCTGCAGCATCTTTCCAGAGAAAAAGCTGATTCAATTCGGCAGCTTCGATGGAAATGGCAACAGCCAGGTTTTTGGTGTCGTGAAACTGTTTCCAGTCGCGCTCGTCGCGAAAACGCAGCAGTTCCTTCATCATTTCCTGGTAGTCCATCCCATTACAGCTTTGCTGCTAAACTAATGAAATCAACGGATAAATAGCATACTGGCATTAAGCCATTGCCTTAACGGCAATGGCTTCCAGCTGGTAATCCAGCGCACTTTCAAGGTGGATGTTCATGGATCTTCAGCTGCTTTTCTGCTCTGTAATTCCAAAGCATTGTCGAGTTTGAAAACCTTGAATCCCAAATCCAGCTCGGCAGCCTGATCAGGATGTGCCTCCATGATTTTTTTGGCAGCCCGGCGGATGCGCTCTTTACCGATATCAGCAATAGTTGCATAGCCTGCCGATCGCGCTTCGCTGTTCGCAGGTGTCGGTTCGGGAAGCTGCACCTGGATGAACTTTCGGCTGCCTCCATCTTCAGCATTCAATTGCATAACAGCATGGGCGGTTGTTCCGGATCCTGAAAAGAAATCGAGAATGACATCACTTTCTTTACAGAACCAATTGACAAAGTTCTTGATCATTTCAACAGGCTTGGGATTGTCGAACAATGCATGCCCCATCAGTTTTTGAAGCCGTGATGTCTGCTTGCTGACCGTTCCAAATTTTGGCAGAAGTGTACTCGGGGTTATTTTCGATCGCTCTTTCCTGCATTTTAGTTTTCCTGCTGAGTTAAAGTAAAACTCAATGATCCGTTGCCCCTTGGTATCATAGACTTCTTCACCTTTGAAGAAACGAGTCATTTGATCCTTTTGTGTCCATCCTGCTGAAAGGGTTACACGTTGTTTCGTGACACCATTTTCTGCTTCCAGCGTTCCTTCCAGCACGGTGATTTTTTCTGCATTGCCATAGGTACCTGACAACTTCGTGCCGTTTTTTGCCTCAAACCGTACACCGGCCGGAAACGTAAAGGGACTTGCCGGATTGACCTTCGAGATTTTTTTCAGGGCACCGGCATCAATTTCGCCATCACCACCGGAAATATTGGTTATGAGGCGTGCATTTTTAGCATAAAGCAATACCGATTCATGGTACTTTTTGATGATTCCCTGCTGCTGTGAATGTTGTTTATTCCAGATGAAAGTCGCCAGGTAGTTTTCTTCTCCAAAAATTTCAGCTACCAGCTTCCTTAAATTAAAATCCTCATGGTCATCAATGCTCAAGAAAATAACCCCGTCTTCCTTCAACAGATTTCTTGCCAGCTGCAAACGAGGATACATCATATTCAGCCAATTGGAGTGATAACGTCCATAGGTATCGTTATTCGTCGAGGTTTTGTTGCCCTGCTTATCGATCTGCCCGGTTAATTTCCGGTAATTTCTCAGGTTGTCGGCATAATTGTCTTTGTAAACAAAATCCTTCCCGGTGTTATAGGGTGGATCGATGTAAATCATCTTGATGGTACCGGCATAGCTTTTTTGCAACAGCTTCAGTACTTCAAGATTATCGCCTTCGATATAGAGATTCCCGGTCTTTTCCCAATCAACGCTTTCTTCCTTTACCGGACGAAATGTTCCGGTAGCTGGTTTGTGGACTTCGCGTTGTGCTGCTGATTTACCAGCCCAGGTGAAACGGTAATATTCTTCGGAATCTTCTACCTCATCACCCAGGATTGCCCGCAAGCGCTCAAAATCGATTTTTCCTTCAGTTACAGTCTCGGGGAAAAGCGTTTTCAGTTGTTCAATGTTCTCACGCACCAGATCCAGGCTTCGGGAAGCCGGGTCTGACGAGTTTAACCTTTGAACAATCATATTACAACTGGAATAGCCTACCTTAAAATTGCAAATTATTTCATTTTAAATTAATTTTTAGCGATCATTTTTCAATTTAAAATAAAAATGACGATTCAAAAATTGTAAAACAATAGTTTCACCATATAAAAGGGGTGATTTATCCTATCGGCTGAAGAACGTATTCGAATGGCCGGGAGATGAACAATCCCTCTTTTTCAATTTCCGCAAAAACGTATATTTACCCCGGTTCGATAACTGACTGTGAGACACATGAACAAAAGCGTGCGCGCTGGTATGGTGATGGCAATTTTCCTGCTGTTTTGCAGCTGGTCTGCCATAGCCTATGCCGGCGACAAGGATGAGCAGATCGTTCGCAGGTACCTTGCACAATCGGAAACGCTGATGCTCAACAACCTGGATTCGGCACTGACGCAAGCGCTGAAAGCGAAGGAAAAGCTGAAAATGTTGCCGGATGTAGAGCTGCGGATCGAAGTCCTGAACCGCTTGGGCGATATCTACAAATACAAAGGCGATCATGCGACTTCGATGAATTACTACCTCCAGTCGAAATCGATTGTGGAAAACGCCTTGCGGAAACCGACCCGAAAACAAAGTACGGTGAACCTGCAACTGCTTCGGGCCGATGTGAGCACGAAAATCGGGACACTTTACCTCCAGCGCAGGAGTTACAGGAAAAGCCTCCTGCATATGGAAAACGCGCTTTCCGTGCTGGAAGTCATGGATCCCAAATCGCAGGAAGTCGTGCTGCGGAAACTGAAGGTCTACAATAATATGGCAGCCGTGTTTATTCAGCAGCAGGATTACAATACGGCGCTCGTTTATTTCCGGAACGCATTGGAGCTTAACAAAATCATCAAAGATCCCGGCTACGAAGGCGCTATTCTGAACAACATCGGGATTTGTCACCTGGAAAAACGGGAGCTTGACCTGTCGAGCCATTACTTCCACAAATCGCTGAAGATCCGTCAGCAATCAGGCGATGTTGCCGGACAAGCCCAGGTGCTGAACAACCTTGGAAAAAATGAAGTGTTCCTGGCCAACTTTCAGCAGGCAAACGTTTACTTCGAACAATCGCTGGCATTGAGCCGCAAAACAGGCAACAACGAGTCGGCGCTGGTTTCGCTCGAATCACTTTCGCTGGTACAGGATACCTTGGGCAACTACCGGGAAGCCCTGCGCTATTACCGCGAGTTCAAAGAGCTGAACGACCGGATTTTCAACAACGAAAGCAAAACAGCCATCGTTACGCTCGAAGATGCCCACAAGCGGGAAAACGAGAAAAAAGCTTACCAGCTTCAGCTTCAGCAAAACGAAGCCGACGCCTCCAAAGCACAGGCGCGCATCTTTGGCCTGATCGCGGCTTTACTGGTCGCTCTGCTGATCATCATCAGCATGCGCGGAAGGATCAAAACCGCCAGGCTGAAACAGGAAAACCTGGATCTTACACGCCGGAAGCTGGAAGAAAACCTCGAGTTCAAAGAGCGCGAGCTAACGGCAAAAGCATTGGTCCTGTTACAAAACAACGAGCTGATTTCGCGCATCACCGACAGCCTCAACAAAGCCAAGTATTCTTTCAGCAAGGAAAACCAGCACCTCGTACAGGAGATCATCAACGACCTCCGTTCCGGTCAGCACAACAGCGCGTGGGAAGAATTCGAAGCGCATTTCACCAAAGTGCATACGCAGTTCTATCTCGCCTTGCAGGACAAATTCCCCACGCTGACTTCCAACGAAATGAAATTGTGCGCGTTCCTGCGCCTGAATATGTCCACCAAAGACATTTCTTCCATCACCAATCAGTCGGTCAACAGCATCACCGTAGCCCGATCAAGGCTGCGCAAAAAGCTCGGAATCGACGGTGAAGATGTCCATCTGATCAACTTCCTGATCGATCTGGAACAGGAAAATTCCATCAATTAATCAATTGATTTAAAATCAATTAATCCTCATTGTAGTGTAAATGTAAGGGGGTGGTTGGAATCTGTATAGCAATTGTAATTCGGGAGATTCGTCGTCCGGCGAAAAATGCCTCTACTTTGGCCCCATCTCCTTGTTTCAGCTTTACAAATTCAATCACAAAACAATATGAAAAAAAGTACACTACTTGTTTTTGCATCCTTGTTCTTTCTGAATGACGGTTTTTCGCAGTTCTTCGTCAAGGACGTTTTCTTCCAGACTTATGATGTTTCCAATGACGGAGAAGTTGTCGGCTATACAGATTGGGGAGGCCCCTACATGATCTGGAACCCGGAAACCACCGACGTAGATACGATTCACGGTCTGGCGCCGGGCAACGGTATCGGAAGTCACGCGATGTTCTCGACAGACGGCATGTACCTTTCCGGCACAACCCAGGGACCAGACGGACCGGTGATGGCGCGTTACAGCCGGGCCGCCAATACGTGGACACCACTGGGAAGCCTTGGCTGGAGCCTCGACGGAACCTGGAGCGGTGGTTATTCCATTTCAGGCGACGCAACAACCGTTGTCGGAAATTCCTGGGCCGATACAACAGGTGGCTACGGCTTCATGCATGCTATTGCCTGGAATGCCGAAGACGGCATTATCGACCTCGGTACGATGTACTTTGGACGCAGCACGCGGGCCAATGATGTATGCGGCGACGCATCCGTTATTGTAGGCTGGCAGGACTTCAACGGACCGTGGAAATCGGCTGTGTGGAGAAAGAACCCGGCTGGCGGTTACTTCCCGAACGAATACATTTTGCTCGATCCGCAGGGCGACTCTACCGATGAGTACAACCAGATGGGCGAATGCACCACTATTTCTGCCGATGGCAACTGGATCGGTGGCGCTGGCGATTTTGCCAACAACGGCAATCCGTGGATCTGGAGCGAAGCTACAGGAGTAATTGATCTGGGAACACTGGCTCCCGGGGGAATGGGATATGTGGCTGCGTTGAACAACGATGGCACACTGGCTGTGGGAAGAATCCAGCAGGGACCATGGGATCCTGAGCTGGCTTTTGTGTGGACACCTGACGGTGGCATACAGGACCTGAATGAATATGCGCAGGCGACGCTTGGCCTCGATCTGGGTAACAATGTGATCTATTCGGCTAACTGTATGTCGCCCGATGGAAGCTATATCGCCGGATATGGCGTTGATACGGTTACGTTTGACTTCATTGCTTACCGCATGAGCATGGAACACCTAGATGTACATGAAACAGCGGAACAGGATTTCAGCGTGTACCCGAATCCGGCAGCCAACATGATTACCGTTGATTGCGCAGGCAAGGCAACCGTTACGATTACCGGTCCGAACGGCAAGCTGATCGAACAGATCAACACCTTCGGGAAGCAAAAAGTAGATCTTTCGGAATATGCTTCGGGGATCTACTTCATCTCGGTACAATCGGATGCGAGCCAGCGCCCGAAAACGGTTCGGTTGATCAAGCAGTAAACTCTTTAGTGCGCGGCCTGGCCCGGCCACTATTTATGAAACTATCCATCCGTTAGCTTTCCGATGCCCGTCTTTCGGGGCGGGCACGGATAAAATTTTGGACACTCATCAGAATCAAGGCCCGGCTGTTGTTGTAGCAGGCAGACACCGGGTCAGAGGCAGCGTGAAAACAGGCACGCTGCCTTTTTTGTTATCTTTACCTGTCTTCTATCTGATAGCATATGCCCAAAATAAAAGCTTCAACCGTTGAGGAATATTACGCTGCTGCTCCGCCGGTGGCCCAGGAAAAGCTGCATGAGATCCGCGCGCTGCTGAAAGAAGTAGCCCCGGACGCAAAAGAATTGATCAAATGGGGATCGCCGGTTTTCGAAGAGAAACGCATTTTGTTTGCCATCTCGGCGTTTAAATCACATTTCAATTTCATGCCTACGCGCTCCACGCTGGAACACTTCAAAACCGAGCTTGCCAACTACAAAACCGGAACGGACACCATCCAGTTCCCCTATGACCAGCCGCTTCCCAAAGAGCTGATCCGCAAGATCGCCAAGTTCCGGGCAAAAGATGTAAGGGAAAACGACGCGAGGTGGATGTGAAAAACCGGCAGCTGAATCCTGTTCAAACTGCCGGTCAATATGGTCTGAGATCTGATCAACTACTTTTAAAAGGACGACCAGAAGTAAGCATTACCTGATGTAGAAACCTGTATAATATCAACAGTAGCACCGCTGTTAAATGTTCCTACAAAGTTTTCGGAGGCGAATCCATGACCGCTGGACCAAAAACGGTAGGAGCCGAATGCGGAACCAGTCGAAAGCCATCTGAAAGAAGCACCTTCGTAAATCTGAATGATATCATCACTGCCGTCACCATTCATATCCAATACTTTGATTTCGGAAGCAAGCCCAACACCTGTTGCCCAGGTACCGCTTGATACGAATGAGCTACCATTTGAAAGCCAGACATGCGCGTTTCCTGAAGAAACCTGCATCAGATCAACCCTACTATCATTGTTGAAATCTCCTGTAAAGATGTTACCGATACTGCCATGTCCACTACCTGTAAGTCCCAAGTATGTGAATCCGGTCCCGGATGAGGTCCATACATAGGAGTTTCCTACTGCGCTAACCTGAATAAGATCTTCCCTTCCATCGGCGTTGAAGTCGATTACACGCAGCTGGTTGATAGTCCCGTGACCAGTTCCCCAAAGTCCCTGGTAAGTAAATCCGGAGCCGCTTGACAACCACACATAGGAATTGCCACTCGCGATCTGGATCACATCCTTTTTACCATCAGCATTCAGATCGGCAAGCAAAAGACCTGAAGCTGCTCCGTGTCCTGTTCCCCAAAGCCCTTGAGCCGAGAATCCGGATCCTGTTGAAAACCACACATACGAATTCCCTGAAGAAGCAAACTGAGCCAGATCAGCTTTGCCGTCTCCGTTGAAATCGGCTACCCGTGTTTCAGCAAATGTTCCATGACCTGTGCCCCATGTACCGGAATTAACAAGTGCAGATCCGCTGGAGAGCCAAACATGTGAATTACCGGAAGCAATCTGCAACATATCTGTTCTTCCGTCGGCGTTGAAGTCCCCTGTACGAATACTTCCCGCAGAACCAAGTCCTGTTCCCCAGGCAGCATAACGTATTTCAGGATACAACACCTGGATTGCACGCTCGTCCATAGAAGAAAGTGCTGAAAATGAATAACCACAGGTTCCAGAGTTCATTACGGAATTAGCATCTGAATTAGGTGTTGCATCGATGTGCACAGCGGTTGACTCACCGGCCGATGACCAATCAGTATGCCGCAATCCTATATTATGTCCCAATTCATGGATCAGTAGAAAAGTAAGCTGGGCTTCCGTATGAGACCCAACTTCTCCCTGATCTATAATAACTTCAGGTCCAGCGTTTCCACTTACAGGAAACTCACCTTCCCCACAAACATCCGTAGGAAGATTTCCTGATTTGATCACAATATCGGCTGATCCTGCCGATCCGGTCGAGCTTAAATCTATGCATGTGAAACTGATCCCGGCATAAGCGTTCAGGGCATTGTTAAACGCATTGTTGATTCTTGACTGAAAAGTCAAACCGGAAAAACTGCTAATATCCAAAAAAACGGTGACGTTTCGATTTGCATAGCTGATCAGCGAACCTGCATGCGCCTGTTTTGTTGGAGGCGACTGGTTTTTCATGAAACGGATATCCCCTTCAACCAGGTAATAATCCTTGAACTCACGAATATCTTCCCGGGCAAATCCCAGGTCAAGAATGTGTTTCAGCACCGGATCGGTCGGTTTATTAAATTGTTTCAGATTTTCTTTTTTACAGCCGAACATGACGACCAACCCCAAAGAAAGCAGGGTCGCTCTGCGTAACGTGAATAGTGTCATAATTAAAATTTTGGTGGGAAAATAAAAAAAGTCTGCTAAAACCGATATTAATTGGCGATTAAGTCTTCAAAAATGACGCATCTTCTGAATTGTTTTGCATTTTTAGGTAATTGCAATCGATCTTGGCTATGACTGACGAAAACCTCCGCACCTGTCCGAAAGGTCACCAGTATTCCAAAACCTCCGACTGTCCGACCTGCCCGGTTTGTGAGCAGCAGAAAAAGCCCGCAGAAGGATTTCTGTCCCTATTGGCAAATCCGGCGAGGAATGCTTTGTTGCATGCGGGAATCGATAGCCTGGAAAAACTGGCAGCGTATACGGAAAAGGAAATTCTGAAGCTGCACGGCATGGGATCGAAATCGATGCCGGTTCTGAAAGAAGCGCTGGCGGAGAAAGGGTTGCGGTTTAAAATTTAGCAGGGAAGAGCATTAATCCCCATATTTCTCCTTAACCCACACCATACTCGCACCCATAATCTTCTTGAGCTGTTCCTGGTCGATATCCGAAAGCTTTTTGACGTAAATGCAGGCTTTGCCCATGGTGAATTTCCCCAGGCCTTCGAGTAAATGCCCGTGTTCTTTCAGGCCGGTGTAGACGTAGAGCGAAATGGCGGTTTTGCGCGGTGAAAAACCCAGCATCGGCCAGTCGGCTCCTTTTTTACCGCCTGGACCCGGAATGTGATAAACTCCGAACCCGATGATAGACGGTCCCCACATTTTTGGTTCGTGACCGGTGAAATCCTGCATCAGCTGAATCAGGTCGTAGCTGTCCTGCTTCTTTTGCTCGGTATCGGCAAACGCATCGATGAAATGGATCACGTCGCCGTTGTGCTGTTTGGTTTTAACTCCTGCCATAGCTCAAAGATAGTAAGGTTGCAGAAAAATCCGGATACGTGCTGTTTGTCAGAAACTTACCTGTTTAATCACAACACGTAAAAATACCCTTTTCCTGCACCTGCGAATGGCGGAAATTTGAGTTATGCCAGTAACGGATTTTCCCGTAATGGCCTGGTGGCCCCGAAAAACCTTACGAGTAGGACTAACGACTAAAAACTGAATTATTATGGGATTCTATGGAAAAGAGCCGGTTAATGCGGCTAAAACAACGGCCACGTATCTGTGGACAGGATTGGACACTCCCGGAGTATTTATCATTGAAGTACAAGGTGATGCTCCGAATTACTCGTATGGCTTCAGCCTGGTGCGCGACAGCCATTTCGTAGGCGGGCTGAAGATCGATTCGATGGGATGGACGGGACCTTTGGGACAAGGTACGACGCCTTACACTTCCAGAGGAACATTTCCGGGACAGTATGTGCCGAAGATTGTGATCTCCGGATCCAACGGCGATTTTTTGATCCCGGTGAAAGAGATTCCGCACAACGAAGTCGACAACTATGTGAAGTCGCAGGCTACAGAGCAGCAACTGAATTAATATTTTCGGTAAAAATCAAAAGCCTGTTCAATTCCATGAACAGGCTTTCTTTTTGGTCTCGTGTTTTTTAGCGGTGCTGATCGATCAGTACCATGTTTCCATCCGGATCGGTGAGCATGATGCTTCCGGGTCCTGTTGTACTTTCATCTGCTTCGCTGTCGAGCTTCACGTTTTTGCTTTTCAGCTCTTTCTGAATGGCTCTCACATCGTCGAAGTTGTCAACGTTCTGTGCGTTTTCATCCCAGCCCGGGTTGAAGGTCAGGATATTTCCCTGGAACATGCCCTGGAACAAGCCAACGAGCGCATTGCCGTTTTTCATGATCAGGTAATTCTGCGCTTCACTTCCTGCGAAATGACTGAAGCCGAGGTTTTCGTAAAATGCTTTGGAAACTTTGAGGTCTTTGACGCTCAGGCTGATGGAAAATGCTCCTAATTTCATATGTCCTTCTTTTTCTTTGAGTGTATGATGCTTCGTCGATGGCTTATCGGCCTTCGCCGTTTGGGTTTCCGGCAGGTCCGTTGCCAGCTTGCAAATATAGAAGCCCAGTGCAAAGGAAGCCAGCAGTCCTGCGGGGATGAGTACTGTTTTTTTCATGGTGTAGCGTTTGACAGCTAAAGTAACGAATCATCTGCATCAAAAGCAATCATCCGATTGAACCGATCCAACGGTTGCGTGTACCATTCTTCGTTCAATCACACGCAATGAAATCCAATCAACTCATTCTCGTTTTCATTCTCATGCTGTCTTTTCCGGCGGTTACCCAGGAACCCGTTGAAAAGGACGCATTCCAGGTGATTGACCCCAACAAAGCGATCATGGTCTTCGATCCTTTTGTTTTTAAAGACCAGGTGGTTGAGCTGCACAATGATGATTCCGTAGAAGTGATCCGTCAGCAGATGCATACGTTGATAGCCGGAAAACAAGCCATTATGGATACGCTCTCGGAATTGCGAAAAGACACTTCCGAATGGCAGCTCAAGTGGTTCGACTATCATTATTCCAGCGGACATCACATGCAAAGCTATGTGCTCATCATCGATCATTGTTTCCAAAGCACCGATAGTGCTGCCATACTGAGCGGCGCTGAGATCGTTCAGGCGTTTTATCCGGACAGTGCCTATACTGCCGACTTGCAGCAGGCAAACACCGGGCAGCTTCGGCTAACAGCAGGATGGTATTTTTCCCATTCCGGCAATTACCTCATTGTCGAATGGATCAATGACAAACTGATTGAAAGCGAAATGGATGCATACAGAAGTGGTTATTACAATCATGGTCACACCCTGTATTTTTTCAGGCGGAAATGATGTCTGAAAGCTAAAAATCTGCCATCTTTAAGTCCGCACAACGCTTCCCCAAGCGTAAATACAAACGGTTTGCAGACACAACTCACAGAATCTCAGGACCAGCTCGTTTCGCTTCGTCCGTACCTGTTCAAAATTGCTTACAACATGATGGGAACGGTGGAAGAAGCCGAAGACATTGTGCAGGATGTGTACGAAAAATGGCTGAAGACCGATCGCCCGGAAGTGGCCAACCTGAAAATGTACCTTGCGCGCATGGTGGTGAACCGGAGCATCAACCGGCTGAACGAAGTCAAGACGGCACGCGAGACCTATACCGGGTTCTGGCTGCCGGAACCGTACATCACGCTGGAAGCGAACCCCGAAATACCTTCGATCGATTACGGATTGCTGATGCTGCTCGAACGGCTCAATCCAATAGAACGCGCTGTGTTTATCCTGCGGGAAAGCTTTTCGGAAAACTACGAAGTGATCGCCGAGCTCACCGAGCAATCCGAAGACAACTGCCGGCAGCTCCTGCACCGGGCGCGTCAGAAAATGCATTCCACAATTGCCAAACCGGTAGATGCAGACAAACACCGCGCTTTGACCGAAGCGTTTCTGTCGGCAATGTACCAGATGGACCGCTCGGCACTGGAAGACATCCTGGTGCGCGACATCGAGCTGTACAACGACGGTGGTGGCAAACGTGCTGCGGCATTGAAACCGCTCTTCGGTGCAGATAAAGTGATCAAATTCCTCATCGGTGTCACGAAACAAGGACTGGAAAAAGGCGAAACGTACACCTACAGACCAGGTTTTTTCAACGGTCATCCGGCAGCGCTGCTTTACATGGAAGCAACCGGCGAGCTGGATTCCGCTTTGTGCGTCAACTTCGATGAAAACGGCATCGCGCGCATTTTGTTTATTCGGAATCCGGATAAGCTCCACATTCGATAATGCAGAATTCAGAATTCACAATGCAGAATTATGCATTCTGAATTCTGCATTGTGAATTTTTTTTCACCGTTCTTGTCACAAAACAGGTTTCCCCCGGTCTTTGGTACAAAAACACTTTTATGGATACCTATTTGAAGCCGGTGGAACAGCCGCAAAGCCTGATGTGGAAAATGATCTATGCATTCTCCCGTAAAAAATTCGGAAAAGTATTAACGCCTTTAAAAGTCAGCTCGGTGCGCATGCCGATGAGCTTTGGCTTCTTCTCGATGAAGATTGGAAAACTGGACAAGAAGCTGCAATTGCCGGCCGAAACGCTCATGCTCGTTCGTCAGCAGGTGGCGCGCTTGAACGTCTGTCTGTTCTGTATAGACATTTCGCGCATGATCGCCATCGAATCGTCGATGAACCCGGCGAAATTCGACGCGCTCAGCGATTACCAGACAAGCCCGTTGTTTTCAGAAGCAGAGCGTGCGTTGCTCGATTTCGTGACCTTGCTCACCAAAGAGCGCCGCATGGACCCGGAAACCTTTGCCGGATTAGCCAAACATTACTCCGAGCGCGAGATCTGTGAGATCGTATGGATCGTCAGCACCGAATTCTATTACAACATCGGGAACATCGGGCTGAATATCCATTCGGATATGTTGTGCGATATCACGAAAAAGTGATTGAAGAGGTATGATCCTCCCCCTGTGTCCCCCTCCAAAGGGGGAGGATTCGATTTATGTCCTAAAAATCATACATGATATAACCGGGAATCACCGGTTGATCTTCCTCGAGCTCTTTTGTAAAACTGTTTTCTGATAAGCGTTCCCGCAGTCTTGGAAGCTGTTTGTTTGTCAGGAAGGAAGTAATGTTGTCATAAATCGAAACAGATGAAATCGTAGCTGAATTGCAATCCGGCTGCACCCATTGCATCACAACCATCCCGATCTCCTGTTCAGGATCATTGTCCCAGTTGAGGGAAAAAAAGTTGGTCACGGTTACCGGCTGCCAGCAGGGGCAACATCCTGAATTTACGTCCAGCGTGTCGACCACGTAATTGGCATAATGGACTTCATCGGTGGAGTAGAGCACGCACAGCAGTGTGTATGTAGCTTCGGGCAGTGTTTTATAAGTCTCAGAACCAATTGTCACGGTTTTCGATGTATCCTGGTGCTGTACCTGAACATACAAAATGATGGAGCTGGTATCGTTGGTGTATTCGAAAACAGGGCCGGCGTTGAAAGCATCTTTCGCCAGTGAGCGTTTCACAAAACTGTCGCTGCTTTCGCCCGATTGCCGGGTAATCGTTTGCGATTGGCTCCAAAAAGCAGAACAACACAACAGGATCAGCAGCACAGATTTCATACGTTTCATTTATCGATGGACGTTGAGAAATACATCCTTCTGCTGAAATCGTTCACTCAATGATTTTTGATGTTGAATTTTAGATGGTTGATGAACGCTTCATCCAAAATCAAACATCAGCCATCCAACATCTTCATGATCAGACTATATTTGAGCCATCATTACCCACCATGAAACCATCGCTTTCCATACTCCTGTTCGTACTACCCGTTTTTTGCGCCTGCAAGATGCAGGATGACAAAGGAATGAGCCAAAATGCTTTTCGTAAAGCAAATGGTGGTCTTCCGTTGAAGTCTTATGTGGACCGGAAAGCCTATTCGACCGGCAAAACGGGAAAGGAAGGCATAGGCTGGTTTCAACTGTCTGCAGCGAAAGAGCAGGGATTCCGAAAGTCGAAAAAAGCCTATATGCAAGCTAAGTCGTTTTATTTCGATTCGCTGGGAATTTACCAGGAAGAAGACAATATCCGCAAGCAGATCGACAACGATGAAGCATGGCGCCTCAGCACGATTCGCTATTACAGGCATAATGAATCGAAAGGATTCGTCGAAAAGCAAAAGAATGGCATTCCCATACCAGGCACCGAAGTCCGGCTCGACCAAAAAGGCCGCGACAGCGTTCTGCGGTCGTGGAACTACAATTGGTGAATTAATTACTTCGTGAGCACCATACCGGGCCACAGCTTGCCCCGTTGCACACCAGAGATGGTAAAGGCAACGTAATCGTCTTTGAATCCAACATCCAGGTTGTCGGTCCTGCCGAATATTTCCATCTTTTCGATCGCTACCGTTACTTCCGTGCTGTCGATGGGAATCCTCAGCTGCTCGTTGATCCGGATCTCACCGGATGTGATCTGGCCGCTTACGACAAGTTGTCCTGTAGATAGTTTAAAAATATCGCTGACTACGAAAGTGAACGGCCCGGTTTCCGATTCAGCAGCCGGTTTGCCGAAGAGCGAGCCCAGCAGGCACAGGACGAAAAGTGTTTTCATATTGCGTTGGTTCTTGACAGAAAGATAGGTATTCGTCTGTAAAATAAAGGCTCAGCGACAGAATCAGTGATATGTGTAAGGATAAGCCGGCCTTGTGTAACATAGACGGGGGATAAAGGGGCGACCTTTGTGCTGTCGCTAATGACACAGTTTTAATTCGAATAACGATGGACAAGCAAAACCCCAATAATACGGGCACTGAGAACAAGAATAAAGATCAGGCCACCCGCACCAGCAACTTTAAGATTACTGGTGACTGGAAGGCTCAATCAGAGCTGCTCAAGGAGAAATTTCCGCAGCTGACCGATTCCGACCTGAAATACGAACAAGGACAGGAAGATGCGCTGTTGACGCGCGTTGAAACGAAACTGAACAAGCAGCGCGATGAGGTGGTGAATATCATCAGCAAAGGCAACGCGCCGAAAGCATAATAACTTGCCGGGTGGGCCATACAGCAGTAATACAGCCGTAAATACACCCGCAATGCGAAGAGGGCAGGAAAGCAACAGCCTGTCCTTATTCTATCTGTTGAATAAAGAATACCGCATTAACCTGAAGGATTTCCGCATCCAAACATGCCGCGCAGATTTGACAATCGTGTACTAGCTCACGTAGCAGACCGGATTCGAATTCCTCAACAGGACAAATAGCAACCCTGACACTACTCTTAATGCACGGGCATCTGTTTCCGGAACATCCGGGAAGGAACATAACAGGAGAATCGAATATTCCCTGAGCAAGCCCGCTATTCAAAACACATCATGAAAAATAAATTATCCCTGATCGTGTTGGCGCTTGTAGCCGGCAGTTTCACACAACTTTACGCACAAAACGATAAACAATACCGGGATCGCTTCTCAGGCGGTCTGAAATTCGGTACCAATTTCTCTTCGGTTTACGATACCGAAGGCGAAGAATTCGAAGCTGATGGTAAATTCGGCGTCGTAACAGGTATTTTCCTGGTCATTCCGTTAGGAAGCCTGCTCGGGATACAACCGGAAGTGCTGTTTTCCCAAAAAGGATTCCGCGGCACGGGTACATTTATGGGACGTTCTTACGAAATCTCACGTACAACGAATTACCTCGATATACCGCTCTACATTGCCCTGAAACCAATTGAATCGGTGACCATTCTTGCCGGCCCGCAATTCTCCTACCTGTTTTCGCAGACCGATCGGTTCAGCAACGGCAATTTTACGTCGGAAGAACAGGAAGAATTTGACAACGACAACGTCCGCAAAAACACCGTTTGCTTTGCAGGTGGTTTTGACATCAATATCCGCCACGTCGTCTTTGGGACACGTGTAGGCTGGGACCTGTTCAACAACCGTGGCGACGGAACTTCCGAAACGCCGCGTTATAAAAATGTATGGGGCCAGCTGACAGTTGCTGTTCGCTTGTGATCCGGACATGGTGGAAGTCGCCCCGAAAAGGGATGCTGCGAAACAGGCTCAGACAGTGCCTGGTGCTCATCACAGAGTTATTACACTACTGGTTCTGATACCGGTTTAAATTAAATATCATGGAAAAAGAAGGCAAATACAAAGAAGGCGAAACCGTTTACGCCATTGCACGTCCGACTGTTAAACTGGTCGTTCGACGTTACATCCCCACCATTTACTATTGTAGAATAGCAGCCAATTCCGACGAAAAAGAGCTTGTGTATTTCGAGCGTGAATTGATGTCGTAGCCAGGTGAGCAGATTCCACAGTCGGAGGTTGTTTCCTCTGCAACAGAAAGTAACAAACGGTAGAAGGAAATTTACAATATAATCTACCCGAAAGAAAGAGAGCAATACTGACGTACTGCTCTTTTTTTGTGATTACTCGTATTGATTTCCTCATTTTATGGGAAGCTTCCACTTTTCGATCAGCTCAGCATTGAGCCCGCCTTCCCGGGTGTTGGGCTTACCTTTTCCCGTTTCAATCAGGTTTTTCAGGCTTCCCTGGATATAGCTTGTCCAGGCGTCGTGGCAAACATTATAGCATTCGTATTCCGGAACAAGGCCTTCGTGGGTAAAACGAAGCTGCGTCTGGTGTCCTTTTTCGGAAATGTCGAAAATGATTTTAGTGCCTTTCCATTCGGTCTTATCCCTGGTGAAATTAAACTCATTTTCCAGCACAAGCCAAACTACTTTCTTGTCGGGTACAAGCTCAATGATGCGCATTTTGCTGATGTGAACATCTTTATAATAGTAAAGAAATTCTTCATGGAGCTGGTTGGTATTGCCTTCAACGCTTTCTGCCCACCAGCCGCGCACGTCGTTAACGGCCTCGAAAACTTCTTTTGGCGTCTGGTTCAGCAAAATGGTCGTTGTGAAATCGGATGTTGTCATCTTGAGAATAGTTAAGGGGTTTATAAATGAATCATTGTTGCTCATGCTGTTTTGTCAGGGCAAGTTTGAGCCGTTCCTGTATGTATTGTGTCCATGCTGGCGCGCAGGATTGATAGCATTCCATTTCGGGCACCAGTCCTACGTGGGTAAACACGATTTTGGTTTTGTCCTGTTCCCTGGAAAGATCGAAATGCAGCTCGGTGCCCACCCATTCGTCGGTGTGATCGACAAAAGTCAGCGTACTTTCCGTAACAAGCCATGCTACTTTTTTATCCGGAACGATCTCCGTCATTTTTTGTTTGCTGTAATGCGCGCCTCCGCCAGCTCGAAAGCTGAACTCTTCGCCGGGTTGACTCGAGCTTCCTTCAAAAGATTCGTCAAATAAGCCGTACCACCAGCCACGGACATTTAAAATAGCATGGAATGCTTCCGCCGGTGTTTGATCCACCAGTAATGCGGTGGTGAAATTCTTGTTCTGCATGATGTCTGTATTTAATGTGACTATCAGTCTGTTTTACAAAGGTCGTGTCTGTATCGCACAAGGAAAGGTGGTAATACAGACATTGTGACGGGTTGTTTTGGACAGCGCGGATGCCGTATCTTTACCAACAGAACCGTACGGATGAAACACATCACTCTTTTATACCCGGAGGCGCAATGCAGCCTCAGCACCGTTGCCTGTATAATAGGAACGGTAGAAGTATTCGCCAAAGCTGCTGATTACTGGGCAAAACAGGGCTATCAGCCAAAATACCAGATGGTCGTTGCCGGAGTCTCTGACAGGAGCGAATATATCAGGGATCTGGTAGCTTTGAAAACGGATGTTTCCATCGCTGATATTGCCCAAACGGATCTGATTATCATACCATCCGCAATGCCGGGTAAAAATGAAGCGGAGAGCCGTCCCATGCTGGACTGGATCAGGCAGCAGTACCAATCCGGAGCAGAAATAGCCAGTATGTGCTCAGGCGCCTTTATACTGGCATCTACCGGCATTATGGACGGCAGGGGCTGCTCTACACACTGGTCGCTTACGAATTCGTTCAGGGAAATGTATCCGAAGGTAGAATTGCATTCGGATAAGCTGATCACGGATGAACACGGGATTTACACCAATGGCGGCGCTTATTCGTTTTTGAACCTCGTGATTTACCTTGTGGAGAAATATTACGACAGGCAAACCGCGATCTACTGTTCCAAGATCTTTCAAATTGAGCTGGATCGAAACAGCCAGTCTGCATTTGCGATATTCACCGGGCAAAAACAGCATGGCGATGAAGTTGTAAGGCAGGCCCAGGCTTATATGGAAAACAATACCGATCAGAAAATCTCCATAGAAGACCTGTCTTCAAAGTTTGCCCTGAGCCGCAGGAATTTCGACAGAAGGTTTATCAAAGCCACAGGCAACACGCCACTCGAATATACCCAACGACTGAAAATTGAATCGGCCAAGAAGGAATTGGAGAGCAGCCGCAAAACAGTCGGCGAAGTCATGTACGAAGTCGGTTATACCGATGTGAAGGCGTTTCGGGAAGTATTCCGGAAAATCACCGGCATGTCGCCGCTGGAATACCGAAACAAATACAATAAGGAAGCGCGCAGCTGATTACCAAACGATACCGTTCGATTGAATTGAAACAGAGCCAGTTCCCGGTCAATTGGCTGCCAGGAATCAAATACCGCGGCATTTTTTCATCTTTTTTCTTTGAATGAGCCCGGCTTTTGTTATTTTTGCGCCCTAGTTCTTTGGACAGAATATGAAGGTGAGGTGGGTGAGAGGCTGAAACCACCAGTTTGCTAAACTGACGTACGGGTAACTGTACCGCGGGTTCGAATCCCGCCCTCACCGCAAATCCAGTGTGAGTGCTGAGTGTGAATCACTTAGTCGATTACTGCACAGGAATTCAAAAAAAAGGGTTGCATAAGTGAAAAAAGTCACTAGCTTTGCACTCGCTTTTCGACCCCGGAAACGTTCGGTGGTCAGATTGAAATAGGGCATTTTGTTCGGGGCGTAGCGTAGTCCGGTCATCGCGCCTGGTTTGGGACCAGGAGGTCGCAGGTTCGAATCCTGCCGCCCCGACAGTTGGGGGATGAGCAATCATCCCCTTTTTTATTTAATTTAGTTTATGGCCCAGTAGCTCAGTCCGCCGCGGCGGAAGCACCTGCGACGGTGCAGAGTGAAAAGTAAAAGATTAGGCCCAATAGC
>CAMLRS010000029.1 GCA_946482515.1 uncultured Flavobacteriales bacterium | reverse complement strand
GTCGTCTATGTGTCCTATTTGGTCAGCCTAATAGTAACTCTCGTATACCTATGTGCCCTATGTTTCTATGTGGTTCCCTGCTCACAATCCTAATCAAAAGCTTTTGTGTCCTATGTGTCTATGTGGTCAAATAACCCGGAAATACTACCTTTACACCACCATTAACCGGATATGAAATTATTCGCCACATTAACCCTGCTGCTCGTCAGCATTTGTTCTTTTGCACAGGGCCAGCTCGAATTGCTCTTCGTGGGCGATGTCATGCAGCACGGCGGGCAGATCGCGGGTGCTTACAACGCCAAAAAAGACAGCTACGATTACCGCGACTGCTTCCAGTTTGTAAAGCCCATCATCGCGAAAGCCGATATCGCTATTGCGAATCTCGAAGTCACGCATGCAGGTAAACCCTACAAAGGCTATCCGCAGTTTTCCGCTCCGCCCGAATTGTCGGAAGGACTCGTAGATGCCGGTTTCGATGTGATCATCACGGCCAACAACCATTCCTGCGATGGCGGTTCAAAAGGCGTGGTCAAAACACTCGATGTACTCGACAAGCTCGGGGTGAAACATACGGGAACCTTCCGCAGTAAAGCCGAGCGCGATAAGAACTATCCGCTGCTGATCGAGAAGAACGGACTCAAAGTCGCCATACTGAACTATACCTATGGAACCAACGGCTTGTCTGTTGCAGCGCCGCTCATCATCAATTACATCGACAGCGCTGTCATGAAGTCCGATTTCAAGAAAGCTAAAACACTGGGGGCCGATCTCATTATCTGCACCGTCCACTGGGGCGAAGAATACAAATCGCTGCCCAACAGCTACCAGAAAAACTGGGAGGCTTTCTGTTACGCCCAGGGGGCCGATATGGTCATTGGCAGTCATCCGCACGTGTTGCAGCCGGTCGAAACGAAAACAGTAGGGGGGAAGCAGAAGCTCACAGCCTGGTCGCTCGGGAACTTTGTTTCCAACCAGCGCGATCGCTACAAAGACGGCGGTATGATGCTCACAACGACCGTATCCAAAACCAACGGACAGGTGAGCTTCGACAAAGTCAATCACTGGTTTACATGGGTGTTTCCGCGCCAGGAAGCAGTAGTGAAACCGTATTACATTCTCCCGGAATTCGATTACAACAGCCAGCGCGAAGGCTTCCTCGATGATGCCGCTAAAGCCCAGATGGCGCAGTTCTTTACTGATTCGCGCAAGCTGTTTGCCGAACATGCCAAAGGAACAACCGAACAATTGGTTGCCGAGGAGCAGGCCACTTATTTTGGTTTGCTGCTGAAGGGCTATTATTCCATCGAAGCTACACAGGCCGCAGGCATAGGCTCAGACTGGAAAAAATTGAGCCCGGAAACTCAGCCCTTCTTCCACAAAGTACTGGCTCCCGATGGGACCTATCACCTCGTGAGCGGCGTTTGTGCCACAAAAGAACAGGCAGAAACTGCAAAAACATTGCTTGAAAACCTGCATTATAGTAATTTGCAGTTAGTATTTATCAGTCCGAAGGAATTCAAAATCGTTACCCAATGAAAGTGAGCTTGATCGTAGCAATGGACCTCGACAGGGGAATCGGGAGAAACAATCAGCTGCTGTGGCATCTTCCCGACGATATGCAGTTTTTCCGTGAAACCACCATGGGACACATCGTTGTCATGGGCCGGAAAAACTATGAATCCATCCCGGAGCGCTTTCGTCCGCTTCCAGGAAGAGAGAACGTGGTGCTCACGCGCAACCCCGATTACGAAGCGCCGGGCTGTAAAGTATTCAACTCGCTGGATGCCTGCCTCGAGCATTACCGTAACGAAACCGATCGCACCATCTTCATCATCGGTGGTGGCGAGATCTACAAAGAAGCGTGGAAAGACGGTAAAGTGTCCGAGCTGTTCGTTACATTGGTCAACGATCGCTTTCAGGCCGATACTTATTTCCCGAATATCAGCATCGAGAACTGGAAATCGGAGCGCTTGTTCACCCATCCAGCCGATGAAAAACACGTCGCTGCCTTCGAAGTGATCCGTTATGCCCGCCAACCCTTCCTTCAGAATTAACTAGTCTCCCGTCACAACCCAACCGGAGACTGAAAGACCAACTCATTAACTCGTCAACCCGCCAACTCAAAAACTCATTAACTCATCAACCCACCAACTCAAAAACTCATTAACTCGTAACTTCCAACTAGTAACTTCAAACTAAATGAAATTATGTATTGCCGAAAAACCCAGTGTAGCCCGTGATATCGCAGAAGTGATCGGTGCCGGACAACGCAGGGACGGTTTTTACGAAGGCAACGGTTATTGGGTCACGTGGACATTCGGGCATTTGTGTACGCTCAAAGAACCGCATGATTATCACGATAAATGGAAATTCTGGAAGCTCGAGGATTTGCCGCTGATCCCGGAGAAATTCGGTATTAAGCTCATCGACGACCAGGGCGTCAAGCGACAGTTCTCCGTGATCGAAAAACTGGTGCAGGAATGCGACGAAGTCATCAACTGCGGGGATGCCGGCCAGGAAGGGGAATTGATCCAGCAATGGGTCCTGGCGAAAGCGCGCTGTAAAGCTCCCATTAAACGACTTTGGATTTCCTCCCTGACAGAAGAAGCGATCCGCGAAGGTTTCCAGGGACTGCGTGATGGCGCACAATACAAAAATCTCTACGCAGCAGGAAGTGCCCGTGCTATCGGCGACTGGCTGCTGGGTATGAACGCTACGCGGCTGTTCACCAAGAAATTCGGGCAGGGAAAAGCCACGCTCTCGATCGGTCGTGTGCAAACGCCTACATTAGCAATGATCGTTTCGCGCCAGAAAGAGATCGATGCCTTTCGTTCAGAAGAATACTGGGAGCTCAAGACCATCTACCGCGAAACGGAATTCATGGCCACCATCGACCGGCTGAAGACCGAGGATCGCGCGCAAAAAGGACTCGATTACCTCAAGGAACATCCGTTCGAGATCACCTCCTTTGAGCAGAAAGAAGGGAAAGAAGGCAATCCGCGCCTGTTCGACCTCACGTCCTTGCAGGTGGAAGCCAATAAGAAGCAGGGTTATTCGGCCGAGGAAACACTCAAGTACGTGCAATCGCTCTACGAAAAGAAATGCGTGACTTATCCGCGCGTTGATACGACCTACCTCTCCGAAGATTTGCACCCGAAAATCCCGGGAATCATGAACGGTCTGGTGCATTACAAACGCTTTACCGAGCCGTTGGCAAGTCAGCCTATTCCGAAGCTCAAAAGCGTCTTCGACGACAAGAAAGTAACCGATCACCACGCCATCATTCCTACGGGTGTGCAGCCAAACGGCATTACACCGCCCGAGCAGCACATTTACGACATGATCGTGCGCCGTTTCATTGCTGCGTTTTACCCGGAATGTAAAGTGTCTAACACCACCGTGCTGGGAAAAGTCGGACAAATAGAATTCAAAGCAACCGGTAAGCAGATCATCGAGCCGGGCTGGCGCGTGGTGTGGCAGGAAACAGCCGAAGACGGAGCAAAAAAAGAGAAACCGGATCAGGTCATGCCGGAATTTGTTGCAGGCGAATCCGGCCCGCATGAACCGGCCATTCATAAAGGCAAAACCAGCCCGCCGAAGGCTTATACCGAAGCAACCTTGCTCCGTGCC
Source organism: uncultured Flavobacteriales bacterium (assembly GCA_946482515.1). The sequence continues at coordinate 21,305 of CAMLRS010000029.1, read as the reverse complement.
ATGGAGACGGCCGGTAAGCAGGTCGAAGACGAAGAGATCCGCGATATGATGAAAGAAAACGGGATCGGCCGACCAGCCACCCGGGCCAACATTATTGAAACGCTCTTCCGCAGGAAATACATCGAGAAGAAGCGCAAGAACCTTATAGCCACGCCGATCGGCATCAGCCTCATCGATACCATTCAGAACGAATTGCTGAAAAGTGCCGAGCTCACCGGACAATGGGAACGCAAGCTGCGACTGATCGAAAAAGGCGAATACGACCTCGAACAGTTCAAGCAGGAATTGATTGTCATGGTACGCCAGCTTACCGATGAGGTGATCTTTTCACAGGCTCCGATACGTTTTCAATTGGAAACGGAAGCACCGCCGGCTCCGAAAGTCAAGCGCGAACGCAAACCAGCCGAGAAAGTAGCCATCACTGACCTCGATTGCCCGAAATGCGGTGCACACAAATTAATGGAAGGAAAGACCGGCGTTGGTTGTGCAAACTACCGCGTGTGCGGCTTCCTCGTGCCATTCGAGATCCTGGGCAAAAAGCTCACGGAGAGACAGCTGTTAGACCTGCTTCAGAAAGGGAAAACCGGCAAAATGAAAGGCCTGATGATCCCCGGTGCAGCACAAGTCCGCGAAGGAGCTATCGCTTTTGATGAGACGTTCAACATAACAGTTGTCTGAAAAATTATCAATGATTAATTATGAATTATCAAGAAATCCCGAGCTGATAATGAATCTCAGGCACCCCCCTTAATAATTAATCATTGATAATTCATAATTAGATGTAGATCAATCGTTTCATCAACAAATCCTTCCGCGATTTCGAGACCGGAATGTTCGTACCATCCTTCAGGATCAGCATCGCATCTTCTTTGTTGAACCGCCGAGCTTTCGACAGGTTAACGATGTAGGAATGGTGGACCCGCATAAACAATTGCTCGGGCAGGATGTATTCGAATAGTTTGAGGTTTTTGGAGCTGATCAGCGTGTTTTCACCTGTACGAACTTCCGTGTATTTTCCGTCGGCTTTGAGGTAAAAAATATCCTGCGTTTCCACATAATCGATACCGTCCATGCTGGCAATTCCGATCCGGTCCTGGAACACTTTTGCTTCGGGTGAGCTGTCGTCCTTTTTCTGCTGTTCGATCACACCGGTTTCGCGGATGCGGGCAATGCAGTTTTTCAGCTCTTCCACGTTCACCGGCTTCAGCAGGTAATCGAAGGCGCCTTTTCGAATGGCGTCGATAGCGTATTTTTCGTAAGCAGTAATGAAGATCACTTTGGTCTCAAAAGGCACATCTTCCAGTACATCGAAACCGATACCATCCTGGAGCTGGATATCGAGAAAAAGCAGGTCAACGGCTTCCGAACGAACCAGCTTCCGGGCCTCCTGAACAGATGGAACGCTGCCAATGATCTCCGCTTCGGGCATATAAGTTCGGATCAATGAACCAAGTCCGTCACGACTCAGCTTGACATCATCAACGATAAGGGTCTTCATAAATCATAATTCGTCCAACGTGCTTGTGGAACAGTCGGACGGTTTTGGTGTGTTGATTAAAGGTAGCAATTTTGGCGTTCCGGGAAAGTGATTTCGCCGGTAATATTTCGAGGAGTCATACCAGTATTCGGTATTTATCGCCTTTTCCGCTCTTTTTCAGGAGTTAAGTATGCCGCAGTACCTGTCGATATAATACCGACCTGGAACCTTATTACCTGGCTTCCGGTAGTAATTTGCAGAATACCATAGGTTTCGTCGATGGTGTAGGAATACGATCCTGTTACATGCCATGTACCGGTGGCAACATTAAAGCTCTCGATGGTCAGCTGACCGTCTTTGAAAGTCCAGATGTGTTCGGCATTTTCGGGAGCAGTTTTTTGTAACCCGACGGATTGGTTCTTAATAATACCGGTGCTGCTGGTCCATACAGAACCGTTCAGCTGGTCGTAAAAAACAACGACTGCGCTTTGCCTGAAAGACTGATCAGCAGGAAGGCGAAAAAGAGTAATTGATTCATTCTGCAGGTTCATCAGGGGTTTTACCGAAAGTAATGATAATCTCGGTGCGAATGTCGTTTTCCGGTGTTTCGTGCTCGTGCATCACGAAATCGATGTTCCAGTTGTAGATCTCGTTTTTCAGGGCGAACCGCTCGCGCAGCATGGCCAGCCCCACAGATTTGTGTCCTTCCTCCCGCGTGGCCGATAAGCCCGGACCGTTGTCACAAACGCGGAAAATGAAATGGGTCGGCGTTTCTTCCAGGATAATCGTTAGAATAGGATGCTGCGCCGTTGTTTTCTTCAGACCATGAAGAATCGCATTCTCAATAAAGATCTGTAAGAACAGCGTCGGCGTCTTGATCTGGTTTTCGGGTGTTTCCAGGCGATTGATCATGCGCAGCTCAAAGCCGTCATCGAATTGCAGCTCTTCCAGCTTGATGTAAAGCATCATGGCTTTCAGCTCCACGTCGAGCGTTGTAACCGGTGTACGGAGCAAATCGAGCGTCATGCGCATGAGCGTTGAAAAGTCGGAAAGGTAACGGTTCGCGCGGTCCACATTGCCCGAAATGAACAGGAATTGGATCGTATTGAGGCAGTTGAAAATAAAGTGCGGGTTCATCTGCGAGCGCAGCGCTTCCATTTCAAGAATTTTGAGCTGCTGTTTGAGACTGTTCGCGGCGTGCTTGCGACGCTGAACCCATTTGGTTACGGCAACCGTAATGAATACCACGATGGTGGCAAGGATCAGCGCGATCAGTAAATAAACCATCCAGGCATTCGGATGCTTCGGCTTTACGTGAACGGGCAGCTGAAGCGAGCGTTTTCCGGACACGATCCGGATTTCGAGCTGATAGTCGCCGGCCGGGAGGTTGTCGAGCGTGATCTGACGGCTTTGTACCCGCGACCATTCCTTGCGGTAACCCTTGATGCGGTATTCGAATTCCAGCAGCCGCTCGATGGAGAAAGACGGCAGTGTGAACTGGATCTGGACAAAATCACCTTCTTTGAGCTCTAGCAAGCTCGTTACCGGATCGGAAAGCGGTTGCTGGTTCACCAAGATCTCTTCCAGCAGGATGCCCGCCAGCTGCTGGTTGAACTGCCAGTTGGAGTGCGGTGTAACGGTTACCGGGCCTGCCAGGCTCGAGAAAACGATCTTCCCGTTGGGAAGCAGGCGCCCCTTGTTTTGCGTGCGCGAATTGAACTCCACATTGTCCAGCCCGGTTTCGTAGCGGTAGTGGTTGAGCTGCACGAAATATCGGTTGTGGTCGAACGATCGCTCCAGGTCCTTGAGGTTGATCTGCACAATCCCGTTATTGGATGTAATCCACAGCTGGTGGTACTGGTCTTCCACCATGCTCCAGCAATTTTTCAGCTCTTCGGGAACATACGTGAGCTGTTGCATTTTCTTGGTTCGGGTGTTGTAGCGCAGGATGCCGTTTCCGGCCGTTCCGATGTACAGATAGCCTTTTTTCTCCTGCCAGGAAAGCGAGCGGAAATCCGACTTTTCGAGCAGCCCGTCTCCGTTGATCCATTCCCATTTGTTGTTCCGGAAATGGTAAACGCCTTCCGTTGTGGCGAAGTAAAAACAACCTTTCTGGTATTCCAGTACCTGGTTGCAGATGGTGTTTTTCGAGCGGAATTTCTTCCACATGACCGCTTTCTTTCCGTCCCAGAGCATCAACCCGCCAAAAGTGCCCAGGATGAGCTTCCGCGGCGCCATTTCATAGCAGGAATTGATTGACACGTCGAGGTTGCTGATCGGGCTGAGTTGTCCCGTGCGCTTGTTATACCAGTGGTGACCGATTCCAAATGAAAAGAGTGCAACACTGTCTTCCGACCAGTCGGCATCGACCCAGTGACACACATCCCGAAGGCGGTGCTGGATGGAGCCGTCTTTCGGATCGATGGCCACCGTCACGTCACAGTCGTTATCGAACCACAGCAACCCGTTGCGATCTACAAAGCTGTGCGATGAATTGGTGATCAGTTTGTTGTCCAGCAACCCGAAGTAAGAAAAAGGGTAGTGACGGATCATGAACAGCCCCAGCGAATTGGTTCCCATCCACAGGTTGCCCGAATGGTCTACAAACGAAGCGAAGAGCTCGTTCCCGAACAGGATGCCGCGCATATCCAGCCTCGAAACCTGCGCGTCGTAGCGGGCGATTTCGATCGTTGAGCGGTCGTAATAGAACGAATAATCGTTGTAAATACCCGAATGAATGTGCGGATCGCCGCCCGGTAGCGAAGACTGGAACCGGACTTTCCCCGGCTGCAGGGCCTTGGTGGCTTCCATCCACTTATTCTTTGAAAAGAGCAGCAGCGTGTTGTGACGCACCGTGAGGTTCTCTACCGGAACAGTCGGGTAGGCAAATTTCCCCGTTTTGGTTTTCGGATCGTACGTATAAAGTGCTGTTTGCTTATCGGGCATCAGCATCAGCGAAACGAGCTTGCCGCGGTGCATCACCGATGTCAGCGTTACGCAGCCGTCCTTACCGGCGATTTCCTTGTTCGTATAAACAATGGCCAGCTTGCCGTTCTCGATGGTAAACAATTGGTCGTGCGCCAGGAAGTAATAACGGTCGGCATCGCGAACGATCGAAAAGACGAAAATCCCGGTTTTCTTGATTGGGTAAACTGCCTGTATGGCGTTGTGGGCATAGATGACGATTTCCTGGTTACTGGCCCAGGCAACCGTATCTTCAAAAGCGGCTATTGTTGTAATGAAATTGGAAACTTCTTTTTCCCTGAACCGATGGGCAACGCGGGTAAATTTCCAGCCGTCGAAATGAACGACACCATCGTATGTTGCCAGCCAGATCAGCTTGTTGGCCGTTTGAGCGATACCGGAAACATGCGACTGTGGCAAGCCGTTACTGGTGGTCCAATGGTAGATCGCATGCCCCTGCTGGAAGCCTTTGTAATAAGGTGTGCTTTTCTGTTGCTGCGCGAACACGAATGCCTGACACAGCGCAAAAAGCAAAAAGACCAGCATTTTATTCATAATCAGAGCCTTCCGTTGTTAAACTATCTTTTTTAAGACCGATTTCCCGATGCGCGGTAACGCTACAGTCCGCTGTTTACCTGCGATAAGCTGCAAGATATTGATTTTTAACATAAAAGAGTGCGTTACCGTGTTTCCATTGCTAAGTTAAACCGGATTTGATTTTAGGACACATTTTGCCTGTTGAAGTGTCTATTTTTTAACTATTTAAATCGCATTTTCAGTTAAATAAACATTTAATATATCGAAATAATGTTAAATTATCATCATTTATTTTGATTTTAAAGAGCATTCAAACAGACGTGTTTGAAAACACATAAAAACACACGATCAACTAAAAACTATTTTATTAAGTGATTGAATCAGCGATTGTCCCTCATAATTCATTGAAAATGATGGTTTTGTTTGATGTAAATCAATTTTTAACTAAAAATGATGTCTTTAGTTAAAATAATTGTTTGATATAGCAAATAACGATGAAAAAAATGGTCCTTAAACCCCTATTTAGGGTTGTTTTCGATTTTATACAGTTTTGTTTTTAATAGGTGGAAGCGTTACATTAGAGAGACTATTATTCATTTAACTACCGCTTATGAGAAACCGCTACATTCAACCGGAAGCGTTCACGGTGAAACGGCAATCCCACCTTTTTTTAATCGCTCTCTTAATGCTACTTGGTCCAGCTTTGCTCTACGGGCAATGTCCGGGAACAGCCAGCAGTTATTTTCAACCGGGAGCGGCCGTTAACAATACATCGATCGGGGCAGAAAACTGGAACAATCCCCCCAACGCACTTACAGACAACGGCAACTACGCTACTATGTCGAACGCAGCGCTGCTGATAGGCGGAACGGTGCGTACGTCCAACTTCCTTGTATTACGCAATTTCAATTTCAACCTGCCCGCGAATGCACAGATTTGCGGTGTGCAGGCAGAGATCCGGCGCTTCAGCTCTGATAACTCGGGCAGCACCAATTATACACGCGATTTCGATATCCGCCTGTTGAAAGGGAACCAGGTCGTGGGAACGAACCACGCCAATGCAGGTGTTAACTGGCCAACCAGTGAGCAGGCAGCCACCTACGGCTCCAACGCCGATCTGTGGGGAACAACCCTCACAGGTTTCGATGTTTCTAACAACGGCTTTGGAATTGCCATTTCGGTACAATCGCGAGCTGCAGGATTGTTGCTGCCAACGGTTGTTTCCTATGTGGAATCCGTGCGGCTGCGCATTTACTACTACGTGCCGCTAACAGACATCGACGGTGACGGAACAGCTGATAACGCAGACGCCGACATCGATGGCGACGGTCAACCAAACGTAAACGAGCTCGTGGCATGTTCAACGCCATCTTCCTTTACACTGGTTGCAGCCAGCGATCCAACGCTTCAGTTTCCATCGGCAGGAGGAATCACCGCGTCGTTCCACACGTGGAATTCGGCTGGAGCAGGCGTTTCCGATTACAGTATTTCCGAAACCTACCCGGCCATCGCCGGACTGGAGATCAAAACCACGCAGGACATCAGCACAGCAGTCGATCAGTCCGTACAGGTGATTCATTTCACACTACCGGTACAAGATCTGAGCTTTAAGCTGCAGGACATCGATTTCGGCGCCGGACAGTTCCAGGATCAGGTACAGGTCAATGCCTATACAAATGGCCAATTGATCGCCTTAACGCCGGCCAACTTTGTGATCGGTACCGGGAACTTCAATGATTATACCGGCTCAAATACTTTCCGCGGACTTCTGGCCATGGACGACACCGAGCTCAACGGAACGATTTCGGTTACCATACCCGGCCTGGTCGATTCCATTCGCTTCATTTACCGGAACCTCGATGCCGCCAACCTCGGCAACCAGGCATACGGGGTTGGAGAGATCAGCTTCTGTAACCCGTTTGCAGCAGCTCAGGATTTCGATGGCGATGGTCACCCGGATTACATGGACCTCGACAGCGACAACGATGGGATCCTCGATCTCGTAGAATACCAGCCTTCCGTTGGGTTCGTGCCACCAAGCGGTAACGATTCGGATGGCGACGGTATCGACGACGCTTACGATGCTTCTACCGGAGGTATCACCGTTGGAACAGAAGATACAGACAACGACGGAACAGGCGACTTCCACGACCTCGATTCCGATAACGACGGTCATTCCGACCAGGTAGAAGGAAACGACACCAACCACGATTGCGTTGCCGATTTCAACCTCGCCAACAGCGATACGGATAACGACGGACTCGATAACAACTACGATCCGAACACCGGCGGAACAACCGCTCCGGTGCAGGATGCAGACGGCAATGGCATTCCGGACTTCCGTCAGAATACCGTTCCGACAACGGCCAATGCAGGGCCGGACCAGACAGGCTGCTCAGGCGTTTACACACTTGCAGCAAATACACCGGCCAATGGCCAGGGCTACTGGAGCATTGTTTCCGGGGCTGGCATGTTCACGGACGTGAATGCATCGGCGGCCAGCGTATCCGGGCTCAACAGCGGGGCCAACGTATTTGCATGGACAATTTATACAGATGGTTGCCATTCTTCCAGTGATCATGTAGCGATCTCGCACAACGTGAGCATTTCTACACCGGTTGCGATGAGCAACTCACCTATCTGTGAAGGACAAAACCTCACCTTATCGACAGCAGCTGTTCCGGGAGGAACCTATCAATGGTCCGGCCCAGGCAGCTACACATCCGCGGATCAAAATCCTGTGATTCCGAACGCTACACCTGCTCAGGCAGGGAATTACAGTGTTATTGTCAACGTGGGTGGTTGTACGTCTGCTCCGGGATCGGTCAACGTTACGATCGGAACGGCTGCTATTGTCGATGCAGGACCAAATCTTTCAAGCTGTAACGGCGCGCCTGTTAACCTGGGCGGTTCAATCGGAGGAAGCGCTGCTTCGTCTGGCTGGATCACTTCCGGCGACGGGAGCTTCGGCAACGCAGCTTCCCCGACATCCAGCTATACACCGGGAGCCGGCGATATTATACTGGGAACAGTAACGCTGACCATCACAACCAACGATCCGGCCGGCGTCTGCGGCGCAGCTACAGATAACGTAACGATCATTATTTCCGGAACACCGGATGCGTCGTTCACATACGCCCAGGCTTCCTATTGCCAGTCGGGAACAGATCCTGCGCCGGTATTCGGCAGCGGTGCTTCCGCGGGAACGTTCTCTTCAACAGCAGGACTTGTGATCAACGGGATCAGCGGAATCATTGACCTGTCTGCTTCAACGCCGGGCAACTATATCGTTACGAACTTCATTCCGGCCGATGGCTCGTGTCCTTCCGACAATGAAACCACACCGGTAACTATCGTAGCCACACCGGCAACACCGGTGCCCAATGCCAATACGCCGTTGTGTGCCGGAGAAGATCTGCTGCTCACAACCGCCATGGTTCCTACGGCAACTTATGACTGGGATGGCCCGAACGGATTTGGTTCCGGAAGTCAGAACCCGGTTATTGCCGATGTTACCACAGCGGGGAATGGTAACTACACACTCACCATAACGGTGGGAGGCTGTACCAGTGCTGCCGGAAACGTTTCGGTGGTGGTGAATACCTGTGACAACGATGGCGACGGTGTTCCGAACGACGACGAAACCGATAACGGCACCGATCCGAACGATCCGGATACAGACAACGACGGCGTGACCGACGGAGAGGAAATATACGGAACAGACAACCCGTCGACCACTTATGTGCCAACCGGAACATCCGATCCGCTCGATCCATGCGATCCGATCGTATATCCGACCTGTGATACAGACGGTGATGGTGTAGATAATGGCGACGAAGCCGACAACGGCACCAACCCGAACGATCCGGATACCGACAATGACGGTGTAACCGATGGCGAAGAGATCAACGGTACAGACGATCCATCAACGACCTACGTTCCTTCCGGAACATCCGATCCGCTCGATCCATGTGATCCGATTGTGAGCCCAAGCTGTGATAACGACGGTGATGGTGTTGACAACGGCGACGAAGGAACCAACGGTACCGATCCGAACGATCCGGATACAGACAACGATGGCGTAACCGATGGCGAAGAAATCAACGGCACGGACGATCCGACAACACCTTACGTTCCGACCGGTACTTCCGATCCGCTCGATCCTTGTGATCCGATTGCGAGTCCAAGCTGTGACAGCGACGATGATGGTGTGCCGAACGACGATGAAGACGATGCAGGCACTGATCCAAACGATCCGGATACCGACAACGACGGCGTAACCGATGGTGAAGAAATCAACGGTACGGACGATCCGACAACACCTTACGTTCCGACCGGAACATCCGATCCGCTCGATCCATGTGATCCGATCGTGAGTGCAGCTTGCGACAGCGACGGCGATGGTGTGAACAACGGCGACGAAGGAAGTGCAGGTACTGATCCGAATGATCCGGATACCGACAACGACGGCGTGACCGATGGCGAAGAGATCAACGGTACGGACGATCCGACAACGCCTTATGTGCCAACCGGAACTTCTGATCCGCTCGATGCCTGTGATCCGCTTCCGAACGATGATTGCGATACCGACGATGATGGTGTAACCAATGGAGACGAAGGTGACGCCGGAACCGATCCGTATGATCCGGATACTGACAACGACGGTGTAACCGATGGTGAAGAGATCAACGGTACAGACGATCCGACAACACCTTATGTGCCTACCGGAACATCCGATCCGCTCGACCCTTGCGATCCGCTCGTGAGTGCAGCTTGCGACAGCGATGGCGATGGTGTAAACAACGGCGATGAAGGAACCAACGGAACCGATCCGAACGATCCGGATACAGACGATGATGGCGTAACCGATGGCGAAGAGATCAACGGCGACGACGATCCGACAACACCTTATGTGCCTACCGGAACATCCGATCCGCTCGATCCATGCGATCCGCTTGCAAGTCCGGCTTGTGACAGCGATGGCGACGGTGTGGACAACGGCGACGAAGGTGACGCTGGTACCGATCCGAACGATCCGGATACTGACGATGATGGCGTGACCGACGGTGAAGAAATCAACGGCGACGACGATCCGTCCACACCTTACGTTCCGACCGGAACATCCGATCCACTCGATCCATGCGATCCGCTTGCAAGCCCGGCTTGTGACAGCGATGGAGATGGTGTCGATAATGGCGACGAAGGTGACGCTGGAACCGATCCGAACGATCCGGATACCGACAACGACGGCGTGACCGATGGCGAAGAGATCAACGGAACCGACGATCCGTCTACACCTTACGTTCCGACCGGAACATCCGATCCGCTCGATCCATGCGATCCGATTGCCACACCGTCCTGTGACGAAAACGGTGACGACGACGGCGATGGTGTACCTAACGGAGTCGAAGACGACAACGGTACCGATCCGAACAATCCGGATACAGACGGCGACGGCGTAACCGACAGCGAAGAGATCTATGGTACAGATGATCCGTCAACACCTTACGTGCCGACAGGAACATCCGATCCGCTTGATCCGTGCGATCCGATCATCAGCCAGGCATGTATTGACAATGGCGGCGGCGAATACGGCGTGATCGTTCCGGAAGGATTCTCACCGAACAACGACGGTACGAACGACCTGCTCGTGATCACCGGTCTGGATGACTACCCGGATCATACGCTCATGATCTTCAATCGCTGGGGCGACAAGCTGTACGAATCTGCTCCTTACGAAAACGATTGGGACGGCTCTGTACAGAACGGCGCTACTGTGGGCAGTGACCAGCTGCCGGAAGGAACCTACTTCTATATCCTCAAGCTGGATGCAGACAAGGTCATGAAAGGTTACATCTACTTAACACGATAAGTCATGAAAAAACTCATCTATATAGCATTTGCCTGCTTCGGAACGATTTCCGCGTGGGCACAGCAGGAAGCGATGTACACGCATTATATGTACAACACGCTTGCGGTAAATCCCGGTTATGCCGGGAGCCGTGGCGCCCTCACCATGACAGCGCTGGGTCGTTTTCAATGGGTTGGCTTCGAAGGCGCACCCATGACCCAGACATTTACGGCACACACGCCGGTGGCTACGGAAAGCCTCGGTCTGGGATTGAGTCTCGTCAACGATAAGATTGGCCCGACGACGGCAACTTCGTTCGCGATTGACGTCGCTTACCGGATGAAGATCAGTGAAAAAAGCCGCTTGTGTTTCGGTCTGAAAGGTGGGTTCGATAATTACTCGGCCGGACTGGAAAACGTGCGCACGCAACAGCAAAACGATGCTTCCTTCCAGGAAAACATCCGCAACCGCATGCTGCCGAACGTGGGCTTCGGGATTTACTACCAGGCACCGCGTTTCTACATCGGGGCCAGCGTTCCGAAGATCGTGGAGAACGGTTTCTACGCCAATAGCGCCAATACGACAGTGAATATCGGTTCGGAATCGCGGCATTATTACCTGATCGCAGGAGCAGTGTTCGACCTTTCACCGAGCCTACAGCTCAAGCCAGTGACCTTGCTCAAGGCCGTCAATGGATCGCCGCTGCAAGTCGATCTGACCGCCAACTTTGTGATCCGCGAAACCGTGACACTCGGAGCGATGTATCGTTCCAGCGATGCCTTCGGGATTCTGGCGGGTGTGAATATCACCGAGCAGTTCATGATCGGCTATTCCTTTGACTGGTCGACAGGCAACACCACCGGGCGCTACAACGCCGGCAGCCACGAAGTCATGCTCCGCTACGACCTCGTGTTCAGCAAACAAAAACGCATTAAATCACCACGATACTTCTGATTTATGAAAACACTGAAATTGCTTTTGACCTGCTGCCTGCCCGTTGCTGTGCTGGCGCAGACCTCTGCTCTTGAAAAGCGCGGTTCCAAACAATTCGACGAGTATGCTTATACCGCTTCCATCGAAACCCTCGAGGCCGTTGAAGTGAAGAACACGGATGTGTACCGCAAACTGGCCAAGAGCTACGATATAACCGGCGATTATGTGAAAGCAGAAGCGTGTATGGCGAAAGTGTGTGAAAGTCCCAGCCGGATTCCGCAGGACCTCATCGACTACGCCCGTGCGCTGATGAAAAACCAAAAATACGCCGAAGCTGAGCAGCAATTGCGCGCTTATGAAAAGCTCAAGCCTGGCGACAGTGAAGTGCAACGCTTTTACTTGTTGAACGAATCGCTGGCCAAGTACCGGAAATACGGCGCTAATTTTAGCGTGATGCCGCTGGAAATGAATTCCGATCATGAAGAATTCGCACCAGTTGTGCAGGATAACAAGCTGTATTTTGCTTCCACGCGATACAAGACCGGGTTCAGCCTGCGTCGCTGGTCGGGAAATGAGCTTGCTTTCCTGGATATTTATTCCGCTGAGCTGAATGGCGTCGCACCGCAAAACCCGGAAAAACTGCCCGTGAAAAGTATCAATGGCAAATACCACGAAGGGCCGGTTGCTTTCAGTCGCGAAGGACGGGAAATGTACATCACACGCGATAATTACGACAGCCGATCTTCCAACGGAACACGTCACCTGCAATTGCTTGTTTCCACCCGGAGCGGCGATACGTGGTCGGAACCAGTAGAACTGCCGTTCAATAGCAAGGAATACAGCACCGGTCACGCGACGGTTTCCGCCGATGGCAATACGATGATCTTTGCTTCCGACATGCCGGGCGGAAAAGGAGGTGTTGACCTCTACAAATCTGTTCGCGTCAATGGCAATTGGTCGGCGCCTGAAAACCTGGCAGAGGTTAATACAACCGGCGATGAGGTATTCCCGTTCCTGCACGAAGGCGGCGTATTGCTCTTTTCTTCGAACGGCCATCCCGGTTTCGGCGGACTCGATCTGTTTGTCGGACAATGGAAAAACAATGCCGTTGTGCGTTTCCACAACCTCGGCGCGCCCATGAACTCACCCGAAGACGATTTCTCGCTGTGGCTCGATGCAGCCCAGACAAAGGGATACTTCGCTTCCAATCGTTCAGGCGGCAAAGGCAATGACGATATCTACGCCTTTTCCATGCAGAAGCCGTTCAAATTTGCCCGCACGCTAAAAGGAATTGCCCGCGATAAAGAAGGGAATCCACTGGTGGGAGCTGTCATTCGCTTTAAAGATGCGAAAGGTCAGATCGGCGAAACCGTAAGCGGTACAGATGGTTCTTACCAGTTTGAAACCGAAACCATCGGTTCCTATACGCTCGACGGCTCGAAGGAAAAATACTTCCCGGGATCCGCTTCGGTGAGTATTACCGACGAATCACCGGACGAGCTGACACAGGACCTCGTATTGGAAAAAGATCCGGGCTTCGCGCTGCTGGCATTGATTGCCGACCGCGATTCCAAAGCACCGCTCGAAGGTGTGAAGATCACACTGATCAACAACATGACCGGCGAACAGCAGGTTCTTCAGACCAATGCGAAAGGCGAGATCATGGAGCCGATCCGCGATAAGAAGATCAACGACCGCATCAGCTACAACATCCGTTTTGAGAAAGACGGCTACCTGGCGCGAACAGCGACGTATAACCGCCTGCTCGACAAAGAAGGAACCTACATGGTTTCCGACGAGCTGAACATGACGATGCAGAAAATGGATGTTGGTGTCGACCTCGCGAAGGCGATCGATCTCAAGCCGATCTATTTCGACGTGGCTAAATACGCCATTCGTCCGGATGCCGCTGTTGAGCTGGATAAGATTGTGAAAATCATGAACGAGAACCCTACGATGACCGTGGAGCTTGGTTCCCATACCGATTGTCGCGGAACAGCTAAGAAAAACAAAGATCTGTCGCAGAAACGGGCCATGGCTTCCGCCGATTACATTAAAAAACGCATCAGCAATCCGGAGCGTATTTCCGGACTGGGCTACGGCGAAACAAAAATCCTCAATGGCTGCGCATGTGAAGGAAAAATCAAATCGACTTGTTCCGAAGCGGAACACCAGGAAAATCGCCGCACTGAATTCATTATTTTGAAGATGTAAAGCGGTGGTGTGTATAACAGGTAAAGGGAGGCTTCGGCTTCCCTTTTTTGTTGTGCCTTTTCGCCAGGACCTTTCATTTTTCTGGTGCTCATATTTTTGAGTATTGTCCGATACACTGGAAAACGAGACAAAACCTACCGTATGCCCTGCGTTTTTCACAACAGTGGATGATTCAAATGCTATTAGTTGGTGAGATAATATTACAAAATCACATAAGTAATTGAAAATAAATAGCATTATGAAATGAAAAAACAAACCATTAAGTTTATTGAAGAGTTTGATCCGGTGAGAAAACGCAGAATGTTAATCAAAAGTCAGTCCCTAACGGGGATCGTTCCAAGTACCAAAAATGAGAATGGAATTTGGTTTGAATCGGCTTTGGAAAGAGATTTTGCGTTGTTGGCGGAACATAATCCAGATGTTTGTTTTTTCGAGGAGCAACCGCTAATCATTGAGTATTTTTCAAAGGGGAAAACAAGAACCTATACGCCTGATTTTTTCGTTCAGTTTAGTGAAGAAAGCGGGATCAAACCCTGGTTGTGCGAGATCAAATTCCGCTCGGATCTGCGGGAGAAATTTTCAAAGTACAAATCCCGCTTCAGAGCCGCTAAGGAATATTGTGAAGCACAGGGTTGGGAGTTCAAGCTATTTACTGAGGAGTGCATCCGGACGCCGTTCCTTGATAATATCAATTTTTTGAGTAGGTATAATTACAATGAGTTGGATGGAGCCTGTTACAAGCTGGTGATGCGAACGATCAGCGATCTGGGGATCACATCGCCCAAAGAATTCATGCTGACGATCCAGGACGCTGAATTCAATACCAAGGGCCGCTGTCTATATGCCTTGTGGTATGCCATCAAGATGAATGATATTGGCTGTGACTTGGTGAACGAAAAGATTTCCATGAACTCAGAGATCTGGCTATCCGAAAAACTGAACTTTAATCTTGTTGACGAATGAAAAATATTGTTCCCGGATCATTGTGCTCGTCTGATGGCAAGCAGGCTACCGTTCAGAAATTCATTGATTTCCGGAAGGTGATTATCCGGGAAACTGTTTCCGGAGAGTTGCATGTCAGAGAAATCGCTGAACTTGATTTTGGAGACAAGCCAATGGTCAACGAACAATATGTCGACGCGATCAGTGATGACGACTGGAAAGAGGCGAATCGCAGGTACAGTATCATCAAACCCTTGATCGAGGCTGAACGAGGAATGAAGCTGGAGATCAACAAAACCGTTCTGGTCCGGGAGCTTTCGGAAGCGCATGATGTGGGGTATTCCACCATTTACAGGTGGTTATCGGTATTTAACACTACCGGCCTGCTCTCTTCTCTAGTTCCCACGAAACGCCATGGTGGAAAAGATAAGAGCCGTCTTTCCAAAGAGATCGTTCTTTTGATGGATAGCGTGATCGGAGAACATTACCTGAATGCACAGAAGCGTTCGAAGAAAAACACAGCCATCGAAGTCATACGCTGCTGTAAAAATGCAGGTATGGAAGCTCCGCATACCAATACTATCTATAATCGGATCAAATTGATCGATAAGAAGAAGATCCTGACTGCGAGATTAGGCTACCTTGAAGTCAGCCAGACGATTGAGCCAACACCTGGTGAGTATCAGGATGCCAAGAATCCGCTTGACGTGATTCAGATTGATCATACCTTGCTCGATATTATTGTTGTATCAGCAGACGATAGAAAACCAATTGGTAGACCTTACATCACTTTGGCGATAGATGTCTATAGCAGAATGGTTGCAGGGTTGTATATTTCCTTTGACCCACCCGGCGTTTTAGGAACCGGAATATGCTTATCGAATGCAATTCTTCCGAAAGAGGATATTTGTGCAAAATATCAGCTCAAATCGAATTGGCCGCTTTGGGGAGTCATGCGTAATCTGCATATGGATAACGCCAGGGAGTTTAAAAGCAAAACACTTAAACGAGCTGGAGAAGAGTATGGCTTTACAATTAACTGGAGACCTAAAGGGAAATCCAGGTATGGAGCCCATATTGAGCGATTGCTTGGCACACTTGGCCGAAAGATTCATGCGCTTCCGGGAACAACCTTTGAGGAGATAAAGTATCGGAATAACTACGACTCCGAAGCGAAAGCGACAATGACCCTGGCTGAACTGGAGGAATGGCTGCACATCCAGATTGTGGACGTTTACCAGCTGGAGAAGCATTCGGGCATTGGGACATCTCCACTCAATAAATACAACGAAGGAATATTCGGGTCCGACCGGCGCGAAGGAATTGGGATTCCGCTCATGCAGTTTCATCCGGACAAGGTGCGACTGGACTTTCTTCCTATGATTGAACGAACTATCCAGCGAACCGGCGTTGTAATTGATCATATTCGTTATTACTCCGATATTTTTAAAAGTTACCTGTATGAGCGAGCTGCATTGGGGAATGAACTTTTTGCAAAAAATCGTGGTGGCACACATTTCATTTTCAAGCGGGATCCGAGAGACATCAGCAAAATCTATTTCCTGGATGAGAACGAAGCGCGCTATGCTGAAGTACCTTACGCTGATCTCAGGAGACCACCTATGAGTGTTTGGGAATACCGGGCAGCGCTGAAGAAAGTACAGGAGTATTACCCATACTCCAAAATCACCGAGGACATCATTTTTGATGCGTACAATCGTTTACGGGAAATCGAGGAGAGTTCAAAAGCATCCAAAAAGGAAGCAAAACGGATTGAGCGCAAACGAAAAGTGGATGAATTCAACGAGTCGCTTAAAACGACAAAAGAGCAGGCGGCGATGGATCCTGTTCTGGCTCCGGCAGCATCCGTGAAGAAGCAAATTGAACCGTTTGATTTTGATGAAGACCTATGAAAGCAGCTAATGACGATCGGATCGACCAAGTATTGAAGAACAGGTGGATTAATTATCCAAAGGCCAGCCAGGTGCTCAAATCCCTGGAAATGCTGCTGCGTTTTCCAAAGTCTGACAGGATGCAGAATTTGTTGATCATGGCTGAATCTAATAATGGAAAAACAACATTGGCCAGACGATTTGTAAACGCACATCCTCCATACTTTGAGACCATTGAAGAGGAAGGGACCAGGCTTCCGATCGAAATTGTGGTAAGACCTGTCGTGATGGTTCAATGCCCGCACATCCCGCATGAAAAAAGCTTGTACTATAGCGTACTTGATCAATTGAACCTGCCTTATCGGAAGAGTACAAGGCCGGAATACCTGAAACAGAATGTTATCAATGGGATGAAGGACATGAAAGTTCAGATTCTCGTATTGGACGAGATCCATCATGTGCTTTCCGGAAGCGCTGCCAAGCAACGGGAGTTCCTGAACCTGATCAAATACCTTTCCAATGAGGCTCAGATATCTATTGTTGCATTGGGAACGATTCAAGCCAGTTTCGCGTTGAAAGCCGAAAAACAGCTAGACACGCGGTTTGACAAAGTAATTATTCCAAAATGGAATTACGATGACGATTTCCTCCGATTATTGGCAACTATCGAGAAGATGCTTCCATTGGAAAAAGAAAGTGAGTTAACGGATGACGGGTTATCACAGAAAATCTATCAAATGAGTCATGGCATCCTAGGAGAGGTTGTGCGAATTTTGAAGCTCTCAGCTGTAGAAGCGATTGAATCCCAAGAGGAGAAAATTACCAACCGAACGCTGGAAAATCTCAACTATAGGTCTCCTTTTGACCATTCGATCATTGAGACCTATTAGGGAGGAACCTCCCTATCAAGTGTTGCCAGGGCATGATGAAAGCCTGTCTTCCTGGTTAATCCGGTTGTCTAGACGACACTATTGTAATGCTAAAAGTTTCTGTAGCTTCTACAGTATCGAAAGCGTCTTGAAATCGGCACTGGATATTGATGTCGACCGCACGTTGATACATAATAAATTGCACCTCCGGGTAGATTTGCCAGGTACACTCGCCGATAAAATCTCTGGTTTTAAGTGGAGCAGGGGAAAATCGGCATGGCTAATAGAGCCGAACAGAAAAGGGCAAGCACTGCTTAATTCATACACCAGGATCTGTTCCAGTTGCCTTAAGAAGAACGGTTACTACCAATTAAAATGGAAATTGAATTTGTTCTATGGGTGTGTGGACTGCGGTACGTATCTCAATACTGAATGTCCCACATGCCGTTGTGAGCTGTCACCGTTGAAAGCAGATAATCATTTTTCCATTAAGAGCGAGCTGCATCCACTTTTTCATTGCCGGTATTGCGAAAGCGATTTGAGAAAATTGCCAGTGAAGAAAATGACTTCAAACGATCTGGAGCGTCTGGTTTTGATTCACCGGGCCTATGAAGAAGATCCTGTGAATATCCGATACCTGATTTTCCTGCAGTTCGGGATCATTGAAGGAATTACATTGCGTAATACAAGAAATGATAATGCGATTTGAAGATTTTTATATTTGCTGAGTATTTAACCCTATCACAATGTTCAACCAATTTATCACTATCTGCCTGGAGAAGCCTGAAAAGCTTGAAAGAATCCTTTCGTTATTCTTGCGTACATTGGTGACAATCATCTTTCTGAATCTGTTTCTGGGTTCAGTTTATCCGGGTATTGCCGAGGAGATCAGGGATGCCGGAGGCATTTTGAACGGTACAATACTGTCGAGAATTACCCTTGTGGATATCCTTATGTATGTAGTACTTTTTGTTTTGATGTGGATACTACTTTGGGCTATAGTGGCCGAGATTATATTAGTTGCAGCAAGACTCCCACAATATTCAATTCAACTACTTCTTTTCCTTTTTGGGGGCTTAATTCGCCTGATACGCTTAATCCCCTGCTTCAGGAAAACAGCAACTGTTAATGATAGGGAGTCAAATTATCAACTAAAAGGAGATGCAAAGTATTTCTATGAAACACTCTATCTTTTTCGTTTCATAGATGAAATCACTGGAAGTCGAGATGGATCGGAGATGCTTTATTTGATAATCGAGCATGAAAAAACCAATTTTATCAAGTCAAGAATTATTTCATATTATACCGTACTTGTCCTCGGAACATTGGGTTTTGGTTTAACTCGGCCCGATTTGATTGATGGTTTATACTGGATAGTGGTTATCATTCTTTGCTTCTTGGGAATGACGGTCGTTATAATAAAAGAAGTTCACAGGGATCTACAGCATCAAAAACTGATTGAACTCAGGGAAGCTTTGAAGAGACAGCTTTTTCTGGTTGAAATGAGTTCTGTAATCGAACATCATCCGGTTTTTTCTGCTTTTAAAGCAGAGATGAAGAGACGAATGATGCATCTTAAAATGGAGACTCATGTTGAAGGCAAATCCGCTAATTGCACATTGGAGGTTCAACAGTTTTACGAAGGTTTGGAGTCTCTTTCCATCACATCTAAAATACAAGCAATGGCTGGACGAATAAATACCGTTCATCGGGTTTTAATTGTTTCAAATGTTTTTCCTGATTTGGCTCTGCGGAATTATATGGAGGCCAATGAGATCTATTTTGTTTATGCAACAAATGAAAATGAATTGTATAGTGGACTATCAGCGTTGCAAACGGTGATTACTCATTGGACTGCTAACTATCATTTTTCTTTGCTCCCGACCCCGTAAACTCTGAGAATACGCCCGCTGATCTTCTCGATGTGTTTATGGAGGGCTTCATCTTTTTCTACTGAAACATATGTGTTTTCTTTTTCATGTTCCACCGCGATTTTTTTGCTTTGCAGGTGATTGAATTTGTTGTCCGGCTCGTTTCGCTTATTATCGCTGTTTTTTTGCTCAAAAAGGAATTCTTTGAGCGATTTAAGGAAGCTTTCTTCTGTGAAGAATTCAAAATTCTTTTGCGCGTACAGCCAGGTTCTGGAAGAAGTGTGCGTTTCAGCATATTTTTCAAACAGGTAATAGTAGCGTACAGTCGAATTTGGTCCCGACACCATTATCTGCGCCACATATATCTGCCATTTGGGAAAATCATCTCCTAAAGCCAGCGTCTTGATTTTTGGAGCATCTATTATCACTGGATTAGGATAATACAATAAATCATCGCCCAGATAGAAATGATCAACTGTCAGGTGCTTTTCCTTGACCTTATTACAAATATGCTCGACTATTTCCGGGAAAAACTCAAAATAATTGGTCCGTTCAACGTCGATGATATTTTTCGGCCTGGGTCCGTTATTATCCGGATGTGATCCGGGAGGAGAAATAATCTCACCACCTGGACCTGCGGGAAATAAAAAAACACTACCATCGTCGTGGACTCGTTTGTAGAGTGCTTCGTCCAGGATAAGATCCTGATCAGGAGTTAAAAGATGTTCAAGCCCGAAAAGATATAAGTCTGCGGTAGCAGTCCCCATTCCGGTAGTTAAGTTGTGATTGACCTTGGGTTCTGTTCCCCTGGTGGGACCTTTTGAGCCTCGCCTTCCGCCAGTCGCTACGGCTGTCTTTTGCTCATCATTGGTTCCAGCAAGTGGTACTACCGGAGTGTAGTTGTGCTCGATATATCCCTTACAGGAATGGATTTGAATTATAAAAAGTCCCGTGGCTCCGTCTGATTTTCTTCGAACTCTTACAGCTGTAACTTGCATCGAGCTGAATTTCGATACAGGTAATTGCTCGATGAAACCAAAATCAAATGAAGAAAACGTATTGAGGTAGTTTTGCATTTTACGTATGATGGCTTTAAAACCATTGTAGTAAGCAATGTTACCTAAGACGGCTGTATCCTGAAGATCATACGCTTTTCGGAGATGAACGAAGTGTTTTCCGTTTTTTTCGATCGATTCTATGGGATCAAACAGCAAGTTTTCCGTAGGAAATTTTGAGTTAAATTGGAGTTGAAGCATCCGGCCATTCAAATCAGTAATGCCGGTAGAAGTAAAGAAGTACCTGTAAATCTCGTGGGAGTGAAAAGCAATGAATGTTGTCTTTGCCGGATTTTCCCAAGGTGGAATATCGCTAAGCAATGGAACAACATTTTCTTGTTTCTTTTGGTGAAAAAGTGGAGAGTCTAATTCATAACAAATGATACTTGAATACCGGGTTACAGATTTATGCTGCTTATCGATGTATTGCATTCCCATCGACTGCTCTTCAACGAAATACGAAGTTTTGGCTCGTATCGGGGTATTTTTCCCCATGATACTGGAGTCGAGGGAGTATTGTTTAAGATAGTTGGGTGTAATAGCAAGTGGCCGTCCATCATTCCACCAGATACTACCAATAACAAATAATCGTGCATAAGCGATATTGCCTATCCTTAAAATGGTTTCGCCGGTATGAAACGTTCCCAGGGTTTTAAAATTGGAACTTTCATATGCTTCCCGGGCGTTTTTAAGCCGTTGG
>CAMLRS010000028.1 GCA_946482515.1 uncultured Flavobacteriales bacterium | reverse complement strand
GCAAACAGCTGGACGGCGCCATCGAGCTCGAGGTCGTTCAGCCAGTATCTCAAAGCTACCTTACGCGCCTTTGGAACAGCGACAGAAAAACGGAGCGCAGCTCATCGTATGTCGACTCCATTAATCTGTGGTTTACGCTCATTGTGCTCAATATAGCCGTGCTGGCTGCCGTATACTGGCTGCTGACAGACAGCAGCAAAGCGCTCGATGCACTGACGGCGGTGCTGATCGTGGCGTGCCCATGCGGACTGCTGCTGACATCGACCTTTGCGAACGGCAACCTGTTACGTGTGCTCGGGCGCAACCGCTTTTACCTCAGGAATGCCGAAGTGATCGAAAAGCTTGCGAAGACCGATACGATGATTTTCGACAAAACCGGAACGATTACCCGTGGAGCAACGGTAGAATTTATCGGCACTCCGATGACACACGACGAGAGACGGCTTATCGCTTCGTTAGCAGGTCAGTCTTCTCACCCGTTGAGCCGCATGATCCACACGCAGCTTTCGGACGGAAACGATTACCCGCTAACCGATTTCAGGGAATTTCCCGGGAAAGGTATTCGTGCGCTGGCCGGTGACCGTCAGTTGTTGCTGGGATCGGCGGAATTCATTACCGGTACCACCGCCGATGCGATCGGTTCTTCGAAAGTCTTTATCATGATCGATAACCGGCCGCTGGGCTACTTCCGCTTTGCAAATGCCTATCGCGAAGGACTTGGTGAAATGGTAGAAATTCTGAAATCCACCCATACGCTGAAAGTGCTTTCGGGTGACAACGATTCGGAACGCAAATCCCTGCAGCAATTATTCGGAAACGACACGGAGCTGCTGTTCAACCAGCTTCCGGAAGAAAAAAGGGATTACGTGCGGCAGCTGCAGGAACAGGGATGCCGCGTAACAATGGTCGGCGATGGTTTGAACGATGCAGGCGCGTTGCTGCAAAGTGATATGGGCATTGCGGTTTCGGATGACACCAACACTTTTTCTCCGGCATGCGACGCCATCCTGGACGGAAAATCATTCATGCTCCTCCCGAAATTCATCCGGCTGGCCAGGTCGGGCAGAAAGATCATAATAGCAACGTTCGTACTATCGCTGATCTACAATCTGACCGGTTTGTATTTCGCCGTGCAGGGAACGCTTTCCCCCGTCGTAGCGGCCATCCTGATGCCCGCCAGCTCCATCTCTATCGTAGTGCTGACTACTGTTGCCACGCGTCTCGCCGGCCGGCGTTTCGGACTCTGACCTTTTTCAATTGCCCTTCACCTGACAAAAGTCAGTTCTCCCGGTGACATGCTTCATAGCTGCTGCCACGATGCACAGATAGTTTTGTCGGTGTAAAACGAAACCATCAAAATGAGTGCACTATACCTGCTTATCGGCACCAGCATGCTGGTAGCTATAGGATTCCTGGGAAGCTTTCTGTGGGCCGTCAGGAAAGGTCAATATGAAGACGATTACACCCCTTCGGTGCGCATGCTCTTCGAAGACGAACCTAAAGAACAAGAACCAAACAAATAATCAATACTTATGGAAGTCGAAAAATTTTCCTACGACAACAAAATCGTCAAGCAATTTGCCTATGCTACCATTATCTGGGGACTGATCGGCATGACCGTCGGGCTGCTTGCAGCGATACAGCTGGTCTATCCTGTCTTCAATTTCGAAACCAGTTATCTGACCTTCGGTCGCATCCGTCCGCTTCATACAAACGCGGTCATTTTCGCATTCGTCGGCAACGGGATCTTTATGGGAGTTTATTATTCGCTTCAGCGACTGTGCAAGGCCCGTATGTTCAGCGACCGGCTCAGCCGGATCCATTTCTGGGGGTGGCAGCTCATCATCCTGTCTGCAGTCCTGACGCTTCCGCTGGGACTCACCACGGGTAAAGAGTACGCAGAGCTCGAGTGGCCGATCGATATTGCGATCACACTGATCTGGGTCGTCTTCGGATGGAATATGTTCGGAACCATTCTGCGCCGCCGCGAGCGTCACCTCTATGTAGCGATCTGGTTCTACATCGCTACGTTTGTTACGGTAGCTGTGCTGCACATCGTTAACTCATTCGAGCTGCCGGTGAGCTTTCTGAAAAGCTACTCGTGGTATGCAGGTGTACAGGATGCGCTGGTACAATGGTGGTACGGACACAATGCCGTGGCTTTCTTCCTCACAACGCCGTACCTCGGTCTGATGTATTATTTCATTCCAAAGGCAGCAAACAGACCTGTCTATTCGTACCGTCTTTCCATCATCCACTTCTGGGCGCTGATCTTCCTGTATATCTGGGCGGGGCCGCATCACCTCCTGTATACCTCGCTCCCTGATTGGGCGCAGTCGCTGGGTGTCGTGTTCTCCGTTATGCTCATCGCGCCGTCATGGGGTGGAATGATCAACGGATTACTGACATTGCGCGGTGCCTGGGACAAAGTCCGGGAAGACGTTGTATTGAAATTCCTCGTCGTGGCGATCACCGCTTATGGTATGGCCACCTTCGAAGGACCGCTTCTTTCGCTGAAAAACGTCAACGCGATCGGTCACTTTACCGACTGGATCGTTGCACACGTGCACGTTGGCGCACTTGGCTGGAACGGCTTCCTGACCTTCGGAATCCTCTACTGGCTGATCCCGAAGATTTTTCGCACAGAGCTCTGGTCCAAAAAACTTGCCTCCTGGCACTTCTGGCTTGGCACACTCGGAATCCTGTTCTACGCAATTCCGCTCTACTGGGCCGGTTTCATGCAAAGTCTGATGTGGAAGGAATTCACCGAAGAAGGCATGCTGAAATACCCGAACTTTCTTGAAACCGTTGTTCAGATCCGCCCGATGTATATCGCCCGTTCGATCGGTGGAGGTCTCTACCTCATCGGCGCTGTAATGATGGGATATAACCTCTATCGAACCGTTCGTGCCGGTGCTTTCCTGGCCAACGAGCCTGCCGAAGCGGCACCACTGGTGAAAATCGGTAAAACGCACGAAAAAGAACACTGGCATCGCTGGATCGAACGCAAGCCCGTTCAGCTGATGATTGCGAGCCTCGTGGTAATCCTCATCGGAGGGATCATCGAAATGGTGCCGACCTTCCTGGTAAAGTCCAACGTTCCGACCATCAGTCATGTTGAGCCCTACACGCCACTGGAGCTTCAGGGCCGCGATATCTACGTGCGGGAAGGGTGTTACACCTGCCACTCGCAAATGGTGCGCCCGTTCCGTTCGGAAACGGCCCGTTATGGCGATTACTCGAAAGCCGGTGAGTTTGTCTATGATCACCCTTTCCAGTGGGGTTCCAAACGGACCGGACCGGACCTGCACCGTGTCGGCGGTAAGTACCCCGATTCCTGGCACTACAACCACATGGTCGATCCGGGAAGCATGTCGCCGGGGTCCATTATGCCATCCTACCCGTGGCTGCTCGACGACGATCTCGACACGACTTCCACGGCGTCCAAGATACGTGCGATGATGACACTGGGAGTGCCTTATCCGAAAGGCTTCGACAAACGGGCCAACCAATCGCTCGCACAACAGGCCGACAGTATAGCGGCCCGTTTGAAAAAAGACGGAATCGAAACATCATCCGACAAAGAGATCATAGCACTGATCGCCTACCTGCAGCGGTTAGGTACAGATATCAAAGCGGATAAAACAAAAAAATAAACACGATGAAATTCATTCATTACCTCGAGTCCATCGCCGGCATAAGCATCTTCCCGATGATCTCGCTTTTCCTGTTCTTCCTGTTTTTCACAGTGTTGATCATGTACGTGTTACGTGCAGACAAGCAGCACATCAGCGCGCTGAAGCATATTCCGCTCGACGATCGCGATACGTCCAACCGCCAAAAACATGAGTCATGAAAAGCCTTCGTAAAAAAATCAGAACCAAACGAAACGGCTTGCAGCAACTGGCTGCTGCGGGCCTGGCCTTCCTGCTGTCTTTCTCAGCCACGGCGCAGGGACAGGCTGCAAATGTGCAGGCGATTGTCACACCTGAAAAAAAGACACTGTTTGACAGTTCGGTGTTTATCGGCTTGCTGGTTATTGCAATCGTACTGCTGCTCGTCATCGTCATCTTTGCGGAAGTGGCCAAAGGCGCCATTCGCTTCCGCATGGAAGAGGAACGTAAAAAACGGGATGCGGGAAACCTGCCGGGTATACTGCTGATTCTGCTGGCGGCCGGGCTGTTTTCCACACCTGCTTTCGGGCAGGCAGATACGACAGCCGTACTGCAGACCGTTTCTCCGGCTGGCGCAGTCCGCTCGGATTATTGGGGCATGGACGGTACCACCTTCTGGGGACTCGTCGGATGCATCGTTTTCGAGCTGCTGGTAGCCTGGAAGCTCTATACGATCGCAATGGAGCGTCTCGGCGCTTACGAACGCCGGGCGATTCGGGCCGAAAACCGTAAAAAGGCCAAAGCTTCGGTTGTCCGTCCTACACTGATGGAAAAGCTCAACCAATCCGTTGCCATCGAGAAAGAGGCCGATATCATGCTCGATCACAATTACGACGGTATCCGCGAGCTCGACAACAACCTGCCGCCATGGTGGAAATACGGGTTTTACCTGAGTATCGTTTTTTCCGTGATCTACCTGTTCCATTACCACGTGTTTCGTACCGGCAAGCTGCAGATCGACGAGTACGAAGATCAACTCCTGCAGGCCAAATATGAGATGGCCGAGTACCGGAAGAAAGCCGCCAATCTGGTTGACGAAAACAACGCCACTCTGCTTACGGACAATGCAGCTGTTTCATCAGGTAAGGCCGTTTTCATGACCAACTGCGCTGCCTGCCACGGCGAATCCGGTGAAGGCGGAGTGGGCCCCAACCTCACAGATGATTACTGGCTGCACGGCGGAGACATCAAGGATGTGTTCAAAACGGTCAAATACGGTTACCCCGATAAAGGCATGAAAGCCTGGCAGCAGGATCTCGGTGCGCGCCAGATCCACGAGGTTTCCAGCTACATCAAGTCATTGCAGGGCACCAATCCTCCGAACGCCAAGGAGCCACAGGGCGAATTGTACATGGAAAACGCGGATACGACACAAAAAGACTGATTGCAGACAATGAACCAAGAGGAAACATATCATCCTGACGAAAGCTTCCGCGACAGCGTGGCCACCATCTCGAAGGAGGGCCGCCGGAGCTGGATTTACGCCCAGCGTCCGAAAGGAAGGTTTTACAACGCGCGGACAATTGTCAGTGTGGTCTACCTGATCCTGTTCTTTTCCCTTCCGTTTGTCAGGGTGCATGAAGACCCGTTCTTTTTGTTCAACATCCTCGAGCGCCGTTTCGTGTTCTTCGGAGTAACATTCTGGCCGCAGGATTTTTTCCTGTTCGGTATCGGAATGCTCGTATTTATCCTGTTCGTTGTGCTCTTTACAGTCGTTTTCGGACGCATCTTCTGCGGCTGGATCTGTCCGCAAACCATTTTCATGGAAATGGTCTTTCGCCGGATCGAATACTGGATCGAAGGCGATGCGTCCTACCAGAAGCAACTCGACAAAATGCACTGGAATACGGAAAAATTGCTGAAACGAGGAGGAAAGCACCTGGTCTTTTTCCTGATTGCCTTTCTCATCTCGAATACCTTCCTCTCCTATATCATTGGCACGGATCAGTTGTTTCACATCGTCAGCGAACCCGTCAGCCGGCACATCGGCGGTTTTATTTCGCTGCTCGTTTTCACCGGTATATTTTACGCCGTCTATGCCTGGTTTCGTGAACAGGTTTGTTTGATCGCCTGCCCCTACGGAAGACTGCAAGGCGTGATGACCGACCGGAACACCCTGCTGGTTGCCTACGATTATGTGAGAGGAGAGCCGCGCGGTAAATTCCGTAAATCACAGGATTCCGGTCAGGTTGGAGACTGCATTGACTGTGTCCAGTGCGTTAAGGTCTGTCCGGTGGGGATCGATATCCGCAACGGCACACAGCTCGAGTGTACGAATTGCACAGCCTGTATCGATGCCTGCGATTTCATGATGGAGAAAACAGGTCGTCCAAAAGGACTGATTCGCTATGCTTCGGAAAGTGGCATTGCTGAAGGCAAGCCGTTGAGAATTACGTCACGCATTATCGCCTACACCGTCGTTCTCACAGGACTGATCGGTATCCTCGTGGCATTGCTGGTGACGCGCAGCGATGTCGATGTGACGATTCTCCGCACTCCAGGCCTGCTGTACCAGCGCCAGGACAACGGTATGCTCAGCAACCTCTACAACATCAAGCTGATCAACAAAACACACGAGGATTTGCCGGTGGAGCTTCGCCTGGAAACAAAAGAAGGTGCGATCAAAATGGTTGGAAAACCGATCGTAGTCGCCCAAACATCCGAGGCCGCCAGCTCCTTTTTCATCTTCCTGCCGGAAAAAAGCATCCATCGGCGTAAAACAAAGCTGCTCGTGAAGATCTATTCCCGCGGGAAGCTCATCGAAACAGTGAATACCAATTTCATGGGTCCGTCCCGATAAAACCGAACAATATGAGCTGGGGAATTAAAATTCTGTGTCTTTACCTCGGATTTGTAAGCCTGATCGTAACCATGGTCACACTGACGATGCGTGAAAAGGTCGACCTTGTTTCCGAAGACTACTACCAGAAAGAGCTGGAATACCAGGGAAAGATCAATACCATTGAACGCACCGCCGCATTGAAAGAACAGCTGACATGGCGCATTTCCGGCGACACGCTACTGCTCGACTTTCCGGATACGGAGAACAGCGCCTGTTCCGGAACCATTTTCTTTTTCAGGCCTTCGGACGCCCGGCTCGACAGAACCATCGTCCTGGCAAAAAGCAGTGACACGCTGCGCCGGGTTCCGCTCACGCAGCTTGAGAAAGGACTCTACCGCATGCAGATCGACTGGCAATTCGGTGGAATGGCATACTACAACGAAGGATTCATTCAAATTCCATAAGATGTTACTGGCTGCACTTTCACTCGGATTTCTCGGCAGTTTTCATTGCGTAGGCATGTGCGGACCGATCGCTTTGGCAATTCCGGTTCGGCGTACCTCGCGCTTCAGTGTACTCCGCGGAGCGCTGGTCTATAACCTCGGTCGCGTGATCGCTTATGCTTTCATGGGACTGCTGTTCGGTTTCGTTGGAAAAGGCTTCGCACTCGCAGGCTGGCAAAATGTACTTTCTGTTGTGCTGGGGATCTTGCTGTTGATCGCCATCGCTTTGCCGTTTCTGCCCAATCGCTACCTGCGCTTTCCGTTTCTGCTCAAAGGGCTGGAAAAGCTTAAATCCTCCATTCGTAAGCTCTTTGGCATGCACAGTCGCTTCACCCTGTTCTTTATCGGACTGCTGAACGGTTTTCTGCCGTGCGGATTCGTATACCTGGCCATTGCCGGAGCACTGGCTGCCGGTGATGTGCTCACGGGAATGCTTTTCATGGCTGCCTTCGGTGCCGGAACCTTACCGGCGATGATGGCTGTAACGCTTTTCCGCGAAAAGATAGGCCTGCGCTTTCGCACACGTATCCGCCGGACCGTTCCCATATTCGTCGGGATCATGGCGCTGATGCTCATCCTGCGCGGTTTGAGTCTTGGAATCCCCTATCTGAGTCCAGCACTGGAAACCACTGGCGAGGCATGTCACCACCATTGTTGTTCAAAATAGATTTGTTATGCTGACACTGAAAGAATTAGCCATTCACGTACCTGCTTCGATCCGGCTCTTCGAAAAATACGAGCTGGACTACTATCGAAACGGCGGTCAGACCCTTCGTGCCGCCTGCCAGGAAAAAGGTCTTTCATTCGAGGCAGTCGATGCCGAGCTCTCTGCGCTCCAGGAATCGGTTATCGTCTACTCGTTCACACTCGAAGACATGAGCACGGAGCGTCTCGTCGACTTTATCAACGGCCGCTACCATGCTAACGAGCGCTGTTTGCTCAATGGTATGCAGGACGATATGAACCGGCTGTTAGCAGATCCTGCGTGCAGTCAGCGCAAATTGCTTAAGCGCATTGTGCCGGTATTTGCGCAGCTGAGAACACAGCTTTTACAGCATTCCGATAAGGAAGACGAAGTTCTTTTTCCGCTGATGCGCAGACTCTCCGGTCAAAACCGCAGCAAAGCACTGAAAACGTCACCTGGTGAATCCAGAACGCTGACACATGCCATTGGCTTGCTTCGCCGTGAACACGAAATGATCCTCGGTCTGCTGGGAGACATTAAAATGGCTGCCCACCGGTTTTCTGTTCCGGCAAATGCTTCTCCCGCTTATGGTACGCTGATGCACGACCTGCAGCTATTCGAGCAGGATATGCATATGCACCTGCACATCGAGAACAACATTCTCTTCCCTCGCCTGCTTGCACTGTGCGAGCTGTCGCTTAATTAAACGCATACGGACTATGAAAATTCATCAATTCTACACCGGTTGCCTGGCTCAGGCTGCCTACTATATCGAATCCGATGGCGTGGCCGCTGTTATCGATCCGCTGCGCGACGTCGAAGTCTACCTCGAAATGGCGCGTGCCGGCAATGCAGTCATCCGCTACGTGCTCGTAACACATTTTCACGCTGATTTCGTCTCGGGTCATCTCGAGCTGGCCGACCGAACGGGAGCGGAAATCATTTTTGGTCCCTGCGCGACGCCCGGCTATCCGGCTCATATCGCCGTCCACAACGAGGTGCTTCCACTCGGATCATGCACCATTCGCGTACTGCATACACCCGGGCATACGATCGAATCGGCCTGCTTCCTGCTGTCCGAAAAAGGCCGTGTCCACGCTGTGTTTACCGGAGACACCCTCTTTGTGGGCGACGTTGGACGGCCGGATCTGCACAGCGGCAACCTCACTGCGGAAGAGCTGGCTTCCCGCCTGTACGATTCCGTAAGGCAATGCCTTGCACCGTTACCCGATCATGTGATCGTTTACCCGGGACACGGGGCCGGCTCAGCCTGTGGCAAGGATTTGGGCAGCGAAAGATCAACCACGATCGGCGAACAGAAAATCAGTAACCCCGTATTCGTGCTGGAGAAGGAAGTATTTGTTGCAGCGATCGTGGAAGGACAACCCGAAGCACCGGCCTACTTTTTCCGCGATGCGGCGATCAACAGGACCGGATACGAACACCTCAACGGCGTACTGGAGCGCGGCATGAAACCGCTCAGCTTCGATGCTTTTCGCGGAGAGGTGATGCTCGGTGCAACCGTGCTCGATACGCGGAGTGCTATTTATCCCGAACACCGGATCGTCCGCGGTGCCTTGCACATCGGCCTTGATGGTCAGTTTGCCATTTGGGCCGGCACACTCCTCTCCTTCGACAAACCGGCAGTAGTGGTTTGCGATCCGGGGATGGAAAAAGAAGTAATCACGCGGCTGGCGCGCATCGGTTTCGACCGTTGCGTCGGCTACCTGATTGGCGGTATGCAAACCTGGCTGGCAGCTGATGGACCGATCTCTGTCATTTCATCCGTAGACGCAGCAGCATTGTCAGACAAGAAGATCGATGGACATCCCTTCACGTTCCTCGACGTTCGCAGGCAAAATGAATTCGAAGCCGCACACATGGGCGGAGCCGTACACATATCGCTCGACAAATTGCAGGAAAAGGCGGGGCAGCTTGACAGGAACCGGTGCTATGCCGTCTACTGTGCAGGCGGCTACCGTTCGCTGATCGCCATTTCATTGCTGTTGCGGGAGGATTTTCAACAGGTCTATAATGTCATCGGCGGGTTCGCTGCGATCCGGAAAGAAGTTTCGCTTCCTGCCAATACCTCCGTCGGATAATGATCAGGGTAACAAAAGAATTTCGCTTTGAAATG
Source organism: uncultured Flavobacteriales bacterium (assembly GCA_946482515.1). The sequence continues at coordinate 23,051 of CAMLRS010000028.1, read as the reverse complement.
GCGCACGCGTTGCAGGACTATGATGGTCCGTGCCGAAACATCCACGGCCATTCCTACCGCTTGCTGGTAACCTTGAAAGGCCAGCCGGCCAGCGATCCAACCGATCCGAAATACGGAATGGTAATCGACTTTTCGGAAGTGAAACAGATAGTCGTACGGGAGATCATCGACCCCTTCGACCATGCGCTCGTGCTCCGTCATGACGCCAGCCCCGCGCTCCTTTCGGCCCTCGACCACGACAAGCTGGTGCTCACCGCTTTTCAGCCAACCTGCGAAAACCTCGTATTGCATTTCGTCACCAAACTGGCCGGATCTTTCCCGGGGAAAGTGAAGCTTCAGTGCCTCAAGCTGTTTGAAACCGAAACCTCCAGCGCCGAATGGTGCGCGGAAGACCAATAAATCATTTCTTATGAATAAACTGATCGCAAAATACAACCAGGCTGTGCCGCGCTATACGAGCTACCCCACCGTTCCATACTGGGACGGGGAAAAGCCGACGCAGGAGGACTGGAAACAGCTCGTCAAAAAAACCTTCTTGCGCACCAATGCTTCCGAAGGTATCAGCCTCTACATCCACCTCCCTTTCTGCGAAAGTCTCTGTACCTACTGTGGATGCAATACGCGCATTACCGTTAACCACCTCGTTGAGGAGCCCTACATCACATCCGTGCTTGCCGAATGGAAGCTCTACACCGACCTGTTCGAAACGCCGCCGCGCATTCGGGAAATCCACCTGGGTGGCGGCACACCTACCTTTTTCAGCCCCGAAAATCTCAGTCGCCTTATTGATGGCATCCTCGGTCCGGCGGAACTCTGCCCGGACGCTGCCCTGAGCTTCGAAGGCCACCCAGACAATACGACTTACCGTCACCTGGTGGTACTTCGCGACAGAGGCTTCAGGAGGATCAGCCTCGGTATACAGGATTTTGATGAAAAGGTCCAGCGGGCCATTCACCGCTTTCAAAGCTACGAGACCGTTGACAACGTTACATCGCTCGCCCGTGCGCTGGGCTATGATTCTGTCAATTACGATCTCATCTACGGACTTCCGCTGCAAACTGTCGACAGCATGCTGGAAACGATCGGAAAAGTCATTCGGCTGCGCCCCGATCGCATCGCGTTTTACAGCTACGCGCACGTTCCCTGGATGAAACCCGGACAGCGCGCCTATTCGGAAGCAGATCTGCCGGATGCCGAGACCAAGCGTCTTCTGTACGAGCTCGGCAGAGCAGCCCTTGAAAGGGCCGGCTATGTTGAAATTGGAATGGACCATTTCGCCCTGCAGCAGGATCCCCTTGCCGAAGCCGCAAAAAACGGAAACCTGCACCGGAACTTTATGGGATACGGTACCGTGCATACGCAGCTTCTCGTCGGACTCGGCGTATCAGCTATCAGTGATACCTGGCACGGCTTCGCCCAAAATGAAAAGATCGTGGAAGTTTACCAGCGCCGGGTGACGAAAGGAGAATTCCCGTTCTTCAAAGGCCATCGTCTGACAGAAGAAGACCTCGTTCTGCGCCGCCACATCCTCTCGCTCATGTGCCGGTTTGAAACAAGCTGGAAAAAGGAAGAAGAACAGTGCGAAGCGTTGTACGCAGGTCTCGATCAGCTTTCGGAACCACTTGCCGACGGACTCGTTCGTCTGGAGCCGTTTCGTTTATCCGTAACACCTGCCGGGCGCCCATTCCTGCGCAATATCTGCATGGCCTTCGATGCACGTCTCAGGGCTGCACAGCCGGAAACCACCTTATTCAGCCGGGCCATCTAAAACACCTAAAAATAAAAACGGTGCAGGAAATTCCTGCACCGTTCTTGTGTAACTCAAAGTAGCTCCGTCAGGAAACGTAGGAAGGTATTTTTACGTCAAGACGATTCTCGACTTGCGCTACTCCCGGCGCATTGGCGGCGGCTTTTTCCGCATCGCGTCGTTCTGCATAGGAGCGGACAGTTCCGGTAAGAATCACCTTATGCCCCGTGTGATCGACATGGATATTGTTCGCATCGATACCGGCATTGCGCTCAAATGCAGCTTTGATATTCTTTTTCACGTTTGCATCGTCGATATGCGGAACCACCAGCACCAGGTTGGTGATGCCCTTAATACCCGGCAGGTTGGTCAGTGCATTTCTTACGGCGTTTTTTTCGTGGATCCAATCCACCTTGCCTTCTGCCGTCACCCAGCCGTCCTCGACGCGAATCGTAATACGGTCCTTGGGAACAAGCGAATGCCAGTTGAGGGTTTGTACTGCAGCCTGGGCAATCTCCGTATCGGTGCGAACATTGCTTGTATGCAATTGAACTTTAAGATCTTCGGCCACCGCTTTTACTCCTTCGATACGCAAGGCGGCGTTCTCAGCATCTCTTTTCTGGCCGTAGTTGTCTACGAAGCCGGAAAGGGTTACGACACCTTCATTCACGGAAACACCGATTTTTGAAGGATTGAGTGTTGGTTGCCATTGCAGTTCTTCCATAACATCTTTCTGTAATTCCAGATCTGTTTTCATATGTATAGATTTAAAGATTACACTGCAAAGGAGACAAATTCTCCCCGCCGCTGCGATGATCTTCCTCAGTCCGCCATCTGACATTTATCACTGACGGATATCATAGCTCCTGCTGATTTCCCTCATGGGCGAATCCTGATCGCCGGAATACATTTGCAGCATCGCTCATTCAAAAACAGCACAAATGGAAACGCTTTTTGATTACAACACGGTAGCCGCCGCAACGATCGCACGGATCTTTCTTGGACTATTGTTCTTTTTTCAGGGATACGATGCCATTTTCCGCGTTGGTGTGGGCAAAGCAGCCGCTACTTATGAAGATGGTTTCGGCCCCAAAGGCGTACCGCGCATCCTGACTGTTGCAGCGGCCTGGTTTACTTCCTCAACGGAACTGATCTGCGGTTTTCTGCTCCTCCTCGGGTTATTCGAATATGCAGCGCTTTACCTGCTCGGATTGAACCTGCTTGTTGCGGCAACCGGCTTCGGGATCATGTCACCGCTTTGGGATCTTAAACACGTTTTCCCAAGACTCGTACTGTTGCTTTTCCTGCTCCTGTTGCCTGAATCCTGGAATACCTGGACCTTCGACCACCTGTTCTTTTACCGCTGAATACACTAAATACTCGCGCCATGAAAAAAATACTTGTTCCGATCGATTTTTCAAAGATCTCCCTGAACGCCCTGAACTACGCCCTCGAACTTGCCCGGCGATCCGGATCACGCATCCGGTTATTCCATGTGAGCTTTGCGCCTGGAGTGATTTCCACCAACACAACCATCGAGCTTCCTTCGGCTGATCAGCTTCGACAGGAAGGCCAGGAAGAGCTCGAGAAACTGAAACGGAAGATCCTCAAGCGTTTTGAAGGAATCAAAATCGACTGCGAATGCGTCACCGGATTTGCGATTGATGAAATCCGATCATGGGCCGAAAAGAACAAACCCGATCTGATCGTCATGGGAACGCAGGGTGCCGGTTTTCTTTCCGAACGGTTCCTGGGCAGTACCGCTACTTCGGTGATCGCCCGATCGTCTGTGCCCGTGCTGGCCATCGACAAAAAAATGCGCTTCCGGGACGTCAAACGCATTGTGTTTGCAGGCGATTTCGTCGAAACCCGTCCGCAGGTACTTAAGCCGCTCAAGGATTTCGCAAAGCTCTTCAATGCAAAGATTTACATCCTCAATATCGTTCAGGAGCTGATCGTCGCTCCAACGGTCGAAGAAACGATTGCGGCCTACAAGCTCGACCGTTCCCTGAAGAACGTCCACCACACCTTCTTTTACCTGCATCGCGAAAATGTGGTGCAGGGAATCAACGAGTTCATTTCCGATTACAAAATGGACATGGTCGTAATGATTCCGCGCCGTCATTCCTTTTTCAGTCGTTTGCTCGCGGAACCCCATACGAAACAGATGGCTTTCCATGCCAAAGTGCCGTTGCTGGCGCTGGAAGCAGTTAACGATTAATACATCCTTCAAATGAAGATACGCATTCATGATAACACAACCATTGCCGACGTGCAGCTGCAGTTCGGCAGCATGTTTCCCTACCTGAAGCTGGAGTTTTTCTCAAAGCATCATGCAACCGGAAAGGGAACCCATCTGAAATTCATGCTTCCGCACAACCGGTGCCTGGGCGATATCCGAAAGACACACCGCGAAGGCGTGCTCGATATTGACCCCGACATGCGTGTTTCGGAGCTCGAGCAGCTGTTTGGCACCCATTACGATCTGGGTGTCCAGGTGTTTCGCCAGTCGGGAAATACCTGGCTGGAAACCATCCTGACCGACAGCTGGACGCTCCGTGAACAGAACACCGAAGGCGAGTTCCTGAGTACGCGTATCAAGCCTGAACCTCCCGATATCGATCAGGATATCGATTGAACCGAATATGTTAACCAATTAAAACAATCATATGGAAACGGTAAAAACAAAAGAGAACGGTCTGTTCCCGACAATGTGGTCCGATTTCTTCGGCAACGAACCTTTTTTTGCGCCGCGCTGGCTCACTTCCGATGTGAAGGAAACACTTCCAGCAGCCAACGTACGTGAAACCAAAAAGGCATTTATTGTAGACCTGGCGATGCCCGGCTTTGCGAAAGAGGATTTCGTGATCGATGCAGACGACAATGTACTGAACGTCCGTGCCGAAAAACAGGAAGAAACTTCCGATGAAGACGAGCATTTCACCCGCCGGGAATTTTCCTGCAAGTCTTTTGCACGCTCCTTCACTCTTCCCGAAAACGTGAATTGTGACGCAATCGAGGCGAAATACAGCAAAGGAATCCTTGAGCTGAACATTCCCAAAAAGGAAGCGTCCAAGGCACTGCCGAAGAAAGAAATAAAAGTTATCTGACATCCGGCACACGATCCCGGCTTAGCCGCCGGGATCTTTTTGTTTCTTAAAAAATCACATCATGGGATTCTTTACACGTAAAACAAGCTGGTCCGCGTTGGAATTCGGGCTTATGAAAGTATGCCTGACCTCGTTCGGAATCGCGCTTGGAATAGGACTCTACAAGTGGCTGCAGCCGTTTATGGTCTGGTTCCTCATCTTCTACCTCGTTCTGGGTGTGCCCCTGCTGCTGATATGGCTCGGTAAAATGCGCCGGAACGCTCCTCCGCTGTGATCCACACGATCGCTTTGAAAATCCCGGCGCCGGAAGCCCGCCTGAACAGATAATACATCCGTAAAAACAAGATCATGGGAAAAATCGCGCTGTTCGTTTTGTTGTCTCTCCTGGCCGAGATACTCGGAACCGTCGGCGGTTTCGGGTCTTCGATGTTCTTTGTGCCGATCGCAGGCTTTTTCTTCGACTTCCATTCCGTGCTGGGGATAACAGCCATCTTTCACCTTTCAAGCAACATTTCCAAGATAGCGCTGTTCCGCAAAGGTGTCGACTGGCGACTTGTTTTTCTTATCGGAATTCCCGCCGTGGTTTTCGTGATTGCCGGAGCCTACCTGAGCCGCTTTGCCAACAGCCGGCTGCTCGAGCTGATTCTCGCGGTTTTCCTGATCGCCCTCAGTCTCTTGTTCCTGCTTGCACCTAAACTGACCGTACGTCCCGACACGCGCAACGCCGTCATCGGTGGTGCGTTTTCCGGTATTGCCGCCGGATTGCTGGGTACCGGCGGGGCTATTCGCGGACTCACCCTTTCCGCTTTTGACCTCGATAAGGAAAAGTTCATTGCCGTATCTGCGGTGATCGATCTGGGAATCGATCTGAGCCGCAGCGTGGTGTATTATTCAAACGGCTACGTACACACACACGATCTCTACCTTGTTCCCTTGTTGCTCGTTGTCAGCGTTGCAGGTACCTGGATCGGAAAAAAAATACTCACACGTTTCACCCACGTGCAGTTCAAGTCAACGGTACTGGGTCTCATTTTCGCAACCGGCATCATGAGTCTCATCAAAAACCTGATGCATCGTTAAGTGAATTGACAAACATCATCCACCTTGCTGTCAGACCTCATATTTCTGCGAAAAAGACCGCCGTAGCTTTGCCCTTATCACTACGTAAAGCTCACCATTATGAAAGCAGCAAAAACACTTTCCGTTCTGACACTGGTCCTCTGCGCACTGATCGTGTGGCAAGGCATTACCGGGATCATGATTCCGGGAATTTATGCAAACGAAACCGATAACTGGCGTGTCCAGGTAGTGGGTCAGGACGGGATTAACCTCTGCCTTGTCGTGCCACTGCTCCTGAACACCGGACTGATGATCTCCCGCGGAGCACAGGATGCAAAATTCTTATGGGCCGGTGGTATGATCTACGTTATCTATACCTACCTCATCTATTGTTTCGGCGTTCATTTCAACAGCATGTTTCTGGTATACTGCACCATCCTGGGACTGAGCATCTTTTCCCTGATCTGGTTCATATACACGGAGCGGAAAACGTTCCGCTACAAATTGTCCGGTATGAATGCCAGTCGTGTAACAGCTATTTTCTTCATGCTTACCGCCGTTTTCTTCGCGATGGCCTGGCTGCATGGCATCGTACCCGCGATCCTCACCGGTCGGGTTCCGGAATCACTTACCGAAGGGGATTTTCTCACAAACCCGGTTCACGTGATCGATCTGGCGGTTTGTCTTCCGGGATTGTTCTTTACCGGACTGCTGCTCATCCTCAGAAAGAAGCCGGGCCTTCTGCTGGCCCCCATACTCCTCACATTCATGCTGCTCATGTACGTCACGGTGGCACTGTTGTCCATCCAGGTACAGCCCGATGGCCATGTCTCCGGCATAGCCTGGACGATGTTCGGTCTCGCAGCCGTTGCATTACTGCTGCTCGTCGTGAACCTGCGCAGCAAAACCTATTTTGTATGAAAACGGAAGAAACAATCAACGTCATAAAAGCCTCTGGTGACAGAGTGCCTTTTTCAGAGGAACGTCTCCGCAGATCGCTTGTCCGATCGGGCGCCTCGCACGATCAGGTCGAGCGCATTCTCGATGAAGTCAGGACCCAGCTTTTCGAAGGAATGACCACCAAAAAGATTTACAAAATCGCTTTTGCTTTACTGAAAGAAGGTTCCCGTCACCTGGCGGCGCGTTACCACCTCAAGCAGGCGATCATGGAGCTGGGCCCCTCGGGGTTCCCGTTCGAACAGTACATCGCCGGCATCCTGCAGCGCCAGGGTCATACGGTAAAAACCGGGCAGGTCGTTCAGGGACAGTGCGTGGATCACGAAATAGACGTGATCGCCCAAAAAGAGAACGATTGCGTGTTGATCGAATGCAAATACCACAACTACCAGGGCATCATCTGCAACGTCCGGATTCCGCTTTATATCCATGCGCGCTTTATGGATGTGCAAAAGCAGTGGTGCCTGCAGTCGCCGCGCCGGGAAAAGCACTTCCGGTGCAGAATCGTAACAAATACCCGTTTCTCCGACGATGCTATCCGCTATGCCGCCTGCGCCGGACTGGAATTGCTCGGCTGGGATTTCCCTGCTAAAAAAGGTCTGAAAGATCAGATCGATACCCTCGGCCTCTACCCGATTACCTGTCTGACATCCCTGACAAAGGCGGAAAAACAGAAGCTGCTCGACCACAAAATTGTGCTTTGCAGCGAGCTGCTTGACAATGAACGGCTACTGGCCAGTATCGGTGTCAAAGGAACCCGCAACGCCGTCGTGCTCAACGAGGCAGGACAGCTGTGCCGGTACCTGACAGATGAGACACGGATACATTCGAAGAAAAATGCCTTAAAACACACGCTATGAAACGAAAAGAAAACGTCACCGTTCAATTCCTGGGAGCTGCCGGAACCGTAACAGGCTCCAAATACCTGGTCGAAACGCCTTCCAAACGACTGCTGATAGACTGCGGCCTCTTCCAGGGACTGAAAGAGCTGCGGCGACTCAACTGGGAACCGTTCCCTGCCGACGCAGCATCGATCGACGCTGTGATTCTGACACACGGGCATCTCGATCACGTCGGTTACCTGCCCTTGCTTGTGAAGCAAGGATTCTCCGGCCCCGTGTATGCCACACAGCCAACCGCAGAAGTTGCACGGCTCATCCTGCTCGACAGCGCGCGCATTCAGGAAGAAGATGCCGAGCGCGCAAACCGTTTTGGCTACAGCAGACACAATCCCGCCAAACCTTTATATACCGTTAAGGAAGCCGAAGCCGTGTTCCCACTGTTGTGTAACGAGCAACCCGATAAATGGATTGCCCTGGACGACGATTGTTCTTTTCGCTTCCGGTACAATGGCCACATCATCGGTGCCACATTCATAGAGCTGCTGATCGGAGGAAAAAGCCTGGTGTTTTCCGGTGACATCGGTCGCCCCCAGGATCCCCTGTTGTTTCCGCCTCAAAAGCCCGAACAGGCCGATTTCCTGTTCATCGAATCCACCTACGGCAACAGGATCCACCGGGAAAATCCGAAAGCGCTGCTCGCCGAAGCCGTACTCAAAGCGCTCGAAAAAAATGGAACCATCCTCATTCCGAGCTTCGCGGTCGAGCGCACGCAACTGCTGATGTTCTACCTGTGGGAGTTGCAACAGGAAAAAATCATTCCCGAAATCCCGATATACATGGACAGTCCGATGGGAACGCGCGTCCTCGACGTGTTTCGCAACAACCTCTCCTGGCACCGCATTTCCCCCGCGCTCGCCGACAGCATCCGCGATTGCATCCGCGTGGTCCGCAAGCCAGAAGAAACCGAGCGACTGGCCCGAAGCAAAGCTCCGAAAATCATCATTGCAGCTTCCGGAATGGCTACCGGCGGTCGTATCCTGAGCTACTTCGAGCGCTTTCTCGGAGATCCCAATGCGACCATTCTGCTGGTAGGCCACCAGGGTGAAGGCACCCGCGGAAGAGCGCTGCTGGATGGCGCCGATGAAATAAAAATGCGCGGGAAATACTGGAAAGTACGGGCGGTAATTGCGCTCGTCGAAGGGTTGTCCGCTCACGCAGACCGCGAGGAGCTGCTCGACTGGATGAGCAGGCTCCGGAACAAGCCCGAACAGGTGTTCATTGTACACGGCGAGCAGGTCGCTGCCGAAGCATTGAAAACAGCCATCGGGGAAACATATCGTCTCGAATGTATGATCCCGGGCAGAGAGATGAAAGTCGGATTGTTCAGTTACTCAAATCAACCATCATGAAACAGACAGGAATCATAACCGCTGTCATTTGCACGCTGAGCGCGTGGTTCTTCTGGCAGCAGCCGACGGAACTGGAACCTCGGGAATTTTCAGACACCTTTGCTTCCACCCCGAATGCCCTGCTCATCGATCTCCGGTCGGAACGCGAATTTGCCGAAGGACATATTCCCGACGCTTTAAACATCGATTACAATGGTCCGGTGTTCAAATGGCGCATCGATGAGCTGGATACCACGGCAGCCGTTTTCCTTTACTGCGGCAGCGGGATACGCAGCACAAACGCGGCGGAATACGTGCTCACGAAAGGTTTCGCCTCCCTTACTCTGCTACGGGGAGGATTCATCTCGTGGCAAAAGGAGCAACTGGCGCAAACACCTCCGGAGATTCTCCCGCCTCCCGAGCTGACAGAAAAAAGCTTCAGCAGGCTCCTCGACCTCGAGCACCTTGTTATCGTTTATTTTTACGTGCCCTGGTGTGGCAACTGTAAGGGGATGGGATCCGCACTCGACGAGCTCGCGATCGCTTACAACGGGAAAGTACGCGTGCTGCGGATCAACACCGACAGGTACAAATACCTTGCGGCAGAGCTTGGAGTCGAAGAAGGTCCGGTACTGCAATTCTATGAGAACGGCAATTTGACGGGTACACTCGAAGGTCCGGTCGATCGCAAGGCCATCGAAGCGCAATTTTTGCTGAAAGACTACGTAAACTCCCCTTCTACTGTAAAAGACGGTCTATCGGCCCGCTAATGCCATTCATTTTAGGTAAATGTGGCATCTGTAACATTCTACTCTTCCTGCGTTCTTTTCTTCATGAAAACGCTCCTTTCCCTGCTGTTGCTGTTTGTTGCTTCGTTTGCGTTTTCGCAGGACAAGCACTCAACTGATCCTTATTACGATTACTTTCCCGAAAATACCATTGTATTCCACTATTGTGACAGCTGCCCAAACAACGAAGATTATTCGTTTCCGGTAAATATGCCCGACAGTCTGTTGCCCGACGTTTTTGGAACACCGGACGAAATAGTATATTTCGGTCCGGGAGCTGCTTACTTCTATACCTACGGGAATGAAAATACGGATACCGTCGCTTTCTACGCCTATGATCTTCCCAAAGACACGGCATTCTACAAAGCAGGTTTTATTTTTGTGAAATACCCCGGGCATATGAAGCTTGAGCGCCATTATTTCCTGCCGCAGAGCTCACTCCACTTTGGTTGTTATGTTGTGAACGCGGAGACAACCATGGAAGATGTTCAGCATCTTTTTCCACTTTCCTACGCCACTGCGCTGTACAACCAGCGGGTTCATGGCCCCGGTTTCTTTCCGCCGGGAACGGATGTGTTCAGCATCGTGCTGCGGACCACTCCTTGGGATCCCGAAACGAGGCACTGGGACGGTGAGCTGCCAAATCCTTACATGACGCTGATATTCGCAAATGGAAAGCTGAGAATGGTGAATTACGCCACAGGCACATAATTCCCGGTTATGGCGATGCAATTTTCATTTTGAAAAAGAAAAGCGGCAAACGGGAAAAACGCATTTCAGCACAATCGACTGTGAACCAAAACGGTGTGACAATTAAGCCTCCGGTGGCACGGAGCTTGACTATACTCTTGCATAAAACAGCGAAAGCACAAACAACGAGTCATGTTATTATTAGCAGCATTGGCGGCAGTAGTGATAGTTGGTCTTATAATTCTCGTCTAGGACGAGGACTGCCGGTAGCTACCCACATGGGTATAAAAAAGACAACTTAATAACACGAAAGGGAACTGTAACAGTTCCCTTTTTTGATTTGAAATCACAAAAACCATCTGCTCTGAAAAAAGTGTGAGAGTGAGAGTGAGTCTTGAGGGAAAAGAAAAAGAGCATTTCACTTACACAAAACGCTCTTTTTCTTTTGTGACCCTTCCGAATCACTTTCACAATATCATTACCTATTCTATAAACCAAACCAGCGTCACAGATTCCTGCAATTCGAATTCCTGTGGAGCAAAACGCAGATCTGCACCATCTGAGCTACCAGCATCTGCCATCATGCGCATTTCTGCCTTGTAGTACATCGTTCCGGGATTATCGCTTCCGTAGATGATGGCTTTTACGGCGCCCATCTTCACACCGGCGGCTGTGGAAAGATTCGTTGCTTTTTTGCGTGCATCTGCTACGGCTTTGGTCTGCAGCTCAGCCTCTGTTTTCTCACGCAATGCGTCGGAAAGGTAAAAACCGATGTTGAAGTTGACCGGATCTTTTGCTTCAGCGAAACGTGCCACGATTTTCTGTAACGTTGCCTGGCTGTAGGCGAATTTAACTGTCAGGTTTTGCGAAACCACATAACCGCTGTCAATCGGACCGTTCTGGCGGTAGATCCTGTTCTTCGAAGCGGAATAGTTCGTTGTTTTCACATCGGCTTCCTGGAATCCGAGCTGTTTCAGGATTTTCATAAACTGCTGCGTCTGGTCGCCGATTGCTTTCGTTGCATCTGCCATGTTCATTTTCACGGACGAAAGGTGAATGTTCAGCTCTGTCATATCCGGAACGACGGAAACTTTAGCCGATCCGTTTACGGTAACCGTAGGTTTGGAGGCACTTTCTGTCTGCCCGAAAACTGTTCCGGAAGCCAGGAATAAAAAAAGGAGGAGCTTTTTCATGATCAATTGTTTGTTTTGTTTCAAATGTACTGGTGGTTAAGCAAGACTTGTGCCAATTCACTGGAAAGCTTCAGCACAAAATATCCGTTTGAATGTGGTGTTTTGAGTGTGAGGAGATTACGCCCCGTCTTTTTTATCCGGATACTCAAACCCATATTTTATTGCGGCTTCAAGCACATCCAGGTTTATATTTTTCAGTGTTCTGAACTTGATGCAATACCCGGTCACGCTTGCTTTTCCGAGCTGTTCCCCATACGTTTTGGCTAAGTAGGTCTTATCGTCGAGACCAAGAATATAGACAGAAATCCCGGTTGTGTTGGCGCTCAGACCAATGCGGTAAAACTCACGGCTGGTTCCGTCGGCATAGTTGATGGTGTAACATCCGTAGCCGATATTGGGATTCGCAACAATCTTTCCTTCGCTGTTCTTCCCATCGGTGAACCACAATCTGCATCCCGACGATGTCTGAAGGATCAGTTGGTGCAGCGCCAACATTTCGCTGTGTTTGGGTTCTGACTGACTGGCAATATACGCATCGATCTGTTCTTGTACGTTCATCGCTATAAAACCTGATCGATGTATCGTTGAGCGTCCATGTTTTCTATATCGCTCAGTGTAACAATTCCTTCCAGTTCATCATTGGAGTCGATGTCTAAAAATTTGCTTCTCGAGCGGGCTCCTTTTAGTTTCAACAGCAGCTCCAGGTATTCCTTAAAATAGATGACATACGAGTCTGTGTAACAAGCTTGATTATCCGATCCCAGCAGCAGTGGAGGATTAGCCGTTTGATTCAAAATGAACGCCACATCTTTGCTGTGACCAAACATATCAAAGGGCTGGATCACCAGGTTTTCCCAGTCGGTTAACATGGCATAGTCTTCAAATTCATCCTCAGAGACACTCACTTCAGGATCTTTCAGAAAAACAGTTTGTATGCCCGGAATCATGATGCACCCATCAGGCGGCATGTTCTGCCCAAAGTAAGTGAATTCGTCCAATGGCTTTTCGAAACCTTCTATTTGCTTTTTGATCTTATCGAAAGCCTGATTTTTTCTGTTGAGCCAAAGCAATTGAACACCGCCGCATTCTTTGTAAAAACCGGTAATGGAATTATCCAGCTGATAGCCTAATTCGGTTTCTACTGCCGTAATGGCGTCTACATAGGGTGGTAAAACCGCATAGTGAACTACTTCGATTTCCGGCGTCGATTTCAACTGATCTACTACCGCATTTAATTTCTCTATAAAACGCATGATTTCCTTTTTCTCCAGTTGTGGCTTTTGGTTTTGTTTCCCTGTCAATTATCAGGGATCTGAAATTAAAAAAATAAACGGATGCTACGGTTTTAGTGTCGGACTTTTGGCGAGATTTAAAACCTTAGCCTAGCTCTCCCACACTCAAATCTTCTATTCGAGCGCTTTGAGCTGTTTCAGATGCTGTTCCACCTGGTATTTGTTGTAATTGTCCCACTTAGGCGGTGCAGTGGTCTTTTCACCGTACAGGGCGTCAATGCAGGTATTGTTGTCTTTGTACTTCTCATGCAAAACGGCCAGAATTTTAAAGAAAAATTGATCGAGCAGCGTGATGGCGTCAAATTCAGATTTGAATGAGCTTAAGCTTCCATCAGCAGAGGGAAATAGTTGTAATAAATCAAGAACTTCCTTCTTTTCTTCTTCGTTTATTTCTGTACGATAGCCGTTTTTCAACGCTTTAAAAACCAGGTTATTCCAAACAACACTATCGTGTGCCCAGGTTACATCCGGAAGATGCAAGGAGTGCTCACAAATCAAGACAATCGCGTGCAGCACATCATTTAAATAGCTGGAAGGGAATTCGTCAAAGCTTCGGAATTCAAAACCACTTTGGTACATTTTTTCCTGATTGAAATCAAGACCGATATCTGAAAGCAATTCATAATCCAGGGCTGCTTCTACCTGATCACGCCACCAAATGCCTGAGTCTTTGTCAAACTTTAAGAGCTTTCTGAATTCCTCTACCGGGTAGGTTAAAATTTTCCCTTTCGCCATGGTTTTGTTGAACGTACCAACTCCTGTGTAGCGGGACATGGCGTTTCGCATAGAGCCTAAAGCAAATTGTTCGTTTAACTTATGATTCGAACAAATGACCCCCATAATATCCGGACTGCCAAGTGTGGCTATAAAAAATGGCTCAAACCATTGCAGCAGGTAGATGGCATTGGAGTGCATCGCGTCAAAAGCAGGATAGTCTGCAATCCTGCTGTTTTCGGTTAATACCGGCAATGTGATGTGGAAGTGATAGGTCCCGTTATTAAACAGAACCAGGTTTTCCTGATTCGACATAAACATATTGAGGCCTATATTGTACGCCGGGAAATCCACTTTTCCTTCTAATACCGTTGATTCGTTCACTTTATCGATGAACAGCTGTTTCGTCGCCTTTAGTTCCTCGCATGAATCAGCTATCGTTCTGTTTTCAAAGTATTTTGTTACAAATTCGATCGAGTCGCCATCAAAATTTACAGATCCCATAGGATTGTTTTTTTGAGTAAGCATGCTCCAGATATTGTAGGGCTGGTTTTCCAGGAACGTCTCCAGAATGGATTTCCCCAGGTATTCCGGATTGTCAACCGGTGGTTTTGTCAACGCTAAGGTCTTGTGTTGATAGTTCACATCCAGCTTGTCCAGCGAATGACTATTGATCATCCGGCTGACTTTATACGTTTTGTTTTTATCAAAAGCGGTTTCTAATGCCGCCACCAGGCTTCCGGGTTTATAGCACTTTCTGTAATCAATGCTATAGCGTTCGCAGCCAATTTTTTCCTGAATAAATGCACCGGAAACGACGAGTGATTCTTCGAATTGCAGGTAGGTTTCGTTTTCCAGTCCAATGCCCCAATACCATTTATTTTTCGGGTTCGCTTTCATGTATTTTAGGGCTAATTATCGTTAAGGGGTGCCGGAATGCTCTTTTTAATCATGGTAGTAGAAAACGTGAGAGGAATAACGCTCATGATTCCACCAGTCTTTTCGTGCTTTCGAAAAGTAATTGTAGTTCAATTTTCCGGCTTGCGACTGCAAAGGATAGATCACTACTCCATTTTCCCGGTAGGCTTTTTTGACAGTGGTTTCAGGAACGATCGGTACAATGTGTCCGGAAAGTCCTGCCGTTCTCCGTTTGGCGCAAATGATCCCAACCCCGCCTTCGGTGTTCACTTTCTGTTGAATTTCATCCAGGTCCGTCATTCTTTTCCACCCAAAGCTGGCTCCCCATTTTAAAAACCAATCGTGTATGGCACTGGAATAGATCCTGGCAACGGTTTCGTTAAAAACGGGCTCAACGGTTTGCCCATCTAAGATTTTTTCGATGGATTCATCCGTCCACCAAACAGTAGGCAGGTAAACCCTGGAGAAGTAGCAAAAATCATACGAATACACATTGCAATAGGTATCCTCCACTGTTCGCTGATACCTCGGACTCCTGATAACATCTAATTTTTCAATCAGCCGGCCAATACTTTCCCGTTTGGTTGCAGCATTGGTCAGATCCCGATAAGGGATACTGGAATCGCTGATCGGGTGAGCTTTCGCTAAAATGGAATCTAACCGTGATTCCGGGCTTGGTGGTAAATCAGCACTTTTAATTCGCAGATCTGGTGTTGCATCTTCGACAGGCGTAACGGCATTTGTTGCTCTTGTTTCTTTTTTCATTCTGGCCGTTTTTGTAATGAAGCGTAATGATTGCCATCCGCAGCGACGGGAAGGTAAAGGTATACTTTCAGATCGGTTTTGTGATTATAGCACGTGTTTCAGCAAACAAAATAAGTTTTTCAAACGAGGAAATGTCAATTCAAGCTTTGAAGGCGGGTTCCGCTCTCACTCTCAATTCTCGCTCTGAAAAAGAAGGGGCGCACAGAATGAGAAGCAGAACGAGAATGATGAAAAAAGAAAGAGCGTAATCGCTTACCACAATTACGCTCTTTCTTTTTGTTGTGACCCTGATTAGAGAGATGTCTAACTTTTTGGTGGAGGATTTGAATAGTTTGAGTTAGTCTGCCTCATTAATATATATTGATTCCATTTGTACGCTGACATAGTTTTGTCGGCATCTTGTATTGCTCTCATCTTTTTTAAATATGCTGTGATGTTATCAGCTTCTTGTCCAACTATTGCTTGGTAAAGCTCCACAGCACTTTTATCATTTCCGTTAGATATTATGCTATGTGTAAATGATAATGCTTCGTTTACAATTTCCTGAATATGCAGTTCTAAACCATCCTCTTTCAAGGACTGTTGACAGTACCCCACAATATGAAATACAATACAACTTATCCTGACGACTGGGTGTGGGTGTGTGCTCTCTTCATAATAAATTGGAAGGGCAGCTGTTTGAAAGGAAAGCAAATAGATTAGTGCTGAACTACAAGCAATAACAATTAGTTTTTTGACAATATTCGAATTAAGATCATCTTTGAAACGCCCCTTCGCATATTGTATTAGGTGCGTACCCAAACATAATGAACTGAAAGTATCGGCATCTAATTCTAACACGTGTCGACCGATTGAAAATTCCTTGTCATTTTCAGGCCGTTCGTATAGCTGATGACTTAGTAAGTCTGATTTTTGAATAAGGTGGCCAAGTTCATGATAGAAGGTGAAATGCAAAGCCGTATCATACATTAACTTCGATACAGACACGTCAAGAAGACTTTCAAAGTCGATATACTCAGCATTTAAAGGAATTGACTGTTCTCTGAATTTTTCAATTAAATGAACTATTGTTCCGGCATTAATGCTAATGATATAGTAATCGTTTTCCTTTCCCGCAGCAGCATTACAAGAAGACGCATTACGATAAAATAAAAGATGTGGTTCAATTCCATAATGAGCGTGTCTTGAAATAGCTTCATTATAGAAATTAAAAACATCATTGAATTCAGAACTAAAGGGGGAAAGCTCAAAGTCGAAAACCTCATCTTTTTTGATAGAAGTGTTTTCCAAGATGTGAGCAACCATGCCTTTATATTGTTCCATATCTATGCTGATAGGATTATTGGGGATTTCAGTTTCGTCATTGAATCTCTAAAATCGATTTGATCGCAAAAAATCAATATTTCATCCCCAACTCTGTTGGACGTTGCTTGAGAAAGTTGATAAACTATTTTCCGTCGTTCAGCATAGAGATTAAGAATGAAGTCATGGTTATCGTATGAAACCATCCATTTTTTTTGCATTCTTGGGATGGCCTTGGACAATTTTTCATGATCCATTTTGGTATAGAAATTCATATATAAATCTGCCCCTTTTTGAACGTACGGTGGATCAATATAAATAAAGACTTCTTTCTTTTTTCTGTTCATTTTTTTTATGAATGAAAGGCCATCAAGATTGGAAACCGTGATCCTGTTTTTAGAGCTTGCAATTTTTTGAATTCGAAGAATTAAATCCGATTTATTAAATCTCGCATCCATCTTATAGGTACCGGTTTGGTTGAACCCACCAATCACGCCCCCTTTTAAAACACCTGACACATTTGTTCGATTCAGAAAAAATGTAGCCTTTGCTAGATCAAGTGACGTAGCCTGGTCAGCATTTCTTTGAATGTTTTTGTAATAATTCCAATTCTCCATTGAAATCTCAACATCTTCTAGCCACCGGCAGAACTCATCAGTATCATCTAATATGCTCTTCCAAAATGAATAAATTGCTTTGTCTAAGTCATTGATAAAGACATGATCGACGTACCCCTCAAAAAGCAAACGTAAAGCTAAACCAGCGCCACCGGCATAAGGTTCCGCATAGCTCATACCAATCAATTCATTCTCATAGAACAATTTTGATACGAACGGAAAAATGCAATTTTTGCCTCCCGGGTATCTTAATGGTGAGTAATGAATTGTTTTCTTAGCTTTCTTTTCCATGAGTTATTGTAAGTATAGCACCAATTATAATCGATAGTGCAATTGTTTGATTGAGGTTGTTAGAAGATTGGTAATTATGAGCGCCAGTATGAAGAAGGCTAATAATACTGTCCTCAGAAACATTCTGTGTGTGTAGAGTCGTCTGAATATCGGTGTCCAGAGTTTGTTTTGCAGCATTAAAATTATTTTTGAGATATGTGTCTAGTTTCTTTCCATTATCCTCTTTCGCTGCTGTTTCACATAGAAGTCTAAGGGACATTCTTATTAAACCCGGAAAGGAATTAGAAAGCTCATTTTTCCTTTCACAATAAAAAGTATAAAGATCGATAATATCCCTATATAAATTACTTGTGTTTCCAATTCTCAAATAGAGTTTGCCTCCAAACAGTTCTAAGTTTTTCTTGCGAGTTCTGGGCGATTGTTTTGGTTTGTTTTCCTTTTCGTTATCAAGAAAACTGAAGTTTGATAAATGAGCTTCTTTAGATTTATTTTGATCAATCAGTTGTTGTGAAGTCGGATCAAGAACTTCTTTAACCTTGCCACGATTATTTCGAGTTGAAATTTGCTTTTGGCTAACCTTTTTAGATATATCTGAAAGTATTTCTCTCGATTCCTTATTTGAATGGACGCTATACAATTTACCATTTCGTATATCAAAACCTAATGAGTTAAGAATGTCTTCTCTAAAGATTTCTTCTTTTACAAATCGCTGGTTCAGATCAGGATTAGAGCTGATAACTCCTGTATCTTCCTCAAGAACTAAAAATGCACTCTTCCTTTCTCCCATGAATTTATGAAGGAAAATATCTCTCTCGAGTGGTTGCCAGGAACCCGAATCACTATGCTTTCTATACACATTTTGTAATGCGATTTTTTCGGTGCAAACGTTACAAGGAATTTGTTGAGGAAACGTAGGGATTGTCAGCGAAGTGCCTTTAGGTACTGCAACAAGACCGTGTTTGATCTTTCCTAATACCATTCTTCTATTTCCATCATAAACGATTGGTTTACCTTGATGATATACAACGGTCGGCAATTCACTAAGATCGTAGTAAGCTCCCATTTCTCTACTGAGCTTTGACAATGTCCACTTTAACCCCCGATCTTCAAGCGCTCTGTTAACTATATCTTGATCTGAGGCATTTACATCGATAGGATCACGGGGATTTTCTGTCCACAATACCAAGTCTTTAATATCAATATACTTAACCTGCTGTTCTTCCATAGGGTAGTGATTAGCTTAATAAATGTCGATTATAATTGGCCATGATCGCGTCAAAGCTCTCAATGAAAACTCTTACATCATTCTCATTTGCGACCATCCAAAGATTTAATACACCAGTACAATTTCTTCCCCAATAAGGTTTTTGAGAATTGAACCATTCTTTAGCTTTTTCTCGATTTGTTTGTATCTCACGTAATGAAAAATCCTTGAATACAAATTGCTTAGTATAGCCATCATTTATGGAGTTCCAATTCTCTGAATCATCATCCAAGCTATGTAAGAATTCCGCAATAATTCTCTCGGGCGATTTGTCGCCTGGAAGTATCAAGAAATTATTGCACTGATTGATCCTTCTCATTTTTGATCCGTCCGTTCTTACATCACCATCTAGTATAATCAGTGAGTCAGGAAATTTAAACCCGATTACTTTTTTTCGAGCCAATTCGATAAGATTGTCACACCCCATTGTACAATCTATAAAGTCCAGTGAAGATGTTCGTCGCTTGAGTAAGGCACGTGCGAAAATTTCTCCTTCTTTGTCTTCAGTGAAAACAGGTACTTTTTGTGCGGGCTTCTTTTCCGCCATTGCGACATTTAACTTGTTCTTTATTGTCTCAAAGGAGATGTTCTCTAAAGACTTGATTGTCGAGTTGATCTTTTGAAGATAGACTACCCGGACTTGCCCTCCAATTTTCGGGTCTTCTTGCCACTCACAGGTTTGTTGTAGTATATTTAAGGAGTGCGTTGTAAAAATGATTTGCAATTTGAATGTAGAAGCGAACTTTCTTAACCCTTCGATCAGCTTTAATTGTGAGGCCGGATATAAAGTCGTGTCTAATTCGTCAATAGCTAATATACCTCCTTGATAAGAGGTTCCGTATTTCTCTTTCAGCCTCTTGAATGAAAGAATTGCCAGTAATATTTTTCCGACATTATCCTGACCTGCAGAATTCATCTTCCAGTCGTAAAAAGCTGTACTGGCACCCAATGTGTTTTTTTGACGACTTGCCAAATAGTCAACTTTTGTCATTTCAACATCGGGAATAATCAAGATGCGATTATGCCATTCTTGATAGAATTTAAATTCTTCTTCAGATAGCGTTATATCAGTGCTTGAATCAATTGATGTATCTTCTCCAATAGGAAATAGCCTGGATAGGCTCAAATAGACAACTGGCATTTGGATGTATCCCGAACCTTTTGACCTATCCCCTTTCTTCCAAAATCTTATTCCTGATGCAGAATTATCTCTCTTAATACTTTCAACAGTAAATTCCGGTTCCGTTTCATTATTCAAATTCAATGTCCACTCATGTCCTTGGGGAGCATCAAAGGCATCAGATAATTTAAACTTTTCAGCAAACGACGAGCGGTAGTTACCGCCGCTTAATGGCTTCTCGCCATACAACGAATGTTCTTTATCCGTAATTGAAAATGGCTGACTTAACATACCGAGCACAGTAGTTTTTTGAGTGCCGTTCTGTCCAGCGATAACAGTTAGTGAGGTTCCTAGATCAAATGAAACATCATTAAAGCCACGGAATTTTTTGATGTTAATACTTTTGATAATCATAGAGAGGTGATAGTGGATTTGCTACTATGGCTATTCTAAAGTCGAGTTTAGTAGTTCTCGGACATCGACTTTTAATATATTGGCAATGTTCACTAGGGTATCGAGCGACGGTTGCATATCATTGGTACACCATCGGGAAACTGTTGTTGTGTTTTTTCCCAATTTGTCAGCCAACCATTTATTGGTGCGGCCATGCTCGACCAAAACGACTTTAATACGATTAATTGCTTTCTTGCTCATTTTTATGATGCTATACCTAATGAAATTGTCCTAATGCGCCAAATATATAGCATCAAAAACTAAATTATGGCTATCGATTTAAAGCACTATTATTTCGTATTACATAAATATAATTTCTTGATACGATAAATAATTGTAATATTACACCGTTAAATTTTTATGTAAAACGCTATATAAATTATGAATATTGCTAATCGTAAGGAACTTATACTATCAACTATCCACGACGACTTAATGAACACCAAACTCGTCGACACCCTCAACGACCTCGGTATACAAGCGATCACTTTCGACTACGTGCAAGCGTAACAATCTTCAAACTCATGAAGATCAAAACCGCGCCGGATCGTTGGGAAAAGATTCACGACGAATACCTCGACGCCCCGCACAAGAGATGTACAACTTCAAACAACGCCGCCCCAAAGAAAAGCCTTCGCTCCAAACAAAAAACCAACCTTTCGATGTACCAGTTCCCCTGCAAGAAACCCAACGTTCACAAACCCCGCTCTTCACGATACAACCCCAAAACAACCCCCTCCAATACCTCCGATCGCACCATTCACTTCCGTCAGGAACGCAATCCCCAGCACAACCACCTCAAAATCTCCTCCGCCTGTATGTGCGCAGTGCAAAACAACATCCCGCTCCGCATCGTCTAACGCCACGACAACACCCTCCGCGGCACAGGCCCTGTACGAATTCCTGGCGGCATCCACCGCGATCGCTGCACATCGTATCTCCACATGCGTCGCCCCGGAAGGGTAGGAGAGGTCGCGCCCAGGCACAAACCCCTTCAGTACGGTCACACCCGCATCCGTATACTCCGGCACCGTCTTCAGCACGCGTTCCAGCGGGCGGTCCTGCACGAATGCAAAAGATCGCAGCAGCTCCTTGCCTGCACCCGTTTTCAGCCCTTCGGCGACATTCCGCTCCCCGCGCGCACTCGTGCCGTCGAGCCGGAGCACTTGGTACAAACGGCCCGTCAGTCGCTGCGATACCGTTCCGTCGCCTTGCAGCTGCAGGCCTGCACGGATCCCTTGACGGATCAGTTTACCCGTCCGTGAAGCCGCACCCAGCTCATCGCCGTTTTCCTGCGTCCGTGCGGAAACCTTTCCGGAACGAGCCCCGCCTTTCTGACGAACCAGGTAACCATAATCTTTGTGATAATAAAACGACAGGTTCCCGAGCGATCCCGTCAGCTGCAGTGGTCCGTGTTGCCGTGCCATAATGATAAAGGGTTTAGTCAGATCGTTCCGGTGAATAGATCTGGGTTAAGAAAGGAAGTTACAACCTTTCCCGGACGATGACAATACAGCGAAACTAAAACGGAACAATAACAGTTATCAGATGGGCATAAAGCAGGGTAAAAGCAGGTATAAAGCGATAAATGTATCAAAATTGAACACACGGAACACCGTTCATCGACTGCTTGCACATAGTTCGGAAAACAGCGGACACATTCTCAAGCTAAAAATAAAGAAGTTCCGCTAAACTCAATGTACGAAAAAACACCGAAAAAACATAACCACGCATCCCTTTGTATCCGGAATGGAAAAATATCCGACTCCCTTCTATGGCATTGAAAGCTCTTGAATCAGCTCTTCCACACTCCGCAATGCAAAAAGAGGGAGCGTGAGTGAAGAGCACTAAAAGCGAGCAATACTTTCGCATGCACTCGCTTTTTTTGGTGGTGATTCCGTTTGGATTCGAACCAAAGACCGCCTGCTTAGAAGGCAGGTGCTTCCGCCGCGGGGGACTGAGCTATTGGGCCAATCGCTCCCGGATCCATTCACGGCCAACGCCGGTCTTATACCATTTCTCGCGTTTCATTGCTTCCGATCGTGTCGTAAATTCTTCAAAGAGTACAAGTTCCCACGGTAGGTGTTTCGATGTGAAATTGACCAGTCCTTCATTGTGTTTTTGTACACGCAGTTCTATGTTTTCGGTTGAGCCTTTGTAAAGCATTCCATTTTTCATGGATCGTAGAACGTAGGAATAGTACATAGTTGAATGTACAAAAAAAGCCTTGCAAATTTGCAAGGCTTGTGACCCAATCAGGATTCGAACCTGAGACCGCCTGCTTAGAAGGCAGGTGCTCTATCCAGCTGAGCTATTGGGCCTAATCTTTTCTTCCCCACTCTTCACCTTTGGCAGGTGCTTCCGCCGCGGCGGACTGAGCTATTGGGCCTAATCTTTTACTTTTCACTCTGCACCGTCGCAGGTGCTTCCGCCACGGCGGACTGAGCTATTGGGCCTAATCTTTTCTTCCCACTCTTCACCTTTGACAGGTGCTTCCGCCACGGCGGACTGAGCTATTGGGCCTAATCTTTTCTTCCCACT
>CAMLRS010000027.1 GCA_946482515.1 uncultured Flavobacteriales bacterium | reverse complement strand
GACGAAATGATCTCATGAATTTTGTCATTCAGGATACCATCGAACGCGACGTCTTCAAGATAACGCCAGGTGCGATTTCCGTAGATCACCATAGTACCTTGGGAGGTCTGGATGGTGTCGACAACGGATTGTCCGAAAGAAGTGATGCAAATGGTCAGGAAGAGGGAGAAGAGGAATGATACTTTCATTACGGAGTTTTAGATTCACGTACTGTGGGTTCGGGGGCAAAGATATTACAAAAAAATCGGAACTTTCCGCATAAAATGGGCTTAATTGTTCATAAAGCGGCGTTAAAAAGCCATGAAATCCGCAGTATCAGCGAAAAAGCGAATGATCAAAAATTTGTTCGAACAGGGTTGCTTTTTGATCGATCACAGGCTTTTTTTGCTCGAAACAAGGCCTAATTCAATGCACAATTCCCAATTCAGAACTCACAATTATGCATTCTGAATTATGAATTCTGCATTATCAACGGACTTCCATGATGATCACATCGTAAAACACACTTTCGTTTGGTTTTACAAAGGTTGTCAATCCTGCTTTTCCATATGCCTGCGACGGTGGAACGAGGATCCAGAGCTTATCAAAGAGCTTAGCTCCGACGAGCGCTTTCCGGAACCCGGGAACCAAACCGTGGTCTTTCATATTGAACACAAACGGCACATTCCGTTGATAGGAATTGTCGTATTTCGGATTGGTTTTGGTACCTACGAAATAATGCAGGGCCACGTCCGAATGATCGGTGATCAATGTATCCTGATTGTCGGCACGCTCTTCCAGCAGCCAGACTTTGGTTCCTTCTACTTCACGAGTCGGAGCGATCTTCTTCCCTACCCGCAGGAAAATAATGTTGGGTGCATTGGGCGGAATCAATCCCGGAACGCCTTTTTTACCACGCGCCAGGTTGCCCGGCAGGTATATTTCCACAAAATCGCCTGAACGCAGCTCAGTCATGGCCATATCCCAGCCTTTGGTCTGCATGCCGTAACCTACCATAAACGGGATCATATCGCGCTTCAGGAGGTGATTTCCATCCACCACTTCGCCATTGTCGAGTCTAACCTTGAAATTGATCTCGTAAACCTCGCCTTCTTTCAATTGTTCGCCGGTTCCTTTTTCAAACCACTGGATTTTCATCCCACTGGCGAATTGTTTCTTATCGACGATAGTTTTCTTCGGTTCCAGCAATTGCTCAGCCGAGAGTCCGCTTTCCGGCTGTTGGGAAACCGTTGGAACCGTTTCGGGATCTTTCTTGGTTTCCACTCCTGAAGGATCACAGGCGCACAACAGCAGCGCAAGGCTTAAATACATGCCGATTTTCATACAAGCTCTATTAATTCAATGTCTACGACGATGGTCGTTAATGGTGGGATTTTATCCAGATCGCCGATCAGTCCGTGGGCCAGGTGGCTGGGAATGATCAGCTTGGCCCGTTCTCCAACGCGCATTTTCTTGATACCTTCCTGGATGCCGGTTTCGATGTTGCTTTTATCAATGCGGAACACTTCCAGCTCATCGGATTTGGTGCGGTAGCATTCTGTGCCGTCGAGCAGCGTTACGACGTATTGGACTTTTGCCTCCTGTCCTGCAACGGCCTGTGCACCGTTTCCTTCTTTCATACGGATATAGCGCAGTCCCGAACCGGTCGATTCCGCTTTCCAGCTATCGTGCTGGGCCAGGTACAGACGGATCTGAATGTCTTCTTCTTTCGCAAAGTCTTTGTTCATTTTGGTCGACTTGGCGTTGTCCCATTGCGGAACGGGCTTTTCCTTCGGTTCTTCGCTACCGCAGGCAGTAAGCAGCAAACCGGTCAGTAAAGCGGTCCAAACGGTATTTTTCATGCTGAAGGAACGTATTCGGGTACAATGGTTACAAATCGTTCAAGGGTGCGTTCCAGTGAATCGTCAGAAGCGCCGCCGGAAGCGTACATATGTCCGCCGCCTTCGAAATGCGCTGCTGCAAGCTCATTGACTTTCCACGCTCCTTTGGAACGGAAGGAAATCTTGACCTTGCCGTCTTTCTCCATAAAGAGCACGGCCATATTAATGCCTTTAACACCGAGGATCTGGTTCACCAGACCTTCCGTATCACCTTTGCGGTAATGGAAACGCTCCAACTCTTCCGCCGAAAGCGATACATACGCAACAGGAAGGTTTTCCAGGCAAATGAGCTTTTCGGAGAGGGCGTAACCGCGCAAACGGATGCGATCGATGGTATTGGTATCGTACACTTGCTCGTGAATGCGGAAATGCTCCACACCGATTTTCAGCAGGTGCGATAATATCTCGTGGGTTTTCGCCGAAACGGAAGGGAAACGAAACGAGCCGGTATCGGTCATCATGCCAAGGTAAATACAGGTGCCAATGCGCTCATCCAATGCGCTGAGCTCTCCAACGGCTTCCAGCCATTCGTAAACGAGCTGGGCAGTGGAACAGATTTCCGGGCGGGAAATGACGTAATCGCAAAAATCGGCCGGATGCAAATGGTGATCGATCATGATCTTTTTGCCCGGAGCCGATTCCAGTGCAGGTTTCAGATCGTGGCCTACGCGTCCGGGTTCATTGAAATCGAGGCAGATAACCAGATCTGCCGCATGCAACAGTTGAACCGCTTTCTCGGGCTGTTTTTCCCAGTCAACGATGGTTTCCTGTCCTTCGAGCCAATGCAGGAATTCGGGCGCCGGATCGGGATGTACGACCGTGACGTTCTTTCCCCATTTCTGCAACAGGTGGTACATGGCCAGCGAGCTGCCGATGGAATCGCCGTCAGGAGATTTATGGGAAACAACTGCAATGTTTTCAGATTGCCGGATTGCTTCCAGTATTTTTTCTTCGATCGTCACTTGTGTGCTTTACGATTAATTCATAATTGAAAAAAGCCTCACGATCAGCGAAACTGAAAGGAGAGGCTTTTTCAAAGTTAGTAAAGATTCAGAATCCGAGCTTGGTCGAGCGCTTATCTTCAACGAGCACGCCCACGCATTCTGCTTTTTTAGCATCGCCACCCGACAGGGTTACGGCAACGAATACTTTACGGGTTTTATCTGTTGTGAATTCGAGCGGCGCGCCACCTGCATCAGCAGAAGTTGCCAGCACGTGCTTCACACGCTTGAATGTTTCTTTTCCGTCGACTACTTTTTTCTCAACGACCATTTCGTACACTTCGTAAGAAATTGTACCAGCCGCAGGATTGTAGGCTTTGGAAGAAAGGCGGTAGTCCATTCCCTGCTGGGCGATGAACGACATTTCGTAGGTTTCGCCGGATTTTACGGATCCGGTGCGCGATTGCGAGCTCACTTCGTAAGTATCGCCTTTTTTAGATTTTCCTTTAACAAACGTTTCCGGTGCCGGACATTGCGCATAAGAAGCCGTTACGGAAATGAGCAGGAGTGTCAGAATTGCAGATCTCATGAATGTGTGTTTTAGTTAGCGATGATTTTATTGCGCAGCTCGGTGATACGGGCTTTGAGGTCGTTAAAGCATTTCTCGGTCATTTTGCATTGCTCACCGCCCGAGAAATTGAGCTTGCCATTGGCGTTTTCTACTTTCGTTTCGCTTGAAGAGCAATCCATCGTGTTGTAGATATCCAGAATATCGGAGATAGACGACGTGTAAGCGGCTACATCAGCGTTATCCTGATAGGACACAAGGAATTCCACCAGGTTCTCTGCCACCAGCTTCTGATCGGCGATCGCCTGCTCGAGCTTCGGACTTTTACCGTATCCTTTGGACGTTCCGATCATGAGGTACATGGATTCAACCCAGCCGCCAACAAGCATCAGGGAAAGCTCATTGCCTTTGTCGATTTCGATCAGGCGCTGGAACGTTTTATTATAGGTCTCGTCGCTCAGGCGGAACAGGGAATCGGCATTGCCATCCCATTTCTTGGCCAGCTCACCGAGCTCTTTTCCAAATACTTTTGCTACGCCGATATCGTTACCGAGCTTTTCCAGCTTACCAAAGTACGTGAGGTACTTGTTGGTTTCGTTATAGCTGGTGAGGTATGCCACATCTGCCGTATAGACCCCGAAATTCAGTGCTTTCTGCGTAGAAGTGCCGTACTTGTCGGCCAGGTTCGGATCATGCATGATCGCAAAGTTCTTCTGACCGTCCATTTTGGAGATCAGGGCAAATTGTTCCGATGGCGAAGGAATGTTAAAGTCGATTGCAGTTTCCTGCGTTTCCTGAGTGCCGGTAGGTTCAACGGTTTGTTTTTGTTCTTCGCCCCCGCAAGCAGCTAAAAGGAGCGTCAAACCAGCGAATAGATACAACGATTTTCTCATTGGTACGTGTTTTACAGCTGCTAAACTAGTGTTTTTTCTTTTAATGAAATTCAGTTAGTGGTGAGCCGTGAACTGTTGTGAGTGAATTGTAGGTGGTAATCAGTGAGTGGTGAACAGATTGTAGTGAGCAGTTGTTGAGGAATAGGAAATGGTAAACAGGGAATAGTACACGGAAAATCATTCCTGTTGACTATTCCCTATTTCCTAATCCACTAGTATTGAATAACCTTCTTTGTTTCTGCGATGATCGCGTTTTTCAGCGTATCGGATACCTGAACGAGCGGCAGACGCATATCCGGACGCATCCAGCCCAATTCTTCGAGCGCGATTTTCACTCCACCCGGGTTACCTTCAGCGAAGAACAATTTTGTTACGGGCAATAAGGCATAATGTGCTTTACGAGCGGCCGTGAAATCACCTTTCAGGGAAGCGTGTACCATTTCGGAGAACACTTTCGGAAAGGCATTGGCTACAACGGAAATCACACCGTCTGCTCCGGCAGCGATCAATGGCAAGGTAATGGCGTCGTCACCTGAAAGCAGGAGGAAATCGGCTGGCTTGCAGCGAATGATCTCCATGATCTGTTCCATATTGCCGGAAGCTTCCTTCATGGCAACGAGGTTTTTTACTTCGGCAAGCTCAAGCGTTGTTTCTGCGGTCATGTTCGAACCGGTTCTTCCCGGAACGTTGTACATGATGATCGGCAGATCGGTTGCTTCGGCGAGTGCTTTGTAGTGCGCCACGAAACCACGCTGGATCGGCTTGTTATAATAAGGTGCAACGGAAAGGATTCCATCCACACCAGCAGGTACGTTTTTCAATGCTTCGCACACTTCGATCGTATCGTTGCCACCAACGCCGTAAACGATCGGCAGGCGACCGTTGTTCTCCTCGATCACTGTTGCGAGCACCTGTTTCTTTTCCGCAGGTTTCAGGGTTGGCGATTCTCCCGTTGTACCCTGTACGACGAGAAAATCCGTTCCACCATCGATCTGCTCGCGTACCAAACGACGCAAGGCATCAAAATCGATCGTCAAATCAGCTGAAAATGGCGTCACCAATGCTACGCCTGATCCTCGGAAATTTTTCATTTTGTATTAATTTTTAACATCTGGTAAAATTACAAACTTTCACCCTGATATCGATAAAACAGTATCATGCAAAACTAACCATTCTCGGAATGATGGCTCCCAGTAGGGAAACAAAAAAGAAGGCCTTGTTACTTATACGCTCAAAGATCAGCCGATCATGGCTGCAAAGTCTGCTTCAGAAATGATTGGAATACCCAGCGAAGTCGCTTTTTCCAGCTTCGCAGGTCCCATGTTCTCGCCTGCCAGCACGTAGGAAGTTTTGGCAGAGATCGATCCCACGTTTTTCCCACCGTTGCGCTCGATGAGCTCTTTGATCTCGTCGCGGCTGAAATTGTTGAATACGCCCGAAACAACGAACGTTTTGCCTTCGAGCAGGTTGGAATCCAGCGTTGCTTCTTCGATCTCGAATTGCAGACCGGCTGCCTTTAGTCGCTGAATAGTCGCCAGTGCGCGCTCATCCGTAAAGTAGTGCTGCACGGCAATGGCGATCTTCTCCCCGATTTCTTCCACGGCTACGAGCTCGTCGTAAGTCGCCGCAGCCAGCGCATCGATGTTCTTGAACGCCTGGGCAAGCTTTTTCGCCACGGTTTCACCCACAAAACGGATTCCCAACGCGAACAACACGCGCTCGAACGGAACGCTTTTCGAATCGGCAATTCCTTTTAAGACATTGTTCGCCGATTTATCGGCCATACGGTCGAGGTTCACCACCTCATCGAACGTCAGATCGTAGAGATCAGCAATCGTGCGCACGAGATCTTTCTGGTACAGAGCATTGATCGTCTCCGCGCCGATGCCATCAATGTTCATGGCTTTACGACTGATGAAATGCTCGATTCGGCCTTTCACCTGCGGTGGACAAACCTGGTCGTTGAGGCAATAATGCTGCACTTCTCCTTCGCGGCGGTGCAATTCCGACTGACATTCCGGGCAGAGCTCGATGTAGTGAATCTTTTGTGCAGCGGAATCACGTTTTTCGGTGTTCACTCCTACGATTTTCGGGATGATCTCTCCGCCTTTTTCAACGTAAACGGCATCGCCAAGGTGCAAATCCAGCTTTTCAATCTGATCGGCGTTGTGCAGCGAAGCTCGTTTCACCACGGTTCCTCCCAGCAATACGGGTGTCAGATTCGCCACCGGCGTGATGGCTCCTGTGCGGCCAACCTGGTAGGAAACCGTTTCCAGCGTTGTTTCGACGCGTTCGGCTTTGAACTTATAAGCAATCGCCCAGCGCGGCGATTTGGCTGTGAAACCCAAATCCTGCTGCTGGCTGTAGCTGTTGACTTTGATCACGATACCGTCGATCTCGAACGGCAGGTTGTAGCGCTCCTTATCCCAATAATGAATAAACTGCATGATGCCCTCCACACTATCGGTTTTGGCAATGTAGCGTTGTTCGATCGAAGGTGTTTTGAAACCCCATTCTTTCGCAGTTGCCACGCTTTCCCAATGCGTTTCGAAAGGCAGATCGTCGCCGTAAACGCCATAGAGAATGCAATCCAGGCCACGTTCGGCCACCACTTTCGAATCCTGTGATTTCAGCGTCCCGGAAGCAGAGTTGCGCGGATTGGCAAAAACAGGCTCGCCGATTTCTTCGCGCTGACGGTTCATGGCTTCGAAGGCTTTCTTTGGGAAGAAAATTTCGCCGCGGATTTCGAAATCATCGGCTGTAGCTCCTTTTAAAGAAAGCGGTACACTGCGAATGGTTTTCACGTTGTTCGAGACTTCTTCTCCGCGTGTTCCGTCGCCACGTGTAACAGCATGCACAAACTGGCCGTTTCGGTAGCTGATGCCGATCGCAACGCCGTCGTATTTGAGCTCGCATACGTATTCCAACGGTTCGCTCACGCTTTTTTTCAAGCGCTCGGCCCACTCCATGATTTCTTCTTCGGAATAGGAATTGGAAAGCGAAAGCATCGGATAACGATGAACGATGGTAGCGAATTTCTTGGTGATGTCGCCCCCAACGCGTTTGGTCGGGCTCAACGGCGATACAAACTCGGGAAATTGCGCTTCCAGGTCCTGCAGCTCACGAAGCATCGTGTCGAATTCCAGATCGGAAATCACCGGCTCACTTTCGACATAATACAGGTGATTGTGATGATTGAGCTCGGCGCTCAGCTGTTCGATGCGTGCTTTGGCTGTTTTCGGATCCATGGATGCTTATTTCTTCTTAACAGCAAATATAGTGTTCGATGTTTGATTTTGGATGTTGAATTTTTGATGGGCGAATTCAAACAATTATGTATTTTTCTTCACCACAAAAGGCACAAAAGGGAACATGACGTGCTGGCATAGTTCGGAGCGTTCCGACCTAAGTCGGAACTACACAAAAGAGAGTTCTCGTATCAATCCAACATTAAAAATCAACCATTAAACATCCTTCTAAATATCACGCAGATTTTACTGCCTTCAGCATGCGTGGCTTGTCGTTCCTGGTAGGCTAGTTCGGACAATTATGTGTTTTTCTTCACCACAAAAGGCACAAAAGAGTATATGGATGTGCTGTACTCAACTTCAAGCATCCCGATTGCATCGGGATTACACAAAAGCAAAAATCACATTCTATCATCTGACAGAAGTCGGAATGTCGTAACAACCTAATGGTTTTATTGATTGCAACTCTTTTGTGTAGTCAGCCGCAAGCGGCTGACGCTTTCAACTATGCTAGTACTTAACCTGACTTTTGTGCCTTTTGTGGTGAAAACTTTCTATCTACAATCAAGCATTTTTTCTCGTTGGTAATCTGTAGAATTACTTTGATTTCAAGGCTTTCAGCATGCGCGCCTTGCCCTGAAGATCGTTTCGGATTTCAACAGATTGAAAGTTGTTCGTATCCAGCACCAGTTGTTTGGTCTCATCGGCGTAGCGTTCATGCAATTCGAAATACAAATCACCTCCTGGACGCAATGTTCTCAATGCTTTTTCAGTAATTGACCGGTAAAAGATCAAGGCATCGCTGTCGGGTACAAACAAGGCCATGTGTGGCTCGTGTTCCAGCACATTTTCGTGCATCTCAGCGGCATCCTGTTCCGGAATATACGGTGGATTCGAAACGATAATATCAACAGGCAGCTCCGAATCATCGGTTAGTGCGTCTTTGGCTTCGAACAAAACATCCAGCTGCAGCTCAGAAGCGTTTTGCCGGGCTATTTCGAGTGCTGTTTCCGAAAGATCGTAGCCTATAACCGTTGCATGCGGGAAGCGGTTTTTCAACGCCAGCGCAATACAGCCCGATCCGGTACACCAATCCACAATTGTTCCGTTGAAATCCGGTGACAATGATTCGGCGATCCAATGGACCAGCTCTTCTGTTTCAGGACGCGGAATGAGCACGGCCGGCGAAACGCGAATCTTCAGCTCATCAAAATAGGTAAAACCGGTGATGTATTGCAAGGGCTCGCCTTTTCGCAAGCGCTCACCTGCTTCCGCTAACCGGGAAATCATGTCCGCCGGAAGTAGCTCATGCTTAGCATCCAGCTGTCGGCTATAGCTCCACCCGAACAGGTCTTCCACCATAAACCGCAACAGCACGTTGATTTCCCGTTCGGGATAAAGTGTGGCGAGCTGCTGCTGCCAATCCTGCTGGATATCGACAAGGGTATTCACGGGGTAAAATTAGCTGTTTCCGGTCAATCGTGTTATCTGATTCCTGTAACACTTCCGCAGGATTGTATTATGTTTGCTTATCAACTTCGACGCTATGAATAATGCCGCTTGCCCAAATCGTTTCCTGCTACTTTCGTTCTTTCTTTTCAGTAGTTATCTGCTCCATGCGCAGATCTTCGAATGGGGTGTGAGCTCCAGCGGAATCGATCTTAGTTATGAATATGCTTCCATGGATAAGCTCGGGAATATCGTTGCAGGTGGAGAAGTTTCTATTCATGATTACAGGAATCCACCGGAGCTCTTCAATGCGAAGGGAGAAAAGCTGGCGCTCAATCCGGAAAACAAAAACACACTTGTTATCAGCTATTCACCCGAAGGCAATTATAACTGGCATGTGTCGCTGGGCAGAGGTGATTGTTCCCTCTATGGCATTGCACACGATCAAAAAGATCAGATCGCATTACTTGTATATGTACATGAAGCCGACTACGCCCCGGATAGCTACTATGACGATGAGGAAGAAGCCGAAATTCCCGAAGATTCTGTTTACGGTTTTCTGACTAAGTTTAGCGGGTACGAGCCGCTTGTAGCCGGATGGACTCTTGTTTACCTGAATAACAAAGGACAGTTTATTGAATCTATTCCACTCTTTCCGGGAGAGGAACCTGACTTCGAAATGAATGCTTTCCTGGCCCATCCGCAGGGAGGTTTTATTCTTGGCGGTTTTACAGATCCGAGGAACAATCCGAAGATATTGAAAACACCAATCGGCCAAGGTGGTGGCGATTTCGTTCTGCGTGTCTCAGCTGCCGGAAAACCCGAATGGATGCAGGTCGCGTCGTATGTAAAGAACACTTGCTGTTCCTGGGCGGATTATAACAACACGATTGCCGTTGCACCAGACGGAACGGTCTATCTCGCCGGAAAATATGAAGTCGGGGCAGTATTCGATGGCAAGAAAACCATGATGGCCCCAGCTATTCCAAATGGGACGCAGTACAACAAACCTTACGAAACGTATGTTGTGAGCTACACCGCAGCAGGAAAACTGAATTGGGTCAAAACATCCGACCAGCGCGTTACATTTGAAGCAATCACGGCCGATCCTTCCGGTGTTTATTTGGCTTACAAAGTGTCGGAATCGGATTATGCTTTCGGAAAACCAGCCGATACAACAGGAGGAAAACGCCTGATGATAGCGAAATTCGATACCAAAGGATCCGTTAAATGGGTGCGTCCTACCAGCACGGAACGCATGAAGAACATGCGAACGGATGCAGCCGGAAACCTGTATGCACTAGGCTCTCTTAGTCCACCTTTAAAAGGAGAAATCGGCTCATTCAAGCTGGCTGAGCGCACACGCATGTTCCTTGCTATGATCACACCTGCGAACGAGGTTAAATGGGTGAAAGAAGCCCGCTTACCTGTTTGGGGTCATTCCAGTCTGATGACACTAATGGTACGCGATGAACAACAGGTGTATGTCGCCGGTGGAATGTGGTCTGTTCTATCCAGTGCAGTTTCGATCTGGGATGCTGCTTTTAAAGCGGGGAACGGGTATGGCGGGACGCCTTTTATCGTAAAATGGAAGTAGTTTCCGGTCTCCGGTCGTTCGGTCTTCAGTCGCCAGTCCTCAGTCGTTCAGTCTACCACATAGAACACAATAGAGCACATAGGGACAGTTGGCGAGTTTATGAGTTGGATAGTTGTTGAGTTACGAGTTTGATAGTTGAAGAGTTGGAGTTGGAGTTCAATTTCCGATCTCCATTCATCAAAAATCCGCGAAGCGTCCGCCGTGGTGGAACCATCCAAAATTAAACATCTCTTAACGTCCTGTTGTCTTGATGTCCTGAAGTCTATTTCTTGTGTTTGTCGAGCTCGACGTGGAGATTCAGGCCGCGGCAGGATTCGCCCATGGCTACGATGGTACCTTTTCCGTCGATGAGGAATGCGTTGGGAATGAACTGAACGCCGTAAGTTGTTCCGGCTTTGTTTTCTTTGTCCCAAACGTGGCTTTTCCAGACAAGACCGTCGCTTTTGATGGCCGCTTTCCAGGCTGCTTCGTCCCGATCGAGCGAAACGCTGAAGATCTCGAAGCCTTTGCCGTTCTTGAATTTGGTCTTTTTGTATTTGTTGTAAGCTTCTACGACATTCGGATTTTCCTTGCGGCAAGGTCCGCACCAGGAAGCCCAGAAATCGATCAGCACCATTTTGCCTTTCAGGGATGAAAGCTTCACGATTTTACCGTTGGTTCCCACCAGCTCGATATCGGGTGCTTTGCTGCCGACAGCCGGCGCAGGCGCCTTTTCCATCATAAATGAAGCGCAGAACAGCAGCAAACCTGCTCCTACCCCGCTGATGATCCATTTTGTCATAGTGTTTTGTTTTTGTTAGTTGATACGACGAATATCCGCTCCGAGGTTGTTCAGACGGATGTCGATATCCTGGTAACCGCGATCGATCTGCTCGATGTTGTGTATCACACTCTTGCCTTCGGCCGAAAGCGCTGCAATCAACAGGGAAACGCCCGCACGGATATCCGGTGAAGTCATCTGGATGCCACGCAGCTTGTGCTCACGGTTCATACCGATCACAGTAGCGCGGTGCGGATCGCACAAAATGATCTGTGCCCCCATGTCGATGAGCTTATCGGTAAAGAACAGGCGCGATTCGAACATTTTCTGGTGAATGAGCACACTTCCTTTCGCCTGCGTAGCTACAACGAGAATGATGGACAGCAAATCGGGTGTAAAACCCGGCCACGGTGCATCGTAAATCGTCAGGATCGAACCGTCGATGAAGGTATCGATCTCATAATGATCCTGTGCAGGAATGAAAATATCGTCTCCGCGGCGCTCCATCTGGATTCCCAAACGTCGGAAGACATTCGGGATCACACCGAGATCCGGGTAACTTACGTCTTTAATGGTGATTTCCGACTGCGTCATAGCCGCCAACCCGATAAAGCTACCGATTTCGATCATATCCGGCAAAATGCGGTGGAAGCAACCTCCAAGCTCTTTCACACCTTCGATGGTGAGCAGGTTAGAACCGATTCCTTTGATCTTGGCGCCCATGGAGTTGAGCATTTTACACAATTGCTGCAGGTAAGGCTCGCAGGCAGCGTTGTAGAACGTCGTTTTACCTTCTGCCATTACGGCAGCCATCACGATATTTGCCGTTCCTGTTACGGAAGGCTCATCGAGGTGAATGTAGGTTCCTTTGAGCTTTTTCGCTTCGATGGAATAAAAATGCTCACCGGCATCGTAGTTGAATTTCGCACCGAGCATGGTGAATCCTTCGAAGTGCGTATCCAGTCTGCGACGACCGATCTTATCACCTCCCGGCTTCGGGATAAATCCTTTGCCAAAGCGCGCCAGCAACGGACCAACGATCATGATGGAACCGCGCAAAGCTGCTGCACGTTTTTTGAAATCTTCGGTTTCGAGGTAAGCCAGGTCGATGTCTTTCGCCTGGAAAATGAACGTTCCGCGCTCCACTTTCTCGGTCTTCACGCCCATCGCCTGCAAGAGGTTGATCAGCTTGTTGACGTCAACGATGTCGGGAATATTGGAGATCGTTACTTTTTCCGGTGTGAGCAATACGGCACACAGGATTTGCAACGCTTCATTTTTCGCTCCCTGCGGGACAAGTTCACCTTTTAATTTTTTACCTCCGTAGATTTCAAACGATGACATGCTTAGTTCTTTTTAGAGAATTTCTTTTTGTTTTTCTGGTTCTTTTTGTTCTGCTGACGCTTGTTGTTGTTCTGCTGAATCCCCATGGATTTAAGCAAAACGCTTGTGTTCATCAGCTCATCCGGGTTTTCGAGGATCAGCTCACCTTGTGAAAGCTCTTTGAGCTGGGTAGCGATCACGTGATTTTCGACCGCATCGTTGTTGTAGGCCAGGTATTGCTTCTTCATGAAGTTGGCCATGGTGGTCTTGAGGTAATCACGCTCTTCCGGATCTGTCACCGTTTTAGCTGTACCGAGAATATTCTGGGTGTATTTCCCGTAATGTCCGTAGCGGATACGGCTTTTCGGGTATTCCATGTGCTCGGGTTTGCTGTTGAGCACTTCCGGCTGCGGCATTTCATATGGCGAGTCCACGTCAAGCTTGAAATCGGACATCACAAAGAGGTGTGTCCAGAGCTTGTGACGGAAATCGTCTACGTCGCGCAGGTGCGGATTGAGTTGGCCCATGACTTCGATGATGGCACGGGCTGCTTTATTGCGCTCATCCTTTGATTCGATCTCCATTGCGTGGGCGATCATCTCCTGGACGTTACGGCCGTATTCCGGCAGCAACAATTTGGCGCGTTGGGTGTTGTATTCCATGAATTGATTTACGAAAGTTCAAAAATACGGTTTTTAAGCGTACACCGAGCAGGATCGCGGAGTTTGTCGGCAGTACCGCTGAAACGCCACTGAGCGAATCAAAGAAACCCTGCAAACATGCGGCTTAACGTTCCTTAACTGGTGCAGCCAATTAATCCTAAATGCAAAAAAACGGACGGTTAATTTGCTTTACTTGCAGTATAAACCTTTAAAAAAGACACGCCATGAGAGATATCATTTGGTTGATCGTAGTGATCCTGTTAATCGGATGGCTGGTCGGCTATTTCGGATTCGGTGAAGCAGTCGGGAATCTCATTCACATCCTGCTGATCCTCGCAGTAATCGGTATACTATTCCGATTGGCAACGGGAAACAAGCCGTAGCCTAGGATACCGCGATATCCCATTAAAGGGGACAGAAAGCAGTTAACTGACGAAAGAGTGAGCCGT
The DNA here is from genome assembly GCA_946482515.1 of uncultured Flavobacteriales bacterium. The sequence goes on along the minus strand of CAMLRS010000027.1, from coordinate 21,509 downwards.
TGCCAAAAATGCGATGTGCAAACCTTCCAAGCAGGTAACTGCTTTTGTTTTTGGTATAGTCGAATAGTTAGAAGTTGGAAGTTTGAAGTTCATTCTATTCGCGTCAAAAAATCGGCAACTTCCAACTTCCAACTTCTAACTTCTAACTACCTTAGTTCAAATTCTTCTTAATGTCTATTCAGCATACCGATCCGGAAATCCAGGTTTTTCTCCAGGGAAAAAGCGAGCAGACGATGGCTTTGTATCAGCATTTTTTAGACCGCTTCGGCGAGATCGGCGATATTTCACTGCACGCCACCAAAACGATGATCGGTATTTCCAATGGCAACAAGCGCATTGCCTGGGTAACGCAGCTTGGCAAGAATTTCATCCACGTCGTTTTTCCGTTCAGAGAGCCGTATCTGGATAACCTTTGCTTTACAAAAGTCGGGCAGGTTCCCGGCGCAACGCAGTTCAATCACCACTTCCGAATGTACTTCAAGGAAGACATTAACGATGAAGTATTTGGGTATATGTGCAAGGCGTATGAGCTTTAATATGAGTGAAGAGGGACAAAAAACGAGTGCGACACTCTCGTCGAAAAAGATGGAGAAAAAAGAAAAAGCGAATCACTCCCGCAACCCGCTTTTTCTTTTGTGGTCCCACCTGGGATCGAACCAGGCACCTACTGATTATGAGTCAGTTGCTCTAACCGACTGAGCTATAGGACCGCGCGTTCTATGGTTGAACGTGGGTGCAAATATAGTATTTCTGTAGTAAAACCCGGACGTTTCAAAAGATTCAAAAAGAAGAAAACCGCGCATAACCTCAGTCCGCGCGGTTTCTTTAGCTGCCTGTTCGAATCAGGACAGACGCAATGGGAAATCAAATCGCCGGTCAGTTGAAGCAACAACACGTTATCTGGTAATACAGCCTGCTTTTGCTGCCAGGATCGATCATAAACGGAAACAGAAAACGATACACCACATCCCGGTGAAAGGTGGTTTTGTCGTGAAAGTGGTCTTTTCCTTTTGCGATGCAAAGATCCGAAGAAACCGCTGTTGAAGCTAATCCCAAGCGGCCTTGTTCAGTCCTGTTCAGACTGGTTTATTTTTTCTGAAAAACCCCATCTTTACTCGAGAAAACCGTAAATAGTTTATGGTCTGCGGTGGTAATTTAGCAGTGTAAAAGAACACATATTATGAACACCGCTATGAATCCTCAAACACTGGGAAGCCGCATCCGACTATTGCGTATCAACAACGAACTGTCACAGGAAAACATCGCTGATATGATCGGTCTGACCCAATCTGCCTATTCGAAAATCGAGCGTGGTGAGCGACAAATGAGCCTTTTCCTGCTGGAAAAGATCGCTACCATTTTCAATGTCGAGCTCACACGACTGATCGCTTACTGCAAAGGAACCGTTTCACTGCCGGATATGCTCCGCGACATGGAAGAAACCACGGCAAAATGATCTTGATTGACCTTGTTTTTTCTCCCACGAATACACGAATTATGTACTATGGGTCAATCCAGGCGAATGCCGGGAACAGGTTCCCGGTTAACTAACAACCGGATATCGTCAAAAACGATTAAACATCAAAGTAAGCATCCTGTTTTTCGTGTACACATTCCGACTAGTCGGGATTAATTCGCTAAAATTCTACTTAGCATGTTATCCGTGTATTCGTGGGAAAGCAATTGCTCGACATTTTTTGTCTACACAGACAGCTGTTCCGTTCCTTTTCGCATCCGGATGATCTGCATAAACAGCAAACCAAACAGCACGGATGCAAACAACAGGTGGGAAACCTGAACCAGGCCGGGCATATCCGCATAAGCCAGGCACACACCGGAAATCAGCTCAACAGCCAGGATAATATACGCCACATTCACGCTCTTATCGCCATTGCTTCGCCGGTTCAGGAATACCATCAGTGTCATCAGCACCAATACCAGCCACGAAAACGAACGGTGGATGAAAAACGTCCAGCCGAAACGATCTGTCCACGAATCTCTGCCGAATCCCTGCTTGGTCAGCTCATCAATGTATTCACGCACCTGCGTACCGAGGAACATCTGGTAAGCCGTGATCAGGAAAACCACGATCACCATGTTGCGAACCGGTTTCGACAACTGGATCTGTCGTTGCTGTACCGGGCTGGCGATCCGGATGATCCAAAGCTGCAACGCAATGATGACCAATGCCAGGAACATATGAACGGTGATTGTCCACGGAACAAGATTGGTGGCGACGACAATGGAGCCAAACCACGCCTGAAAGGAAAGCAACACGAGGTTAACAGTGGTAATCAGCACCAACTTCCGGCGTTTACGGTAACGGAAAACCGTCCAGAGGAATACCGCCAGCACGCCGTTTCCGGCCAGGAAGCCGCACAAGCGATTCACATATTCCATCCACGTTTTGCCGGCATTGAACGGCAATTCTTCGTACGTCGCCGGATCGTTCTTGATCTTTTCGGCGGTTTCCTTCATTCCGATAGACGACAGGAAGCGGGCAAATTTCTCGACCTTTTTAACGCGTTTTTCACCGTATACTTCCCGGTAATTGGCCGGTAGCTGATCGGCAGCTGTTGGCGGCACCCACGAACCAAAGCACTTCGGCCAGTCGGGACATCCCATGCCGCTGCCGGTTGTGCGAACGAGGCTTCCGGCGATAACCACCAGGTAGATCAGCACCAGCGTGATCCAGTTCAGTCGGATGAATCCTTTTGTGTACATCAGAAATGTTTCCGCAAAAATACAATCGAAACAGATCGGAAATGCCTGAAAGCTGTGCGAACCGTAATCCCGATCACATCTTTTCAACTGTTTCCGAAAAAAAGCAACAATTTTCTCACAAATAAGGCAAATGCCCTATTGTCGATTCGGCATGAATGTTGCACTTTTGCATCATAAACAACAAGTTGATAATCAATCAGCTCTACATCAAAATGGGAAATTATGAAACTCTTTACTACTCTCATCGCACTGTTCCTGACGTATGCCACTTTCGCTCAACTCGGCATTTCAACTAACTATCGACAGGACGCTTACTGGAAAAATGACACGGAAGAATGGATCGTGACATCGACCGACGAAGGCGGCACGCTCTTCGAATTCAATCGTGAGCTGACCATGTTCAAGCACACCACAGAAACCATTACTTCGACCTATTACATTAAGGAATGGGATTACAACGAAGAAGAAGTGAAATATACCATGAAAGTAACCAGCGATGCCGGAAACGATTACGAAATGATCATCGACGGCGTGAACAACTGCGTGGCTTTCTTCTACTGGTACGAAGACGTATACTATTTGGTCCGTCATACAATCAAGAACTCCTGGTTCAATGACGAGGAAGACGATGACGATGGTGAGTAGGTGATTTTCCGATCCATCGTCTGAGGCGCTTCCATTTCGGTGGAAGCGTTTTTTGTCTCGACATTATTAGATATCAGGACTTCATGACATCAGGATTTTAAGATGATGGTTGATTGTGGATGGTTCCACCACGGCGGACGCTTCGCGGATTTTTGATGCATAGAGATGGAGAATTAAAACTCCAACTCATAACTCAACGACGATCCTTATGTGTCCTATGCTTCCCTGTCTGCCGACAGGCAGGTATGTGGTAGATTGGAACTGAACGACTGAAAACCAACCATTCATCCACAACTTCCAATCACTAACCCGCAACTTCCAATCATCAACTCCTGACAAAAACGTTCCAACTATCAACTTCTAACTCGTATCTTCCAATTAAATAACTACTACTAATCAACTAACTTTACCCCCATGAACATCGTCGTTATCGGATCCGGCTGGCTGGGCTTGCCATTTGCGGAACATTTGTTCGAAAGAAATCATCCCGTTTCAGCCACGCGCAGAATCCTGGCCCAAAGTGAAAGCCTCGTCCCTATCCTTCAATATCCGTCGTCAGATGGAAACCACGATTTTTTAGCCGAAGCCGCGGTTGTCGTATTGGCTTTCCCGCCCGATCGCAGCTCATTGGAAGCCTACGCAAACGATTGTTTACAGATCGTAGAGAACTGCGGTCCTCAAACGCGTTTCCTGATGATCAGCTCCACGAGTGTCTATCCTTCGACCGTCGCTGTTGCCGACGAGCAGGCAGCAGACGATGCCGATCCAAGGGAAAACAGAATTTTATTTGCCGAACGGGCTATGCAGCAACAACTGGGAAACCGGTTAACAATCCTGCGACTCGCCGGCTTGATCGGTCCCGGACGCTTTCCCGTTACAGCCATGAGCAGAAGCGGTAAAACCTATCATGCAAATGATCCTGTGAATGTGATTCATCTCGAAGACGCTGTGAGACTGAGTCGTTTCCTGGTGGAAAACGATCACGGAGGCGAGATCGTGAATGGCTGTGCGGCCGAGCATCCTCTCAAAAAGGCTTATTACAGCTGGATGGCCGGGGAATTGAGCATTCCCTGCCCACTTTTTGAAGCCGGCGGCGGCGGAAAAATCATCGATTCGGCAAAATCCCGAAAACTAGGCTTCAATTACCGAAGAGACGATCCTTACAGCTTCCTGGAGGATTAATAAGTCGATACGGTATAGCCTTGCAGCGATTTGATCGTTGTTGCTTTCTGGAATTCAGTCACGAGCATGTGTGTACCATTCTCGCTGATGATCATTTCCATAACCAGCGCGTTTTCAGGAATCGGGTTTGTCCCCGTGATCACCATTCGTTGTGACAAGTTTTCCAGGGTGTTGTGCGAAAGACCGATTTCCGTTGTGATCCACACTACGGCGTATTTTTTGTTCTGATTGCCTGTCATGACATATTCTTCACAGGTATAGCCCAGAATCTGTTTTTTCTGACCGGTTTTAGTTACCGTTACATCACTTTTCGACTGGTTGGCCATTGCCTGGTCCATCATCTCGGATGATTGAACGATCGCGGTTTTGTCTTTCTCATTGAGCATGATATTGACCTTATTCTCCGTATCGGAAATCATGATCATATCCGGATTACTGTTCATACTTACCATCGTAGTGTTTTCACCATAATAGCAAGCCATTGACATCTTATCGCTGCCAGTCTGACTCATTTCATACTTCACATAATGGTCGAACGTGTAGCTGTCTTTGTGGTTCACTGATCCGTCGGAATGCGGAGCGATTGGTTGTCCGGCAGTGGAATCGGCCTCAGGTGCCGGAACAGATTCGGGTGCAGGTGCTGCCGATTTTTTCTCTTCGTGGAGGTTTCTTTTTTCCTTATTGGATCGGGATGAATTGAAATCCTGACTTTCCAGCTTGCTCTTGGCCGCGCCTTTTACATTTTGCAGCAAACCTTCCTGCGCCATGGCTGGAATCGCTAACGCACAGATTGTCAACAGAAGTAGGATTGTTCTCATAAGACTTTATTTATCACAAATATATGACTTTTAGATTTTAGGATATTAAGACATAAGAGATGCTTGATTTTGAATGGTTCCACCACGGCGGACGCTTCGCGGATTTTTGATACATAGAGATGGAAAATTGAAACCACAACTCAGCAACTAACCAACTCATAACTCACCAACTACACTATGTGCTCTATGTTTCTATGTGGTTGGCTGGAGACTGAGGACCGAAGACTAATTAATCCCCAGCACTTCCAGCAACTCCAGTTTCTTACTGCGCGACACGCCAATCTCTTCCATATTCGTCAGGATCACCGAGCCGCCTTCGCCACGAATGTATTTGGTAACGTGATTGAGGTTCACCAGGTGCGAATTGTGCAGACGGAAGAAGTATGGAAAATCGACCAGCTGCTTTTCGATTTCCTTGAGTGTTTTCGAAACGGTGACTTTACGCTGCGCCAAAACGATGGTGGTGTAATTGCCATCCGATTCGCAACGGATAATTTGTTCCACTTCTAATAATTCGATGCCGTTGAGCGATGAAACCGGGATTTTGGGCTTCAGACCTTTGATATTGGATGACTGCGGACGTTGTTCCAGGCGCTTCTTTTTTACCCGCTGTACGCTTTCTACCAAATCGGCGGCTTCGATCGGTTTTACGAGGTAATGCGTAGCGCCGTGCTTGAATCCTTCGAGTGCGTATTCGTCGTAAGCCGTGGTAAAGATCACATCTGCATCCCGGTACGTGAGCACCTGCAACAGCTCAAAGCCATTCATCTGCGGCATGGAAACATCGAGGAACAGCAAATCGGGCTCTTCGGCGTTGATGATTTCAATGGCTTCTACCGGCTGGTTCAGCTCGGCAATGATTTCCACATCAGGACAAAATTGGCGGATCAAAATGGCCGTTGTTTCAAGGCTGTGTTTCTCATCATCGAGTAATATTGCTCTCAGCTTCATTGTTTTTCTTCCGTTTCAAAGTACAATTTAATCAAAGTTCCGGTCGCACGACCTTGTCCGTCAACTAAATCTTCTATTACATAATCGTTCAGACGCTTGGTGCGACGTGTGAGCGTGCGCAGACGGTCTTTCGTAATTTTCAGTCCTACCGAGCCTTCTTTAAGCGAAGCCTTGCGGTTGTTGATCTTCGCTTTTTCACGACCAATCCCGTTGTCGTGTACCGTTACATACAACAATCCGGGCAGCATTTCGAAGGAAATCCGGATGTAGCCTTTATCGTCCTTGCGGGGCATCAATCCATGCCAGATGGCGTTTTCCACGAAAGGCTGAATGATCATAGGCGGCAGATAGCAGCCCAGCACTTCCTGGCCATCGATCTGGATATCGAACTCGAAGCCGTGATCGAAACGCAGCCGCTCGAATTCCAGGTACAGCTTCAGTGTCTGGATCTCGTCGTATACTGTGATCGAATCCTGCCGCGAGTGGTTGAGGATCATGCGCAGGAGCTTCGAAAATTTGGCAATGTAATCCGACGCGCTTTCCACCTCGTTTTTCAGAATGAATAAGCGAATGGAATTGAGGCTGTTGAAAAGGAAATGCGGATTCATCTGCGCCCGCAGCGCCTTGGCTTCCATTTCGTTGATCTGACGGTTGAACTCGGCACGCATCCGTTCTTCTTTCTGTACACGGCTGATGCGCGTTCGCATGAACCAGATCGCAGATGCCGCCAGCAATAGTACAGAAAGTACGATGAACCACCATTGCAGCCAGAACGGCGGAATGATCTCAAACGGGTATTCCACAATGCGTTCGTGGCCGTTTTCACTCGATCGCACCTGGAATACATAACTTCCTCCCGGAAGATTGTAATACGTAGCTTCATCGGTGCCTTTACCGCTGCGCCAGTTCTCTTCCAGTCCTTTCAGACGGTAGCTCACGAAATTGTTGGCGGTATTCGAATAGTCGAGCACACCGAACTCAAAAGCCAGGTTGTTCTCATCGTAGTCGAAGCGGTGTCGCTGGTGAATAAATGCCCCGCCGCTGAGGTTCAGCTCGCGCAGACCTTGTATATACGGAATCGGATCGTTGACCTGTGGCAGGCTGCTTCCCGAAGCGCTCATCACGAAGCCGTTTTCCTGCAAAAAATAAAGATTGCCCTTGTCGAGAATGATGTCGTAAATCCCCATCATACCGTGCTGGTTTTCCAGCGTATGTGTCTGGTAGGTCGCCCGGTTGATCACCGTTACACATTGCGGTGCCATCGCCCAGACGGAATTGTGATCATCGAAGAGCAGCTTATCGATCCGCTGGGATTTGAGTCCGACCATGGTGTTGATCTTTCGCACCACCTTATTCTTTCGGATATCGACCACCCAGATACCATTGGCTATCGTCCCGATCCAGAGCAAGCCTTTCGGATCGAGCGCCATGCAGCGGACCACAACTCTGGGCAGAATCTTTGAAAACGCTGGTTTGAAGAAACGTTTGGTTTTCAGATCAATGGCCCCTACTCCTTCTTCATATCCGTAATACAGGTGATCACCATTTTTGACAAAGGAGAAAAACCAGGCATTGTGCTGCGGACCTGCAGCAGGGTTTTTCGGATCATGACGGAATTGCTGCAAGGCGTTTCGCGTAATAGAATAATGCAGGACGCCATCGTATTTCGTGCCTATCCACAGCACCGAGTCACCGTCGTTGAATACCACATTCGGTATCATGGATATGGGATCGCTCGATGGACGCATCGGGAAACGAATCGCTTCTTTCAATCCTTTTTCAGGTGAAAAGCGCGCAATTCGGTCCCGGCCGATTACCCAATAACCGTTCTTGCCGGTGTACAGAACAAACAGGGCTGAAAAGTCAAATGGCGGCTGGTTTTCGAAAAAGCGGTACGTTTTGCCTTTTCCATCGGTGCTTTTGAAATACACTTCGCCTTTTTTATCGCTGTTACAGGCCAACCACTCATTTTTAAGCGGATGAAAGGCAATTTTCCGGATATCGAACGGGTAATGATAGCGTTTTCCATACACCAGTGCTTCATTCTGAATGTACAATCCGGTCTTTCCTCCGATAGCGATCTGGGTACCATTCCGGGCCATGCGAACCGGCTGCGTGATGGTCCGTTCGGCATCTGCATAGCGGATAAACTCCTTGGTTTTCGTATCAAACAGCAGGAAATCGAAATACGAAGCGCAGATATACAGGTAGCGTGAATCGCGCCATTTCAGGTCCGAGATCATGTTGCGCACATTGCTTACCGGCAGCATGCCTTCGAACAGGAAACGGCGGTAAATGCCCTGGTTTTTATCGAAATACAGCAAGCCGCCGCCCAGCGTTCCGATGTAGAGATTTCCTTTTCCATCCTGCTCTACAGCACTCAGGCGCTTTTCATAGCCTGTCAGTCGTGTGGGTTCGATGAAGGTGTTTTCTTTGACCGGAAAATGCTTCCAGGTCCGCGTGCGTTTGTTGAAGGAAAACAAGCCATCGAGCGAAACGCACCAGAACAGCTCGGGATCGTGGCGATCGGCAATGACATCCGAAAACAGGTCGGCCCGCCGTGGGTCCAGTCCTGCGATTTGCTCGCTGGGCCGGTAATTGATGAAGCGGTCTTTTTTAACATCGTAGTAATCAAGCCCGCGGTAATGCGGACAAATCCAGGTGTCGCCCTGCGGATCAACAAAAATGGCCGTGGAACGGTTATCGGAAATGGTTCCTGTTTTTTTCGGTTCGTAGCGGTAGTTTTTCACCCGCAGCGTGGTTGTCGAAATGCGGATCAATCCGCTGTTCATCGTAGCTGCCCAGATAAAGCCTTTGTGATCGTAGGCGATGCGTAGAACAGTGTTCCCGCAAATGGTATTCGGGTCGGAAGGATCGTTTTGAAAATGCACGAAGCGCTGGCCGTCGAAACGGTCGATGCCGTTGTCGGTAGCAATCCAAAGAAATCCGTCTTTATCGTAGGTTACGTCATTGATCTCGTTGGAAATCATTCCGTTTTCGCGGGAATAGTAATTAACGCCCCGCTGGGCCAGCACGGAAACAACAGATAAGCAGCATGATAGGATAAGCAGGATCTTCATGTTGATGCTAAAATCGGAATTTTTCCCTTACCGGATTATCGAAGGCTAAAGCCCGTTGCCAAAAGTTTCCAATGACGAATGAAAATGCCGGTCACATGCGATTCCAACCATTTCACTCAATTTTATCTGATTTATGGTATGATTTTCGATAGAATACCACAACTTTATGAAAGAATAAACGTCTACTCAACGTGTTACGATCACTCCTGCTCTCTGTATTCATGCTGTCCGCTATTTTCGGCAGGGCCTCACACATTGTGGGAAGCGACATCTATTATGATTATCTCGGCAATGATCAATACCGTATCACGCTGATCCTGTTCCGCGACTGTGCTTCGACCGGTGCGGCATTTGATAACCCGGCCAGCGTAGGAATTTACAACAGCGCCGGCCAGTTGGTCCGCCAGCTTGCCCCGACTTATCCAGGAAGTGTCCCAACCCCCGTTGTCTTCAACAACCCGTGTGTAAGTGCTCCAAGCGGTATTTGCGTGGAAAGCGCTACGTACATTATGACCACAACATTGCCGCCTTCTCCGGGTGGTTATACGGTGACATACCAGCGCTGCTGTTACGGGAATTCCATTTCCAATATTATCAATCCGGACGATATGGGACTGACCGTCACTACGCACATTCCGGGTACGCCTTACTGGGGCAATTCCTCGCCGCGCTTTGCGAATTACCCGCCGCTGGTGATCTGCAACAACGAGGATCTCAACTTCGACCACTTTGCCACCGATCCGGATGGCGACAGTCTTGCTTATGATATGGTGACTCCGTTCAACGGCGGAACTTCCTTCAATCCGGCTCCGGATCCTCCATCGGCACCACCTTACAGCCCGATTATATGGGAAACCGGCTTTAATGCATTCGCGCCACTCGGTCCGGGTTCTTCTACGGTCATCAATCCCATAACCGGCAATCTTTTTACAGATGCCAACCAGCTGGGTAAGTTCGTGGTGGGCATTCGCGTAAAAGAATACCGCAACGGCGTGCTCATCGGCTCAACGATCCGCGCTTTTATCTTCCGGGTTGTAAACTGCATCGTTCAGCTCCAGGCTGAGGTCGGTACGCAGGAGGAATCGCCCAACTTCGTTTCCTACTGCCAGGGGCTTACGTGGACCTTCGACAATCAAAGCTTCGGCGGCAGCTCCTACGCATGGGATTTTGGCGTAAGCGGTACTACGACGGATGTGAGCACGGCTTTCGAGCCTACGTTTACCTATCCTGCTCCGGGTATTTACACCGCACGACTGGTGGTAAATCCGGGATGGCCGTGTACAGATACCACGTATGTGACGCTGAACCTGAACAATCCACTGGAAGTAGACTTCACTTTCAACGATTCGCTTTGTCTGAGCGGCAACAGCGTCAATTTCACCGCACAGGTTAACGGACATCCCGATACGCAGCTCAGCTGGGATTTCGGGCCGAATGCTTCCATAGCCGAGGCTACCGGAAATCCGGTCAATGGCGTTCATTTCAGCAGTATAAACGGCAACGAAGTAACATTGGTTGGTGAATACGGCATCTGTAAAGACACGATGCAACGCACGGTATTCCTGTTCGCAGATCCGGTGGCCGATTTAGACCTTCCGGACGGTTACGAATGCCTCGGTCTTACACAAACATTTGAAAATCATTCACTCAACGCAACCGATTACCTATGGGATTTCGGCGTGCCCGGTACCACGACAGATGTCAGCACCGAAGAAGAACCGACGTTTACTTTCCCCGCACCGGGAACGTATACAGTTACGCTGACGTCGAATATTTCGGCCGGCTGTTCGCACACGACTCAGAAAACGTTCACTGTTTACGACCTGCTGGAAATTTCCTTCACTCACAGCGATTCGTTGTGTATTACGGACAACAGCTTCGAGTTTCACGGTACGTCAAACGGGCCGGCAATTACGACCTATTCCTGGAATTTCGGTCCGAATGCCACACCTTCTTCCGCAACGACACTGGACGTTACAGGCGTTGTCTACAACCAGGCAGGTCAATTCCCGGTAACGCTCACGGCTTCATTCCTGGGCTGCAGCGAAACAGTCAGCTCCAACGTCTTTATTTTCAAGGAGCCGACCATTGATTTCACCATTCGCCCGGACTTGCAATGTGCACCATTTGCTGCACGTTTCGTTGATCTCAGCTCATCCGACACACCGATTCTTTATTCGTGGGATTTTGGCGATGGCAGCGCCCCTTCCAATGAACAAAATCCGACACACGTTTACGTGAACCCGGGACAATATCCGGTAACGCTGCAAATCTGGACAACATTCGGCTGCGTCGACACGCTCACGCTGACCAAGGCCGACCTGATCAACGTTCATCCTACACCAACCGCCGGATTTGAGGTATCACCCGAAGAAACGGATATTTGTCACGCACACATTCAATTCACCGATCAATCGGTAGACGGATTGTTCTTTACCTATATTTTCGACGACGACAACAACGCTGCTTCAACCGAGCAGAATCCTTACTACAATTACATGAACTCGGGATGGCACAGTCCTGTTCAGATTGTGGAAAACGAGTTTGGTTGCAGCGATACAACACGCCGTTCCTTGTATATCGAGCCGTTTACGGTTTATATTCCGAATGCGTTCACACCGGATGGTGACGGGTTCAACGAAACCATGATTACCGTTGCTGCGCTGGAAGCGGTCGAATGGGAATTCCGGATCTACAATCGCTGGGGCGAGCTGGTTTACACGGCCACCAGTCAATACGACGAATGGGACGGCGTTTACAAGGGTATTCCTGCCATGGAAGGTTTGTATACGTATACACTGCGCTATATTTCCTGTGCGAGTGGCGAACGCTGGGAAGAGATTACGGGGCATGTTAGTTTGCTGAGGTAGTCTCCGGTCATCAGTCTTCGGTCTTCAGTCTCAGGTTTGACCACATAGACACATAGGGCACATAGGGTAGTTGGTGAGTTATGAGTTGGTTAGTTGCTGAGTTGTGGTTTCAACTTTCCATCTCTATGTATCAAAAATCCGCGAAGCGTCCGCCGTGGTGGAACCATCCAAAATTAAACATCTATTAATGTCTTGATATCCTGAAATCCTATTGTCCAGATGTCTCGTCCTTGAACCAACCGGAATACATGACGTAGTTATTCGCGATGCGCTGAACTTCGCCGGCAAAGAGCTCGGGAGAAAGGGTTTTTACTTTTTTGGCGGGAACACCGGCATAGATACTCCAAGATTCGACGCGCGTATTCTCGAGCAAAATAGCCCCGGCAGCGATGATGCAGTTTTCTTCGATGTAGCAATTGTCCATCACGATCGCGCCCATACCTATCAACACATTGTCTTCAATCGTACAGCCGTGTACCAAGGCGTTGTGTCCGATGGAAACGTTGTTTCCGATCACGGTTTTGGTTTTCTCGTAGGTACAGTGAATGACGGCTCCATCTTGCACGTTGACCTGGTTGCCCATGCGAATGGAATTCACATCGCCGCGGATCACGGCATTGAACCAGACCGAGCAGCGATCGCCCATGATCACATCTCCAACCACTGTTGCGTTATCCGCCAGCCAGACGTCGGCTCCGAATTGCGGTTCTGTTCCTCTGCATGCTCTGATAAGCGCCATCTTGTACGATTTTTGATGTTGAATTTTTGATGCCTGATGTAAAAGTAATAGTTCAATGGCTAATCCAACATCAAGCATCCAAAATCAACCATCATTTATCATTTCCAGCTGAGGAGCTCGAGGTGCTTGTGATCTTTATCGTTGTACTGGAGTTGGATCGAACGGATGATTTTTTCCATCGATTCCCAATTGGCGTGGCGGAATGCGCTAACGGCGATCACCGATCTTCCGGGCGACTGACGGTTGCGGTCGACGATTCGTTTGAAGCGTTTTTCCAGCTTTGGAAACGTATTGCGGTAGTATTCCGGGATCAGTGTGTAGCCACCGCTGTTGTCGACCATACGCATGAGCATATCGAGATTCCCGCCGGCGTAATTCCAGTTCGCGGTAGCGTCGTCGTTGACTGAACAGAATTGCATCATCTGCGTGCGCAGGCAATTGCCTTTGCTTAGCAGCCACGGGTTTAATTCGCCGAGCTCATCGACAGTAACCACTTTTCCCTGCAAATCGGGCACATAGGCCAGGATTTCTTCCGTATACAGTGGAATTGTTCGCCAACCGGCGGTTTCGAGCGGTCCAGCCATGATAGCGAGATCGATCTTGCGCTTTTCCAGTGACTCGAGCAATTCTTCCGTTTTCAGCTCTTCGATGGACAGTTGCGTATGCGGAATGAGCGACTGCCATTCGGAGAAACATTCCTGCAATACATAGGAAGCGATCGTCGGAATGATACCCAGGCGCAAGCGCTCACGGAACGTTCCGGAAAATTCCTGTCGCAAGCGGTCGATGGCTCCGAAATCGCCCTGAATCTGTCGCAACAAAGGCATCAATGCTTCGCCGAAAGTCGTAAGCTCGAGCTTGGCCGGATCGCGATGGAAAATCGAAAAACCGAGCAATTCTTCCGCTTTTTTGATCTGCATCGAAAGCGTGGGCTGTGTTACAAAACACTGCTCGGCCGCCCGACTGAAGCTTCCGGTATCGACAATCGCGATGATGTAGGCAATCTGTTGGATAGAGATCATATCAATATTATTTATGGAGATATAAAATTAATCAATAATACTTATACTAGCTTTATCCTTAATTTTGTACCACCAAACAGAACGAATTTATGAATACACCAATCGCTTTTACACAGAAACTCAATCAGCTTTTAGCAACATACCAAATTCATTATCAAAATCTTCGTGCTATTCACTGGAACATACAGGGCGAGCATTTTTTCGAATTGCATGTGAAGTACGAGGAATTGTACACACGCACGCAAATTATTATCGACGAGCTGGCTGAGCGCATCCTTTCGCTGGGCACTACGCCGACACACCGTTTTAAGGATTATCTCGAAAACAGTTTGATCCAGGAAAATCCGACCATACACAATGGCAAAGAAGGCATGTCCTACATCCTCGAAGCACAGAAAACGCTGCTAGGCCTGGAACGCGAGCTGTTGCAGGAATCAGCGGAGCTCGATGACGAAGGCACGAACGCAATGATGAGCGACCTGGTACGCGAAAAAGAAAAAACCAACTGGATGTTTGCAGCCTGGCTGAACAGGTAACGACTATCCTTTTATTAATTTAGCAATCAATTTCAAACAGCAAATAATCAAACTATGGCAGTTTTAGTAGGAAAAAAAGCTCCTTCATTTTCAGCTCCGGCTGTGATCAACGGCGGGCAAGTCGTTGACGATTTCTCTCTGGACCAATACATCGGTAAGCACCCGGTGGTATTTTTCTTCTACCCGAAGGATTTTACATTCGTGTGCCCTTCCGAGCTGCACGCTTTCCAATTCCAACTGGCTGAATTCGAAGCTCGTGGCACGAAAGTCGTTGCTTGTTCAACCGACACACCTGAATCTCACTGGGGATGGCTGCAGGTTCCAAAAGCAAAAGGCGGTATCGAAGGGATCACTTACCCGATTGTAGCAGACGTTACCAAAACGATTTCCGAAGCATTCGGCGTACTGGCGGGTGAATACGATTTCGATATGGAAGGCAACCTCATCGCTACAGGTCCGATGATCGCTTACCGCGGTTTGTTCCTGATCGACAAAGAAGGAACGGTGATGCACCAGCTGGTGAACAACTTCCCGCTCGGAAGAAACGTTGACGAGGCGCTCCGCATGGTGGACGCTCTCCAGTTCTTCGAAGAAAACGGCGAAGTATGCCCGGCTAACTGGTCAAAAGGTGAAGCAGGAATGAAAGCCACTTTCGAAGGTGTTGCTGAGTACCTTTCAGCAAACTAAGAAATAAAATAGCAATAAGCCTGAAGGCTGTGTGTCTGTTGACATACAGCCTTTTTTATGTCTGTAAGTAGGATTACCTGTTTTGCATTTCAGGTATTTCCACGCGTTTTTTTTTGCTGAAACGCAACGACCTTGCAGCTTTATTTCGACAACGTATACTCGTTTGTTATTCAATCATTCATGCACACAATGAAACTGTCTTTAAGCCGCTATTCCATGAACCTTGGTGTTCGGGCCTCCCTGACAATGTCAACTCATTGTGCTTTCCTCCCGTAAACTTTTAAATACCATACACTATGTCTACAGAACCATTTATCGGTGAAGTCAAAATCTTCGGTTTCGATTTTGCTCCCAAAGGGTACGCAACCTGCCAGGGGCAACTTCTGAGCATTGCTCAAAACACAGCATTGTTTGCACTTTTGGGTACTACTTACGGTGGCAACGGTCAAACGACTTTCGGTTTGCCTGATCTTCAAGGCCGTGCAGTTGTTGGTCAGGGCCAGGGAGGTGGTTTATCCAATTACTCCATGGGTCAGAAAGCGGGTACTGAAAACGTAACGATCACTACGGCTCAGATGCCTATGCACACCCACGCAGCTACAGGAATTACAGTTCGCATTCCCGTGAATACGGGAAATGAGGATTCAGGCGCTGCCGGAAACTATATCGGTAACAGCCCTTCCGGTGACGGTTTTGGTCCTACGCCATCTCCTACAGCACAGCTCGGTGCCCCGGTTGTAGGTGGTATGACTTCCGTTGCAGGTGGAAGCCAGCCATTGGGAATCCTGAATCCTTACCTGTGCATGAATTACTCGATTGCACTCCAGGGTATTTTTCCAAGTCGTCCATAATGCAGATTCCGGTGTATTGCCGGACAGTTTTCGGTCAACTAAGAACTAAATAGCAACAAACCTGAAGGCTGTGTGTCTGTTGACATGCAGCCTTTTTTTATGCCCGTAAGTAGGATTACCTGTTTTGCAATTCAGGTATTTCTACCCGCTTTTATTCATTAAACCCAACGTAACTTGCAGCTAGTTTCAATAACTTATATAACTTTGAAATTCAATTCGCTATACACACTTATGAGACTGTTCTCACACCACTATTCAGTGAACCTGAAGGTTCATGCTTCTTCGGTCGTAGTCAGATCATGGTGTTTTCCATCCGTAAACTTTTAAATACAATACACTATGTCTACAGAACCATTTATCGGTGAAGTCAAAGTCTTCGGTTTCAATTTTGCTCCACGCGGGTACATGACCTGCCAGGGACAGATCCTAAGCATTGCTCAAAACACAGCATTGTTTTCACTTTTGGGTACTACTTACGGCGGTAACGGTCAAACGACTTTCGGTTTGCCTGATCTTCAGGGTCGTGCAGTAGTTGGTCAGGGCCAGGGAGCTGGTTTGTCTCCTTACTCCATGGGTCAGATGTCCGGTACTGAAAATGTAACGATCACTACGGCTCAGATGCCTATGCACACCCACGCAGCTACAGGAATTACGGTTCGTATCCCTGTAACCACTTCGAATGAAGATTCGGGTGCTGCCGGAAACTATATTGGTAACAGCCCTTCCGGTGACGGTTTCGGTCCTACTCCATCTCCTACTGCATCCCTCGGTACACCGGTTGTAGGTGGTATGACTTCCGTTGCAGGTGGAAGCCAGCCGCTGGGAATCCTGAATCCATACTTGTGTATGAATTACTCGATTGCCATCGAAGGTATTTTCCCAAGTCGTCAATAATTCAAATTCCAGGGAGGGCAACGGTCCTCCCTTTTCTTCTTCTGGTATGCAAACAATTGGTTTTTTACTCCCGCGATCCACTTATTATACCGGTATCAGCTTCGACCTTTTCGACGGATTAACGTCTTCTTTGTCCTCACTCGGACGGAATGACATCCGCATCGTTACGGAAAACATCGGCTTCGGTTCCGATAAGCAACTGTGCTACAAAGCTGCCGAACAGCTCATTATGCATGAGCAGGCGCAAGTCGTTTTTGCTTACATCGGTCACCGCATGGCACAAGTGCTCCGTCCTTTATTTACAGCTGCCAACCGCCTGCTGATTGTGCTGGATGCCGGTGCGCATTTGCCGCAGGAATGGCCATCCTCGCCACACATTTACTATCACTCGCTCAACAATGCATTGGGAAGCTGGCTCAGCTCGAACCTTGCCGTACGCGACGGTTATAGCAACGGAGGCATGGTGACCGGCTATTACGACGGTGGCTACCTGCATACCGTAGGTGCTTACAATGGCTACCTGGAAGCAGGTGGTAAAATGCGTTTCAACCTGGCAACAGGTTACCGCAAGGAAGATTTTTCCATGCAGCCCCTCAAAGAACAATTCCAGCATTCGGAAACGGATTGCCTGATCAGCCTGTTCAGCGGCGATTACGTTCAATGGTTCTTCAAAGACCTCGTTCAGCACTTTCCCGATCAGCACCTCCCCGTTTACTTACCTCCTTTTGCCCTGGAAGAATCCATGCTGAAGGAAGCAGTTTATCCGGGAGACAAAGTGAGCGGCATTGCTACCTGGTCTGTGAACCTGCAAAACGAACAAAACGCGTTGTTCACGGACAAAATCCGTGCTGCGGGCCGCGAGCCGAACCTGTTCAGCCTGCTGGGCTGGGAAGCAGGCATCCTGGCCGATTTCCTTACCAAAGAGCTGCAGCAACGACCTAATTGCAAGCAGGCTGCCGAACAGCTCAGCGATTTCTCTTTTGAATCGCCTCGCGGAACCGTTGTTTTCGACAAAGAAACCAACAGCTCCATTGCACCGCTCTACGAAGCGAAAATCGAAAACGACGGAACCGGTCATTGCGCCGTAAAGATCGTTGGCGAGATCGCCGACGTAGCCTCAGCTTACGAGAACTTGCGTTCGCAACCGATCGAAGAATCGGTTTCAGGATGGTTTAACAGTTACACGTGCATCTGATGGAAAAACCCGGCATACTTGTTTTGTGCGGCGGACGTTTCGCTCTGCCGGCCATTCAGCAGCTTGCGATCGAAGGCTACATCAAAGGCATCGTGATCGGCAAAGGTGAAAAATCAGTCGTTGAGCTGCTTGAACAGCAGTGCAGCGAAGCCAGGCTTCCGTTCCTGTCCGTTGATCGTCCTTCGCAGATGAATGCATTGAACGACCTGATAGCTGAGCTTCAGCCGGATGCCGTTTTCAGCATCTGTTTCCCTTACCTGATCCCGGAAAACGTCCTGGAATATGGTACTGACAAATTCATCAATTTCCACACAGGTCCGCTTCCGGGCTATCGTGGCCCGATGCCTATTTTCGAAGTGCTTCGCAGAAACGAAGCAGAAACGGCATTGAGCATCCATTTTATGGAAGCTGATTTCGATGAAGGCGATCTGATTTTCAGTGAAGAAGTAGCTATCGATGCTGATGAAACATTCGGGTCTTTGGCGACCAAATTGTCCGTTCGAACAGCACTGGCCGCACAGAACATGGCCCAGATGCTCGAATTCGGTTCCAGTGTTCCGAGACAGCCGCAGAACAACATCGTTGCGCGCTACTTCGAACAACCGGAGCAAGAAGACACGTTTATTCAATGGAGCCGCATGAGCGGGGCTGAAATCGTGCAGCTCATTCGTGCGTGTAATCCGTGGAATACCGGAGCAGATGCCGTATTAAACGGGAAACTGGTGAAAATCGTCCACGCAACAGTACTGGATGAATCGCATCAGCAGCAACCCGGAACCGTTGTCAGCATCGGGAATCACGATTTCATTCATATCGCCTGTCTGAACAATCAGCAGCTGGTGGTTGAGATCATCAGCTGTGAAAATGGAATTGTTCCGGCCGGCTATTACGTGAAAAAAGAAAGGATATTACCCATAACGGCCTAGCCGACTATTCATAACCGATTCAAATTAATAGTTTTACACTACAAATCATCATCATGAAAAACTTTACACTAACATTAATTGCATTCCTGGTCACCTGCGTGACGGGGTATGCGCAAACGCTCTTCTGGTCGGATGACTTCGAAGACGCCGGGTCCCCCTCGAGCGGGACGCGTATCCCTGAGACCGATTTTGGCTCGGGCGATATTTACTTCAAACGAACCGACGGAACAGGTATTACTACTGTTTCCCCATTTACAGGTAAAAGCGGCACCAAATTCTGGGCTGGTGAAGACCACGGCGATGTGAACCCTCCCGGAGGGCAATTCGAATTACAAATCGAATTCAACAACATCAACATCACCGGTCTGACAAACCTTCAGTTTACCGGGAAGTTTGCCGCTAACAACGGCGCTGTATGGGAAAGCCTTGCTTTTGCCTCACACGATGACTACATTATCGTTGAATACCAGATCAACAACTCGGGAACATACGTACCTATCATTCGCTTTTATGCCAACAATGGTGTCAATAAGCAATTGATGGAGGAAACGACCGGCGACAATCTCGGCGAAGGAACCTTGCTGACACATGCTTTGACGGGTTTCACCAAAAACATTGCCGCAACGGGAACAGAAATCGATCTCCGTATCCGTGTGTACACGAACGGTACCAACGAAGAATGGGCGATCGATCAATTCCAGCTGTTTCATACACCATCCTGTACTGCTCCGACGATTACATCACAACCTCCTACCAACTCCGACGTTTGTACAGGAAGTAACAAAACAATTTCTATTGCTGCTACCGGTGCCACAACTTACCAGTGGCAAGTCGATGCTTCCGGAACAGGAACAGGACCATGGGTAGATCTTACCAACACAGGATTCTATTCCGGCGTGACAACCAACACGCTGACCATTACCGGTGCCAATAACACGATCCACGAAGACGATTACCGCTGTAAAGCTATCAATGGCGCCGCCAGCTGCTTCACACTTTCGGGTTCGAGCAACCTGCGTGTTTCGACGATCAATCTCGACACTTATGCACAATCCAACGTATCCTGCCGCAACGGCTCTAACGGAACCGCGGTTGTTATTCCAAACGGTGGTATCAACGGAACAGCTCCGGGTGCCTATACCTATTCCTGGTCTCCTTCCGGAGGAACCAGCAACGTGGCTAGCGGTCTTATGGCAAACACGTATACCGTAACTGTTACCGACGCCGCACTTTCCGGATGTACGGCTCAACGAACGTTCACGATTACACAACCAGCTTCAAGCGTTTCTGCTACGTCAGTGGTTACAAATGTTGCCTGCAACGGCGGTAATACAGGTGCTATTAACCTCACGCCGGCAGGTGGAACACCCGGTTACTTTGTGAACTGGGGAGGTGGTGTTACAACAGAAGACCGCACAAGTCTCGCAGCAGGCACCTACAACGTAACTGTTGAAGATGCCAACGGCTGCCAGGCATCCTATAGTATCACAGTTACGCAGCCACCGACAGCAGTATCAGGGACAACAGTCGTTACAAACGTAGCCTGCTTCGGCGGTAATACAGGTGCTATTAACCTGACTGCAACAGGCGGAGCTGGTCCTTATACTTACAACTGGGGAGGCGGTGTCACATCAGAAGATCGCACAAGTCTTACAGCAGGAACGTACAGCGTGACCATTACTGACGCTAACGGATGTACAGGAACTGTAAGCCCTACAGTTACCCAGCCAACTGCTCCGGTATCCGGAACAACAGTCGTTACAAACGTAGCCTGTTTCGGTAACAACACAGGTGCTATTAACCTGACTGCAACTGGCGGAACAGGTCCATATACCTTCAACTGGGGAGGTGGTGTCACATCAGAAGATCGTACAGGTCTTACAGCAGGAACGTACAGTGTGACCATTACTGATGCTAACGGATGTACAGGAACTGTAAGCCCTACAGTTACCCAGCCAACTGCTCCGGTATCCGGAACAACAGTCGTTACAAACGTAGCCTGTTTCGGTAACAACACAGGTGCTATTAACCTGACTGCAACTGGCGGAACAGGTCCATATACCTTCAACTGGGGAGGTGGTGTCACATCAGAAGATCGTACAGGTCTTACAGCAGGAACGTACAGTGTGACCATTACTGATGCTAACGGATGTACAGGAACTGTGAACGCAACCGTTACGCAACCTCCGGCAACAGTATCCGGAACAACAGTCGTTACGAACGTAGCCTGCTTCGGTAACAACACAGGTGCTATTAACCTGACTGCAACAGGCGGAGCTGGTCCATATACATTCAACTGGGGAGGCGGTATTACATCAGAAGATCGTATAAGTCTTACAGCCGGCACTTATTCGGTAACCATTACAGACGCCAACGGATGTACAGGAAC
>CAMLRS010000026.1 GCA_946482515.1 uncultured Flavobacteriales bacterium | reverse complement strand
CACCTTATATGCACGACGGTAGTATTTTGACGCTGGAAAACGTCCTTCAACATTACAAAACGGGGGCAAAAAACCATGTAAATCAATCGCCTGTGGTAGTAAAATTCGATTTAACGGTTCAGGACGAGCAAGATTTATTGCATTTTTTTCAATCGCTCACTGACACGACTTATTTACAGAATTTCCAGTAAAATCGAGCGATTTAGTAGATTTTATGAACGGTCGGTATCCGGGATAAATGTTAAAAAATCGCCAAACCCGCTGGTGGCGTACAATATTTTAGCGAACAATCGTTAATTTAGGTTAAACTATCTCCCCAAAAATGCAAACCCAAAATCCCAATAAACCATGTCAGTTAATCCTTATTTCCACCAAACTCAGGACTTGCTCCGGGAGGAGCAACTATGGGTAACACAAGCGAAGTCAGACCCGACCAAGTTTGCCCCACTGTACCGCAAGTACTATTCTCCCATTCTGCGGTACTTACTCCAACGCGCCGACGATGCAGAAATGGCGCATGACATTGCTTCACAGGTATTTGTAAAAGCGATCAAGAACCTTGAACAATACGAATTTCGTGGTGTTCCATTCGGTTCCTGGTTGTACCGCATTGCAAAAAGCGAGCTGTACCAGCAATTTCGTGAGAAGCAAACTGCCAAGACCGTTCGCATGGACAACATCCAGATCGCAACGTTCGATGAGTTCCTGATCGACCCAACCGAAGGAGAGCTCAATCGTTCACGCTTGCTGGCGGCACTTCAGCAATTGAAACAAGAACAGCTTCGACTGATCGAAATGCGTTTCTTCGAACAGCTGAGCTTCCGTGAAATCGGTGAGCAGCTCGGCCTGACGGAGAACAACGCCAAGGTCAAAACATTCCGCGCTGTTGAGAAGCTGAGAGTTCATTTTTACAAGAAAAACCTCGCAGCTTAACGTTCGTTTTTTGAGATTCACAGTCCGCTCGGTAACTACCGGGCGGACTTTTTTATATTCAATCGCATCTCTAAAATGTTCATTAACAATGAACGTTTAAAAAAAAGCACGGGTAAGCAGTTGTTTTTTAACGCTAAAGGAGTATTTTAGCGGGGAATTAAAATACCCTTATCTGACAAGGTATGATTTTAACGAGATACGTATTGATAGCCTTTGCAACTACTACTTTGACGACTGCTATCGCTCAGCCTACCAACTTCAACTCGCAGCGAAATTGGTCCAGGAACAAGAAAGAACTCATTATTGGATTCGGTGCTACCAACTTTTTGGGCGACCTTGGAGGGGCGAACCAGATTGGTACCGACTACAGTTTGAAGGACCTCGATTTTCCATCCACCGGCTTTGGCGGCGTGATCGGTTACCGTTACCGTTTCCACCCGTACTATGCCACTTCAACGATACTGAACTTCGGAATGGTGCGTGGTAGCGATGCGAAAACAGAAGACGTGGTGCGCAACAGCCGCAACCTGCACTTCCGTTCGCCGATCGTTAACCTGAACCAGCGTTTCGAGATCATCGTGCTGGCGAATGAGAAAGTGGGACGTCGTTTCAACATTCCGGGACTGAAAGGTTTCAAGGATCACAACGAGCAGATTTACTTCTTTACCGGTATTGGTGTTGCTTACTACAGCCCGCGTGCTTTGTACCAGGGTTCATGGGTGGCGCTGAAGCCTATGCGCACCGAAGGACAAGGTCTCGATGGCGGTCCGGCAGAATACAGCGGCTTTACAGCAACCATTCCGTTTGGTGTCGGTTTCCGCATGGGAATCAACCAATTGTGGCGCATCGGTATCGAAGCAACATATGTAAAAACCTTTACCGATTACATCGACGATGTTCACGGAACGTATTACGATCCGGCTATCCTGATGCAGGAAGTAGGTCCTGATGCCGTTGCACTGGCCAACCCTGCGGTTCAGAACGCGAACTGGTTCTCGGCAGGACAGCAGCGTGGTGACAAGCAAAACGATGCCTTGTTCTACGCCAACATCACGATCTACCGCAACATTACCTATAAAGGCGCTATGCGTGGTCCGCGTATCCGCTTCGGAAGATCTTACAGAGCGAAATTCTAATTTCAACAGAATAATTGAACAGGCGAGGTGATCAGTTGGTCACCTCGTTTTGTGTTTATACCTTTGCTTACCAAAAAGCTTTCATGTATCCTTTCATCAAGTGGTTCTTCTTCCGGTTCGATCCTGAGAAAATTCATTATTTCACCTTCAGCCTGCTGCGTTTCTGGCTTTCCGTGCCCTTTGTGCGTCCCATCTGGCGCAAAATGTATGTGCTGAAGCATCCTGCGCTGGAAACCACGGTAGCCGGCATTACCTTTCCCAACCCGGTTGGACTGGCTGCAGGATTCGACAAGAATGCTTTGATGATCAACCAGCTCGCCGATTGCGGGTTTGGGTTCATCGAGATCGGTACCGTAACGCCGGTAGGTCAGGAAGGCAATCCGAAACCGCGCTTGTTCCGTTTGGTGGAAGACGAAGCAGTGATCAACCGCATGGGCTTCAACAACGACGGTGTGGAAGTGATCGTGGAGCGCTTGAAACAGCTACAGCCGCGTTGTATCGTCGGAGGAAACATCGGTAAGAACAAAGTCACGCCGAATGAAGAAGCCACCAGCGATTACCTGAAATCGTACACAGCGCTCGAACCGTATGTGGATTACTTCGTGGTCAACGTTTCTTCGCCGAATACGCCGAATCTGCGCGAATTGCAGGACAAAGCGCCACTCACGGAATTGCTCAACACACTGATGGCGAAACGTACCGAATTAGGCTCTGCGAAGCCTATCTTCCTGAAAATTGCACCGGACCTGACCGATTCACAGCTCGACGACATCGTGGAGATCGTTCAAACAACAGGAATTGCAGGTGTTATCGCAACGAACACCACCATTGACCGCAGCGGCCTGAAAACCGACAAAAAGCGGGTAGAGGATATCGGTGCCGGCGGTGTGTCGGGAAAACCGGTCAGACAGCGTTCTACCGAAGTGATTCGTTACCTGGCGGAGCATTCCGGCAACAGCTTCCCGATCATCGGTGTAGGCGGTATTCATTCGGCAGAAGATGCGCTGGAAAAACTGGAAGCAGGAGCAAGTCTCGTGCAGCTTTACACCGGTTTCATTTATGAAGGTCCGGCCATTGTCAAACGCATCAATAAAGCTATCTTAGCTAAACGTTTGAAGGAAAAAACAACATGAACGAACGCGTTTTTTTAACCGAATGTCCACGTGACGCCATGCAGGGCATCACCGAGTGGATTCCCACAGAAACCAAAGTCGCTTATATCAATTCCCTGCTCACCTGCGGGTTCGATACGCTGGATTTCGGGAGCTTCGTTTCTCCGAAAGCCATTCCGCAGATGCAGGATACCAAAGAAGTCCTTTCGCAGCTGAAGCTTACGGCGGATTCGCCCAAACTGCTGGCCATTGTTGCCAACGAGCGCGGTGCCGAAGAAGCGGCCCAATACGACGAAATTACCTACCTCGGCTACCCGTTTTCCATCTCGGAGACGTTCCAGCAGCGTAATACCAACGCTTCGATCGAAGAATCGATGAAAAGGGTAGAAGCGATCCGTGAGATCTGCAGCCGGCTCAATAAAAAGCTCGTGCTCTACATTTCCATGGGCTTTGGCAATCCTTACGGCGATGCCTGGGGACCAGAGCTGGTAACCGAATGGAGCCGTCGTTTGTTCGAGTTGTTCGACGTGCGTCACCTGGCGCTTTCAGATACCATCGGAGCAGCGAATCCGGAATTAGTACGATCGGTCTTTTCAACGGTTATTCCGGAATTGCCGGAAGTAACGATCGGTGCGCATTTGCATACCTTGCGGGAAGATGCCATGGCTTTGACCCAAGCCGCATACGAAGCCGGCTGCCGTCATTTCGATGGCGCAATCAAAGGCTACGGCGGTTGTCCGATGGCAAAAAACGATCTGACAGGCAATATGCCTACCGAATTGATGCTGGATTATTTCCGTTCGGCGGGAATTGAAACCGGCGTGAACGAAGCCGCTTTTTCTCAAGCTATGCTGGCCAGTTCAGCGGTTTTTCACTGATGTAACCTTTACGAAATGCGTAGTTTTAAGGCTATGAAAAGAATCTATATCCTGTTGTTGCTTCCGTTGGCACTCGTTTTTGCACTGCCGGCCTGCGACACAGAAGATCCGGAAGAAAAACCGCTGGACGAACACAAAGCTCCCGAACCGGTCAATCCGAACAGTATCAGCACGGATTTTAATGCCAACAGCTTTCAATCAGGTGTGGAAGCCGATCTGTTGAAAGAGCTGATGCTCTGCGATCCTACGGCACCAAACGACACGGACGAAAAACGCCCGGCCTGCAGCCCGAAATTCTTCCGTTTCTTCCCACTGAATGACAAAACGCCGCTGAAAGACGGTTTCATGGTAATGGTGAAAGCCGGTGTGAATGGCTGGCCGACGCGTCGACTGCTCATTTTTGAACGCGAGCAGGGCAAGCTGGTGAAGCTGAACGGATTCAACGGTTACCTGATCGAGCGTCGCCCTACATCAAGCGGCTACGACGACATCGTGGTGCGTTTCGGGGAACGGATCGAAGGCTACCTGTATTTCTACAATTGCGTGTTTACCTGGAAAGACGGCAAATACGATTACCGTTTGTGTGAAGCCATCAAC
Organism: uncultured Flavobacteriales bacterium; assembly: GCA_946482515.1. The sequence goes on along the minus strand of CAMLRS010000026.1, from coordinate 33,272 downwards.
GATTCGCGCATCAAGGCCGAGCTGGTCGATTCCATGGCCATTGAAATCAAGAAAACCCTCGACGAGAAACAGTACCTGTTCTGATGCTCAGCCGCTTTTCGTCCATACTGCTACTTCTTTTACTGCTCTCCTGCAGGGGCGGGCAGTCGATGAAAATGGTCGATCAATACATTTTCCTGCATGATAATTCTTCGAAAATCTGGCTGATCGACAAGCTGCTGATCGAAAAAAACGATCACACGCCCATGCGGTTCGAATTCCGCCAGGTTATTGCCTTTCATGAAAGCAGGAATGCCTATATCTACCGCGTCGATGAGATGCACAAGCCCGGAAAAAAGGCATTTTACTGGATGGACCGTTCCAAAAACGAATTCGGTTTCCAGTTTACCCAAAAAGAATGGGTGTTCGAAATCGTTTCCATTTCCCGGACGAAGGTAGTATTGAAACCCAAACGCGGCCCTTTTAAGTACACCATGGTGCTCATTCCGTTCCCTGAACGCTAACGGATATACAGCTGTGACGGGCCAATGCATATTCATTCGGCACGAATTTTCAACATTTATCAAAAAAAACTAAAACAGTTCTATTTTTGTGTAGATCAAAAACTACACAAACATGACACTTCAACGCCTCGTTCCAGTACTGATTGCCTTTGTGGCGGTCTCCTGCAGCGGAAACAAGCAGGAATGTACTGATTGCGCTGTTGCGGATAAAGATACCGTTGCGCAAGTCGATGATATGTCAGCGGCGCTGGCCCGTGATACGGCAACGGCCCCGACCAAAGAAGCGCAGGAAAATCACGCGAAAATTGTGAAGAAGTACGGCGAGCAATGGGACTTCTGCAAGTGCATCATTGCCAACGATTCCATTACCGACGCCTTCGAGAAGAAACTAACGCCTCAGCAGGAAGAAGCACTCATGGCCCGTTGGGAATACGTTGATTCGAAGTGCAAAGAGCTCACCACGACTCCCAACACAACACCTGAAGAACGCGATCGTCACGAGAAACGCGTGAATAAGTGTTTGAAGCAGAACGGGCTGAGAAAATGATTTTTGATTCTTAATGCTTGATGTTGAATTGAGTAACCGTCCACCTCGACGGATCTTCGACGGAGGGCGCTAAGGCAATGTTGTATCGCGATTGCGACTTTACCGTTTCCCTTGTCAAGGAGGAAGTGTGATAAGCGGTAAAAATTCTAACATTTTTTATTTCTACATTTGCTGCATGTCCCGTAGATGGCGCTCATACCTCTCCCTTGTTGTCCTGGTCAGCTTCGTTGCGTTGCTGGTCCCGAAATCGGTTTGGCACGACTGTCACGAGCATGCACAGTTTTCACATGTTGACAAGCATCCGCATTCTGGGACATCCATTCAGCAGGGCTATGAAAAATGTGCCGTCTGCGATCTTCACATTCCACTTTTAAGCAATCCGGTTAATGCTGCCGGTATTTCCCTTACAAAAAGCGTTGCTAAAACCATTGGGCTGCTCTCCGTCGATCCGGTTTGTTTTGTACCGCTTCAGCATTACCTCCGCGGACCTCCCGCTTTAGTGAACAGTTGATCTGCAGGGCTTGTCCCTATCATCTTCACTAAACAACAGGCATGAAATTTATTGTTTTCAGTGCGTCACTGCTCGTGGCCGCTAGTTCTTTTGCACAAAATTGCAAAGAGCAGCTCACCGGGCTTGTACGCGATCATCATACACTTCAACCTGTGCCTTTTGCCCGTTTGCTGATTCCTGAACTGGATTTACAGCAATCGGCCGACAGTACAGGTCAATTTTCCTTTTCCGGCTTGTGTCCGGGCACGGTTGTGGTTCGTTGTATCCCGCATTTTGGTTGCGAGCCTGTCGATATGGCTGTGGCCATACCAACCTCGGGATCCTTTGATTTCCTTGTCGAAACACACGTTACCGACCTCGATGAGCTGGTGATCTCCGTTTCGCGTTTCAAGAAAGAATCCCAGGCTGTTTCGCGCATTCACGCGCTGGACCTGTCGGCCGTAAGTGGCAATACGCTGGGCGAACAGCTGGCCCGCGTACCGGGAATGACGACCTTTAATACAGGTTCCAGCATTGTGAAGCCGGTGATCAACGGCATGCACAGCAACCGCATCGTTGTGGTCAACAACGGCATCCGGCAGGAAGGCCAGCAATGGGGTAGCGAGCATGCTCCGGAAATCGATCCCAACCTGGCAACCGAGCTGGAAGTGATCCAGGGAGCGGCGGGACTGCAACACGGACCTGATGCGATCGGCGGTGTGATCCTCGTTCACCCGGCAGCTTTGCCTTATGGACAAGGAACTTCAGGCTGGATCAAATCGGAAGCGCATTCCAACGGAAAAGGAGGCATGCTTTCCGGGCTGGTGAACGGAACCTTGCTGCCATCCGGAAACTGGGCTTACCGTGTTCACGGAACCGCACGCATCAATGGCACACAGCATACGCCGGATTACCTGGTGAAAAATACGGCGATGCAGGAGTACAGCTTCAGCGGTGCCACGGGCTACCGGTCTACACGCTTTGAAGCAGATGCTTTTTACAGCTTATTTGCCACGAAGCTCGGGATCTTTACCGGTTCGCACATCGGGAACCTGACGGATCTGAACGAGGCCTTCCAGGCGAAAGAACCAAAGGAAAAAGGTGAATTCACCTATGCAATCGACAATCCGCAGCAATTCGTACAGCACCAGGTGGGACGTGTCTTCCTGGGCTGGAACTGGAACGAGCGTGTGAAAACGACCCTGATTGGCGGCTACCAGCACAACCTCCGTCAGGAATACGACAATCACGCATCGTACAACGATAGCATAGAAGCATTGGGGCTCCCGGATTTCGAGCTCAATCTCTGGACCACCAATGCCGAGCTGAAAACAACTATTGTACACAGCAAACGCTTCCATTCTGCTGCCGGACTTTCGGGATTGAAACAGGAAAACGCCTACAGCGGCCGGTTTTTTATTCCCAACTTCCGGAAATTCCAGGCCGGCGCTTATTACACCGGAACGTATGAAACCACACTGTGGCAGCTGGAAGGCGGTTTGCGCTACGATATTTCCATGCTGACGGCTTATTACTACAAAGGAGCCACGTTGGTTGCCCCTGAACGGACCTTCGGTCATCTGAGCGCAGCTGCCGGCGCTTCCCGCATTATCGGTCACCACTGGCTGGTAAAGCTCAACTTCGGAACAGCCTGGCGACCGCCATCGGTGAACGAGCTCTACAGCAACGGTCTGCATCACGGCGCCGCGGCCATTGAGCGTGGAAACGAGCTATTGAACAAAGAAATCGTGTACAATCTCCAGCTCGGGACGCAATACCGCTCACGACTGGCGAAGCTCGATGTACAGGTGTTTGCCAATCGTTTCGACGGCTACATCAACCTGATGCCCGTTTTGCCGCCTCAATTGACCATTGTCGGGGCGTTTCCTGTCTTCGATTACCGCCAATCCGACATTTTGCTGAGCGGCGTGAATGGTCAGCTCGAAATTCCGTTCCTGAAAAGACTCCGGTATACGCTGCAGGGCAGCTGGCTGTATGCGGCCGAGTCAGGGAGCAGGACGCCCGTTTATGGGATTCCATCCAATCGCATCACCAACCGGCTGCGCTACACTCCCAAAACCGGTAAACAGAAGTGGGTGTATTTTGCCGAGTTGGAAGGAACACAGGTTTTTCACCAGAACCGCGTGCCGGAAAATGCCGATTACGTGGCACCGCCACCGGGTTATTTCCTGCTGAACGGAGCAGTGGGGATTTCCCGAAAAAAGGGAACAGCAGAGGCTTTCCAGCTTATTCTGTCTGTGACCAACCTCGGAAACGTATCCTACCGGGATTACATGAACCGTTTCCGCTATTTCACCGATGAACCGGGACGCAACTGGACGCTCAGGCTCCTTGTCCCTTTTAGTATTCACTCAAAAAACGAACAAAAATGAAAGTATTTATTGCACTGACTATGCTCGCGGCTCTTAGCCTGACGGCCTGTAAAAAAGACAAGAAAATCGAAAACCCGCCAGTGGTCAACGAAGAAGAGCTCATCACCACGTGTCAGATCACGTTTACAGACGCAGGCGGGATCCAGCCGGAAGTAACCTACACGTTCCGCGATATCGATGGACCGGGCGGCAATGCTCCCGAGTTGTTCGATACCATTCGCCTGCAAGCCAATACGACCTACAATGCGGTAATCACGCTACTGAATGAAAGCGTTACGCCTTCCGAAAACATTTCTGACGAGGTACTGGAAGAAGCCGACGAGCATTTGTTCTGTTTCAGCCCAACAGCTCCGCTCAACCTGGCGATCACACGCACCGATACAGACGGACAGTTTGAAATCGGGTTGCAAAGCCAATGGGTTACCGGAATTGCTTCAACTGGCGAAACAACCATTCGTCTCAAGCACCAGCCGGGCGTGAAAGACGGCACCTGCGATCCGGGCGATACGGACCTCGAGCTGGTTTTCCGAACTGAGATTCAATAAGAAGAAATGAGAACCGGGCTTGTCCCGGTTTTTTTATTCCGCCACACGTTGTTGCATGGCATTCCGGATCAGGTATTCACCCAGGAAATAACCACCGACGGCTGTGCTCACGTGCCAGAGCCAGTGCGTTCCCCACGGCATGAACGTGAGGTAGATCTTTTCGTCGGCAAAACGGAACGTCAAAGCAAGAATGAAGCAGAGAACGGCTCCGAAGAACAATAACGACTGGCGAAAACCGGTTCGCATCAGAAACAGGTAGCAGGGAAGGAGCAGCATGGTACCCCGAACGAAATAGCCCGCCGTAATACGGTCCTGACCTTGCAGGAAAGTTCCCAGCAGAAACGTCAATCCGAAAAAGGCTGCGAGAATAGGGAAGATCCACCATTTCTTCGGGAGTACTTTGAGCCAGATCCAGATGCTGATACCGAGTACGAGCAAAATAATGGGCGCCACATCCATGGCCAGCAGCCAACCCGATGAACGAAAGGCGTGAAAAAGCGTGCTTCCAAGACCGCCCATGATGAGCATAGGTGAGCAGAAGTAGACAAAAAACGCGTAACGGTTGTATTGTCCGCGCAGCTGCCACAGGAAAATAAACGCCGGAATGAGAAAGGTGAGCGAGGAAAAGGCATTCCACGGTTCGACAATGAACTGCGATAAATCCATCGTTTCACGGTAAATCGGTCCGTGATCGGGAACTTCGGTTAAATGTGTAAGCCAAAACATGGAAACAAAGATCTGAAATCAGCTGTTTATCTACTTGACCAAATGACTATTGGTACTGTTTAAAACAACGAAAAAACCGCCCGGATTATTGCAGCAGTAATTCGGTATATGAACTTATACGCCAAACTGCCGCAAATGATGATCCATATGCTTGTACCCAAACTGACCGATTTGCTCTTGCGTCATTTCGCCAAAGAAATCGTGAACAAACGCCGGATTGGAATACTTCTCATAGGCTTGAATAGTGGCAACCCATTGTTCTTTGAGCGGCTCGAGCGGACTCGTTTCTGCTTTCACGGTAAAGCCTTTTCCGGCCGGCATTTTGCGTTGCAGCGGCCTGTCGTCATTCAGATTGCTTTTCAACGCCATTTTCCCGAAAACCTTTCCAAGTAACGACTGTTTGTAGGGCAGATCGCTTGGGCCGAGAACCCATTGGTTCCAGATAATGCAATGCCGCGCCATTTGCTGAACGTTCATTTTTCCCCATTGCGCCGTGCTGTTTTCCGTCAGCGACTGGATCCGGCCGACCAATTCAATTCTGACAGCCGGATCGAACAGCGATTTCAGCTTCATGCTCATGATTTGGGCTGTAACGAGAAGTAATTGCCCGAATCGTCTTTGAACAAGGCTTCTGTTCCGTAAAACTCTTTCGTTGGCGGTTTCATGAATTCCACGCCTTTGGCTTTCAACTCTTCATACGTGGCGAAAATATCGTTGCATTGGAGCACACCGCAGCCAAATGTGCCTTTCTGGATCAGATCGATCATCGTTTCCGCGGTTTCTTTCGGGAACATTTTTCCTACAACGATCGGGAAGAGGACCAGCTGCAGATCCGGCTGTTCGGGTGGTGAAACTGTGAGCCAGCGCGTTCCGGGGCCCATCGGGATGTCATCTACGAGCTTAAATCCGAGCTTGTTGACGTAGAAATCAAATGCGCTATCCTGGTCGATAACGAAAATATTGGTGATACTCATGTTGGTAATCATGGCCTTTGTTTTAGTGTTCGTAAGACAAACTTCCGGAATTTATCCCACCTCCACTTCTTCAAAATTGCCATTTTCGAGCCAGCCGTTTTTGTAAGCATAACAGCCGGGCACAAATGTCAGTGGCGCCTTTTTGATTTCCGCTTTTAGTGTTTGCTGCTCAGACAAATACACCGAAGGGGCAATGCCGGTGATGCGTTTAAACAAGCCACTGAACGACGTCAGGCTGTCGAAACCGACCAAAAAACAGGACTCCGAAACCGTTTTGCCTTCGCGCAACAACTGCTGTGCGTTGTGGATCCGAACCGCGATCAGGTACTGATGCGGTGTTTTGCCGTAGATCGTTTTGAACAGCCGCAGAAAGTGGAACTTGGAAAAAGCCGCTTCATCCGAAATATTGTCCAGGTCGATCTTATCGGCGAAATGATTGTCAATAAACAACTTCGCCTGAACGACGCGCCGGTACAAGTACACTTTGGGATATTCTGCTGCTGCCATACACCGTTTCGGTTACGACAAGATACGTAAAACAGGGGCCGCTGGCGGGGGAAACTGTAAGATTTTTTCACCACAAAAGGCACAAAAGGAAACTTGACGTGCTAGCGTAGTTCGGAGCGTCCCGACTTAAAGTCGGGACTACACAAAAGAGCTATATAATTGAAACCTCATTTGTGTAAGCTCGGGCGCAAAGCGGACGAGGTGCTTGAGTCATACACAGTACTTCCGAAAAACTTTTGTGCCTTTTGTGGTGAAAAAGAAAAAATAGTCAGATGTCTTGAGGGCTTTAAATTCAGATCTCATCGACACTGATCCACTGTGAGTGTGGAGTGTGAGAATAAAAACTACGCACACACAGCTCCCTGGCAGGTTCCCGCCATGTAGCGGTAGCCGCAATCGGGGTGATGCGCATCCACGATGGCTTCAAAATCGCCGCGGAGCAGTTGTTTCGCAATCTCAGCCATTCGGATCGGCAGCAATAATTCCGCTTCGCCCGGCGTATACGGGTCGTCTTCGCCATCGGCATCGATGTATTGCAGGTTGCCCACCGGCTCGTAATCGTAGGCTTTCATGGCATTCAGCAGGTCTTTCAGCGATTCCGGAAAATACGGGATCACTTCAAGGATGTTCACCAATTCGGGATTGGGTGGAAGCAGCGGAACGATGTCGAGGTAATTCTCATAACGCATGTGGTTCGGATACATCGCGTTGTAAGCACGGGCGAAATCGGCGTTGCCACAGTTCGGACCGGCAAACGTAATGGTCTGCGTGACATTGAAATGGAACACTTTCTGAAAATACATGGCCGCGATCGGAGCGATACCGCCGCCTTTGCTATGACCGGTAATGTAGAGCGGAAGCTGTCCGGTCGGATCGAGCGCTTTGACGGCGTGTTTGATGCCATCCTGCAACAGGCTCAGGGCAAATAAAAAGCCGGAATGTACTTTTCCCGGCAGATTGATGGAAGAGGAAGGAACAGCCAGGAAATCCTGCATCCAGTCGAAAAAGGAATCCCAGTTCAAGGCCGGCGCCAGTGTTCCGCGGAAAGCCACAACAATACCGTTAGACGTTTTTCCGACCAAAGCCGCTTCAATTTGCCCGGAAGTCACCACATACGGGTTCCCAATAAAGCCCGCAGCGCTGTATGGACGCAGGTATTGCGATTTTGTTGGATCTGGTATCCAGTGACCATCAACGAATTTATCTAAAGGATTGTAGTTGCCGCTTGGATCTGTAGGATTGATAGCGTAGGCCGAAGCAGATGCACATAGTAACTGGCATGGTAAAGAAATCGCATTCATAATAGCGGCTTGGGTTCACATAATTGGGGCAATGTAGACCCTTCCAAGAAAAGGATCGCCAGTAGAATCATCCGTTTAGCTGGCACAGGTAATTCTACGCAAGGCTGCGTATTAATACGGTAAATCGATTTAACGGCCGCGGAGCACACCCATCACCGCCAGGAACAAGCCCGGATCTTTCACAGCAATGCGGAACGCTTTATCGCGGTTGTGGAAGACTTCGAAGGCCGTAGAAACCACTTCCGTACTGCCGTGCGGATAGTACTTCACATTGTAGCCGAAGCAGCCGCCCATTTCTCCGGATGAAGGCAAATCGGTGTCGTAGCGCATTTCGTCTCTGGAGATCACATACGGAATGGTGAACGGGAAGATCCGTTTCAGCTCACCGCCCTGTGAACGGTCGCGCATCAGCTGCTGGAGCTTCACCCAGTGCGAAACCTTGCTCGTATCTTCCAGGTGGTGACCGAATTCATGCATGACGGTTGCCTTGCTGCTGGTCAGTTTTGCCATGTGGATCATACGTTCGCTTTCACTGTAATACGCCCGGGTAAAGGCTCCGTCGATCTTTACGCCGACCTCGCCGGAATCATTCAGCACGGCAGGGGAGACGATATCGCGGATCTGCGTCCAGGCATCCTGCACTTTCGGACGAACGATGGAATCATCAGCGACCTGATTGCCGTCACTATCCTGCACATTGCTGTTCAGTGTACGACCTCCCCAGACATTGCCATCATCTTCCTGCTCGACCAAAGGAAGACGGTAAATGAAATCCATGAGCTTCGGTCGCAGGTAATCTTCCAGGATTTTGGAAGCCGTGCGCAGGCTGTCGTTGGAATGATCGATCGTACTGCCTATAGCCGTAGCGATCTTAAAGAAAATCTCTTGTTCCGAATTCGACTCAAAGGCTTCCCGCAGCACGCGATTGGCAATTTCGGTCCCTGTATTCAGCGACGATTGAGAAGGTCCGAACAATCCGGCTTTTGGCGTTTGATACTGCACACCGTCTTCTTTATCTTCCATCAGCTTGAAGTCGAAATTCTGGTCATCATGCTGCAATTCGTTCAGGTATTTTTCGGCAGCCACCGTATCGACGATTTGGTTATACACATACCGCGCTACTTTGTCTTCATTGTCGTTGCGGGTAAATGTTTTAAAAAAGCGATTGCGGAAGATAGCCGATTGTTCAGCTTCAACGTCCGAACCATGCAGTGCTTCCTGTAGAATGGGACGGATCAGGTTGAGTGTTGCCGGTGCGGCATCTCTGAATTGCTGCGACCAGGTTGTGGGTGGATTATCCAATCCAAAATTGTGGTCACGGGCAGCGCGATAAGCTTCCAGGTACAACGGGTCGCGGTCCTGTATCTTACTATACACTTCGGTGCGGGATTCCTTCTTATGATCGGTATTTCCCGTGATCCGGTCTACCACCATTTCCGACAGCGGCTTCGGCTTCTCGAACTGAATCGGCGCCTGGTTGTTGCCAACCGTTTCCTGTAGCTTCTGGAGCTGCGTGGTGGAAGAGCGATTGTCATTGAACGACAGCGATCCGCCATTTCGCTTGTTACGGGAATGACCATAGGTCATAGGGCTTTTGCTGACTGTCTTCACGGATCTCATAGAGCACAATTTGCGTGGTGACTAAATATAGTGCATTTCGGTTTTACCCTTAAAACACCTGTTATGGCGCTGCCAAACACGGATAATCCGATCATAAAGAACGTATTTACCCAAGATGAGCCGCATTCAAGTTCGTGATTTCGTTTCAGATTTTCACCTCGCGGTAAGGAAAATTCACATATTTCTTTCCGTTACGAACTTCAGGCTCAGTAACCAGCCACCACAATAACCGGTAATAAGACAGGAACTGAAAACCTTCAAAAGCATAGCTTCGGGTGCCGCTGTTCGTTTCAACCGGAAAATCGCAGGTGATTTGAACAGTATCTCCGGGATCGAGGTAATACGGCTCGTTCAATTGCCTGAAATGCTGACCGTAACTGGTTTGTAGTAAATTCCACTCGCTTTTAAAATCATTGCTGTAAATGATCTCAGCCCGGGCAGGGGCAACACTGGTTTTACGGGGAATCCAATAGTGTGTTTGAGATACGTTTCTGATCGTTGCCGCATAATGGACCGTTGTTCCTTCGCAAGATGCATGGCTATTCACCAATTTCAGATCGTTTCGACTACTGAGCCAGCGTTTTGTCAGATCCGCGAATGCCGTTGAAAAAGGATAGGCTGAAGACAGCTCCCGGCATTTGTCCCAATAGTTCCAGGGTTGTTTTTTGCGGTCCAGATGATCATACACTTGTAGTAATACCTGCTGAAGCGAATCATCGTTGTGGCACAGCATCATCAACTGATGGCTGCCTATAAAATTGGAGGAGCTGTAAATCACTCCCAGTTCAGTAACGGTAATCTGCTTGTTGACCTGGTTCGGCCGGCCACCAATCCAGCCGTCGTCAGAAAAGAACTCTTCGATGTAGTACCATTTTCCGGCAACAAGCAGGCTGTCTATTTTATAGGTGCTGATCGCCTCGTAGGGAAGAACGTTGACGATTGCAGTCGTATCGGGTGAGCTCCGCTTGTTGAGCTGAAAGGGGAAATAAAAAGATTCCTCGCCTATGGTGCTGGCTTCTTTAATGGTGTCCATAAAGGAAAATGACTTAATAATCGTCGTTTTTTCCTGAATGGTTTGCGTATGAATCAGATCTGCCTGGGCCAGCGTGCCGATGTAATAAGCCTCGCGTTGTGAATAGGCGAGTAGATAGAAAGGCAAGCTGACAATGATCGACAGATACTTCATTCCGGAAAATTTTCGATCATACTACAACCGTGGAGAGGTTTGGTTCAGCACTGCGAGCTTTCCATCATTTTTTTGCCTTTGTTTTTGAAATATCAATTAAAATTCATTTACTTTGTTTTTCAAAGTTCTTTTAATCATCAAAAACTGAATTATGGAAACACAACGAAATTTATCCCGCGGAGTAGCGATCGTCGCGATGGTGACAATAGGTCTATTAATGGTTCCACTAGTGGCGATGCAGTTCACAAGCGAAGTCAAATGGGGTGTATTCGATTTCCTCATTATGGGATTGCTCATTTTCACCACCGGATTTGCGTATGTATTGCTCACACGCTATACATCCAACTTTCTACATCGCACAGCAGTAGGGGCGACTATTGGCACCACATTTCTCCTGATCTGGTCGAACCTGGCCGTCGGACTCATCGGCAGCGGTCCGAACGTGGCCAACCTGCTGTACATCGGTGTAGTAGGAGTGGTGATCGTTGGCACTATTTTATCGCGATTCACGGCAAAAGGCATGGAACGGACCTTATTCGCAGCAGCATTGACCATCATCGCCATTGCCGGGTTCGAATTTGCGATCGGCATCCACACCTGGCCGGGCAGCTCAGCAGCTGAGATCGTTGCCGTGAACGGTTTCTTTGCCACATTGTTTGCACTCGCAGGCTTGTTATTCCGGTTTGTGGCGCTGAAACAACCGTCGGCAGGAGCGCATTGAAACACCAAAACAGTAGGGGAGAACCGGGCTTGTTCCCGGTTTTCGTTTTTAGTTCTCCTGCATTGCTCCAAAGCCGTTACCACCTGTCGTAGGTATAGTGAATGCTATTGCTTTTCAAAAAAGCCATGATTTGCTCAAAGCAGTCTTCAGCTCCACCGAATTTTTCACTGATCTTGCCCAGGATCTCCGATCTTCCGGATCGGAATCGGGATAAGCCCAGCTGTTTCTGGAGCTTTCGCCGGTTTCGATGATCGATCGTCAGGTAAAACTCAACGCCCGAATCGCCGAATGAGGCTTTTGCCGTTTTATTGATATCGCAGCGATGGATAACCAATTCATTATCAGTGGTAAGAGCGGCTTTCACCTCCCTGAAATCAGCAATACGGCCGTTCTCGTCGAGTTGTTTATGGCTGAAAAGGATGGTTTCCATGATGATGCGATAATGGTGTTACAAGTTAAACATTCTTTCGAAACCAGTTCGGAAATCGGTATTTTCGAATCTATGAAACTCAATCGGCTACTTATTTTCGCCGGATTCCTGGCCATCCTGTATGCCTGCGACACCGAAACCTATTATCACACCACCTTTGAAACAGACGATTCCGCCGACTTCTGGACCGTCGTAGGCTGGAACGACGATTCAACAACCTGTTACGTGTATTCGATGGACACCACACTCACGTACGACAACGCGCGGCTGTTCTTCTACAAAGACCGCTCGACGCTAAAGAGCTTTCCGAAAAAAGTCTGGGAGCTCGTCGACACCGAAGACGGCAGCCTGGATTCCGTGCAGGTCATCGAACAGGATTTTACCATTGCCCAAAGCGACCAGCGCGTCAAAGAAAACGATTCCATCCTCGTCATTTTCCTTCAGGGCAAGAAGAAGGTAAAAGAGCAAGTGTTGTATAAAGAGAACAGCAAATCAACGTTTTGGGATAGAGCGCCGTTGCCGAAGTTGCATTGAGGAATGTAAAAACACTAATGACAATATATGACTGAGACCACTTTAACTGTTTCAACACTAACCGATAAATTATCCAAGGGCCTGGGAGGTTGGCTCATGTATGAGCATCACAGCCATCGAGCTGATCTATTTAGCGAAAAATATCTGACTTCAGGCATCGGAAATATACTTGCTGGTAATTACCGCACAAAAATCATAGCTGAATACAATCATCCTTTATTAAAAGCGAAAGGAGCCGGACGACCGCCACAAATAGATTTTGTAGTCAATGATGAAAATGATTCAGTTAAACTAGCGGTTGAATCCAAATGGGTTGGAACCAAGACAAGCAGCTCTCCGAAAATGCAGGATATCTTGTGGGATATTATTAGACTTGAATTGTTAAATCATCAGTTTCAAGCTCAAGCTTTATTCGTTCTTGCAGGAAAGAAAAGTCAAACGGATGCTTTGTTTAATCACCCACAATTTCACGATAAAATCCAAGATAAGCAGAAGAAAAAGAGCGGATTGCTACCCGTTCGAAACGTTGAAATGAAACTAGATTTACTGAACTGCTCAATCGAACGTTTAAAGATGATTGCTCTCTATGCTCAGAAATACAAAGAAGTTGAATATCCTTCAGCAATTCTGATTACTGGAATAAAAAGATATCCAAGGGATTGCAACAATTTTGAAAATGAAGTATGCGTATGGGGAATTTCTTCATGTAAAGCTGCTAAACGATTTACTTATAAAGAATTAGTAGATAGGATTGCAAAACAAGAAGCTAAAACAGAAAACAAAATGAATTAGCATGTTTAACTCTTCGAAAACAAGACCAACAAACTCCAATAGGAGAGAGGCTATTAGGTTTTACCCCAACTTAAAAATGGCCCACCTAAAAAGGCAGGCCGTTTTTATTCTTCTTCTCCAAACCTTGTTTATAAAATCACAGAAACTTTTCTATAGACTTCGATCTAGAGTTTAACCAACTTGTATCGGTATACTTGCTGGGTTTCATCCATAATAATGATGGTGTAATTTCCGCTGGAAAGAGCGTTTGATTTTACGATAGCAGCACCTCCTGAAAGAACTGATCGGTAGACTGTTCGACCGGTTTGATCCAATAGTATCAATTCACCTTTCGATATTCCTTTACAAATAACCTGAAAATCATTGATAAACGGGTTGGGGTAAATACTGATGCTTATTTCAGACTCATCAATTCCGAGACATTCATCTACAAACACTTCAGCAACGTCAGAACCTTCGCAGCCTTGGCTGTTGTAAGTGTATGTCAAGACGTGGTTTCCCAAACCTGCAGTTGAAGGTGTGAACGTTGTACCGCTTACACCAGTTCCGCTATACATTCCACCTGCAGGACTTCCACCGATTATACCAACAGGTCCGTCGTAGACACAGACTGTGTCTTCTGTTAATGTTCCAAATTGCACGAGAAGAGGTGTCTCGACAAACAACGTATCGGTATTAGGTGAAGTACATACAATCTGGAATGGCGGTACTATTGAAGAAATAGGAATACTAAAGTATCCATTTGTTACCGTTGCCGTTTGATTAGATACCACTACATTATTATTCTGGACGATATTGTAGGTAAATGAATCAAGGTTGAAATAATCTGAAAGTTGCAATTCAACTGCATCTCCTGCAAAACATTCCAGCGTGTCAGGTACTTCGATGTAACTACAAAGCAACTCAGAACAATCGGAATACTGAAGGAGAAGGTACAAGGAATCTCCCTGGTAAGTTGGTCCGTTGATATCTGGCCAGAAGCCCGCATTTCCCCAGAATATTGCCAAATCGCCACATGCACTTGCCGCTATTTTCATGTCCGGATAAGCATAATTGACGGTGTCCACCTGTGGAATTACTTTCATTTCAACCGGTTTTCCCTGTCCATCTAAATGTGTAATAAAGTGGGCGTTCGCATATGTTTCCAGCATCGGTGAGAAATAATAAGGAACATGCGTGTACGTTAAATCGTATTGACGCTCATATCCGGACATCATGTGCGTGTTTTCATTTCCGATACTGAAATTGTCTTTGGTATACGAGGCAATATAAGTGTGATTGTTCGCACGACTGTAAGTCATGTCCTGAACAGCGCTGTTTGTCCCAAGTGTCAGCCAATTCATGTTGTAGTCCTTATCCATATTGAGAACAAAAGTTCCGAACGGCATCGGGATCACGGAGTCAAGGATCTGCGTAAGTGGTGGAACTGGCATGTAGAAAACATCATGCGTCCAATTTCCAGCGATGGTAATGTTATCGTTCTTATCAACAAACATGGTTGGCATACCCGTGCCATTTTGAGCTGTTTGCGCTATATTCTGAACGTCATAAATTCCTAAATCAGGATGATATTTCATTGCAAATGTTCCTTCAACTGCTCCACCGGTCAATTCCAATTGGGGATAATTGAAACTCAAGATAGTGTGGTAATTTCCAACTGCTATCACTTCACCTGTTGAAAGTACATCCAGCTGTGGCGACCAATAGGAATGACGACCACCTCCTGTTGATCCGGTTGGGAAATGGTATCCTTCTGGAATAAAAGAACCATTCGACCAACCCACGTTAATAAAATCGTTATGGATAGATGCTCCATTATCGGTGCTAAGCGTGAAAAAATGAATAACATTATTAGCAAGCGTAGAGGCATGAACCTTATCTCCGTCGACAACCACATCTGTAATTCTGGCTACTGTACCTAAGTTTAGAATAGAGCTCAGGTTGGTTCTCCAGATATAATCCCCGGTGACCTGATCCAATTTCAGTACGTAGCATGCACTGGTTTCATTTGGCCATGAATTTGGGAAGTCGATAAAAGAATCCTGGTACCCATCTTCACCCTGAATCCACAATGCAATTACTGGATTTCCTTCGTCATCAAAGTCAACTTCTTCAATAACGATTCCGGTAATACCAGCGTATGACCAACCTGTATTGGTTGCTCTTTTCTCCCATAACAGGTTTCCGAAGGGGTCATATTTTGAAAAAATATAGAGCGGGGGATGATAAAGTTCGTCATCATAAACTCGTATCTCATACAAGTTACCGAATTGATCCATTTTTGCACGGTGGGGGAAATCATTTCTATGCAATTTAATTGTTGCACAAACGGTGTCCATTTCTGGCGCCTGAGTTGTGTAGTGTATGTAGTTCAGTATAGAATCTGCACACCCCGGAAGCGGTTCGTTTTTTAGTTTTATGCCGAAAAATCCGGTTGTGTCCGCAATAATCAGCGGGATGGTATCCGTTTCATTCAAAATGTAAGACGGATTCAATTCATTGGAACTCCATAACCTGTTAGGTGTAACATATGCATTGGATAAGTGCACCGTATCGTTTTGTACAAAAGATCGTGAATGCAATTCAAAAAATGCAGTTGAGCGCTGAATGCGAATGGTATCAATTATACGAGCAGGTGAACACCCCGTATTATCCGTAATTTCAAGATTAATGTACATGTACATTGTTCCGTATGTCTGCGGTTGCGTATCATCATTCAGATAGCTGTCCGTTCCGGTTTGGTAAGCTGCCATCGTTCCGGTAGAATTTCCCTGGACAATGTTATGCACGGATCCACCACTTCCAAAGGAATAAGTACTGTGAAAATCATAGGAATAATTCGAATCGGTGCCGTTTATATACAAATATGGATTTACTCCTGCACAGATCACGGAGTCGTGAGGTAGTATCTCAAGATCAAACAAATTCGGACCAACAGTGATATTTACTTCAGCAGTGTCAGTGCTTGGATCACAGTAATCCGACTTATACGTAATAATCTTCAGGAGACCATCGGTTGTAATTGGAGTGGTGTAGGCATTGATGTTCGAAAGCGACATAGATACCGGTCCATATACCAATTGGCCATTGTAAGTGATTTTCAACATTGAATTAGGTTCCGATGGTCCATTTGGGTCAATTGCAACCAGTAATTGCTCTCCGTAGCAGGCTGTAGTATCGACAACATATGAAAATGTTTGGGGGGTGTGAGGTGCAGTCATCACTACATTTTTGGTAGTTGTCTGCGGTACTCCGTTGAAGTACTGAATCATTTTTACGGCATAGGTCGTGTAAATTCCCGGTGGAGTAGGATAAGTCATTGCAATACCGGTGTTGATATAAACGTTGTTAACAAACCACCGAACAGAGTCGGCATAGTCTGCATTTGCAGTTGCAACAATATTGTCGCCGGCACAAGGCCCCGGACCGGCAATCTGAAAGTACGGATGGATCTGAACAGTTCCTGTTTGTGTGAGATCAATTCTGTAAACTCTTCCCTGGCCACCGAGCGTATTCGCGCAGGCAACGCCATAGGTGCTTCCCAATGAAAAGTGCTTTGGAATATATGACGAATTTGAAGGGGTGGTAAGGTAGTATACATTTGATGTTGCTGTATCCACCACGTAGAACAATTGATCGTTGTGTGTCAACAACCGGTTATCAGGAAGAAAGCCTGTTGTTTTACAGGCATTTGAATTTGCGACCAGGTTATTTGGAAAAAACACCACTGATTGCTCCGCATTGTTTTCATCCATTCTGATGACATTGGTATTGATCAGAGATGAGTTTAACAATATTCCGTTTGCATAGGAAGTTGCTCCCAAAACACTCCAGGAAGAAAACGAAAGATTCGTTTCAGTCCACGTTAATCCATTGTCCGTAGAAATTTGAAAACCAGTGCTATACCCGCTGATCAACCAGGAATCTGCTGCCTGATTATAGCGTACAAACTTACCAACCTGGCCTCCCGATGAAACAGGAATGAACGTCCAGCTGTTTCCTGCATCCGTTGAACGGTAGATACCATTGACTCCGGTCACTATCATAGTATTCCCATTTACAGCGATATCCGTGAGTTCAGTTGTATTGGGTGTTGAAGGCACAGAAAGCGTAGAAATCCAGGTAGTACCTCCATCCGTTGTTCTGGCTACTGAGCATGTTGTATAGTCGAAAGCTTTACCAACTACACACATCGTAAATTGGTCTACAATTGCAACGTTAAAACCTTCAAGGCTATTTAATGCCCCGGAAGAACTGTTCATCTGGGTCCAATTGACTCCTTGATCTGTTGATTTGTAATAGTAATAACCACCAACAACGGCAATGTTAGCGCTTTCATTTACAGACGTAAAATTCGTTTTGTAAGTAATTCCAGGAACCTGGGTAAACGTTTGCGCTGTCGCTTTACTATTCAGAAAAAGAAGAAAAATGGCAATTGTTGATACAACAGAAGACAGGTTGTTCATAGATTGATTATTTAAACAACAAAAATAGACAAATCGTGCTAATATTTTGATTGTCCGTCAGGTGTGAACCGGTGCACCAAGGCGTATGGAACACAGAGATAATAGAGCATTGTGGGAAAAACCAATTTGTTCTATTAATGGATTTGCGTTCTGTTATAATAGCTTTGGCACCAGACCGACAGATTCTAAGAGGAGTACTTAGGTTTTATCTTCAATTAAGGCGCAAAAGTTTTATCGTTTTCCACCTTTCGCAATTGAAAAGTGCCTGTCCCCATGGAAACTGACTTCGTAAAGAAAATTAAGAAACGCCTAACCACACTGTATTTCCAAGTGCCTTCGTAGTAACCTGTATCATCGTTATATGTGCCTGCATCTTTGGTTTGATCTTTTATTCAATGTCCAAATCACTTTCTTTTAAGGAGTAAGATGTGTTTTCAATGGCCATTCCTAAACCCAATCTTCCATTGCTGAATTAAAGTGCATCAATAGGTACTGTTCAACCTATATTTCACTTGTAAATCTATTTATTATGAAAAAGCACTTAATTACTATTCTCACTTTAGCATTGTTTGGTTATACTACGCAAGCACAAACTGCTGTGGTTAATAACCCAAGCGATGTTAGTTATGTCCCCGGAACACTCCGTTATGAAATTGACAACGCTGTTGCTGGTACGACTATCTATCTCACCAGTTTAACCAGTTCGATCAATTTGCAGGATGCAATTGTTCTTACAAAAGACGTGAAACTGGTTGGCACTACCGGGGTGACAACTATTGACGGGAACCTTTTAACGAATTTATTTGAGATCAACTCGGGTGTAACGCTTGAATTGAGTGGACTCATCTTGCAAGAAGGTTCAAATCTCTATCTCTTGCAAACTCCTGTGAATGGTCAAGCCGTTATTGTAAATGGCCATTTAATTGCAAGCAATTGCACCTTTAAAGACAATGAAAGTTTTAATGGTGGAGCTATTTATTGTTATTCAAGTGGCTCAACTGTTACCTTGACCGATTGTATTTTTAAAAACAATAAAGGACGTAATGGCGGCGCACTACATATCAACTATAATGTTGTACTTACTGCGCAAGGGTGTACTTTCGAAGACAACCAAGCTATTGAAGGAAGTGCAGGTGGAAATGGTTTTGGTGGAAACGGTGGAGCCATTTGGATTAATAATTCGAAAATTTACATTCTTAATTCGACCTTCATTGGAAACAAAGCAATCGGTACAACGGCATACATCTCCAATGGAGGTGCTATTTTTGCAGGTGGCTCACTAACGTTTAAAATCAGCAATTCTGTATTTTATGGAAACATTTGTAACGCGGGGCTTGGAGGCAGAGGAGGAGCAATGAGTTTCAATTTGACTGGCTACCCTGTTAACGATGTAGCATTTAACAATTTGACCATTTCAAACAATTCAGCAACAAATGGTGGGGGAATTTGCATTAATTCAGACAAGAAATTTGATATTGGAAATTGTATTATTGCTAAAAACCACAGTTCACCTGGCTTGGATCCGGATTTGTATTTGGTATACTCTCCAAGTCTTCCCGTTTCTAAAGGTGGAAATTTATTAGGCGTGGCTCCAGCAGCATTTGTCCCTTCGTTTCAAGATCTTGTGGGAACTCAAGCAAGTCCGCTAGATCCGCAATTTATTCAAGTTGGATCGTTTCCACCATCTTCGGACGGTGATTATCACCTAAAGGCATGTTCTCCGGCAATGAATACCGGAAGTGTAACAGCACTTCCATTGGATGTACACAACTATTTTGGCGCAGGTTCCACAACTCCAATATCTCAGGACATAGAAGGGAACAACCGAATCATCAATCTTCTTGACAAAGGTTCCTATGAACACTTGAACGCTACTCCGGGATCATTTTATTACTCTGACGGAAATACTCATTGCAAGGATAAGGGGGTTTCATATCCAAACACAGGGGGATTAACCGGAACATTCACCTCAAGTCCTTCAGGATTATTCATCAATACAGCTACCGGAGTTGTAACACGTAAATTCAGTTCTGTTGGCGTTTATACCATTACTTTTCATACAACTTCCTGCAATGGGACAGCTATTTCCACCTCCATTACTTACACCATCAATCCCAATCCTATTGTGAACATCACTGAAACTATCAATCTAAGTTTCCCTTATAACACGTCATCACTAAATGCAGTTATTACCGGAACTACTGGTGCGCACACCTACAAATGGTACCGTTATGGCAATTACATCGGGTCATCCAGTCAAATATTAAATCCTTGTGCCAACGCCACTTACGAAGTTTATGTTACGAATACTGCTACCGGATGTGTAGGTTATGCCAGTTATTTCTTTAATAATTCGAACAACCATGCTTGTAGCATAATGCCACCACTGGAAATGGAAATCACGAATGATAATGATAGCGAAAATGGTTTATCTTCTGAAAAATCGCTTAAGTTGAATGAACTAACACAAAACTGGAAACTCTATCCCAATCCATCAGATGGAGAGACTTTCATTGAACTCGATCAGGTCTATTCAAACATCAAGTTTACGCTAACCGACCTTTCAGGTAAACAAATCGCAACGGAAACAGTTTTTGAGAGCAATCGTTTAACGATACAAACCAATCAACCAAGCGGTATTTATTTAGCACAAATTGAGGCAGACGGTATTTCAAGAGTTTACCGACTCATCATAAAATGAAACTTATTAAAACACAAGGAACAGATTCAACAGAAAGACCGGGTGCAGTGCCCGGTCTTTTTTTGGTTGAGGGATAGTCGTTTTTCATAAAAAAAACTTCTGTTTTCGCGACGACGAATGGAAACAAAGAGTGCTGCGCAATTCCGCAGGATGCAGAAAATATTATTGCAATGTGTGTGGCTCCCGAAATGAATTCGGGTCAGGCTGCGCGGCTATTTAATATAACGTCTAATTATAGGGCAAATCCTTCGGAGCCCAGAATCGTGCTATTTACTGTCAAGCGTAGTTTACGGAGACATAATGTGACATTATAGGAAAAACCAATTTGTCCTATAATGTTATTGCGTTATGTTTAAATAGCTTAGGGATTCAGACCGAGATTGACGGTAGGAGAGGAGGGCTTAAAGTTTTACTTCAAATTGAAAAGGCGCAAAAGTTTTATTCTTTCCCTTGAGCAAATTGTATTACTAATGCCTACGCGACAAGAACCTTCTTTTACGTTCTTCATCCCCACTTCTAATACAACGATCAATTTGCTCCTTTAAATGTCTCTTAATTGGAATAATCTTCGCACCCAAATCAAATGATTGAACTTTATTAAGGATGTTCTGCCAATCAGCAGCTTCCAAATCACCAAAAATACCGTCCCCCATTAGAGAACCTCCATTTCCTCGCCACCAAATTCCCCGGAAATCTTCGGGATTCTGATTGTGATTCAAATAGATATATAATACATCATCAAATAGTTCTTTAAAAGAATGCCGAGCGATGTCAACAATAGCATTGACTCTTGTTTTACTACTTAGGTTATTCGACAAATATCCAAGAAGGAACTTCTTAGCCGGAGTTCTGTACTCTTCTTTCAAACCTTTGAAAAAGATATTGCATGGGTGCTCCGATACTCCCATATAAAAAGTGTTGTCAACTACGTGGTCAAAAGCCTTTTCAATAGTATCCTGAAAGTTCTCAATACTCCAAACGATTGATAGTTCCTGCCTGTGATTATCAAAACTCAACCGCTTGTTATCAAAAAAAGTATCAAGATATCTAGTCAAAAAGTCCGGTGATTCCTTGAGAATTTTAACTAATCCTTCCGATTGATAATCAAAATGGTGCTGAAGTAGACTCTGCTGGACATAACTTTTCATTACCGTTTCAGAGTCTGACTTAATTTGATCGAAATATTTGAAAAAGATATCCCCCCAAATATGTATCCTTTTTCCTGACTCATTAAGTCGGTAAATTTCATTCAAGATTCTAAGGAATAAACCTTTATCTACATTCAAAAATCTCTCATAAGATTCAAAGCTGAACATTTGATAATCCTTAATGAATCCTAGAGCGTCTACCACAGAATCCGCATATTTCTTAGACACAAATTCTGTTGGAGTAGTGCTAAGGAGAGCTAGCAACCAATTCGATTTATTTTCGAAATCTTTGTTCTCAAGAATAGAAAATAACTGATCGAAATTAATCGATTTGAAATCTAGCTTGTAGAAAAGGCGACCAGGAAAAAAATTGACTTCGTTACCTGTATCCATTATTTTTCTCAAAAAATAAAGCCCTAAATCAGGAGATTTTTCAAATAAGGCTTCCAAAACAATTTCGAGAACTCTATTGTCACTCCAATCCTTCTTCGATTCAAGTGTGATTAACTTATAAGAAGAATAAAAAGAATCAACATCCTTTTCTGATTCTAGTATTACTTCGGTACGAATCTGCTTTTCCTTTAACTCCTCGTACTCACGAAAATTTGTAAAGTCAAAACTTTCCTTATCTCTTAAACGATCCCAGTTCACTATAAGGAAAAGCTCATATTCTCGATTAGTAAATTTTTCTTTGAACGTTTTTAAATCCTTATGCTCGATTTTCTTCTTCGAGACCCACCTGACTTGATTCTGAACAAAAACACAATGATCAAAACGATCGGGAGACAGATGTTTGTCGATTATTTTGGAAATAAATTCAAAATCGAATTCCAGTATTTGCTTAACGCAGTCTCTGTGGTTGTCGTGATGATGTTTCAAAACTTCAAAAGACTGATCTGGATATCGCTCAAACAGGAAATCTAAATGCTCCCATATAGTACGCCTCAACTTTTCGATTTCAGGCGTCAACGCGAGCGAGAAGTTCTGTATGACAATTGTATTATTTCTTCCTCCACGTGTTGTGTGATACTTATAAGCTAAGAATGTTTTTGCTAGTTCAAAAAAGGAAACAACCTTTACGTAATCCTCTGAACCTTTGTTGTCACATAAAAAATCGAAAAGTTTATTTTGTCTTGCGAGTCCCGATCCAAAATCCTCGTTGTCGAACATGAGTACTTCCCGTATTTTATGAATCAGTTCGGGAAGGCTTTCTGGCGACTTTCTAGAATAATCAAATGACAATTCAAGTGCATCTGACATTATATATTGTGATCTAAAAAAATTACCGAGAAGCTCAATCAGCGAATTATGATTATATCGGAAGTCATTATTAGCATAACCTGTAGAATATTCTGGATTTACAGGGGGATGAAGTTCATTTATTAAGTTCAAAGCAAATTCAAGAGATTCTTCCTGAAGATAGTACCAGAAGATTTCCAAAAAGCTATAGGCTCTATCATTATCTGACTTTATGGTTTTCCAATAACCTCTTAGATCAGGTTTTATTTTATCCATAACTTTTTGTGGCCCAAAAGTGTTATTTGCAGGAATAATGGAATCTCTAAATCTGCTAACATTCGAGTCTATGTATGATTCCAACAAAACGGAAAAAGAAAGTGTGTCAGTTTCAATGAAGGCCTTATAAAAAAAATACGTCGCAAGATTCTGCTCAGGTATCTTAACATGTTCAAACTGAATATCAACTAATTCAAGCTGATCAAGTATGTCAATGGCTTCGATGAAGCTTTCGAATTTAAGATCAAACTTTTCAATTATCGGTTCAACGACAGCCCTATCTTTATATGGAAGAACATAAAAAAAGGAAATAAGTCCGAGAGACTTGAGACTGTTGCTGGACGAGAACTCTTTGTTATCCTTTATAAATGTCAAAAAATACATCTCGAATAACTCCGAAACGTCATTCAAGGAATCAACTCTCTGGCTGTCTTTCGCCAAAAGAGCTGCCATTATTGCTATTCTAGGGTTTCCGTCCGCTATCCTCGTTATTGGTTCATAATACATTTCATTCCCAATATTAAATGGTTCAGCTTTTATAATGTCGACTATTGATTCATCTGAAAATTTAGAAATATCAATTCGCCTTGGCGACAACTCAAAGCTTAACAGCCCAATTTCATGATAAGCGTAATCTCTGACTGTAAGTACAATCTTGAGTTTACCTGTCTCAAACGATTTATAAAAGCCAATAATTTGATTTAATGCATCTATTCGGTTTGCATCGTCAACAAACAAAATATAATTACCGCCATCATTGAAATAAAGATTTAGATCTTCTAGAAGAGTATGGTGCTTATAAGATATACAGTATGGTCTGTATTCTTCGTGAACTTTCGTAAAGTTCTGAATACACTCAATCGCCAGTTTTGTTTTACCTACTCCAGGAGGTCCCGTCAAAATAATAAAGTTTTCGACAGATAGTGCATCACTAAGCTCCTTAAGTTCTGCTTCTCTATGAAGGAAAGTATTACTAAGTGTGGTTGCAATACCAGTTCCGGAATTATTATAATCCTTAACGAATTTCTCGATTGAAACAATCTGACAAGTATCAATAGGGAGATCAAGAAATTCATGAACTAAGTCTCTATGATTTAAACTCAACTCAACAGAAAGTGAATCCAAGGAAATTATTGTCAACTTTATCCAAGTTCCCTTTAATAAGTCAAATAGTACTTTGGATTCCGATGGTGGCTTTAAATCAAAATTAATACAGACTATTATCTCGGAAATTTGATCTAATGGAATACCCGTTTTAGAAGAATCTAGACACTTTAGTACATCCTCTTCAAGCTTTTTTACACCACTTGAAATGTTTGTTGAGTATTCAACAAAAATGTACTTCCCGTTTGGAAGCATCAAAAAGGAATCTGGTGTTCCCGGGACGGTTTTTTCTTTGCCTGATTGACTTCCAGTCCTGCTGAAAGCAATATAATTCTGGTTAATTCTAGAAAGATAGCTATCGCACAACGCTTGAAACTTCGCTGGATTGATTGCTTCGAGCCTCTGTTCTATTGCCTGTAGTCTACCCATTAATAAGCTAGCTTAGATAGTTCAAGCCTTAATAATCTATCTAATTCAGGAAAGTCGTTGTAGATCAGAAAACGTTGAGACTTTATGTCAACAGGCAAATCTTTAGGTTTTCGAGACACAAGAAGCACAGGTTTATCCATCGCCTGGGCTACGCCCAATTCGTACATTACGTTTG
The DNA here is from genome assembly GCA_946482515.1 of uncultured Flavobacteriales bacterium. The sequence continues at coordinate 8,465 of CAMLRS010000026.1, read as the reverse complement.
GGCTTCTGCCATTAATATTGGCGATAACAAGTCTAGCCTTTAAAATTCTCTTCAAAACCTGTGGAAATATGTCTCCTCGAAAATGCTCCTCATCGCCTCGAATACATTTATAACCAAATGCTGAGCACGTTTCTCTAATTGTTCTAAAATCGTCATCGCTATCTGGATGAAATGGCGTCAAGACAAATATTAACCTTTCATCTATCACTAAATCATTCTCAGCAATGCCGTTGGACTCTAAAAATTTAGAATAATGTGTTTTTTTACTATCTAAGAGATCTGAATCGGATAATGAGTATTCACTTCTCAGTAATAAATGATTTACATCCTTCCAACGCTCTTCGTTTTGAACCAATCGGTCATTTAGATTATATATTTGACGCTCGAGCGATCTTCTTGCATCTTCAAGAATTGCCTTCCTTTGTTCATCATCGTACCTGCCCTTTTTCATACTTTTGGTAACAAGAAAGGCAGTCACCCCAACGGATAGGGAGGTGATAACAATTAGCACTATAGAATTTAAATCAAGCATTCTGTTTTTTTTCGTCCATTTGTTCTGTTTTATGTTTACAAGGCTCTGCTTTGTAAACCTTACTATTGTCCTTTAGAATTATTATTGACGAGACTAACGCAGTTAATGACAATAAAAAATTCAATGTTAGTCTTGCGGCCCACCGCCAATTAGGAGATGACGCATCATTAATTGTCCTTCTTCTCAGTAAGGCTATCACAAACGATAAAATCACAAAGAGAATCAAAGTAGACAAGCCAGTGGCTTGCCGCTCAAGGTTTGGTTTCGCAACAATAAATGCCAGAATAAAAGACATTGCCAGAAAAATCAAATCCACAGGAACTTCACAAAGAGTTTCTATAAATTCTTGCTTTCCAACTTGCCTATCGATAAGCAAGCGAAGAAGTGCCGAAAGGACCAGTAATGCGATTGGAAGGTATATGTCTAAATACTTAAGCATCGATTATTTTTCACTTCGTCGGCACCAATAACTCCCTAATATCAACATCCAAGATTTCAGCAATTCGTTTCAAGTCTTTCAAGTGAGGCTGTGACTTGTTATTGCAAATGGAAGTTATCGTGTTCGGATTCTTATCCATCTGAACAGCCAGTTCTTTTTGGCTCATTCCTTTGATGACAAGTACCTCTTTTATTCTATTGATTCTCTCTGACATAGCCTCAAATGTAGACGTAATCAATAGTTCAAACAACCCCAAACAAATGACAATACTTGTTAAACGAGTAATAATATCGTTTTAAACAATATTTATATTGGTTTGATCAATGAAAATATTTTGAAAAAACATTTGTTTAAACTATGTTTGTACAGTAACAAACAGTGAATTCATCGTTTAAACCTAATAAAATGAGCAAAAAGGAACTAATCATCAAACTGATACAGCAGGATTTGCGACATTGCCAATTGATCTATGGATTGGAAAAAATAGGAGTGGATGCAACTGACAAGCATCATTTACAACTCTTTGATATCGTTTATGCCCTTATGAAGGTTCCGCAGGAAATAGAAATGGAGTGGGGCAACGCCTACCAAAAATACATGAGGCAAGCAATACTGGTAGAAATATCTGGAACCGACGCTTTATTGAAACCCTTAGCTGTTCTGTGCTTTAGGCATCTGAAAATGTTGGTAGACGGTGAAATCGAGAACCTAAATTGAAAATCCGAAGCGGAATCCCTCGAAGCACGGCTTGTTATGTTAAATAGAATCTCAGATACGAAGCGAGATCTAAAAGCGGCCCTTACACGGAAAGTGTAGAAAACAAACGTAATGGAGCGTTATTTAACCCCTGTCTGAGCTCAGCCATCTGATTGTTTGTCAAAACAATCAGCAAATGGCGTTTGCGAGTTGGGGTGCGAATAGCGGAATGCAGTGCTAGTTTTCAAGCTTTCAGTGTACAGGCCTTGATTTTTTTGGCTACCTTTTTTTATCAAGAAAAAAAGGTAGGGAATCTCAAATCGCCACCGCGATCTCCAGGAAAGAATAAAACTTTTGCGCCCAAAGAAAAAACCTGTGGGAGGCTGTGCGCAGGGAAAATTGCAAAGCAGAAATTTTTAAAACAAACTTCCGTCAGGAGTTTTAAAAATTGTGCTGCAATAGTGCGCTGGCCGTGCGGCTATTTAATATAACGACGAATTATGGGATCAAAACCATTCCACAGAAGAGCGTGCTATTTACCGCAGGCTGCCAGCCAACAGGCTGGCAGACATAATATACCATTATAGATGGCAAAACGGTTTTGTCCTATAATTAATATTATGTTAAATAGTATTTATACCCAATTCCAACAACCACAATCTCTTAGCCATTCTCCTCTAGATTCCCAATCTAGCAACCCCACAAAACAACTTCCCTCTCCAAACAAACCAACCAGATTTACAAACCAATCCATTATCATCCAATTCGCTCCAGGATCTTCTTCCACACCAAATACTCCGGTAAACTTCCCCACAGCATTTTTCCCGGACAATCTCGAACCCAATCTGCAATCCGCTCAGCATCAATTCGTCAGTTCCACAAACTGGTACTTTACTTCAATTTCATTGAACTTATTCTCTGATCCTTCCTGAACCAAAAAATCGATCGTTGAAATTCACGCCCACTTTTCAGCTCGATTTTTCTGGCGGATTCTCCGCTCTAATGTTATGTTAAATAGAATTTAGCTCCTTCCGACGGGGAATTTGACTTTCAACTGATCATCTAATCAAGAGTTTACATTCGAGGACCGCGAGCTGCATTCTGATTGTCATTACAATCTAACAAAATGAAAATGATGATTTAATCCATACACTTGCTTCTTTCATTTGCGAGTTTTTTCACATTCGACTATATTTGTGGTTATGTCGTCGTTACTTTTCAAGTATTCATCGAATTTTTTGCTTGGCTGCCTGTTTCTGTACTCGTGTACACACAAGACGGCTCCAACGCACACGTGGCCGCAGCTCGATCCCGTAGAGCATCCCGTATTCTATCCGGCTTTTATCGCAAGTCTCGATGAGGCGCCGCTCGATTTCCCCACTCCGTGGAATGTGGAAACATTGCGTAAAATGGGCGTCCGATCAATCGTCTTCTATGCGAAAGGCGGCCGGAACCCGGAAGATACGCTGGAGAAAACGATCATTTCCTTTTCCAATAACTGGTCGTTCCTGCATTTCAAAGGCTATCAGCTGGACGCCGGAAAAAAGCCACGGACCTCAGGTCGCATCGATCTTCCGGGCGAAAAAACCAACGGCGAGATCTATTTCCGAAAGCACCTGGGCATTATCAAAGAGCGAAAAACGCTCATTCAACCTACCGAAAACGGGTTTCTCTGCCTGCAAAAACGCGCCAACAACCGCTTCGATACGACCTGGATTTACGGTACTTTGCTGCAACCAAAAGTGATCGCGTCCAAAATTGGCAACACGCTGTATTCCATCGACTTATTTATTAAAGACGGAAGCAGCACTTCACAGATCAGCGATGCCTTTTCAAAATTGCCATTTTCAGCTGAAAGTATTGCGCGGGCACAATGCAGCGTGGTCTTTACGCAAGCCGGCCGACCGGTTAACGCTTTCCTGCTCAACGAGAATTTCGTGCAGGTGATCCGCACGAAGGCCTGGACCTACAATCCCAATCATACCGTCGCTTCCTACCAGGAATGGCTGGGAAATTCCATCATTAAAACCATGAGCTGGAAATACGGCGAATCGACTCTTCCCACACACCTGATTGTAAACCGGAAAACGTACTTTTACCAGTATCAATAAGGGTTATGTACAAAAAGGAGGAAATCCGGGAGCTCAAAACACGTTTCTGGGCAACATTCAAAACGTATATGTCGAACACGCGCTCCGCTGCGGGCCGTAACAACAACTGGATCAATTACCCGTCCGAAATCCGTTTTATCTACATTCGGGTGGATGCCGATGAAAACGGTGCGCGGCTCTGCTTTGATATCCAGGCGAAAGACGCCGGCGTTCGCGCGATCATCTGGGAGCAAATGTACGAGCTCAAAAAGGTGCTCGAAGACGAAATGGGAACTTCCGGCATCTGGCTGGAAGACTGTCATTCTGAGACCGTTCCGTCGTTTAAGCGCATCATGTGGGAACGCACCGATCTGAGTATTTTCCGCCCGGAAGACCACACCGCGATCTTCTCATTCCTGAAAGACCGGCTGGTGCATTTCGACCAATTTTACTATAATTTCAAGGACATTCTCATAAACCTGGCGTCCTAAGACGAATACTTCCTATTTTTATAGCATGAAACAAACCGTCGCTCTTCTTTTGTTGTGCGGCCTCACGAGCTTTTCGCTGCAGGCACAAACCACCATTTTCGATCAGGATTTCCAATCCGGCATTCCGGGCGCCACCTGGATGGTCATTGTGAACGACACGCACACCGTGCATTCTTCCGTAGCGGAATACGAGCCGGGCTGGATCGCCGTTCAGGATCCTGAAAACAGCAACGACACCGTAGCTGCGGCAACATCGTACTTTGAAACACCGGGACAAGCCGATCGCTGGCTGATCACACCCGACATCGCGCTCGGTGCTTTCGGGAACATTCTGAAATGGGAAGGAAAATCGCACGACCCAAGTCACACGGATGGTTATTATGTGCTGATTTCCACTACGGATACGCAAATTTCGAGCTTCACAGATACACTCCTGCTGGTTGCGAGCGAATCCGAATTCTGGACCACTCACGAAGTGAACCTGAGCGATTCCGGCTACAATGCCGAGTCTGTGCACCTTGCTTTCGTGCTGCGTACGTACGACGGTTTCAAGCTGTACATCGACGATATACAGGTGCGCATTGAAGATCCTGTTGGATTGTGGGAAAATGAGCAGCCAAACGTCACAATCTACCCGAACCCGGTGACTGATCAGCTGCGTGTGAAAGACTTTTCCATTCAAAATGCCCGTGTTTACACAATTGCAGGCCAGCTTGTACTGACACCGGAAATCGAAAATGCTTCTGCGATCACGGTTGCCGATCTGCATCCGGGAACATACATTGTTGAACTGACCGATGTAAACGGCATGACTGTGCGACAGCGGTTTATCAAACAATAACTCGTGAAATTCTTCCTGCTGCTACCTCTTATCGTTCTGTTGATTGCCTGCTCAGGCGATCCGGATCTTTCGACTCCCGAACAATTTGTGGATGAGCTGGTCACATCTATCAATGAGCACGACACCGTTTTACTGCACAAGCTGTTTGCCAATGAAGAAGACTTACAAGCCTATCAAACCAATAACGGCACAAAACAGCTGCATCCAATCGATAAGAGCAGCAGAAAAGGTCATCTCAACTACCTTGACGATAAAAGAGCTGAATCCTACAAAGAGCTTTCGGCTATTTCTGAAATCACTTCTTTTAAAATCGATCCTTATTCCACTAAGCGTTTTAGAGGACAGGTTTCCATTAACCACCTGACGGTAATTGTCAAAACGCCTCAGAATGAGGAAATACCAATCGTTATTGGCTCTTTGAGATTGTGTAAAGACAAATGGAAAGCCAGCGGACCGATCTATCCGGATAAAGGAATCATTGAATGAAACAAATACTTATGAAAATCTGCCTTTTACTTCCTGTTCTTGTTACTTTGCTCTTCGCCTGTAAGGGCAAAAGCGACCTGACCACGCCTGAAAAATTTGTCGACCAGCTGGTGGCAGCTATCAACGATCGCGACACAGCGCTGTTCAACGATTTGTATGTGAACAAGTCCGAGCTCGAAGAGCTGTTCAAACAACGGGATAAAAAACAGGCACTCAGTCCTGAAGACCAGCAAGACCGGGATCGCATGCTGAACGACCTGAAAATCCAGCAGCAGGAGGCCTACGAAAATCTCACAAAGGAAATTTCCAAAGTTTCGACGTTCCAGATCAACCTCTACGAGATCGATGATAACAATGAAATGGGTATCACGAGCATCCATAGCATGGACATAGAGATCGAAACGCCTGATCATAAAAAGAAGATCATTTCGCTCCGTCAGCTGATCAAATGCGACGATAAATGGAAAACGCCTTCGCGCATCAGCGTTGATGAGGCCTACCTGAATTAAGATTTTTTCACCGCAAAGACGCAAAGAGCGCAAAGCTTTATTTGTTGCTCAAGTTTTTTCTTTCCACCACAAAAGGCCTGTCTACCGACAGGTAGGCACAAAAGGACAGGTTATGCACTTGATGTAGTTCGGAGCGTCCCGACGTAAAGTCGGGGACTACACAAAAGAGCTATAACTGATAAAAAGGGAGTTTGTTGCAATATTCAGACTTTCCATCAGTTCATGGGAACGAGTTCTGCTTTTGTGTAAGCTCGGACGCACAGCAGACGAGCAGTAAAATTAACTTCCACGATTCTCTTTGCTCCCTTTTGAGTGAGAACCTTTAAGGAAACTTTGCTCCTTTGTGGTGAAAAAGTCTTACCGCAAAGTCGCTAAGTACGCGAAGCCCACAAAACAAAAAAAACGCCTCCCGAACCGAGAGACGTTTTTACTGAAATCAGATGTTATTAAGCCTGTCCGAGCGTATCGGCAACCGTTTGTGCGATAGCCGATTTTTCGAAACGGAGCTTGGTACCTTCGGAGCTCAACAGCACAGTGGTGTCGGTTACTTCCAGGATCTTACCATGGATTCCACCGATCGTCAGGACTTTATCGCCCTGCTTCAGGCTGCTGCGGAACGCTTTCTGTTCCTTTTGTTTTTTCATTTGTGGCCTGATCATGAAGAAGTAGAACACTACCAACATGAGTACCAGCATAATAATTTGCATAACTCTATTCTTTACTTATTAAACTTACTTGATAATCTTTGCTTTCACCGTAATGATGGTGGCCGCCGGCGTTGTGTTGGACATCACGGTGATTTTACGCGTGATTGATCCGTAATTAAAATCCTGTGTGTTGACCTGTGCTTTGATGAAGCCCTTCTCTCCTACCGGAATAGGATCTTTGGACCAGTCGGCCACCGTGCAGGAGCAGGAACCTTTGACATCGGAAAGGATCAGCGGGCCTTCGCCGGTGTTTTCCACCTCAAACTTCGCGTTGATCATTTCACCACGCACTACATTTCCGGCATCGTATACCGTTTGGATGCTCATAGTGGTTTTGAAGCCTACTTCAATTTCATTGCTTTTGGAACCGCAGCCAAACACTACCAGCGCCACTGCGAGGATCATTCCCAGTTTTTTCATTCCTTGTCATTCATTAGTCCACGTCCGATTTTCGAGATCTTCTTCTCCTTCTCTAATCTCTCAACGGCTTTGTCGAGGATACCGTTGATAAATCCGTGACTTTTTGGAGTTGAATAGAATTTCGAAATCTCGATGTACTCGTTCAACGTTACTTTTTTAGGGATGTTGTTGCACACCTGCAATTCCGTAATGGCCATTTTCAGCAGGAGAATATCCATACGGGCAATGCGCTCGAGCTCCCAGTTTTTGGTCAGATCGTTGATCAGCGAAAGGTTCTCCGAATCCATGGAAACGGTCTTGCGGAGCAGCGTACGCACGAATTCCTGTTCGTCTTCCTGGTCTTTGTAAAGCGGCAGGATTTCCACCTTTCCTTCCGGTGTAACGGTTTTCAAAGTCTTGAGCACCATGCTGCACGCCAGGTCGATGTCGTCCATCCAGTGAATGCTCTTCTCTTCGAAGAAGTGGTAGAGCAAAGGTGAATTCGCGATATCGTTCTTGAACAATGAAATGGCGAACTGCATGTCTTCTTCCGGACCTTCCAATCCGTTATTCATGTGCGTGACGTACGTTTCTTCCTCACGCAGCTGGAGGAACATCTTCCGGAACATTTCGCGGTGTTCGTCACCGATCCAGTTCACCGAGCGGTCTTCCGAAGCATGACGGAGCACAACAGAGTTTTCCAGCGCTTCAATAACCTGGTTCCGAACAAATTTCTGGTTCGGGTTCAGCTCTTCAGCCGTCGGACGGATCTTTTTCTTGTTCTCTTCGTTGCGGAATTCAGCGATGGCTTTCAGCTCACCGAAGCTCAGCAACAGGTAAAGATACAGGTCGTAAATCCGGTCTATGGCCGTCATCAGCTCATTTTCGGTCTTTTTCAGACTGTCTTCGTCCGATTGAAAATAAGCGTATAAAGCCTGTAGAACTTTTATTCGTAAATGTCTTCTGTTCAGCATCTAATATCCCCTCAATTACATTGGAAGTTTAATCTTCCCAACGGACTGAATGCGTTCTTCAGCCATTTTGTTCGCAATCTGGTAAGTAGGTATTTTTTCACTTGCGGAACGCTCCACAATGTTGCTGATTGTTGTGTAGATTTCTTCGGCTTTGCTCATTGCCCATGCAGGCTGCAAACTTTTCACCTCGGAGTAGCAGTTGATCACACCGCCTGCGTTCAGCGCGAAGTCCGGTGCGTAAATGATCCCTTTATCAACCACAGCCTGTCCGTGTACTTTCTCGTTTGCCAGCTGGTTGTTC
>CAMLRS010000025.1 GCA_946482515.1 uncultured Flavobacteriales bacterium | reverse complement strand
CCCACAGAGGCGCGAAGAATGCGAAGAATGAATTTTATTAAAGGAAACGGAGCGCAATTTTTCCACCGATCCACAAGCGGTTCACAAAGTAGCCGTTGTCGTCATCGAGGATGGTTCGCTGACCGAAGCGCTCCCAGATCACAGCCGAATCCGATTCGTCGCTTTCGGCATTGAACCAGTTGAGCGTTGGACCGGCCACGATATTAAAGCGTTTTGCCACGCGGTATTCAACGCCCAGAAAGGCTTTCCCGAGCATATTGTGACTGATATAGCTATTGGCCAATTGCAGCTGCTGCGCCGTGAGATCGGCACCGAGGTACCATTTATCGGTCAAACGGATGGATGTTCCCAGACCGTAACCGTAGGTCCACAGCGGATTGCTGCTCAACTCTGAAAACTGGATCCCGGCGATGAAAATGTTGTGGAAAGCATTCACACCGGTGCGGAAGCTGAACGTTCCAAACAGGTTTTCATCGGCTGCCAGCTCGATCTTGTGATAACCGTTTCGGGCGAAGCTGAAAAAGCCGAATGGTACGCCCGTTATGTTGCGCGAAACGTTGATAAAACCAACCTGCGAACCGTATACTTCTTCGGCGCGGTTTACCAGTCCTGATAATTGGAAACCGTAAATAACGCGTGCATTGTTCGTGATTCCGGCAAGCTGCGAACCGAAAAGCGTATCGGCTGTGTTGGCGATCCCGGCAAGCTGGAAACCTTCCGAGCAACGCCAGGTAGTATTTGTAATTCCGGCGAGCTGCATACCTCTGAAGCTGGGCGCCTGGTTGTAAATTCCCGCCAGCTGGAAACCATCGGTGTGGCGACGGTTGATATTCGTCAAGCCACCAACCTGAACGCCGGTAACTGAGTCACCAACAATGTTCCCCAATCCGCCTAGCTGGAAATGTTTCACCGAGCCTCCGACAACGTTGAACAAGCCTCCAACCTGGAAACCGTCAATATCTTTGCCGACTGTATTGATCAAACCGCCGACCTGCATGCCGGTCACATCGCCTGAGACAATATTGGCCAGTCCGCCGAGCTGGAAGTACTTCACATCACCGTAATCGAGGTTCACCAGACCGCCCAGCTCAAATCCTTCTACACCGTGCGAATAGCCAACTAGAATGTTGAGCGAAACGCGGTTGACGGTATTCAGCGCCAGCAAACGGTTGGTACTGATCGGCGGAACAAAGGAAATGGAAACGTTGTTGAACAACGTATCGCCAATGTTCCGAAGGTTAACGCGATCTCTGCGGAAACGGTCCCAGAAACGACCGACCTCATCCATGGTATCAGCAATAGGTTGTTCGCTGATTGTGGTGTCCATCGGCAAGGTAATCGTCACCGAATCGCTGATCGTAATGTCCATTTCGGCTTCCTTTGGCTGCAGGTAGATCACAACGGTATTGCGCTGCCTGGAAAGAATCACGATGGTCGTGTCTTCGAATTCTTCCTTGGCAACGGAAATCGACAACACATCCGAAGTTTTCGGGAACGACATGCTGAAGTAGCCTTGTTCATCCGTTACCGTGGATTTCTTATTCTGGCGCAGATAAACACTCGATTCGGCCACTTGTGTCGAATCATCGGCGCTGTAGATGTAGCCGTTCACCACAACGTCTGCCGGCGCTTCCGACTTCGGTTTTGGGGGTTCTTTACAGCTCAGAATCACGTATCGTCCTTTCAGCTTGTAGCTGCAGGTGCCGCCATCGAACAATTCGTTCAAGATACTGCGCAGCGTTTTTTGCTCGTAATGCACGGTAATTTTCCGGGAATCGTCGAAGCGCGTGTAGGAAAACACCACACCGGTTTGATTCGACAGCTGGCGGAATAATGCGGAATACGTCAGCGTTGACTGACGGATTGTGACCTTTTTTTCCAGGTAAGGCGTTTGTTGTCCGAACGAACTCCATGACAACAAAACGCAACCGATCACTAAAGCGGCAATGCGGATTATTGTGTACATGATTGTCCTTTTATAAGATAATTTTCGCCTTCCTTCTGAATCGTCAGTCCCAGCGTTTCGGAAATCACCAGGAGCGCCATATCGAGGTCTTCGTCGTAGAATTCGGTCGTGATCCGGCAATTGTACACTGCCGGGTCTTCGATGCGGATATTTGCTTTATACGTCTTGTTGAGCAGCTTCACCACATCCTCGAGCCGCTGATTGTCGAGGATGATGGTTTTTGCTAGCGGTTTCAGATCGTTCGTAATGACTTCCAGTTCCAGCTCGCCGGTTGCGATGATGTAGTGCGCACTTTCATTGGCATTCAGCGTGATTTTCTTGCCATTGTTGTCGTAAATCATCACCACGCCCTCGTCTACCCGAACGAAAATCGTGTCTTTGGTCGATTTTACATCGAATTTGGTTCCGAGGTCCTTGATATGAATCGGACCGGCATCGATGATAAACGGCAGCTTATCGCTGTGTTTTACGGAGAAATAACCGGAGCCTTTCAGCTTCACCGAACGATTGGTCATTCCGTAGCCCGGTGCCAGCTCCACCGACGAACGGGCTGCGATGGTCATTGACGTTCCGTCATTCAGATTGACGTGTTTCTTGGTCGTTCCGGCTGTGTAAATCGCAGGTGAATCAACACCCGGCTGCATCCATAGCCAGAATCCGCCAACAGCCAGCAATACAACAATTACAGCGGCAATTCGGGAGATCCACACAGATCGTAATGGGCGAATAGGTGCCTGTTGCAATTGCGGTTTAACGGCATTCCAGGCTTCGTCTGTCGAAACGGGATCGTATAAATTGCCGAACAGCTGCGCGCTGCGTTCGAAATAAGCTTCATTTTCCGGCGATTCGGCTATCCAGTCTTCCAGGAACATCGCTTCTTCCGGTGTAGCTTCACCGGAGAGGAATTTGCTGATCAGCGCATCGATATCGTGTACTGTTTTCATAATTCCCGGATTAAAAAGAGAAGCAACAGCGGCAGGTAATCTTTCAGCTCTTCGCGAATGATCCGCAGCGCCTTGCCCATTTGATTTTCGATTGTCTTGATGGAAAGTCCTAGCTGGTCGGCGATTTCCTGGTAACGCAGCTGCTCGAAACGACTCATCTTAAAGATCTTCGCACATTGCTCGGGCATGCTACCGATCGCCGCGTGGATTTTTTCGTCCAGCTCTTTAGCCTGAACAGTATCCGTTACGGCTGACTGTTCCTGCGTAGCTTTCCAGTCTTCGGCATACACTCTGCGTACTTTTTGGTGTTTAATCCGGTTGAGGCAGGCATTGTGTACGGCTTTGTACAACAGCGCCCTCACGGATGTATGAATGTCTTGCTGGGAACGTTTTTCCCACAGCGAAACGAAGACTTGCTGCACCACGTCTTCAGCTTCGTCTGAGTCTTTCAGGAACGTCGTTCCATACCGGACCAGCGGTTTGTAATAATCACGGAATACCATCTCGAATGTGTTTAAATCACCTGCCACGAATTGCGCTATCAGTTGTTCTTGTTCCACCCGGAATGGTTTTTCCTCCGGGTAAAGTTACCATCTTTTAGTCTAGGACAACCGAGCGAATGATTTCCCCTATTCGATCCCAATCTTTTTCAGTCCACGGTCTTCAGTCTCCGGTCGGTTTCAACAGAGGTCATTCAAAATCCAACATTAAAAACCTGCTTGCCGCAGGCAGGTCAATCATCCTCTTTAAAGTCCTGAAGTCTTAAAACCTGTCTGCCGATAGGCAGGTCCTGAAGTCCATTTTTCGTATTTTTAAGCTTTCAAAAACAACAGACTATGGCATCAGTAACATTAGGCGGCAACATCGTACACACCAACGGAGATTTGCCTGCAACAGGAAGCAAAGCAACCGATTTCAACCTGGTAAAAGCCGATCTCGGCACCGCTTCTTTGGGCGATTTTTCCGGTTCGCGACTCATTCTGAATATTTTCCCGAGCGTAGATACGGGAACGTGCGCGGCTTCTGTAAGAGAATTCAACAAGCTCGCTGCCGGGCTCGACAACACAAAAGTGCTGTGCATTTCGCGCGATTTGCCATTTGCCCAGAAGCGTTTCTGTGCTGCTGAAGGCATCGAAAACGTCATCAGCCTCTCGGATTTCCGTGAAGGTGATTTCGCTAAAAATTATGGTTTGCTGCTTCAGGATGGTCCGCTGAAAGGTCTGATTTCCCGCGCAATCGTGGTATTGGACGAAGATCACAAAGTGCTCCACACCGAGCTGGTTCCGGAAATCAAAGACGAGCCGGATTACGATGCGGCGCTGAACGCGTTAAAGTAAAATACATTGGAAATACGATCACATGCCTCGCCGGAAACAGCGGGGCATTTTTCGTTTAAAGAGGTTTTCGTATTATTACGAAGCTAAAATCAATCTATGAAAACAACCTGCTTCTTACTTCTTTCCACGCTGCTCCTGCTTGCAAGCTGCGGAAACGACGAACCGAAAACCGTCGGCATGGAGATCTATGAATATTATCCCGATGGAACGGTAAAATCCATCGGCAATTACATCGACGGCAAACAGCGCAGACGGAGTGCTGGCTTTCGCATTGCAGAAACATACAGGGTTGAAGAAATGTATTCACTGCTCGATACAATGGGCCTGATTACGTTCCTTACAAACGACCAGAACGGATATCTCCGAAATTGTATCGGCTACGCAACTCCGGAACAGAAAAACCGGATCGATCAGATCCTTGCGCAGAAATCGTCTTCGAAATTCATGAAAGATGTGTCTTTCGCCTGGTCGATGAATCCGGATAAAGACATGAACGGGCTGTATGCACTCTACGCACTGAAACCGGCGTCGGCCATGGATATCAATATGACTTATAAAGATCTGGCAGAGGTTGTGCAGGAAAAAGACGAGGAGCGTGCTCAGATCATGCTGAACGTAACACTGACCAATGCCGGAAAAGCCAAATTCGGACAGCTCACTTCCGAAAATGTCGGCAAGTCGCTGGCCATCGTTTTCAACGATCTGGTTTTATCGGCACCAATTGTCAATGAGGTCATTACTGGTGGTAAACTGGTAATCGCTGGTGATTTCACTGTACAGGAAGCCGATGAGATGGCGGGTATCCTGAACAATTCTGTGCTCAATGGCGAGTACCGCGAATACCATCCGAATGGCAAGCTGAAAACAATTATGCACTTTGAGAACGGTGAGCAAACTGGTTCCTACTCACGCTACGATGAAAATGGCAAGCTGATCAAAAAATACGGGTAAAATTGATTAATTTTTCATCCAAATTCCGATTATTTTCTAATCAAACCTATTGTTTGGAATCAACTTTCTGTTTAACTTAAAAGTAAAAACAGGAAGAAAAATGCTTGTCAAAACCTTTGGAAGTGCCGTTTTCGGTATCGACGCAACCACGATCACAATCGAAGTGAACATCGCCAACGGCGTCAATTTTAACCTTGTTGGCTTACCCGATAATGCGGTACGGGAAAGTCACCAGCGCATCAAAGCCGCGCTGAAAAACAACCAGCTTAATTATCCGGGAAAAGAAATCACGGTCAACATGGCGCCGGCCGATATCCGGAAAGAAGGTTCTACATTCGATCTCGCGATCGCCATTGGTATTCTCGCCGCCAGCGGACAAGTTCCTGACGGGCAACTCGATCAATTCATGCTCGTCGGGGAATTATCGCTCGATGGCAGCTTGCAGCCCGTTCGTGGTGTGTTGCCGATTGCTATGCAGGCAAAAAAGGAAGGATTCAAAGGCGTTATTCTTCCGAAACAGAACGCAGCTGAAGCGGCTATTGTGGATGAAATTGCCGTTTACGGTTTGGAATCGCTCGCCGATGTGCTGGGTTTTCTGGAAGGAACCCGGCAGTTCGAGCCGGAGCCTTGTCCGGTAACAGAAGCGTTCAGTCAGGCGTTTACTTCCGATGTCGATTTCCGCGACGTCAAAGGTCAATTAGCCGTGAAACGGGCGTTTGAGATTGCCGCTTCGGGTGGGCACAATGTCATCCTGATCGGTCCACCCGGCGCCGGTAAATCCATGCTGGCCAAACGACTGCCGACCATTCTTCCGCCCATGAGCATAGATGAAGCGCTCGAAACAACACGCATTCATTCGGTAGCCGGAAGAACCGTTCAAAATACGGGTTTGATCACGCAACGTCCGTTCCGGAAGCCACATCATACCATTTCCGATGTGGCATTAGTTGGTGGTGGAAGCTATCCACAGCCCGGCGAAATCTCGCTGGCGCATAACGGCGTTTTATTCCTCGATGAATTGCCCGAATACAAACGACAGGTGCTGGAAGTCATGCGGCAGCCTCTGGAAGACCGCATTGTGAGCATTGCCCGCGCACGATTTACCGTCGATTATCCCGCGGGAATTATGCTGGTGGCGGCAATGAATCCGTGCCCTTGCGGTTATTACAATCACCCTGAAAAAGATTGCGTTTGCGGACCCGGCGTTGTACAGAAATACCTCAACCGCATTTCCGGGCCGCTGATGGACCGCATCGACCTGCACGTGGAAGTTACGCCCGTTTCCTTCAACGACCTCGCCTACGATCTGCCCTCTGAGGGAAGCACCGATATCCGTCAACGCGTGGTACAAACACGCCTGATCCAGCTGGAACGGTTCAAAGAGCACAACGGAACGCACTGCAACGCACAAATGGAACGCCGCGACCTCGAACGCTTCTGCAACATCGATGAAACCGGAAAAAACCTGCTGAAAATGGCCATGGACAAGCTCGGCTTATCGGCTCGGGCTTATGACAGGATTTTAAAAGTGGCTCGAACCATTGCCGATATGAGTGCTTCTGAACACATCCAGGCGGTTCATTTGTCCGAAGCTATCCAGCTGCGCAGCCTTGATCGGGAAACATGGGCAGGTTAAATCGCTCGTTTCCTGAAGGTTCTATTTTGGGACTTTTTTTATTCACTTTGGCATACAAGTGAAGCCGAATTTTTGCCTATACTTGTCCCGTAGCTGATCACTATTGAATTAGAAAAAAACAACCACGCAGGGATTGATGAACAATCCACAAAATACATAGGAGCTTATTCATTTGTGGCGTTATCTGTAACGGATAGTCATTTTATGGGTCGTTCCTCCGGTCTTTTACCTGCCTGGTAAAACATTGAATTTAAACCCAATTTAAAAAAGCGACCAATGAAAACTCCTCTGCTTAGACGGATATTTCTATCCGTGCTGGTAACCATGAGCCTGTTGGCTGTCCATGGACAACAAGTGCAAAAACGCGCGCCCGCCTCGTGTTATTTTGATGAGGTCATGCTCGATCAGATCAAAAAAAATCCGGCCGTTCAAGAGCGGATCAATGAACGGGATCGCATGATCAACGAATACATTGAGAACCAAAACGAGGGTTCAGGAAGCGAAAAATCGCTGAGTGCCAACCTGATTATTCCCGTGGTTGTGTATGTTGTTCACGAGTATGGTCCGGAGAACATCACCGATCTCCAGGTAACCAGTCAGATCAACGCATTGAATGACTATTTCGATGCATACGGAATCCAGTTTTGCCTGGCAACTAAAAAAGGCACGCAAAATTTAACTTCGATCAGCACACCTTCCGGAATCACGAGTACAACTCCCGGAATTTTCCATTATGGCAACGCAACGCTGACCAATCACAATGTCTCTCAGCAAACTGCACTGACAGCTATTGCCAGCACCTTACCCGCAGACCAATACTTGCGTATCTGGGTCGTGAAAGGAATCACGTCCAATACATTGCCGCCGGGACAAAAAATCCTCGGTTATTCCATGTTACCTGAATTTGCCGCGAGTGCTACAGACGGTATCGTCATGTCGTATGATGCATTCGGAGATGTCGCCACCTGCTCTTGCAGCACACTCGAGCCCTACAGTCAGCTGGGCAGAATCATGGTTCACGAAGCCGGACATTACCTGGGATTGTACCATACATTTAACGGTGGTTGCCAGGGAATGACAGCATCAAATTGTGCAACATCCGGTGACAGAGTCTGTGATACACCTCCGGTAAACGCTCCAAATTCAGGTTGTCCTTCCAGTACATGGAACACGTGTAGTGAATCTCCGAATTTCCCCGATGACATCCACAATTACATGGACTATGTTTCGGAAAGCTGTATGACCGGTTTTACAAACGGCCAAAACACCCGGATGCTTGCCCAGATCAATCTCTTCCGTGCCAACCTCGTCAGTTCCGGCAATTTGACCTATACCGGTGTGAGCTGCAATGGCGGACTTCTTTCGGACTTTACCGCCAGTAATTACAGCCCGTGTGTTAACTCGTCTATTACGTTTACAGCCATTCCAAGTCCGGGAGCAACTTATACCTGGGATTTCGGCGATGGAACAACCGGCAGCGGTGTAACAGTTTCACATACGTATACCGGTGTTTACCAACCGGCGAACGTCGTGCTGACCATTACGAACGGAACCAATTCTGTTTCGGCGACCCGAATGGTCTTCGTTGAAGCGTGCGAGCCCATCAACCAAGACCAGGGTAACTGGTACTTTGGACAACGCGGCGGAATGGACTTCAGCTCGGGAGCACCGGTTTATGACAACGGAGCGTTTATCAACGCCAATCACATCGACGAAGCCGACGCTGTACAAAGCAATGACCAGGGCGACTTGTTGTTTTACACCAATGGGATCGAAGTCTGGAATGCCAACCATGCAACTATCAATGTAGGCAGCCCGCTCAAATCAGGATTATCGGCCCATCGTGGTGCGCTGATTGTGAAAAACCCGGCAAATGCAAACCAGTATTACCTGTTTACAAAAGATCAGGGACGCTTCAGTTTAGATCAAACACTCACCATTCCTGACAGCAACGGATTCCGCTACAGTATCGTACAGATCAATGCCGGAATGGCCTCCATGACAGCAAGCTGGAATGTTGCAATTACACCGCCTGCCATCCATGGCTATGATCTTGGTTATGACAATGCTATGCTGGGTGGCGAAGGTGTTACCGCAGTAAAATCGTGCAACGGCTACTGGATCATTACCACCGGAAAAAAAGGCAGCCAGTATTTCATCACGGTTTACAGCCTTACATCCAGCGGACTGGCGTTCCATTCGCAGATCGTTTCCCCTTATACAACGAATCAGCAAGCACTGGAAGTTTCCCGTGACGGATCAAAAATCGCGATCGGATCAGGAACCAACGGCTCGCTTCAAACCACGGGATTGACTGTATACGATTTCAACGTCTTTACCGGCATACTTTCCAATCCGCTTGCACTGAACAGCTTCAAATCCTTCGGATTCTCATTCAGCCCGAATTCCGAACTGTTGTATTGCAGTAGCTGGAGCAACAGCAACCTGTACCAGTACGACCTGACCGATCCTTCGCCGGCAACCTCCGGAATCATGGTAACCGCCTCGGTTTATCCTGCCTGTGAAATGCAGCTTGGCCCTGATGACAAATTATACCTTTCGAGCGGAACAACCTTTGTACAGGTCGTTCATCAGCCAAATGTAAGAAGCACAACTGCTACCCCGAATGCTTGTCTTTACACGCCAAACGGGCCGCAAATGCAAACGCAGCTGACCCACAGTATGCCGAACATGATCGATGCAACAGGCAATTCGGTGTTCTCCAATGAACTGTTCGTCACACAGATCAGCTGCCTGATGTATGCATTCGACAACACCCTTTGTTCCAACACCTTCAGCTGGAACTTCGGCGATCCTGCATCAGGGGCGGCCAATACCTCGACTTTACAAAACCCGACGCACACCTTCTCTGCTCCGGGAACGTACACGATTACTGTAACCGGGGGTGGAACAACGCTGACCACGACTGTGCAGATCGGTACTTCTTCAACGATTTCCGGATCACCGACGATCTGCCTTTCAACCAATGCTACCGGGAATTATGCTACGAACCTGCAAGCTGGACAGACAGCCCTGTGGTCCGTATCAGGCGGTGGAATTGCCGGACTCAACAATCAGTCGGATGTGATGGTTGCCTGGACTAGCTTACCGGGAACTGTAACGCTGACGGTAACAGACAATACCACAGGCTGTACCTCGACCTCTACGTTCGTTGTTACGGAATATTGCTGCACCTGCGACCTTGATCCGACAATGATCTTTGATGTAAACAATGAATTATGTGAAGTGAATTTCGGTGCGCAGCACGGTGGTAGCTCTTGTCTCGGAAACGTGCTTTATGCATGGAATCTCGACGGAATGACTGCATACGGAAGCAACGTTACCTATCCGTTAGCAACTCCAGGAACACATAATGTCTGTCTAACTGTAACAGCCAATGCAAATGGTCAGCTATGTTCCAAACAAATCTGCGAAGTGTTCGAAACAGATTGTGAGCAGCCGTGTGAATGCACATTGGCTCCGACATTCGACTTATCACTTGATAAACAGACCTGTGCCTATACGTTTCACGGTGTTTCAGGCGGGTCGGATTGTTTGGAATTTGTAGAATACTTCTGGGATTTCGGAGATGGTACAATAGCTTTCGACCAAGCGCCACAGCATGTATTCGCAACGGCCGGCACTTATGCCGTTTGCCTAACGGTAACCGTCCGTGACGACAACGGAGATATCCTGTGTCAGGAAAAAATCTGCAAAGAAGTAGAAGCAAACTGCGAGGGAGAATGTCCATGCAATTTAAAGCCCGTATTCGATTATTCACTCGAAGACGATGAAAACTGCATCTACAGATTCGAAGGGAACTCGGGTGATCCTGATTGTTCAGAAAATGTAGAATACTTATGGGATTTCGGAGATGGTACAGCTGGTAGCGGTCAATCACCACAACACGTTTTCGCATCGACAGGTACTTTCAACGTTTGCCTCACCGTAATTGTTCGTAACAATAAAGGCCTCATTCTTTGTCAGGAAACACTCTGCAAAAGAATTGAAGTAACCTGTAAAGGTGACTGCGAGTGCAAACTGAAACCCGAGTTCACTTATAGTGTAGACGAAAAAGACTGTATCTACACATTCGAAGGTGTCTCTGGCGGACCGGATTGCCTGCAATTTGTCGAATACTACTGGGATTTCGGTGACGGAACTACATCCATGGGACAAACTGCTGGTCACGTTTACAGCTCCACCGGAACCTACGAAGTTTGCCTGACAGTGATTGTTCGTAACGATAAAGGAGACATTCTTTGTGAGGACAAATCCTGCAGAATCATTGAGGTAAGATGTACAGGTGGTTGCGACTGTCAATTGGATCCGGTTTACACCATGACGCAAATCGGAACGTGTGAATTCCTCTTTACAGGCTTCTCCGGTTCATCCTGTGTGAACATTGATGAGATCAAATGGTTCGTCAACGGCGATGGTGTGGCATCCGGACAGCTTTTCACCTTCCAGTTCGAAGTCAACCAAAGCTATACGATCTGCATGGTCGTAATCGGTACGCTGAACAACGGAGAAAAATGTGAAAAGGAATACTGCCAGGAATTCTTCTACACGGATTGCTACCCATTCGGTAATAAAGCAGCTATAGAGGTCGAAGATTCTCCGGGAGTGTCTCTCTACCCGAACCCGGCAAACGATCAATTCCAGCTGAAGTTCGCCGATGCTTCTTCCAAAGATGTCGAGGTAACACTCAAATCAATGGATGGAAAAGTAATCGGACACACGACTTATCCACGCGTAGAAGGAACAAATGAATTAACCGTTCAATTGCCAGCTACCCTGTCAAATGGATTTATCATGATCGAAGTCAAAACAGGAAACCAGGTTTATATGGAAAAGCTGATGATTTTGAAATAAGCATTTCTAACTGATCAACGCCCCTGGGACAGCTGTTTCAGGGGCGTTGTTGTTTTTAACCAGATTCCGGAACAACTGAAAATCACTGTGATAAATTCAGTTAACCGATCATTTTCTATATTTGTTCTGAATCAAATAACTACTACTATGACCTTCCGTACACTTGCGGCATTAGCCCTGCTTGGTTTTACCAGTTCTTTTCTTCACGCTCAGAACGTGAATATCCCGGATACTATTTTCAAAGCATACCTGATTGGCAATACTGCCATAAACACCAATGCCGACAGTGAAATTCAGGTGTCGGAAGCTATAGCCTATACCGATGACATCGAGATTGAAGATGCCAATATTGAAGATTTCACCGGAATCGAAGCATTTTCAGCCGTAAAAGAAGTCTACATCGACGGAAACAAGCAATCGGTTTTGAACCTCGCCGGCATGGACGCACTGGAAAAACTCTGGACAAACGATTGCGACAGCCTGGAAGCCATCAATTTCGGGTCGCACCCAGATTTCTTCTGGCTCAATGCCATGGACTGTAAACTGAGCAGTATCGACGTTACGACATTTCCTTTACTGGTGTACCTGCACATTTCACTCAATGACAACATTACCAGCATCGATGTTTCCAATAATCCGAGTTTGTCGGCACTCAGTCTCACCGGATGTGACGTGAGCACACTGGATCTCTCTAACAATATGTGGTTACAGGAACTGTACGTGGTTTGGAATACCAACCTGGAGGAGCTGGATCTATCCAACCAGCCATACCTCGGTTTTCTGAATGCCGGCAATTGCGACCTGCATTACCTGAATGTCGCCAATGGGAACAACGCACAGATGAACGACAGCGAATTCCGCATCTACGGGAATCCAAACCTGTTTTGTGTGGAAG
Source organism: uncultured Flavobacteriales bacterium (assembly GCA_946482515.1). The sequence goes on along the minus strand of CAMLRS010000025.1, from coordinate 25,369 downwards.
TCGACGATACGACTTACAGCAACAATAACTGGTACAATTATGTCGATCCCCACAACAACTTCAGTGACTCGTGCGGACCTTCACCAAGTGCAGGACTGAACGATCTCGGCAAGAATCACATCCGGGTCACCAACAATCCTACAACCGATTTTGCTTACCTGAGCGAGTCTTGTACCTATACTGTTGCCAGTCTTTCCGGCAGCATTTTAGCCGAAGCGAAGCAATCAGCCATTGTAGATCTGCGCGACCTGGCTCCCGGAACGTATATTCTGATCGTTGAAAACGAGAAAAACACGCCACCGGCGACATACAAGCTGGTGAAGCAATAACTAAAAAGCCCCGATCCCGATAGCTATCGGGACCGGGGCTTTTCATATACTGTTGTTTTCTTAGAAAACCTCTGAATCGTTGAAGTGGAATTTCCCTTCGATCGCAGCGTTCTCATCGGAATCAGATCCGTGAACAGCGTTACGACCTTTAGACTCTGCGTAGTACTTACGGATCGTTCCTTCAGCAGCTTCAGCAGGATCAGTAGCACCGATCAGCTTGCGGAAATCTTCTACTGCGTTGTCCTTCTCGAGGATCGCAGCAACGATCGGTCCGGATGTCATGTACTCAACCAATTCACCATAGAACGGGCGCTCAGCGTGTACTTCGTAGAATTTTTTCGCCTGGTCTTCAGACAAGCGCGTGTATTTCATCGCTTTGATCTGGAAACCCGCCTGGATGATCATATCAATAATTTTGCCTGTGTGACCATTTTCGATCGCATCCGGCTTCAACATGGTGAAAGTTCTGTTACCTGACATTGTACTCTTATTTGATTTAATTCGCCGCAAAATTAGCGATTTAATCCCGATCCGCAAGACTCGCCCACGAGGTCTTTTAATAAATTATGAATGCGGCAATTATAGAATTATCAAGGAAGTATCTTCGTCATTTATTATGGGTCAACTTTAGCTTCTAGCTGAATATTTTTTCCCCACGAATACACGAATTTGTATGTGTATTTTACCATTAAGACGAATGAACACGAATAGGGCTGTCAGCGTGCTGACAGCTGGTGCAATTCGCTTTCATTCAATCTGGTCATTCATTCGTGTATTCGTGGGAAACAGCAACCCTGATAGTTTTGTCAGTTGATACTTGATTTTAATAAATTTAGACTTGTCTAAAAATTGTTTTATATTTGACCTGAAATTAGAACATATGCCGCGGTCCCTGTACCATCTGACACAAAGTGAGGAAAATTACATCAAGGCGATCTTCGCCCTTTCCGGGTCTTCCGACGAAGCCATTTCTACCAATCTTTTGGCGGAACGCATGTCGACCAAGGCATCTTCCGTTACCGATATGCTCAAAAAGCTGGCGGAAAAGCAATTGCTGACTTACACCAAATACCAGGGTTGTAATCTCACCGAAACGGGGCGAAATGTGGCCATTTCCATCGTTCGGAAACACCGTTTGTGGGAAGTTTTCCTGGTAGATAAGCTGCAATTCGGCTGGGACGAAGTACACGAAATTGCCGAACAGCTCGAACATATTCAGTCTTCGCAGCTCATCAATCGACTGGAAGAATTCCTCGGCTTCCCAAAAGTCGATCCGCACGGCGATCCGATTCCGAACCGGGAAGGACAATTTGAGAACATCCCGGCGCGCAGCTCGCTTTCTTCCTGCGAAATCGGCACCAAAGGCATCGTCATGGGCGTTGAAGACGGTTCACCGGAATTTTTGCAATACCTCAACCGAATCGAGCTTAAATTGGGCTCTGCTATCGAAATCGCCGACAAGCTTTCCTTCGACGGCTCGCTCGTGGTAATCATCGACGGGCGCACCACGCAATTTTCGCACTTGCTGGCTGCTAAAATCTTTATACAGCCGCTCTCATGAAATACGGACTGCTGTTGTTGCTGATGATGGCCGGTCTGGCAGGATGCCGGGTCAAAACGGAAACCGAATCGCATACGCCGAAAATCGTTTGTTCCACCTCCATCATCCGCGATTGTATTCAACAGATCGTTGGTGATTCCATCGAAGTGACATCGCTCATGGGGCCCGGAATCGATCCGCATGCATACAACCCACGGCCATCCGATATTGCTTTGCTGAACAACGCCACAGTGGTTGTTTACAACGGCTTGCACCTCGAAGGGAAAATGGTCGAGCTGTTCGAACAGCTGGGCAAACGCAAAACCGTGCTCGCTGTTTCAGGCTCCATTCCGAAAAATGAGCTGATTCTCGCCGATCCGTCAGCCGGAACATTCGACCCGCATATCTGGTTCGACACGAAAATCTGGCTGCAAGGACTCGAAGGCGTGGTAGAACAGCTGTGTAAAAAATACCCGAAACACGCGACCGCTTTTAAAGCCAACTTCGAGCGCTTCAAAACAACCGTTACGATGCTGCAGCTAGAGCTGAAATTGCAGCTTGCTACCATCCCGGCTGAGCAACGTGTGCTGATCACTTCTCACGATGCCTTCCATTATTTCGGGCGCTCGTTCGATGTGAACGTGAAAGCATTGCAAGGCATTTCCACCACGCAGGAACCAGGCGTCCGCGACGTGATCGACCTGGTGTCTTTTATTACGGAAAATAAAGTCAAAGCCTTGTTCGTGGAGCATTCCGTTAGTCCGAAAGCCATTCGTACCGTTATCGAATCGTGCTCGCGAAAAGGCCAGCGCGTCCGGATCGGAGGAACACTTTACTCCGATGCGCTGGGCGATCCGACGAGCACCGGCGGCACCTACATCGGGATGCTGCGCCATAATGTAACCACCATTGTACAGGGATTAAAATGATGAAAACAACTTGCATAGCTGTTCAGAACCTGCAGGTGGCTTACCACACGCAGGTCGTGCTCGAAACGCTTTCGGCAACCATTCCCTGTGGGGAAATCACAGGTATCATCGGACCGAACGGATCGGGGAAAACAACATTCCTGAAAGCCATTCTCGGATTGATTCCGGCGCAGCAGGGAACCGTAACATTCCTCGGAAAACCGCTGAAAGAAATCCGCGATGAAATTGCTTACGTGCCGCAGCGCGAGTCCGTTGACTGGGATTTTCCGGCTTCCGTTTACGACATCGTTTCCATGGGGCGCCTCAATCCGAAAAAGTGGTGGCAAAAGCTTTCTGCAACAGACAAAGCTCTGATCGACGATGCATTGAAACAAGTGAAGCTGGAAGAATTCCGTCACCGCCAGATCGGACAGCTTTCCGGCGGACAGCAACAACGCGTTTTCCTTGCCCGGGCCTTGGCCCAGCAAGCTTCCGTCATCTTAATGGACGAACCGTTCGTGGGCGTCGATATGGCTTCACAGGAAGCTATTCTGAACGTTCTCAAAGCTTTGCGAGATGCCGGAAAAACCATCGTGATCGTTCACCACGACCTGTCGACAGTGGCCGAATGGTTCGATTATGTACTGCTGTTGAACAATCGCTTAGTGCATGCCGGCCCGGTGAATGAAGTTTTGCAGCCGGAAGTATTGGCGAAAGCCTACGGAACATCACTCTTTTTCAAACAAGCCGGGGAATGAGCTTCCAATTGTCCATATCACTCAGCGATCCGACCATCCAACGCATGCTGGCAGGCACACTGCTGATCGGACTCACCGCTTCCGTTGTAGGCGTATTTTCCTTTCTGCGAAAAAAATCATTGGTCGGTGATGCTATTTCACACGCCATTTTGCCCGGTGTTGCCCTCGCCTACCTGTTTACCGAAACAAAAAGCACCTGGATCCTGATGATCGGAGCGCTGATCGCCGGCTGGCTGGCCACGCAATTCATGGACGGACTTTCCCGCACCACCAAGCTGAAATCCGATACCGTTATCGCTTCGGTGCTAAGTGTTTTCTTTTCGATTGGTTTGGTGCTGATTTCCTGGATTCAGGGCAATGGAAAAGATTCCCAATCGGGATTGAGCGACTTTCTTTTTGGCAAAATCGCCGCCATTTCCAACGACGACATCCTGCTCTTTGCCATCATCGACTTAGTATTGTTCGTGTTGCTGTTCTTCAAATTCCGGGCATTCTACTTCGTCGCCTTCAATCCCGAATACATGCAGCTGCGCGGCTTTTCCATCCGCTGGAACGATTTGCTGATCTCAACGGCTTCCATCCTGGCCATTACCATGGGTATACAGGCCGTTGGCGTCGTATTGATGTCGGCCTTGCTGATCATTCCCGTCGTGAGCGCGCGTATGCTTACCTATCGCATCATTCCTTTGCTCGTGCTTACCGGCTTATTCGGTATGCTCGGAGCCCTCGGTGGCGCTTATGGTTCTACGCTGGGTGCCAATATGCCAACCGGTCCGTGGGTAATTGTAGCTTTGTTCACCATTACGATCATCGCTTTCATCATTCGCTGGAGCCGCGAGCGTTCAACACGAGCTGTTTCACCTGAAAATCCGCCGTCATGATCAGCTGGTTCACCGATAACTGGTTCATTCTCGTCACAGCAATGCTTGTGGCCGTTCCCGCTTCGTTACTGGGCGTTTTTCTGCTCATGAAGCGCATGGTGATGGTCGGCGATGCCATTTCCCATGCCGTATTGCCCGGAATTGTGGTAGCTTATTTATTAACCGACAGCCGCGACTCTTTCCCAATGCTCACCGGAGCCGCCATCATGGGCGTCCTCACCACCATTTTCATCGAATTCCTGAACAGGCGTTTCCGCATTCAACAGGATGCCGCGATCGGAACGGCGTTCACCTTTCTCTTTGCCGTAGGCGTATTGCTGATCGCGTTTTTCGCTGGAAACAATACCGATCTCGATCAGGATTGTGTGTTGTACGGCGACCTCGAAATGACCTTCCTCGATCAGCGAATGATCGGCGATTATTTCATCGGGACGGGCGCCATGATACGGCTCATTCCCATCAACCTCATCGTGTTGCTGGTCGTTGTGCTCGCTTTCCGCCCGCTGATGATCTGGTCCTTCAACCCCGACTTTGGTCAGCTGCTGGGACTAAAAATACCAATCTGGCAATTGGTCATGATGGCACTTGTGAGCCTGCACGCCGTTTTCAGCTTCGAAAGCGTCGGAGCGATCATGGTCGTAGGCATGCTTGTGCTTCCGGCGGCAACCGCTTATCTCTTTTCCGATAAAATTCGCCACGTATTAATTTTATCTGCGTGCATAGGAATACTGGGATGCGTCGTTGGATTTATGGTAGCTATGAAGCTAAACGTTTCCATCGCCCCAACCATAGTGGCTGTTTGCGGATTGTTCTTTTCGGCAGGCTGGCTGATCAATCGATTTAGTAAACGACAAACAATCGTGAAAGCATCCAAATAGGAATGCAAGAATAGCAATTCATTCTCCGGAAAAAAGCTGAAAAATAGTTGCGAATACCCAAAAGCGTTGTACTTTTGTACCACAAGACACATGTTCATAGATGTGGTTTGGGTTTTATAGTTTTAGCATGGTTTAGCTTAAAGAGGAGTTGATTACATTAGAATTAACTCCTCTTTTTGTTTACCCCCTCCCCACTAACAATTCCCCTTCTTTATTTACCAACACCTGCTTTTCCGGTTGCGTTTTTTTTACGTTCTTTGAGGACGTTTATTCGCTACGCTATGAAACAATCTTTACTACTGATCACCACATTTTTCTTTTTGCTCAGTGCACAGGCACAGACTCAGGGCATTGCTTTTCCTACCGTTGGAAAAGGCGTTTCAACTGCTTTTGTAACCGACTACCACTCACTGGGAATCAATGTTTCAGGATTGGGTTGGGGAACCGGCTACGAAGGCAAGCGTTTCACAACAGGTGCTTCCGAATTCAATTTTGGCGTTTACAGTGAGTCGTTAACATCCGACAAACTAAAGGCACTTACAAAGACCTTGTACCAGCAGGCTGTAAGCAAAGGCGAGGACGATATCGATTACCAGCGTCAGTTGGATGCAGCGGCCGACTATGCCGAAAAAGGTGTGGGCGTGTACCTCGATTTCAACTGGGCGGGATTTTCCTTCCAGAATGAGAAATTCGGCGGTATCGCGTTCAACATCCGTGAAAACTACCAATGGTACTCACAGCTCAATAAACAAACGACCGATATTCTTTTCCGCGGAAAACTGTCAAGCTATTTTGACTCCCTGACCGTTGTTTTCGGAACAGATACCACAACAGTTGCCAACCACGAAGGCATGTCGGAAGACTCGCTAGCAGCCGTGATCCAGGGAAAAATCAACGTTCCGCTGCGCATCAGTGAGATCACGAATGGATCGCGCATCAAAATGGTCTGGAACCGTTCCTACAACATCGGTTACGGAAGAAAGATCATCGGCAGCGATTCTACTTTCGCTATTTACGGAGGAATCGGTGCACGTCTGATCCAATCCATGGCCATGTTCGATTTCGAATCCAACGACGCCGGATTACAGGTCGTTTCATCCGTTACACCAGCTTTCAACATCGACTATGCGAATATCGGCGGCACGAATGCGATCCAGCACAGCGGCGGCATTCCACCGGCTGTCGGAAACGGATACGGAATCGATCTCGCCGCCAGCGTTGTCATGTTCAAACGCTTACGCATCGCTGCTGCTGTGAACAACATCGGCTCGGTCACTTATACGAAGAACGTTTACAATGTAAAAGATACGCTGTTCGGCAACTTCTCCCTCGATGGACTCGATGAAGCGAACATCACGCAGACCGTTAACCAGATGCTGCGCGACGGCGGGATCCTGCAACTGGTAGGAACGGAAAAAGTGAAAGTGATTAACGCTTCCGACTTCCGTATCGGTGCGATGTTCCAGCCGATCAAACAAGTACGTTTGGGCTTCGACATGGTAGCACCGTTCAACAAAGACAATCCGGGATCATTGCAAAATGCCGTGATCTCTGTCGGTGGTGATTTCAGTCCGGTAAAATGGCTGGCTTTGAATGTGGGCTACTTTGGTGGCGGCGTTTACAAGAACAACATTCCGCTCGGAATTACCTTCATCCTCCGCGATGGCAGCTATGAATTCGGATTCGCTTCCCGCGATGCCTTGTCGTTCTTCACGAAGAATGGGCACAGCGTTTCAATGGCGTTCGGATTTGCGCGCTTCCGCTTCTAAGGATTTCAGGATCGTTTCAATTCAGAGCAATCCTGCAAAAAAGCAATAATGCAATAATGCAATATTGCATTATTACATTTTCATTCTTGAAATCCTATTTTTCTTCAGTAATCCTGCAACACTTCCCGCAGCTCGTTCAGCATGAGTGCCGTTGCGCCCCAGATGGTGATTTCACCGGTATTGAAATGGGGTGTTTGCAGCAGTTTTTGCCCGTTAGTAAGCGGAACATCGATCAGCTCGATATGATCATCGGTAAGCAGATTGATGGGCAAACGATGAATGGACGCCACTTCGCGTTCGGAATGCAGGAAATGCGTGTGCGGCTCTTCCCAGTAAAAAACATACGGCTCGATCAGAAACGAACTCACCGGAACATACACATCGGTCAGCTTGCCCACAGGCTGCAATTCACCCGGTGGAATGCCGATCTCTTCTTCGCACTCGCGCAATGCCGTGAATTGTAACGAAGGATCGCTTTGTTCCCATTTACCACCCGGAAAACTGATCTGGCCGCTGTGTGTGCCATCGTATTCCTGCCGACGGATGACAAGCGTCTGCAAGCCATTCTCTTCCGTTTCGAACAGCACAATTGCCACAGCCGACATACGTACATTTTCAGCTGCTTTCAGGGCAATGCTGCTGGCAGCCCGCTTCGGATACATAGCCAGGTGCGCCCGTTCGCCGGGAAGGTCTTTTTCGAATAAAGTCAATAACCGTTGATAGGAATTGCTCATTTTCTGCGTACGGAAGCCAGGATGCGCTCGAAATCGTCGTAGATGTAATCCATCATACCTTTTTTGGCGATCATCTGGAAGATGTAATATTCCTTGTCTACTTTCAATGTGGCAGTGGCATAATACAATGCATTGTAACCGCGGGAACTTTCACCTGTAACAACCTGGATCACACCCGGGAATTTCACATTGCTGCGCACGTCTTTTTTGAAGGATAAACCGCCCTGGTAAAGCGATTCGAGACGACGGTTCACATACGCATCGTGGAAGCTGTTCAGCAGATCGTCTTCCACTACGTAATCTTCCATCAATTCCGAGTACAGATCGCCTTCGGTGAAGCGTTCCACCGAAAACGCCAGTCCCATGTTGTATTCGCGACGTGTGAGCGCTTGTCTGCGGTAAACGTAGTTCGTTGCGTAATCCTTTTCCATGGATTCGGGCAGCTGAAATTTGATCTTCCCGTAGACCTGCTTTTTGAGCAGCTCCATGTTGTAACGGTTTTCCTTGAATTTCTTCATGGTGTCTTCCTGCCTGTCTTTTTGCGGAGGACAGGCGGTTAAAACAGGCATCAAAAGTAGGAGCAAAAGAATACGCTTCATGCGGTCCAAGTTACAAGTAAAAATCGTTTTCACCACAAAGGAGCAAAGAATAATGATAACCACACTGCTTAAGAAAGCAAAGGCGTTATGTCGTCATTCTTGACACAGAATCATTCATCCAATCATGAACCACCTTTGCTTTCTTGACAAACACAGCTCAGACGTAAACTTTGCTCCTTTGTGGTGAATAAAAAAAGCCGCTCCAATGGAACGGCTTCTGGTAATTGAACGAATCAATTATTAGATGTCAATTTTCGCGTATTTCGCGTTGCGCTCAATGAACTCGCGGCGTGGCGGAACTTCGTCACCCATGAGCATCGAGAAGATCTGATCGCATTCTGCAGCGTTTTCAATCGTTACCTGGCGCAGTGTTCGGTGCTCCGGATTCATCGTGGTTTCCCACAACTGCTCGGCGTTCATCTCACCCAAACCTTTGTAACGCTGTACGTTTACAGATGATTCTGACCCTCCACCTTTCAATTCATTGATAAGACGATCGCGCTGGTCTTCGTTCCAGGCGTATTCGGCTTTCTGACCTTTTTTCACCTGGTAGAGCGGCGGCGTAGCGATGTAAATGTAACCGTTCTCAATCAGCTCTTTCATGTAGCGGAAGAAGAACGTAAGGATCAGGGTTTCAATGTGGGAACCATCGACGTCGGCATCACACATGATGATGATCTTGTGGTAACGGAGCTTCTCGAGGTTGAGGGCTTTGGAATCGTCTTCCGTTCCAACGCGCACCCCAAGCGCCGTGTACATATTCTTGATCTCTTCGTTTTCGAAGATCTTGTGCTGCATTGCTTTTTCCACGTTCAGGATCTTACCACGCAGTGGCATAATAGCCTGGAAGTGACGGTCGCGGCCTTGCTTCGCTGTTCCACCCGCAGAATCTCCCTCGACGAAGTAAATTTCGCAAAGCGCAGGATCTTTTTCGGAGCAATCTGCAAGCTTTCCTGGCAATCCGGAACCGGACATAACGTTTTTACGCTGTACCATTTCACGGGCCTTGCGCGCTGCGTGACGTGCACGCGCTGCGAGGATCACTTTGTCAACGATCAGCTTCGCTTCGTTCGGATGTTCTTCGAGGTACGTAGCAAGCATTTCAGATACGGCCTGGCTTACCGGCGCAGTTACCTCACGGTTACCGAGCTTGGTTTTTGTCTGACCTTCGAACTGTGGCTCCTGTACTTTCACCGAAACAACCGCTGTCAATCCTTCACGGAAGTCGTCGCCATCGATCTCGATCTTTTCTTTCGCCAGCATACCGCTGTCGGTTGCGTATTTTTTCAGCGTATTGGTCAACCCGCGGCGGAATCCGGAAAGGTGCGTACCACCTTCATGCGTGTTGATGTTGTTTACATACGCCTGGATATTTTCTGTGTACGATGTGTTGTACGTCAGTGCCACTTCTACCGGAATGCCTTCGCGCTCACCTTCGAAATAGATCGTATCGGTAATGAGCGGCTCGCGGTTACGGTCGAGGTACTGAGCAAATTCGCGCAGACCACCTTCGGAAAAGAATACGTTCTGAACCTGGTTGCCGTTGTCATCCGTATGACGGAGGTCCGTGAGCGTAATCGTAATTCCTTTATTCAGGAACGCCAGCTCGCGCATACGTGCCGCCAGTGTATCGTAGTTGTATTCGGTGAATTCGAAAATGCTGCCATCCGGCTTGAAGGTCACTTCCGTTCCCGTTTTGTCAGATGTACCGATCTCGCGCACATTGTAAAGTGGCTTACCTATGTTGTACTCCTGCTCGAAGATCTTGCCTTCGCGGTGTACAACGGCGTGCAGGTGCGTTGAAAGGGCGTTCACACAGGAAACCCCTACACCGTGGAGACCTCCGGAAACTTTGTACGTGTCTTTGTCGAACTTACCTCCGGCGTGCAGCACGGTCATTACGATCTCCAGTGCCGACTTACCTTCTTTTGTATTGATTCCGGTCGGGATACCACGACCATTATCGATTACCGTAATGGAATTGTCTTCATTAATGAATACCTGAATCGTGTCGCAATGGCCCGCCAGCGCTTCATCGATCGAGTTATCCACAACTTCGTAAACCAGGTGGTGCAGACCTTTGACACCAACATCACCGATGTACATCGCCGGGCGCTTACGCACCGCTTCCAGTCCTTCAAGGACCTGGATATTATCTGCTGAATAATCCTGATTTTTTTTCTCGTTACTCATAGTTGCTCAATAGAATTTCGTGCAATTTTTTGTCGCAGAGCAAATATAGCCAAAACAGCGATTTTTTAGGCCTTACGGATAGGCTGAACGCCTGTATTTATCAACAAAATATCAACTTTTTGATGGGGATTTGTGGGTAACGTTTTACAATACGGCTGTCACCTGTTTTTTTCACCACAAAGAAGCAAAGACCATCTTATTTGGCTGTGTTTGTTAAGGGAGCAAAGTGATTGTGGCAGAATCTCCATTTCTCCCCCTTTGGAGGGGGACCAAGGGGGAGGATTATTTCCCTTCGATCCACGCAATGATGGTCGGATCGTCAGGTAATGTGCGTGGTGAAACGACTTTCACCAGCTTCCCGTTGGTATCGATCAGGTATTTCTGGAAGTTCCATTGCACCTCGCTGTCTTCCAATCCGTTCAGGCTTTTGGTGGTGAGGAACTGGTAAAGCGGATGCATGTCTTTGCCTTTGACGGATATTTTGCCCATCATCGGGAAGGTAACACCGTAGTTCTTTTTGCAGAAACCGGCGATCTCGGCATTCGATCCCGGCTCCTGTCCCATGAAATTGTTGGCAGGGAACCCGACGATCACGAAGTTCTTGTCTTTGTATTGGTCATATACCTTTTGCAATTGCTCATATTGCGGCGTCAAACCACACTCGGAAGCGGTATTCACGATCATGATCTTCTTCCCCTTGAGACTGGCGAAATCGAATTCCTTGCCTTCGATATCCGTAACTTTAAAGGAATAAACCGTTTGAATTTCTGATCCGGTAAAAGCAAACAAGGCCAAGAGACTGCAGAGGGCGAAAAAACGTTTCATGATCGCGTTGTGTTAATCGGCCGCGGCGGACCGTTTGTATTGTCGAAAATACGGAGAAGTTGCCGGTTCCTGGCACGAATCGTAACTTTTTGCCGGATTTTACGAATAGAAGATTATGAAATTGTTTTGGACAGGCTGTTTCCTGCTGATCACATACATGACTGCTGCTCAAACAGGGGTGAAAGGCACCTGGCAGGGCCTGCTGATCCGCGACGGACAGAAAATGGACCAGGCAGCGATCATTTACTTCGATTTTACACCCAACGGTGATTTCATCGGAAAAAGCCGCGAAGAAGCTGCCGGGAAAGATGCTTTTGTAGTGCGCAAGCTCAAAGGAAAAGCCGAGGGCAATACCGTTCAGCTGAAACAGTTCGTCATCGAGAAGAAAAAAGATGTCTCAGGTGTGAAATGGTGCGCAATCGACGCCACGCTCACGTATATCGATTCGACCGGCTACCTCGAAGGGAAATTCACCAGCAGCGAATGCCGTGGCTACAGCGGAAAGATTATTTGCTACCGCTCTTCCATGCCACTGACGACTGAACCGACCGTGAAAGAAGTCCAGTCGTGGCGACCGATTTTCGTAGACGACCTGAAGAAAGGACGAAAAGCACCGCAGATCCGTGAGCTGGAACGCAAGAATTTCAAATTCGAGCCGATTTACTTCGATGTCGACAAAGCCGAAATTAAGGCCGAATACAAAGCGTTTCTCGAGTCCATGGTGAAAGTGGTTAGCTCCCACTCCGATCTGCGCGTGAAAGTGACCGGACACACCGATTCGGACGGCTCTGATGCTTACAACCTGGATTTATCCCGTCGCCGTGCCGAAGCGATCATCGCTTTTTTCACCAGTCTTGGCTTAGCCCGCGACCGCATCGAAATTCACTTCGAAGGAGAATCCAAGCCGATCGGCGATAACAAGACCGATGACGGCAAGCAGTTGAATCGACGGGTTGACTTCGCTTTTATATGATGGTTGATTTTTCAAACGCCTTCCTCCCTTGAGGGAGGATTGAGGAGGGTGGCAAAAACCGAGATCGGATGCTCCTCCCCTTTGGTCCTTCAGCAGGTGCTTGTGCGCAAGCCTGCTTCAGTCTGCACGAGCTTCGCTCGCTTTTCCCTCCAAAGGGGGAAATCTTTCAATCGATCGTCCCGGTTGAATCATCAGCGATCAGAGTTTTTTCATTCACAATCGAATTGATTCGCGGCTGGATAAACCAGATCCCGACCGGGAAAAAGTAGATCAGGAAAAACTCGCCGATGTAATCCGAAAAATGGGCTTCTTTCTGCATTTCAGCACTGCGGAAGGTTTTTGCGGTGAAGTACATGGTGTAGACGATACAGAAGATTGCAAAGAAATGAGCAAACAGGAACAGCAGCATGAAAGGAATAAACACACCGGGCTCTGCTCCTCCATTCGGGCTTGCATTCATAACGATCACCGGAACGAATAACGCAAAGGCCAGCACCATATAGATCAGCGGGATAAAGAAAAACAACTTGAAGCGCTTCACTTTCAACAAACGCATTTCGGGATGCATGTAGCGTTGCAGACCGGTAGAAACTGACCATACCCAGGACAAATGGGTAACCGTCGAAACGAGTCCGGCAATCCCTGCTATAATGCCCACCATTATCAGGCTGGCAAAATCGGGCTCGACTTGCATTTGGTCGGCACGCACGGCCATGCTCACGATCAGGATCATGGAAATGAAGAAAATCACGAAAGGAATGCCAACAGTGATGATGAACAGTTGCCAGTGCTTGGCGTTGAGGAGCTTTTGTGTCATGAGTAGATTATTGCGAAAGCAAGGTAATGATTTTGAATGATTGATGCTTGATATTGGATGATGAGTAATAAACAAAAAAGCCCTTCTGCAAAACAGAAGGGCTTTTCGGATATGTTAAGGCAAATACTTACTTGATGAAAGAAAGTGCCTGGTTTTCCTCGTATTTCAGGAACTCACGGTCTTTAGCCGCTTTGTCCTTCCACTTACCTTCTTTCGCGATAGCGTTTTTCAGGTTGTTTACAACTGCATCCAGTTTATCCTGACGTGCAGAAGCAACTGCTTTCAGGTAGTAACCCTGTCCGCTTTCTTTGTCTGTAGATGCATCGATTGTTTTGATAGCACCTTCAGAGTTTCCGTTCAGCAATTCAGCGAGTGCTTTGTTGAAAGTAGCCTCTGAACCGAAGCTGGAAACAGCGTCAGCGTATTTACCATTCTGGATAGCGATGATTCCTTTGTTGTAGTTTACTTCAGGACCAGCACCGTTAGCTTGTCCGAGCAGCTGAGCAGCTTTAACGCGGTCTCCGCCAGCACCTGCGATTGCAGCGAGGTTGTTTTTAGAGATCGGGTTGTCTTTGATGCCGTTTGCTTTCTCGAACTGAGCTTTTGCTTCGTTCATTTTCCCTTGCTGGTACAGTACAGAACCAACGTTGTTAGCTGCACGGTAGTCAGATGGGTTTTTGATCTCAGCTTCTCTGTAAAGACGCAGTTTCTCGTTCAGGTCTGTTGTCAGGCTAGCTGTGAACAACAATTCTTCGTAAGTCAGTTTTTGTGGCTCAGCTTTAGAAATTGTTTGCAGCTCCTCATCAGAGTATCCTGTCAGATCGTAAACAACTTTGATCTCTGCACGACGCAGTTTAGGGAAGATGTTTTTGTCCAGATCTGTGAACGATTTTCCGAGGTTACGCATTTCAGTCTCACGCTGGTTCGGATCAGAGTACATCTGAAGAACGCGCATGATCAGGTCTTTATCCTCTTGCTTGATAGTCGTGTTTTTCTCGAGCTCCACTTTGAAACCGTCGAAATCCTCACCACGTCCAGCCAGGTTGTAAACCTCACCTGAAGCTTTTTCGTTTTTGTTTTTCTTCGCCAGGTCCATCGTTACGTTCTTACCAGCCGTTGCACGGTCAGTAGAGAGCATATCGTTTTTACCAACTTCACCTTCAGGAGAAGCATAACCTGTAACGTTGATCGACTTGATCGCGATTTTTGGGTTAGACTGTGCAGCACCCAACCATGCACCGAGGTCAACGATATCCTTGTCTTTCAGCTCAGCCGGACGAACATTGGATTTTGCTTTCTCGAAGTTGATTTGTGCCGTGTAGCCTTGCTCAGTTACACGCTTGAACTCGTCTTTCGCGTAGATTACACGGAAGTCTTTGTTTACAAGGTATGGAGTGATGATGGTAGCTTTCGCGATCACCTGATCTTCGAACTGACCTTCTTTCTCTTTACCTCCTTTGAATACTTTACCAGTTATTTTCAGGTCGGTGTATTCCATATCCGGCTTGTAAGCCACTACATCCGTGTAGACCATTGTCCCACCTGGCTTGTACTGGATTACTGTACCGTTTCCGGAAGCTTTCTCACCCTGAACAGTTACAGTTTTCAGAGCTGTGCTGCCAATCATCGGGGTGAGCTCAGCAGATGCTTTTTTTCTGATCCCCTTCTCCGGGAATTTTACTTCAACTTTTACGCGTACACTGTCAGCGTGCATCTCGAGTGGACTAGGAGTCACTTTGTACTCCAGATCCTTCAATTGATCACAACTCGCAACAAGCGATCCAGCAGCCGCTATAAAAGCCAAACCTTTGATACTTTGCTTTCTCATTATTCAATTGTTAGTTTCTACCTTAATAAAATTCATGTGCAATATTAAACAATATTTTCTTTCGCCAAAGGCTTTAAGAACAATTAACGATTGACGGATAGGGCTTTATCGTGGATAAACACTGCGTTTTCATCGACGCACCGTTCCAGCAGGGCCGTAACCGTCTGATTCAAAACCGGATGAAGATGCGCCGGAATCAACTCATTCAGTGGTACAAGCACGAAATTCCGCTCGTGCATCCGCGGGTGGGGAACGGTTAATCTGTCATTGTTGATAACTTCCTGATCCCAGAGCAAAATATCGAGGTCGATCGGACGCGATGTATAGCGTTCGGTTTCGCTGCGGGTTCGACCGAGCTCTAGTTCAATCTGCAGCAAAGTTGTCATCAGCTCTTCGGCACTTCCCTCCCACGCCACTTCAGCAACGGCATTCAGGAATGGATTGTCGGTCTCAAAACCCACCGGCTCGGTCTCGTAAACGGAAGATGCGCGCAACACACGTCCATAGCGCTGTAATTCATCGATCGCCAGCTGCAAATAAGCCAAACGATCGCCCATGTTACTGCCCATTCCAATCCACGCTGTTGTTGCATTCATGTGCCAAATGTACGGTTTACCCTTCGAAAAAAACCACTCATACGCCCCCGTTACCTTCTTTCCCAAATCAATGATTTCCATACACAATTGGCTGTGCGCAGTTCGGAATAGCGTTTATATTTGTTCAAAAAACGAATCACTATGGAGAAGAAAGTTTCCTTTTGGCGCATATTCTGGCCGGCACTTACCGCAACACTGCTGGTATCGTTGATCGGCTGGCTGATCACCATCAGCGTTGTTGGCGGACTCGTTTCGCAGGAACCTGTGGTCAAAGACCGAACAGTGCTGCATCTGACTCTTTCCGGCAGGATAGGTGAAACGGCAAGCGCCAAGCTCGACGGTCCTTCTTTCTCCGTTGATAAAACCATTGGTCTGAGTGATTTGCTCTACGGATTCGAAGAGGCGGCGAAAGACGATAAAGTAAAAGGTATTTTCATCGACCTGGAAAACGTGAGCTGCGGTTATGCAACGGCACACGAAATCCGCAACGCCATTCATAAGTTCCGCAAATCGGGGAAATTCGTAGTAGCTTACCTGAGCGGCGAGGTCATTACGCAAAAACAATATTATATCAGCTCGGCTGCCGGCGAAGTATACGGCTTCCCGACTTCCGCCATGGAATTTGTGGGCCTCGGAACCGAAATGACATATTTCAAGAAAACCTTCGACATGCTCGGCGTAGAAATGCAGGTGATCCGCGGATCGAACAACGATTTCAAAAGCGCCGTTGAGCCGTTCTTCCGTGAGAACATGAGCGATTCGAGCCGTGTGCAAACCGAGCGTTTCCTGAATTCTATCTGGTACGATATGCGCGTGGAAATTGCCAAAGACCGCAAGACCACCCCGGAAGCATTGAATGATGTGGCTGAGCAGGTGAAAATCCAGCGCGTGGAAGACGCCCTGAAGCATAAAATGATCGACGGCTGCAAATACCGCGATGAAGTGGTAGCACTGGTGAACAAAAAAGCCGGTGGCAAAGCCAAAATGGACGAGCTCCAGTCGATGGAAAAATACTCCCGCGATAAATTCAAATCGCAGCAGTTGCGCGAAGATGGCGACAACAGCAATGCCAATGTTGCCGTGATCGTTGCTGAAGGCTCTATTACCGTTGACGGCGATGAAATGGCTTCCCGCAGAATCTGCAAATACTTCCGCGAAGCGCGTGAATCCGGCAAGATCAAAACGGTCATTTTCCGCATCAACAGCGGTGGCGGCAGCGCCCTGGCTTCGGAAGAAATCTGGCGCGAAGTAACGCTTACGGCCAAAGAAATGAAAGTCATCGTTTCCATGGGCGACGTGGCGGCTTCAGGTGGTTATTACATTGCCACACCGGCTTCAACCATCTTTGCCGAGAAAACAACCATCACCGGTTCCATCGGCGTATTCGGCGTGATTCCATTCACCGGTAAGCTGTTCGAGGAAAAACTGGGAATCACTTTCGACCGCGCTCAAACAAACGCCCATTCGATCCTGTCGACCAACCGCAAGCTGACGGAAGAAGAACTGAAGCTCATCCAGACGGAAGTGGATCAGATCTACGCACAATTCAAGAAGCGTGTGGCGGATGGTCGCGGACTGACGATCGAACAAGTGGAGCGTGTTGCCCGAGGACGTGTATGGACCGGAACGGACGCACTCAACATCGGCCTCGTGGATAAAATCGGCGGCTTGTCGGATGCGATTAATTACGCAGTGAAACAAGCCAAGATCAAAGATCCGAAGGTGCGCTACTGGCCGGAAATCGACAGCAATCCTATCAGCGAATTGCTCGAGCAGTGGGACGAAGAAGAAAGCGTGAAGATCAAATCCGGTGCGCAATTGCCGGCCGAGCTCACGGAAACGTACCGCAAGCTGCAGCAGCTCGATGAATGGACAGGAATCCAGATGCGACTGCCGTTTTTTATGACGATTGATTAAGAATTTACACCTGGTCATGTCCTCCCCCTTGGTCCCCCTCCAAAGGGGGGAGACTCGCCTTAGCTTTCTTAACGCATTTCTTTCAGCAAACCGAAATACAATTTAGCTGATCATTTTGTTACTGTATCGGCGCAGTTTATGTATTAGGAGAATAATAGTTCCACTGAGATTACCTTTGTTTCCTTAACAAACACAGCACTGAAGTTATTCTTTGCTCCTTTGTGGTAAATCAAATCGGATTAACTTTGCCACATGATCCAGCGCAATTATTCCCTTCGTCCGCACAATACTTTCGGGATTGATGTTTCTGCAACGGCTTTCGCTTCGTTTGCTTCGCTCGAAGAATTACAGGCTATACTGGCTGAAAATGCCGGACAATTTCCCTTGTTCGTTCTCGGCGGCGGTAGCAATATCCTGTTTACCAAACCGGTCGACGCACTCGTCCTGAAAAACGAGCTGAGAGGAATTACCGTCATTGCAGAAACCGATCAGACTGTTGATGTTCGCGCAGGTGCAGGCGAAGTGTGGCATGCTTTCGTGAGTCATTGTGTTGAGCAAGGCTGGGGCGGCGTAGAGAACCTGAGCCTTATTCCCGGCAGCGTGGGCGCGAGTCCGATGCAGAACATCGGTGCTTACGGTGTGGAGATCAAAGATTGTTTTGTTAGTCTGGAAGCCTATCACATCGCCGATGGCCGGGTGGATACATTTACCGCCACCGATTGCGCTTTCGGCTACCGTGAAAGCGTGTTCAAGCGCCAGTACAAAGACCAGTACATTATTTTATCCGTTACTTACCGCTTGCAGAAACACCCGGAGTTCAATACCGCTTACGGCGCTATCCGCGACGAGCTGGAAGCTATGGGCGTGAAAGAGCTGAGCGTAAAAGCCATCAGCCAGGCGGTGATCAATATCCGCCAAAGCAAATTGCCCGATCCCAAAACACTGGGCAACGCGGGAAGCTTTTTCAAGAATCCGGTCGTTCCGAAAAGCGTATACGATCAGCTCGCTATTGCTCATCCCGACATGCCGCATTATCCGCAAAACGACGGAACAGAGAAGCTGGCGGCAGGCTGGCTCATCGAACAGGCTGGCTGGAAGGGAAAACAGGTGGGCAATTGCGGCGTTCACGCCAAGCAGGCGCTGGTTCTGGTGAACTATGGCGGTGCTACCGGAAAAGAGATCTACAACCTGTCTCAATCAGTGCTCGACGACGTGAAGGAACGCTTCGGTGTTCAGCTCGAACGCGAGGTAAATATCCTCTGATTCTCTCCGGCTAAACCGATTTTCGACGAATTTCAAAATTTCATTTGCCAGATGAGCAAATGGTGGTTTTTTACGAGTAAACAGCTCTTTTTGTTGTACAGAATGCCATTTCGTTCGAACGAAGATCGTATGCATGCATAGCAACTTACTAAACGTTTAAGTTGCTGATCCACGATTAATTACCTTTCGACTAATTTTCCCTTTTGATCCTGTTAAAATCATAACAATCTTGTTTCGAACAGCTGGAATGTGGTACCTTCTGTTAAAGCAAGTCAAGGATTGGCCAATCTTCATAGCTTGTGGTTTTCGTTCATTCAAATCGGGGAAATCATGAAGAAACTAACCTTGGTTCTGGCCTTGCTGTCAGGCGTTCATACTGGTATGGCGCAGCAGGCCAAAATGATTACTACTAAAGAGGACTGTTCGTCCATTACGCAGCGTTACATTACGCAGGCGTATTCGGTCGATCAGCAGCTGGCACTGAATGCGTCGGCTGAAAAACTTGCCTGCCTGGACTACGTATGTACTCGTTCTTACGAGTTCCAATCCGGGCAGATGATCCTGCGATCGCAGAAAGAGCTGTTCAATGCGGAACGGTACCGGCACATGCGCCGGATCGATCAGCGGGTAACTATTTATGATGACTATTCAGGTTTGTACGTGGTATTGTACTCCTGGAACGAGGTCGAAGCCGAATTGGTACGTATTCGATCGGCCTACCAGCTTTTATCCTGCCAATAAACCCTTTTTCATAAACCACCAAGTTTGCTACACAAAACCGCTCATTCGCTTGTCAACCGGAGTGAGCGGTTTTTCATCTGTATCTGGTATAAAAATTGTACTATTGCGGCCAAATAATTCCACCACCTGAACAGAACATGAAACACCTTTTCATCATTTTGCTGTGTAGCACGGCATTTACCGCTCAAAGTCAAATTGTTACCAAAGACTCTCTGAATCGTCCTCTATCAGACAAAAAAATCGAACGGCCAGAACCGGTTGTCGTACAATTTGGACTTTATACGGGTTTGACTACGATCGAAGACATCAATCAGCGACAGTACATCGGAAAAAATACACTGCCGATTACCGGAGCCGTATTGCGTTTCGGTAATGCAGAGGCAAGCAAGGTACTCGTATACATGGCTGGTGATCTATACCGGTACAAATACGCCGATTACTATGATACATTGAAAGGATACAACGTCCTTCAAATCATCCGCAGTTTCCAGCTCTCGGCTGGCCTTCAGTTTCCGATCCGTCTGCAGCAAGGACATTCGCTTTACCTTTCACCCGGTTTTTCACTCGGAGAAATACAAGGGAGAAATCTCGATTACTACAGATTTTATTGGGGACTTTCGCTCGGTTTTGGCTATGAAAAACGCCTGATGACGAATCTGCGTGTCTTTGCCGAAATGAGCTACAACCTCAATCAGGCTGCTTTCGGGTTCAGAAACAATCACACTTCGTCCAACCTGGATACCTTCCGGCTGAGATGTGGTATACGATTCTGATCACCACTTATCCTGCGTTCCGTCTTCTTCGTTGGCCTGGTCGAGCAGTTTTTGCCAGTTATACGTCGGATCTTCGGTATCTTCCAGAATAGCTTTGTATTCGTGCTTGCTGATTGCCAGCTCTTCCAGCTCGTGATCGATGTAGGCCTCGATCGCTTTCAGCAAAGGCACTTCTTCTTCACTGCAAAAAGATAACGCCTGGCCTTTGTTCGTTCCACGGCCGGTTCGACCGATGCGGTGAACGTATTGTTCTTCTTCTTCCGGCAGATCGTAGTTGATCACGTAATCTACATTAGGGATATCGATACCACGGGCCGAAACATCGGTGGTAACAAGCACACGGTTTTCGCCATTGCGGAACCGTTCGAGAATGTCGAAACGCTGTTGTTGCTCCATACCTCCGTGCAATGCTTCCGAAGCCAGGTTGACGCGTTCCATAGCCGCTACGACACGTTCACAACGCACTTTTGTACGAACAAATACCACAAAGCGATAATCCGGGTATTCCTGGAGCATGTTTTCGAGGAAGAAACGCTTGTCGTCCATTTCCACGCGGATGTAGGCATGCTCGACGTTCTTCGTGATCAGATCGCGCGGCGAGATTTGGATACGGATCGCATCGCGAACAATATCGTAGGCCAGCGCCTTGATCTTTTTGGTAATGGTGGCCGAAAAGAACAGCGTTTGCCGGTTGCGTTTCGGTGAAAGCGAATGAATGGCTTTGATATCGTGTGCGAAACCGAGATCGAGCATACGATCGGCTTCGTCGAGCACCAGGAATTCAATGGAATCGAGGGATAAATGTCCCTGCGAGCGCAAATCGAAGACACGGCCCGGTGTAGCAACGACCACATCGACGCCTTTTTTCAAGCGGGTGATCTGGCTATCCTGTTCCACGCCGCCCATTACACAAAGGCTTTTGATCCCGGTTTTCTGCCCGATGGATTCAAATACCTGCGTAATCTGCTGCGCCAATTCGCGCGTTGGTGCCATGACAATACAGCGTGGGGCTTTCGACTTCGCTTTTCGCTTCAACAGAGCATCCAGCACAGGAATAACAAATGCAGCTGTTTTCCCCGTTCCCGTCTGGGCAATGGCGAACACGTCTTCACCTTCCATGATCGGCTTGATGGCCTTGAACTGGATATCCGTCGGTTTCTTGAACCCCAGAAAGGCCAGCTGTTGCTTGATCAGGTCGTTAATCGGATAATCGTCGAAGCGCATAGAAGGGATTTTGAGCAAAGATACATTATAGTTAACTAGTTACTAGTTGCGAGTTTGAAGTTGCTAGTTTGAAGTCTTCAGTCCACAGTCTCCGGTCAGATTTCAATAAACGACTGGAGACTATAATATGAATCGCTCGTTTGAAAACACAACTCGGAACTTCCAACTAGTAACTCGCAACTTCTAACTATTTTTACCCTATGTATATCCCGGCAGATTTCCGTGTCGACGATCCGGCTGTGATCCGTGCTTTCCTGGAGGAATACCCGTTTGGAATGCTGACCACTAATGGCACGGCTGGTTGGCCAGTGTCGGCTCACTTGCCTTTCTTGCTCACCGGAACGTCTGATCAATGGATCATCGAATGCCACCTGGCGCTTGTCAATGAGCTGTCCGATGCACTTGTGAACGGATCGAAAGCAACGATGGTCGTTACAGGCGCCCACGGCTATGTTTCCTCGAGCGTGTATACGCATGTCAACGTACCGACCTATAATTACCAGGCGGTGCATTTATCGGGTGAAATTGAAGTTATGACCGAAGCCGAGCTGCTCGAACATCTGAAAGCCGTTGTGTCCGACTTTGAAAAAAATCGAACTGACCAGCTGAATTTCGACAATTGGCCTGCGGATATGATTCGCCATTACCTGAAAGAAATCAAAGGCATCCGACTCGTCGTTTCAAAAACCGAAGCCGCTTTTAAATTGTCGCAAAATCGCAACGACGTAGATTTCAAACGAATCGTGGACGATCTTCGTCCGGATAACCCTTCGCTTGCTGAAGCGATGCATCAAAACAGAAAACAATCACAATGAAACAACTATTCCTCTTTCTTGGACTGTTCTTGTTCCTGGCCGCTTGTACAGAAAAAACATCCGAGTATACTTCCCGCAAAGCCACAACCGATTACGCCAAGAATTTCCGGATCATTCCGCATGACGATTACACCGAGCTGCAGCTGCTTAAACCCGAAACCGGCGAAGTGGAGCATTCCATCGCTCTGGTAAAAAAAACGACCAAAAGCGAGCTGCCACCTTCCATGATGCGCGTTGAAGTACCGGTTAAAAACATGGCCGTGCTTTCCGTTACACATATCGGTATGCTGGGTGCTTTAAATGCCCTGGATTGCATCAAGGGTACGACCGATCCGGCTTATGTTTCCAATCCAAAAATTCTGAAAGGCATTAAAACCGGACAGATCGCAGCGCTAACCGATGAAGCTTCATTGGTTCCGGAACAATTGCTTCGGAAAAAAATCGGACTGATCGTTTACAGCGGTTTCGGTAAAGCCTTTCCTAACGCAGACAAGCTGGCTACGCTGGGTATCCTCACTATACCGAATTACGACTGGCGGGAAGAACATCCGCTCGGAAAAGCAGAATGGATCAAGGTATTCGGCTACCTGATCGATCAGCCGGAAAAAGCTGAGGCATACTTCAAGCAAGTGGAACGGAACTACCTGGCAACCAAAAAGCTGATCGGGCGTTCGAACAAGCACCCGAAAGTGTTGGTAGGCTCGCTGATCGGCGATATCTGGTACGCTCCAGCTGGTCAAAGCTACATGGCCCATTTGTTCCGCGATGCCGGTTGCGATTATCTCTATGCTTCCGAAGAAGGAACGGGCAGTTGTCAGAAAACATTCGAGCAGGTCTACAACGATCAATTGCAATCTGATTTCTGGATCAATGCCGGCGCGGTTTCGATTCCTGATCTGCTGCGTCAACAGGGAAAATACGGCTTGTTTAAAACGGTGAAGAAAAAGCAGGTTTACTGCTACACACACAACAGCAACTATTTCTGGGAAATGAGCACCGTGCACCCGGATTGGCTGCTGTATGATTTCGCAACCATTTTTGGCACATCCAAGCCAGGGAAATTGCATTTTTACAAGCAATTACAGTAACGTAGATCCATGCGAACGCTTCATTGGTGGCTGATAATCGGTTTGATCGCAACAGTGGTCATCGCGCTGGGCATTCCGCACGACGGAAAATCCTGGTTCAGCTGGCTGTCGCCCATCCATGGACAGGAACAAATCGAATATGATCTGCTGACCGAATTCCGCTTGCCACGCATCCTCATGGCGCTCGTGGCCGGGATCGGGTTATCCATCAGTGGTCTGTTGCTGCAAACCTTGTTCAACAATCCGCTGGCGGGGCCTTCCATTCTTGGTCTGACATCCGGCGCTCACTTGCTGGTTGCGATCAGTGTGCTCGGCGCAGGGATTTTTTCCACTTCACTCACAGACATTGGGATCACCACTGCAGCTGCGATCGGCTGTCTTTGTTTCGGATTCCTGATACTGGCTATTGCTACCCGGGTTCGCTCGCGGGTTTCGCTACTGCTGATCGGTATGATGCTGGGCACCTTCGTTTCGGCCGTAACCGGTATCCTGCTTTCCAAATCCGACCCGAATGCGCTGAAAGCTTTTACACTCTGGAGCTATGGCTCGTTGTTACAGGTCAATTTCTCCCAGTTGCCATTGATCCTGATCGTGGCCGCCCTTGGTATGTTGGCTGCATTTTTTATCGTTAAGCCGCTCGATGCGATGGTACTCGGTGACCGTCAGGCGAAAGTACTCGGTGTCGATATCCGACGAACACAGTGGAAAATCCTGCTGATCGTTTCCATTTTGACCGGCTTGATCACCGCTTTCTGCGGACCGATCGCTTTTGTGGGATTAATTGTTCCCAACCTTGTAAAGATCTTTTATAAAACGGCCCGTCACCGGGAATTACTGATAGGATCGGCATTGGTCGGCGGTATTTTCATGCTGCTTTGCGACTTGCTGATCATCGTGCTGGAGCCTTATATCCTGCTGCCAATCAACAGCCTGACTTCTGTAGCCGGTGCTCCGGTAGTCATTCTTTTACTCTTAAACAGCCGTCAGCGTGCTTGAATTAAAGGATTGTCATATCGGAGTTGGGCGTACGTTGTACCGGATAAACGAAATCGCTGTTCCTACGGGTAAGCTATCGGTATTGATCGGTGCAAACGGTTCCGGAAAATCGACATTGCTCGACACCATTGCGCTCGGAGAAAACCTGAAAGGAACGATTTGTTTTGAAGGAAAGTCGCTGAGTGGCTATAAACCCGGCGCGCGTTCCCGCGTAATTGCCCTGGTGGAAAGCCGTTTTACAGGCGAATCCCACCTTTCGACACAGGAATACCTTGAGCTCGGGCGCTTTCCCTATACGGGATTCAGTGGCCGTTTAGCTGAAAACGATCGCACGATTGTACAGGAAACCGCAGCTCAACTGAATTTGCTCCATTTGTTGAATCAATCCACGATCACATTAAGCGATGGTGAGCGTCAGCGCGCAGGAATCGGGCGGGCTTTGATCCAGCAAACGCCGGTCATTCTACTCGACGAGCCGACTTCCTTCCTGGATTATCCGAATAAGCGAGCGATGATGCAATTGCTGAAAACGATTGCAAAGGAGCAACAAAAAGTCGTTTTACTGGCCTCCCACGACCTGGAATTGTGTTTGGAGTTTGCCGATCAGCTACTGGTGATCAATCCGCAAAGCGGTTTATTGGAACAGTATGAAGCTGTCAACATGAACCTGGAACAGCTCATCGCTACTGCCTTCGAATCCTGATATTCATTAATTATCAAGCATTTATATTCTGATTCTATCGCAGAGCTGGCGAAGCTGCTGTGTATCGTTCATGATGTTTTTGAATGCCTGCCGATAGGTAGAGCCGATATGCGAGAGAGCTTATGACTTCGTGATGAATTATTCTCTTCTGATCTAGGCCTGGTTCGGAATGGAAAGGTTTAAACGCAAAAAACCCCTTCCATTTCTGGAAGGGGTTTTGT
>CAMLRS010000024.1 GCA_946482515.1 uncultured Flavobacteriales bacterium | reverse complement strand
GAAAAATAGCTATCTACAGCGTGGGCACTCCGGAGTATGAAAAGTGCGTTTCCGATAGCACCATTGCACAGACGAAAGCGATGCGATCCAAACGACTCTGATGTTGGATTGTTGATGTTGGATGTTGGATGAATGCATAATTCAAAATTCAGAATGCACAATTATGAATTCTGAATTATGCATTACCTCTGGGGAATGTATCCCGCCTTTCCTTTCGGAATATCAAAAACCCAGGTGTAATAACCGATAAAGTGGGAATCGAAAAAGCCTTTACGGGTATAGAACTGGTGCGGAATGTACACGCGGTTGTCTTCGGAAATCCCACCAACCCGGAATTGCGGTGCCACGCCGTCGAGTAAACAAGGCGCATCGTGGTGTTTGCGGTTGAAGTTGCTACCGTACTGCCACACCTGTTTCCATTCGCTGAGATGTACGCTGCCGCTGGACGCATTTTCTGGCGCCAGGATGTACAATTCGCCAAACTGGATTTTCCCGCGCAATTCATCCACAATTCCCAACGCATAGGCGTAGCCCATACTGTGCGCCACGATGTACAGCGTATCGTTTTCCGAATGATTGGGCAGCTCGTTGAGCATCTGGAAAATATTCCGGCCGGCGATGCGTCCGTTCATGCGACGTTTCCAGAAACCGCTTTTATTCGGTCGTGTGTGATGCAGCTTGATGGTTTTGATCATGCCGCCTCTCAAAATGCCGGCTTTGACGGAACGATGCAGGTAGCAGGTGTGTTTTTTCCGGTTCGGACAGCGCTTCGGGTAACTGCTTGAAACAGTGGTGAAATTGAGCAGGCTGCGGTGATTCGACGTACTGACGGAAAAATGGCCGTCGGCGTAAAACGTTTCTACCGGGTTGATGCGCTTGGCGAATAAAAGGTCCATTCCCTGCCACGGTCGCCAGTAATCGTAGCGGTCGAAAGAATACACGAGATTTTTCGAATCCGGGAATTCCAGCCCGCGCTTACGGATGTCGTTGAAGTTTTCTTCGAAGGTGTGGCCCACAGACGTCGGACGGTAGCCGTTTACAAACACCAGGATACGACGCGCCGGATCGTTCAAATGCAGCTTGTTGGTGATATCGATCCCGAGGTGATTGTAGACCTGCTGCTTGTAGATCGTCCCGTTTTTCTCGCGGTAATCCACCACGATGTAATGGCTTTCAGCTTTTACGCGAATGGATTTAGTAGCAACGATCAAACTGTCGGAGCTATTGGCCAGTCGTGCTTTCGTCCAGTTGCCTTTTTCGTCGCGCTTGACCTGGAAGTAAAGTACATTTCGTTGTTTGTCGAGATACCAGTTGCTTTTCCGGCGAATGAGCACTTCGGAACAGAGCTGCGATTCGGCCGGGTATTTTCGGTTCTCGTTTTCGGCAATGAGCTCAACGGCGCCGTCGACCGATTGCTGACTCAATTCGCTGAGCAATCCCGAGCGCACTTCGTACCAACCGTAGCCCTGGTCGACCAGCACAAACGCGCCATAGGAAAGTCCCACAGCGACGATCAATTGTGCAAAACGCATCCCGAAGCTGAGCATTCTTCGCCAGCGAACGCGTTCGCGCCAGCGCTTGCGGAACTTCCGCCCGAAGAAAACAGTGGCAAAACACACCAGCAACACCGCGAGAATGTGGCACAGGTTCACCATGCGTCCTTTGACGGTGAAAATGGTCTTGAAAAAGAAATGATGGATGTTCAAATGGTACGACAGGTAGTTCTTTTTGAACGGCCGGCGGATGGAAAGCAACAAGTTGCCGTTGTCGAGCTTGATCGTTCCGTCGGGATTTTCCTTCCAGAAATAATAGGCTACGATACCGTTGTTGGTGCGCACATCTTCGTAATTGTCGTAGAACGAATAGCTGTGGCTGCTGTGTCGCAGGCTTTCCCACTGAAAATGGCGTAAATGCTTGCCGCGGCCTTCGTCCATGAGGTTGCCCGTGCTGCCTTTCGCCGGACCTTCATCTACCCAGCTGTCTTTCAACAAGCCGATTCCACGCGCCAAAACGGCTGCAACATCTCTCGGACGACTGTTCTTCGCCGCCAGGAAACCGATGGCTTTGTTGCGCACCATGTAGGCTTTGATCTGCGGATTCGTAAAACCGGGAACGACGAATAAATAATACGCTTCCTGGTCGGCATTCGGGTTTAATGAAAAATAGAGGTCGCGCAGGTCGCGCATTTGCTCGGTATAGCGGTCAAAAGCCGGACTTGGATTGTCGAGCAACAGCAGCGTATCGATCTTTTTGCTCTTAAACAGCGGCTTCACTTCGATAGCCAGCTGCACATTCGCCTGGTGGTAAATGGCATTGACGGCTTTTTGCAGCGAATCTTTCCGGAAGGGCATGGCCACCAACGGAACGATGATCACTTTCTCCACTTTGGGCTCGTAGACCACCACTTTCATTCGCCCGAGCTCTATTCCTTTGTAGCGGGCAGAAACCGTATAGTTTTCTTCCGACGGTGGCAATTGAAGCGACACCAGGTGTGGATTCCGAATGGTGAAACCGATTGGAAGGTTCTTTTCCACGACCACAAACGTGAGGCTGTCGACTGACAGGTTGCCGCCGCTCATCAAAGATGCATTTACGAGATCGCTTTCGCCTTTGGCAACGGATTTGTGCGGAATGTAATACTGATCGGCCTGTTCGTTCTCCCATTCGGTGTATTCGCCCTTCCACGCTTCGTGGCGCAATTCATCAAATCCGTAAAGCTGATCGGGATGGGCCTGGAAAACAACGAACGGTTTGCCATTTTTGCTCACAGGGCCGGAAAAACGCTGCCCGAAAGCCGTTCCAGAAAGGAAAAGCACTAGCAACCAGCAAATTGTTCCGATTTTCACAAACGACGAATAATACGCAAAGAAAATAAAAATTCGAGTGACAGCCATAAGTCCTGATTGCCCAGCAGAAACAGGCTATTCAGGCTAAAATAAGCAATCATTGGGTTGTGGAGTGTTACTTAAGCAATTGTTAACGTCTGAACCTTTTTTCGCTGATCGTGTACTTTTGCCTTTATCCATAAAAATAAACCCATGAAAATTACCTTTATCGCTGCTCTACTGTTTGTTGCAGGAAACACCTTTGCGCAAGAATCACCTACTCCGCCGACCACTGGCGATTGGGATCCGAAAATTTACCAGGTTGGGAAAATGTACCCGGGCTACATCATCAAGCTCGATGGCGATACCGTTCACGGCTTCATCAAGGCCGACAGCCGCTGCTCGATCGGTGGCGTAGGTTCCAGCAACCAGAACACGGCTGCTTTCTACCTGAACGAATCCGATAAAAAACCGGTAGCGAAATACAAGCCGGACGAGATCAAAGGCTACAAAATCGCTGACAAGGTTTACGAATCCATCAACTACAGCGGCGGTTTGCTGAAAAAGCCGAATTTCAACCTCGTTGTTTCGGACGGTAAGATCCGCACGTATGAATGGTATTCGACGGTAGAAAACTACATGACGCTCCGTCAGCAAAGCGGTGAAACCTGGCAGGATTACGACAAGCGCTGCTACGAAGTGAAAACCATTTTCGCGAAAGAGCCAACCGAGCCTATCGAATTGGGAATGCTGGGTATGCAGTTCGCTAAGAAAATGCCTGAGCTGATCAAAGACAACGCTGAGCTGGCTAACAAAGTGGCAAACAAGGAAGACGGTTACCGATTCCTGCAAATGTTTGCTGTGATCGAAGAATACAACAAGTGGGCAGCTGCTCAGTAAGTAAACATATGAAAGCACTCTTTACCGCATTCCTGCTGCTGGCGGGCACCGGTTTATTTGCCCAGGAAATCACCATCGGTCATTCGGAAGAATTCACCAACGTGACGCCGAAAGCGACGTGGCACTCCTTTCTCGGACACGACGAAACGGGTTTTTACATCCTGAAAAAAGAAGGACCGATCAGCAGCGAAAAGATCTGGCTGGAAAAATACTCGCCCGATTTCAAGCTCCTGTATACTTACAACATCGAAGCCACAAGCGGGGTGATGGGCAATTCCATGCTGCACCGCTACACGAAGATGAACAAGGGAAAAGTCATTGTTTTCCTCGAAGGCTGGAACAAGGCTGAAAGTCAGAATTCACTTTGGCTGAAAGAAGTAGGCACCGATGGCAAGCTTCCGGAAGAAGGAACACTGCTGGAAAAGGAATTTTCGACCGGTCAGATGAAAAGCGCTGATTATTCCGTGAGCTTCTCGCCCGATGGCAGCAAGCTGGTGGTTATGACGGAAAAACCGTATGCCAAAGGTCAGCGCGAAGAGCTGCGTTTGCAGGTGTTTTCGACCGATGGCTATACGTCGTTGTGGACAAAAGAAATCACGTTTGAGAACGAAGCCGAGCGCTATCCGTCGAATGACGTTTTGGTAACCAATGACGGTCTCGTTTATCTTTACAAGGATTACAAGATTTCCAACAAGGAGCACACGTATCAGCTGTTTACTTATGGCAAGGACCTGGAGAAATCCGCAGCTATCGATCTGATGGGCTACTTCCCTTCGGCTTACAAAATGCAGCTGGACGAAACCGGTAACCTCATTCTTGCCGGAACACTGGCCAATGCAGGCGAGAATGCCAGCAACTGGCGAGGCGTCTGGTACCTGCGCGCCGATGCTACGGGACAGATTCTCCAAAACAAAACCGAACAGCTCGGCGCCGATCTGCTGCGACTCGTGGTTTCGGAAAAGAACGCCATGCAGGACAATTTTGCCCTCGATAATTACTTGCTGAAAGATGTTTTGCTCAAGCCGGGCGGCGGCATCATCCTGCTGACCGAATACCAGCGGAAAAACTACAGCGTTGTCGGTACGACACAGCCACCGGTTTACAACCACGAGCTGGAATACGGAAACGTTGCCGTGGTTTCACTCGATACGGAAGGCAATCGCCTGTGGAGCAATGTGATTGTGAAAAAACAGCAGGAAAATACGCTGAATGCCGATCACCATTACGGTTCGGTTGCTTACCAGCTGAAAAACAACAACCTGTATGTGGTCTGGAATTACACGGATATTCACGTCGATATGCCACTGGGCAAATTCCGTTATTGGTTCGACCGCAGCGGCGCGAAGATCAACATCGACAACATTTTCGGGAAAGAAGCTTTCTACCCGACGGTGCTCACCGTGTTGCAGCCCGATGGGACATTTGGTCACCCGAATCACTCGTTCAATTCATTGCCGCTGACCGAAATTCAGAAACCGAACGCCTTTTCAATGGCGATCGATCCTTCGTTTTTCTTCAGTACAAGCAATGGAATTGTGGTGTTGTCGCGCATGCCGGGTGGGGAAGCGAAACGGTTTAAGTTCAATACGATCCGTTTTTGAGATAACAACTCACACGTAATATTACGTTATTACAATAATGCATTATTGCATGAAATAAGGTCCGGTGGAAATTCTGCCGGACCTTTTCATGTGAAATATCTAACACCAAAATCAAAGATTTCTCACAAAACCGTACCTTTGCGGACTGCAAAATTCGCCCGATGCTGAAAATAGACATGCACACCCATATTATTCCGAAAGAGCTGCCGAAATGGGCGCTCGAATTCGGATACGGGAACTTCATCCACCTCGAACATCGCGACGATGGAAAGGCGGATATGATGCAGGGCGGTCAGTTTTTCCGGACGATTGAAGAAAATTGCTGGGCCGAAGAGCTACGTATCCGCGAATACGCCGACTTCAACACGCAGGTTCAGGTGGTGTGCACCATTCCGGTTCTGTTTGCCTACTGGTCCAAGCCCGAACACGGCGCAAAAGTGTCGCGTTTTCTCAACGACCACATTGCCGATCTCGTAGCCCGTTACCCGAAAAACTACCTCGGGCTGGCGACTTTGCCGATGCAGGACACAGCGCTTTCCATTAAAGAGCTGGAACACGCGAAAGCAACCGGCCACAAAGGCATACAGATCGGCTCCAACATCAACGGCAACAACCTCAGCGAAGCCGAGCTCTTCCCTATTTTCGAAGCCTGCGCCGATCTCGGAATGGCCGTGATGGTTCATCCGTGGGAAATGATGGGTGAAGACAGCATGCGCAAATACTGGCTGCCGTGGCTCGTTGGTATGCCCGCCGAAACATCGCGTGCGGCCTGCTCCATGATCTTTGGCGGCGTGCTCGAGCGTTTGCCGCATCTGCGCGTTTGCTTTTCGCATGCCGGTGGCTCGTTCCTGCCTACGCTGGGACGCATCGAACACGGTTTCAATTGCCGGCCGGACCTCGTAGCGATCGACAACAAGATCAATCCACGCGAGTACCTGGGCAAGTTCTGGGTCGATTCCATTACCCACGATATCGACATGCTCGAGTACATCCTGAAAATGCAGGGCAGCAAACGCGTATGCCTGGGCTCCGATTATCCGTTCCCGCTTGGTGATCTCGAAATCGGGCAATTCATCGAAGACAGCAACCTGTCACAGCAGGTCAAAGAAGATATTTTCGCCAACTCTACGCTGGAGTGGCTGGGATTGGAACCGGATTATTTCGATAAGCTTTAAACACATTCTTATAAAACAACAAAAGGGCAGCCAAACAGCTGCCCTTTCTATTTATCCTGATCCTTGCGGACCAGCCTGTCTACTTTTTAATCACCACCGGCAAATGCTGTGTTCCGGCTTCCGTTACGAAACGAATGGTGTAAACGCCATCCGCAGCGAAGGACAGATCGATTGCCGTTGACGAAACATTGTCCAGCTTACGGCTCAACACACGTTTGCCTAAATGATCATACACTTCCAGCGAGATCAGTTTCTCCGTTCCGGCATCGATCGTCAGGTTTCCTGTCGAAGGGTTAGGGAACAATTTGATCGTCGAAAGCAGCTGGTCATCGAGTCCGAGGCATTCATCCACAAAGACCGTAGATGTTGCCGTTCCGGTACAACCATTGCCATCCGTGTACGTGTAGGTAATCGTCGAAGTGCCCAAACCAGCCTCATCCGGGTTGAAATGCCCGAAGACAACGCCGTTTCCGGTATAATCACCACCAGCTGGCGTGGCCATATCGAGCGCAAGTGGCGAGTCGTAGATACACATATCATCCAGCGCGCCGAACGTCACCGTCGGGTTTGAATTCACGGTTACCACTGTTTCCGCCGAAGCAGCAGATGTACAGCCCAACTCTGTCACTGTAACAGTATATGTTCCGGAAGTGGAAACAGTCGTAGACTGCGCTGTTGAGCCGTTCGACCAATCATTGCCAGCAGCTGCTGACGAAGTCAGTGTCACACTTCCACCCTGGCAGAATTCCGTTGGACCGTCAGCTGAAATGGTCGGAGCAGCCGGAATCGGATTCACTGTTACGGTTGTTCCAGCCGAAGTCGCAGAAGTACATCCGGCGCTGGTAACGAATACCGTGTACGTTCCGGAAGCAGAAACCGTGATGGATTGCGTTGTGGCACCGTTCGACCAGGTATTTCCCGTTGCTGAAGAGGATGTCAGTACAACATCATCGCCTGCACAGAAGGTCAACGGTCCGCCAGCCGAAATTGTCGGTGTGGCGGGAGCTCCCGGATCTGTCAGCGCTTGCGA
Organism: uncultured Flavobacteriales bacterium; assembly: GCA_946482515.1. The sequence goes on along the minus strand of CAMLRS010000024.1, from coordinate 30,623 downwards.
CAGCGTGTTCGAAGGGCAACCGTTGTTAAACGTAATGGAATACGTTCCTGCTCCGAGCGTTGGAATTGTCGCCGGAAGTGTAATTCCTGAGAGTGATCCTGTTGCAGAACCCGACCAGCTCAGATCGCCCGTTCCTGTTCCCGTTACTTCAATGCTTCCGGTTGTGGTAGCACAGGCCGTTGGGTTGGTCACAGTTCCGATCGCAATTACCGGCAACGGATTGACCGTTACGGTTGTTCCTGCTGAAGTAGCCGAAGTACAGCTACCAGCCGTTACGGAAACGGTATACGTTCCGGAAGTTGAAACGGTAATGGACTGTGTTGTTGCTCCTGTTGACCACAAGTTGCCTGAAGCGGATGAAGATGTCAACGTAACGTTGTCACCGGCACAGAACGTCAATGGTCCGCCGGCACTGATGGTTGGTGTTGCTGGCGTTGGATTCACTGTTACAATCGTTCCGGCGGAAGTTGCAGAAGTACAGCTACCCGACGTTACAGAAACGGTATACGTTCCGGAAGTTGAAACGGTGATAGACTGTGTTGTTGCGCCTGTCGACCACAGGTTCCCTGAAGCAGATGAAGATGTCAATGTAACGCTTCCACCTGAACAGAAAGTTGTCGGTCCGCCTGGTGTGATCGTCGGTGTAGCCGGAGTCGGATTCACCGTTACGGTCGTTCCTGCTGAAGTCGCAGAAGTACAGCCGCCTGTTGTGACAGAAACAGTGTACGTTCCGGAAGTTGAAACAGTGATCGATTGCGTTGTGGCGCCTGTCGACCAGTTATTTCCGGTTGCTGAAGACGAGGTTAATGTAACGCTTCCGCCCGAGCAGAATGTCAGCGGTCCGCCGGCACTGATGGTTGGTGTTGCCGGAGTTGGATTCACTGTTACAGTCGTTCCTGCAGAAGCCGGTGATGTACAACCACCTGTTGTTTGCGTTACGGTGTACGTTCCGGAAGTTGAAACGGTGATGGATTGTGTTGTTGCGCCCGTCGACCACAGATTTCCTGAAGCCGCCGATGAAGTCAATGTCACGCTTCCACCGGAACAGAAGGTTGTTGGTCCGCCTGGTGTAATTGTCGGTGTTGATGGCGTCGGATTCACCGTTACAGTTGTTCCTGCCGAAACCGGCGACGTACAACCACCCGTCGTTTGGGTTACGGTGTACGTTCCCGAAGTGGAAACCGTGATGGATTGCGTTGTTGCGCCCGTCGACCACAAATTTCCTGAAGCAGCAGATGAAGTCAGTACCACGCTTCCACCGGAACAAAACGTTGTTGGTCCGCCTGGCGTGATCGTCGGCGCTGATGGAGTTGGATTCACCGTTACGATCACACCCGCAGATGCAGGTGAAGTACAGCCCGCTGTTGTGCGTGTTACAGTATACGTTCCCGAAGCAGAAACCGTAATGGCTTGCGTTGTTGCGCCGGTCGACCATAAGTTGCCCGAAGCTGCCGATGAAGTCAATGTCACGCTTCCGCCGGAACAGAAGGTTGTTGGCCCGCCTGGCGTGATCGTCGGCGCTGCTGGAGTCGGATTCACCGTTACGGTCGTTCCTGCCGAAACCGGCGACGTACAGCCACTTGTCGTTTGGGTTACTGTGTACGTTCCCGAAGTGGAAACCGTGATGGATTGCGTTGTTGCGCCTGTCGACCATAAGTTGCCCGAAGCTGCCGATGAAGTCAGTACTACGCTTCCACCCGAGCAGAACGTTGTTGGTCCGCCTGGTGTAATGGTGGGTGCCGACGGAATAGGATTTACTGTAACAGTTACTCCTGCCGAAGCTGGAGATGTACAGCCGCTGGTCGTTTGTGTTACGGTATACGTTCCCGAAGCAGAAACCGTAATGGCTTGCGTTGTTGCGCCTGTCGACCATAAGTTGCCCGAAGCTGCCGAAGATGTCAGGGTTACGCTGCCGCCAGTACAGAGGGTCGTTGGGCCACCCGGCGTAATAGTTGGTGCTGTTGGTACAGCATTTACCGTGATGTAATTATTCTGTGTGGATGTATTCGATCCGCTGCCATTTGTAGCTGTAAGCGCTACGGTATAAGTTCCCGGAGTGTTATATGTAACAGTCGGGTTCGTAGCTGTGGAAGTTGCCGGTGTTCCGCCCGCAAAGGTCCAGGAGTAGGAAGTTGGCGCACCTGTCGATGTGTTGGTATAGGTAACGCTTTGTCCGGCACAAACGGTTGTCGGTGTCCCGGTAAAGCTGGCTGTCGGCACACCTGATACGCCCGTAATATTGATGTTGTCTACGTACAGGTTCTGACCGTTTCCGGCCAGGTTGCGGAATTTTACGATCACGCTGCTGTTGCCAACATAAGCACTCAGATCGATTGTCTCCGTACGCCATTGGGCGGCTGTAGGAACAAAAGAAGCTGTTTGGGCCGGAGCAGTTGCCAGAACGGTATTCGATTTGTTGTAAACACTGGTAAAGGTTTCACCGCAATCGGTCGACACCAGTACCTGTAATCCGTCGTAATAGGTTGCGTTGTATGGTGCATAGGCCACGCTGAAGGTCATTTGCGCTGAAACAAATCCGCCAAAGTCGGCCGCTACGAGCTGCATGTCATCGTCGCCGCTATCGTCGTTACTGAAGTTATTGAAGAACATGGAATTCCCTGCCGTGGGTGCAACACCAACCGTTGCGGAACGCTGCCAGGTTGCGGCGATACCATTGTTGATAATCGTCCAGTCTGTTGGCGGGAAAGTCGCCGTGGTAAATCCTTGCGAGATCGGCGGCGTAACTACATTCAGCACGGTAATATAAGCTGTTTTCGTTTCAACGTCGGAGCCGTAAGCATTGGTTGCAGTCAGCACAACGGTTTTGGTTCCTGCGGTAGTATAAACAACCGTTGGATTGGCATCTGTAGACGTTGCCGGTGTTGCGCCTGCTCCGAAGTTCCAGGCATACGAAGTTGCTCCTGTCGAAAGGTTCGTAAATGTGACATTTTCGCCCATACAAACCACTGTCGGCGAAGTGCTGAAATTGGCTGTCGGCGGGCTCGTTGTTCCGGTTCCGTTCAGAACGAAGTTATAAGTGCCTTCGTCACAGTCGTTGGTTGCAAAGCTGACATTCCCGGTAAACGCGCCAGCTCCTGTTGGTGTAAAGGTCACCGTAAAAGTCGTTGAGCCACCCGGCGCGATCGTCGTTGCACCGAAGGTCGTTCCAACAGCAAAACCTGTTCCTGTAACCGTCAGTGGCGGTGTGATAACAAGGTTCGTCGTTCCGGTATTCTGTACAGTAAAAGTTGCCGTCTGGCTTCCCCCTACCGATGTATTGCCGAAAGTGTACGCACCACCGTCGAGGATATCTGTGCCATTCTGGACTACGTTGGCTTCACCCGGTGTCGTCACATCAAACACGAGGTTATCGATGTAGATGTTGTTTCCGTTTGCTCCACCTGTTCCGGTAGCTCTGAAGCGGAAACGCACATTTTCAGAAGTCGCGCCAACAAATGGCAGAATGTCGATCGTTTCCGTACGCCATTGCGTTCCGGCAGTAGGTGTAAAATAGGAGTTTTGTGTACCGGTAACGGTCGCCAGCGTTGTACCTGCTTTATCGTAGCCGGCCGTTACCCAGGTAGCGCCGCAATCCTGTGAGATTTCTACACGCAGACGGTCGTTACCGCTGGTTGTCCGGCGACGGTGCGCCACGTCAAACGTCAGTGTGGCCGCTGTGGTATTGCAAGGCAGAATGAATACCGGTGAAACGAGGTCTTCGTTCTGGGTCGATGTGTTATTGTAGAAAGTTGCAATAGCTGTGCTGTTGATCAGCACATTGGCTGAAGAAGTGGCTGCAGCTCCTACCCATTCAAAGCAGTCATTGCCGCCATTCGTCACCGACCAGCGAATATCCGGCGGGAATACCGGCGCCTCGAAGTTTTCCGAGTAATCCGGCATGATACCGTTGGATACCACGAACGTGATCCCGGAAGTATCGTAAACGGTGTAAGGATCTGCCGCTCCGTTCGGAACGGTCGAATAAGACATGAACGTATGTGTTCCCAGCGTAGCTGTGAAAGCCGGAAGTGCTACCGTAGCTGAAGCGCCAGGCGCCAGGTTTCCGGTCCACGCAAAGGTCGTAGCCGTACCATTGTCTATTGTATAGGAAATCGTTGCGCTTGTGAGATTGTTCGACCCGCGGTTGCGCAGCTGCACGCTCGGTGTGATCGCTCCCGGACAATGATCACCTCTCGGATTAAATACGTCTGTCACCGAAGCGTCGTTCGGATTGGGTGGCGTACACGCATCGGAATTGATCAGACTGGCGCGAATCGGGCTGTTTTCCAACACCGTACGCATACGCTCTTTCTGATCGTTCGTAAAGATGTTCATACATGCATCGTAAGTGTAATCCATGTAGTTCTCGATCATATCCGGACCGGCGTCGGGCGCTGCGGTACAGGAATTCGTACCTGTCGGGCAACCTGCGTTTGAGGTGCTGCATACCGGCGTATCGTTGCAGTAATCGGTACTTGAACAAGCACCTCCATCGCCCCAGATATGGCGCAAACCTAACCAGTGGCCAATTTCGTGTGTAGCAGTTCGTCCTTCGTTATAAGGAGCCGGGAAACCCGTTACGGAGCTTTTACCAATGGAGCTGTAAAGAAATACGACACCATCCGTCGCATTGGAGCCTCCTGAAGCGCAATCGAACATTCCACCGATCGGTGACGTCGGAAACTGGGCGTATCCCAGCAATCCGTTGCCGAGATCGACCAGCCAGATGTTCATGTATTTTGCCGGATCCCAGCCTTGCGCATTCGTATATGGCTTGATCGTACCGTCGACAAAAACATCAGTAAACGGACCATTTCCCCAGCCTGCTGCGTTACTGTTGACACGGTTCACACCCGGTTCACCTGCCGGAAAAGCCGAGCCATCCGGACGGCGCTGTGCCAGACAGAATTCAATCTCCGTATCCGCTCCGTCGGGATGCGTATTGTGACCCGCCGTTCCCGGTATTCTCCGGAAATCTTCGTTCAGCACATCTACCTGCGACTGGATCGCCGCAAAGGAAACATTCGTTCCCGTTCCTACGGCATGTGTTCCACGGTGAATTACATGGAAAACCACCGGAATCTGGTAAACACCACCTATGATTTTGTGTGCCTCGCCTTCTGCGATCTTTTCAGCCATCCAGGCTTCGAATTCTTCATTTGTTTGCAGCGTGGGATCATTGGCATGTCGAAGGGAATCCATGCGCATGGTACCACAGTTGCGGGGTTCCTGGGCATGAACGCCCGTACCAAAGAACAGCACGAGCAGCATCAGCGGAAGCCGCAAAAAGGTTGTTTTGTTCATAGAAGTAGTTTTTGAAATAATTGAGTACAGAAATGGAACGGCCGGAGAGACAGAATGTCTTACCGAAAGCGTAGTAGTGCAGAGAGCTGCGGGAATAAAGGTGACCGGTCAGAAAGATCATCTTTACGTTTCCATTTTTAGTTTTAGCAAATCAATTTTACGTAAAAAACCGGGACGAAAGACGAAATATTCATGTAAAACCACTGGTCATTCGATGAAAGCCGTTAAATAATCAACGAATACTTGAATAATCATTTTTTGAGGTTAAAAATACCGTTAAACCGCGCGCAAGAAAAAACGGGCTCCCGTCAGTTGACAGAAGCCCGTTCCCCATTTAATCTGATTCTTCAATCAGCGCTACTTACTTTTTGATCATCACCGGCAAGTGCTGGATGCCGGCCGATGTTACGATGCGCAGGGTGTAAACACCATCTGCAACAAAGGAAAGGTCGATGTTAGTTGAAGTTGCTTCAACCTCCTGGCTCAGCACCAGTTTGCCCAGACGGTCGTATACCGTAATGGAAACCAGCTGATCCGTTCCTGCATCGATAACCAGGTTACCGGAAGATGGATTCGGGAATACGTTCACGGAAGAAAGCTCGTTGTCTTCCAGACCAAGGCACTCATCCACAACAATGGAAGATTGTGCGGATCCTGAACAGCCGTTGCCATCCGTGTAAGCATACGTCAATGAGTAGGTCCCCAACCCTGCTGTTGCCGGGTTGAATTGTCCGCCAGTCACACCTGTACCGGAGTAAGATCCACCTGCAGGTGCTCCCTGTGTCAGTGTAACCGCTGCGTCGTAAACGCACACCTCATCCAGCGTTCCGAATGTTACGGTCGGATTCGGATTCACAACAACCGTTGCTCCTGTCGAAGCTCCTGATGTACAGCCTGCTTCTGTTACGCTGACAGTATAAGTACCAGGTGTCGTTACCGTAATTGTTTGTGCCGTCGAGCCGTTCGACCAGGTATTGCCTGCGGCAGAAGACGAAGTCAAAACAACGTTTCCACCCTGACAGAACGCTACCGGTCCACCAGCTGTGATGGTTGGCGTAGCCGGAGTCGGGTTAACGGTAACAGTCGTTCCTGCTGAAGGATTCGACGTACAACCAGCGCTCGTAACGGTAACCGTGTAGGTTCCCGGTGTGCTCACGGTGATTGACTGTGCTGTAGATCCGTTTGACCATGTATTGCCTGTTGCAGCAGACGAAGTCAGAACAACGTCCTCACCCTGGCAGAAGGTTGTTGCCCCTTCTGCTGTGATCGTTGGTGCTGAAGGAGCACCCGGATCTGTGAGTGATTGAGACAAGACATTCGAGCTGCATCCGTTGCTGAAGCTTAAGGTGTAAGTACCTGCCCCAAGTGTTGGAATGGTCGCCGGAAGCGTTACGTTGGTAAGTGTACCGGTTGCAGATCCGGACCAGCTCAGGTTTCCGGTTCCGGATCCAGTTACCTGGATGCTACCGCTTGTAGTTCCGCATGCAGATGGGTTCACAACTGTTCCCAGCGTAATCACCGGATTCGGGTTCACAATGACTGTCGTTCCCGCAGAAGTTCCGGATGTACAGCTACCTGAAGTAACGGAAACCGTGTACGTTCCCGGGTTGGTTACCGTGATGGATGGTGAAGTCGATCCGTTCGACCACGTGTTGCCTGAACCCGCAGAAGAAGTCAGCACAACGCTTCCACCCTGGCAGAATGTTGTAGCACCGCCAGCTGTGATGGTTGGTGTAGCCGGCGTTGGGTTTACCGTTACAGTGATACCCGAAGATGCCGGTGAAGTACAACCGCTTGAAGTACGTGTAACCGTGTACGTTCCTGATGTACTAACTGTAATCGATTGGGACGTTGATCCGTTTGACCAGTTGTTGCCTGTTGCAGACGAAGAAGTCAATACAACGCTTCCACCCGAGCAAAAAGTCAACGGGCCACCAGCTGAAATCGTTGGAGCCGAAGGTGTAGGATTCACTGTAACAGTCGTTCCCGCTGAAGCGGCTGAAGTACATCCTGCGTTGGCAACAGTAACAGAGTACGTGCCGGAGCTGCTTACTGTAATCGATGGTGAAGTCGATCCGTTCGACCACGTGTTGCCTGAACCAGCAGATGAAGTCAGTACCACGCTTCCACCGGAACAGAAAGTCAGTGGACCGCCAGCCGAAATAGTTGGTGTAGCCGGTGTCGGGTTCACTGTGACAGTGATGCCGGAAGATGCCGGTGAAGTACAACCGCCTGAAGTCCGTGTAACCGTGTACGTTCCTGAAGTAGTAACCGTAATGGACTGGGACGTGGATCCATTGGACCAGTTATTGCCTGTAGCAGAAGAAGACGTCAGTACGACGCTTCCACCCGAGCAGAAAGTCAATGGGCCACCAGCTGAAATCGTTGGAGCGGATGGTGTTGGGTTCACTGTAACAGCTGTTGCAGCTGAAGGAGCGGAAGTACATCCCGCGCTGGCAACAGTAACGGTGTAGGATCCGGAGCTGTTTACAGTAATGGATTGTGAAGTCGATCCGTTAGACCACGTGTTACCTGAAGCAGCAGACGAAGTGAGCGTTACGCTTCCACCCTGACAGAATGTTGTAGCACCACCAGCAGCAATCGTTGGAGTTGCAGGAGTTGGATTTACAGTTACATAGTTCGGCTGTGTAGACGTATGCGAACCACCGCTGTTGGTAGCTGTGAGCGATACGTTGTAAGTTCCCGCAGTATTGTAGGTAACCGTCGGGTTAGCAGCCGTGGAAGTAGCCGGTGTTCCGCCCGGGAAGCTCCAGCTGTAAGAAGTCGGTGAATTGGTAGATGTGTTCGTGTACGTAATCGACTGACCAGCGCAAACAGTTGCCCCAGGTGATGAGAAAGATGCAACAGGTGCTGCTGTTCCGGTCACCCCAGTGAAGTTGATATTATCTACAAACAAACGGTTACCGTAAGCCGACAGGTTTTTGAACGCAACAATAACAGAACCTTGTCCTGCATAAGCCGTCATATTGATCACTTCATTACGCCATTGCGTACCTGATGGCGTAAACGACCCTGATACGTTAGCTGTTGTAGCCAGCGTTGAACCTGATTTGGAGTACACACTTGTAAATGTCGCGCCGCAATCGGTAGAAACAAGTACCTGCAATCCGTCCTGGTTGTTAGGATAATTGTTATCCATCGCGTACGCTACGTCGAACGTCAATTGTGCTGAAGTATAACCCACCAGGTTTGCCGCCTGCATGCGCACCACGTCATCATCGCCATCGTCGGTTTGATAGTTGTCAAAAAGCATCGAGTTACCAGCCGATGGAGCAACTCCGACCGTACCGGAACGCGCCCATGTACCGGAACCGTTCAGGTTAATGAGCGTCCAGCCTGCTGGCGGGAATGTTGCCGTTGTAAAGCCTTGCGTGATCGGCAGGTTTACCGTTGTGTTGCTGTTTACAACAATATAGGATGTTTTGGATTCGGTATAATTCTGTCCGTTGGCAGAGCTTGTAACGGTCAGTGTTGCGTTGTAGGTTCCTGGTGTGCTATAAGTAACGGTTGGACTCGCAGCTGTGGAGGTAGCTGGAGTACCACCCGGGAACGACCAGGAATAAGAAGAAATGCCTGTTGATGTATTCGCTTCGTACGTAATGCTCGTACCGGCACAGATCGTAGTCTGATTAACGGTAAAATCAAGCGCACAAAGTGACGTTCCCGGAATGGCACCTACAGCCTGGAGATTGGCTGTTGTCCAGATATTACTTCGGCCACCTACCGAGCTAACGATGGCCGTACGCATCTTGGTTACCTGTCCCTGTGTGTACATTTTGGAACAGTAGGAATAGTCCATGTAATTTTCCACGTTATCCGGCATCGCCATTCCCCAATAAGCGTCGTCGGAATTACAGGAATTATTGGTGAGGACACAACTTTGTACACCGGCACAGTTTGGGGTATCCTGAACACCGTCATCCTGGTTACAGTTTGATGCCAGGCCTGGAGTGTTTCCTGCTCCCCAAACGTGAGGAAGGTTAAGCCAGTGGCCTACTTCGTGTGTCAATGCGCGGCTGCGACCAACGGTACTTGTACCAATGGATCCGCAATAATCCTGCAGAATGAAGATCCCATTGTAGTACATATTGGTTGCCGATGCTGTGGAATTTCCGTTCGGCAGAAAGGTATAGCCTCCTGCTCCCCCTAAATCCTTCGCAACATAAATGTTGAGGTATTTATTATGTGCCCAGACTCCCTGGTAAACGTTGTTGCCGCTGATAATCGCGTTGATCTGGTTCTCACCGCTGGAACCATTGTTTGTAAGGGTAGAAACTGTTCGGGTGATCCCGTTGAAACAGGCACCGTTTGGAGCGACGGTAGCCAGTTTGAACTCGAATTCGGCATCTGATGGCATACCCTGGAAAACGGGCTGCACCTGATCTGCATCAGCATTCAGTCGTCTGAAGTCACGATTCAGAATAGCCAATGCGTCCATAACCTGCGCATCACTGATGTTCTCAGTTCCATTGTTGTGGATGATGTGAAATACAACAGGAATCGTATAGATCACTCCTGTGACTTTTGTCGTAACAGGAGGCATGTAGAAGGGTTGATAAGGCTCTACCGGACCGGTTACCATAGTTGCATAGCGTTCAGGATCGTTCTGCATCAGCTGCTCCATATGGATGTGCTGACTGCATTTTGCGATTGGCTCTGACTCTACTGGTTTGATGGTAGAAACGGTACTTTGCTGAGCTAGTACCAATCCGCAATGGAGAAAAATAGCGGATAGCGATAAGACACACTTTCTCATTCAGTTTAGTTTTTATAAGAGTATAAGTTTTAGCATCCCAAGTTTACAAAACTTTTTCGAGAAAAAGAACAATATTCAATGAGAACTATCAAACATTCATTGAAAGCAACAGAATAATCAACAAAATGAGATTTGTTAAATTTATTCTTATTAAAAGAAACGTATGTAAAAAGGGTGTTTTGGAAATGAAGCGGGCTTCGGTTTGATGCCGAAACCCGCTGGAAAGCATTGACTGTTAAAACAGCCTGTTATTTCTTGATGACCACCGGTACGTGTTGTACGCCGGCTGATGTTACGATGCGCAGGGTGTAAACACCATCTGCAACAAAGGAAAGGTCGATGTTAGTTGAAGTTGCTTCAACCTCCTGGCTCAGCACCAGTTTGCCCAGACGGTCGTATACCGTAATGGAAACCAGCTGATCCGTTCCTGCATCGATAACCAGGTTACCGGAAGATGGATTCGGGAATACGTTCACGGAAGAAAGCTCGTTGTCTTCCAGACCAAGGCACTCATCCACAACAATGGAAGATTGTGCGGATCCTGAACAGCCGTTGCCATCCGTGTAAGCATACGTCAATGAGTAGGTCCCCAACCCTGCTGTTGCCGGGTTGAATTGTCCGCCAGTCACACCTGTACCGGAGTAAGATCCACCTGCAGGTGCTCCCTGTGTCAGTGTAACCGCTGCGTCGTAAACGCACACCTCATCCAGCGTTCCGAATGTTACGGTCGGATTGGCATGAACGGTTACATTCAGGCTCTGCTGCGTAGCGCACGCGCCAGCACCCGGTGTGAATACATACGTTCCTGAAGCGGTGTTGCTGATAACAGCCGGTGACCACGTTCCGGTGATTCCGTTGTTCGAAGTAGCTGGCAGCGTTGGCGCCGTTGCACCTGAACAGAAAGCAGGAACGGTATTGAACGTCGGTGTAACCAACGGGTTCACGGAAATCGTCATCGATGCAGCTGTTGCACAGAATCCGGCATCCGGCGTAAATGTATACGTTCCGGAAGCAGTATTGCTCACTACCGCTGGCGACCAGGTTCCTGCAACACCATCATTGGAAGTAGATGGCAATGTTGGTGCCGTTGATCCCTCGCAGAATGCCGGAATTTGCGTAAAGGCTGGTGTTGCCGGTGATCCAACCGTTACATTGATCGTTACAGCCTGTGAACACTGGCCTGCAGATGGTGTAAACGTATACGCTGTTGTTCCTGCAGAAGCCGTGTTGATCGTAGCTGGTGACCATGTTCCGGTAATCCCGTTGTTCGATGTAGTCGCCAATGCTGGAGGGGTTGAACCAACACACTGCTGCGGAATAACGGCAAAAGTCGGGGTCACAGTTGCGTTTACAGTCAGCGACAACGTCGTTGTTGTAGCACATTGCCCTGCCGATGGCGTGAACGTCGATGTGAACGTACCTGCTGTAGAAGTGCTGAAGGTAGCCGGTGACCACGTTCCTGCAATACCGTTAGTAGAAGTTGCCGGCAGCGTTGGAGCTGTAGCACCCTGGCACACGGCAGACAATGCAGTGAAAGTTGGGGTCACGTTCGGATTCACGGTAATCGTCAACGTTGTCGTCGTAGCACACTGACCCGCTGTCGGTGTGAAAGTATACGTTGTTGTAGCTGTGTTATTGATTGCTGGTGACCACGTTCCGCTAATACCGTTGTTCGATGTTGTTGGCAGTGCCGGGATCGTAGCACCGGAGCAGTATGGACCTGCTGCTGTAAACACAGGAGCTACGTTCGGGTTAACGGTGATCGTGAGCGTTGTCGTTGTAGCACACTGACCAGCTGTTGGCGTGAATGTATACGTTGTTGTAGCCGTGTTATTGATAGCTGGCGACCAGGTTCCGCTGATACCGTTGGTAGAAGTTGTTGGCAATGCAGGGATCGTTGCACCGGAGCAATACGGTCCAACTGCTGCAAATGCTGGTGTCACGTTCGGGTTGATCGTGATCGTAGTCGTTACTGTTGAACTGGAGCACTGACCTGCTGTCGGTGTAAACGTATACGTTGTCGTAGCCGTGTTATTGATAGCCGGCGACCAGGTTCCTGTGATGCCATTCGTTGAAGTAGTTGGCAGCGCCGGAACAGAAGCACCGGAGCAGTATGGACCAAACGTTCCGAATGTAGCTGTTGCATTCGGGTTAATGGTAATGGTCATTGTGGTCGTTGTAGCGCACTGACCAGCAGTTGGCGTGAATGTGTACGTTGTCGTAGCCGTATTGTTGATTGCCGGTGACCAGGTTCCCGAAATACCATTCGTTGAAGTCGTTGGCAATGCCGGGATAGTTGATCCGGAGCAGTATGGACCAACAGCTGTGAACGCAGGTGTTACGTTCGGGTTGATGGTAATTGTCAACGTCGTCGTTGCAGCACATTGACCCGCAGTTGGCGTGAATGTGTAAGTCGTTGTTGCCGTATTGTTGATCGCTGGCGACCAGGTTCCTGTGATACTGTTGGTAGAAGTTGTTGGCAGCGCAGGAATTGTTGCACCGGAACAGTAAGGGCCAACAGCCGCAAACGTTGGTGTTACGTTCGGGTTCACGGTAATCGTGAGCGTTGTCGTTGTGGCACACTGACCAGCTGTAGGCGTGAATGTGTACGTCGTTGTCGCCATGTTGTTGATCACCGGTGACCATGTTCCGGTAATACTATTGGTAGAAGTAGTTGGCAACGCCGGGATCGTTGCACCCGAGCAGTAAGGCCCAACAGCCGTGAACGTTGGTGTGACGTTCGGATTGATGGTAATCGTGAGCGTTGTCGTTGTGGCACACTGACCAGCAGTTGGTGTGAATGTATACGTCGTTGTTGCCGTATTGTTGATCGCTGGCGACCACGTTCCTGTGATACTGTTGTTCGACGTTGTTGGCAATGCAGGGATCGTTGCACCCGAGCAGTATGGGCCAACAGCCGTGAACGTAGGCGTTACGTTTGGATTGATGGTGATGGTTTTGGTCGTTGTGGTTGCACACTGACCAGCTGTCGGGGTGAATGTGTATGTCGTTGTTGCCGTATTGTTGATCGCTGGCGACCATGTTCCAGTGATGCCATTTGTTGAAGTTGTTGGCCATGCAGGAACACTAGCTCCTGAGCAATACGGTCCAACGTTCGCAAATGTCGGCGTTACGTTCGGGTTAACGGTGATCGTGAGCGTTGTCGTGGTAGCACATTGTCCGGCAGTTGGCGTAAATGTGTACGTTGTCGTAGCTGTGTTGTTGATAGCCGGTGACCATGTTCCCGTAATACTGTTGTTCGACGTTGTTGGCAATGCAGGGATCGTTGCACCCGAGCAGTATGGGCCAACAGCCGTGAACGTAGGCGTTACGTTCGGATTGATGGTGATCGTGAGCGTTGTCGTTGTAGCACACTGACCAGCTGTCGGTGTGAACGTGTACGTTGTCGTAGCCGTGTTGTTGATGGCCGGTGACCAGGCTCCCGTAATGCCATTGGTAGAAGTTGTTGGCAGCGGCGGGATTGTTGCACCCGAGCAGTACGGACCAACAGCTGCGAACGTAGGTGTTACGTTCGGGTTGATCGTAATTGTCTTCGTTGTTGTCGTTGCACACTGACCAGCTGTCGGAGTAAACGTGTACGTTGTTGTAGCCGTGTTGTTGATAGCCGGTGACCAGGTTCCCGTAATACCGTTGGTAGAAGTCGTTGGCCATGCCGGAACGCTGGCTCCTGAGCAATACGGTCCAACGTTCGCAAACGTTGGGGTTACGTTCGGGTTAACGGTGATTGTGAGCGTTGTCGTTGTGGCACACTGTCCGGCAGTTGGGGTGAATGTATACGTTGTCGTAGCCGTATTGTTGATAGCCGGTGACCACGTTCCTGTGATACTGTTGTTCGACGTTGTTGGCAGCGCCGGAATTGTAGCACCGGAGCAGTACGGACCAACAGCCGTGAACGTAGGTGTTACGTTCGGCGTGATCGTGATCGTTTTGGTTGTTGTCGTTCCACACTGACCAGCTGACGGTGTAAATGTGTAGGTTGTAGTCGCTGTGTTGTTGATGGCCGGCGACCAGGTTCCTGAAATACCATTCGTAGAAGTGGTTGGCAATGCCGGGATCGTTGCACCAGAACAATAAGGACCAACATTCGCAAACGTAGGTGTGACGTTCGGGTTAATGGTAATTGTCAGTGTAGTTGTGGTTCCGCACTGACCAGCTGTTGGTGTGAACGTATAGGTTGTCGTAGCCGTGTTGTTGATCGCTGGCGACCACGTTCCTGTAATACTGTTGGTTGACGTAGTCGGAAGCGCTGGGATCGTAGCGCCAGAGCAATACGGTCCAACGGCTGCAAATGTTGGCGTTGCAGGAGTGTTAACCGTCAGCGTTGCAGCATTCGAGTTTCCTGATCCGCAGCCATTCGTAGCAACACAGCGATACTGGTAAGTGCTCATGCCTGTAGTTGCTCCTGTGATCGTCATAGAGGCCGTAGTCACGTTGGAATAAGGTGCACCATTTGTAAGGTTTGTCCAGGCACCGCCGCCGTTTGTACTCACCTGCCATACATAAGATGTTGGTGTGTTGCTGAAGGCAGCTGTAAATGTGGCGTTGCCATTCTGGCAAATTGTAGCAGAAGAAGGTTGTGTGGTAGCAACAGGTGAACAAGACACCGATTTCACCACCACGCCGTAATCTTCTACGTCGCAAATAGTAAACTGCGCTGTACAATTTTTCTGTGCAGTAGATGGCAGAGTGCTATAGGCGCCTATAACACGCATACGCAGCACCACATTTTCTACAGCTGTTGTAGGGATCAAAATGTTTCCTGAAACGACAAAACCAGATGCACCGGCATTCGCTGTTCCTGTCAGCAGGTATCCTTCTCCGGCATCAACCATATCACCATCACCATTGATGTCACCCCAGCCTTCACCGGCATCGTTAAACGTGCCGTCGTTGTTCCAGTCGATCATGACCTGCAACCTGTTCGATCCTGATCCCGCGGCATTCAGTGTCACGGAAATCGGGTAAGTAAGGTTCTCCGTTACGACCGTATTCTGCTCACAGATCCAGTTGCTGTAAATGGGCGTATAGGTCGGATCCGTAACGTTGTTGATCGTATTAAAGGTTACGTTACTGACAGAATGGCCGTAATTGCCCGCTGCATTTGCGCTGGTTGGTGTACAAGCCGGAATAGCCGCCGGAACAACAATGAACAAGCCGTTGGTTGTTGACGTAAATGTACCTAAAGTAGTATGTGTGATAGTAAGTGTGACGTTATAAGTACCGGCGCTTGTTGGTGTGATCACCGGGTTCTGACGATCGGAATTGATGGTTTGTGTACCATTGGTAATCGTCCAGGCGAATGTAAAGTTCGACCACAGGTTCACCTGGTCCAGGTAGTCGTTCGGGATACAGCTGGTCACATCAAACAATTGCAATGATTCGCCCAGACATACCGCTGCTTTGCTGGATCGCATGGCAGTAGCGCCCGGAGCTGCGGGTGTGATCAGCTTATTATTGCCATTCGAAGCAAGGAAAGAAGCCCTGGTCCCCGTAATAGCTGCCTGCATACGCGTGCGCTGGCCATCGGTAAAGCGGTCTCCGCAGCTGGAATAATCCATGTAATTGAATACGAATAACGAATTCGAAGTTCCCGTACATGCATTCGTTCCACCTGAATTGCAATCACTCACACTTCGTCTGTGCGGTGGTGTATCACATACGCGGTCTCCCTGAGTAGCACAGGTCGTGTTTGGCGGGCATTGGTCGGAAACACCATCGAAGTTCGCATCGTCCCCTTCAAAAGTATGATAAAGGTTAAAGGAGTGTCCGAGCTCGTGGGTGAACGTTGTAGAAGTCGGGCTGATAAAATCCAGTCCCAGCATCACACTACCATCACTGGTTGTTCCGTGTGCTGTAGCAAAGGAAGCGTATCCTTGCACACCATTGCCACCGCCATTGTTATCGAACTCCGGGATCAGCCAGATATTGAAGTATTGATTGGATGGCCATTGATTGACCGCTTTGATCTGTGCATCGGTAATACCTGTTGTACCGAGGGCGCGAACACCATTGGTCTGATAATTGGATAAAACCGTCGAGCTCCATCCGGCATAGCCATTGGCAGACCAGTTTTCGGCATTTTCACGCGTGATCCCGTTCGTACAGTTACCGTTGGGGTCGCGAACAGCCAGGGCGAACTCGATATCAATATCAAATCCGCTTGCATTGTTGTAATCACCCATGTTACGGAAACGCTCGTTGAGCACTCTTACCGCTTCACGGATCTGGTCATCGGTGATGTTTTGAATTCCAACACCCAGGCCTGTCGTGTAATAAACAACGTGCACAACGATCGGAACGCGGTATTGTCCGTTTACTTTTGTGGGAACGTAGTTGGCGATGTATTCTTCCATCTCCGCATGCAACTGGGCATATTGCGGATCGGTTTGCATTCGCTGCTGGTGGATGATAGCACTTCCGCACTTGTCAGGGTTCGTAGCAGGCTCTAAAGTTTGGGGAGCAATCTGTCCAAATCCCACAGAATGAATCATAAGGCCAAGACAAAGCCCCACGAAACGCAGTAGATTTCTTTTCATTGGAGAGTAGTTTTTTGGAAATAAAGAATTATACGTTTAGCGTTCCAATGTTACTCAAAAAAGTGTTGAATAAAAAATATATATTTTACTAACTGTTAAATTTTCAGTTAAAACTAAGGTTGTCCACATCCCGAAAGGCTTAGTTTTACTGACAAATAGATTTTTATTAACAATACTTTATTTTTTTAACACTTACAGGATGAAAGCCTTGAAAACGGCATTTCGGGCAATAGGAATTGCGCTCACCCAGTGGACAAGCTTCAAATAAGAAATCAAGCTGATTTAACCGAAAATGGATTCCACGAATGCTTCGCGGTGGAATACCTGGAGGTCTTCCATGCCTTCACCAACGCCAATAAAGCGTACAGGAATGTTCATCTGGTCGGAAATACCGATCACTACGCCGCCTTTAGCGGTTCCGTCGAGCTTGGTGATCACCAGTCCTGTAAGTGAAGTAGTCTGAGCAAATTGTTTGGCCTGCTCAAAGGCATTTTGTCCGGTTGATCCGTCGAGTACGAGCAAAATCTCATGTGGCGCATCCGGAATGACTTTTTCCATCACGCGCTTGATCTTGCTCAGCTCGTTCATCAGGTTCACTTTGTTGTGCAAGCGACCTGCCGTATCGATGATAACCACATCGGCACCTTGTGCTTTCGCCGAAGTGAGGGCGTCGAACGCCACGGAAGCAGGATCTGCCCCCATTCCCTGCTGCACGATTGGTACACCGACGCGCTCCGACCAGATGATCAATTGATCAACGGCTGCTGCACGGAAGGTATCTGCGGCGCCGAGCACGACTTTTTTCCCGGAAGATTTGAACTGGTGGGCTAATTTTCCGATGGAAGTGGTTTTGCCAACGCCGTTCACACCCACGACCATGATCACGTGCGGATTTCCGTTATGAGAAGGCAATTCGTATTCCTGCGGACCGGTTGCGCTATTTTCAGCCAGCAAGCCGGAAATCTCTTCGCGCAGAACGCGGTTGAGCTCCTCCGTTCCCACGAATTTGTCGCGCGCAACGCGGTCTTCGATCCTGCGAATGATTTTCAGGGTGGTTTCCACGCCAACGTCGGAAGTGATGAGCACTTCTTCGAGCTCATCGAGCACTTCGTCATCGACCCTGGATTTACCAACGATCGTACGTGTCAGCTTCGAGAGGAAGCCGTCTTTTGTTTTTTCCAGTCCTTTATCGAGGGACTCTTTCTTCTCTTTGGAAAACCAGCCGAACAATGCCATAATCTTTCTTTAACGGAAAAACCCCGATCCCGATGGTATCGGAACGGGGCTACAATTACTGTCGAGTTTTATTCAGAAAGATTAGTTCTTAGCGAACCAGTCTTTTACTTTATCGTTGTGTACGATCTCCTGCTTGAAAGAATAGGAACCAGCGTCGTTTTTGACCATTTTGATCACTTTCGTGTGCTCTTTTCCACCTCCTTTTTGCAATGATGCTACTACTTTCTTAGCCATGGTGCACTATTATTTAATCTCTTTATGAACGGTGTAGCGTTTCAACACCGGATTGAATTTCTTGATCTCCATACGCTCAGGCGTATTTTTGCGGTTCTTCGTTGTGATGTAACGAGAAGTACCAGCCATACCAGTTTCTTTGTGCTCTGTGCACTCGAGGATCACCTGGATGCGATTTCCTTTTGCTTTCTTAGCCATTTTCTTATACTTTATATTCTATCCCGACCAGCGGTAACAGAACCAGAATTGTTATTTCAAAAAACCTTTTTCACGTGCATCTTTCAGACACGCAGAAATACCCTTCTTGTTGATCGTTCTCAAAGCCGCAGCTGAGACGCGCAACGTAATGGTCTCATCCTCTTCCGGGATGTAGAACTTTTTCGTTAACAGGTTCGGGTAAAACCTGCGTTTTGTTTTACGGTTGGAGTGAGAAACATTGTTCCCAGTCAATACCGATTTCCCTGTGATCTGACAAACTCGTGACATTGTATTTTGTATTATCCTAATTCTAAAAGCGGGTGCAAAGAAAAGTAAATTCTCCCAAATGAACAAGTTTACTCTTTCTTTTTTTCAGGAATAATTCCCTTCAGTGCGCAACGGAGGTAATTCAAGGCCGAAAGTACAGTCATTTGTACGTTTCTTCCGCGGTGATCGCCGAAATGAAATTCCCGGCTCGTTACGCCTTCCGGACCGGCAAGTGCAATCCACACCATTCCTACCGGTTTGCTTTCCGTACCGCCTGTTGGGCCGGCTACTCCGGTTACGGCAATGCACCAGTCCACGTTGAGCTTTTTACGGCCTCCGGCAGCCATTTGCTCCACCACTTCCTGCGATACGGCCCCAAAGGTAGCAATTGTTTCCGGGTCGACATCCGCTAAACCGGTTTTCAGGGCATTGCTATAGGTGATCAATCCGCCCTGCACATAATCGGAAGAGCCGGAAACACTGGTCAGCATGCCGGCGATCGCGCCACCGGTACAGCTTTCGACCGTTCCTACGGTTTGATTCCGCTCGCGGAGCAATTCGCCCACCACATCGGCCAGTGTAACGTCGCCTTCGCCGTAAACGAATTGCGGGAAACGGTCGTACAGCTCGGCTACATAACCATCTATAAGCTGCGCTTTTTCCGCACCTGTATAGGAGGTCAGACGGAGCTTCACCATACCCGGCGAAGGCAGGTAAGCCAGGCCGAGCTTATCGGCGCGGAGATTGTTCTCCCAATCGGTCATTTTATCGGCCAGGAACGATTCGCCTATGCCTTGTGTCAGAATGGTGCGATGGTACAGATCGACCGTTTCGAAATAACGCTTGATCCGCGGCAATGCTTCCAGCTGAAAGATGGATTTCATCTCGTAGGGAACACCCGGCATGGAAATGAGCACTTTTCCGTTCTTTTCGAACCACATGCCCGAAGCTGTTCCTTCGCGGTTGAAGAGCACATCGCACGCTTCAGGTAGCGCAGCCTGCTGACGATTGACTTCCAGCATCGGCCGGTTGCGGCGAACAAAGAAAGAAGTAACGTGTTCGAGCACGGCTTCGTTCATGACCAGCTTGGTCTCGAAATACTCGCACAGCACGTGTTTGGTAATATCGTCTTTGGTTGGCCCGAGTCCGCCTGTGACCAGGATCAGGTCGGCGCGCTCAAACGCCGCATCGAAAGCTGCTACGATCGCATGTCGTTCGTCTGTAATCGTTGCCGTATGAACTACTCGAATTCCGCAGGCAGCCAACTCCTGCCCTATCCAGGTGGCATTGGTATTAACGGTTTGTCCGATCAGCAGCTCATCGCCGATGGAAATAATCTCCGCCTCCGTCATGCCTTGGTATCGTTTTTGGTGTCCCGTAAAATTAGTATGTTTGAACAATTAAAACCAGCCCATGAAAAAATTTATCGCTCCGCTGTTTGCAGGCAGTCTGATCCTTGCCTCAGCCTCTTGTGACGTGCTTACAGAAGTTGCCAATACGGTGGTTACCGAACCGGGAAATACGACTCCTGCATTGACCAATACGGAAGTGATCGCCGGACTGAAAGAAGCACTGAATGTCGGGATTAAAAACTCGGTAGACCTGACTTCCATCACAGACGGTTTCCTCAAAAACGATGCGATCCGTTTGCCGTTTCCTCCAGACGCGCTCAAAGTACGCGAGAAGGCGATCGAATGGGGATTCACCGGGCAGGTCGAGAAATTCGAAACTACGCTTAACCGCGCTGCCGAAGAAGCAACCAAAGAGGCTTTACCTATCTTCAAGGAAGCCATTCTGAATATGAGCATTTCCGACGGTTTCGCGATCCTGAATGGCGGTGATGGCGCTGCGACCAAGTACCTGCGCGACAACACGACGGCTAAACTCGTAGAGGCTTTCAGACCGAAAGTAGAAGCGGCTATCAGCAAAGTAAAGCTGACCGATTACTGGAACCCGATCATTACGAAATACAACCAGGCTATGACCGTAACAGGTGGCCAGAAGCTGAATCCGGACCTGAACGCTTATGTAACGGAGCGCGCTGTTCTCGGACTGTTCCACATGGTTGAGCTGGAAGAGAATAAAATCCGCAAAGACCCGGCTGCCCGCGTAACCGATCTGCTGACGAAGGTTTTTGGAAGCATCAAAAACTAATTATGAATGATCAATTATAAATTATGAAGGGAATCCCCCTTGATAATTCATCATTCATAATTGCTAATTTTCGATATGAAGTATCCCACATCGGAACTGGTCCTGAATGACAAAGGGCAGGTGTATCACCTGGGGCTGAGTCCTGAACAGGTGGCTGAAACGGTTATTCTTGTCGGTGACCAGGATCGTGTGGCATTGGTATCCGCTTTTTTCGATGTCGTCGAGCACCGCTCACAGCACCGCGAATTTGCCTGTCATACCGGAACGTATCGCGGCAAGCGCATTTCCGTCCTTTCCACCGGCATCGGCACGGATAATATCGATATCGCGATCAATGAGCTCGATGCCTTGTTCAATATCGACCTTCAGAACCGCATCGATAAGCCTGAAACCACTTCCCTGAAGCTGATCCGTATCGGCACCTGTGGCATCCTGCAGCCGGAAATTCCGGTACACAGCTTTTTGCTTTCCACACACGCCTTTGGCCTCGATAATGTGGCCCACTTCTACCCGATCGCTTTTTCGGCAGAAGAAATGGCTATTGCGGGCACGCTGAGCACTCATCTCGATCTTCCGAAGACCATACGACCGTATTGCAGCGCAGGATCGGAAGCACTGCTCGGGCAGCTTCGTTCCGAACAAACGGTCGAAGGTATTACTGTGACCAGCAGCGGATTTTATGGTCCACAGGGAAGGGCTCTGCGATTGGGGCTCCGCAACGATGATCTCAACGAACGGCTCACCGATTTTCGCTTTTACAACCTGAAAGTGCTGAATTTCGAAATGGAAAGCTCTGCCCTTTTCGCCCTGGGGAAAGCGCTCGGCCATCAATGTGCCACGATCTGCCTGGGCATCGCCAATCGCCCGGCGAAAGCCTTTTCCAAAGGTTATGGCGAACCGATGAACGACCTCATCCGTTATGTGCTCGATCGTATTTGATTGTGTCTCTACTCTGACTGATAAACCACCCTATTTGCTAGCTTTCCCACGAACCCGCCTGCCGGCGGACAGGTACACGGATGATATACTGTGTAGAATTTTAGCGAATAATCCCGACTAGTCGGGATACGAACACCCGAATTTCTTCTTGCTATTGAATACTTGTTGGAGTATAAACGGTTATTCGTTAACCGGGAATTTGTTCCCGGCATTCGCCCTCATTGACACAATATGCATCAATTGGCGCATTCGTGGGAGAAAATACCATCGGGCACAGACAAGCGTACAGCCTCGATCGTTTAGCATGCCCGACCGCTCTTCCGGAGAAGAACGATCAGGCTCCCTGTCGCTAAACTACTATTGGATCACTACCAGGTAGGCAGCTGTTGTTGTTCGTACCATATAGGTTCCTTTCGCCAATTCCGAAACATTCAGCTCCAGCTTGGAATCGTGTACCTCACTTACCGCAATTTGTGGTCGGACATCTCGTCCGCTGGCATCCAGCAGCTGGAAAGTCTCCAGTTCCTGAAGATTGCCTTCCACCACTAAATAATCGTTGGCCGGATTCGGGTAAATAACCAGTCCGTCGGCTGAAAGGTTCACCACATCGATGTCGGAAATCCGTTCTGTTCCATCGGTATCGATCTGGCGCAAACGGTAGTAGGAAATACCCCGGTAAGGCGTTGGATCTACGGTGAAATAGTGTAGTTCTTCCTGTGAATCGCCGGCACCGTTCAGTACGGCGATTTTCTCCCAGATTTCGCCGTCGACAGAACGATCCACTTCAAAACGGTCGTTGTCTTCTTCGGATTCCGTTATCCAGCTCAATTCCACACGGGTATGTTCGACAGGCTTTGCATCGAAGGAAACCAGCCCTACCGGCAACGACGTACAATTCACGTTGATACATTGTGAAACCGTATAAGGACAACCGAAGTTATCAGTCAGCGAATAGTTGTAGCAATGCGTTCCCATCGTGGTAGGCAAAGCATTCGCCTGTGTGGCATTGACCTGGTAAACTGCGGGGTTCGGCACCCAGCCCTGCGACGCGATTGTTGGTGTGAAGCTGTAAGCTGCCGGTTGTGCCACCGTGAAGTTCACATCCCAGTTGAAGATGTAGCCGTCGTCGGAAGCAAGGTTGTCGGTGATCTCTATTGTCCAGTTGCCATTCAGCGGGCAGCCGACCAGGTTCGTGAATGGATTTACCGGCCGGTAATTACCGGCAACGATGGAGTTTCCGGAAGGTGTTCCTGCCGGCGAAGTCGTTCCCGCCGTAAGAAGTGTCGTTGCTGCGGGTGTAAAGCAATATTGTCGTCCTGTTCCCGGGCCTGAAACCAGGTCATCGATTGGCGCGCCGAGGTACGTTCCCGCACCACCCGGATAGGATTTCAGTACCATTGATTGTCCGTTCGGACAAATGAACCGCATGTTAAGATCGCCCAGGTACGAATGCTCGATGTTGAGACATACGTTCTGGAAATCAGTAGCAGCTGCGATCGCAGCACCCGGCGCATAACAATTGACCGTAATGGAAGTCTGGTACACCCCGGCGCTGTTGTCGGGCAGAAAAGTTGTTCCGCTGACCGGCGGCGAACAGTTGTAAACCACGCCATTCATAGTAATCACGGCGTTCAATGCCGAAAACTGGTTCGTACACAAGGTAGCCGGGGTTGCACTCGTATTGATCGTAGGTGTGGTAGAAACCTGCACAACGCGATTGAGGTTGTTATTGTTGATACAACCATTGGGGTCGGTGATCCGAAGATTAGCGACGTAAATGCCTCCGGCAGCATACGTTTTATTGACACTGGTTCCTGCCGCGGTTGTTCCGTCGCCAAAGCTCCATAAATAAGTAGCTCCTGTACCGCTGGTAGAAAACGTACCGCTTCCAACGAAGTTCACGTTTTGATTCTGACACAGCCGAACGATCCCGCTGCCGTTAGGTGCAGGGTTGGAACTTACGAAGTTGGCAGTGATGGTCTGACACAACGGCAAACAGCTGATGGTAGCTGTCCAGCCGGCCAGGTTGGTTGTTAAATCCGACCGGAACCGGACTGTCAGCGCGCCGCTCAGGTTGCTTTGGCTAGCCGTTACAGTTCCCGGACTCACCGTTCCGGTATAAACGCCTATCAATGGCGCTGAAATGGACGTACCGTCATAGATGTACAGGAAGTCGAAATTGTTTTCCAGCTGGAATGCCGTAAATGCAAGGCGGACACGATTGCCCGCCGTTGGAGTTATCGTATAATCTGCATCCCACAGGCCGCCGTAATTGCCACCAGCCCCGCCGTTATCGTAAAAGGTTCCGCTGCAGGTCGTCACGCTCGCATCTATCGCAGGCATTGTATAGGTCTGAGCGGAGAAGGTGCCCGTTAATAACAGGCAGCCAACTAGTATCACTGTTTTCATACGAATGTCTGTTGGTTATTCTAATCAAGGTGATTGAGGTTGAATGACCAGCAGGTAATCGGTACCATCTATGCGGTAAACAAGGATATTATCGTCGAAAAAATTCCAGGTATAGATCAGCGGATTGAAGGTAATGACATTGAACAGCGCCGGATCGTGCGGCTGCAATGCCGGATTGTGCTTGTTCATCAGCGGTAGCGACGCTATCAGGGGATATTTCTCATCCGGATAAACGGGTTCTTCCACATAGGAAATCCTTGTGTTCAGTAATTCTTCGAGCTGACCATATAAAATAGGCCATTCGGTCTGGAAAGTTGGTCCGTAAACTTCGGCAATTTTGACTGCGTTGAGCGAGTCATTTTGAGCGAATAGTCGTGTGGTAGTAAGTAGTATTAGTGAGAGGAGTACAAATGACTTTCTCATGACAAATACTTTGAGGATTACTCAAATATCCCCCGCTTTTGCGGTAAAAAAAAACGTTTCCGGTTAAGAAAACTTAAAACGGCAGCACTAAAATCAAAAACGCTGACCATCCTCTGAGAAAGGATAAATCAGGCGGCCCGTTCTAAAATTATTGTCTATTACCAGGTTGCAATACCGGTAAAAAAACACCCGATCCATTTCTCCAGAAGAAGAACAGATCAGGCGTTTCCCGTCGCTAAACTATTATTGTTTCACTACCAGATAGGTAGCCGTTGTTGTTTTGATCATGTAGGTTCCTTTGGCAAGATTGGAAAGGTCCAGTTCCAGCTTCGCGTCGTATACTTTACTGATTGAAACCTGTGCTTTCACGTCTTTTCCGAGTGCATCCAGCAGCTGGAAGCTTTCAAGCTCGTTCATATTTCCTTCCAGTACCAGGAACTCGTTGGCCGGGTTCGGGTAAATCACCAGTCCGTCAGCCGAAAGATTCACCACATCGATATCGGAAACGCGTTCCGTTCCGTCGGTATCGATCTGACGCAGACGGTAGTAGGAAATCCCTCTGTAAGGCGATGGGTCAACCGCTTCGTAGTGCAGCTCTTCCTGCGAATCACCGGCGCCGCTCGTTACATAGATCTTTTCCCAGTTTTCGCCATCCAGTGAGCGGTCTACTTCAAAACGGTCGTTGTCTTCTTCGGATTCCGTTACCCAGCTCAGCTCAACGCGCGAGTTCTCGACCGGCTTCGCATCGAAGGAAACCAATCCCACTGGCAACGACATACAGTTTACGTTGATACACTGCGGAGCTGTATACGTACAGCCGAAGTTATCCGTAACCGAATAATTATAGCAATGCACACCCATCGTTGTTGGCAACGCATTCGCCTGCGTAGCATTTACCTGGTACAAAGCCGGATTCGGTACCCAGCCTTGTGAAACGATGGTTGGTGTAAAGCTGTAAGAAGGAGATGGCGCAACTGTGAGGTTAAAGTCCCAGTTAAAAATGTAGCCGTCATCAGAAAACAGGTTATCCGTAATTTCGATCGTCCAGTTACCGTTCAGCGGACACCCGATCATGTTCGTAAATGCCTGCACTGGTCTGTAATCGCCTGCAACAATAGAATTTCCGGACGGAGATCCCGCAGCTGAAGTGGCGCCAGACACCATCAATGTGGTTGCCGAAGGTGTAAAACAGTAGGTACGTCCGGTTCCGGGACCGGAAGTAAGGTCGTCTATCGGTGCGCCAAGGTAGGTTCCTGCGCCACCCGGATAGGCTTTCAGCACCATCGATTGACCATTCGGGCAGATAAAGCGGATGTTGAGGTCACCCAGGTATGAATGTTCGATGTTGAGACAAATGTTCTGAAAATCGTTTGCCGATGTGATAGTGGCGCCAGCCGTGTAGCAATTCACCGGAATGGAAGTCGTATAGTTACCGCTGCTGTTATCCGGCAGGAAGGTCGTTCCGACAATTGCAGGTGAACAGTTATAGTTCGAGCCGTTCATGGTAACGGTTGCATTGAGCGCAGAAAACTGGTTGGTACACAACGTTGCAGGTGTAGCGCTTGTTGAGATCGTCGGTGTGGTTGAAATCTGCACGATCCGGTTGAGGAAATTGTTATTCCGGCAACCGTTCGGATCAGTGATCGTGAGGTTCACAAGGTAAATGCCTCCTGTTGTATAGGCATGGTTGACGCTGGCCCCTGTGCCGGTTGTTCCGTCGCCGAAATCCCATGTATAAGTCGCTCCGGTGCTACTGGTACTGAATGTACCGCTACCAACGAAGTTCACGCTTTGGTTCTGACATGCGCGAATGACCCCACTGCCATTCGGAGCCGGGTTGGAGCTCACAAAATTTGCGGTGATGTTCTGGCAAAGCGGCAAACAGCTGATCGTAGCTGCCCAACCAGCCATATTGGTAAAAAAGTCCGACTGAAAGCGAACGGTCAAAGCACCGCTGAGGTTGCTCTGTGAGGCGGTAACCACGCCGGGGCTTACAGCACCTGTGTACACCCCAATCAGAGGAGCAGCAGCCGATGTACCATCGTAGATATAGAGATAATCCACATTGTTTTCAAGCTGAAAAGCGGTGAATGTGAGGCGCGTACGATTCCCTGCTGTCGGAGTAATCGTGTAGTCTGCATCCCAGAATCCGCCGTAATTTCCACCGGCCCCACCATTATCGTAAAAGGTTCCGCTGCAAGTGGTCACACTTCCGTCAAATGACGGCATTGTATAAGTCTGAGCTGAAAGCACACCTGTTAAAAACAGGCCGCCAGCCATGAGTAGTATTTTTTTCATAGAGCAGGTGGTTTTAATTCTGTTCAGGATGTACTTGTGGCTGAACGACAAGGAGGTAATCCGTCCCGTCTATGCGGTAAACCTGTATCCTGTTATCGAAAAAATTCCAGGAATAGATCAGCGGATTGAATGTCTGGACATTAAACAGGGCCGGATCGTGTGGTTGAATCGCTGTATTGAACTTGTTCATCAGCGGAAGCGAGGATAACAACGGGTATTTGTCATCTGCACGAACCGGTTCTTCCACATAGGAAACACGGTTTTTGAGCAGATCGAGAAGGGCTGGCCTCAATGAAGAAGCATTTTCAAGGTATTCAGCAGAATAAATTGCATTAATGCATTCGTGATAGGCTGCATCCGGATCCGTAGCAGTACTGATAACGCCTGGTGCTGCTTCCTGCGCAAAAAATGCGAAGGGAATGAGTAGTGCCAGCAGCGATAAAAGGGGTGATTTCATCTAGTAGCATTTTGGGGTGTTCGATCCCAAAGTTGGCTAGCTTTTTACATTAAAAAACACACTACCCGGTTTAACGGCCATATATTTGGTTTACAAGAAATTAAACTAAACACATAGGTATTCGTTAATAATTTAAATATATTCAATCAAAAAGTTGTTTTGATCATCAAATGTGTAGTTTTAACATAATTAATAAATACTTTTTAGTTGTTTATTAATTCACATTAAATCATTTTTTTGTTAAAAATATTGTTTCAATATTAATAATCATCCTTGTTAATTATTAAAAAACAAACACATAGATCGATTTGATCATTTTTGATTGCACTTACCCATAGATATTCACACATCACAACAACACTCACTAGCCAATATCATAAAAAAGAACGCCCGATCTATCCTCCCCCAAGAAAATAAATCAGGCGTTCTTCCGTCGCTAAACTATTATTGTTTTACTATCAGGTAGGTTGCTGTTGTTGTTTTGATCATGTAAGTTCCTTTTGCAAGGTTTGAAAGATCCAGCTCCAGCTTCGCATCATAGATTTTGCTGACCGGAACCTGGGCTTTCACATCTTTTCCAAGGGCATCCAGCAGCTGGAAATCGGCTAATTCGGCTGTATTGCCTTCCAATACCAGGAATTCGTTGGCCGGATTCGGATAAATCACTAATCCATCAGCTGAAAGATTCACCACATCGATATCGGAAACGCGTTCCGTTCCGTCGGTATCGATCTGACGCAGACGGTAGTAGGAAATCCCTCTGTAAGGTGACGGATCGACAGCTTCGTAGTGCAGCTCTTCCTGCGAATCACCAGCGCCACTGGTCACGTAGATCTTTTCCCAGTTTTCGCCGTCCAGCGAACGATCCACTTCAAAGCGATCGTTGTCTTCTTCGGATTCTGTTACCCAGCTCAGCTCAACACGCGAGTTCTCGACCGGCTTTGCATCGAAGGAAACCAATCCTACAGGTAATGACATACAGTTTACGTTGATACACTGCGGAGCTGTATACGTACAACCGAAGTTATCCGTAACGGAATAAGTATAGCACTGTACTCCCATAGCAGTTGGCAAAGCGTTTGCCTGGGTTGAATTGACAGGATATAAAGTCGGATTCGCTACCCAGCCTTGTGAAACGATAGTCGGTGTGAACGCCGGAACCAGGTTCAAAGCAGCTGTCAGGTTAAAATCCCAGTTAAAAATGTAGCCATTGTCAATTCCAAGGTTATCAGTTACTTCAATCGTCCAGCTACCGTTCAACGGACAGCCGATCATATTGCTGAATGGCTGCACAGGCTGGTAGTCTCCTGCTACAATCGAGCTACCTGCCGGACTTCCAGCTGTTGTGGTTGTTCCGGAAATCAGCAGTGTGCTTGCCGATGGTGTAAAAC
Organism: uncultured Flavobacteriales bacterium; assembly: GCA_946482515.1. Next base: position 1,979 of record CAMLRS010000024.1, on the reverse strand, counting down.
AATAAGTTGTACCGGTTCCCGGGCCTACTGCGGGATCATCCAACGGCGAGCCAAGATAGGTTCCAGAACCACCCGGATAGGCTTTCAAAACCATCGATTGCCCGTTCGGACAGATGAACCGTATACTAAGGTCACCCAAAAAGGAATGCTCAATGTTAAGGCACAGGTTTATAAAGTCGTTGGCAGAAGTGATCGTAGCACCCGGTGCATAACAATCGGCGGTGATCGATGTGGTGTAGGAAACCCCGGTTCCATCGGGAAGGAAGGTCGTTCCACTGACAGGAGGCGTACAGTTACTCGTAAAGGTATTCATTGTCACGGCGGCATTGAGGGCCGAGAACTGATTCGTACACAAGGTTGAAGGCGTGGCACTCGTATTGATAGTAGGTGTTGTGGAAACCTGTACTACCTGGTTATTCAGGTTCGTACTGGTACAGCTGCTGGGGTCGGTGATCGTCAGATTCACCAAGTAACCACCGGCCGTTGAATATGTATGGTTCACATTGATCCCATTGGCGGATGTACCGTCGCCGAAATTCCAGGAATAAGTAGCTCCCGCGCTGCTGCTTGAGAACGTACCACTTCCGGTGAAGCTCACATTCTGTCCCTGGCAGATGCGGATGATGCCACCCGCGCCCGCAGCCGGTGTTGAGCTGGTAATGCTGGAATTGATGGTCTGGCAAGGCGAAATACAGCTGATCACTCCCGCCCAGCCTGGTTGATTGTTCGTCAGGTTGGAGGTAAAGCGAAACGTCAGACAGCCGGAAGCGTTGGAAACAGTGGCCTGAACAATACCGGGACTTGTCGTACCTGTGTAGACACCCAACGAAGGTGCCCCAGTGGTTGTACCATCGAAAATATACAGATAGTCAGTGTTATTCTGCAGATCAAATGCCGAAAAATTCACGCGGATTTTAGCTCCTGGTGTGGAGGGGCAAATCGTGTAAACCCGGTCCTGCAAGCTACCGTAGTCGCTGCCCGGACCTCCACTGTCGTAGAAATTACCGCTGCATGTACTGATCGTATTCGTTCCCGATGGCATGTTGTAATTCTGCGCGGAAACGGCTGCACTAATAAGCACAGTAACTAATAGTAGTAGCTTTTTCATATATTCTGTGGTTGGATGATGATGATATAGTCTGTTCCGTCGATGCGGTATACCAGCGTTTTATTATGGAAGAAGGTCCAGTTGTAGATCAGTGGATTGAACGTCTCCGGGCTGAATGTCGCAGGATCATGTGCCTGCAAACCCGGATTCAGATCGGTCATCAGCCCTACAGATGAAATTAGCGGGTATTTATTGTTGACAGAAGCCGGTTCCACCATATAAGAAATGCGATCGCGCAGTAATGTCAGGAGCGCCGTTTTCAACACCGGTTCTCCCATAATGTAATCATGATCATACACTTGCGTAATCTTCGCCAGATTGGCTGCATCAGATGATTCTGTGGGCTGGATAGTAGCAGAAGCGGCTTCCTGTTGCGCAAAAGAGCTGAATGTGCAGAGGCTTATCGCCGTCAGCAATAGTAGTAGTAGTGTTCTCATAAGGCAGCAATTGTTAATTAATGCTTGACCAAAGATAACTACCATGGTAATGCCATTGAAACACTTATAGTTAGGTGGACTAATAAAATCCAGCACTTCAGTTTAAACTAAATAATTAAGTATTCATCGAAGCTGGCCTAATATTCATCTCCCCAAATTGAATGATCAAAAAAAAGGCGAAACGTGCTTAATTCAAACGTATTTCTTAGTTGTTTTTTTATTGACTATTTTTTGCGTTCGAGTTAAAATATAAAACAATATGTGAAGGGGAAATATTCGCGTGTATTTATGTGAAAAACAAGTTGTTATAAAAAGAAAACCGAGGTGAAAACCCCGGTTTTTACTTGTTTGTTATAGCAGGTAATTCTACCTATTTCTTATCGTTGGCGTTGAACATGACATTCATTTCGGCACGCGTTTGCGCATCCTTGATC
>CAMLRS010000023.1 GCA_946482515.1 uncultured Flavobacteriales bacterium | reverse complement strand
TTGTTCCTGCTCCGGAAGAAACAGTCTGGTTCGCCCCACCATTGATGTTATAAGTAAAGGTATACGGCGCTGTTCCGTTTGCACCTGTGAAGGTGATTGTTGGCGAAGCAGCATTCTGACAAACCGTTGCTGTACCTGAAATGGTAGCCGTTGGAAGCGGATTTACCGTAATGGTCACCGGATCGGAAGCTGTACAACCTCCTGTAGGACTGGTTCCCGTAAACGTATAGGTCGTAGTGCTTGTTGGCGCTACAGTCGGTGTCAGCGTTGTAGGGTTGGTCATGTTTGTTGTCGGTGACCAGGCAAATGTCGGTGGAGGTGTATAGTTATTGAAGGTGATCGTCCAATCAAGTATCGTTCCCTGGTCTCCGGTCGTGTTATCGGATACAACGAGGTTCCAGGTTCCATTCACTGCGCAGGCATTTAGCATAGCGAAGGCTTGCTCAGGAGTATACGATCCTGTAAACGGTGCCGCGCCGGTTACAACAGAGACACCTCCGGTTGGAACGAACAGCGTATTGGTATAGTTGTCGCCACTTCCTCCATTACCGGTTGAAAGCTGGATCATCGTTCCGCCAGGACATTGCAGGTACATATCAACGTCCGCATCCCAGGTGTGTGTCAGGTTGACACGCACGGAAACGATTGGCAGCACACCCGGTGTTTGCGGGTTAATGCCCGAAACGGTGATCGGTGAGCTCACAGTCGTTGTGTTATCTGGAATAGCGAAGTCGTTTGTATTCGAAAACGAAACAGGAACGTTGGATGCAGCAGGAGCAATGGTTGCAGCCAGGTTAACCGACTGGCCCACACAGATCGTCTGATCGGCTGTGGTAACGTTCACAGTAGGAGTGGTGTTCACGACCACAGTGACCGGCTTGATTTCAAAACAGCCGCTGGCACTCTCGATTTTGATATAATACGTTCCTCCGGTAGCAATCGCCGCAGGATTGGCAAGAGGAATCGTACAGGCTGCATCGGAATAATAGGACAATGTTCCCGTACCTGATGTAATGGTCACAACGCTGCCACTGGTTATATCAACTGTGTTTGGCGTACAGACCGGCGGTGGGTTGGTAACGGTAATCGTTGGTGTTGGATTGACATTGATAGTTGACGTAACAGTTGTGTTGCAACCTGTTACCGAAGTCATTGTACATTGATAGGTAAACGTTCCAGCTGTGGTAGGAGTGAGCGTAAGCGTACTCGAAGTCCCCAATACAGTTCCAGGACTTGCTGTGTTTACCCATGAATAGCTTGCAGCTCCGGCAGGTGCCGTCAGGGTAGTGGTGCCGTTCTGGCAAATGGTTGTTGGTGTTGTAATCTGAACTGGTCCGCACGTGGCATCCAGGTAAGCATAGGCAAAGTGAGCCCCGCGTGAGCAGTCGCCAATCGTAAAGCGAATGGTAACACAGGAACCTATATAAGGTGTCAGATCCAGGAAAACCGGTGTCCAGTCTTTGTAATAAACTGTCGATGCACCGATCTGAACGAATCCCGGGATTCCAGGTCCACCGGTTACCAGATAGTTACCACAGGCAATCGGGTTTCCTGTACAGTCGAGTGCTTCAATACGGAAGAAAGGCTGTTCGTAGTTCTGGTGATCCGCACCGGCATCCTGCATAACTGCTGCATAATAGTAGGTGAGCAGGGCATTGGAAGCCGTAACGGAGAATTTCTGCATGAGCTGTGCACCACCGAAACTGGCATTTGCTCCGTCTCCTAAAAGAATCGAGTTCGTATTGCCCGGGATTAACGGACAAACTTTTTGAATAGCATTTGTAAAGGCATCCATTCCCGGAGTCGTCACGTTATGATGTCCCTGGTTCAGCGTGCCGTATACCGGTGTATAAATAGGTGTAGGAGCTCCCGCACCGCCGTTTATCAAATTATGTCCCCAGTTACCTGTCCAGCCGGATGTTGTTCCGTTATCGAATCCCATGTTGGTGCAAGCCGGTTGCTGTGGTGGGGTCGAAGTCGTTGTGGCATACGTCATCTGGAGGTTATATGCGTAGCTGGTTGTGTTGTAGTTGGCATTGTCGATCATGACATAGTAACACATACCAGCCGTTACAGCAAGTGGAATACCAATCGTATTGGCAGTATTGGCTGTACTCGCCGTTGCCATTGCCTGCGCGGCTGCACTACTAGGCGTACCAGCCAGGAATGTCAGACCGGCATTGGTGAATACCTGCAACGATGGGAAAATCTGTGGAACTGCCGCACCGTTATAAGTTAAGGTTATGTTCACGGTACCTGTTGAGGGGGCACAGAAGTAATAAAACCAGTCATTTCCACCATCGATCGTAACAACCCCTGGAGTTGCCGAGCCATCTACGTTATTACCCACTCCAACAGTCGTTCCGTTAGCGTTAAATGGTATAGCAACAGGGACTGCTCCGGCCGCAGCAGGTGTGTCACCGCCCTGGGCAAGGGAAACGAGGGTACAGAATAATCCTGCACAGGTCGCTAAAACGACCTTCCAATTAGCTGTTTTCATAGTAGTTTTAGTTTTGTGTCGTCAGGTAAAGCATCTCAACGCGTTCGAACAACAGGTCTAGCTGACCTTCATTCCTGATTTCTTCAAAGCGGACTTCGAAACCATCGGCACGGACCGTAGCTTCGCTTACACCATCGAACTGCTGCAGGTAATGTGTGAGTTTCTCACTGTCTACGATTTGCTGAGAAGTCGTTAACTGATAACGAATAGTGGTTGTTCCATAACCGGAAACGTTGGAACGTGTAATAAAGAACGTTTCGACATGCTGTTCCCCGGTCTGGGCAAAACCTATCGATCCACTACACGCCAGAACTAATGTGGAAAAAAGGAGTGTTTTCATTAGTAGTATTTTTTTGGCACTGCTAATTTAACGTTAAGTTATGGTAGCAGTTGCCTATTTTTTAAACACTTATAACACCTTTTGCATCCTTTCATCACATAAAATGTTTGAAAACCCACATTTCACAAGGCTTTTAGCTCATTTGCAAAATGGTTTTTTAACATTTACAAAATCGATTTTTTCTAACATTTTAACAATTCAAGATGCTTGATTTGAAATTCCAAACAACTTGATGCTGTTTTTTTAATAGTCGAAAACGCATTCAAAACAGCATTCAGAAATTCAAAACCAGGACTTTAACAAAGCAACAACCTGCCGACAATCTACATATTGGGAAAAACCGGCGAAAATGCGTAACTTTGTACTACTTATGGGGTCGACATTGGATTTGACAGCAAATGCGATCGCGGTGGGTAAGCATGTCGGGCGTTGTGATGAAGCCCGTAAATCTCTTGTCACGAACTATAATTGACAATACGTCATACGCACTTGCAGCTTAATTTGTTAGACAAATTCGGCTTAATCTGCTGAAGATATAGTAGGCAGACAAGTATTCCTTACCGGCGGCTCTGATTTTCGGCTACCGGTGCTTAAGGATTCATCTCAGGAAATCTGGCGCTGACCGTTCCTCGCGGAAGGCGTAAGATCTTAGAGGATAAGCTTTACAACTGGGTGTTTTTGTCCGATGTAAAGTCGAAAACCAATCAAAAACTAAGCATGTAGAAGACATTGAGGTTCATTGTTTGGACGAGGGTTCGAACCCCTCCGACTCCACAAAAAGAAAGAGCCCCGACATTTATCGTCGGGGCTCTTTCTTTTTGTCCCTCACTCTCACACGCCACACTCACACTGTCCGATCTGGTGTTGAAACGCTCTCTTTCTTTTCAGGGGCGAGTGTGAGGTTTGAGTGTGATAGCTCTAGCTCTTAATCGAGTCTGCTTGCTTCGCAAAACAAAAGAGCGCCTTTAAAGCGCTCTTTTTAATTGTTCTGATTAAGTCCTCTCGCTCGTTTTTCCTAGAGCTTCGAGATTTGTTTTACTACAGTCAGTGCATCGCCGTTAGCAATATGCAGAAAGTAAACTCCGGCAGCCAAACCGCTCAGGTCTGCTTCCCAGACTATGTCATTTACAGCAGTTGAGGCCATCACCTGTTTTCCGGTGGCGTTTGTAAGTGTTAAAACTGAGCCTGGCAAGCTGGATGAACGAATGATGAGCTTTCCGGCTGAAGGATTCGGATAAATCGCCAGGTCATTCCATGTCAGATCTTCTGTATTAAGGCAATCTTCAACGGTAATAGCTACCTGATCAGCGTTACTGCAGCCATTCGGATCTTCATAAACATAAGCTATTGTATGCGTTCCCGGCCCGGCCGATAGCGGATCAAACTGGCCGTTATTCACACCATTTCCGCTAAAGACACCACCTGCCGGTGTTGCTGCCGGAAGAACAACAGAGCCATTTATAGTACAGATAGTATCTTCTGCAAATTCATCGAGCGTAACAAGCGGATTGGCGAGTACGATTAACTCTTGCATAAGAGTAGAATCACAACCATGGATTGTTTGCAGATAAGCATAGTAGATTCCGGGCTGTGTTTGCTGCTGACCGAAGATCGTTGCAGATTCCCCTGTACAGACGGAAATGGCGCTCTGCCAGATACTGTCATAAACCGGGTGAACCTCGATGTTGAACGATTCTTCCATTGCCGGACAGGTAACGCTTGCAAGAGTTGACACATGAAGGAGGTAATTTCCTGCGTTTTCCGGATACCAGACAAACGTTGTGGCTGTTTGTTCGGTTTCATTTTGTACCGACCAGATAAGACTGCCTGTTTCACCATTTGTTCCTGCTCCCGTTATTTCTTCGCCTTCGCATGCGGCAGTTGTAAGACTATCAATAGTCATTTCCGGACACGTAAACAAGGTGTTCAGCGTAGTATTCGTAACCACCGCAGGATTAAAATCGAAATAGATGTTGGCCGTATTCAGGATCTCATCACTTTCTTCTGCATTTTCATTTATTCGAATACGGTAGCGAATAAATCCATGGCTGCCCATTTCGTCGGTTGTTGCGTCCGGAAGATTGATGCCGCTGAAAAGAAAAGTTGCCAGACCATCAGAATTAACCGTTATTTCAGCCGGGCTGCTGGATGCAAGAAATTCCAGTGAGCTCCAGTCTAATAGAGTGCTTAACTGATCTGTAATTCTCACATCTGCGGCATAAGCATTTCCTGTGTTTTGAAAACGTACGGTGTATTCCAGCTCAGCTGTGCCCAACGGAATGTATCCTTCCGTACCAATACCTGTCAGGTTTACGGTTTTATCATTAGGATCATATGCACACACAAGTGTTTGATGAAGCGTATCAGTATACACCTGGTCCGGCTGACCGTTTTGTCCGGGAACTGTTATCGTAAGGCTGCTGGTCATGGTATCTCCTGAGAAGGTGAAATCCGGCATCTGCAGGGTTACATGAAACTGCTCGTGTCCGAAGAGATCTAACTCATCAAAATGCCAGTAATAATATTGCCCGTTTATGGAATCAGGGGTGACAGAAGCTGAAACAAAGGAAACAATTTCGTCCAGCTCAACAGCAATAATTCCGGAAGGATTCGTAGTTCCGTAATTGGAGAAATCTATCCACAGGTCTGTATATTCGTTGCATCGGGGTTGTCCTCCTGTGAGGGAGCCGTCCATTGCAGTCGTATCAATAGTGGGGAAAAATCCAAAGTCGCAATGGATGATTGAGTCGACGCTGGCAATATGGTATTGCGCAGAATCTGTAATCAACTCAAAGAAAGGTATTTCCCCGGCTTCAACGATAGTCGTTCCGTTGGCAAAATCAAAAATCGAGAACGCTCCCTGGGAGTTGGTATAAAAGGTGTTCTCATCCGGCAGAGTGTTTACCGGGCTGTATGGAATGGCTGTTTCCGTTGGATCAAAGATCCCGTTTTGGTTGCTGTCAACAAAAAGCTTTCCGGTAACGAATGTATTGATCATATTCTTTTTGGAATAGATCGAAAAACCATCTCCGAATGCAAGGTCAGGATAGTTGTCAGTATCCAGATTCGCAAAATCAAAGCTTTGGATGGTTTCCGCCACCTGGTTCGGAACAGTAACAAAATCCGTAAATGTTGTTCCCGACATTTCAGCGTAACCGAAGTTGCCGGCGTTAAAGGCTGCCACTAATTCAGAAGATCCGTCACCGTCAAGATCGACCAGTTTCATTTCCCGGATGTAATCTCCGGAATTCATATTTGTAAACGTACCGAAACCACCGGTACCGTTATTGATTCTTACCTGAACCAGTCTATTGGTGCCATCATATGTACTGATAGCAATGTCAACAGCACCATCATTATTGGCATCGTACGGGATAATATTATCTACATAGTTCGGAGTCGTAGCGATCACAACCATCGGGCCGAATGTTGTTGCACCTGTTTTGGGTACGTATGACAGGTTGTTGTCGCTGAACACGATATCGTTCTGACCGTCATTATTCGCGTCACAAATAGCAAGTCCTTGCGAATTATTAATGGTAGCCGTGATGCTCGCAAGGGTAAAAGTTCCGTTGCCCATGTTTCTTCCCCAATAAGCGCCGTACCCGCCAAGATAAGCGATGTCAGGCAGGCCGTCGGCATTGAGGTCGCCCACATCCACATACTCACAACCAAAGCTTACACTATTGGTGATATTCACAAAGGTGAAGCTGTCGTCACCATTGCTTCGAAGTAAGCCAACTCCTCCGTTGCCGGAGTTCGGCCACCAGGAATAAACAATGTCTTTATCGCCGTCGTTATCCATATCGGCGACTCTGATTTGCCCAACGTTTGATCCGAAAACTGCAGAAAGAAGAATCGTACTATCACTCAAACCATTTGCTGTACCCAAACGCACAAAGGCAGACAACGCTTCGTTTTCTTCATTGCCGCGCGCAAACCAGATCAAATCCTGGTGAGTATCATTGTTGAGGTCCGCAAATTTGATCTGGGCGTATTTTGCTTGTTCCGATATATCGCGTTCATTACTAAAAGTACCCGTTCCGCTGTTTTTGAACCAGGTTATTTCATGATCAAGCTGTGAATAGGTTATGATGTCCCTTTTACCATCTGCATCGAGGTCTAAAACGTTGAATACGCATTCACCCCAAAGTGTCTGCACGACGAGCTCCGGCGTAGCGAATGTGCCATTTGGATTACAGATGGCCGCACTGATAAGATCTCCCGTTCCGGATGTTGGCGCGCCATAATTCGATAGAATATCCTGGAGCCCGTCATTGTTAATGTCTTCCAGTGTAAAGCTATAAGGATCTCCGCCTCCTGTAAAGATGGATTGAACATAGGTTTGTGCCTGAAAAGTGCCATCACCGTTCCCTTTACTCAGGTATATTGACCCGTTGATTGTATAGAAAATGTCTACATCATTATCGTTATCATAGTCTGTGGTAATGAACCTCTCCGGAAGATTGTTCGCGGTTGGTATCGAGGTCATGGGAGTAAATGCCGCTGATCCGTCATTCGCATAGATCAGTATAGAGTAGGGAGGGCTTGAATAGTTCGTAAAAACCAGGTCCGCGTCGCCATCGTTATCCAGGTCTTTTATTGCAAATGAACTCAGCATGCTCACGGTTGAAATATCGAGCACTGATGAAACAAAAGCGAGATTCCCCTGGTTCAGGTAAAGGCGGGAACCGGAAATATTATGGGAAATAAAATCCTGCAAACCATCTCCGTTCAGATCTGCAAACTGTAAAATATCCGGATCATTGGAAGCTGACTCTATGATCACTTCGTTTTCAAACTGACCGTTACCGTTGTTCTCTGTAACGGAAATGGTATGATAATCGATGTTGTACCGGATAATCTCAGGCAAGCCATCCTGGTTGAGATCTGCGCAGACACTTTTATTAGCATATGGCGGAACATTCAGCAAAGTGATGACTTGTTTCCTGGAGAATTGTCCCTGACCAAGATTTTTGAACCAATAGATGTTTTTTCCACATCCCACCACATCCGGCTTCCCATCGGCATCCATATCGATAGATTGCATCGTGTAGCCTTCCGGAGTTGAGGTGATTTCTTTTTCGCTTCCAAATTGTGCGAAGCTTAATGATGCAGTAAGTACTGCAGGTATGATCAGCAGGTTTTTCATAGATGATTAATTGAGGCTAAAGATACAGCTCCATTTTTTATTTCCACGGTTATTAACATTTCAGTGAAACAGCCGTTTGAAAGCAAGCACTTTCCAACAGCGTGAAGAACAATTTCCGTTTCATTTCTGAATAGAATAACAGCTACACAACCTTATTTACGGTCATCTGATTTTGCACTCAAAAACTTGTCAATCAGATTCAACACTTCATCAAAATGGGTTTCCAGCACCATATGTGAACCTTCGAGAATATGAATCTGGGCATGGGGCAAATCCCGCTTATAACAAGCAGCCTCATTCACGCTGTAATAAGGGTCGTGTTTTCCCCATATGATCAGTGCCGGCGGCTGATAGGTCCTGAAATACTCCTGGAAGGCCGGAAATAGTTCAATATTGCTTTTATACGTGCAGTTCAGCTCAAACTGCATCTCAAGATTACCGGGCCTGCTCATGCGCTCCCAGTCCAGTATCCAGGTTTCAGGACTGACGCGGGAGAGGAGCTTTTCTGGTACGCCGGATGTATACTGGTCCTTCGTGCCTTCTTTGCTTAAAAAGGCATACACCTTTTTCTTTTTTTCTTCGGTCGGATGATCCCAGTAGTCCCTTATTTCATCCCATATGGATTCGATTCCTTCCAGATAAGCATTGCCGTTTTGAACGATGATCTGTTCGATCTTTTCAGGGTGATTAACGCACATTCGCAGGCCGATCAAACACCCGTAATCGTGGAGATAGATCGTAAAGCGCTTCAGGTCGATTGCATCGGTAAATTTGTTCATCCATTCCGCTACGTTCTTAAAGGAATAGTCAAAACGATCTTTATCCGGAAAACCACTGAACCCGAATCCGGGATAATCAGGGGCAACAAGGTAAAACCGGTCAGCCAAAGCGGTCATCAGGTTTTTAAACATGACAGATGAAGTAGGGAATCCGTGCAAGAGCAGCAATGCCGGATTCTTTTTGTCGCCCGCCTGCCGATAGAAAATCTCGACGCCGTCGGCATTGATCGATTTATTGAAAATTTGCTTTGCCATAATGATTTCATTTACTGAACGAATAAGGATTCATTTTCAGGTGGCAAGCTTACCTCAAAAGCCGGCAGATGTTCGTCCGCCGGCTTTGAGGAGTAAAGGTTTTAGTCAAAAAGCTGCTATCTTCCGCTAAAGAACGTTCGCAGTTCATTCACCCAGATTTCAGGCACTTCTAACGCTGCAAAATGGCCGCCTTTTGGCAATTTGTTGAAGGATTGCACATTCACCATGCGCTGTGCCCATTCGATCGGAACCGGAGCTTCGGCAGGGAAGGAGCTCACACCAGTTGGCGTATTCACGTACTGACTGGTAGGCGAAGGCTGTCCGGACCAGGCTGCGCGGCCTTCCTCGCAATAGGATCGGATGGAAGAATTGATGGTTTGCGTAACCCAATAGATCATGATATTGGTGAGCAGCTCGTCTTTCGTAAAACTGTTCTCGATATTGCCTTTCGTATCGCTCCAGCCATTGAATTTCTCAAGGATCCACGAAGCCAGTCCTACAGGTGAGTCGTTCAGTGCATAGCCCAACGTTTGCGGTTTGGTTGCCTGGATCATGTTATAAGCGCCTTCCGTGTACCACCATTGCTGGATGAATTTGCCGAATTCCTGTTCGGCCGTACTCATCGTGCTCCAGTCTTCCATGCCGGTAGGATAGCCTACATCTGTCAGGTGAATGGCTTTCACCGATGCCGGAAACTGGTTCGCCAGTGACTTGGTAATTCCCGTTCCGACATCGCCGCCAGCTGCAAAATAGCTGTTGTATCCCAGTACATCCGTCATCAATTCCTGCCAGATGCGGGCAACACTGTCTAAATTCAGTGCCACACGATCTGAAAATCCGAACCCGGGTACAGACGGAATGATCACATCAAACGCATCTTCTGCTTTTCCGCCATAAGCTACCGGATCAGTCAGCATCGGGATCACTTTGTGGAAACGGTAAAAGCTGTCCGGCCATCCGTGAGTCAGCAGCAGCGGTCTGCGATTGTCGCCTTTTCCTTTGACATAGATAAAATGAATGCTGATGTTGTTAATCGTTGTTTTGAACTGTGGAAATTGATTCAACGCCGCTTCGTGTTTCCGCCAGTCGTAGCTCGTCTGCCAGTAAGTTACCAGCTCCCGTAAATATTCCGGGTTGGTACCGTAGCTCCATCCGGCATTTGCAGGTTCGTCTGGCCAACGCGTGTTTTTTAAGCGCATTTGCAGATCGTCTAATACAGCTTGCTCGACTTCAATTTTAAAGGGCGTTACATTTTTCATGGTGTTCTGATTTTTAGTTTGTGAATACGTGTTACCGGTGCAGACAATCGCGATTGTTGCTACTGCTATTTTAATGGACTGTTTCATGTTTCCTCGTTTTGTTATAGTACAAAGCTAAGGCAGTCAGGGTCGGTATTCAGGGGTTAAATTCGGAGAAAATGGTACTTTTTTCCGTAAGTGTTCAAAGACTAAAATTGCTCGTCGTTAAAGGCTTCTGTAGGCCAGTGGCGTAATGCCTTCCCACTTTTTAAAGGCCTTGGTGAAATAGGACGTATCTTCATAACCCAGCCAGTAGCAAATCTCCTGGACAGACATTTCCGTTTGTCGCAGCAGACTTTTCGCTTCGAGGGAAATATGCTCTTCGATCCATTTCTTGGCAGCTTTTCCGGTTTGTTTCAGCAGGATTTCGCTCAGGTATTTGGGCGTTATATTCAATTGCCCGGCATAATAGTTCACGTCTTTTTGTTCCAGAACGCTTTGGGTCAACAGCTTCCTGAAATTGCTGACGATCACTTCCTGTTGCGTTGCCGATTTCGCTTGTGCAGGTGTGCTTTGATGGCATTCCTGGACTGTCATTAACAGGCTGTAAACCAAACCAGGCATTACTTTCTCATTGTTGCGAAAAGCGTGAATGGTGCTAAACAATGTTTTGATCTGTTCCGTTTTCTCTTCGGAAACATGGATCACGTGCTGTCCTCCGGGAAGAAAAAAGGGCAAAGCGTTCAGGAAAGAGCCTTTCAGAACATCGGTGAACAGCGCTTCTGTAAAGTAAATGGTTTCGTGCTTAGCTTCGCGACAAGGCGTCCATAAGGATACAATGCCCGGCCCGATCGTGGTGATGCTTCCCGGTTTCAATTCATAATCGGCGCTTCCGATTTTCACCGTGCCCGGCTCACCAGTATAAGTAATGCCGATGCCATAGGAAAATGTTCGGAACGGAAATCCCACATTGGCGTTCCGGTACGTATCATCATTGGCAAGAAAGTAGGGCAGAGACAGGCTGTGACGCTCCATCTCTTTCAAATACTGGTATAAATTAAAGCTCTTAAGGTTTTGTTCTTTCCGCATGATCCAATCACTCAGGTTACTAGCTATTATCTAAGAAAAGGTGAACAGGGCGATCGATCATCGACTTTGATCATAAAAATAAGCATGTAGTTTGAATGTAAAGTATCGTTTCAATTGTTCTTTCTTACAAGTTTGCTTGTTCTGTTCTACTGAAAACCGCTCGTCATTGTATATGAGCCGGTTCTTACCTATATTTAGTCTTTATTTTTTGAGCTATGAGTCGTATTGCCACCGTTGGTTTTTGGTCGATTGTTTTCTTCTGCACGGGTTTATTCCACACAGCAACTGCCCAAACGCCGTTCCCTTATGATACGCGAAGCGACAGTATTTCCATTGAACACTACAACATCCGGCTCGATGTCCGTGATTTCACCATGTATACATTAACCGGGCGTGCAGAAATTATTTTTGAGCCGTTAGTAAACAATATCAGTGAAATACGACTCGATTTAATAGGACCGGCCGTTGATAGTGTCCACGACGCCAACGGGAATTTGCTTACGTTCACGACCGCACCTCTTGGATTTACCATCGACCTTGGTACAACCTATTCTATAGGCGATTCAACGTCCATCGAGGTTTTCTATCATGGAACAACCGTTCAGGATCCTACATTCGGCGGTTTTTACTTTAACAGCGCCTATGCATATAACGTTGGCGTTTCGCTGGATGACATTCCTCATAATTACGGGAAGACGTGGTTTCCCTGCTTCGACAACTTCACAACACGATCGACCTACGATTTGTACATCACCACACTTCCGCATCACGATGCTGCATGTGGCGGTGTTTTTCAATCAACGACCACGCACCCGGATTTGTCCGAAACGCACCATTGGAAAATCAATCAGACAATCCCTACGTATTTGGTTTCCATCGCTGTATCCGATTATGTTTTCGTGAACGATACGTTTACCAACTACCTGAACGATCCTGTGCCAGTGCAATTGGCCGCTCGTGCCGCCGATACGACCAACATGAAAAACTCGTTTATCAACCTTGAAAGCGCATTCGATATTTTCGAGGAAAAATGGGGTCCGTACCGCTGGGATAGAGTAGGATATGTGCTCGTTCCGATGACTTCGGGCGCCATGGAACACGCCATGAACATCGCTTTTCCGAGAATCGCAGCCGATGGAGGCCTTGGCTGGCAATCGGTGATGGCGCACGAGCTTTCACACCATTGGTGGGGAGACCTGGTGACTTGTCGAACGGCTGAAGATATGTGGATCAACGAAGGAAGCGCTGTTTATTGCGAGTACGTTTTCACAGAAGAGTTCAACAGCAGAAGCGCCTACGAAGCCGACGTGAGAAGCGAGCACAAGAACCTGCTTCGCAAGTGTCATATCGATGATGGCGGTTACTGGCCGCTTTCCGGTGTTCCACAAGAGCACACCTACGGCAATACGACGTATCTGAAAGGCGCCGATATCATTCACACACTTCGCGCATACCTGGGGGATGAGCTGTTCTTCAATGGCTTGACCGAGCTTTTGGAGCAAAATCAGTTTTCCGATATCGATGCGATCGAATACCGCGATGACCTCAGTAACATTACAGGTGTAAACCTCGATAATTTCTTTGCTGACTGGATTTTTCAGGGTGGATGGCCGCACGTATCCATTGATTCGCTAACAGTGGTTCCAAACGGATTGCAATACGATGTGACGATTCACCTCAAGCAGAAGCTCGTTGGCAGAACGGCTTATGGCAATCAAATTCCCGTAACGCTGACTTTGCGCGACGACGATTGGAATACCTTCGAGCAAACGATCCATTCGTCCGGGATGAACAATACGGTGACAGTCACCGTTCCGTTTCCGCCAACTGTTGGCTACCTGAACCGCGATGAGCTGATTTCACATGCCGTTACTGGAACGTATTCGGTATTCAACACCACCGGGACCAAAAACCTGGCGCATGCGAATCTGACTTTACAGGTTCAGACGATCGCCGATTCCGTTTTTGTGGTGGCCGAGCACCATTGGGCAGCTCCTGATCCTGTTCAGGACTTATCTTCGGGAAACCTGATTTCGCCGCAGCGTTTCTGGCGCGTCGACGGCATCTGGAATCCGGGTTTCACGACCAATGCGACGTTCCGTTACAATGGACAAACATCAGGCGCCAATTCGCATCTCGATCATTTGCTGATCACCGGATCGGAAGACAGCGTGATTCTGTTATACCGACCGGACCGCTCTTCGGATTGGTATGAATTCCCGACTTACACGATCTCCATGGGCAATCCTGACGATCAATCAGGCTCATTGAATGTCGAAAACCTGCAAAAAGGGGAGTATGCCATTGCGTTGAAAGGGCAACACCTGGCGTTGGAAGAACAGGCTAAAGCGGCTGAAGTATTATTGTATCCGAACCCGGCTTCCGGTTTTGTGACGATTGAAACGAGTGCCGCGCTCGATCGTATCGTCGTAAGCGATCCGGTTGGCAGACTGGTAGATCAGTATTCGGAACCTGCCGGAAAAACGAACCTGGTAACATCATCCTGGGAAAAAGGAACGTATTGGGTAACCGGATACAACCAGGGGAAATTGGTGTTTAACAAATTGCTGGTTGTTCAGTAACGGGCGAAATATTCAATCCAACAAATCCTGGTCAGATTGTACCGGTTTTTGAGTAAACACATGAAGATAGGTCTGAACAACTATGAAAAACGTCGCGATTGTCATCAGTAAAAAACCATATAACATGGTGTCACCATAGGGTCTTGCTCCTAATGTCAATTCGTTTCCAATAAACAGCAGCAAAAGTCCCAAGCCATAAATAACCGTTAGGATGATCAGCGGAATTTTACCGTAACGGCCAAATAATCGGATAAGTAACACTAGTGCTACAACTCCGCAATTGAAATAACTGAATAGCGACTGAAAACCGCTGAACGTTGTATCGTAGCCAATATCCTCTACGGGAATGCTTGTTGAATTTACCTGTTCATTAGTAAAGCCGGAATAGTAGGGTAAGAACAATGAAACGATCACCAGACCCACAGCCAGAATGGTCAAAACCAAAGAATAGCGTTTTATCATAAATCCGAACGTTATTAATCAAGCAAAAAAAATACGGCCCGAAGCCGTATTTCTATATCGTTATCGAAAAGACTATTCTTCTTCGTCCCAGCCCGAATCGCGGGAAGAGCGGCTCATCCAGGAGTCATCGTCTTCATCATCGTCGTCGAAATCCAGAAAACGGTTGGATTTACCGCTTTTCCGGTAAGCTTCCATTTTATGCTGTTTCGGCTGATCGGTGTTCTTTTTAGCCACCGGGCTTTTTTCTTTCTTACCACTACGGTCAACTTTGGCCGGGAAATCATCGAAAGCAGGGCGGGCAGGTACGTCATCATCCGGCTTACGGAAAGGTGGGCGCTCATCCGGGTTAGACACAGGAGGACGAAAGGATCCGCCTTCAGGTCTCGGAGGTCTGTTGTCCTGGCGATCAGGACGCGGAGACGGAGGCCCTGCAGGTTTTGAACCACGATCGTCGGCTTTTTTAACGGCAATACTTCGCCCGTTAACAGATGAATTATCCAATGCTTCGATAGCGGCTTCCGCTTCGGAGTCGTTGAACATTTCTACAAAAGCAAATCCCCTGGGTTTACCGGTTTCACGGTCTTTAGCAATGGTGACACGGTTAACTTTCCCGTATGCTTCAAAAAGAGATTTCAATTCCTGATCTGTAGTATTGAAATCGAGTTTTGCAACAAAAATACTGGTCATGACAGCAAGAAAATAGACACTTTCCTGAATGGTGTTTAATGTATTACTGAACCGAAGATAAATCTTTTTTCAATTGATTCTCTAAAAGCTTTGAAAAAAGTGTGTTCAGACCGTAGGACGGTTCTTCAGCAAGTCGCGGATTTCTGTCAGCAACAACTCCTCTTTCGTCGGCTCAGCCGGTGGAGCAGGAGCAGCTTCCTCTTCTTTCTTACGCAGGGCCGTGACCTTGTTCATCACTTTAATCACCATGAAAATACAGAACGCTACAACGAAAAAGTTGATCACTGCCGCCAGGAATTTACCGTATTTGACACCTTCCCAGGCAACATTCTCCAGGTTATTGACACCTAATTTCTTGATAACCGGATTCAGGATTAAGGGCGTGATAATATCCGCCACAAAGGACGTAACAATGGCACTGAATGCCGCTCCGATAATCACCGCAACAGCCAGATCCACGACATTACCGCGGGAAATAAATGCTTTGAATTCTTTGAACATGATGTGTTAGTTTGATCTAAAAATACATTTTTTCACCATTCACCACAAAGGAGCAAAGATTTAATGTCTGGCTGCGTTTGTTCAGAAAGCAAAGAGATTCCGAGGCAATTCCGATTCATATCTGAGATACAAACATGCTTTGTAAGATCACTCATACAGCAGAGTAACGACACAACACCTTTGCTTCCTTAAGCAGCAAGCATATTATTTATTGATCTTTGCTTCTTTGTGGTGCTTACGATTGAAAAGGCACCCGCTGCTGAATAGAGCGCGACAACGTCAGCTCGTCGGCATATTGTAGCTCCGAGCCTACAGCAATTCCGCGGGAAAGTGTTGAGAGCACAATATTGGTTTTTCCGAGCTTTTTGAAGAGGAAAAAACAGGTCGTGTCGCCTTCCATCGTGGGACTAAGCGCCAGGATGATTTCATCGATACGACCGGATTCTGCTTTATCAATCAAAGGCTGGATGAACAGATCGCCTGGACCAATGCCATCCATCGGGGAAATAATGCCACCCAGAACGTGGTAAGTTCCCGCATAGGTTCCCGTGGATTCGATAGCCATCACATCGCGGATGTCTTCCACAACACAAACCAGGCGGTGATTGCGCTCCGGATTTTCACAAATAGTGCAAATTTCCGTGTCGGAGATATTGCCGCAATCGGCGCAGGTTTTTACGTTCTGTTTCAGGTGCAGGAACACTTCTGCAAACTGTTCCACTTCTTCATCGCTGCGCTTCAATAGGTTCAATACCAATCGCAAAGCCGTTCGTTTACCGATGCCCGGCAGGGAGCTCAGCTGCTCTACAGCGTCTTCCAGGAAGCGGGAGGGAATGTTCATGACGGCAAAGTTACTGAAAGTCTGTAAAACGCCCGCTGCTTGTTTTTCCGCTGCTGCGTGTTAATTTTGTGGGATGCAAACAACCATACAATTCGAGTGGCTGGGACTTCACCTGCAGGAACCAATGGCGATCATCACGAACCTGATGTTGTCGGTTTTCTGTGCGTTTGCATACCTGCGCCTGCGAGGCTCCAATTCTACGGCCAATAAGTGGTGGCGACTGTTTTACCTCTTTTTCGGCTGGTCAACATTCTTCGGAGCGCTCGGGCACGCTTTTTATCTTTATTTCGACGTTTACGGGAAATTTCCGTGCTGGTTCCTTGGCTGTATGGCCAATGTATTCGCAGCAAAAGGCATGTTGTCGTTCCAGGGCTATTCGCGCTTAACACGGCCGATCGAGCTGACGATCTGGATCAAATCGCTGTTGTTCTTCATATTGGCGGCGATCACGCACAAATTCATTTTCATTGCCATCGATGCCATTATTACCTACCTCACATTCACCGGCGCTTTTGCTTTCGTGCTCATCAAGCGCGGCCTCACAGAGATGCGTTTTATGCTCATCGGCGTGCTGGTGCTCATTCCGTCGGCTTTTATTTTTATCTTGAAGATCAATCCGCACCGCTGGCTGAACAAGGATGATCTGAGTCACTTGCTGATGCTGGGTTGCATCGCATTTTTTTACGTGGGCATGAAAGCCTGGAATAGTCGCGCTACAGCGGAGCTGAACAATGTCTAAGAACGAAATCAACATAAAGAACAAACGTGCCCGGTTCGAGTACCACCTGGAAGAAATTTTTCAGGCGGGAATGGTATTGGGCGGAACCGAGATCAAAAGCATCCGCAACGGCAAAGCGAGCATCCTCGAAGCTTATTGCGTGGTCGACAGGGGCCAGGTGTTCATTCGCAATATGCACATAACGCCTTACGAAAACGGTTCGTTCTACAACCACCAGCCACGCAGCGACCGCAAGCTGTTGCTCAATCGCAAGGAAATCAAGAAGCTTGAAAAGTGGGTGCAAACGAAAGGAAATACGATCGTTCCGCTGAAGCTGTTCCTCAATGAAAAAGGGTGGCTGAAAGTCGAAATTGCCTGCGCACAAGGTAAAAAGCTCCACGATAAACGCCAGGACCTCAAGGAAAAAGACGATAAGCGCGAGATGGCGCGTGTGATGAAACCGAGGTAGTTTCTGAGTTTCATAGTTGTAGAGTTTTATAGTTGTAGAGTTGGGTTTCAAATGCTGATCTGGTTAGAACAACCAACTCAGTAACTCGTCAACTCAGTAACTCGTCAACTCAGTAACTCGTCAACTCACAAACTCATTAACTACAAAAATCCAAGTGTCAACAAGTGTTCCAGCCTATGCTGTGTGATCAGCAGGTATAATTCCAGCAATCCGATTCCCCAGAACGAAAACTGGTATAAGAAAACGTAGGTAAAATCGCGGCGACGGCGTAACCGTGTGATCAGAGGAATAAGCAACAATCCGGCAATGATCCAGCGAATGCTTCCCAGGTGAAAATCGAACTGCGTATGCATGATCTGAAAATCGTCCGTTGAAAAGAACTCTACCGGCGTGTGGAGCAGCCACGTCTTTTTTACCAATACTTCCGGATAAGTGCTGAGCCAGATTCCACGCTCAGTTTCCGCGAAGTAACGCCCCAGATCTTTCAATTCAAGTATGGTGATTTTCTCGTGCAGGATGCCGTTGTAATTGTACTTGGAGAAAGCAATCAGCTCATCTTTCTCATAATGAACGGGCAGGAACGCATCCAGGATCAGCGCAAGTGAAAGCACGCAGCCTATAATTGTAATCCAGCGGAAAAACAACCAGCGGCGACCGGATGTCAGCTGATGGAAATAACGCTCATTCTCGTGTTGTTTCTGTCGTTTTTGCTGTTCAAAACGCCTGCGTGCCTCATCCATACGACGTTTCTGTTCTTCCGGCGATTCACTGCGGGTAGTCCGGGACCGTCCATTATTCAGCTCGTGGTGATAAAGCGGCACATCCGGGCTCAGAAGCAACTCCACGGCATTGGTCAGCTGGATGAATTGTTCATTGGCATCCGGATCGGGATTGATATCCGGGTGTACTTTCAGTGCCAGGATTTTATAGCGCTTGCGGATTTCGCCTTCCGTAGCGCCGGGCTTCAGCCCCAATAAACGATATGCTTCCGAACGCGTCATGGGTTGTTACGCTGCGCCAGCGTGGCTTTACGGTTGATTTTCCCGCCAGCAGCATAGATCATGGGCAGGGTTATAAGCTGTTTCGGCACGGCATATTTGCCCAGTTTTTCGGCACAAAGCGTTTGCAGTTGTTTCAAGTCTATCGGTTTTACGGTTGCATCTACTACGATAATGCATTGTTCGCCAAAAGTAGCATCCGGAACGCCGAAAATAAAAAACGGGACCTGCAAAACAGTCGAAAGTACTTGCTCCACCTGCTCCGGATGAATTTTAATTCCGCCGCTGTTGATGGCAAAATCCGTTCGTCCAAGCCATTCAAACTGATGATCGTTCAACAGTCGGACGCTGTCGTTTGTCTGCAGGCGATCGATTTTCAGTAAGTGATCTGAAATCACCAGCGCATCGTTGTCGACTTCCAACGTGACGCCTTCCATTGCCGTATAAATGGATGAGCCGAGACGCCGCAACGCAATGTGCGAAACGGTTTCCGTCATGCCGAATCCCATAAACACATGGGAGTGAAGTGTTGAAACCTTTTCCTCGAGAGCACTGGAAAGAGGAGCGCCTCCCAGTAAAATCGTTTTCAATTGCTGCAAACGTTCCGGGAATTGTTCCACGAGCGTTTTCAGCTGCAAGGGCACGAGCGGAGCAAATGCAATCGATTCATCCGGTTCCAGGTTCGCCAACGGATTGGAAGACGGTTCGGTGACAATTAATTCCAGGTCGCCGAGCAGTGCTCTTACCAGCATCATTTTTCCGCCGATGGTTGACGGTGAAATTGCCAGCAATGCCTTGTCACCGGGCTGAAGATCGAAATAGCGCAACGTCCTTTTCGCAGAGGCTTCCAATTGTTCGCGACGCAGTACAATGCTTTTGGGCTTTCCGGTTGAACCGCTGGTTTGTACGGTGAACGTTTGCTGTCCATCCGACCATTCCCGTAGGAAACGCTCAGCGATTTCCCGGGTTTCAGGCGTACACAAACGATATGTCACAGAAAAGCTCAAAAATGGTACGATAGTTGAAAAAGCATTAATGCCATCGAATTAATGGCTAAATTTAGACAATCAATCAGAATGAAGCGTCATGAAAAATAGTCTTCTCATCCTTCTCGTTGCCGGTGCACTCGGCGCATTCACTTTACCGGCAAAACGTCCGTCTGCCGAACGCACAGAGCGCAAGGAGCGTATTACCGTTACAGGCGGTATCAAATTCGCCAAGATCCGCGTTGAAAAAGCAATGGAAGAAGCGAAAGCATCCGGCAAGCTGATCTTTATCGATGTACACACAACCTGGTGCGGCCCGTGCAAGGAAATGGCCCGTACGACTTTCCAGTCCGACGAAGTAGGGAAGGTATTCAACAAAAAATTCGTGAACCTCAAGATCGACGCTGAAAACGATCCGGACGGAAAAGACATCGTGCGCACATTTGGCGTTACGGCTTATCCAACCTTATTATTCCTGAACGCCGAAGGCAAGCTCGTTAAGAAACTGGTAGGCAAGCAATCCGAAGAGAAGCTGCTTTCGATCGCCAACGGACTTTAAGAAGATGGTTGATTTTTGATGTTGGATGTTTGATGTCACATTCTGTGACTTCAAGCTCGATTCTCTGCCAGATCATTCAAAATCAAGCATCAAAAATCAAACATTATTTCAATTTGTAGCGGATACAATAGCCTTTGTTCGTCGTGGCGTAGAGGTAGCGTTTTTCCAATAACAACGCGCAGAAATTGCCGTTATCAAAGGGTTTCCAGGTTTTTCCTTTATCCGTGCTGATTTCAATACCGTTGATTCCACAAGTAAACTGAACTTTCTCATTTCCAGTTACACAGGAACGGTAACCTGAAGTTATGGTTGTATCCCAGGTTGCACCACCGTCATGTGTATACAGCGCTGTAGCAGGTTCGTTCGGAGCAGCATAGCAGCCACCGACAATCATACCGTCGTTTTCATTGATAAAATGCATGGAAAACGGTCCGCAGCCTACGCCGGTTTGCATCGGCAACAATATGGATGCGCTGCTGCTGCTCTTTTTACGCATATCGAGCCTATGAAGACGCGCTACCAGACTTCCTCCTGAAATGAACAGGATAACGGAATCGGCAGGTTGCAATACAGTTGTGCCGCTTGCTGCATAACAGGCTTCATCACCAACGGCTATCGGTGCTATTCCAAGAGGTGATGCTTTTTTCGTGGTCAAATCCAATTGAAATAGCTGAAAACGACCATCTACCGGATCTCCAATTATGGTAACTATATTTCCGCAACGGGCCATGTCATCGAAGAACAACCCTGGTTTATTTAGGACCAACGAACGGAAATTGCCCTCCTGAAGCCATACTTCACCGTTGTCGCCGGAAACCATTCCGTAAGTGGCTGTGCCATCCAAAACCACAGAACGGAATTCACCGCTCGGAGAATCGAGAATCAGCTGTCTGGTTTCACCCGTTTTCTCATTCAAAGCGACCACGCCGTTTTTGGAAGTTGCAAAAACCAGCTCTTTTCCGTTGCGGACGAGATCGCGGGAGTAGGAGCTGTCCGGAGCAAATACCAGTGTATCCTTACTACTATAGCCAGTTTGGGCAAACAGGAAAAACGGACTAAGAACGGCCGAAATGACGATTAAATTTCTCACGCTGTGTTTGTTTTAATGTTTCGAGATCTTCCGGAACGCTGCGTTTCCAGCGCTTGTGCGACCATAACCAGTATTGCGGTGCGTTGCGAATGCCTTCTTCCAGCAATCGCACATGCTGTTCGGTAATTTCACCCCAGGCACAAGTAGTCGGATCGTCTGTCAGCAAGATTAATTCGGCTTCGTAATAACCACGACGAATGCGTTTCGGCAGGTAAAACACAACCGCATGTCCGTATGTATGTGCCAGCTGTTCCGCTCCGAATGGAATGGCGGTTGGCTGATTCAGGAAAGTCGTCCAGTAGCTTTTCAGGCTGTCGCCCGGCGACTGATCGGCCAGTACCAGCGTTGCAATGCGCGTTTCATTCTGCTCATATTGCTCAAAGGTTTCTTTCACAATTTTCGAATGAATGACATGCATGCCATAGCGACTGCGCAGTGAATTGATCTTCTTATCCCAGAAACCATTGCTGAGCGGCATTCCGATTCCAACCGCCTGGTGCGGAAAGAACAAGGCCTGGCCGGTGATCATCCATTCCCAGTTCATGTAGTGGGCGGAAACCAGCAAAACGCTCTTTTTTCGGTAGAATAATTCCTGCATCAGCTCGGGATTACTGATTTTGAAGCGACGGCGCAGCTCCTTTTCGGAAATACCCAGGTTTTTAATGCCTTCGATCAGCATATCGGCGAAATGGCGGTAAAACCGGTTGCGCAGCTGACGGATTTCTTGGGGTGTTTTCTCCGGAAACGACCGCTGCAGGTTCTGTTCGATCACTTTTCGGCGATACGGCAAAACGCTGATCAGCAAAACGTAAAAAAAGTCAGCGAACCGGTAGGTGATAACCAGCGGCAATTTGGAAAGCGGAAAAACAAAGAGGTAGTAGAGTAATGCACTCATGCAGACGGTTTTTTGGAAGGCCAGAGCAGTTTGATTTGTTCCGCGATTTCCTGTTCGCGCTTGCTGCTGCCGTGATGGAAAAAGGTGCGATCTTTCAGCTCATCCGGCAGATATTGCTGCGCAACGAAATTTCCGGCGAAGCCATGCGAATACTGGTATTCAGCGCCGTAACCGAGTTCTTTCATCAGCTTGGTCGGCGCGTTGCGCAGATGGAGTGGAACTGGTAAATCGCCTGTTCTGCGAACAACTTCCATCGCTTCGTTGATGGCCATGTAAGCAGCATTTCCTTTTGGGGACGTCGCCAGGTAAATCGTACATTCTGCAAGAATGATCCGCGCTTCCGGCCAGCCGATGACCTGTATAGCCTGGAACGTATTGTTAGCCAGGATCAGCGCCGTTGGATTCGCCAAACCGATGTCTTCACTGGCCGAGATCAGCAAACGGCGGGCAATGAATTTCGGATCTTCACCGCCTTCGATCATGCGTGCCAGCCAGTAAATCGCCGCATCGGGATCGCTGCCGCGAATGGATTTGATGAACGCCGAAATGATATCGTAATGCTGCTCGCCGTCTTTATCGTAACGTATGCGCTGTTGTGCGAGGTTGTGTACCAACTCGTCGGTAATGACCACTTTCTGATCGGGCGGAAAGGTTCCTACGACCATTTCGAACAGGTTCAGCATTTTGCGGGCATCGCCGCCGGCAACGGCCATGAGCGCATTGGTTTCTTTGAGATCGATCTTTCGGCTCTTGAGCATCACATCGGTTTTAATCGCCCTATCGAGCAATAACCGCAGATCAGCTACCGAATGACTTTCCAATGTATACACCTGGCAACGGGAAAGCAAAGCCGAAATCACTTCGAACGATGGGTTTTCCGTCGTGGCGCCGATGAGCGTGATGGTTCCTTTTTCAACGGCTCCGAGCAATGAATCCTGCTGCGATTTGGAAAAGCGGTGAATCTCGTCGATGAACAGCACAGCGCCGTTTTCGCGAAACATACCGCCTGATTCAACTTTCTGAATGATGTCGCGAACGTCTTTTACGCCCGAAGAAATAGCAGAAAGTGTGTAAAACGGCCTGTTCAGGTGACTGGCCAGCAAATGGGCCAATGTCGTTTTCCCAACGCCTGGCGGTCCCCAGAAAATCAACGAAGGAAGAATACCTGCATCAATGGCCTTGCGCAGCGATCCTGTCTTTTGCAACAGGTGCTCCTGCCCGATGTACTCATCGAGCGTTTTCGGGCGCATACGTTCGGCTAATGGTGCTGACATGGTATTCGTTTGCCCAAAAATACGGGAAGTTTGGCTAATTAGCTCAAGTTACTGATTGAGTTTCTGCTCTCTTTTTTCTACCGACAAAAGGCGACAGAAATCTGGCTATCACTGTTTAGACTACGTGTTGGTTTCTTTACGACCGTCCCGATTGCCGTTCAGCGGGTTTTAGGTTTTATTACCTGTAATTGATTTCCAGATTCAGATGTCATTCGAAGCCAGACCGCCCGGCAGGGCTAACCGATACCGGAAAGCGCTTGCGTTTGGGATCCTGATCCCGTCTTTCCGTGGATCGGTCCCTGGCGGACGAGTCTTCTCTTGCAATCGGGACAATTGCGTTTTTTTGTTACTTTTTTGGGGCTATGGCCAAAAAAGTTAAGCATAAGATGTTTTTCGGAATTGTTAATGGAATTAATTATCTGCCGGGTTGAGCGGATATTCTGCCATTAACTTGTACTTACCGCCAAGGTTATTCAGAATGTCCTTCCACAAGGTGTCGTCGGATGTTTTCATGACCGAAAATGCTTCGGGAAAAGCGGTCACAATCCATGTTTTTTCATCCAGCTCGTTTTGCAGCTGTTTCTCGCCCCAGCCGGTATAGCCGATGAAGAAACGAATGTCATTCAGCTGGATTTTGTCGGCCTGGAGCAATTCCAGCATTTCCTGGTAATTTCCACCAATGAATAATCCGGGTGAAATTTCCACACTACCTGTAAGCTCCGCAATTTGATGAATGAAAAAGAGCTGGTTTCGGTCGACCGGACCGCCGTAACCAACTGTCGCTTCCGTTTCCGGGAAGCCATTGGCAAATTCGTGCAATTTCAGATCGAGCGTGTTGTTGAGGATAAAACCGAAACTGCCTTCATCGCTGTGTTCACACAACAGGATTACCGAGCGGGTAAAGTTGTCATCCATCAGGAAAGGCTCAGAAAGCAACAGGTCGCCTTTCTGTGGAGTTCGTTGTTTATCAATAGAAAGCGGAATCAACGTCTACGGTTTACGGGCAAAATTACACAATTAATTGAATTTTGCCTTTTTATGAAAGCTTAATTATCTGAAGATCACTGGAAAAGCGACTGTGGCCTACGCAAGTTGAAGAAGACATTGCTCAGGGCATCGCCGTTTCCGCGGATGGAAATCAGGAAACTTTTGTTCGTTCCGATCGGCGTCCAGGTGAAGCTCATATTCCAGCAGTGGAGATTGCGCACCAGGTCGAGGCGGGTATTGGTCACTTTTCCGGCCATGGCGTCGATGAATGTCGTTCCGGCGATTTTCCAGTTCTCGGTGATGGACACGTTGGCCGAAAGCGCCACAGTATTGTTCGGAACATAACGGCGGTCGTCGTAGCTGCTGGTGTCGTTGTTGATGGAATAAGCGAGCACGTGTGTGAATTCCACGCTCCACGGAATCCGGAAGTCGATAACGCGGGCCGGCATGACCATCCATTGCTCGTATTGCGGGTTCCAGATGCTGGTCATGGCGGTTTGCGCAGGAAGCAGATCGCGCTGGCCTTTCGGCAGCAATCGGTAAGTGGTTGTAACGGAGAAATTGCTCAGTCGACCGATGCCCTGACCGGTTCGGGTAGCGTAATCCGAAAGCGAAGTTCCGGTTTGCGTATCCCAGCCGTACCAGCTGTGCTCGGCCGTTGCCACGATGTTGAGCACATCAAATGGCGTGATCACCAAACGGGCCGTGAGCGCTCCCCAGTTCATGGAATCCTTGAAAATATCGTAGCTGTTGTTGAAATTGAGGTTTTCAATGATGCGCAGCTTCCGGAAGCCCGTTACGGTGTCTTTATCGCTCTTGTATTTGAGCTCGAAGGTGTTTCCGAGCGAGAAATCGATACGACCGGCATTTTGCAGGTAGCGCTCGGGATAAACGGAATTCTCCAGTGTCGAATACTGGAATGTGCGCTGTAGCGTGTCGGTATATTCATCGATCCCGTTTTGAATATTCGGACTGGCAACCAGCGTAACAGCCGGTGTCATTACGTGGCGCAATAACGTTCTTCGCTTGCCGATGAAACGGTAGTAGGAATACAGGTTGGTAGTCAGACCGGCGGTAAATGTCAGATTGTGGCTGAACACGCCGCGGTTGAGCGAATCGATCTGTACGAGATTGGTCAAGGTATCAACGGTCTTTCTGATCGACTGGAAATTGTATTTCTGATTGTAGCTGACGCTTGGCGTGAAACGAACGGTGTTCTTAAACAGGTTGATGGTCGTTGTCATCGTAGCCGTATGCGAAGCGCCATTCCGGAAGGTTTTCCCGATGGCATTGAAATCGCCGGTACGCAGGTATTCGGACTTGAAATCGGACTGGTTTTTCGCTTCAAAGTTGTAGCTCATACCGATCGTTTCGTAGAAACGCGTTTTGCCGATCACACCCGAACGACGCTTGAACGGAAAGAAGCGGGTAGTGGTGATGTTGAACACCGGCGCCACAAAGTTGATGGTCGGCGCAGACGAGTTTTGACGCAGCGACGTGCGAAGGCTCATCTGGATTGGCTTGCCAACGAAAAAGCGATCGACACGGATATCGGAGTTGAGCGTATTGTTGAAGTACGTATCGGTTTGCTGATCGAGCACGACTTTGTTCGAGTTCTGCGAATTGAAGTTTACATCACTGGTAAAACGCCAGTTCGGATTGGCTTTCGGATCCTGGTTATGTGTCCAGCGCAGGGTAACGGATGAGCGACTGTCGGAGCTTGGAAATCCTTCGCGGAAGTAGGAATAACCACCGGCGAAATTTCCCTGGTATTTGTAGCGTTTGTTGTATTGCGTCTCGTTTTCAAAACCAAAGCTTCCACGGGAAAAGATTGTTCCGTAGACGATCGTCTGCAAACGCTCCGAGATCGGAATGTAATAGCCCAGTCGCTGCAAACCGAAGCCATAAGGTGAAAAGGCCGAAAACTGTGGCATAATGAATCCACTTTTGGCTTCCCGGTCCTTGCGTTGCGGAATAATGGAAAACGGCAACCCGAGTGGTGTTGGAACGCCCATGATCCACAGGTTCATCGGGCCGGTAACAATGCGTTTATCCGGAACGAGCACGGCTTTGGTCAGGAAAAAGTGGTAATGCGGCTCGGCCAGGTTACACGTGGTGAATTTCCCGCGAACGAAATGGATTTCCTCATTGGCCTGTCGTTTGGCGGTTTCCATGGTCAGGTACATTTCGTCCTGCTGGATCGCCACTTCCTTAATATAGCCTTTTTTCGTATCGAAATTGTAACGGATGCTTGCCGCGCGGATGGTATCGCCGCCGTCGGAAAAAACAGGCGGACCGATGCGTTTTCCAAGCGAATCCTCGACATACGTAGCCCATACTTCGTTTTTCTCGAGATCGATGAGCAGGTATTCGGCTTTCATGTCGATGCCTTCGTAATTCAGGTTCGCATCGCCGTAAAGGTGAATTTTCTTGCCACGGATATCGCTGTAAATGGAATCGCGCGCCGAATAGGTTACGATGGATTCCAGATCGGACTCGTAGAGCACAACGGTGTCTTTGAAAGCAGGCTCAGGCTCCACAGCCGTCGAATCTTCCTGCGCAGCAACGTGCATCGGAAACAGGCACACAACACAGACCGCTAACCAGCGAAAGCGATTAGCGAAAGACCATGCAGCGGGATATGTAGCTGTTTGAAAGGACAAATTGCCTGAATAACGTTTGCAAAGCTAAAAAATTACCCGTCTGTAGTGAAATTCCGGGGCGCGAATGTCGCGTTCGGAAGACACAATGCAGTTCAGGAGCGATCGCGCCTTGCACAAGAGTTGTGCCGTAATTTTTCGTTCATAAATCGTTATTGCTTATTATTGTAGAACTGCTAAACAACAAATACTATGCGAATAATCCTACTTGCTTTACTATTACTGCCATCTATAGTGCTGGCACAAACAGTACAGCCCGAATTCCAGGAAGGAAAGATCTGGCTGAAGCTGACCAATGATGCTCGGGTATCTTCTTCCCTGAACGAAGACCCGAAATCCATTCCTGTCAACAGCATTCCCGGTCTGGACGCACTTGCCCGAACATATGGAATAACACATCTTTCGAAACCGTTTGCAGCGGCGAAAACTTCGGTGAAGCTCCAGCGCACTTACCTCGTGGAATTTACCGACATCGCTCACACAGCGGCTTTCCTGAAAGCATTGCAACAGCTTCCGGGCGTTGAATATGCCGAGCGCGTTCCGCTTGACCGTTTCTGCCTGACACCGAACGATCCGTCGTTTGGATCGCAATGGGGACTGAGCATGATCAATGCACCAACGGCCTGGAATTACTTTTCAGCGGGAAGCAATGTGGTGATCGCTATCGTAGATGATGCAATCGAGCGCACACACAGCGATCTTTCGCCCAACCTGTGGGTCAACCCGGGAGAAATTGCCGGAAACGGAATCGATGACGACGGAAACGGCTACATCGACGACATCAATGGCTACGACGTGGCGAGCAACGACAACAACCCGAATCCACCAAACGGAACATTTGACCACGGAACGCACGTAGCCGGAATTGCATCGGCACGTTCCAATAACGCAACAGGCGTTGCCTCGATCGGTTTCAGCTGTAAGCTGATGTGTATAAAATCCACCACAACGGCAGAAGCCGTAACAAATGGCTATGAAGGAATCGTCTACGCAGCTGCGAGCGGCGCCGATGTGATCAATATGAGCTGGGGCGGTCCGACGTTCACGACAACCGGCCAGAACATCGTCGATTACGCATATTCCCAGGGCTGTATTCTGATCGCCGCAGCCGGAAACGATAACGTATCGTCGCAGTTTTATCCTGCGGCATTCAACAATGTGGTTTCCGTAGCGGCTACAACCAGCACCGACACCAAAGCCAGCTTCTCAAATTACGGCGGCTGGATCGACGTTTCGGCGCCGGGTAATAACATTTACAGCACCACAGTGGCCAATACGTATGGCAACAAATCCGGAACATCCATGGCATCGCCTATGGTTGCAGGGCTAGCCGGACTGATGCGCTCGCTGAATCCGGGCATTCCAACTGCCGATCTGATCAGCTGCCTGCTTTCGACTGCCGACAATATCAATGCACAAAACCCTGGCTACATCGGTCAGCTCGGATCGGGGAGAATAGACGCCGCCGCGGCTATGGAATGTATTTCCGCGTCGCTGGACAATCCACCTGTAGCGGCGTTTTCGGCCAATTTCACCACCATCAATGCCGGCGGATCGGTTGTTTTTACAGATGAATCGACTTATGCACCAACCACCTGGGCGTGGTTATTTCCGGGCGGAACACCGGCATCATTCAACGGACAGAATCCGCCGCCAATCGTTTACAGCACACCCGGAACCTACAACGTAACGCTCACCGTTTCAAATGCAAACGGCAACGATGTGCAAACGAACACCAATTACATTACGGTGAACCCGGCTTCGACCTGTGAGCGCATCAATCTCCCGACTCCAGGCGGATGGACCGCTCAAAACTATTTTACCGGTGCTTCGGTAGGCCAGGATGGCTGGATCAACGGGATGAATGTTTACCTCGACAAACAGAAAGCCATGTATTTCGATGCTTCGGCTTCCCCCAACACAATCCTGAATAACGTCTGGGTTGCTTTCGGACTGGCTTACAGCGCCAACCCGGCGAAGATCGTCCCAATACGGATTTATGATGGAACAGGCGGTGTAGTCGGTGCGCAAATCGGCTCCACAAACCTGACTATGGGACAGATCATGCAGGATGTTGACGGCGGATTTTACACAGAAGCCAATTTCGTCAACACACCGGTTACCTTGCCAGCTTCGAAGCAATTCTTTGTGAGTGTGGACCTGACCAACCTCCAATGGACAGCAGGCGTAAAAGACACGCTTTCGATCGTCAGCAACGCCAACGGACAAACATCGCCTTCGGTTATCTGGGAGCAGCAGGCAGACAACAACTGGTACAGATACACAACCGCCGGATCGTGGAACCTTTCGGCATCGTTGTACGTGCATCCGTTTATTACGTCAGCCAACTCAGTGGCAAACATTACGCCGAGCGCGCTCACCATCTGTTCGGGCAATTCCATTGACTTTGACGCAGCAGGAAGCACTTACGAAGACACCTTGCTCTGGTACTTCCCGGGCGGGCTTCCGAACGTTATTCCATCCGATCCAACTGTTTCGGTTACGTATGCGACTCCGGGAACGTATGAAGCCATCCTGTACACCGTGGGTGGCGGCTGTATGCTGTTTGATTCGACTTTTGTGACCATTACCGTGAACGCAACACCGAGCATCAACATCAGCGGCGATAACGAAATCTGCAACGGCGAATCGACGGTATTGACCGCTTCGGGTGCCAGTTCCTTTTCGTGGTCGCCACCAACCGGATTATCCGGCACAACAGGCAACGTTGTAACAGCCGACCCGACCACGACAACGACGTATTCGGTTACAGGAACGGCGGCCAATGGCTGTGTGAATTCTTCGACGATCAACATCGAGGTCAACGATCTCCCGATTCCGTTGATTGCACTTGCCGACAGCACCTACGGCTGCCCGACGATCGTTTCCTTCGACGGCAGCAACTCGACCGGCGCCACCGATTTTGAGTGGAGCTTCCCGGGTGGAACACCGGCCACGTCCAATGCGTCCACGCCGACTGTAAGCTTCGATGAAGACGCAACGATAACCGTTGAGCTGATTACCAGCAACAACTGCGGTACCGATTCCACAACACTCGATGTGGTCATCGAAACCAGCTGCGGTACATCCGGACTTGATGAAGAAACGGCTGTGTTCAATATCTCTTACGATGCTTCGTCTGCAACCATTTTCATTACTTCGGCAAACGGCATCGCGCAGCAGACTACAGCCCGTATCCTGAACGGACTTGGACAGATCCTGACGCAGGAAACAACTGCACAGCAACAGGAGACTCTTTCCATTCCATTGCAGCAGGTAGCAGCCGGCGTTTACTTCGTTCATCTGAGTGGCAACGGCGCTGAACAGCTCGTGAAATTCACGGTGTATTGACAGACAATCCTTTATGAAACGACGAACGGCCTCTTTTGGGGCCGTTTTTTGTTTGAGGCCATGACTCCTCTTGATTTTTTTCACCACAAAAAGGCACAAAAGGGTAGGTTAGACGCACGGTGTATTGCCTCAAGCATTCTCCGCTACAGCGGAGAATTACACAAAGACTATTCAAACCAAAACCCACACGTAATATTACGTTATTGCGATAACGCAATATTGCTATGCGTCTTTTGTGTAGTCTCCGCCGCGGCGGATCGGGACGCTATGAACTACGCAAAACACATTACAAAAACTTTTGTGCCTTTTGTGGTGAAAAAATCACGTTTCCAGTTCGCCAAGCACACCTTCGCGTAACGTCTTGAAAATCCGGAGTTATGGTGATGTTATTAACAATTTTCAGAGGAAAAGTTTCAAAATGGTGCTCTTTTTGTTAATAACTCCGGCGGTACCTTTGGTACAAAGAGAAATCGCCCCAAAAACAACGACATGGAAAAGTACCTTCGTATCATTAAATGGACACTGGCGCTACTGCCGATGTTAATGGTATTTTCCTTTGCCGAGCCAGACGCGCCAACCGTTAATGTCGACGAAGAGGAAGTGCAAACCATCAAAACAGTGGTGATCGATGCCGGTCACGGTGGAAAAGACCCAGGCTGTCACGGCGCTTCGGCACATGAGAAGAATGTATGCCTTTCGATGGCGCTCCGACTTGGAAAACACATCAAAGCGAAATATCCGGGTATCAAAGTGGTGTATACACGCGACAAGGACGTTTTCATCGAGCTGGACGAGCGCGCACGTATTGCGAACAAAGCCAACGCCGATCTCTTCATCTGTATCCATGCCAACTCGGCTTCACCTTCTGCTTACGGAACGGAAACCTATGTTTTGGGATTGCACAAGACCGATGCGCAGGCAAAAATCGCCGATCGTGAGAACAGTACCATTTACCTCGAAGACGACAAAGGCGAGAAGTACAAGAATTTCGATATGTCGCCGGATGCGATCATCGCGCGCCAGCTACAGCTTTCCGTATTCCTCGATCAATCGATTTCCTTCGCCGGGAAGCTTCAGAAAGAATTCAAAACGATCGGTCGCTTTGACCGGGGTGTAAAACAAGCCGGATTCCTCGTTCTTTACAAAACCACCATGCCGAGCGTGCTCATCGAAACGGGCTTCCTGACGAATACCGACGAGGAGAAATTCCTGGCGGATACAACCGGTCAGCAGAAAATGGCCACAGCGATGTTTACCGCCTTTGAAAAATACAAGAACGAGCTGGAAGGTGTCGACGAGCAAACCAATGGCGGAAAAACGCCGGTAGCTGATCCGGATGCCGAAGAGCCGAAAGACCCGGAAAGCGTTTCCGGAAAGATCGTTTTCCGTGTACAGATCGAAACATCCGAGACCAAAATCCCGGTAACGGCCAACCGTTTCAAAGGCCTGAAAGTTTTCGAATACAAGCAGGATAACCTGTATAAATACACCGCCGGGATGTTTGAAAATGATTTCGCGGCAGCCAACAAATACAAAACTGAACTCAAGGGAAAAGGCTTTGCCAATGCCTTTGTGGTAGCCTTTCAAAACGGCGAGCGCATTAGTTTGGAAAAAGCTATTAAATTAGCGGAAAAATAGCGCGTTTTGAAGATTTCCAAAGAGTTTAAAGTCGGTGTGATCACCCTACTGGCCGTTGGCCTGTTGATCGCTGGAGTCAATTTCCTGAAAGGCCACAGTTTTTTCGGCGGTGATGACAAATACGTTGCTTACTTCCCCAATTCAGGGATGCTGACTGCGGGAACTTCCGTTTACATCAACGGAGTAGCGGTTGGTAAAGTGCTTTCTGTGGAATATGTTCCTGGCGGTAACGTGAACCGGATGGTGAAAATTGAATTTACCATCCAGGAAGACGAAATCCGCATCCCGCGTGGGTCAATCGTAGAAATCGGGGGAACGGACCTGCTGAACAAAGGCTTGTTGCTGAAGCTCAACACCGATCTTTCGAAAGGCTACTACAAGCCGGGCGAGCCGATCCAGGGTATTGTAGCTGTTGATATGATCTCCCAGTTGAAACAATACGCCGATCCGATCACGCAGAAAGTTGAAACACTGCTCAGCAGTATCGACCACACGATCACTTCCCTGAATGCATTCTGGGATACGACAGCCACCTCAGAGATCGAAGCCTCCATGCAGGAAATAAAAATTGCCATTCGTCGCTTCGGAAACGTAGCCGTAGAAATGGAAGACCTCGTGGCATCCGAGAAGCAGAAACTCGGCCGTATTTTCTCCAACGTGGAAAGCATTACCAATAACCTGAAGCTGAGCAACGAGAAGATCACGGCCATCGTAGGCAATGCGAAGAAGATTAGTGATGACCTTGTAACCGTTGACTACAAAGGAACGGTGGAAGACGCACGCCAGACCATTCAGAAGCTGAGCAACACGCTTGAAGAGATCAACAGCGGCAAAGGAACACTGGGCAAGCTGATCAAAGACGAAAAACTGTACAACGAGCTCGTCAATACGAACAAGGAAATGCAGGAGCTGGTAGACGATATCACACTGCATCCGGAGCGCTACATTCACTTCTCAGTCCTTGGATCCAAAACCAAAGGTGTACCGCTTACCGGTTCCGAGGAGAAAAAATTACGTAAATTGTTGGATACAATTCCCGACTAACACACAACTATGATTGCTACCATTATCTTTTGTGTCTTTTTCCTGGCAGCGTTTGGGTTCTTTGCCTGGAATATTCTCAAAATCCGTTCGAACATTCTGCTGGGGCAGGATGTGAGCCGTAATGACCGGAAAAATGACCGCTGGAGGACCATGATGCTCGTGGCATTCGGTCAGCAGAAAATGTTCCGCCGTCCGATCCCGGCATTGCTTCACCTGGCCATTTACTCGGCCTTTATCATTACGCAGATCGAGCTGATCGAGATCATCATCGATGGCGTAACGGGAAGTCACCGCGTTTTCCGTCCGTCGCTGGGTGGTTTTTACACCTTCATGATCAGCTTCATCGAGATTTTGTCATTTGCAGCGTTGATTGCGACGATCGCTTTCCTTGCCCGACGCAATATCCTTCGCCTGAAGCGTTTCCACAAGCCGGAAATGAAAGGCTTCCCGACATTCGATGCCAACCTGATCCTGGCGATGGAATTCATCCTCGTGATCTGCATTTTCACTATGAACGGAACGGATGAAATGCTCTATCGAATGGGCGCTTCGCACGCTGCCGACCTGGGCGATGGCTCGATGAGCTACACCATTTCGTCGCTGATCGCCGAGCCAATCTTCGGCAATATGTCGGTGGAAACACTGCATTTGCTGGAGCGCATCGGCTGGTGGGGACACTTGACCATGGTACTCGGTTTCATGAATTACCTGGCTTACTCCAAGCATTTGCACATTTTCCTCGCTTTCCCGAACACCTGGTATACCAACCTGGAGCCGAAAGGAAAATTCACCAATATGGAATCCGTAACGCGGGAAGTAAAGCTGATGCTCGACCCGACGGCCGATCCGTTTGCTGCTGCTCCAACCGATGTTGACCTGTCTGCCGAACAGGCAGGGCCACAGCGCTTCGGTGCACGCGATGTAACCGATCTGACGTGGAAAAACCTGCTCGACGCTTATACCTGTACGGAATGTGGCCGCTGTACAGCTTCCTGTCCGGCAAACATTACCGGGAAGAAATTGTCGCCGCGCAAGATCATGATGGACACGCGCGACCGCCTGGTAGAAGTGGGCGAGAACCGTCGCAAGCACGGAAAAGACTACACCGATGGCAAATCACTGCTCGGCGATTACATTACGGAAGAAGAATTGTGGGCATGTACGTCCTGCAACGCCTGCGTACAGGAATGCCCTGTAAATATCGATCCGCTGGCCATCATCGTAGACCTGCGCCGCAACCTCGTGATGGAAGAATCCAAAATGCCAACCGAGCTGGCGGGCATGCTGACCAACATCGAAAACAACGGTGCGCCATGGCAGTTTGCACAATCCAGCCGTGGTAACTGGATCAACGAATAAGAAGTTCACTAAGACGAAATTTTGAACGAACGATTATGAGTACTTTGACTGTACCAACAATGGCCGAAATGATGGCAACGGGTGAAACACCTGATCTGCTGTTCTGGGTAGGCTGCTCCGGTAGTTTCGACGACCGTGCGAAAAAGATCACCAAAGCACTGGTGAAAATCCTCAACAAATGCAATGTCAAGTTTGCAGTTCTGGGTGCTGAAGAATCCTGTACGGGCGATCCCGCCAAGCGTGCCGGAAACGAATTCACCTTCCAGATGCAGGCCATGATGAATATCCAGGTGCTGGATGGCTACGAGATCAAAAAGATCGTAACGGCCTGTCCACATTGCTTCAACACGCTGAAAAACGAATATCCGGAGCTGGGTGGTCACTACGAAGTGATTCACCACACACAGCTGATCCAGGAGTTGATCAACAGCGGAAAGCTTACGCTGGAAGGCGGGGGCACGTACAAAGGGAAGAAAATCACCTTCCACGATCCGTGCTACCTCGGTCGCGGAAACGATATTTACGAAGCACCGCGCTCACTGATCGAAAAGCTCGATGCTGAGCTCGTGGAAATGAAGCGCTGCAAGAGCAAAGGTCTCTGCTGTGGAGCAGGTGGTGCGCAGATGTTCAAAGAAGCCGAGCCGGGCAATAAAGAAGTCAATGTGGAACGCACCGAAGACGCGCTCGAAACACAGGCTTCCATTATCGCCACCGGTTGCCCATTCTGCAACACCATGATGACCGACGGTGTGAAGAACTTCAACAAAGAGCAGGAAATCGCCGTGCTGGATGTTGCCGAATTGATTGCCAACGCTGCAGAATTGTAAGAACGATGAAAATGGACCAGTTTCCGGATGAATCCCGTGTTTGGATCTACACCTCCAATCGCCCGGTGAGTGAAAGCGATCAGCAGGAAATGGCTGGTCCGATCGCTGAATTCCTGGAACAATGGGCCGCACACGGAACCCAGCTTGCCGCTTGTGGTGCGTGGCTGAACAACTATCAGCTCGTGATCGCACTCGACGAATCGGTTGCCGGTCCAAGTGGCTGCTCGATTGATGCTCAAACACGTTTCATGCGCAAGATCGGAGAAGAGTATACGATTGACTGGTTTGATCGCATGTCGATGATCATTGAAGAAAACGATCAGATCAGCCGCGTTTCCTTTTTCGAGCTCGCCGAACATCCGCAAGCTTTACTTTACGACGGACTCGTTCAACGACTGGGTGATTTACGCCACAAATGGCCGGTTCCACTTACCGAAAGTCGTTATAAACACCTGGTGCATTAGAATTATCAATGCGATAATTATGAATTATGAAGAGGCCGGATTTAACTCCGCAGCCCCGCTTTCAATGTAATTGATAATTTCACAGTTATCTCAACTTCAGATAAAACCAGCTTTATAATTGATAATTAATCATTTATAACTTTCTGCTGCTTCTTTCTCACATCTAAGCGAATGCCTCCAACTAAACGCAGGGAGTAGTATGTTTGCCGGTAAGACAGGTTCTGGAACCGAATGCTCTTATTATCGAAATCGGTGACGAACATCAGGAAATACTTCGGTTGATTGTAACCCGCGATGAATTTAAGATCCAGACGTGGTGCAAGTCCCAGGAAACCACGTGTCTGATCTTCAAACGTGTAAAACTTCGACTGGATCACAAGCCCCAAACCGGCCATACCACCGATTTGGAAGTTCTTCCAGCGCTTGACAT
This sequence comes from uncultured Flavobacteriales bacterium, assembly GCA_946482515.1. Next base: position 5,552 of record CAMLRS010000023.1, on the reverse strand, counting down.
AAGCATAACCGGGAATCAGGCCGAAATCCAGTGCTGTAAAGACATGGGAGAGCGTTTTGCTCTGACTGCTGTCCTGCAATGAAACGGGGACCAGCGGAGCATTGATCTCAGAGCTGACGCCATGAATGTTTAATGTATATCTGAAATACCAGGTTTTTACATCCTTTTCATACGACCCCGTTTTTCCGCGCATGGCCGCCATTTTAAAATCTTTTGAGCGAAACACCCACGCATTGATGGAAAAACTGGCTGAATTCACATCCGGGCGCTGTTCATGCGGATACAAGTCGTTCAGCGTGTCGTTCCACCGGTAGCCGTTTTTGATCACATAGCCCTGGTACAAATGAAAATCGAAGTCGAGGAAGACGCGTTTCAGCGTAAAATCGAATCCGAGATCGAAATAGCTGGTTTTTCCATAGCGACTGGAACGCAGCGAAACCGGAAGGTTGATCCCCAATCGCGCGGCCATCCATTTGTAGGAGAAGCCGAATCCGAGTACCATGTTGGAATTGTTGCGGTATCTCAGCCGCTTGATCTCATCGTTATAGGGGTATTTGATGCCGATAGGAGCAGTGTTGAAGCCCAAATCGGAATACAGCACCAGTTTTTGGTTGTAAAGCCTGTACGGAAGGCTGTCTTCCTGTCCGAAAGCAGCAACCGACCGTAGCAACAGCCCCAACAGAAAACTAGTTCGTAATACCTTGTACATGCAATAAGAACGCAAATTCTTTAGCTACTTCGAGTCGTTCGGTGCTTCGTCCCGATCCGCCGCCATGACCGGCACTCATTGTGCAGTCGAACAGCAGGGGAGCAGTTCCGAGATTCATATCGCGCAGCTTAGCCACCCATTTCAGCGGTTCCCAGTACTGAACCTGCGAATCGTGGTAACCGGTTGTGATGAGCATCGCCGGGTAATGTGCCCGACGCACCTGGTCGTAAGGTGAATAACTGAGCATATACCAGTAGCTTTCCGCTTCGTTGGGATTGCCCCATTCTTCGTATTCGCCCACTGTGAGCGGAATGCTTTCGTCGAGCATGGTCGTTACCACATCCACGAACGGAACCTGTGCGATCACGCCTTTGAAGAGGTGAGGAGCCATATTGGTCACGGCACCCATCAGCAAACCACCGGCGCTTCCGCCTTGTGCATAAATAGCGTTCGGGTCGCAATAACCCTGCATGGCCAGCCATTCGGCGCAGTTGATGAAATCGGTAAACGTATTGCGCTTGTGCTGCAGCTTGCCATTCTCGTACCACGTTTCGCCCATGAATTTACCGCCGCGAATATGTGCGATGGCAAACACGAACCCGCGATCGATCAAGCTGAGACGTAATGCACTAAAGGCCGCCGGGATCGTTACACCGTAAGAGCCATAACCGTAGAGCAACATAGGGGCTTTTTTCAGGTCGATGCCTTTTTTGTAAACCAGCGAAACCGGGATTTTCGTGCCGTCGTTGGCGGTTGCCCAAACGCGCTTGCTTTCGTAATTATCGGGTGAAAAGCTCTTATCGAGCAGTGATTTCCGGAAATGCAGCGTACTAATGCCGCTATTCATATCAAAGTTAAACACCGAAGGCGGCGTTGTCAGCGATGTGTATGCATACACAAAGGTCTTTGCGTCGTAATCGTCATTGGCGTCCAGCGCGATTTCGTACACAGGCTCATCGATAGCGATCGTTTTCAGGGAAGCGGCCATCGGGTCGCCGTAGCGAAAAGTCGACACGCCAGCGCTGCGTTGCTGCACCACGAGGTAATTTTTAAACGGCAGGAATCCGTCGAGGTAAACCGCCGGATCGTGTGCAATGAGTGTTTTGCAATCCTCGATCTTATCCGGCTTGCTAACCGTATGCAACAGCGTTCTGTTCGGACTTTTCCAGTTGCTGAGCACGTAGAAGCCGTTTTCGTGGTGATCGACCTGGTACAAATGTCCCTGGATGCGCGGCAGAAAGACCTGTGGCTTTTCCAAAGGCTTCCACGCATCGATCAGCGATACTTCGGCGGTTGTGGAGCTCTGACTGTAAATACAGATGCGCGAATGGTCAAATGATTTGACGATGAAAACCGAGAAACGCTCGTCTTTTTCTTCATATACCAGCGCGTCTTTGTCTTGCGACGTACCCAGCACATGGCGATAAACCTGGAATTCACGCAGGGTTGTTTCGTCTTTCTTGATATAGAAAACGGTTTTGTTATCATTGGCCCAAATGATGCTCTCATCGACGTTAACGAGCTGGTCTTTCAGGTATTTGCCCGTTTTATTGTCGCGGAAACGAATGGTGTATTTTCGTCGTCCGACAACATCTTCGCTGATGGCCAGCAGTTTGTTGTCCGGCGAATTGTTCCAGTCGCCCAGGCCATAATAATCGTGCTTTTCAGCACGTTCGTTTTCATCGAAAAACAAGGTTTGTTTGCCGTCTTTGATCTGCCAGAGCTCGCGGTAATCTTTCCCTTGGATATTGCGCCACTGGTACATATAACCGTTGGATTTGAAAGGAGCGCTCACATCATTCGGATCGATACGCTGCTCGAATTCCTTCAGCAGGGTTTCCACCAGGGGATTCAGCTCGTTGAAAAAAGCACCGCTGTACTTATTTTCGGCTACAATGTAATCGAGCACATCCGGCGTATCGCGCTGATTCATCCAGAAGTAAGGGTCCTCGCGCTGATGTCCGTGGATTTCCAACGTTTTGGTAACTTTTTTAGCATCAGGAGCCTGCATAGATTCGAAAGATTGCGCATGAATAAAAACCGGCAATAAAACCGTCAGAGGAAATAAGATTGGCGTTTTCATACGGGTAAAAATAGGAAAGAAGCCAGCACCGTACAAAGCAGTTGAAAATTATAGTGAACAACCGGCAGTGGACAGCTAAGCGGATAAAACGTTATTTTTGCTCATTCCGATTTATGAAAAAGCTGTATAAGTTCCTGCTGAACAAACTTCCACGACCGCTGCTGATCCGGTTGAGCTATGTTTTCCGCCTGTTTGCGCCGTTGTTTTACAAAGGAAATAACTTCGAATGCCCGGTTTGTGGTAAGACTTCCCGTAAGTTCCTTTCGTATGGTTCCAACGTTTCGCACCGCGAGAATGTGTTGTGTCCTCACGATCTTACGCTGGAGCGCCACCGCCTGATGTGGCTTTACCTGCGCGACGAAAGCAATTTCTTTACAGCCGATAAGCTCAGCGTGCTGCACATTGCTCCGGAACAGTGCTTTCACAAGCGTTTCAAGCAGCAGGCAAACCTCGATTACCTGACAGCCGACCTCGTTTCGCCTATCGCCGACATGCATTTCGACCTGCACCAGATTCCATTGGAAGACAACCGTTTCGACGTAGTATTTTGCAATCACGTCATGGAACACGTCGACGATCCGCTGCAATGCATGCGCGAGCTCTATCGCGTGATGAAACCGGGCGGTTGGGCCATTATGCAGGTGCCGCAGGACATGAATCGTGAAGTAACTTACGAAGATCCAAGCATCACCAGCCCGGAAGACCGCGAGAAACACTTCTGGCAGAAAGACCACGTGCGTCTGTTCGGAAGAGACTATCCGCAGTGGCTCGAAAAGGCAGGATTTACGGTTGAAATTGCATTTGAGAAACACAGAATACCCGATGAATTGATCGAACGCTACCGTATCAGCAAAGGGGAATTGTTGTACATTGCACATAAAAATTAATTTCATGAAACACCTGTTTACACTGCTCGCAGGAGCGATTACCACCTTTGCGGTACACAGTCAGTCGCATGTGGCTCTCAAATTTGCTTTCATGAACAACGAGCAGCCTTTTGCCCTGAATGAAACGATCGAAGCACTCAACGGCGTTGATTACAGCGTTCAGGATGTGGCGTTCTACGTTTCCCGCATAAAGATCGTTCACGATGGTGGACAAATACTTGAACTAGACACCAATAAAGTATTGTATATCAGTCACCCGAACAACAGTGTAGAGTTGGGTGAACTCGACGTGACCAACATCGAAGGCATTCACTTCATGGTAGGCGTTCCGGAATACCTGAACCACCTGGATATCAGTCAATACCCGGAAAATCATCCATTGAGCTATCAGACGCCGACTATGCACTGGGGCTGGACAGCCGGCTACATGCATTTCATTATCAACGCACTCGGCGATAACAACAACGACGGCACACCGACAGAAGCTTACCAGCTGCACTGCCTGGGCGATCATAACACGCCGGATGTAAGTGTTACGACCGTGGCAACTGTTTACCAGAACGGCTCACAGGAAATCATCCTGAACGTCAACCTCGACCAATGGCTCGAAGGAACCGATCCGGCAACAACAGGAATGGTCCATGGCAGCAATGGCGTTAATGCCGCTGTAATGGATAACGTGACGCAGCACCCGGTATTTACATCGCCTGTCAATGCTTCCGTTATTGAAACTGAGCTGATCGACGTACAGGTTGCACAGTTGACTACCGCTACGATCATTTCCTGGGATGAGCAAGTAGCAGCTGCAAACTACCGTCTCACCAATGCTGAAGGGCGCGTGATCGCTTCCGGAAACTGCAATGGCGCTGAGCTTCGTTTTGAAAATCTCACACCCGGTCTTCATTTCGTTCAGCTCTATTCCGGTAAACAGGATCTGCTTGGAACCGCAAAATGGATCGTTCCCTGAATAAAAGGACACTCTTTTTGTTGATGCTAATGGCGACAGGCAGTTGTCTGTTGCTGGCTTTCAAATGCGTACGCGGTAACATCGAGAGCACACTCGGTCCGATTCCGTTTCCGGCGGATAATCCCATGACAGCTGAAAAGATCGAGCTGGGACGCAAGCTGTTTTTCGACAAGCGCCTTTCTACCGACAATTCCATTTCCTGCGCCGATTGTCACCACCCAGACAAAGCCTTTACCGATGGATTAGCTGTAAGCAATGGTGTTTTAGGCCGGTTTGCCGAGCGCAACGCACCTTCCTTGCTCAACAGCGCCTACCTTGAGCGTATTATGTTCGACGGCGAGCTGAAAACCCTTGAAATGCAGGTTATTGTTCCCATACAAGAACATACCGAAATGGGCTCCGATATGCGTGAGCTGCTCAAGGAATTACGCGCCGTTCCCGAATACGAAGCCGCTGCACAGCGCATTTTCGGTCGTTCGTTCGATCCGTGGGTATTAACACGCTCCATTGCAGCCTTTGAGCGTTCACTGATCTCCGATAACAGCGCTTTCGACCGTTTTTACAGCGGTGATTCCACGGCACTCACTGCTTCGCAGAAAAGAGGGTGGGAGCTGTTCAGTCAAAAGCTCTATTGTACGCAATGCCATCCGGCGCCGCATTTTACCACCTACAAAGTCGCTAACAACGGTTTGTATGCCGATTACGGCAAAGATCAAGGCCGTTTCCGGATCGATTTCCAGGAAAGCAGCAAAGGCCTGTTTAAAGTGCCATCACTGCGCAATATTACACTAACGGCACCTTATATGCACGATGGTAGTATTCTGACGCTGGAAAACGTCCTTCAACATTACAAAATGGGGGCAAAAAACCATGTAAATCAATCGCCTGTGGTAGTAAAATTCGATT
>CAMLRS010000022.1 GCA_946482515.1 uncultured Flavobacteriales bacterium | reverse complement strand
CGTTTAAATTCTCTACGCTGTTTCCTTATCTTTTCCTAATCTGTCAAAGAACTTTTTCGTTGTCTTTAAAGGTTTCAATCTTTAAAAGCATCCGGCTTATTTTTCTCAATCGTTACTGAGCGTTTGCCGTTTTTGTTATCCGATCTCGTTCGATCGGGGTTGCAAAAGTAATCAGGTTTTTTATTCTGGCAAGCTTTTTCGAAAAAAAATTTTCTTTTCTTTTTTTGACTTCGCTTTGCTTTTTCCTTCGCTCGTTTGCGGAGGGCAAAGATACCTGCTTTATTTAAAGTAGCAAGCTTTTTGTCAAAAAAAATTTAAGCTCTTTTTTGCCTCAAACCCCATATTTCATCGGCCTTAACCGTACCGCTTATCGTTCAAAGCGGGTGCAAAGGTACACACTCTTTTCACTTCTGCAAGGGCTTTTCAAAAAATCTTTGTGGAGAAAATTTCGACCAGCTGCTAACTACGTGTTTTTAGTACAGTTAGCCCTGCTATTTTTTTTGAATTATTTTCCCTCAGGCCGGGGAATTGTAGAATTCCTGCAGGATTGCCGCGGCTTCGCTCCCCGCCTTTTCCTGTATATTGGCCGGGTTTGACACCATAAGAAGGTCATTTAACCAGGCTGTATTCACAAATAAAACGGAATGTTTCTCCTGCTGCAGGATCTCCGGGCGGTCATTTTCCTTAAATACGACCACTTTTCCGGAACAATCCTGGTGCGAATGGCCCCACGTTAATAACGTAAGTACGATTGCAAAGGCCAGGCATTCCTCTTTTGCGGGATCCTGACGGCTGAACCGGTCGAAGGAAATCTCCGCAAGGAACATTCCGGCGTGTTCTTCGAGGCGCTTCTTTTCGGAGACCGGCATGGTCCTATAATAAGGAAACTGGTGATCGAGGAAGAACCGTTCGTTGGATGTCAGTTTTACTTTCGAACTACGCGTGCGCAATTTACCCGCGCGATACATCCAGAAGCGAATGGCGAGAGTAGTTAATACAACAACCAATACACCTGCCGTTTTGGCGATCGCAGTTTGCTGCCCCGATAACAGGAACGGAATTGCTGCCAACAACACTACAATAGGAACCAGCCACGGAAGGAAACGCTTCATCTTAGTTTTGGTTTACCACATTCTCGTCTTCAGGCGAAGCATGACCGGCAGGTTCCAGCGCGTGCGGCTTGTCAACGTATTCCTTAAAGATACGATTCAGTCGACGCAATAACAACAGCAGCACCAACGCCGCCACCAGGAGCAGCACAAAGTTTACCCAGAAGAAGTTCGCCTTATTATCGTACTGGTCCCACATGGAGCTCATCACACCGGAAAGCTTGTTACCGATCGACGTTGCCAGGAACCAGCCTCCCATCATCAACGCTGTGAGTCGCGGCGGACTCAGCTTGGAGGTCAGCGACAATCCCATAGGACTAAGACACAGCTCACCTATAGTAAGGACACCATACGAAGCAATGAACCACCACGGCGATGCTTTCTCCGCACCGTTGGCTGTATAATGAACTCCGGCTACCATTACAAGACAGCTCAGCGCTGTAATAAACAAACCGATAAAAATCTTCGTTGGCGTGGAAGGCTCTCTGCCCCTTTTTCGCAGAAATGCAAAGAAGGCCACGACGAGTGGTGTGAGTGCAATCACCCAGAACGGGTTCACCGACTGGAACAAGTTCGTATTATAGGCGTAGATCTTTTCTCCCTCTTTTGGAAGATCAGCCGCTTTCATATTATTGAAGTAAACCGGGTAATCGATTTTCTCCTGTTTATCTCCCACAGCGCGGAACTGGTTATCCAATAACGGAACGGTATCCTTTGTATACTCAATTTCCTGCACCTGCTTCAACGACTGGAGCGTACCCGTCAATGCTGCCGGCACTTCACGATCAGTATAACGATCGGCCCAGGTATTTAAGGTAGAGCCGTTCTGCTTGAACACCGCCCAGAAAGAAATCACTACTGCAAAGATTGCCAGCATGGCGCCAATAGGTTTCTTTTCCTGTTCGGAAGCGCGGAACCAGATACTGGCATAAAAGAACACGACCGGGATACACGCAAACAGGAACGCATCGGTCGAATCGGAACCAATGAGGTTGCCATCCGGATTGGTATCGGAAGTTATCCCATAGAGGAAATAACCGATCGCTCCGAAAATAACTGCCGGCAACAGAATAATCCCGCTGATCTTCCAGAGCGACATATCACCTGCCTGTGTCGGTTTCAAGACATCGGCGTGTTTGATGTGTTTGGTACCCATCCAGAAAATGACAATACCAATGAACATACCGATACCGGCCGTGATGAAGGCCGCGCCCCATCCAATCAGGTTGTACATAGCCGCACCGAAGAAATTACAAACGAATGCGCCGATGTTGATCCCCATGTAAAAGATGTTGTAACCTTCGTCCTTCTTCGATTTATACCGGTCGTCATTATAGAGATTTCCGAGCAGGGCCGATATATTCGGTTTAAAGAATCCATTTCCGACAATGACGAAGGTCATCGAAACATAGAGCATGGAAAGACTGTGAATGGACATCAGGCAGTAACCAATTCCCATCAGCACTCCACCAATGGTGATCGAAAGCCGGTAGCCCAGCACGCGATCGGCGAGTAAGCCACCCAGAAAAGGTGTCAGGAAGACCAGAGCGATGAATGTTCCATAGAGATCCGAAGACTCGGCTTCGTTCATGCCGAAACCTCCGTTATCGACCGTATCTTTCAGGTACAGCGTGAAAATTCCGATCATGAGGTAATAACCGAAGCGCTCCCACATTTCGGAGAGGAACAAATACGGTAATCCTTTGGGGTGTTTGCGTTCTTTCATGAAACTATTTTACGTCGGACATTAGTTTTTTAATGATAGGAGTCATTACGATAATGAGAATTCCCGCTATCAAAGCATACAAAGCAAGCTGACCGTAACCTTCCGTATATGCATTAAGCTTTTCTGGGAGAGGAGCTTTATCATCGGGCGTCGACATTCCAGCTCCGAGCAGTCCGGCTACGTATTGCCCGTACGCCGAAGCAAGGAACCACATTCCCATCATCATCCCCGCAAGATTTTTGGGTGATAGTTTTGTGATGATGGACAATCCAATCGGAGAAAGACACAATTCACCTATTGTCATAACCAGATAAGCCCATGTGAATAATTCCAAACCGGTAATTCCCATTTCATCAGCAAAATGACGAGTATAACTCAGCATCCAGAAAGCAACTGCCAGGAACAGGAAGCCCAGACCGAACTTAACAATTGTATTGGGCTCCATTTTTCGTTTATACATCCAGAACCAAAGCAAACCAATCAATGGACTGAATAGAATAACGAACAATGAGTTGGCTGAATTATTGACAATATTCGGATCAATCTTCATCCCATAAAAAGAGTGAGCCAGATTCTTTTCAGCGAAAAGCGCGAGCGATCCTCCACTTTGTTCAAAAAAGGCCCAGAAAATGATGGAAAAGAAAATGAAAATGAAGGCTGCTATCAACTTACGACGTGCTATGCCATCCTGAATCTTCATCAATTCATATATGAAATACCCTACAGCAACCGGTCCGATGGTGTACATGAACAAATCCGTGTACTGGGTATTGCGAATCATGATGAAAATAAGCGGGATGCACACCAGGGAACCAATGTAAACCGCGATCTCTCGAACTTTTCTCTTAGACTCTGGCAAATGAAGTAAAGGTGATTGTCCAATCGGACCGAGGTGTTTTTTAGTAATCGCAAAGGTGATCAATCCTACCACCATCACGATAGCTGCAGCGAGGAAGGCCGCACTCCACGAGTAGTATTTCCCAAGGTACACGCATAAAATCCCACCAAGAAATGCTCCAAGATTGATCCCAGAATAGAACAATCCGAAACCGGCGTCCTGACGCGGATCTCCATCACGATACAGATCGCCGACCATCGATGAAATATTCGGTTTAAAAAAGCCCGTACCAATTATGGACAATGTGATTCCGACATAGAAAAATTCCTGGGGCGAAAAGGCGATCAGAAGGTTTCCAGCCACCATTACAATTCCTCCAAAGAACAAGGATTTTCTGAATCCGAGAATTTTGTCCGCAAAGATTCCACCGATGAAAGTGAAGGCATACACAAATGCCTGAATGGCTCCATATTTCAGATTGGATTCCTTATCGGTCAATGCGAGCTGGTTCACCATAAAGAGCGCAAGAATTCCCCGCATTCCATAAAAACAGAATCGTTCCCACATTTCCGTGAGGAACAAATGCCATAATTGTTTCGGGTACTTCCCCTTAAAATCCTGAATGGCTAAAAGAGATGCGTCTTTTGCCTCTGGAATGTCTTGTAGTTCGTGGCTCATACTTTCGGTTCGCGATAATGGGTAAATCTACATATTTCCGTTTACAAAAAATCCTCCAAAAATGACTTGGAGGATTTCTGAACAATCTCGTTCGTTTCTTAGCGAATGCCGTGCATCATTTTCTTGAGGAACGGTGTAATGGCAAACAAAACGACCGATGCAATTCCGCAAAGTACTACAAATACCATGAAGAACTCAAACAAGCTGTGAATTTCAAAGCCGACAAACGAAGGATATTCTGTTGGGATTTGATTTTCCGCTAAAATCTTTGCCTGCTCTGCTGTAGGAACAATTTTGTGATCCAATACGTCCTGAAGGTTTACCTTAGCCAATTCCTGTGCTGCAATATATTTATCTGTGGTTGCCGGCAAAATAGATCCCAATGATCCAGCCAATGCGTAACCAGCTGCATTCGACAGGAAGAATACACCGTATAATAAAGATGCAAAACGCTTAGGAGAAAGTTTTCCAACCAGTGATAATCCGATTGGCGACAAACACAATTCTCCGACAGTCTGGATGAAGTACAACAACACCAGCCATTTTACAGCCAGCATTCCTGTTGTTCCAAGTCCGTCAACGTTATGTGCAATGATGAAGTAGCTCAATGCGATCAGCAACAATCCGATAGCCTGTTTAGCCGGAGAGATTGGCTCACGCCCCATATTGTTCAGTTTTCTCCACAATGCGCTGAACGGGAATGCAAGCATTACCACAAACAACCCGTTAAAGATCTGAACCATTGAGGCCGGCATTTCCCATCCGAACAAATGACGATCTGTCTGGTTACTTGCAATAAATGTCAAGGAAGATCCGGCTTGTTCGAACGCTGCCCAAAAGAAGATAACGAAGAACGAAATGATGTAGATCACATAGATACGCTGGCGCTCAATTTTAGTAAGCGTTTTATCCGAGATAATCAATCCGGCAAGTGTCAAACCGCTTGAGTAGATGATCGGATAAATAATTGTTGTAATAAAGTTGTCTCCTGCCAGGGCGTAGCGGAAGAAGAAGAACAATCCAACAAACGCCAGCACCGCAACGATCAACGACATTGAAGTAAACTTTGGCTTTTGAATTTCATCTCCGTCTGCATCAAGAAGTCCATCAGCGGCAGCACCTCTTGCAGGTACACCACCTAATGGTTTACCATCCGGCGTAACCACGTATTTGTTTTTCAGGAATGCGAACAACACGGTACCCAAAACCATTGCGATACCAGCGGCAAGGAATCCCCATTTGAATGCATATACATCCTGAATACCACCCGTCTTCACATCACCGATCAGTGGGCACAACCATTGGCTCAACAAGGCTCCGATGTTGATTCCCATATAGAAGATCGTGAACGCAGAGTCCAGTTTGCTTTTCTCGTGCTTCGGATAAAGGCTTCCCACCATGGAAGAAATGTTCGGTTTGAAGAAACCATTTCCGAAAATGATGATTCCCAATGCGGCCCACATCAAGGCCGTTGCCAAGCTAAGGTTTGAAGAGAAAACCGATGCAGAGGTAAACAACATGAACTGACCAATGGCCATCATTGCCCCTCCTAACATGATACAGTTTCTGTTACCGAAGAAACGGTCTGAAATGAATCCACCCAACATAGGAGTCAGGTAACATAATCCAAGGAAACCACCATAAATCAACGCAGCATCAGCTTCGTTCATACGCAGGGAGTTGATCATGAACAGCGTCAGGATCGCACGCATTCCGTAGAAGTTGAAACGCTCCCACATTTCTGTTCCGAAGAGTACCCACAAGCCTTTTGGATGGCCCTTTTTAGCGGAATTGGTTTCAACGTTGTCTACGACATTTTCCATAATTATGAGTTTATTTGAAGTGTGTGAAAATAGAAAAAAAACCATTGTTAACCTTCTTTAACACCAGTTTGTGAAGAATTTGACAAAAACAATTTTGAACGAATCGACGCTCATCGATGCACATACGCATCGAAGCAAAAGCGGCTTTGTAGCTGTCTTTCAAAACAGTATGGCTCATTTTGAGAAGAATGTGCCGCTGTATTCGATCGGAATTCACCCCCAGGAAGCCGGAATCTTTTCTGCGGAACTTACTGAACAATTGTTACAACGACTGGGAGAAGACGCCTGCATTGCAGTGGGCGAATGTGGGCTCGACGGGCTCATCGACGTACCTATGGAACAACAGGAACGCTGGTTCATTCATCAGCTGGAATGGGCTGCCGAGCTGAACAAGCCTGTTATCCTGCACTGCGTTCACACCTGGGACCGCTGCCGTTTTCTGCATGCCCGCTACGCACCGAAGCAGCCGTTGATCTTCCACGGTTTCGCCAAACCGTCCATTGTACAATCCTTACTCGATTATCCGCCGGCGATGATCAGTCTTGGCTACCGGCTGCTGCATTCCGCTCCGTTGCAGAAATGTGCGATTGAGCTGCCATTGGAACGACTTTTCCTCGAAACCGACACCGCCGATATAGAATTGACAACCGTCTATGAGAAGCTCGCCAGTCTCAAATCATTATCTTTGCACTCGCTTACAGAACAGCTAACTATCAATTTTAAACGCGTATTTGAAGATGTCGAACTGGCTTGAACGCACCGCCTTAATTCTTGGAGAAACTGAAATGGAACGCCTGAGCAAGGCGCATGTACTGATCGTCGGACTGGGCGGAATCGGTTCTTTTGCCGGTGAATTTATCGCCCGTGCCGGAGTCGGAACCATCACGCTGATTGATGGCGATGCATTCGATATCACCAATAAAAACCGCCAGCTCACAGCCTTGGATTCGACTATCGGGCGCAACAAAGCAGTCGTGCTCGCCGAGCGCATCCGCGATATCAACCCGGATGTAAAGCTCAACGTGATCGAAGAATTCGTGCTGCCGGCCCGCGTTTGGGAAATCCTCGGAGAATACCGCCCGGATTACGTGATAGATTGTATCGACAGCGTCACACCAAAGCTCGAATGGCTGATCGCTGCCAGACGACTCAAAATCCGCATCATTTCATCGCTCGGAGCCGGGGGAAAAACCGATCCGTCACGCGTGCAGGTAGCGAACCTCGAACGCAGCTATAATTGTAAGCTGGGTCATTATCTGAAAAAGCGCCTGCGCAAGAACAACATTTCGCTGAAAGGCTTCCGCTGTGTATTCTCTTCCGAATTGCAGCAAAAAGATTCCCTTAAAATGACCGACGGCAGCAATTACAAGCGTTCGTTCTACGGAACCGTGAGCTATATGCCGGCATTGTTCGGATTACACGCAGCGGCTGATGTCATTCGTTACCTTTCTAATAAGGAGTTGGAGGTTGAAAGTTAGAAGTTGGAAGTTACGAGTTGCTGAGTTTCTGAGTTGCTGAGTTGCTGAGTTTCTGAGTTGTTGAGTTTTGGAACTGGAGACTGGAGACTACCAAGGGACGTTTGTAAACTGAATATTTTAACATTTTTAAAGAAAAATTTTAACACGCCAAGCCCCGGTTATTTGGGATAAAGCTGATGTTGAGCCTTGTTTTTGCTGTGAAAAATGCAAAAAGCAGCAACATCTAAACGTAATAGTTCTGTGAGGAATTAACTATCTTAGCAGCTTCCAGTACAACCCATGATGACAAAACACCAAATACGAATCCCGTTCCTCCTGGCTTCGGTTATCCTCCTTTTTTCCCGTTGTGGTGATGGTTTGAGCCCAGATCTGACCAAAGATCAGCCAACTGTTTCGGGTAACGTAGCCATCGAGGATGCGCATTCGTTCTCCAATACGGATGAAATCCGCACGACACACATCGACCTGGAACTGGATGTCAATTTCGAGAACAAGACCATTTATGGTGTCGCACGTCATACGATGGAGCGCCGGAAGGATACCGATACCGCTGTTTTCGACATAAACGGACCTGATATTCAGAAAGTAACGCTGGGTAAAAAAGGCCATGAAACGGAAACCGACTTCATCATCGGGCCGAAAAAAGAATTCCTGGGTCAGCCGTTGAGCGTGAAGATCAACAAAGACACCAAATACATCAATATTTATTACAAAACGACCGAAGATGCGGCCGCACTCGACTGGCTCGATCCTTCGCTGACAGCGGGCAAAAAACATCCGTACCTGTATACACAAGGACAAGCCGTACTGACGCGCACCTGGATCCCTGTTCAGGGAACGCCGGCGAACCGCATCACGTACAGCGCCGATGTGACCGTTCCGAAAGACCTGATGGCCGTGATGAGCGCTTCCAACCCGAAGGCTAAATCACCGGATGGCAAGTACCATTTCGAAATGAAACAGCCGATCCCGGTTTACCTCATCGCGCTGGCTGTAGGAAATCTCGAATACCGTTCGCTGGGAAGCAACTGCGGCGTGTATACCGAACCGGAAATGATCCACGACGTGGCCTGGGAGTTCGAAGATCTCGGCAAAATGATCACCGCCGCTGAAAGTCTCTACGGACCGTATAAATGGGAACAATACGATGTCATCGTTCTGCCCTACTCGTTCCCGTTTGGTGGTATGGAAAACCCGCGTCTGACGTTCGCTAATCCAACACTGATTGCCGGCGACCGAAGCGCCGTTTCTGTTATCGCACACGAGCTGGCGCATTCCTGGTCGGGCAACCTGGTTACGAACGCAACCTGGGATGATTTCTGGCTGAACGAAGGCTTTACCGTGTACTTCGAATGGCGGATCATGGAGAAGCTTTACGGCAAGGAAATGGCCGATATGCTCGCACTCATCGAATTCCAGGAGCTGGAAGAAGAAATCGCGTCATTCGTTGAAAACGGGCAGGAAGAAGATACACACCTGAAGCTCGGACTGAACGGCCGTAACCCGGACGACGGAATGACCTCTATTGCCTATGTAAAAGGCGCGATGTTCCTGAAAACACTCGAGAAGAAAGTCGGAAGGACCAAATTCGATAAATTCCTGAAAAGCTATTTCAGCGATCACGCTTTCCAGACGATCACGACGGAACAATTCAAGCAATACCTTGACGAGAAATTATTGCAACCTGCTAAAGTAACCTTCAACACGGACGAATGGCTCTACGGCCCTGGTATTCCGAAGAACTGTGTGAAAGTCGTTGCGACGCGTTTCGAAAAGATCCAGCAGCTGGCAGATCGCTTTGCAGCCGGTGAAGACATTTTCAAAAAACCAAAAAAGAAGAAAGGCAAGAAACAGGAACCTGCGCTTACCCGCGACCAGTATACTCCGCAGGAATGGATGGCGTTCATTCGTCGCCTGCCGAAAAAAATGGATCCGGAACGCCTGCGTTTGCTCGACCGGGAATTGAACCTCAAATCCTGGGGCAACGCCGAAGTCGTGAGCGAATGGTTTGTACTCGGCATTCAGTCGGGCTACAAGGATATTCGTCCGTACATGAAAGCGTTCCTGATGCGCACCGGTCGCCGGAAATTCCTCGAGCCGATCTATTCAGCGCTGAAAGGCACCAAAGACGATCTGCAATGGGCTACGGAAGTCTACTCGGAAGCACGTTTCAATTACCACCCGGTTTCTGTTCAGACAATCGATGAACTGTTGGGTTACAAGCCGCAGAAAGCGGTTGTGGCGAAAGCAAAGTAATAGCTAATTATCAATGTGGGAATTATCAATTATCAAGAGCTTTAACTTGATAAGTCATAATTGATAATTCATTCGTTTCTACGAGTCTGTTGACAAACGATGCAAACCACAAAAAGCGATTGTAGCGAAGTAGCGCGTATGGAAAAGCAAAAAAAGGCTAAGGAAGCAATTGATTTTTACAAGTTTTCCGACCTAAAAAAGAAATTGCTGATCGTTAATGCCGTTTCTATTCGTAACCAGGCAACGCCATATATGGGTTATGCAGAAATGCTTGGTATTCCCCTGGTGATTATCAGCGCACTAACTGCACGTTTCTTTGATTTCGAAAACAATGCATTCCTGATTTTTATTCTTGCCATAACCTTGGTTTTCTATTTCGGAATGCATCTGTTTTTAAGGAAGATGGAAAAAGTAGCCGAAAAGAACTACTTGGCAATGGTTAACTTCTATCGAAAAAATCAACAGCGCAAATTCATCAACGGCGTTTTCTGGGGGTATTTCATCTGCTATTACGCATTGTCCGCTCTGGTCGCTTTTGTACTATTCTATTTTGGACCATAAACAAACAGCCTGGGCTTTATCAATGCGTGAATTATCAATTATCAAGCGTGTTTCCCCCTTGATAATTGCCGCATTGATAATTCATAATTGCTAATCCGCTTGCTTTACCTCTTCGATCTTCACCTTCGCTACGCCATTGCGCACGAAGTTGAGCTTTTTCGCTCCGGCAAGACTCAGATCGATCACGTGTGGCGTGCGGCCCATGCGGTCCGTTACTTTCACGATCACACTTGAATCATTTGCCAGGTTCGTTACACGGAGCAGCGTTCCGAATTTCAGCGTTTTGTGCGCTGCCGTTAAGCTGTCTTTGTGGTAAATGGCTCCCGAAGACGTGCGACGTCCGTGGAATTTATTGGCGTAATAACTGGCGTTTCCTTTTTGCGAGAAGCCGTTTTCCACTGTTACCCACGTTGTCGTTGGGATCTTAGGAGCTGCTGCTTCGAGGGAATCTTCGTTTTTGGGAGTTACGTCCGGAATGAGACTCTCAGATGTGCCCGCATGGACGTTTTGCGGCTGTATTAACTTTCCTGCAAGCGTGAAGCTGCAAAGGACCGCTATTGCTGTTAACCACTGAATATACTTCATAACGTTTTCACTTTAGCGGGGCTAAGATACCACCAAATACCCGCCAAGACGATTCATTTACAAATCGTTAACAAATCATTTCGTTACAATAAGTCTCCCGTTCGCAGTCTTCACGTCTCCTGTTTGGGGTCAAAAAACCAACTGGAGACTGAAGACAGAACGACTGTAGACAGGAGACTGACAGACCGGCGACCGGGAATAAAAAACCCCTCCATACAGCCTAATGAAGGGGTTCATTTTCACAAATCAACGTTGTCAATTCGTTACTCACAGCAAGGTTCGGCTTCGAACAACAAGCCAACTTCCGATTGGTTCAGTGTTCGACCGTAAATGATTACATCGTCGAGCTTTCCGGTGTATTGTTTCCCAAGGAATAAATTACCCAGATCCTGGATCGTTGGCGTGGTTCCACAGCCGGCCACTCCGGTTACTACACCTTGCAAAACACCGTCGCGGTAAAGCTTCATTTCGCCGTTGTCGTAAGTTGCCACCACATGGTGCCAGCTTCCCGTACGGATATACGCTTCTTCCTGGCAATCCATCGGTGAAGCGATATCCATATCCCAGATGCAATGCAGACGACCGAAAACGGCTCTTCTACAATCGTAAAGTGAAATGGACCAATCACCAAAACGATCAGGACAAGAGGTGCCTGTTCCGCGCGACACCAGTACTTCCATCGGCGTGCCATCGATCAGTGAATCTTTTGGCATGTACCAGAGGGATACGGAGAAATTCGTCAGACCGTTCAGTAAGCTCGTTTGGTTGGTTTCCAGGAAATCGCCGTTTGCAGCGATAAACTCATAAGCGCATTCCGGATTTCCGCCGCGGTCCGAAGTGATAAACGCCGTAGTAGCATTCGTCAGGTGCATACCGTTCCCGGAAAAATCCTGGATGCTGCCCATAGAAAAAGGGTAATAAGCAATGATATCCGTTTCCAGTCCGGCAGGTAAACAGCCTTCTATATCATCAGGACCGCCAGGCAAAGGCGACGGGTCATTCTGGTCTTTCTCACAAGCCGTAAAAGCGATCAGGGCCACAAAAGCGCAGATCATTGAATGGTTTCTATTCATAGTATGTCAATTTAAGTTGCTGATTACTCTTGAGATGGTGGAAAGGTGGTTTCGCTGCACGACTTAAGAAGTTTTTGAGTTGGTGAGTTTCAGAGTTGATGAGTTTGGGAGTTCGCGAGTTAGGAGTTGGTGAGTTTCGGAGTTTGCTGTAGATAAAGCTGATGCATTTATTCCCTACCAAAACCAACTCTACAACTCAATAACTCATCAACTATATAACTATTTTTACCCCATGCAACAACATGATTTCGTACAATCCAACAGCGGGCTGCCGCTGAAAGCTATTACCAATACACTTCAGCTGCTGGAGACCGGCGCTACGGTGCCTTTTATTGCGCGTTACCGGAAAGAACAAACCAGCGGACTGGATGAAGTGCAAATTGCAACGATCCGCGACCTGGCGAAGAAATTCAGCGAGCTGATCGCCCGTCAGCAAACCATTTTGTCGGCCATCGAAGAGCAAGGCAAGCTGACGCCGGAGCTGAAGGCCAAAATCGAAACCTGTTTCGAAACGAACGCACTCGAAGATCTCTACCTTCCTTATAAGCAGAAACGTCTTACGAAAGGCGAAAAAGCACGCAAGCTCGGACTCGAGCCGCTAGCCAAGATGATCATGTCGCAACGCGGCGGCGATCCCGAACAAATGGCCGAACGCTTTGTCAAAGGCGAAGTCATCGATGAAGACATGGCCATTGCCGGCGCCTGCGATATCATTGCCGAATGGATCAACGAAAATCCGGTGAGCCGGGCGCGCATGCGGACCTTGTTCCAGCGAAAAGCGATGCTGCAGTCGAAGCTGGTGAAAGGAAAAGACGAAGAAGGTGCGAAATACCGCGATTATTTTGATTTCTCCGAGCCGCTGCACCGTTCGGCTTCGCACCGTTTCCTGGCCTTGTACCGCGCCGACCGCGAAGGCATTCTTTCCCTGAAAGCACAGCCATCCAAAGACGAAGCGCTCGAACAGCTGGAGCGATTTTACGTGAAAGGAAACGACGCCTGCTCCGACCTCGTTGCGGAAGCCTGCAAGGACAGCTATACGCGGTTGATGGCGCCTTCGCTCGAAAACGAAGTCCTGAACGAAGCCAAGGAAAAAGCTGATAAGGAAGCCATTCGCGTGTTTTCAACCAACCTGCGCCAATTGCTGCTGGCTCCACCGGTAGGAACGAAACGCACACTGGCCATCGACCCGGGATTCCGGACAGGCTGTAAAGTGGTTTGCCTCGACGAATCCGGCTCGTTGCTGAACAACGTGACGATTTACCCGCATCCGCCGCAAAACGAAACTGATAAAGCCAAAGCGAAAATCGCTCAGCTTGTCGAAGCATATAAGATCGAAACCATTGCCATCGGAGACGGAACGGCTGGGCGTGAAACGGAAGCTTTTATCAAGCGCATTCGTTTCGATCGCGACCTGGAAGTGTACGTGGTGCGCGAAGACGGCGCTTCGATCTATTCTGCCAGTCCGGTGGCGCGCAAGGAATTTCCGGATTACGACGTAACCGTGCGCGGCGCTGTTTCCATTGGTCGCCGATTGATGGACCCACTGGCCGAGCTGGTGAAGATCGATCCAAAATCCGTTGGCGTGGGCCAGTATCAGCATGAAGTGAGTCAACCGTTGCTGAAAGACGCCCTCGACGATGTGGTCGTTTCCTGTGTGAACGCTGTTGGTGTAGACCTCAACACGGCTTCGCCGTACCTGCTTGCCTACGTTTCTGGCTTAGGACCTTCCCTGGCGGAAAATATTGTGGCTTACCGGACCGAAAACGGCGGGATCCGTTCGCGCGAGGAATTGAAAAAAGTGAAGCGACTCGGCGATAAAGCCTACGAACAGGCGGCAGGATTCCTTCGCGTACGTGAAGGCGAACATCCGCTCGATAATTCGGCCGTTCACCCCGAAAGCTATAAAACCGTGGCTGCACTGGCCAAAAAAGCCGGCATTTCGCTGCAGGAGCTGATCGGCAATACAAGCGTGCTCGACACGTTAAAACGCGCCGATTTCCCGGAAATTGATCAATATACCTTCGACGATATCATCAAGGAATTGAAAAAACCGGGGCGCGATCCGCGGAAGAAAGCCAAAGTGCTCGAATTCGACAGCCGGATCCGCACGATAGAAGATTTGAAAATCGGTATGTCGCTGACCGGCATTGTGACCAATGTAACGGCTTTCGGGGCATTCGTCAACATCGGGATCAAGGAAAACGGGCTCATTCACAAATCCAACCTTGCAGACGAATACGTGGAAGATCCGTCGAAATACATTTCCCTGCACGAACACGTGGAAGTACAGGTGATGGAAATCGATATTCCGCGCAAACGCGTGGGATTGAAGCGGTTTACAAATTAGGTAGCTTTTCCCGCGAATTCGCGTATTATCGCGAAGCTGTCAGCATGCTGACAGTCATTCGTTAAAGATTATCTGCCATTCTGCATACACAGTATATCAGCATTCGTGTATTAGTGGGGAAAGTATGATGCCTAGACGTTTGATATTCATTCGGAAACCGCGGGTTTTGCATGAAGAAAGAAATGTTTAGAACTTTATCGCGGAATAGCGGTGCTACGTCGCATCCTTTCCTATATTTACATTTTAAAAATCAATTTATGCGATATTTACTAGTATTACCTCTGTTTGTGTTGTTTCTGGCAGGATGTGCTAAAAGCGACCGTGAAATGTTGAACGGAACATGGTCTTTCCATGAACTGAAAGGTCAGGATGGAAAAGTGATGTTCTCAACTGACAAAACCAAGCAAAAAGAACTCACTGACGAAATGGTGAAAGATCAGCTCGCTATGTACGCAGGTGCAGGTGTAGATGAGAAAATGCTCCGCGATATGGCGGCTAAGCAGTTCGAAGCTATGGAAAAAATGACTTTCACATTCGATGAGAAAGGTGTTGCCAAAGTGGAAACGAACGGCGAAGACAAAACCCGCGATACGGAGTCTAAGTTCACTATGGACGACAAAAAGAAAGAAATCGTAATCAAGTCTGATGACCGTGAGATGAAATACACGTACGCATTCGACGGCGATAAAGTAACGATGAAAGGGAAAACTGAAGAGTTTACCCTCGTGAAAAAAGAAAAATAATCGCTTTTAAGCGTTTGAAAAACCCGGGTTCGTTGAATCCGGGTTTTTTGTTGGTGGAAACTATTTATCTTGCATAAAAAAGTATGCGCTACCTGATTCTTTTCCTGCTCCTGAGCTCCTTTACGTTTGCTCCTACCGATCGCGAATTGCTGACCGGAACCTGGTCTTTATATGAAATGAAAAGCGCAGAAGGCGTTGTTGTATTTTCGGCTGATGATGCCCAACAAAAAGAGATTATTGAACGGTCAGTGAAAGAATTTTTCGAGATGGGTGGCGATTTGGAAATGGAAGAGCAAACGTTCCGCGAAATGGTGGCAAAACAACTTGGGGAAATGGAGAAAATGACCTTCTTGTTTGATGCGACAGGCCGCACCAGCGTCGGGAAAGACGTTAAAGACGTTTACAGGGATACACAGTCGACCTATACACTGAATGAACAAACGAAAGAAATCATGATTAAAAGTGGTCCGACAGAAGTGGTTTATACCTATACGTTCGAAGGTGATAAAGTAACTCTTAGCGGTCAATCCGAGTCGATAATACTTATTCGTGTAAAGTAAGGAAAAAGCTCCTAAATCCTGATTCAGGCATGGTTTTTGTCAATGATGAGCCGTCATAAAAAACAACTGCATGCGTCTGTTAATTCTCCTCCTGGTTACGTCTTTCATTTTCGTTAAATCCGATAAAGATCAGCTGGAAGGCACGTGGTCGATTTCCGAAGTGAGAAGCCCGGACGGGAAGGTTGTTTTCTCCACAGATCCGGTGAAACAGCAGGCTTTGATAGACGAAATGGCAAAGAACCAGGAGTCGCTGGACGAGCAAAATTTCCGCGATCTGATGACCAAAAACTTCGAAAAGCAGGCGCAGATAACACTTACATTCCACAAAAACGGCACTTGTATTGTGGAGAAACCGGGCAAAAAACCGGAAGACCAACCCACCTCTACCGAATCCACCTACGTCCTGGACGAAGAGCAAAAAACGCTCTTAATGGACAGCGGCAAATCACCGCTCTATACCTACACTTTCGCAAATAAACAGACACTTTTACTCGAAGGCGGGACAAAAGGCTCCATGACACTGGTGCGAAAAAACTGACATAACCAATTATCGCTGAAAGATTTAGGTCAAACAAGCTGATCTTCAGATATTTTACTCAAAAATTATTCGTTAAATCGCTCGTTTTTAACAATCTGAATCCCTACATTTACGAACAACCAAGCCACTTATCTCTGAAGCACTGACGGCTTACCTCCTGTTTGATGGCATTTCCATCACAAGCCGTTCTCCATCCTCACCAGTTATTCTATTACACACCCGATTTGAATTTAAACATGAGCACATGCTATGCATATCTCTACTTACCAATGCCCACTGCTACGGGAACCTTTTTGAACCTGCCCCGATTCCGATAAAGGAATTCGTCTACAACTCCGCTTTTTCACT
Organism: uncultured Flavobacteriales bacterium; assembly: GCA_946482515.1. The sequence goes on along the minus strand of CAMLRS010000022.1, from coordinate 25,494 downwards.
GAAATCTTCGACTACCCGTTTTTCACTCTGCCTGCTGTTTTTTGGCCTGTTCTTCTCCACGGGAGCTTCTGCTCAAACACCAGGCGGAATCGGAACTACCGATCTCACTTTCTGGCTGAATGCAAATGCCGGCGTTACCCATTCTTCCGGAGCGGTGTCACAATGGGATGATCAAAGCCCGGGCGCGATGCATGTAGCACAGTCCAATGGCTCTGCTCAACCGTTCTACGGTTCGGTTACCCTGAATTACTATCCTGTTGTCACCTTCGATGCCACAGACGATGTGTTGCACCTGGATGCTGTTGCTGTCAACGCGCTTTTCGACGTCACTTCCGGTAGTAATGCAAACACTACCGGCAGTTTGTTCGTCGTCGTCTTTCCTACCGCTGTTACCGATGTCCCGGTATTGTCACAATTCCCGGAACCTGCCTGCGGAGAACCTGCTGTTCAGTGCGTGATCAACGAAGGAAGCCTTTCTGCCGGCGGAAGATCTGCTCTGGCAACACCAAATCACGCTATCATGGGCGGCGTACCTTTCATCTCTTCGGCGCTTGAAGATCCCACTGCCGATAATGCCCGTCATTACCTGAACGGAGGAGACGAAATCAGCAACAGCAATCTTTCCACTAACGTTTGTGCCGCCAATCATTCCATTCGTGTTGGTTCGCTCATGAACGGTTCCATTGCGGAGATCATTGCCTTCGATATACGGCTCACGGATACCGAGCGTCGAAAAATAGAAAGCTACCTGGCCATTAAATACGGCATCACCATGAATGCCACTGGCGGAGGTACTTTCGGGGATTACATCGCCACAAACGGCGTAACGATCTGGGATGCCGACGCTGCTGCTGCTTACCACAACAATGTGATTGGCATTGCACGCGACGATGATACCGGGCTGTTACAGAAACAATCGCAGCAGCTCGACGACAGCACCCGCGTTTACCTGTCAACGCTTGCAGCAACGAACGCAGACAATAGTGGATCCTTCGGCAGTAATTTGCAAGCGGTCATAATCGGCAACAATGCGGCAGCGATGAAAAGCCTCGGATCGGAGGAATTTCCGACTTCAGACGGTATTTACAGCCGCGTCGAACGGGAATGGAAAATCACCAACACGGCTTTCGACGGCACGTTCTCGATGGACATCACCCTGAGCACATCTGTCCTCGATGCTGACGATCTTCGTATCCTGATCGATTCCGACGGCGATTTCTCCGATGCAACGCTCTACAATCCGTTCATTTCCATCAATGGGTCAACGGTTACCATTTCAGGAATCACCACAGCCATGATTCCGGCCAACAGCACCCGCTATCTTACGATCGCTTCCTTAAGTCCGTCGTCGCCTTTGCCGGTCGATCTGGTTTTTTTTGAAGCCGTTTGCCAGGACCAGGACGTGCTGCTGAGCTGGAAAACAGAAGCGGAAAAAAATAACGCGTACTTTATTCCGGAACGCAGCAATGGCAACGGGCAATGGAAGGAAATCGCGAAAGTTCCGGGGCAAGGTACATCCCTCATTCCCACCACCTATGTTCTGACGGATGAAAATCCCGGATACGGCGTGTTGTATTACCGTCTCAGCCAGGTCGACCTCGACGGAAACCGGTTTTATTTCGATACGGTATCGGTTGTGAATGCTGTAAAAGATGGCCCTATCGCCGCTCCGAATCCGTTCAACGAGCATTTCTACATTACAGGAGAAGGAATCGACACGTATTTCTTGTACAATTCCTCCGGCCTGTTGCTGCTGGAATGTAAAACGGGTGACCAACCAACAAGTGCCGGTGAAAAGCCGATCTGCATCGATTCGGGCAATCTGATAGCCGGTATCTACTTACTACAGGTCGTTGACAAGAACGGCGGCACGCATTTCTTCAGGCTGTTGAAACAGCATTGATGGCTATTTTCCCGGCGACTCGTATTGCAGATAGATTCCATCCCGGAAAGCTGTCCAGACACAGGCGCGCTGACCGGAAACTTTGAGCGCATCATTCGTCCAGCTGTTGCAGGTATAAGTTAAGCCGTAGGAACGTTTGGCTTCGAAGAAAAAATCATACTCGCTGTAAGGATGGTTCGGGATCGGAATGTATTCGTGCTGCACATATATGAAGCTGCCTTTCAGGAAACCGATCAGCTTCGTGTACTCGGCTTCGGTCAGTCGCAGCGCAATCACATCCTTCTGCCCTGCTTTCGGCTCTTCGCGCTGAACAAGGTGCATGGCCGACGTTCCGATGTGAAATGCCGCTCCGAACGCCGTTCCGAGCGTCAGATCACTCCATTCCTTCGTATTCAGGAAAAACCGGCGGTTGCCCCAGCCAAATGCCAGGAAACGACGTGTGGTATCGCGGGCCAGCTTGTCGGAAATCTGCAATTCCTTTCCCCAATCGATCTGCCGGGTCTGAATGGGAACGACCACATCCGAATGGACGCCGTTGGACGTAATGTAAACAGGAATCGTTCCTTTAGCGCCGGTTTGCTTATTCACGGAAACCCTTGACAACACGGACATTGATACCCAATACAGGAATAAAAACAGCAGAAAACATTCGAAAAAAATGCGAATGCTGCGCCAGGTAATGACCGCCGATCGAACGAAGTACTTTTTCATAAGCCTGAAACGAAAATACATTTTCTGTCCAACACCTTACATCAACTAAAGGATCAGATGAAACTACCGGGGATAGAATGTTCTATTATCAACGTTTTACAAGCCAAATAGTTATTATTCACCTAAAAGTGTTAATTGTTAATAAATGTAAAAGAATGTTAATGAGTTAAAATTTAGTACACAAACAACAATACATTAACGGCTACTAAATACACTCTTATGAAAAAATACACTTTACCAGTGGCATTTATGGGCATGCTATGCTCAAGCCTCTACGCCCAGGAATTGTCCAGGGTGCCTCTCCCAAAAGAAGCTTATTCAGCTTCAGCAAAAAACATCACGCTGGTCAATCAGCGGAAAGTCCAGGAAAGTTTCCAATCGCTTTCGAGCGTTTACCTGTTGGATTTCGCCAACGCTGTGCCGAAAAGCATTCAACCCAATCTCCTTGAAACTGCCGACAAAGCAGTAACCGAAGCCGGTTATGTTTATTACAACAACACCGCAACGATTTCCACTCTTCTCTCGTTGCAACCCGAAGCACTCACCGTTCAATTGCCGTTTAAAGGTGAAATGCTCACAGCCGACCTCGTGAAAGCGGATCTGTTCGGCGACAATTTCCAGGTTTCTTCCAACGTACCTTCCAGCGTTGAAGGCGTAAAAACCGGAGTGTATTATCAGGGGACACTTCGTGGCGAAAACGCCATTGTGACCTTCAGTTTTTTCGAAAATGAATTCTCCGCCCTCATTATTTCTGATGAAGCAGAGAACAGCATCATCGAAGTAGGTTTTATGATGACGAAAGACAACACGAACGGTACGCACATCGTTTACTCGGACGACGACCTGAAGCTCAGCTTCAACCAGCCGTGTCAGTCGGAAAGCATGGCGCAGTACCAGGAAGCGATGGAGCAGCTGGAAAATGCAGAGCCGGCTTCCGAGCAGGAAAAAGTGGCACTGAAGTGCGTGACTTACTTCTGGGAAACACAGTACAATATGTTCCAGCATTTCGGAAGTACGCAAAGCGTTACCAACTTCATGACCTCGCTGTTCAACAATTTCCAGATCATTTACAACAACGAAAGCATCGGCTCGCAGCTCAACCAGCTGTATGTGTGGTCCACACAGGATTCGTACAACAACAGCCTCGATGCATTCTCGTCCGGTCGTTCGGGCTTCAACGCCAATCTCGCTACGTTGTTCTCACGAACAGGTGGCGGCGGTGTTGCATGGCTCAATACGCTTTGCCAGAGCGGTGATTACTACCGTCATGGCTTCTGCGGTAGCATGGGCTCCTCAATTCCGGCTTTCCCGAATTACAGCTGGTCACTGAACGTAACGGCACACGAAGTAGGACACAACCTTGGCTCACCGCACACCCATGCATGCAGCTGGACAGGCGGTGCAATCGACGGTTGCGGTCCGCAGGCAGGATATGACGAAGGCTGTACAGGTCCGATCCCATCGTCATCAGTGGGAGGAACTGTTATGAGCTACTGTCACCTCACCAGCAGCGGTATCAAACTGACCAACGGTTTCGGTCCGCAGCCAGGTAACCTGGTGCGCTCACGCGTTAACAGCTGTATCACGCTGACCTGCGAAACAGATCCGGGAACACCACCGTGCGTTTCTGCATTCGAGCCAAACGAAACACAGTCAGCGGCAACGACTGTTACTTCAGGCGCAACAAACTCGGCAGCGATCTCCACTTCAACGGATGTGGATTACTTCAAAATCACGACGACAGGAACAACGAACAATACATTCAGCCTCGTTGGACCGTCAGGTGTAAACTACGATCTGACTATCTACAATAGCGGTGGAACGCAGATCGGAGCCGGAACAGGAAGTACAGCTACGGAAACCGTAACACTAAGCAACCAGGCAGCCGGTACGTACTACATTCGTGTAAACGGCGTGAGTGGCACCACCAGCCAGACATGCTATACGATCCAGGCAACGGCCACACCAGTAGCTTCCGGATGTATTGCTGCATTTGAGCCAAACGAAACACAAGCCGCTGCTGCAGCTATCGTTTCCGGTGCAACGAACTCGGCTGCCATTTCTTCCTCAACTGATGTAGATTATTTCCGTATCACAACTACACAAACAACCAATAACGTGTTCAACCTTGTTGGACCTTCTGGCGTGGATTTCGACATGGCGATCTACAACAGCGGCGGAACGCAGATCGGTTCAGGAACCAGCGGAAGCGCTACAGAAACTGTCACACTCAACAACCAGGCTGCGGGCACCTACTACATCCGCATTTATGGCTACAACGGGGCCAACAGCCAAAGCTGCTACACAATCAAAGCAACAGCTACTGCAACAGGGGCTTCCTGCGGAACAGCTTTCGAACCGAACGAATCGATTTCAGCTGCTGCAACTATCAGCTACGGTGTATCGAACTCGGCAGCCATCACCACTTCCAGCGACAACGACTACTTCCGAGTGGTTACAACGGCGACTTCGAACTCTACGTTCAGCCTCGTTGGTCCTTCAGGTGTTGACTTTGACATGACTATTTACAACGGTTCAGGATCAGCGATCGCAAACGGTGTAGGTTCAACAGCTACGGAAACGATCACGATTAATAACATGCCAGCCGGTACTTACTACATCCGTGTTTTCGGTTACTCCGGAGCCAACAGCCAGAGCTGTTACACACTCCGTGTTGGAGCAAGTGGTACTTCAGTTGCTTTGGTAAGTGAAGAAAACCGTCTGACGCCGTATCCGAACCCAACGAACGACAAGTTGAACCTGGGCGGAACTTACAATGGTAAGCTCATGAACCAGCTTGGTCAGACCGTACAGGTTTTCACCGACGCATCCGTATTGAATCTCGGCGAGCTGAAAGCTGGTGTTTATCTCCTGCAGGTTGAAGGTTCAGAAGAAATCTACCGTGTGATTAAAGAATAAAAAAACCACCACTATTCGCTTGGAAACGCCCTTCGTTCTGCAACGGAGGGCGTTTTTAATTTTAGGCTGATCAAAGACGCAGTGCGCGTTTATCACCGTGTTGAACCGGAATTTCGTTACCTTTGCTGCTTTAATATTCACAAAAAACAACATGGAAATTCCAAAAACGTACGAGCCCCGTTCTGCTGAAGAGCGTTGGTATGGCCACTGGATGGCAAAGGGTTACTTTCATTCTGAACCGGATGATCGCGAGCCGTTTACCGTCGTCATTCCGCCACCCAACGTAACGGGCGTCTTGCACATGGGACACATGTTGAACAATACCATCCAGGATGTACTGGTGCGCAAGGCCCGCATGGAAGGCAAAAACGCCTGCTGGGTTCCCGGAACCGACCATGCATCAATCGCCACGGAAGCCAAAGTAGTACAGAAGCTCCGCAAGGAAGGCATCAAGAAATCCGACCTGTCGCGCGAAGCATTCCTGGAACACGCTTTCGCATGGAAAGAACAATACGGTGGCGTGATTTTGCAGCAGCTGAAAAAGCTTGGTGCTTCCTGCGACTGGGAACGTACTGCTTTTACCATGGATCCGGAATATTCCGAGTCCGTAATCGGCGTGTTCATTGACCTCTACAATAAAGGCAAAATCTACCGCGGCGTTCGCATGATCAACTGGGATCCGGAAGCGCGCACAGCTCTTTCCGACGAAGAAGTGATCTACAAGGAAGTGAACTCGAAGCTCTTCCACGTACGCTATAAAATTGCCGGCTCCGACGACGAATGGCTGACGATCGCTACAACGCGTCCGGAAACAATCCTGGGCGATACTGCGATCTGCATTCACCCGAACGATGCGCGCTACAAGCACCTGCACGGCAAGCAAGCCATTGTACCGGTTGCCAATCGCACCATTCCGATTATTACCGACGAATACGTGGAAATGGAATTTGGAACGGGCTGTTTGAAAGTAACGCCGGCACACGACGTAAACGACTACGAGCTCGGAAAGAAATACGACCTCGAAACAATCGATATTTTCCACGATAACGGTATCGTGAATGAAAACGGCTTGCACTATGCTGGTAAAGACCGTTTCGAAGTGCGCAAGGAAATCGCGCAGGAGCTCGACGACAAAGGCTACCTCGTGAAAGTGGAAGACCACATCAACAAAGTGGGCTTCTCTGAGCGCACGGATTCCGTAATCGAGCCGCGCCTGTCGCTGCAATGGTTCGTGGACATGAAACAGCTGTCCAAGCCGGCGCTCGACAACGTAATGAACGGGAACATCAAGTTCCACCCGGATAAACTCAAAAACACGTACCGTCACTGGATGGAAAACGTGAAAGACTGGTGTATTTCGCGCCAGCTCTGGTGGGGACACCGCATTCCGGCGTTCTTCTACGGTTCCGGTTCTGAAGATTTCGTTGTAGCCAAAACGGCCGACGAAGCACTTACGGCTGCCCGCAGCAAATCCGGCAATGCAAACCTGCAGATCAGCGATCTGAAACAGGACGAAGACGTACTCGATACGTGGTTCTCTTCCTGGCTCTGGCCGATCTCCGTTTTCAACGGACTGACGCAACCGGGCAATGCAGAGATCAAGTATTATTATCCCACCAACGACCTCGTAACTGCTCCGGAGATCATGTTCTTCTGGGTGGCGCGTATGATCATCGCTGGCTACGAATACATGGACGAATTGCCGTTCCGCAACGTTTACTATACCGGTATCGTTCGCGACAAGCTGGGCCGCAAAATGTCGAAATCGCTGGGGAACTCCCCGGATCCGATCGAGCTGATCGAAAAATACGGCGCCGATGGCGTTCGCATGGGGATCCTGATCTCATCGCCGGCCGGAAACGACTTGCCGTTCGACAGCAGCCAGTGTGAGCAGGGCCGTAACTTCACCAACAAGATCTGGAACGCGTTCCGTCTGGTGAAATCATGGGAAGTAAAACCGATCGAGCAACCGAAAGCAGCAGAGAAAGCAATCGAATGGTTCGGTGAGCGTTACAACCGCGAGCTGGCCAACATCAACGACCTGATGGCGAAATTCCGCATCAGCGAGGCGCTTATGGCGATCTACAAGCTGGTTTGGGACGATTTCTGCTCCTGGTACCTCGAAATGATCAAGCCTGGCTATGAGCAGCCGATTGATCAGAAAACACTCGACACGACGATTAGCTTCTTCGAAGACCTGCTGCGCATCGTACACCCGTTCATGCCGTTCATAACGGAAGAAATCTGGCATTTGCTCCGCGACCGCAAAGACGGTGACGATATCATCGTTGCCAGCTGGCCAACTGTGAAGCTCGGAAATGACAATGTTCTCGGGCAGTTCAGTATTGCAGAAGAAGTGATCACCAATATCCGCAACGTCCGGAAGCAGCACAACATTGCCAACAAGGTGCGCATTGACCTGTTCGTGAAGGAAAACAAGCCTGAAATCGATCCGGCGTTCGATCCGGTGATCGTGAAAATGGGTAATCTCTCACAGCTGGAATACATCAAGGAAAAACCAGCGAACGCGAATTCCTTCATCGTTCAGCACAACGAATACTTCATTCCGTTTGGCGACAGTATCGATGTAACGGCAGAAAAAGCGAAGCTGGAAGAAGAGCTCACATACACAAAGGGCTTCCTCGAAAGCGTACGAAAAAAGCTGCAGAACGAGAAATTTGTTTCCGGGGCACCGGAACAGGTACTCAACAACGAGCTCAAGAAAGAAGCCGATGCGCTTCACAAAATCGCGATACTCGAAGAAAAAATGGCTTCGCTGAATTAAAAGCAAGCTTTTCGATACAACAAACGCCGTGGTTTATGCTACGGCGTTTTTGCTTCCCGCTAATTGGCGAATTCACACGAATGGTCCGCCTCAGCGGACTTCATTAGCTTGCATTTTAAATGCGTGTATGATTCGTGCATTCGTGGGAAACAAAAAAGCTAGTTTTCAGTTGCGATAAAAATGGCGACTTCAGCGTCTTCGGGATTTTGCGCTTTTTCGCCATAAACTTCAAAATCGGCGGTGAACTTTCGGTTCCAGCCGGCATTCCAGATGTAATTCCAGGCTTCGTAGACCGCGCCTTTCAGCAGGTTCCCTTTTGCAAGATGCTTCGTGTAATTTCCACCTGTAATCGTCACACCCGTCATTCCTTCAGGAATCTGGTCGAGACTTTCGACCGCACACCCGAGAATGGTCGTATAAGGTTTCGTATGATCCTTTTCGTAGTCGGTGTAAATGCAATACAACGCCGAACCGGTTTTTCCGGGAATCTGACCGGCTGTTCCTTCCGAAAAGAAGCGGTTCCACAACGCCCCGATATCCGTTGCTGCCTGGTTGTTTTCGTTGGTTGTTCTGACCGAAATACCGATTACGTGAAACGGCTGGATGTGTTCGTTGTTCATAGATGCTGTTTTAATTTGGTACAAATCTACGACCATCACTGACAACCCTATGGCAGTCTACTTTTCAAAAAAAAACGCCACGAAATCAATCGCAGCGTTTTAACCTAACGTTTGGTGTTTGTTATTGATAAACTTTTACATTGGATCCGTCTTCATAGACGTAAATCACCAGTCCCGGCGTGCTGGCATCGACCTCCTGTCCCAGCAGGTTAATGATCTTCACCACAGGAATTTGTTTCATCGAATTGTCGATAGCAACCATGTCTTCCAAAGTGTATTTCTCGCCGTTGAAATCCGTTTGCGTAATGCGGTAGTAATTGATTTTGGAGCATGAAGGCGAATCGTGGATCAGCGTATAATTCTGCGCTTCTGTCGAATTCCCTTCCGATTTCACGGTTCCGATCGATGTCCAGGAACCGAATTCCGGATCGGTGCTCCATTCAATGTCGAAATAATCGTTGTCTTTCTCACTCAGCGTCTGCCATTGCAAAACGTTTTCGTTGCCCATGCGCTTGCCGTCAAACCACGACAGCTCGATCGGTAGTACAACATTGCACACCACGTCGAAATCCGTAATCTTCACCCCGGTATACGTCCACGAGAAGTCAGACTGGAAATTGAAGCGAAAACGGATATTATTACTCGTTGGCAAAACAATAGGTGGAATGGTTGTTCCAGCACCGAAGTTGCCCGTCCATCCTACTCCAACGCCATATGGGTTGATCCAGGTCGCACCATTATCGAGCGAGTAATAGATAAACAGGAAATCGTATCCGTATTCGATGTTACCGTTTGCCGTAAATGTGACCGAAACCGTAGAAGCGTTCGCACAGGAAGCATTGATCGAACCAGATGTATAAGTCGTGTTCATGTTGTTGGCGTAAACACCTGCACAATTGGTTGATACGACGGAGCATCCCGGTCGCCATTGAAGCGGGCCTGCATTCGTCCAGCCCGGATCAGCAGCCGTAGGCCAGGTATAAGGTAATTGTGCGAAAGCGGTCATCGATCCGAAAACCGCCATCCATAAAGTGAAAGCTTGTTTCATTGCTGTTTCAATTGTGCGTTTGGCAGAAATTTAGACCGGGCGACCAATGTGATAACCAGCCCCTGTTCGTTGACGAAAGTGAAATCGACTGATTCACGCCGCAATTCTTCGTAAACAGCAACGTCGAAATCTTCCGGAAGAAATCCGGGTACGGGAGAAGCGTCCAACGTGTAGCTTTGACAATAATAATAGGTCACTGATGTCCGTTTATCAGGAGACATCTGATCGAGCTCATCCGGCGTAAAATGACGCAGGACACGCGGATCGTAATGCTGGGATTGCCCAAATGCCAGCTGGCTCACCAGCAGCAGTGTAGTAGTAATTAATAGTCTCATGAAGAGCAGGTTAATTGTGTGTCGGGACGAATAAACTCATTTTAAGAGGACTGGATTTTTCAAAAAAAAATTCGCCCTGAGAAAACGATCAAAATGGCCTTCAGCATGAAAATTAGTTCCACCGAAAAACCCTTTTCAAACTAAATAAATTTTTCTGTAACAATGTATAAATTAAATAGTTACAAATAAAATTGGTTTAGCTTTTTTTGTGAATAAAAGGGTCTGAACCGGGTCTTGGATATTAATATTTTACAACAAGTCGGTTTGAACGGGAAAAACCACGTTTTCTGTTATTAATCTACCGTTTAACAATGATTTTCAAACAATTAGCTTAAACACCAGTAAAAACAGGAGTTTCCGATCATTTGGATGTCCGAACGGACGTAACCGGGTAGCACAAGCAGTATTTTTCCACCGGTTGTGCGAGTGCCGAAATGTTGAGATTGTCAGACGCTTTGGAAACGTCCATGATGGTGCCGTTTTTCATCAGCAGGTTGATGTTCTGCTGACTTTGGCTATAGGCGTTGTTAGTGAGCAATTCGGAGTACACGAAGTACTTCACTTCCTCGTCGTTCAGATCGTACTGCTGACGAGCGAATTCCTGCTCCAGCAAAATGCGGTCGGGACTGAAGGGCTCTTTGGCGATTTCGACCTTGTGCAGGCGGCGGTTTACGATGCTCTGCGATAAAATGGACAGCACTTTATCGGGATGTTGCTGCCAAACCTTGACGGCGCCCATGATATCGTAATCGTCGAGCTGGGCGAATGTTTCCAGCACGTTCGGATCGTTAGCAAAATCGGCTTTGGTGACATCATGCTGCATGAAATACAACAATGCCGGGCTGGCGAAGATGGTTTCACCTCGTCTGACCAGCTCTTTGGCACGGCGCAACACGTTGATCAGCATCAGTTCGGCACTCACAGCTGTTTTATGCAGGTACACCTGCCAGTACATCACGCGGCGTGCAACGAGGAATTTTTCGATCGAATAAATGCCCTTTTCTTCCACTACCAGCTGGCCGTTGTGCACATTCAGCATTTCAATGATGCGTTCCGTACCGATGATTCCTTCCGAAACGCCGGTAAAAAAGCTGTCGCGGTTCAGGTAATCGAGCCGGTCCATATCCAGCTGACTGGAAACGAGCTGGTATAAAAAGGTCTTCGGATAGCGGTTGCCAAAGATCAGCAGCGCGCGTTCCAGATCGTCACGTCCTTCATCCAGGTCATTGGCGAGTCGCTCGAGGAAAAAAGCGGAAATCTGTTCGTGGCTCACACCGTTTACAATATCGTATTCCAGCGCATGACTGAACGGCCCGTGACCGATATCGTGCAACAGAATGGCCACCAGCGCCGCACGTTCTTCTTCCGGCAGGATCTCGTGTCCTTTGCGGCGGATCGATGCAATGGCCTGCTGCATGAGATGCATAGCGCCGATCACATGATGGAAACGCGTGTGCAAAGCGCCCGGATACACCAGGTGCGTCATACCCAGCTGTTTGATTCTGCGCAGGCGTTGTACGAACGGATGCTCAACCAGGTCGAAAATAAACGTATCCGGTATTGTTATAAAACCATAAACCGGGTCGTTGATGATTTTCTTTTTGTTATTTCGCTGGACAGTTGTTCGCAATTGAATACTTTTATGGTTTGGGGCTGCCAGGTGGCATTTTCCCCTATTCAAAGCTAATTATTCTTCTCGATATGCAGGCAAAGATTCTCTGGGCAGACGACGAAATGGAATTCCTCAAACCGCACGTGTTATTCCTTGAAGCAAAGGATTACCAGGTGGAAATGGTCAACAACGGCTCGGAGGCGGTTGAAAAATGCCAGGAGAACTCGTACGACATCGTGTTTCTCGATGAAAATATGCCCGGTATTTCAGGGCTGGAAGCGTTGGCGCGTATCAAGGAAGCGCATCCGCAGCTGCCGGTTGTGATGATCACCAAAAGCGAAGAAGAGCATATCATGGAAGATGCGATCGGCAGTAAGATCGCCGATTACCTCATCAAACCGGTCAATCCGAACCAGCTGCTGTTGTGCCTGAAGAAAAACCTCGATCACCGCAAGCTCGTTTCGCAGAAGACCAATTCCAACTACCAGCAGGAATTCCGCCAGCTGGGTATGCAGCTCAACGGTCGCCTCGATGCCAACGAATGGAAAGAAGTGTACCGCAAGCTGGTTTACTGGGACCTCGAATTCGAAGGGCTCGAAGACCAGGGCATGCGCGAAATCCTGAATTCTCAGAAAAAAGAAGCCAACGACTTATTCTGCCGCTTCATTGAAAATAACTACGAAGACTGGTTCAACGGCCAGGAAGAAGCGCCTGACATGGTGCATCACCTGCTGAAAGAGCGCGTATTTCCGCTGCTGAACGAGCCGGTTTTCCTCATCGTGATCGATAACCTGCGCTACGACCAGTGGCAAATGATCAAGCCGATTGTTTCGAACCATTTCAACATCGAGCAGGAAGACATCGTTTACTCGATTCTACCAACGGCAACGCATTATGCGCGCAACGCGCTGTTCGCCGGGCTCGTTCCGACGGAGATTGCGAAACGTCACCCGGAACACTGGCTGAACGAAGAAGACGAAGGCGGCAAGAACATGCACGAAGCGGTTTTCCTCGAAGGCAACCTGAAGCGCAACGGCAAAAACGTGAAATGGTCGTACAACAAGATTACGAACCTCGAAGCCGGGAAAAAACTCGCCGATCAGCTGCACACGCTGCACAGCAACCAGCTGAATGTGATCGTTTACAATTTCGTGGATATGCTCTCACACGCCCGCACGGAAATGGAAATGGTGAAAGAGCTCGCTGCCGATGAAGCCGCTTACCGCTCACTCACGGTTTCCTGGTTCGAGCATTCGCCCTTGCAGGATATTTTCCGAAAAATCGCTGAAAAAGGTGGTAAAGTGGTGGTTACCACGGATCACGGAACGGTACGCGTGACCAACCCGGTGAAAATTGTCGGCGATCGCGCCACAAATACCAATCTTCGCTACAAAACCGGGCGTAACCTGAGCTATAAGGACAAGGAGGTGTTCGCCATCCGTCACCCGGAAAAGATCGGCCTGCCGAAATCGAACCTGTCGAGCGAATTCGTATTTGTGCGTGAGAACGATTACTTCGTGTATCCGAACAATTACAACCATTTCGTGCATTATTACAACGATACGTTCCAGCACGGCGGTATTTCCATGGAAGAGCTGCTGATTCCGTTCGTCATCCTACAATCTAAATGATGTTTAATTTTGGATTTTTGATGTTGGATTGATCCCATCGAAAATCGAGCATCAAAAATCAAGCATCGTTTGATGGAGATTATCATACATACACTTAACGATCTGCCGGGCGCAGCTAAACAGTTCATCGATTCGCTCGGGAACCGGAAAGTTGTTGTGTTTAACGGCGATATGGGAGCCGGCAAAACGACTTTCATTACGGCTGTTCTCAAAGCCATGGGTATTCCTGATCCGGACGGCTCGCCGACTTACGCCATCGTCAACACGTATCAGTCGTTGTATTTCGGTCCGGTTTATCACTTAGACGTTTACCGTCTCGATTCATTGGACGAAGCGCTGGAAACCGGCGTTGAAGAATTGCTCTACAGCGGCGGCTATTGTTTCATCGAATGGGGCGAAAAAATCGCAGAATTGCTGCCGGACGATACAGTTGAAGTTTCGATTGCGGTGAATGAACAACAAACACGCGTTGTGACAATGCACAATTTATAATGCAGAATGCATAATTCAAAATTTTGAAAACTTCTTCCGGAAGACATCGCACTTACTACTAATTATGCATTCTAAATTTTGAATTCTGCATTTTCCAACCTGCGTTAATTCCTCCTAAATTCCTGAAACCTGCCTCGTTTTCGTCTTAACTTACTTTCAGTCTTCAGTCTCCGGTCTGACAATCTTCAGTCAGTCCTGATATCCTGAAATCTTGACGTCCTAAAATCTAATCCATGACGAAACTGAACAGAAGTCTGAGCCTTACCGAATGCGTGTTTTACGGCGTGGGATCCATTCTTGGTGCCGGCATTTATGTGCTTATCGGGAAAACGGCTGGCCCAGCGGGTAATTTGACGTGGCTGGCGTTTCTCATTGCATCGGTGTGTGCGTTGTTTACGGCGCTTTCCTATGCCGAGCTGACAACACTTTTTCCGAAGGCCGGCGGCGAATACGTTTACGCGCGGGAGGCTTTCGGAAAGCCAATCGGAACCGTTCTTGGATTCATTATTACGCTCAACGGCATCGTGACGGGTGCAGCCGTTTCAGTAGGCTTTGCCGGTTATTTCAACGATCTCACAGGAACCAGTTTCGGTTTTGTTCCGATGGGCATCCTGGCGCTGATCTTCCTGGTCAATGCGGCCGGCGTGCGACATTCGTCGGTGGTGAACATCATATTTACGCTGATCGAAGTCGGCGGTCTGGTACTCGTTATTGTATGCGGAAGCAATATGCTGGGGAAAGTCGATCTGCTGGAATTGCCGCCCGACGGGTTGAACGGTTTGTTTACAGCTTCTGCCCTGGCGTTCTTTGCCTTCGTGGGATTTGAAGAAATTGTCAAGCTCGCCGAAGAAACGCACGAACCGGAAAAGAACATTCCGCGGGCCTTGTTTTTAACCACAGCCATTGTGATCGTCATCTACGAGCTGGTCGCCATCAGTGCCGTGAGTGCCGTTCCTGCCGAACAACTGGCAGAATCGCAAAGTCCGCTGGCGGATGTCGTGCGTTCGCGCATCGGGCAAACCGGCATCATCACTATTTCAGCAATCGCTTTGTTTTCCACGGCCAACACCATCTTGTCGAATATGCTGGGCAGCTCGCGCATTTTGTTCAATATGTCGGGCGAAACCAAGGGCATGAAATTCCTTTCCAGGCTGTCGGATCGCCGTAAAACACCGGTCGCGGCATTGATTCTTATTCTGGGTGTGATGATCGCTTTTTCGCTCATCGAAGACATCGAAATCATTGCACGGATCGCCACGACGTTTATTTTCATCACGTTCCTGGGTGTGAACCTGAGTGTCATCGTCCTGCGTTTTCGAAGAAAAAAACTGAAGCGGGCTTACCGGGTTCCGTTTGCGATTCGTGGCGTGCCACTTCCGTCGTTACTGGGGATTTTGTTTACGCTGGTATTACTGGTTTTCAACCTCATTGAACTCTTTGAAGGGAATTCATAATGCAGAATTCAGAATGCAGAATGGGAAGCAAGGGGAATGTTTTCCTAAAAGGAGCGCAAAAATTTTGAATTATACATTATGAATTTATTGCTTGTAGTACAATTCTCCGTTGATGCGCATGATCCATTGACCGTCCAGCTCATACGGCTCTTTGTCTATGCTTAGAGGTTGTGAATTACCAATCTTGAGCGATTGCTGGTCGGGATAGCTCACGACAGTCGTTCCGGCAAACTCCGATTCACAGTTACACAAATCCGTGCTGCAGACTTCCTGGCAACGGTATTTGTACGATCCATCTTTCTTGTTGATCACGATCTCGTTCTGGTACGAAATATCTGCGATTGTATCTTCAACGATCTCCGTGCGCCATGTGCCGATGAAATCGGGGTTGTATTTTCCGGCCTTTTTGTTGCAACTGACTGCTAAGAGCAGTAGTAAGCCGAACAGGATTGCCAATGGGTGTTTCATATCTTTATTTTTTGAGGAAATGGGGAATAGGAAATAGGGCGTCCCTCCTATTCCCTGTTACCTATTTCCTATTACCTCTTTTTAGCTTGCAATTCAAACAATTCGTCACGCAAACGGGCTGCTTCCACGAAATCGAGGTCTTTTGCCGCTTTTTCCATTTGCTTCCGCTTCGCAGCGATCGCTTTTTCGAGCTGTTCCGGTGTGTAATATGTCATTGCCGGCTCAGCTGCCATGGAAGTCGAAAGCGTATCCTGTTCTTTCTGGAAACGCGTGTAGACATCGCCGTCGGCAACTTTGGTCGATTGCATGATCTTTTCCTTCGACTTGTTGAGCGGTGTCGGAACTTTGCCATGCTCTTCGTTGTAGGCAATCTGCATCGCTCTTCGACGTTCCGTTTCCGCAATGGTTCTGGCCATCGAATCGGTCATTTTATCGGCGTACATGATCACGAGACCGTTGACATTTCGTGCCGCACGACCAACTGTTTGTACAAGCGAGCGTTCATTCCGGAGAAAGCCTTCTTTGTCGGCATCGAGGATAATCACCAAGCTGACTTCCGGTAAATCGAGTCCTTCGCGCAGGAGGTTCACACCGATGAGTACATCGAATTCGCCTAAACGCAGCTGACGCAGGATTTCCACGCGTTCGATGGTATCAATATCCGAATGGACGTACCGGCAGGCAATGCCCATTTTGTCGAGGTATTTCTGCAACTCCTCGGCCATGCGCTTGGTGAGCGTCGTTACCAATGTACGCTCATTGCGTTCCACGCGCTGCTGCACTTCTTCGATCAGGTCGTCGATCTGGTTGAGCGTCGGGCGCACATCGATCACCGGGTCAAGCAGGCCTGTCGGGCGAATGAGCTGTTCAGCCACAATTCCTTCAGATTGCTCGAGCTCGTAATCGGCTGGTGTGGCGGAAACGTAGATCAGCTGGTTCACAATGCTTTCGAATTCTTCGAATTTCAACGGTCGGTTATCCATGGCTGCCTGCAAACGGAAGCCGAATTCCACGAGGTTGATCTTCCGTGCGCGGTCGCCGCCATACATCGCGCGGATCTGTGGCAGCGTTACGTGGCTTTCGTCGATGATCATCAGGAAATCGTCCGGGAAGTAATCCAGCAAACAGAATGGCCGTGTTCCCGGCGCACGCTGGTCGAAGTAACGCGAGTAGTTCTCGATACCGGAGCAGTAGCCCAGCTCGCGCATCATTTCGAGATCGTAGCTGGTGCGCTCTTCGAGACGTTTCGCTTCGAGCAATTTGCCTTCCTGACGAAAATTCTCGACCTGGATCACCATGTCAACACCGATCTGATCGATCGCACGACGCGTTGTTTCCGGGCTTGACACGAAGATGTTCGCCGGGTAAATGTTGATGTCTTCGTAGCGGTCGATCTCGTTATTGTTCTCCGGGTCGATCGCTTTGATCGTTTCGATCTCATCGCCCCAGAATTCAATCCGCAGAGCGTAATCGGCATAAGCCAGGAAAATATCGATCGTATCGCCTTTCACACGGAAGTTTCCGCGCTTGAAATCCATTTCCGTTCGGGAATACAGGTTTTCCACCAGTCGCAGCAGGAATTTATTCCGGGAAATGAGCTGGCCTTTGTGGATGCTGATAATGGAATTGGCGAATTCATTCGGGTTCCCAATACCGTAAATACAGGAAACGGACGACACAACAATCACGTCTTTCCGCCCCGAAAGCAGCGCCGACGTTGCTGAGAGCCGTAGTTTTTCGAGCTCGTCGTTGATCGCCAGGTCTTTTTCAATATAGGTATCGCTGACCGGCAGGTAGGCTTCCGGCTGGTAATAGTCGTAATAGCTCACAAAATACTCCACAGCGTTTTCCGGGAAGAACTGCTTGAATTCGCCGTAAAGCTGAGCTGCGAGTGTTTTGTTATGCGAAAGGATCAGCGTCGGTTTGTTCACGTTTTTGATGACATTCGCCATCGTAAAAGTTTTACCGCTCCCCGTTACACCGAGCAGGGTCTGGTGGCGTACGCCGCTGTTCACTCCTTCAACAAGCTGGGCAATGGCTGTCGGCTGATCGCCGGTCGGTTCAAAATCGGAAACTAGCTGAAAATCCATAAGCTCAAATATACGATTTTACGGCCGTATCCGGATTGCCTGTTCGGGTGTTAAAATCATGTGAACGATTTTTTAAATACCACCATATGATAACGAAATGATTCCTATTTGACAACAGGACAATTTTGTCCCGCCCCGAGACAAAATCGAGACAGCGTAATTCAGCAAATGATTGTTCAAACCGGTAATTTGCTCATTTCAGGCGTGTTTTGAGTCATATTAGACGCTTTTTACCTACCTTTGCTTTATTGATGTCATCATCAGTACAAGATTCTGTCACGACGATTGGTTTATGTCAAACGATAGAATAACCGTAGCAGGCACTGTTCACAAGATCGTGCGGCTACGGTTTTTTTGTGCCGCTATTTTCCCCAAATGCAAGCTGAGATTACCCTTTTTCTTCTGACCTGACTATATTTGCAACTCGAAAATCGTCCTATGCTGATATACGGAATCTTCCTGTTGTTCGTTTTTGCGCTGCTGGCGCTGGATCTTGGAGTATTCCATAAATCGAAAAAGCCGGTCAGCGTTAAGGAATCACTGGCCTGGACAGCCGTTTGGGTATCGCTCGCCATGGCTTTCGGTGGAGTTGTTTACTGGATGTACGACACCAATTTCCTCGAGGTCAATCCGAAAGGCTATGCGCCGGGCAAGGCGATGATCGACTTCTACACGGGCTACCTGATCGAAGAATCGCTGAGTCTCGACAACATCTTCGTCATGGCGCTTATTTTCTCGTATTTCAAGATCCAGCAGCGTTACCAGCACAACATCTTGTTCTGGGGAATCCTCGGAGCAGTGGTTTTCCGCCTGATCATGATCATGCTGGGAACGGCTTTCGTGAAGCAATTCGAATGGGCGACGTATATTTTCGGGGCTATTCTGTTGTATTCGGCTTACCGCATGATCAAAGAGTCGGACGAAGAAAGCGATTTCAAGGAAAGCATCGGAATCCGCCTGTTGAGCAAGGTTTTCCCTATCGACTGGGACCACCAGCACGGAAAATACATCGTGGTTCACAATGGCAAGCGCATGGCGACAATTTTGCTGGCTTGTCTCGTTGTCATCGAGTTCACCGACATCCTGTTCGCCGTCGATTCCATTCCGGCAATCTTCGCAGTGACCAAAGACCCGTTCATCGTGTTCACATCGAACATTTTCGCAATCCTCGGGCTCCGGAGCCTCTATTTCTTCCTTTCCGGGATGCTGCACCGCTTCGAGTACCTGAAGTATTCATTGGTATTTATCCTGGCGTTTATCGGGATTAAAATGCTCGTGGTGCATTTCATCGAAATCCCAAGCTGGATTTCCCTCACGATCATTGCTACGGCTTTAGCGATCGGGTTGCTGGTTTCGTTGAGAAAGACGAAAGCTTAACCAACTGTTTTACTGCCAAGAGCGACAGAAATCACAGGATTGTTTTACCGCAAGACCTGTCCCGATACGTCGGGAGGCGCGGAGAGCGCAAAGTTTTCCTTTTTGCTATTTTTCTATGGGCCGTCAAGGTGGTATCAATTGTCTCCTCTTTGACGGATCAGTTGAGAATTATCTGCGCGGCGGGCGCTTCATCATTTTCCCGTTTTTCTTGCGGTAGCGACGCTCTGCAAACGGCGATTGCTCGATGGTATGCGCGTAGTTGATCGTGATCTCGTGTGAAGAATCGAAACGCTTGTGCGGCGTGAAATACGAGTTTTCGTACGAATAAATGACGCGCAGACCGGCTTCGAGGAAAATACCTACGGAAACACCTACCGTGTTGTCGGAACGATAGCCACCACCGAACCAGACAAGCTGGTGCAGCAATACGTGACCGTCAAATGACATGGAAGGCGGCGCCCCGGCAACTCCTCTGACCATGATCGAAGGATACAGGACGAAACGGTCGTTAAAGCGCACTTTGTAGCCGATATTTCCATAAAAATGGTTGTCCTGCGTGCCGTAGATGTAAGTAGAATCTACCACGTTGTTGAACATATACGGCAGCGCAACGCCAAAGGTAAATTTATCGGATTGAACGGTCAGACCGGCGCCCATGTTGAACCCGCCGGCTTTGAGCGTCGATAAGGTCGGATCGACAGGACCGTCGAAGTACACGTAATCGGCTCCGAGAGAACGCTGCTGGAAACCGAGCTTCACGCCCAATCCCACAGCCACTTTGCGCGTGAGCCAGGCGTGGTAGGCGTAGCTTACACCGATATCCAGGATATTGAGCTGTCCGGCGCGATCGTTGGTGATCACCATTCCGGCGCTCTGGCTTTTGGTAAAGCGGTAAAAACCATTCGCAGCGATCGTCATCGGCGTCTGACCGGAAGTCATCCATTGCTTACGCGATGTTAAAGCGGCCCCGAAACGCGTCTGTACATCCACATAACCCGGATTGAAATAGCCCGGATTGAGCATATACTGGTTCATATTCGTCCGCAACTGGGAGAAAGCAGGCACACTTGAAAGCAGGCAGCTGATTAGTAGAACTTTTCTCATCGGACCAGCGTGATTTTCCCGGTGGCGTTGTTACCGACACCGTCGTAAAACTCAAAGTAATAAATCCCGTCGGTGACCTGGTTATTGATCATCGAACCGCCGCGGTTATTAGTCCCGTTCCATTCGTTGTTGTAAGGCTGGGCCTGGTAGATGACTTCTCCCCATCTGTTGAAGATCTTGAGGCTGTTGCCCGGATAGTTTTCGACGTTGAGAATGATGAAATTATCGTTGTAGCCATCTCCGTTCGGTGATACGAAGTCGGAGAAGATCATGTCGTTCAGTTTGAGTGTATCAGCCGGCATAGCTGCAGCCTCCGCTTGGTCATAAATAGTGGTATGATCGGCCTTGTCCCAGCTAATCAGGGTTAATGCCGTTATACAACAGAGTAGAAATCCGTATTTCATTTCCTGCTTTTTTTACAAATGTCACGATTTAAATGAGTTTGCCGATCAATTGACACACTTTTTTTTCCAACTGCATTGAATTCCTGAAGTGATGTCGGGGTTGTTGATTGATCGGTTTTTGTGTCCAGAAAAAAAGGCCGTACCAACAGAACGACCTTCTTCAATTTATTGAAAATGAATGCTACATTTTAGGTTTAGTCGTTTCTACCAGCAAACGGATAGTCATACTGGGCAAGGTCATAGCCAGCGAATGCGCGGTCTGCCCGTCGAGGTTCTTCATCATTAAGTTCGCTCCGGCAGCTACGAGCTCTTTCACCAGTTTTTCATTCTGGTTGAGCACAGCATACATGAGCGCGGTATTGCCATCCGGACCTTGTATATCGAGGTTTGCGCCGTTTTTGATCAGCAGGGAAGCAATGGCGGTTTCGTTCTGATAGCTCGCGGCTTGTAGCGGACTTCCTTCGTGCGAATGCCCGTTGACATTGGCGCCTTTGCTTACGAGCAGCTTTGCGGCTTTGAGCTGGCCACGGTAACAGGCAATCATCAGCGGACTGAAGCCTTTATCGTTGACGGCATTCACCGTATCGGCTTTCATCTGTACCAGTGTTTTGATGCGCTTTACATTTCCTTCCCGTGCAGCATCGAAAATATCCTGACCGGAGGCGCTAAACGCCAGCAGCACCAGAACGAATACGATTCCTCTACTGAACATAGATCCGCACGGTTTGGTAAGCTGTTTCGGATTCCAGGCCAACAAAATAAACGCCTGTCGGCAGGTTGGAACAATCGTTTACCGGCTGCAATTCACGGATTTTTTTCCCGGCAGCATCAAACAACGTAGCTTTTACGGCACTTCCCGGAATCAGCTTCAGGATCGTTCCGTTCCAGCTCATTCCTGCCTGCTCGAGCTCTGTGAGTCCGACATTCAGGGCTGTTTCGAAATTCCAGACTGTCATATCGGCAATTCCGGCAAACGAATTGGAAGCTAAATCGGTGATCGCACCTGCGTCGATGAATACATGGTAGCCCGTTACCGGAAGCAGCTCATCTGTCGGTGTAATGGTGAGTGTATTTCCGGAAATATTCACCGCCGGGCTCGTGGCTACATCGAATTGCTCGCCTGCCGAAACACCGCTTTCATCAACCAGCTGAATGAATCCTGTTCCTGCTGCAATCGGTTCGTCGAAGGTTACTACGAGCGTGGTGTTCAACGGAACGTTTGTCGCATTATCAGCCGGAGCAAATGGTCCGCTTAAGGTCGGATCGGTGAAATCGCCGGTAGTGAAATTCCATTCGGTATTGGCGGTCATCCCTGCATATTCATTGCCATTCAAATCAGCGATCAGGCCGTCATCGATGAGAATGTAATAGCCTGTTGATTCCGCCAAATCGGCCGTCGGATTGATCATAACCTGGTTGCCGGCAACGCTCAATCCCGGATGAGCAGAAGTGAACTCTTCCACCTGCGTTCCGGACGATTCATACAATCGGATCGACAATACGAGGGAAGAAAGAATCTGTACCGGCTCATCGAAAGTCATCACAAAGCTCGTTCCCACCGTCACATCTGTTTCGCCATCAACCGGATCCAGGGTTGTTACAGCAGGTGGAATGGTTTCATTGGTATTGAAATTCCAGGCCGTGTTGGTGGAAATTCCGGCATAGGCATTCCCGGAAAGATCTCTGACAGCTGTTGAAGCGATACGGATGTAATAAGCGGTGTTGACCACCAGATCGTTTGTTGGGTTAACGGTGACGGTTGAGCCCGCAAAGCTTACGAGTGGTGAAGATGCCACATCGAAGGCTTCTACCAGCGTACCGCCGCTTTCGAACAGTTCGATCAGTCCCGTTCCGGCCTGAATGTTTTCGTTAAACGTGGCAGTGAGATTGGTCGTGAGGGCAACACTCGAAGCATTGTCAGCTGGTGACAACGGATTGACGGTCGCCAGTACCGGCGCTGTGATATCGTTGGTATTGAAGTTCCAGGTCGTGTTGTTCGTAAAACCGGCAAACGCATTGCCTTCGAGATCGGTAATGGCGGTCGGATCGATGTGTACATAGTAATCCGTATTGATGACCAGATTGGCCGACGGATTGAACAGCATGGTGGAGCCGCTGATGGACAATCCCGGGCTGCCGCTTGAAACGGTTTGTACAACGTTGTCGTTTTCGTCATACAGCGTAATCGAACCGGCCCCGAACTGGATATTTTCGTTGAACGTCACCAGGAGGTTAGCCGTCAGCGAAACCTGGTTGGCATTGTCAGCCGGGCTGAAAATGGAAACGGTCGGCGGTGTCTGGTCTACGAGTGTCCAGGTGCGCACAATACCGCTCGCGCGATTGCCACCGTGGTATTGCAGCTGGTTGCTGGCACTTGGTGCTTTTGCCCAGAACAGGTTTTGCGTAGTGGCTGCGAAGTTGAAGGTCACATCGTTTGCATCGCCTGTGCTCAGCGCGCGGGAAGCTACAATCGTACGATTGGGACCAACAACGTTATTGGAAATGACCGTCCAGTCCTGTTGTGCATCGACTGTTGGCTCGCTACCTACTCCTATCATGCGGTGATCGCGCACCTGCAAAGGCGCTGCCCCGGTTCCCAATGTCGACCAGATAAGTGCATCGTTTCCTGTCCCCATTCCTGTTCCGAAACCGAAAGCCAGGTAGCGATCAGCTGGTCCCTGTAAGGTTACGGTAATGGTTGTCGGAGACATTTCCGCCCCGAAAAACATGCCGCTGCCGGCTGTGAGCTCTGAAAAAGCGATCTCTTTCAGCTGAGCCTGAGAAAAGAAGGGAAATAAGGCTAATAAAAGGATGTATAATCGCTTCATAGGTATAGTAATTTTGATCCAAAATACATGAAAATCATTAGCGCGTAAAATTTTTTGTGTGTTTCAACAGTTTGGGAGAGTAACGTGCGAAAGTGAACAGAAATTCCTGTTTCTTACGCTGTTTGAAGCGGATCGCTATTTTTACAGGCAAACAAAACAACCTATGGAAAAAGGAACTACTGCTGCAAGATATAAGATCGGCGACCAGATCGACGGAGGCATTGTTTTTTATGTCGATGCAAGCGGCGAACACGGCCTGTTAGCGGCGCCGGTCGATCAAAACAATACCACACGCTGGTACAACGGAACTAACACCCTGACGATGGCTTTCCGGAACGGGCTCGGACAGGGCGCTTACAACACGGAAAAAATTATCGGCAACCAGGGATCGGGCGATTATGCTGCCATCCAGTGCGCACGGTATTTGCTCAACGGCCATGGCGACTGGTACCTGCCTTCCATTTACGAGCTCGATCTGATGTACAAAACCATTGGCAACGGCGGCAGCGGCCCGAATCGGAACATCGGGAAATTTGCCAGCAGCTATTACTGGAGCTCGACCGAAAAGAATACCAGCGAAGTGTTCGTATGCCCTTTCAACAGCGGCGGACAAGTAGCGATGGTCAAAGGCACGGAAACGATAGCCGTTCGGGCGATCAGGGCATTTTAAACACAAATGAAACAGGTGTTTCGATTCCAACCTTCCGGAGAAACAGTATTGTATATCCGGCTAAGACTTGTTTAATTTTGCGGATCATGCAGGAACAGATTCCCATTCATACGTTTGTTGAGAATAACAACCGCTTGTTCGAGGTGCTACCACTCCGCGCTAAGTCGGACGATGACGATGCCCGTCCGCACCGGCACGATTACGTAGCATTGTTCCTGTTGCACGAAGAAGGCGAAGGCAACCATGAGATCGATTTCATCAACCACCCTATTCCGCGTTATTCGATCCATTTTGTGAACCAGGGGCAGGTACACCGACTCCACCGCTCGCCCGATCGTTCTTCCGGCGATGTAATCCTGTTCAACCTCGAATTCGTGTTTGGCAACAGTGCGCTTTCGGCTGATAAACAGCTGTCGATCCTGAACGGCATGAACCGTTTCCCGGTCATGGAGCTCGATGCGGAAACGTTCGATTTATTTAGAAAGATCGTTCAGAATATGTACGACGAGCTGGCTCATCCGACGCGTTTTACGCAACACGTGCTGGCTTCTTATATTTATATCATCATGGCGCGCTATCAGTGCCTGGTGGAAGGCGACAACGGTTACCCGCAAGGCCGCAGCTCGATGGCTTTTCGCTTCACGGAGCTGGTAAATGAACACCTCGCTACGATGCGACAGGTACAGGAATACGCCGATAAGCTGCACATCGGAACGAAAACACTTGGGCGTTTGTGCCAGGAAGCTTTCGGGAAAACACCGCTGGAGATCATACAGGACCGCTTGCTGGTGGAAGTGAAGCGCCAGGCTTATTACACGGAGAAATCGGTTAAAGAGATCGCTGCCGACTTGTCGTTCAACGATTCGTCCCATCTGAACAAATTCTTTAAATCCCAGACAGGGCAAACGCTGGGGGAATTCCGGGAACAGCGACGGATGTATCATTAAGAGGGGATTCTTCTACCACATAGAACACATAGAATAGTTGGTGAGTTATGAGTTTGATAGCTGCAAAGTTGGTTTCAGTCCCCGGTCCAGTCTGAC
>CAMLRS010000021.1 GCA_946482515.1 uncultured Flavobacteriales bacterium | reverse complement strand
CGCGGGGCTTCCGGCTTACTTTCTTCAGTAATGGTAACTTCTTCGAGGAATTGCAGCAACGACGGTCCGTTGAACCACGCCAGCTTTTCGGAAGCGTGAACCACATTATCACCTGCAAGCGCACTGGCCGGAAGGAAAGAAATCGCTTTCAATTTCAAAGGCTGAGCAAATTCCTTATAAGCCTGCGCGATCTCGTTGAAAATGGTTTCGCTGTAATCGACCAGGTCCATTTTGTTGACGCAGACCAATACATGCGGAATCTCCAAAACGGAAGCAATGATGCTGTGTCGCTTGGTTTGATCGGTAATCCCGTTGCGCGCATCGACCAGGATAATCGCCACATCGGTATTGGAAGCACCGGTGAACATATTGCGCGTGTACTGGATGTGTCCCGGCGTATCGGCAATGATGAATTTCCGCTTATCCGTAGTAAAGTATTTATACGCCACGTCGATGGTAATACCCTGCTCGCGTTCAGCCCGCAGACCGTCGGTCAGCAATGCGAGATCGATTTCCGTATCGGTACCGGTGGTTTTGCTCTGACGTGTCAGTGTTTCGATGATATCTGTCGAGATGGAACGGCTGTCGTAGAGCAAACGCCCGATGAGCGTGCTTTTTCCGTCGTCGACGTTACCTGCTGTGAAAAATCGTAATAACTCCATTATACAATTATTAATTGGTTAATTATCAATCATCAAGAGGCTCTCATTTTTGAAAAACCTTGATAATTGATAATTCATAATTCAACATGTTAAAAATAGCCGCCCTTCTTCCGGTCTTCCATTGCGGCTTCGCTGATGCGATCGTCCATGCGGGTGGCACCACGCTCGGAAATTTTCGCTTCGCGGATCTCGGCAATGATGTCATCGACTCCGTAAGCTTCGCTTTCAACAGCCGCCGTACAGGTCATATCGCCTACTGTCCGGTAACGCACGTTGCGTTTCACGATCACGTCGCTTTCGTCGAGCTGAAGGAATTCGTTATTGGCCATCAGCTGTCCGTGTTCGGTGAGCACACATTCGCGCTCGTGGGTGAAGTAAATCGATGGCAATGCAATCTGCTCACGCTGAATGTAATTCCAGACGTCGAGCTCTGTCCAGTTGCTGATCGGGAATACGCGCACGTTTTCACCTTTGTGAATACGACCGTTGTAGATATTCCACAATTCAGGGCGCTGCAGCTTCGGGTCCCACTGGCCAAATTCGTCGCGGACAGAGAAAATACGCTCTTTGGCGCGGGCTTTTTCCTCATCGCGGCGCGCACCACCGATGCAGGCATCAAAACCGAATTCTTCGATCACTTCGAGCAGCGTGTAGGTTTGCAGCGCATTCCGGCTTGGGAATTTACCGCGTCCATCCGGCAATTTGCGCTCGCGGATGGTGTCTTCTACTTTTCGTACGATGAGCTGTTCGCCCAGCTCTGCAGCCAGTTTATCGCGGAATTCCAGTGCTTCGGGGAAATTGTGCCCGGTGTCTACGTGAACCAGCGGAAACGGGAATTTGCCCGGGCGAAAGGCCTTCAATGCAAGATGCACAAGGCAGATGCTGTCTTTACCGCCCGAAAACAGCAGCGCCGGACGATCGAACTGACCGGCAACTTCCCGCAGGATGTAAATCGCTTCTGCTTCGAGCTTGTCAAGATAATTGTTCATTTTTTGTTCTGTTTTTAGAGTGTATCGGAATGAGATTCCGGAGTTGTTGTTTCAATTTTTGATTGGGTTTTCCATCCCCCTTTGTCCCCCTTCAAAGGGGGAATTATGCGTGGAGGCCGCATTCTTTTTTGGAATTGTCTTCCCACCACCAGCGTCCGGCTCGGAAGTTTTCGCCTTCGCGAACAGCACGTGTACACGGCTGGCAGCCTATGCTCACAAAGCCGCGGTCGTGCAGGCTGTTGTAAGGAATGCGGTAGCGGGCAATTTCCGTTTTTACTTCATCGAGTGTCCAATTGGAAAGCGGATTGACTTTCACTAATTGGCGTTGTTCATCCCATTCCACCACAGGCAATCCCTGGCGGTTTTCGGAATGTTCGGCGCGTAGGCCTGTGATCCAGCAGTCGACATTCTCCAACGCTCGGTTCAACGGCTCAACTTTTCGGATGAAGCAGCATTCCTTGCGGTTTTCGAGGCTTTCGTAGAAGCTGATCGGTCCTTTTTCGGTAACCAGCTGCTCTACAGCATTAGCCTGGGGAAAATAGACCTCGATGTTTTTCTTGTAGCGTTCACGCGTGCTGTTCAATACGCTATACGTTTCTGGAAAGAGCCGCCCGGTATCCAGTGTGAATACGCGAATCGGGAGCTTATTCGAAAAAATATGGTGCGTAATCACCTGGTCTTCCCAACTGAGGCTGGTCGAAAAGGCCGCACGGTCGCCAAACACCGCAGCAATCCCTCCCAGCAGCTCCTGGAGCCCTGACCATTCATACGTTCGGATGTATTCGTACTTGTTCATTTTTCAGATAAATGTCATGATGATAATACGCAGGCTGACGATGATCACGATAATGCCGACCATCAGCATCATGGCTTTGACATTGAGCCTGCTCGATAAATAAGCAGCAATAGGTGCGGCACAAACGCCACCGAGAATCAGACCGGTGTATACCTGCCAGTGCTGTCCGCCGATGAGCGTGAAAAACGTGAACGAACTCGCCAGCGAAACGAAAAATTCCGCCAGGTTCACCGAGCCGATGATGATCCGTGGATTTTTACCGCGGGCGATCAGCGTAGATGAAACCACAGGTCCCCAGCCGCCACCGCCAATGGCATCGAGGAAACCGCCGGCCGTTGCCAGCCAGCCTACATGTTTCACTTTTTTCCGGTTGACGCGTTTGCGCACCACTTTCCACACGATGATAACGCCGAGGATGAGCGTGTACAACCCGACTGCCGGCCTGATGTAGTCGTTGTAGTTTTCAAATTCAGTCAGGATATAGGCCCCTACAATCGCTCCTACTACACCCGGAATCAGGATCGTGCGAAACAATTTGTTGTTCACGTTCCCAAAGCGCAGGTGCAGGAATCCGGAAACGCCACTGGTGAAAATCTCCGACGTATGGACGCTCATACTGGCCACGGCCGGCGAAATCCCACACGACAGCAGAAAGGTCGAAGCACTCACGCCATATGCCATTCCCAATGCGCCATCGATCATCTGAGCGATGAAGCCACCGAGCATGAAATACAGAAACGTCACATCGAGCGAGCCGACCATTTCCGAAGCGGTACTCCAGATCGACGACAACGGAACGAGCGTGAACAATAAATGTCCGGCCAGCATGATCGCCAGAACGCCTCCGGCGTAGCCCAGCACTCTGCGAAAGGAGAACTGGTACCATGGCTGGTTTTTCTTCCGGTTCAGAACGGCTGTTACTTTGTTCAACTCCTGCACTTTCTCCCGAAAATCGCCTTTCAGGTGGGAACGCAGACGGTGAAGGTTTTCCAGCGATTGATCGAGCTCGTGTGGCAGCTCTTCCTGCAACACTTCTTTCAGGCGTTTGGCCATCGTTGGTGATTTCCCGTTGGTCGAGATCCCGATCTTCAGGTTGCCCCTGGAAACGACAGATCCGAGGTAGAAATCGCACAATTCGGGCTTATCGGCTGCATTGTACAAAATGCCTTTATCAGCTGTTTTCTCGCGAATTTCTGCAGAGGTTTCGAGGCTGTTGACGGCTGAAATGACCAGCTGCTGTCCGTCGAGGTAACGTTCGTGAAAACGGTCTTCGACCAACTCGACACCAGGTCGCTGCTCAGCAAAAGCAACAAATTCCTCTGAAAAACGATCGGCAACCACCGTTACCTGCGAACCGGGCGAATTAAACAGCAGCGCCTGAAGCTTTTCCAGGGCCACATTGCCACCACCGATCAACAGAACGGAAAGCTGATTGGCTTTCAGAAACACCGGGAACAATTCGTTCCCGGCGCTGCTTTCAGCGATCACTGCTACTTCGCTGTTATTTTCGTTTAAATCCTGCATCAAACGTGATACTTAAGTAATACAAAGCGCCGATTGTCGGGCCGGCTGCGTACTGGATGTAGCGCTTGTTGAAGATGTTTGTTCCTCCGAGTTTGAACACCGAGTTGATCTGTGGGATCTTGTAAGAGATCTGCGCATCGAAGGTCTGGTAGGCGCTCACGCGACCATTTGCCAGCGGACTTTCCCCGGTATATGCATTCTGCCATTTCCACACGATGTTGAACCCGAAGTTTTTCACGATCTCGCGGTTTCCGAACTGGATATTGGCTGACCAGCGCGGCGTGTTAAAGCCAGTGATGAAAATGTCGTTTGCTTCTTTCGCTTCGAAGTCGTTGAAGTTGATATTCGTCGAGATCGAGTACAGCTTGTAGAAGTTGTAGCTCAGGCGCAGCGATGAGCCGTAGCTGAAGTACGTGTTACGGGCATTGGTGTACACGCGGTAGCGCACCTGTTTCGCACGATCGGTCATATCGTAAGCCGAGCTATCGGTTCCCACCACATCGGTTGTCGGAACGGCTACTTCGACCTGTCCGAGGAAGCTGGTGAAGATGTTGAAATACACATCCCAGTCGATGACCGCTTTGTTGTTCAGGAATACGTTTTTGTAACCAAAATCGAAGGCTTTTACCTGCTCCGGCTGCAGCGTTGGGAGATTGGCAACCACCAGCAGGTTTTTATTCTTGTTGATGGCTTCGTCTTTTGTCAATCCGCCTGCTACATCGGCGTTGATGGCAGCCGTAAAAGCATCCACGGATGTTAGCGTGTAGGAATTCTCCAGGTATCCGAGTCCTTCGTTCACTTTGGACAATCCTCCTACCCGACGCACGTTTCCGTTGTTCACATAGGAAAGCGCTTCGAACAGCGACGGGAAACGGAAGCCGTTTTGTGCCGACAACCGGAAAGCGGAAGTTTTTGTCGGGCTGAACACTACGGCCACGCGCGGGTTCCACTTGCCCTCGAAATCGAGGTTTTTATCGTATCGCAGCGACGCTACGAATTTCAATTTGTTGTCGAATACTTCTTTGCTGGCCTGTACGAATCCGCCGAATTTCGTGTAGTGTACGTTGTTGCCTCCAGGCTGTGCGCGCTCGGCAATCGGGCGACTGAAGTCCACAAAGTTGTTTCCGTCCGGAATGACTTCGTACACACGACCATCGACTCCGGCCAGGATGTTTACTGCATTGCCCGTTAGCTCCGAAAAGTCGTACTGCGCTTCGCCATGATACATGCGGCTTTGCTGGATCAGAGCAGCACCACCGGTTTCAGGCGCACCATTTACAAGTGTCTTGTGATCCCAGTTGTTGATACCGATGATAGTATTGCGATTGCGTTCGAAATCGGTTGAACCGGGCTGCGGACGACCAGCATCTGCGGCTGCACGTGCAGAATTGTGCGCACTCACCCAATCCTGTCCGTTGGTAATGGCCGTTTGCAAAGCGTTCTGGTAAGCCGATTTCCACGAGCTGTTGGAACGGAACGTCAGATCGAGGTTATCCGCCAGTGGCTTAAGATTGTAGGAATTCCCGGTATTTTCGGAATTGAAATACGCTTTTACCGTCAGTTTGCCGGCTGTGAGTCCGAGAGCATGACTTTGCAGCAACACATCGTTGAGCTGGATTTTGTTTCCGCGCTGGAAAACACCATCCATTTGCCCCAGGCGATAGTTGTAGGAAATCAACGACGATTTCCCGAGCTTGTAGTACAAACCGACGTCGAGCTTGATGTTCTCGATCTCCGGATTGACAAGATCTTTCTCCCAGTAGCCGGTACGACGCACATTGAAAGTTTGCGTTTTGCCCTCCAGATCGGTTACCTGAACGGAAACGTTGTTGTTGCGCTCATCGCCGTAACGGTTCCAGGCATCGTAGGCCGGATTGTTGGCCGGTGAATCGAACTGCGGGAATTTCGGGTTGCTCGATTTCAGTTGGAACGGGTTTTGATCGGTTGTATTCGACGAAACCCAGTCGGTTCCTTTGAAATAAGACGCGTTGAACTTGTAGGCAAAACGACTCGACGAATCGAACGAACCGGCAATGCGGAACGCTGTTTCACTCAGGAAACTGAGATCGTGGTCTTTGCCATCAACGTGGTTCACACCGATGCGCTGGTACACGCTCACGCCCTGTTTTTTGAACGGATCTTTCGTTTGCAGGTTGGCCAGTCCGTTGATGGAATTGATCCCGTAAAGCGCCGAAGACGAACCGGGAATAATTTCCACGCTCTGAATGTCGAGCTCGTTCGGACCCATCGCATTTCCAATGGAAACACCGAGTGTGGGCGCCTGCAGGTCCACACCGTCTACCAGCTGCATAAAGCGGAAGTTGTTCGGTGAGTTGAATCCACGCGTATTCGGTACTTTGAAGTTGAGACTGGATGTCGTCATCTGTACGCCTTTCACATTTTCCATCGCGTCGTAAAAAGTCGGCGACGGCGTCTCCCGAATGGTTTGGATATCGAGCTTATCGATCGCCACCGGTGATTTGATCACACTTTCGGAAACACGTGAGGCGGAAACAACGACCTCATCGACTACGATCACTTGTGGCTCGAGCTGTAATTGCAACGATGTTTTCTCGTTTTCCACGATGAATTCCGCAGTGTTGTAGCCGCTCACTGAAATTTCGATAGTGAACGGGAATTTGTTAGGTGTTTTCAGCTCGAAACGGCCGTCCTCATTTGTTACGGCGGCTACGTCGGACTCTTTGATCCGGACCGTTCCGCCGAAAATGGGCTCACCGGAAAATTTGTCAATCAGCGTTCCGGAGAGCTGTAGTAAAGTATTCTGTGCCAGCGCCGATGACGACAGCAGCAGGAATACCAGCAATTTTAGGGTAGTTTTCATTTCAACAGTTGTGCTTAATTAATTCAACATCAGTTTAAAAAGTTGGAGAAATAATTGTTCTGTTTTTCCGGTACTTTAAGCCGTACCACTTCGCCGACAACGATCACCGCTGGTGCGGGAATGCCTTCCTGCTGCACACGGGCTGCGATGTTCTGAATCGTACCCGTTACTGTTCGCTGATTGGGGAGCGAACCGTTGCTGATCACAGCTACTGCTTCGTTGGCTTTGCCGTTTGCGCGGTAGATCGCTGCTATTTCGGACAGCTTCGACAAGCCCATGAGGATGACTGTCGTTGTGCCGAGCTGCGCGAGCTTGTACAGCTCAGGATTCAGTTCGCCGTCGGAAAGTACCGCCGTAATAACCGTAAATCCATTGCTCACTCCGCGGTGTGTAACCGGAACCCCGGCCAGTGCCGGAACGGAAATAGAGCTGGAAATTCCAGGGATTACCTGCGTTTCCACACCGAAGAACTGCGCATATTCGATTTCCTCGTAACCGCGTCCGAATACAAAGGAATCGCCGCCTTTGAGCCGGACGGCATGTCCGTGTTGCAAAGCTTCGGCAACAAGCAGGCGATTGATTTCGTCCTGTGAATAAGCCTTGATGCCTTTGCGTTTGCCCACGAAGATCTTTTTCGCTTTGGGAGCAAAATCAAGCAGATCTTCGCTCACCAGTGCATCGTAGAGGATCACATCCGCTTCGCCAAGCGTACGCAGTCCTTTTACGGAGATCAGCTCCGGATCGCCCGGTCCTGCTCCTATCAATGTTATTTTGGGTGTCTGAATTTTCATCTTTGTTCGTTTTAATTTGTTTAAACCGCCGCCCGTTGTTCGCGGTAGGTTTTTGCTTCGTTCACAAACTGCGCTATGCTTTCCAGGTAGCGCGTTGTGAATGCTGCATCGGCTTGCTGTTCGCGGATCTGAAGCAGGAAACCACTGAAGGTTCCATGACCATTGAACCGGAAGGTTTCGCCGAGGTGCTTGTCGAAATCCGCCATAATGCCGTTGTGCGTGTTACAGTGCACTTTCTGATCGAGCAACAGGGCTTTCGCCGTGTGAATCCCGGCAGCGTAGCCGTGGTAAACGGCATCTGCAAAGCTGTTTTGAGCGAAGGATGTCTGCGCCGCATCGAGCTTTTCATCGGCATCGAAAAGCAGCGTTGCTACTAAGTCGATGATCACGCCGGCACACTCGCCCACTCCGATTGCGGTTTTGAACGCTTCGTCCTGTCCCCAGTCGATGAAATCCGCTTCTGTGAGTGCTGTCGTATCGGCCAGCGGCTTCAGCAGATCGTAGAAGTATTTATTGCCCTGGCGATCGTAGTACTCGTTGAACAGCTCATCGTCGTTGCGCAATTCGAGGTAATCGTTCAGCAGGTAGCGGATGATATCCAGCACGCGTTTGCTTGGCAGCTTGATCACTTTCTCCGCAATCCGACCAAAACCATCGCCTGTTCTTCCTCCGCCCAGCAGTACTTGCAAGGCAGGAACCGTTGCTTTGTCGACTTTCATCGAGCTGCCGTGGAAACCGATGTGCGCCAGTCCATGCTGACCACAGGAGTTCATACAGCCGCTGATCTTGATTTTGATATCGTTGTTGTAGATCAGCTCCGGGTATTCTTCGCGGATAAAGTTTTCGAGCACGCGGGCTACTTCCGTACTATTGGAGATCCCGAGGTTGCAGGTATCCGTTCCAGGGCAGGCTGTTACATCTGCCAGGCTGTCATAGCCGCTGTCGGCCAGATTGATCGCTTTCAATCCCAGGTAAAGCGCTTCGAGATTCTCCGGGCGAATGAACTTCAGCAAAATGCTTTGGTCGATCGTGAAACGTATGTCGTTTGCAGCGTAGTGTTCAACCAGTTCCGCCAGTGAACGCGCCTGAGCTGTCGTAAAATTCCCCAGCAGCACTTTCACGTAAGCTGCTACAAAACCGGATTGTTTCTGAGCAATCACATTCGTTTTCAGCCACTCGGTAAACTGCTGATCGGTGGAGCTGCTGATCACATCTTCCAGCGAACGTCCGGATGCCAGGACTTCTGTATCTGTGAGCTGTTCAACCAATTGAAAGTCGCTTTCAGCATCGTACTGAACGGCTTTCTGCTCTTCTGCTACGAATTGCAGGAACGCTTCAAGCCCGATTTTCGAAATGAGGTACTTCATGCGCGCCTTGTTGCGGCTGTTGCGCTCTCCGTGACGGTCAAACACACGGATCGAAGCTTCCACGAACGGAATCAGTGCTTCGGCAGGCAAAAATTCGTGAGCGACCTGTGCCAGGAAAGGCTGTGCTCCCAGGCCGCCACCAACCAGCACTTTAAAACCTTTCACGCCGTCTTTGATCTTCGGAATGAAGCCGAAGTCGTGGATAAACGCATAGGCATCATCTGATTCGCCCGAGCTGAACGCGATCTTGATCTTTCGTCCCAGCTCCTGACCGAACGGCTTGCGCAAAAAGTAACGGTAAGTCAGATCTGCATAAGGTGCCACGTCGAACACTTCCTTCGGGTCGATACCTGCTGTTGCGCCGGCCGTAACGTTCCGAACCGTATTTCCGCAGGCTTCGCGCAGTGTGACATCGTCTTTTTCTAGATCGGCCCACAATTGCGGCGTGCGATCAAGGCTCACATAGTGAATCTGAATGTCCTGGCGGGTCGTGATGTGCAAATGGCCGGTACTGTATTCGTCGCTCACGGAGCAGATACGGCGCAGCTGGGCTATCGTGACCTTTCCGAAAGGTAATTTGATACGGATCATTTGCACACCCTGCTGGCGCTGGCCGTAAACACCACGAGCGAGGCGCAGTGCACGGAATTTATCTTCATTCAACGAGCCGTTTTTAAACGCTGCGATCTTCTGCCCCAATTCAAGGACGTCTTTCTCAACGATGGCTTTTTTCAGCGAAACGGCTTGTTCCAATTCTGTTCGAAAGCTCTGCATGGCAATTATTTTGTGGTGTTGTAGAGGAAATACCAGTCCTCGTGTGATAATTCGATTGTATGGGCTGTAGCGGCATTCTGGATGCGGCGTTTTTCCTTGCTACCAATGATCGGAAGCGCGCCGAGACGATGGAGCCAGGCTACAGCTGTCTGTTCCACATTGGCTTCGTATTTTTTGCCCACTGCAGCCAACGCCTGACGCGTTTTGTAAGCCTGCTCGTCTTCGCCCAGCAAAATGCGACCATCTGCGAGTGGCGAAAATGCCATTGGCTTGCTGTGCTGTTCACGGATGAAATCCAGTCGACCATCGTTCAGCGCTGCCGTTTCCAGCAGGTTCAGCTCGAGGTGATTGGTAATGATCGGTTGTTGCAGGTAGGTCGACAGCAAACGCTGCTGGAACACATTGAAGTTCGACACTCCGATGTGGCGGATCCGGCCCGCACGCTGGAGCTTCAGCAAGGTGGAAGCCGTTTGCTCGAAGTTGTAAAGATGATCGTGGTGTTCGAGAATGAAAATATCGATCACATCCGTTTGCAGGCGTTTCAGCGACTCTTCGAGACTTTTGGTAAGGTGCTGTGGACTCAGATCGTAGAAAAATCCGGAGCCGTGACTTCCTGAAAATTCGCGGATTCCTGCTTTCGTCGACAACACCAGCTCGTCGCGCTTCAACGTGCCGTCTTTCAGCAGCAGTCCAAATTGGCGTTCCACTTCGCCATACGCATACCGCGGACTGAGGTCGTAGGTTGTAATGCCCAGCTCGCGGGTAAAAGCCACTACTTCGGAGAAGTAATTGCCGGCGGTGAAATCTTCTGCCGCCCATCTCCAGAATCCGTAGATCGCTGCCGATACTTCCGGTCCTGATTCGTTGATATAGATTTGTTTCATTGTCTTTCTGTTTCGTTTTGGCATAAAAAAACCCTTCTCGTTCGGGAGAAGGGTTCAACTCATTTCCTCAATGTCTACACATTACCCTCCCGCGTTCGCTTTTGCGTACATCATCCAGCTACACATGGTGTTATGAAATCTCTGTGTATTCATCTTGTTAGTTATCCTGTTTTGACGATGCAAAGTAAGATGCCCGATTTTGTTCCTGCAAGGAAATCGCTAATTATTTTCCACTACTCCTATCGGAATAATAGGAATTAAAATCAAATAAAAACCCTATTTACGGGTGTTTTCAAATTTTCGGAAGAGCTTTTTTTCACGCAAAATTATATCAGCCAGGCTGGTCTTGGATAAAATATGGATGCTGGCTTCGCGTACTTCGAGCATCACTTCGTGTAATCCGCAGAGCTCTTCATGCGGACATTCGATACATTCTTCGTAGAAATTTAAGCTCACACAAGGCAACAAAGCAATCGGTCCTCCGGTAGAACGAATGATCGCGCTCAGCATGATCTCATCGGGATGTTTGACCAGGAAATAGCCGCCGTTTGCCCCCATTTTACTGCCCACCAGACCTTCATTGCGCAACTGAAGCAGGATCGCTTCGAGGAATTTCCGGGGAATGCGCTCCTGCTCGGCAATGGTTGCAATGGACAAATGCTGCTTGTCGCGATATACTTTCGCCAGGGCAGTTAAAGCTTTGATAGCATATTTGGAGCGTTTAGGGATCATATAAATGAAAAACAGAAGTACTACTGCAATAATAGGAAATAAAATTTTACCGCGTAAAACACTGCATTCTCTGCAGTTTAATCTACATCTCCTTCGTCATCACCTCATACCGCCCTTTCGCCACCGCTCTCGGATAGGCATTGAAATGCCACCACTCAGTCGGAATATTGCTGAAACGCTGCGAGCGCATGATTCTTCTTAGTAAAGCCCTGTTGGCAACCTGTTGGCGTGTCAATTCACCGGAAGCAAGAAATTGCGCCTCCAGGCTCGGGTAAGCGATCTTGCGGATATCGTCGTAGCCGGCTCCCATATCGAGCGGCTGACGTTTGGCGTTGCAAATGGTAATGTCGACAGCCGCACCGTAATTGTGTACGCTGCCATTTTGCGGATTGCTCACAAATTTCCCGCGTTCGGCCGGTGGAATAGAATCGAGCGCGTTCCACATTTCCCACTGCACGGAAAGCGGACGAACACCATCGTAGACCAGCAAATGCAGGTTTGGATCGGTTTTGGAAAGCATGGTTTGGCATTCAGCTAAACGCATAGCAATGTCTTTCTGAATGTAAACGGCTTTCAGCGTATCGTACAATACCCGCTTCATGAAATTATCGGCGGTGGCATATTTCAGGTCCCAGTAAATGTCCGGGTTGTAAGCATCCACTTTCACCAGCGTATCTTTTCCATTGATGAGCTGTTCCGGATCGTGTTTCTGCACAGGCTCTTCAGTCTCATGAGCTACCGGCCGTTCGTTCTTCATAGACTTTGGCGCCGACTCACAGCCAGCCAGGAAAATCGATGCAAGAACAAGAAAAATCGCATAGTGTTTCATAGCGCAAAGGTCTGAAAATTCATGCTTCTCACCACAAAGGAGCAAAGAGATAATTGCTTTGCTGTGTTTGTTAAGGAAGCAAAGGAATACCGGTTTAAGTCATAATCCAAATTCAATGCATTCAATTGGGGCTTGTATTTCGATTTTCTACCCAACAACAAAGCGCCTTTGCTCCCTTTCTGAGTAAGTGCGTCAAAAAAGACCTTTGCTCCTTTGTGGTGAAATAGGTACTTTTGCTATCCTAAAAACAAACAGGATTATGCCAAAGATTTCACAGAAGGCCATTGACATGCCAGCTTCACCGATACGTAAATTAGTTCCTTACGCTGAAAAAGCGAAAAAAGCAGGAAAAACCGTTTACCACCTGAACATCGGGCAGCCGGATATCGAAACACCGGCCGTGGCTCTGGCAGCGATCCGCAATTTCGACCATAAAGTGATCGAATACAGCCACTCCGCTGGTTTTGAATCGTACCGCAACAAGCTCGCGGCAACATACCAGAAAGGCGGTTTGCCTGTGAATCCCGAAGATATTATCATCACCACAGGTGGTTCCGAAGCGCTCGTTTTCGGATTCATGACGACCTGTAACCCGGGCGATGAAGTAATCATTCCCGAGCCGTTTTACGCAAATTACAATGGTTTCGCTGTAACAGCTGGTTTGACAGTGGTTCCGGTAACGTCTTCCATCGAATCCGGCTTTGCATTGCCGCCGGTAGCAGAGATCGAAGCGAAGATCACGCCGAAAACCAAAGCAATCGTGATCTGCAACCCGGGCAACCCGACTGGTTACCTGTATTCACAGCAGGAGCTCGAGCAGCTGCGCGATATCGTGAAAAAGCACGACCTGTTCCTCTTCGCGGATGAAGTGTACCGCGAGTTCTGCTACGACGGCGCACAACCGTTCTCCGTTCTGAACCTGGAAGGCATCGAAAACAACGTGATCATGATCGATTCCGTTTCGAAGCGTTATTCTATGTGCGGCGCGCGAATCGGAGCACTCGTTTCCAAGAACAAAGAAGTCATGGCGGCTGCATTGAAATTCGGCCAGGCACGCTTATCTCCTCCGACTGTTGACCAGGTTGCTTCCGAAGCAGCTTTGGAAACACCGCAATCTTATTTCGATGATGTCGTTTCCGAATACGTGGAGCGTCGCAATATCATGGTTGATGGCCTGAACAGCATTCCGGGCGTTTTCTGTCCGAAACCTAGCGGTGCATTTTACTGTGTAGCGAAATTCCCGGTAGATAACGCCGAGAAATTCTGCCAGTGGCTGCTCGAAGAATTCGAATACGAAGGACAAACCGTGATGATGGCGCCGGCCAACGGTTTCTATTCCACTCCGGGCGCCGGATTACAGGAAGCACGTATCGCTTACGTTCTAAACAAAGAGTCGCTGAAAAAGGCGGTGAAATGTCTGGAAGAAGCGCTGAAAGTCTACCCGGGAAAAGCTTAAGAACCGGATGGAGATACTCATCATATTAATCCTGATTCTCATCAACGGTGTGTTTTCCATGGCCGAAATCGCCATGGTTTCCGCCCGGAAGTCACGTCTCGAATCGGCAGCCAAGCGTGGCGATAAAAACGCTAAAACCGCATTGGAAACCATCCACGCGCCGAATCGCTTCCTGTCGACCGTACAGATCGGGATTACGCTCATCGGCATTATGACGGGTATTTTCAGTGGTGAAAACGTCACCAACGACATCCAGGCCTTTTTTGAAGGCTATGCTTCCCTGAAACCCTATGCACATACGCTGAGCGTAGTCGTAGTGGTTGGTTTACTCACCTTCTTTTCCCTCGTATTGGGCGAACTCGTTCCGAAACGCATCGGACTGGCAAATCCGGAAGCCATTGCCAAAGCTATGGCTCGACCGATGAAGATCATTGCGACGATCACTTCGCCGTTTGTCTGGTCGCTCACGATTACAACCGATCTGATCATTCGCCTGTTCCGCATCAAGCCTTCAACCGATAGCAAAGTCACGGAGGAAGAGATCAAAGCCATCATCCAGGAAGGAACCGAAGGCGGTGAAGTACAGGAAATCGAGCAGTCAATCGTGGAGCGCGTTTTCCACCTCGGCGATCGCAACATCAGCTCCCTGATGACGCACCGTAACGATGTGATCTTCCTTCACCAGAGCGATACGGAAGAACAAGTACGCGCTACGCTCAACAAGGAAATGCATTCCGTTTACCCGGTTTATGCCGAGGATAAAGGACACATAGTCGGCGTTGTTTTATTGAAAGACCTGTTCCGTCACATCGACTCGCCTGGCTTCAGTGTGGCTGAGCATATGACAAGCCCGTCGTTTATTTCGGAACACATTTCAGCCTACGAAGCGCTGATCAATTTTAAGGAATCCAAAGTTCACTACGGCATCATCACCGACGAATTCGGGCAAACGCAGGGAATC
The DNA here is from genome assembly GCA_946482515.1 of uncultured Flavobacteriales bacterium. Next base: position 37,342 of record CAMLRS010000021.1, on the reverse strand, counting down.
GTAACGCTCAACGACCTGCTGCAGGCACTGGTGGGCGATTTCTCCGATTTCTACAGCGAAGAATTCTCGTTTATCGAGCGGGAAGACGGTTCCTGGCTCATCGACGGTCAATACCCGCTGGCGGAATTCTTCCGTCACTTTGGGCTCGAAGAAGCCGGCGCTGATCTCAAATACACTACTGTCGGCGGATTGGTCATGAACGAATTGCGCTCCATCCCGAAAACCGGCCAGATCATTCAATGGATGAACTTCGAGATCGAAGTCGTGGATATGGACGGTGCCCGCATCGACAAAGTGATTGTCCGCGTTCAAGATTAATTATGAATTATAAATGATTAATTATTAAGGGTGTTTCAATTTTTCGGCCCTTGATAATTCATAATTAATCATTGCTAATTTTCAATAAGCTGTCTTACTAATCCGTGCTTCGTCTAAATCGAGAAACGCTTCCTGTTTCCGCAGCTCATCGTCCGAGAACAGCCGCTCTTTCCGCAACTGTACCAATTCCTGCCGCTGAACATGAAACAGATCCTGCAGCACTGTTTTGTAGCGATCGCGCTCCATGCGGTCACACGTCGCACATTCGAGCGATTCCATCTTGCGGGCAAAAACAGAAATGTCGTTTTCCAGCTGCTGCTGCAGACATTCCACCAGCTCACTTTCGTTGACCGCATTCAGGTGATGTTCTTTCAGTCGTCTCAGCGAAGCCTGCATGAGTCTCAGCTTAATGCCCGTTTCCTGTTCTTCTTCCGGCATCACGCCGTCCATATCACGGATTTTGGTAAAACGGATCACAGCCGGCAAGGTCAATCCCTGCACGACGAGCGTAATGAAAATCACTCCAAACGTAATGAACAGGATCAGGCTGCGTTGCGGGAACGCTTCTCCTGAGCTGAGCATCACCGGTACGGAAAGCGCCGAAGCCAGCGAAACAACACCCCGCATTCCGGCCCAGCCTATCACCAGCGGACCTTCCCAACCCGGCGAGCTTTCCGTTTCGCGGATTTTCCGGCTCAATATGCGTGGAACAAAAGCAAAAATGTAGGCCCAGACGATGCGCAGAACGATTGTCAACGCGCTGATCAGCAAAGCATACGTAACCGCTTCCGAAAGCGCATAATCGCCCAGATCATTCACAATCGACGGCAATTGCAGTCCAATGAGGATAAATACCAATCCGTTGAGCACGAAGCCGACTGTGTTCCATGCGCCGTATGCCTGAATACGCGACTGGTGATTGAAAATTTCGTGCGAGCGGTACGACAGGAACAAACCACCGGAAACGACAGCCATCACACCTGAATAATGGAACGATTCGGCGGCTAAATACATGAAATACGGCGCCATAAAGGTCAATGCGGTGTCTATGCTCGGCGATGTCGGCAAAAAGCGGTGGATCAGATAGAAAACGTGCGCTACGGCCAGTCCGATCAGAATTCCGAGAATGGTTACCAGGAAAAAGCTGGCAGCAGCAGTTCCGAAGTCGAATGTGCCGCTTACAACGGCAACCAATGCGAACCGGAAAACGATCAAACTGGCGGCGTCGTTCACCAAACTTTCACCTTCGAGAATGGTCAACACGCGACGCGGCACTTTCACGCCTTTCAGCACAGAAGAAGCGGCAACGGCATCCGGCGGCGATACAATTCCGCCCAGCAGGAAACCCAATGCCAGCGTAAAATTCGGAATGGTGCTTTCGGCAAACAAGGCCACCGCATAGGACGTAAAGATCACCAACCCGAAGCCCAGGAGCGAGATCGGCCGTCGCCATTTCCAGAAGTCATTCCACGAAGTTTTCCAGGCCGATTCATACAACAAGGGTGGCAGAAAAATCAGGAAGATCAGCTCCGGATCGATGGAAATCAGCGGAACGCCGGGAATAAAACCCAATGCCAGTCCGGCTACTACGAGGAAAATCGGGTACGAAATCCCCAATCGCTGCCCGAGCATGATCAGAATGAACACAACCAGCAGCAAAATCAATATGAACAGTAAAGAATGATGCATGCCGAAAATTACTGAAAAATCGGCTGCCTGCATACGAATTACGGAAAACCACCGGTTCTTTCATTTGCGTATTTCCACGGTTAATCGTTGTGTCTGAACACATTATTTTCACCATATCCGAAAACAGACCGGACCACATGCAAACACACACGCAGAAAAACACTACAAACGACTCCACCGCTGAATCACGGGAAAAACGGAATCCCGAGCAGGTTTCACTATTCGGTGAAAACACCTCCGAAGCAGCACTTCAATTGAAAGCCGCACAGGATATGGCCGATAACAGTCCGCAGGCCAGTCAGCTGGCGCAGCTCAAAGAGGTTGCCGGGAATAACTCACCGGTTGCACAGCTGAAAACAGAAATAAAACATACAACCGGCACTGTACATGCAAACGGTGCCGATCGCCTGGTGGGCAAAGGAATGACGGCGAAGCTCGATCCGGACAATCCGGTAAAAGGAAGTGCCACCGGAGTGAACTCCTACTGGATGCAATGGATCCGTGGCCAGCATACCAATGCGAATGTCGTTCGCGGTCATTTATTGAATCACGATCTCGGCGGTTTTGGAATCGAAGAAAATCTCTATCCTATTTCCACGAAAGCGAATGCTGACCATTCGGCAAAAGTGGAGCAAAAGGTCAAAGGGGAGCTGTACAATTTGAATCAAAAAACCAAGGGCGAGAACGAAGGATATGTCCATTACTCCGTAGATGTAGGTGAAAATGATTCCTACAAAAAGGCGGCCTTCCTTTGCAAATGGCAGGTGGAATACCCGCTCAAAACATTCTCCGATGAAAAGAAAGAAATGATCGTTTCTGATCTCGGTAAGGACAAAGGTGGATTTGGCGGTGGTAAAAAGAGCGAGAAATCGCCAAAAGACTGGCAACATGGCTCCAGTAAGGGTGGCAAGGAAGTCACTTCTGTCAAAAAACGCCTGGATGAAGCTGTAGACGCCGGAAACATCTCTTTCACCAATAAAAAAAGTGACGATCCTGAGATAACGAACGAAACAGATGAGCAGGACATGCTTGAATGGCTGAATGATTATGTTGACGAAAAAGGCTATGATAACGCCATGAGCGTGTTGGTGAAACTTGAAAAGAAATACGCCAAAATGCCTAAAAAATCGCGTTTGATACGCTATGTGAAGCGACAGCTGAGAAGTATGGGCGATGATTGAATACCCGAAAGTGTACGTTTATCTTCCTCTAAGAATTTGTACCTTTGCAAGGCATGAAACAGTTCGAAATCCCGGCATTTTACCGCTCGCCTATTATCAGCAAGGTGAAAGCATTCCGCAAACTGCAGGATCCGCGTAAACGGGATTTCACACCAACCGTTCTGGATTTCGGAACCATCCGGCTATCCATTGCACGGCATTTCGGTTTCTGCTACGGCGTCGAAAATGCGATTGAAATTGCTTACCGTGCGATCAGCGAAAATCCCGGCAAACGCATTTTCCTGCTTAGCCAGATGATCCACAATCCTGGCGTAAACGAAGACCTCATCAATCACGGCATCCGTTTTATCCAGGATACGAGTGGCAAACAGCTCATTCCGTGGGACGAGATCACCCCCGAAGATATCGTCGTCATTCCGGCTTTTGGCACAACGCTGGAGATTGAAGCATTGCTTTCGGCCAAAGGTGTGAACGTTTCAACCTACAATACCACTTGTCCGTTCGTGGAAAAAGTCTGGAACCGTTCCGAAAAGCTCGGACAGGAGCAGCATACGATCGTCATCCACGGAAAATACAATCATGAGGAAACGCGGGCAACTTTTTCCCACAGCGCCGCTACGGCTCCTTCCGTGATTGTCAAAGACATGAAGGAAGCACAATTGCTGGCCCAGGCGATCACAGGCGAATTGTCTAAAGCCGATTTCTACCGTCTCTTCGAGCACAAACACACCGAAGGTTTCGATCCGGATCTCCATTTCAACAAGCTCGGCGTGGTGAACCAAACCACCATGCTGGCCACCGAAACACAGGAAATTGCCGAATACCTGAAATCGGTCGTGGAAGAAAAATACGGCAGCGAAAACCTGTCGGATCATTTCGCCGATACGCGCGATACGCTTTGCTACGCAACCAACGATAATCAATCGGCAACGCTCGGTCTTATGGAAAGCCAACCCGACCTGGCGATCGTCGTAGGTGGCTACAACAGCTCTAACACCACGCATTTGGTGGAATTGCTCGAGCAAACCTGCCCGACCTATTTCATTAAAGACGTTACCGAAATTGACGCAAAAGGCGGCATTCAGAGCTTCGATATTCATTCCAAATCACTAGTTCACACTACTGATTTCCTGCAAAACGCCATGGCTGCAAAAGCTGCTCCGCTCAATGTAGCTGTTACTTCCGGCGCTTCCTGTCCCGATGCTACGGTGGATGCGGTGATCCAACGCGTATTGGAACTGGCCGGCGTGACGATGTCCGTTGAGAGCGTATTGGAAGGATTAAGCAATAGCTAAGATTTTACGATCCTGAAATTTCAGAATGGGGATGCTTTAATTTCCTCTGGAAGCCTTGTTTTACTAAGCCCCGAAATATTGCGAAATCTAAAATTCTCGAATTTTAAAATTTTAGAGTTCTAGAATTCGGGATATTTAGACGCCCCTGTTTTTAGCTATAGATTTTCTCTATACCCGAGTGCTAAAAAGTTCGTTCAGCAATCGCACCATCTGCTCATCTTCTCTGATTTTTCTCAAAACTATTCCGTATTTTCAACCCATTAACGCTCATCGCCCTATGGAACGTCTGATCAATATTCTTGTCATCGACGACAATGAAACCGACAAGCTCGCCCTGCGCGAAATCCTTGGCGGTGGCGGTAATATCATCCTTCCCTGCTCTTCCATTCACGAGGCCCACACTATTTTGCAGCGGAAAGAAGCCGGTATTATCCTGGTCAATATCGACAGCCCGAATTTTACTTCCATGGAAGAATTCGCACAGCTGCTCGACCAATACCAGCAGCACACGCACTACTGCATCGTCATCACGGAAAATGCACGGACGGGCTCCAAGCTCCTGCGTGGATTGCACAACGGAGCGGTTGATTTCATCAGCAAGCCCTTCAATCCACACTTGATACAAGCCAAGATAGAAGTCTACAAATCACTTTATTATAAAGATAAACGTATCGCACAGCTGTTGGGGAATATTTTCCCAAGAACGGTGTTGCAGGATTTGAACGATCACGGAAAATTTTCCCCTAAACGGGTCGATAAAGGCGTGGTGCTGTTCACCGATTTCGTGGATTTCTCCATGAAGGCCAAGTCCATTAAGCCACTCAAGCTGGTAAAGCGACTGGAATACTATTTCACCCGTTTCGACGAGATCACCGACCGCTACAAGCTGGAAAAGATCAAAACCATCGGTGATGCCTACATGGCGCTGGCTGGCGTAACGGAAAGCAACAGCGAACCCGTCTTGCGCGCTTGTTTGGCTGCGCTCGAAATGCGTGATTTCCTTCGCAATGAAAAAGACGTGGCCAAAGCCCTGAAGCGCGATTACTGGGAAGTACGCATTGGGATTCACGCAGGTCCGCTCGTTGCCGGGATCATCGGTGCATCGCGCTACAGCTTCGACGTTTGGGGCGATACCGTGAACATTGCCGCTCGTGCACAGCAATTGAGCGAAACGGATGAAATCACCGTAACACAAGAGATTATTGAAGACTGTGGCGATTTCTTCGACAAAGTCCACCTCGGAAACGTACCGATCAAAAAACGCGGCGGAACGATGGATATCTACTCGTTGACCAGCCTGAAAAAGGAATTCAGTCTCTACGGCGACGGCAAACTGGCCAATGTAGAAGTCCGCAAACGCTGTCATATTGCCACGGTCGATTTCGAGCACATGCGCAACGATATCCTCAATCGTCTCAAATCCGCTTTGCCGGAAGAGCTTGTTTACCACGATCTTTCGCACACGCTGAATGTGGAGAAATCGGCCATCCGACTGGGTAAGCTCGAAGGATTGGAAGAAGAGGAAATGCTCTTGCTGCGAACAGCCGCACTCTACCACGATGCCGGCTTTATCTTCACTTACGGTCGCAATGAGCTGCACGGTATTCGACTGATGGAACAATCGCTACCGAAATACGGTTTCAATGCCGAACAAATTGCGGTAATACGTGCTATGATCCTCGCCACTTCGCAAGGTGTAGAGCCGGTAACGCTATTGGAACAATTGCTTTGCGATGCCGATCACGATTACCTCGGTCGCGCCGATTACTTCATGGTGGCCCGCAAGCTGCGCGTCGAAATGGAAGCCTACGGAACGATCATGAGCGAAGAAGAATGGGCACAATTCCAGCTGGCCTACCTCGAAAACGAGCACCGTTTTTACACACAAACGTCAATCAACATCCGTGAGCGCGGGAAACAAAACCGTATTGTGGAGCTGAGAGCGAGCCTGAAAGAAATCGCGCAAGAATGATGGTTGATTTTGGATGTTTGATGTTTAATGAACTCTTTATCAAAATCCACCATCATCCAAAATCCAACATTAAAAACCTGCCTGCCGCAGGCAAGGTCCAAAATCGATTAAAAAGCTGGTACCAAAAGATCCAGCAGATCGTCTGGTTGCTCTGCCAATGAGATCGCACGGCCATCGTTACGGCTAGCCATGTTGGAATACGGATCCAGGTCGGCATTTCGTCCGACTGCGCTGAAAGTATAACCGGCTTTATCGGATGTCAGCATATCTGCCTTCAGATTTACCACTCCAGACGACGTATAATACGTTCCGTTCCAACTTGCAGGCGCCGGCGACACCGCTCCGATAGCCACATCTTCGACATCCATGTCAATGTCATCAACCGCAACCGGAGCCATTTCGGCTTCAGCCAAAGCTTCGCTAACCTGGATGGTACTTTCCCCTGTTTCAACAGCAGAGTTTTCAGTCGGAGCCGCTGGCTGAGCGGTTTGTACTTCCTTCTCTTCAGCTGGTTTTTGGGTTTCAAGCTTCGCGATCTGCGGACGCTCTTGTGGCTTCATGTCATTATCGGCGAGCTGCCAGAACGGAATCGTTCCCAGGAACAGCACAGCCACAGCAGCCACGCGGAACCAGGTTTTGCGGTACAACGGAATTACCGGTGCAGGAGTCGGAGTTACTGCCTGCTGGGCACTCCAGCCTGCATGTGCGCCGGGGTGCTTAGCGGAAAAAACCGCGTCAAGACTTTTCTTGATATCCGGTGATGGATCGATGGACATGGCAGAAGCGAGAAACGCCGTTTCATTCAACAAGAGCTTCATCTGCTGAAATTCCTGCTCGGAAGCGCACCATTCCTGTACAGCCAAGCGTTCTTCGCTGTTCAGTGATCCGAAGGACCGGTCCTTAATCAGTTGTTCAACCTTTGTTTCCATTTTCTTTTGTTGCACCGCTTTCGATGCTGTATTGTTGGTTCTTTTAATCTGTTTGTACCGGGTGGAAAGCTTTGAGACCTTCTGCCAGGTATTTTGTCGCGTAGAACAAACGGGATTTCACGGTTCCTTCGCTTATTGCCAGCACATCGGCTATTTCTTTCATCGACAGCCCGTCGAAATGTCGCAGCTCGAAAACTTCGCGATGGCGCCCGTCCAGCTCCTTCATTTGTTCATCGAAGGCTTCCTTGAACAACGCATTGTGCGCTTCGCTAAGCGTATTCCGCGAGCCGTCGGAAACCGGATAGCTGCTGTCAAGGCCGTTGCTCGTGTTTTTCCGTATTTCCTGTTTCTTATACTCGTTTTTACACATATTGTTCGCTACCGAGTAGACCCACGTTTTGAACGAGCGCGACGGATCGAACAATTCGGGACGATGGATCAGCTTGGTGAACAGGTCGTGAACGAAGTCTTCGGCTTTTTCCCTGTCTTTCCAGAGCATCCGCATGAAGTACGCCATCAGCGGACGGGAATAACGGCCATAAAGCTGATCGAACGCGCGCTGATCGCCGCCAGCCAGTGCTATGACCAGCTGCTCGTCGGAAAGTGAGCCGTATTCCTTTTTGAATAACCGCATTTAGTTCGCGTACTTTTTCACCGTTTCTTTCATGCCATTGCGTTCGCCCAGCTCCAGGATCGCTTTCCGGAGCACGCCGGCTTCTTTGGTTTCACCTGCTTCCTGCAATTGTGTTTTCAGCGTGATCATCATCGGCAGGTAGTTCTTCGACCATTGATCATCGCTTTTCTGTCGCTTGCTCACTTCCGTGAATTCCGAAAACCAGAGCGACTTGTTTTTCTCGAAGTGATTGCTGGCTTCGTTTTCCCAGGCAAATGTGAGTCCAACCGGGTACAGCTTGTCTTTCATCCCGGCAAAATAGTCTTTCGGAATGGTCATCGACAGCTGAAGTAGCAATTCGGTGTTCAGCTCACAAATTGCTGCGAGATATGCCGTATCGATCATCGTCGTCGTTTCGGGTAAATTGAGCCCGGCAGTTTCTATCTCCGAGCGGTAATAAGCGCTTTGAAGGAAATCGAGGGAAACGAGCTTCACGTCTTTTCTCACGCCTTGCTGCTGCACGTAATAAGCTGAAAGCATATCGTCGAAGCCGTGCGTAATGATATAGCTGTCTTCGTAACCAGAAACCAGCAAATCGTGGGCATACGTAAGCTTATCGGCTGAAAGCTGCCCGCTTGTTTTCAATTGTTCGATAGCCGTCAGCGCCAGCGCCGTTTCGTTGGTGATGATATAAAACGCCGCCAGCTGTTTTTGCACATCGGGGTTGGCTGGTTGAAGCACAGAAGCTGCCTGAAGGTTAGGAAATAATTCCACATTGTAATGACCGGCCAGCCAGGTATAAAAATGACTTTCGAACGATTCCGGCGCATTGTCCTGGTAATATTTTACACTTTGATCCATGTTCAGCTGCTCGATCGGAGAGGCCGAACGGCGCGTGTATTGATGGGTCGAATTCAGCTGATTGGTCTGGAACAGCTGCTGCATCTGCAATTCGGGAGCTGCCTGTGTATCACCGGAAGCCGCCGGCACGTCTTCTGCTTCCATTTTCCGGTTTTCCTCGATCTTCTTTGCACGGTCTTTTTGGGAAGCAGCCGGCTTCACGTTTTCCAGCTCGTCGAACATAACCGGTTCTTCCAGCTCTTTCGATTTCAGGGTAACCGTATCAGGCACAGCAATCGTATTGGAATTGCTGTTACCGTAGGTGGAATTCGTGTTATTGTTGCGGATCGTATTATTCTCCTGTCCCACTGCCCGAAGGCTGGAAAAAAGGATCAGAAGAAGGAGCAAACGTTGCATGATCATTCAATTTTCAGAACGGTACAGGAAAAGTACAATAAAGTTCACGGGAAATGAAAAAAAGCGGGAGGTGTTTCTGAAGTACTACTTGATTCACCACAAAGAAGCAAAGATTTCTTTGTCGTGCTGTGTTTGTAAAGGAAGCAAAGGGATTTGCTGTGAAATTGTATTTTTTACGGTAAGAAACGGTAAACGCCTTTGCTCCCTTAAGCAGAAAGGTCATTCATTTGTCTTTGCTTCTTTGTGGTGAACGATCTGGATTAATTCCCCTGCTCGGAAGCAAACAGGAATTTATTCGGCGAAACAAGATTGGTTTTCACCGCATACATCACTATCCCGGCCGTGTTTTTCACCCCCAGCTTGGCCATGATGTTCTTGCGGTGGGTGTTGACTGTATGGTTGCTCAGACACAGATCCTCGGCGATCTGGTTATTCGTATGGCCTTCGGCGATGAGCACGATGATCTCCATTTCGCGTTCGGAAAGTGTGATCGACTCGCAGGTAAACGAATCGAAATCGATGTCGTTTACGTCGATCGATGCATCGCGGATCGTTTCAAGGATCTGACCGCAGAAGAACTTGTTCCCGCGCCAGGTTTCCTTTACCGACAAAATGATCTCGGAGCTGTCACAGTCTTTTTTTACGTAACTCTTCACACCGCTGCGCAAGGCATTCACCAGCGTTTGCGCCGATTGTTCAGGCGTAATGGCCACGATCTGCGTTTCCGGGAATTTCTGCAATACCTGCGGAATGACGTCGATGGAAAACATACTCGAGGTATAATCAATCAGAACGATGTCTGTACCGAACGATTTTATCTGCTCGACCAGCTCGGCGCTCGATTTCGCTTCACCAACAATTTCAATGTTGGGCTCTGAAGTAAGCACCGTACGCAAACCGATGCGCACAATCTCATTGCTGTCGGCTATAATTAATCGCATCTTATTTAGACTGATTATGAACAAGGCAAATATAAGGAACAGAATGGATTTAGTACCCTTTTCACCACAAAGGAGCAAAGTTTTTCCTGGAAGTGCCTACCCAAAAGGCAGCAAAGGTGTTTGAAAGTATCTGATCACCTTTGTTCCAGCCTGTGGCAGGCAGGTTCTTAACAAACAAAGTTAAGCACAAGATCTTTGCTTCTTTGTGGTGATTAATGAAACTCATCCGAAAAAGGATGCACCCCATTTTGCAGTAACGGCAATTCCCGGTATGGAAGCTGGTGCAGTTGGAACGTGTCTGTTGCAGCACGTTGTTTCCATATTACTTGGTTGTCGCTCCATAGCAGGAAACTGGTTTCGCTTGTACGCGGATCGCTCAGCTTCCAGTACAATTCGGAAGCTGCGTCGATTTTCCAGTCGAGCTGCTGCCCTGCCTTGTTTTCAAGGATTACGTAGCCTTCGCGGTGAACGAACAGCTGTTTCCAGTGCGAATGATTGCGAATGGTATAAGCGCCGTGGTGTTTTATGCGTGGAATGGTATCGTCGTTCATACTTCCCGTAAAGACGGTCGGGTAAATGGTTTCCATTACGCATAAGCTCAGAACAAGTGCTTTCAGCCAGCGCGGCGCATTTGTAACACTCAGCGGCTTGCGTTTTTTTACAGGAAGCTGTACGAGCTGCCGCAACTGGTTGGAATAGCCTGTCAGCAAAGCGATGATCATCAGCAGGCAGGTAATGGAAAACAGCTTCACGGAAATGTCGAAGGAAATATTCACCATCACAACGTTGATGAAAATGCCCAGCGCCAGCAACAAGCCCACAAAACGCGTTCGACGGAACACGAGCAATGAACCGGCTACGAGCTCGGCAATTCCCATAAACACGACATAGGAACGTGAGCTTCCCATCAGCGACCAGTAAGCAATGTCTTTGGACAATTGCCCGAGTTCCCGGTAAAGGATATTCGGCTCGGGCAGGTAAAATTGCAGCTTGATGAGCTTGATCCAGCCGTATTTCCATAGAATGAGTACCAGGAAATACGTGAGCACGGCCCGTGTCCAGGCACCAACCGGTTGCCTACGGAAAAAAGGAATGAATGCGACCAGGGCGGTCAGTGCCCCGAAAACCGGACAGGCAAGCAGCAATGCGTACATGCCGCTGCTGTCCGAATGAAAAGGAATCGGTCCCGCGATGAGCGTGATCAGGTAATAAGCTGATTGGTGAATGGGATCAATAAGCGCGTTCCATACGTCGAAACGCAAAGGAAACAGCATCACCCACCACGAAACCGAAAAAAAGCCCCACCATTTCAGGTAGTTACGCATGGGCTACACCGGGTTTAGTTTTGCGCGAAAACAATAAGATCCCGGTGAAGGTTCCGCCGCCAATAATCCACAGCCAGATAAAACTGCTTTTTTTCTTTTTGGATTTGGCGACTTTAGGTTGTTTCTCCGTTGCCGGAGCTGTTTTGGATGGTTTGGTATTTATTTCTTGCTTCGGCGGTGTTTTCACTTCTTTCTTATCGAAGTTTTCGAACTCGACACCGCCATAATACATCTGCTTCAGCGTGTCGAGCGGCATATTCGGGTCGCTGAAAATCGGATGGTTGTAAATGGTATCTTTTTCATTGTCCGGGCCGCTTTGCCATTCATTTTTTTCGGTCACAACGGTCGTATCGTTGATCCAGGTCACTTTCACCAGTCGCGGCGGCGGATTTCCGAAGTTTCCGGGATCGGCTGCGAAATAGGTTGCGGCTGTTCCACTATGGCTTTTATGGGCAATCAGCCCGGTTTGTGCCATTGCTGTTCCGGTGAACAATAAGGCTGCGAGGATCAATTGTGTTTTCATACGACTGGTTTAGGCTGTATTACAACTGTGTTCCGATTGGGTTCAACGGAAGGTGCTTTTTTTCCTGTCGTTTGCCCGAAAGCAACAAAATTCCCCCAAACGTGCCACCACCGATAATCCATAGCAGAAATCCGCTGCCTTTCTTTTTCTTCGGCGTGGTGACGTTCGTTTTTTCCGAATCCACGGCTTTTTCAGATTTTGGTGGCGTCCGTACTACCTTTTCTTCGAAATTCTCGAACTCAACCGGTGTGTCTCGCCCGTTGTAAAAGCCATACATTTTCTTCATCGAATCCAATGAAATGTTCGGATCACTCAAAACAGGGTGATTGTAGATCGTGTCACTGTATACAGCATCGAGGGTAGCCGTGTCGTCCAGAGTCGGATTTGTATCCATAAAATAGCCGTACCCCATTCTACCGCTCATAACGACGGTTGTATCGTTAATCCAGGTAAACTTTTCCAGTTTTCTCTCCAGCCGGGGCATGATAGCAGGTCCGCCGAAATTCCCGGGATCGGCCATTGCAAAGGTTGTTGCCGTTCCGCTGTGGCTTTTGTGGGCGATCAAGCCGGTTTGTGCCGATGCTGCTCCGGCGAATAGCCCTATTGCTGCGAGGATCAATTGTGTTTTCATATACAGGTTTCAGCTACGATACAGCAGTGCCTGTATTAGGTTCACCACAAAGGAGCAAAGACTTTTTTAATGTGCTGCCCATAATTAAGGGAGCAAAGGCATATTCTGTAAACGAAAACAATCGGATTTCAATAATTATCCGACCGACGTTGTTGATGCGATATGCTATTAAAGCACTGCCTAGCACCTTTGCTGCCTTAACAAACACAGCTAAGCACCAGATCTTTGCTCCTTTGTGGTGAGAAAAATCAGAATTGAAACGTCGACCGCGTCTGGTACTCCCTGATGTCCAGCACGGCCATGTAGGCATAGAAATAGTAAACGAGCATCACTGCCAGCCAGATCAGCTGAGCAACGGCCCAGTTGCGACGGATGCGATCGGCTTTTTCATTAGCCCACACGATCAACAGGATCAGGCCAATGAACGGCAATCCGGCCAGGAAAATATCTCCTATCCACTTGCCGATGGATGGAACCTGCTGCTCCTGTTCTTCATACGCGAGATTGTTGCGACGGTAAACGATCAAACCAATGGCTGTTGTAAGGAAAACGAAAACCATCAGCGCCAGGTAGAATTTCAGGTCCCTCATACCCATCAAATACGCCATCGGCTCGACATAAGCAATGGTATAGATCAGTAATAACAAGGTTTGCAGAAGAAACATGGCCGCAGCCCAGTTGCCGCGCACACGACTTTTCAGATTGGCTGCCCAGGCAATCAGGATGATGGTTCCCACAAGCGGAACGCTCGACAGTAAAAAAGTTCCCATCCATTGTTTGAGGGAAAATTCGCTTGTTTCTTCTTCCACACTTATTTCTTCCTCCTCCGGCAACTCGTCGAGCAGGTTGTCGTTGTTGAGGCCACCTCTTATTCTTTCTCGGTTATCCGGCAATCGCAACGCAAAAATGATCATGGAAATCGGGTAAGCCAGCGACACGAATTTCAACAGATCACGGATCATCAACGTGGTTTCCTCGCTTTTGGCAAATCCATATGTCAGCAACATGGTAAACCGATCGAAATACAACATGATCAGCCAGGCCGTTGTCCCCGCAAAGAGCCACCAGGATCCGCGGCGTATGTTCCCCGGACGAAGAAGGGAAAGCGCAAAGATCAGGATGGAAACAGGCACCATTTGCATCAGCAGAAAAGAAAGTACCCTTAATTTGTTCTCGGCAAACCAATCCCACGATTTGATAAAACCTTCCATTAAGTTGTAAAATCCTAACAAAACCCAGCATGCGGAAACGATCGCCAGGAACAACGCAAAAGGCCGAACAGCTGAAAAACCATTTTTCCGGTACACAGACAAGCCCACCAGTCCAAGGGCGGCAGCGCCAATCGTCGTCATAATGAAGTACAGCCACTGCATCAACGTCAAATCATACATTTTGTAGATGATGATCGTGCTGATGTGATGATAGAAATTGGTAAAAACTTCAATGGCAGCGCCAAGCAACAGGAATAAAGCAGCGTGTTTGAGTTTCATGTCGGGTTGAGATTTGCGCTAAAATACTAACATAATCTGACAGACCGGAGACTGAAAAAAAAGAGGAACCAGTTTCCCGATCCCTCTTTCTTCTTCACATTTATTTTTGTTCTTATCGCGTAAACAGCATTTCGCGGAATTTCGGCAATGGCCACAGCTCGTCGTCTACGAGTAATTCCAGCTTGTCTGCGTGGTAACGGATATCGTCGAAGTAGATTTTCACCTGGTCGCAGTAAGCGATGGCTTTCTCTTCAGCGTGTTCGATCTTGTTGGCCACTTTACGTGCTTGCAGCATCGTATCGCAAATGGTTTTCAGCTTGTTCAGATGCTCGGAGATTTTTGTCACCAGCTCAATCTGCGCTTTTGCAGCTTCTTTTCCGGCTTTGTCGCCCAATGTGGCAAGAATGCCCTGAACGTTCGTCAGCAAACGGTTCTGGTACTGAATCACCGCAGGAATGATGTGCGTTTGTACGAGGTCGCCCATTACACGCGCTTCGATCTGCATTTTCAGGATGTAGCTTTCGAATTCGATTTCCTGGCGTGCTTCGAGCTCGCGCGGTGTGAGTACGTTCATATCGTTGAACAATTTCACCGCTTTCGGATCGCCCCATGCTTTCAACGCACGTGGTGTATCTTTCTGGTTGCTGAGACCGCGTTTTGCAGCTTCTTTCACCCACTCGTCGCCGTAACCGTTGCCCTCGAAGCGGATCTTTTTGGAATCCTTGATGAGCTTTTGCAGCACTTTGAGGATCGCCTCGTCTTTGCCTTCGCCTTTTTCGATGCGGGCGTCGACGTCTTTTTTGAAGAGGCGCAGCTGGTTGGCCATAATGGTGTTCAGCACGATCATCGCGGAAGCACAGTTGGCAGAAGAACCAACGGCACGGAATTCAAATTTGTTACCGGTGAACGCAAACGGAGATGTACGGTTGCGGTCGGTATTGTCGAGCATGATCTGTGGGATCTTACCGATATTGAGCTTCAATTCGGTTTTGTCTTCCGGCGACATTTTACCGGTTTTCACGCTTTGCTCGAGCTCATCGAGTACATCAGACAATTGCGAGCCGATGAACGTGGAAATGATCGCCGGCGGTGCTTCGTTAGCCCCCAGACGGTGGTCGTTGCTGGCAGAAGCGATGCACGCACGGAGCAGATCGGCGTTGTCGTGGATGGCCTTGATCGTGTTCACGAAGAAGGTCAGGAACTGCAGGTTGGATTTCGGGTTCTTGCCCGGAGCCAGCAGGTTCACGCCTGTATTGGTGCTCAATGACCAGTTGTTGTGTTTTCCGGAACCGTTTACGCCGGCAAATGGTTTTTCGTGGAGCAGTACGCGGAAGTCGTGCTTGCGTGCTGTTTTCTCCATGATGTCCATCAGCAGGAGGTTGTGATCGTTGGCAAGGTTACACTCTTCGAAGATCGGCGCGCACTCGTACTGGTTCGGCGCTACTTCGTTGTGACGTGTTGTAACGGGAATACCGAGCAACAATGCTTCTGTTTCGTAATCGCGCATGAACGCCGTTACACGCTCCGGAATGGAACCGAAGTAGTGGTCGTCGAGCTGCTGGCCTTTCGCAGGTGAATGTCCGAACAGTGCACGACCGGTCATCATCAGATCTGGACGGGCATTGAACAGCGCCTGGTCAACGAGGAAGTATTCCTGCTCCCAACCGAGAGTTGCATTTACTTTATCGACGTTTTTGTCGAAGTACTGGCACACTTCCACAGCCGCTTCGTCTACCGCATGCAGCGCTTTGATGAGCGGCATTTTGTAGTCGAGTGATTCGCCTGTATAGGAAATGAAGATCGTTGGGATACACAATGTTTTACCGATGACGAAAGCCGGGGAAGAAGGATCCCATGCTGTGTAACCGCGTGCTTCGAATGTATTGCGGATTCCACCGTTCGGGAACGAAGATGCATCCGGTTCCTGCTGAACGAGCAGATCGCCGTCGAATTTTTCGATCGCACGACCCGGTCCTACAGGCTTGAAGAACGC
Organism: uncultured Flavobacteriales bacterium; assembly: GCA_946482515.1. The sequence goes on along the minus strand of CAMLRS010000021.1, from coordinate 21,185 downwards.
ATCATGCTTCTCAGCTGTTGTTCCTGTGAGCGGCTGGAACCAGTGTGTATAATGTGTAGCACCTTTTGTAAGTGCCCAGTCTTTCATGGCTGAGGCTACCTGATCGGCCATTTTGCGATCGAGGCGCGTACCTTTCTGAATGGATTCCAACATGGATTTGTAGGCATCGGAAGGAAGGTATTCCCGCATAATTTCTATGTGGAAGACATTTTTTCCGAAAAGATCAGAGTTTTTTCCATCGTAATCGATGTGTTTCGGTGTACGATTCAGTACATCCTGGTACGCTTTTAACCGTTTTGTAGCCATAAAATTCAAAATTTGAGGCAAAGGTATCATTTTTAAAGGGGGTGTATATCAAATTCTATTACTTTTTTTGAACACACCCCCATTTTTAACCATTCAACCTTCATAATTGATATTTTATTATCTTCAACCCGTTATTCAGAAACATGAACAGCCGCTTTCTCCCCCTTATTCTCCTGCTGTTTTCCGCATTATTGGTGCCGGAGAAAGGTTTATCACAACAATTCAACGCGTGGCTTAGCAAGATTGAAGGCACTTCCGATACCAATCAACTGAAAGCGATCGAAGCCGAATGGCATCAGAAATATGAACTTTCCCACAAAAAAGAAGACCTGATCAACGCAAAGCTTGTCCGGAGCTTTTTGCTGGGTCGTCAGAATAACGAGCTGGAACGCATCGAGCAGCTGGCCTGGATCCTCCAAACCTATCCCGATCTGCGCAATAACCAGACAGCCTGGATCAATTTTCACCTGGCTTCCACCCTGGCCTATTATAAGGTCAACCAACTGGCGCTCGATTATGCCAATGCTGCTATTTCCATTGCGGAGTCCGTTTCCAACCAGGCGGCACTGCATCAGTCCTACCGCACCAAAGCCAGCATTCTTTTTACGGAGAAAAAATTCCACGAGGCGCTGAAGGTTTACAATAAAACCATTCAATACTCCGATCACAATCATTCCGCCGGATTCGCTTCCGACCTGAACAACATCGGTCTTTGCTATTATAACCTGAAAAACTACCAGATGGCGCTGAATTATTACCAGCGCGGCATATTACTGTTGCAAAGCCATCCCCAGCCAGGCAGTAAAGACGTTGAATACCTGATGACCGGAAATGCCGGTACTGTCTATATGGACCTGGGCGAATACGAGCTTAGCCGGATTTACCTTCAGAAAGAGATTACCTATTACCGGCAGCACGATCCTTCTAACAACAACCTTCCAACCACTTTACTGGAACTGATCCGGCTCAATCAGCTTACCGGGCAAACAGCCTCTACGCCTGCCTTGGCCCGCGAAACATTTAACTCTATTCAACGGCAGGGAAACGAAGATGCCCAGCTCGAGCTGATGAAAAAGCTGAATGACCTGGCCATGAGTTCCCCCATCGGCATCAGTCAGCAGGAACTGACCAACGCCCAAAACAGCATTTTGAAACGTCACCTCGAAAACCTCACTGCTACCCAGGATGCAATCAACCGGCTTTTATATACGGAAAAGATCCGCGACCTCCAGCAGTCGGTTGCCAACGAACGGGAAGCACACAAAAAGGAGCAGGCCAACGAGCGTTTCCGTACCATCAGCTATATCATATTGTTCATCCTGGCACTGATCGGGCTGGGAACCGGTATCGTGATTCTGCGTCAAAGAGCCGAACAAGCCCGCCAAAACCTCGTAATCCAGCAACAGAAAGAAGAAATGGCCCGCAAGCAGCAGGTTATCCTAGAGCACGAGAACAACAAACAGCGCGAACACCTGGGCATGCTGATGACCAATATCAAGATCAAGCAAAAAACCGAGGCCGATTTCCTGAAAAAGATCAAAGAATTCAAACGCCGGAAAGACACCAATTTCGATCAGCTGATCAATGAGTTACAGATCAGTGTAAACAACCTGATAGATATTGACCGGAAAATGATCGATGAAGACCTGCCTGTCCTGGAACAGAACCAGTATTTTCTCGATAAGCTCAAATTTTTACATCCTCATCTCAGTGAAAATGAATTGCTTTACTGCAATTATTTTCTTTCCGGCCTTTCAGCAAAAGAAATTGGCTTGCTGAACAATCAAAGTGATGTCTCCGTTCGCGTTTTCAAGAATAAAATCAAGAAAAAAATGGGACTAGATCGGGACATTTTATTGGATGACTACCTTGTCAGCATTAATGACTCTGATAACGAATTGTAAAATTTAATAACCTCATTTTCAGTTTATTATAAAAAACAAGATAACAGCTAAAAGCTTTTAGCTAACACCTAACTAACACTATTTAACGTCGTCATATTTTTTTAACTCCTCTCATTCACCCTAGCTTTACGTCAACGCTATAAACTACTGTGAATGAAAACGCTAATATGCTTACTAACCACCTTGTTTATCACACATTGGGCAATTTCCTGTACACATACCTTACGGCTTACCGATACTTTCGGTGATGGCTGGAATGGTGGAACGGTAAAAATCCGCGTCAACGGCGTTGATGTTTTGACCAATGTGGGCTCAACATTCAATGCAGGATTTGGTCCTGTCGATGTAACTTTCAATGCAAACGCGGGAGATGTTATCAGTATCATTGAAACGGCCGCAGGTGGTTTTGATACTGAAATGCGCTGCGAGCTACTGAATGGAGCAGGCGCTTCCATGGGAGCGGCTTTCGACCCAAGTGCAGTAGGAACCAATTTTGTTGGAAGCTGTCCCCCCCCAATGACCGTCACCAGTGCCACTGTCACACAAAGCAGTACGGCCAACGTTCAAAACTGTGCGACCAATCAGATCGTTGTTGCTTTACAGGTTACGATGAGCGCCGGTTCGTCCGTCAACCTGACACAAATTCAGGCAAACTTGTCGGGAACAGCTGCTGCAACTGCTTTTTCATCGTGTAAGATCTACTATACCGGAGCATCCGCTACGTTTTCGACAGGTACACTGTTCGGTAGTGCGGTTCCAACTGTTGCCACCTATTCTGTGAACGGCTCCCAGGCGCTTGTTGCCGGAACAAACTACTTCTGGCTGACACTTGATCTCAACAATACAGGAGCTGTGGGTGCTACCGTAGACGCCGTGATCACTCAATTTACTGCCAACGCACTGAATTTCAACTCCGGAAGCGTACCAGCCCTTTCTCCAACGAATCCGGCGGGCTCGAGACCAATCATCTTGTGTCTTGCACCAGGCGGTGTCAATTCCGGATTGGAAACCTGGCTGCGTGCTGATATGGGAACAACCGGAGTTGCCTCAATGACGGGTTGGAGTAACCAGGTGGCTACCGGTACCGCTACCAACCTGAATGGAAATCCTTCCCTGAACACAACAACGACAGCTTATAATTACAATTACGTGGTAGATTTTGCCGGCCCGGCAGGTACATTGGATGGCGGAATAGCGGCTAACCGACAGTGCATTCTTCTGAATGGCTACTCCGGAATCACCGGTATCGACTACAAATCGGTTTTCTTCACGTTCCAGCTCAATGATCTGACACGCCTGAATACGCATTGTGCTACGGTTAGAGGTGTTACCATGTCAACTCCGGCTAATGGAACCTGGCACGGCGATGCCAATGGTGCCAGCGCATCTATTCTTCTCGAGGCTTACGATATTACCGACTTCGGAACAGGCTCGCCTGCCGGAACATGGCAGCGTAACCAGGTCAATATCCTGTCCAATTCCAATCACAGCTCAACCAAACACATTCTTTCAACGGTTTGTCAAACCGGCGGCTCGACCACATTGAATGCCTTCCTGGGCGGACAAAACGATCAAACGCCTGCAACATCGTTTGCGGGACACGTTCGCGACTGGAAAGGTCCTGTGGGTGAAATCATTGGGTTTACCAACGCACTTACTGTAACCGAACGCCAGCGCGTAGACACATATCTGGCAGTCAAATACGGTATTACTTTACCGAATAACTATCTGAGCACCAATGGATCGACTATTTACACCGTAAGCGCTCCTTACATCAACAATATCATCGGTATTGGTCGCGACGATAGTGAAGCCCTGACACAGAAACAGTCGCATTACGACAACGACAACGTGCGTATTTACCTCGGCGCGCTGGCAGCGATGAACGTTTCCAACGGTTCTTCCTTTACTGTCGATCGTTCCTATGTTATGATGGGCGACAACAACGGTGCACATTGCGCCACAGCAGCTGCTCTGGCTGAAATGCCTGCACCTATTGGCGTAAACTGTACGCTCTACTCACGCATTGAAAAAGAATGGAAAGTGACCCGCACCAACATGGCACAGAACTACAATATGGATGTTCGCCTGGCAGGATGCGGAGCGCCGGGAAGCGTGAATGTTGCGCATCTTCGTTTGCTTGTGGATGACGACGGCAACTTCGCTAACGGAGGAACAACCTGTTATTACAACGGCGACGGAACCGGCATCGTATTCTCCTATACAAACCCGATCATCACCATCAGTGGTATCAATACTACACACATTCCGGACAACGCCACACGCTTCATCACGATTGCGTCCATCAACATTGCCACGCCGCTGCCGGTAGAATTGCTTGAATTCGATGCGCAGCTCAACGATGAGCGCACAGTTGATCTGACCTGGAGCACGCTTTCCGAGCACAATTCAGATTATTTCAACGTACAGAAGCTCAACGAACAGCAAGTTTGGGAAACGATCGATGTTGTTGATGCGAAAGGCGAATCCAGTCAGAAAACCCATTACGCAACGATCGATCCGAAGCCTTACTTAGGTGTGAATTACTACCGCCTGATGCAAGTGGATAACGACGGTGTTTTCGAATTCTCCGAAACACGTTCGGTGGCCCTGAACGCTTCACCTACCCTGCTGCTGTTCCCGAACCCTGCCGGAAACTTCGTCCAGCTGATCCAGGAAGACATTGCGGAGAAAGAAATCGTGCTCATCGATGAAACCGGCCGAAGCATTGCTTTTGTGAAAGAGATTAAATCCGATGACACCATTGTGATCAACACGCAACAGTTGGCGAATGGTGTGTATTATGTATCTATAGAAGCTGACGCTGCGAGGTCTGTACAAAAGATCGTCGTTCAGCATTAAGTTGTAGTTCAAACAGGTAAAAATAGCCCCGGAGCATTCGTGCTTCGGGGTTGTTTTTTATCCTAAGAAATAAACCAAAGGATATCCAAGACTACTAACACACTTACTGTTAAATTTTAACTCTTATTATCGATTTATTAACGATTTACAAAATACAAAACAATAAAAATCAATTAATTAAATAGTTAAAACTAACGATTGGATTTTAAAATCATAACATAAGGCTAACGGTTATTAACGTCCATTACTTTCATACTGATCCGCTTTCATTTTAGATTTGCCTGACTTAACTGCCTGGCTATTCACATTGATTGTAATCAACACCTATGTGAATGAAGCTATTTATCAGACTCCGAAAGATCTTTTTATTGATCCCGGAGTTTTTTTTGTTCCTGATACAATTTAACTTAAAAATACGTTCAACTAATAATTACTTTAATAAATTTGAAGCAACTCCAAATCAGATAGTTATGAAAAACATCAAACTACTTCTTTTAGGTCTCTTTAGCTGTTTTGGATCAATAACATTTGCTGCTGTTACGAATGTGACAGTGGTACAAGCCAGCACGGCAGCGATTCCCAATTGCGGGACCAATCAGCTGGTTGTCACTCTACAGGTAACAACCAATGCCGCCACGCATACCCTCACACAGATTCGCACTAATTTCAGTGGTGGAGCAGCCATTGGTGCATTCAGCAACAGCCGCGTGTATTATACAGGTACGACCAATGTATTCACCACAGCAAACCAGTTCGGTACCGCTGTGCCAACAGTAGCCACTTATAACATCAACGGTAGCCAGCTGATGGCTAATGGAGTGAATTATTTCTGGCTGGTCTACGATCTGAACAATACCGGAGCACTAGCAACTACGGTAGATGCAATCATTTCACAGGTTACGATCGACGGTGCCAATCCGGCGATTACGCAAACCAATCCGGCTGGCAGCAGGACCATTTCCATGTGCTCTGCTCCGGGTGGTGTGTTCAGCGGTCTCGAAACCTGGCTGCGGGCTGATCTCGGTGTTACAGGCACAGCGCCGATTACCGCCTGGAACAACCAGGGCTACGGCACAACGACAACGCTCCAGGGAAGTCCGAATTTGCAAAATACGGTTACGACGTATAACTACAATCCGTATGTCGATTTCGTTGCACCAGCGGCAACGCTGAATAATGGACTGGCAACGGGCCGCCAATGTGTGCGCCTGAATGGCTACAACGATCTTACGGGTGTCAGCTTCGCATCACTGTTTTTTGCATTTCACACAACTGATCTCAGTCGCCTGAATACACATATCGGAACCGTAAACGGGGTAACACTGGCCGCTCCGGCAAACGGAACATTACATGGCGGGGCGAACGGAGCCAATGCAGCAATCGATCTTGGTCCGTACGATGTAACGGATTTTGGCTCCGGTTCAGCAGCAGGAACGTGGCAGCGCAACGGAAGTAATATTGCTTACAACGCTGCCCACGGCAACACCAAGCACATTCTCTCAGGGGTGGCCCAAACAGCCGGGACAACTACGCTGAACGTATTGTTGGGAGGACAAAACGATCAAGCTCTTTCCACAACCTTTGCCGGGCATGTACGCGACTGGCGTGGCCCTGTAGGTGAAGTAATCGGCTATAGAACTGCGCTGACAGCTACAGAACGCCAGCGTGTTCATTCCTACCTGGCGATCAAATACGGTATCACGCTTGCACAGAATTACCTGAACACCGCCGGAACGACAATTTATACGACAACAGCTCCGTACAATAACAACATTATCGGCATAGGTCGCGACGATATTGAAACACTGAACCAGAAACAATCGCATTATGATAACGACCAGGTGCGTATTTACCTGTCTACGCTGGCCGCAACCAATGCTGCTAACACCGGTACATTCAGTGTCAACAACTCCTATGTCGTTATGGGCGATAACAACGGGGCACATTGTGCAACAGCTGTTTCACTGGCAGAAATGCCTGCTTCAGTTGGCGTGAATTGCGCGCTGTTCTCCCAGCTGGAAAAAGAATGGAAAGTGACCCGCACCAACATGGCGCAGAACTACAACATGGATGTTCGCCTGGCAGGATGCGGAGCGCCGGGAAGCGTGAATGTTGCACATCTTCGTTTGCTTGTCGATAATGACGGCAATTTCTCCAATGGCGGTACAACCTGCTATTACAACGGTGACGGAACCGGCATCATTTTTTCCTATACGAACCCGGTTATCACCATCAGCGGTATCAGTACCACGCATATTCCGGACAACGCCACACGCTTCATCACGATTGCTTCGATCAATAGCGCTACGCCGTTGCCGGTAGAACTGCTCGAATTCGATGCGCAGCTCAACGATGAGCGCACAGTTGATCTGACCTGGAGCACGCTTTCCGAGCACAATTCAGATTATTTCAACGTACAGAAGCTCAACGAACAGCAAGTTTGGGAAACGATCGATGTTGTTGATGCGAAAGGCGAATCCAGTCAGAAAACCCATTACGCAACGATCGATCCGAAGCCTTACTTAGGTGTGAATTACTACCGCCTGATGCAAGTGGATAACGACGGTGTTTTCGAATTCTCCGAAACACGTTCGGTGGCCCTGAACGCTTCACCTACCCTGCTGCTGTTCCCGAACCCTGCCGGAAACTTCGTCCAGCTGATCCAGGAAGACATTGCAGACAAAGACATCCTGCTCATCGACGAAGCCGGGCGAAGCATTTCCCTTGTGAAAGAAATTAAATCCGACGATACCGTGGTGCTCGACACCCAATACCTTGCGAATGGTGTGTATTATGTTCGCATTCTCGGTGATGAAACCGCTTCTGTACAGAAGATCGTGATTCAGCACTGATTGACCACATAACAGTATGCACCCCGGAGTACATGGAAACGTGTCTTCGGGGTTGTTATTTAGGAAGCTTTCGTTTCGCTCATTCCTTCAAATCATTACTTTTGTGGTGCATTACAAAACGATACAATGAAAAACACAGCGCTGACCCATATCCATGAAAGCCTCGGGGCGAAAATGGTCCCTTTTGCAGGATACAATATGCCCGTTCAATACGAAGGCGTGAATAGTGAACACGAAACCGTACGCAATGGCGTTGGTGTATTCGATGTATCACACATGGGTGAATTCCTGCTTACAGGTCCCAAAGCGCTCGACCTCATTCAGCGCGTTTCTACCAACGATGCTTCCACACTGACAATCGGACGTGCACAGTATTCCTGCATGCCGAACGGAAAAGGGGGAATCATCGACGATTTGATCATTTACCGTATCAAGGAAGAGCAATACCTGCTCGTGGTGAACGCTTCCAACATCGAAAAAGACTGGAACTGGATTTCCTCTCACAATACAGAAGGCGTTGAAATGCGCAATCTTTCCGACGATTATTCGCTGCTTGCCATCCAGGGACCTAAAGCCGTGGAAGCTATGCAATCGCTGACATCTGTGGATCTTTCCGCGATCAAATACTACCACTTCGAAGTGGCTGATTTCGCCGGGATCGACTACGTGATCATTTCCGCTACGGGTTACACCGGTTCCGGAGGATTCGAGATCTACTGCAAAAACAGCGAAGTAGAACAAGTATGGAATAAAGTGTTTGAAGCCGGAAAACCTTACGGTATCAAGCCAATCGGACTGGCTGCACGCGATACGCTGCGCCTCGAAATGGGCTTCTGCCTCTACGGAAACGACATCGACGATACAACATCACCGATTGAAGCAGGATTGGGCTGGATCACGAAATTCACCAAAACATTCACCGACTGCGACCAGCTCAAAGCGGAAAAAGAAGAAGGCGTGAACCGCAAGCTGATTGCGTTCGAAATGGTAGATCGTGGTATTCCACGTCACGATTACGCTATCCAGGATGCTAACGGCAACGTGATCGGTAAAGTAACTTCCGGTACGATGTCACCATCTATGAAAGTAGGTATCGGATTGGGCTATGTAAGCATCGAGCACGCGCCGGTAGATTCAGAGATCTTCATCGATATCCGCGACAAAGGCGTGAAAGCGAAAGTGGTGAAACTGCCTTTCTACAAAGCACAATAATTTTACCTCATACCAAAAAAGCCGCTCTTCTCAGGGCGGCTTTTTTTATACAGTATTGATTCGTTCTTATTCGACGATCACGCGTACGACTTTCGTGCGTGAACTCAGAAAATACATACCTGCTTCCAGGTTGTTCAGCTCCACCTGCTTCGGTTGTCCTGCTATTACGTCAATCGCAGCGATTGTCTGTCCAAGCGCATTGATCACCAGGATCTCCTGTGAAGCGGACGATTGCACGGTAAACGTTCCGTTGTTCGGGTTCGGGAAGACGGAAATATTCTCGACGAGATCGTATTCTTCCAATCCGACGGTCGTGATATCGATACAGTTGCTGACCTGCACACAGTTTCCTACCGTGAGCAATGCTGCGTAAGATCCGTTGGCCGTTGCTTCGAACACCGGACCATTAGCGCCCGGAATCAGTGTGTTTCCGTTGTTGCAATCTACCCATGCGTAAGCATCAGCTCCTACATCGGCCACAAGAATCAGCTCATTGACAACCTGGATTTCCGAGTCGATCTCTTCCTGGATGGTCAGGTTGGTGGTAATGATGCTGTCGCAGCCAATTCCCGGAATGGTATCGATATATGTTCCTTCCTCGGTGTAAATGTTCCCACCGATCTCGTAGGCCATATCCCAACAGATCATTACATCGTGTGTGGCTGTTGGAAGCGGCAAAATAGTAAGATTGGTCGTGATGATGCTGTCGCAGTTGGTCACGCCAACCAGCGTATCGATATACGTTCCGGCTACAATGTACGTGTGGTTGTTGATCATGTAAGAAGTGTTGGCGCAGATATCCACATCCTGTGTCGCCAGAACCGGCTCGTTCACAACCTGTTCATACGAGAACAGATCACTACAGCCATGCACATTTGTTGCTTCAAGAACATAGGTTGTGGTGTGAGACGGCATTACGACAACTGTATCGCTTGTGGAACCATCAGAAAGCCAGAGATAGTCATCCGTCGTTGACGGTGCGATCAGCTCAGCAAATTCGCCGTTGCAGATCACCGGCGCAGTGCTTGTAATCGTGAGGCTCGGCAGCGGCTTTACATTCACCGTAATCGTATCTTCCGCAGAGAACCCGCAGTTGTCCGAAACGGAAATGTAGTATTCCGATGTATCTGAAGGAGAAATCAAAGGCGTCATGATCGTTGGATCGCTGACGGGCGCTCCTGTCCATGCAATCGTGTAAGGTTCTTCTCCCCCGTTTACCGCCATTGGCATGGCAATCGTATCACCGTAGCAGATCGCTATTTCGGCATCGAGAGCGATATGGAACGATTCGAGCACATACGTCGGAGCCGGTGTCACGTTTGTCTTCGTATAGTACCACAAATCCGGGTATCCGTAATGGATCGAATTGAGGTAATTGTTCGGAAAGGTATTCTGATCACAGCCGTTGCAGTAACGCATATCGAGGTACGTCAGATGTTGTCCTATCTGGTTTGTATTTGGCCCGAAGTAATACCCATCGGTAGAATTCTGGTACATTTCCAGGAGGTACGTTTGTCCCTGGTTGAGCCAGATCGGCGAAGCGAGATCCTGGTAGCTGTATTGCGCAGCCGGACCGCTCACCTGCATCTGGCGCAGGATAGCCTGTGTAGCCTGATCAAAAAGTGTGATGTAACGCGTTGTACCGTTTGGTTCCATTTTACCGAAAGAGGTCACAAGAACGTCTTCATTCGCCATAAAACGAACACCGCGCTGGGAATTCGTTACACCGCCGGCAACACCACCCGTTATACTATCGGTAGCGGAATTCGCGCCATTGAAGGTGGATGGAATCGAAGAAATCGTTGTTGCGGAAGGATTTCCGTACTGGAAGTAGATCGTGCGGTAACTATTCGCTTCCAGCGTATCGATCTTCACCCATACGACGGTGGAAGTCGTGTTCATACCGGATTCGATCCAATAGTTGAACTCGGTTCCGCCTGTACAGGAAGACGTAAAGCGGATATCATCACCGGTAGCGAGCATTTCCCCGGCTGTTATTAGGTCTGCTGTATTGAGTGTGAGACGGAGCTGGTAGTTGGTCACCAGCGCTCCGGAATGTTCAGCGACTGTGATCGGGCTGCTGTGGCTCCAACCGGTCATCTGAGAAAAAGAATGACAGGCAAGAATGAAGGATAATCCTGTTAATAGTAGGCGTGCTCTCATGTATTGCTTTTTTTAGTGCCGCAAAGCTATTACATAATTGATGATCAACCATACCAATATGAAAATTCAGGTAATATTACGTGTATGGCGTTCGTGTGCTATCACTTGCTTTTCTTCCAAATCCCCTGGCATCACCTAAAAGCGTTAGGGTTATCCGACAAAAATGTGAACACAAAAAAAGAGAGCCTCTAAAGACTCTCTTTTATTTTTATCGGTTTCGTGGATTACTTCACGATCTTCATTTCTTTGATCAGGTTGTTCGCACCGTACACTTTATCAACCAGCCACAGGGTGTAGCGGATGTCGAGGGAAATGGTACGCTGGATGTTCGGCTCGAAGTAAATATCGCCGGACATGGCTTCCCAGTTACCGTCGAATGCGGTTCCGATCAGCTCACCACTGCCGTTGATCACCGGCGAACCGGAGTTACCACCTGTAATGTCATTATTGGACAGGAAGTTCACAACGAGCTTGCCGTCTGCTGTTCCGTACTGACCGAAATCTTTTTTCTGCCACACTTCTTTCATGCGCGGATCAATGTTGAATTCCGGGTTGGATGGATCTTCTTTTTTCATCACACCGTCGATGGTTGTGTAGAAGTCGTATTTCACAGCATCACGCGGCTCGTAAGCCAATACGTTTCCGTATGTCAGACGCATAGTCGAGTTCGCGTTCGGGTAGAATTTCTTGTTCGGCTGCATGGCACGGACTCCTTCTACGAACAAACGGTTGGCACGCTGGAGCTTCTCCGTAGCTTCTTTCACAGTTGGCTCGGTTACTGCTTTGGTGTAAGCGTCGTCGAGGTCTTTGATGAGGATGTACAGCGGATCTTTTTTCAAGGCATCGGTGCTGTAGTTTTTCACGAATGCTTCGAAACGTTCTTTGTTCGCGAAGAAGGAATACATTTTCACACGCGACATGAAGGCTGCAACACCATCCTGCCCGAGACTTTTCGTAAGACCGCCCTGCTGTGCAACCGGAACGTCGCGGATGTACATTTTCAGTACTTCTTCGAGTGTTTCGATTTCGATATCCATCGAACGCTCGGCAAACAGTGTTTTTCCCTGCTCGAATGCTGCATCGCGCAGTTGTTTCGCACGCTCGGCATTGCCTTTTGCTTCCTGATCGGCAGCAGCTTTCAATGTGTATACGACTGCATTGATATCGACCTGACGAACGAATTCGCTCTGGTAAACACGGATGTAAACGATGTTGTTGGTTGTCTGGTACGCTTTTTCGATATCCGTCAGGATGTTGTCGTATTGCGCTTTACCGGCAGCGTATTTCAGGAATTCCGTTTCCAGCTTGCGCTTTTTGTCAGCAACGTTGTTGTTTTTCAACTGCTTCGTCTGACCGATGAAGTATTTCCAGTAGTTTGCTACATTGGCATATTTGGAAGAGTAGTTCAAACGAACGGCTACGTCCTTGTCCATGTATTTTTTCATGATCTCAAGCTTCTTTGCACGCACATCAACGATTTTCGGCTGCTCAAGGGAAATTGCCTGCTCCACCCCGTAAGAAGTGAGGTAACGGTTGGTTCTTCCCGGGAAGCCCATGATCATGGCGTAATCGCCTTGCTTAACGCCTTTGATGGAAATCGGAAGGGAATGCTTTGGCTTGTAAGGTACGTTGGCGTTGTTGAAGTCAGCCGGCTTGTTGTCTGTACCGGAATAGATACGGAACATCGAGAAGTCAGCCGTGTGACGCGGCCACTCCCAGTTATCGGTATCACCACCGAATTTACCCGCCGATTGCGGCGGTGTTCCTACCAGACGAACGTCTTTGAACGTTTCTTTCACGAAGAGGTAGAATTCGTTCCCGTCGTAAAAATCGCGTACGAATGCTTCGTAAGAAGTTCCTGCAACTGCATCTTTTTCGAGAATGGCTGAAATTTCCTTGATTTTAGCAGCGCGTTGCTCGGCTGTCATGGAAGGATTCAGTTCTTTCAGGATCGTAGAAGAAACGTCTTCCATACGGATCATGAATGTAGCTGTCAGTCCCGGAACCGGAATTTCTTCGCCGTTATTTTTCGCCCAGAAACCGTTATCGAGGTAGTTATGCTCCGGTGTGGAAGCTCCTGCAATCGCGTCGTAACCACAGTGGTGGTTCGTGAGCACGAGGCTTTGTGAGGAAATGATCTCACCCGTACAGAAACCGCCGAATGAAATAACCGCGTCTTTCAGCGAAGATTTATTGATCGAATAGATCTGCTCCTGTGTCAGTTTAAGGCCATGTTTCTTCATGTCCTCATAGTTTCTCCCGATCAGGAACGGGAGCCACATTCCCTCATCGGCGCGTGCTGCGTTACCGATCATATAGCCGGCGGCAACAAGCACTAAAAGTACTTTTTTCATTCTCTTTGATTTGTTATTGAAGGCACGCCATTGGCAGCGAGCGCGCTAAAGGTAACAACTTTCGACCGACAGGCTGCTTGTCTGTTTTAATAATTATTAACACGGAATTAATGCTTCCCCCATTTGGTGGTAAGATTTGGAGCTCTGGTATTATTCAAAAAAAAGGATTGCATAAAATGCAATCCTAGTGAAGATTCGAAAAAATACAATTTAGTGCGTCATTCGTGTATTCGTGGGAAGCAAAAAGCAATCCGTTTATTTATCTCGAATTGGATTTATCCTCTCCCTTCATCCCCCTCCAAAGGGGGAAAGTTTCATTCTACCGTAATCTCGTCCATGAAAATCCAGGTGTCGCCACCGGCGCCGAGGTGCCAGGCAGGACATTTCCCGTAATTCTTCACGGTTACACGCACGAATTTCGCTTTCACCGGCGGGAAGTCCATGACCAGCTTATTACGGATCACGCCTTCGGTCCGGTCACTCACGGTTTTGTTCTCAACTGTGCCGATTTTCTTGTAATTAATGCCGTCTTCCGAAATCTCAACCACGATGGATTCCGGGTGGAAAATCCACGACTTGGTATCCTGCATGCAGGAAGCGACCACTTTGGTAATGTCTTTGGTTTCGTTCAGGGTAATAAGCGCCACGATGTCCTGTCCCTGGAAGCCTTGCCAGCCAATGGAACGATAGTCGGAACCGCCTTTCTGTCCATCGATCAACACGTCATCGTTACCACCCGAATACTGGTTGGCATACAGCGGTGTCAATGCAATGGTCTTGTCCTGCACGAATTTGACGAATTCTGTTGTCACCACCGGACCGTAAACGATCTTGCCTCCTTGTTCTTCGCGGTAAACGCGCGCTTTCAGGGTCGTTGTATTGTACAACACGATGTTGTTTTCAAAAACAGCTGAGGAAACAGTTGGCTCATCTCCGTTCACGGTGTAAACGATCTTGCCGGTTTCGTCGGGAAGCGTCTCGATGCCCACACGCATCACATCCGGGAATACGGTGCCCGTTGACTGGAAATACGGTGCAGGAATAATGGTTTCGCTATGCGTGGCAGCTCCCGTTTCGTAGGAAGCTAATTCCGGGTTCGGTTCAGGGCCCATGACGAAGGTCAATAAACCACCTTTCACGATCATATCCTGCGTGATGTAGAGTTTTTTGTATGGCTCGTGGTTCCATTCGAGCGACTGGATGTAAATATTCTGCTTCGAATTGTTTTTTACCTCGACTGCGAAAATCGCTTCAGCTGTTTTCATCGACAGGCGATCGACCATCGGCTTACCAATCGCATAGATCGGGCTGCCCGGTGTTACCGGATAAATTCCCATCGAGCTCAACACGTACCAGGCCGACATCTGTCCGCAATCTTCATTGCCCGACAAGCCGTCCGGTGCGTTGTGGTAGTATTCGCGCTGGATACGATCGAGCATTTGCTGCGTTTTGTGCGGCGCTCCTACGTAATTGTAGAGGTAAGCCATGTGATGCGAAGGCTCGTTTCCGTGTGCGTATTGACCGATCAGTCCGGTGATATCGGCCTGCTCGCGACCTGACATTTTCGATGAAGACAGAAAGAGCGAATCGAGGAACGCTTCCATACGTTTTGGCCCGCCTTTCAAACGGATCAGTCCCGGAATGTTGTGCTGAACTGCCAATGAATACTGCCACGCGTTGGCTTCGGTAAAATGATGGTTTACTTCATTCGGAACGAACTTCGGCAACCAGCGTCCACCCTCACGTGGCTGGAAGAAACCACTTTCCGGGTTGTACAGGTTACGCCAATTCTCGGAACGCTTTAAGTATTCCTTTGCAATATCTTCTTTTCCAATGAGTCGTGCATATTGAGCGATGCACCAATCGTCGTAAGCGTATTCAAGTGTTTTCGAAACCGATTCTGCTTCTTCACCGGCCGAAATAAAACCGTTTTTCGCATACGACGGAATGCCGAAGTGATTGTAATTGGCCGTGGCGATCATCGCATCGAGCAGCTCGTTCGGGTGGTTGAGCTGAATACCTTTCGCCGCTGCATCTGCAATAACGGAAGCAGCGTGGTAGCCGATCATACAATAGGTTTCATTGTTCGAAAGCGTCCATACCGGCAGCGTTCCCATGTCTTTGTATTGCTGGTAGTACGACTCCACAAAATCCTTCACACGGTTTGGTTGCAGAATGGTGTACAATGGATTCGCTCCGCGATAAGTATCCCAGATAGAGAAAACAGAGTACATATCGCCGGTTCCGCACACACGGATGTTCTGGTTATAATCGCGGTAACGACCGTCGGCATCCGTCCAGAGGCTCGGATGGATATACGCGTGGTACAATCCGGTATAGAGATTGGCCAGGATTTCCTTATCGGTAGCCTGTGCCTGTATTACCCCCAGCTCAGTTCGCCACGCATCCTGTGCAGCGCGCATGTAGGCTTCGAAATCCCAGGCGAATGCTTCAGCTTGAAGATTCGCAGCAGCTCCTTCTTCGTCTGTTCCGGAAATCCCGACACGCACCAGTACTTTATCCGTTGATTCAGGGAATTCGAGCACCATGGCGTATGTTCCTTTCTTATCCTCGACCCAGGTGGCTTTGGTAAACGGAATGCTGGTTTGCAGATCGAAATAGAAATGCTGGCGAACGGCCCACGCTTCGGAAATCCGGCGGCCTCTTACTTCACTTTTGCCCATCACTGAAGCCGAAGCTTCGATCACTTTATCGCGGTAGCCAAGATCCAGCACGAGGTATTTTTTTCCTTTCTTATCGAGAAAGGTGTATTCGTGAATACCACAGCGCTTGGTTGTCGTGAGTCGCACATCCACATTCGGATTGTGCAGCTTCACTTTGTAAAATCCCGGCGAAGCGATTTCTTCCCGGTGGTAGAATGTAGCGCCGTAGCCGCCTTTCGGATCTTTGAATTTGCCTGTCGTAACAGCCTTCCCTACCTGCGGAACGATGAGCAGATCGGAATAATCCGGAACGCCGGTTCCGCTCAGGTGCGTGTGGCTGAATCCGTAGATCATCGAGTCGGAATAATGGTAGCCTGAACAGCCGTCCCAGCCTTCATAGCGCGTATCGGGTCCCAGTTGCACCATTCCGAAAGGCATTACAGGTCCCGGAAAAGTGTGTCCGTGGCCGCCAGTTCCGACAAACGGGTTCACGTATACCAGCGGATCGGTAAACAGGGTTTTCGCAGCAGCCGGATCCATAACGGTTTTCCGTACTTCCTGCGTTTTTTTCAATTGTTCGATCTGTGCACCGGCAGCGACTGCTGTGAGCACGAATACCGAGCTTGTGAGGATTTTGAGCATGATTATCGTTTAATGGCTTTCCAGAACAGCGAGGCTGCCGTTCCGAGTACTGCCGCATTTTTATCGTGTAATTGCGATACGCGTATTTCAATGTTGTCCTGGTAGATTTTCAGGCAATGCTTTTCCAGGTAGTATTTGACTTTCCGGGCAAAGGATTCGCCGCTTTGCGCAATGCCTCCGAAGAGTACATACGCCTGCGGATTGGAGAATGCCGCGAAATCAGCCAGCGCCGAGCCCAGCGTTTCTGCCGTGAATTCGATGATTTCCTGCGCAAACAGGTCGCCGGCTTCGTTGGCTTTGAATACATCGATCGCAGTAGGCTTATTGAGCTTGGTCAAAGGCGATTGCCAGCGCGAAGCACGATCGAGCTCATGAATGCTGCGCACAACGCCTGTGCTTGAAACGTAGGTTTCCAAACAGCCATGTCGACCGCAACCGCACAAACGTCCATCCGGAATGACGCGGATATGTCCGTATTCTCCGGCAATTCCCTGGTGACCGACTACGAGCTCGCCGTTGATGAATACGCCGCTTCCGAGACCGGTTCCTAGCGTGATCGTCACAAAGTCTTTCAGGTCTTTCGCACAGCCGAACAAGTGTTCACCCAGCGCTGCTGCATTGGCATCGTTGGTGAGCAAAGCCGGACGGTGAAATTGCGTTTCAAACAGCGCAGCGATGGGCACAATGCCTTTCCACGTAAGATTGGGTGCAAATTCGATGTTGCCGGTAAACGCGTTTCCATTCGGCGCCCCGATTCCGATTCCGAGCACGTTATCGAAATGATCCGATTGCCGGACAGACTGGTAAATATGGCGCACGAGGTCCTGCGGATCGGCGTAGTAGGTCGTTGCCACCGTGTCTTCAAACACCACGTTTCCATCCTGGCTTACCAGTCCGAATGCAGTATTGGTTCCTCCAATGTCAATTCCTAAAGCAACGTGTTCACTCATAACGCAAAAATTGGAATAATTTTTAAGACCGTTCCCGGAGGGCGGGGATAATTTCGGGACAAACCGCTATAATGCAGAATTCAGAATGCATAATGCAGAATTGTTTTCTGCGAAGTTTAATTGTGCATTTTGAATTAGGCGTTCTGCATTTCATTAAAGTGCCAATCGTTGTAAAAATCATCTACGAAATCCTGCATCAGCTGATGGCGCTTTGCTCCTATTTCACGGGCCGTTTTGGTATGCAGGCGATCCTGGAGCAACAACAGCTTTTCGTGAAAATGGTTGATGGTATGGCTGTTTCCGGATGCGTATGCTTCAAATGTGGTGTGCTCTTCGGGAGCTGTGTTTGCAATAAAGAACGGACGGTTGCGGCTTCCACCGAAATGAAATGCGCGGGCAATTCCGATGGCTCCCATCGCATCGAGTCGATCGGCATCACGCACCACCTGTACTTCGATGTTGAACGCATCGTCGGCTATGCCTGCTCCTTTAAAGGAAACGCCGTCGACAATCCTGGCGACTTCATCGGCAAACGATTCCGATGTTCCGTGCTCCAGCAATAAGGCTTTCGCTACACGGCCACCATCGTTGAGCTTACCGCCATTCAGCTTGTGGTCGGAAATATCGTGCAACAGTGCCGCACAGGCTACAACTGCCGGATCACCGCCCTCTTTCGACTGCAGGTGCATGGCCATATTATAGACTCTCAGGATGTGATCAAAATCGTGGTCAACGGCATGACTGGAAAAAATTTCCCTTACCTGTTCTTTTAATTGTGCTATGTCTGGTGTTCTCATTTAACAAAGATAAAGGTTGGATTAAGGACTTTTAAGATTTCGATCGGTGGTTCTCCCTTAACTTGTTAACAGTTAAAACAGCGATTCATGAAGGCCTGTAGCTCAAATTTGCCTTTCATGCTTACAAAACATTCGTTATGAATATCTTGCAATTATCTCCGCTGATCCCTGTCTACACGCCGCTGGGCAAAGGACTCGCCTACCTGGTGATCGATTACGGCATGAGCATCAACACCTGCTGGGGCGTGCGCCTGGCCGACGGACAGTTCAAACACTTCGACTCCAACGATATCCGGCTCGAAGGCAACCCAACTTACGGATACGCCACTGTTCCCGACATTCCGGACGACTGGATCGACAGCCCAAAACCGGAGAAAGACACCATTCCGTTGAATAAAAATAAAGAAGCGTCCTGATTGGAATTCAGAATGCATAATTCAGAATGCAGAATGTATAATTTAGGGTAAAAATGCCGCTGTAATTGATTTTGCCTTGCATTTGGTTGGATGTAAGAAGGAAATGTGTATCTTTGCACCCTTGAAATAATTAATTATTAATCGGGGTTTCGTACCCCAGCTAATAAAACGCTAAATGGCAACACGCATCAGATTACAGCGCCACGGTAAAAAAGGGAAACCGGTTTTCCACCTCGTAGTGGCAGATTCCCGCGCTAAACGTGACGGTAAATTCATCGAGAAACTCGGTATCTACAATCCAAACACCAATCCAGCAACGATCGACATCAACTTCGACAGCACACTGGGATGGGTACAAACGGGTGCAGAAATGTCCGACACTGCTCGTGCGATCCTTTCTTACAAAGGTGTTTTGTACAAAAACCACTTGTTGAATGGTATCAAAAAAGGTGCTTTGACTGCTGAGCAGGTTGAGACGAAGTTCGCTGCCTGGGAAGCTGATAAAGCGTCTAAGATCGACTCCAAAAAAGACGGTCTGGCGAAAAACAGCGTAGCTGACAAAGCTGCTCGTTTGAAAGCAGAAGCAGAAGCAAACGCTGCAAAAGCTAAAGCAATCGAAGCTAAAAACACTCCAGAAGTAGAAGAAGCTCCGGTTGAAGAAGTTGAAGCTGCAACTGAAGAGGCAACAACAGAAGCAGATGCTCCAGCAGCTGAAGCAACTGAAGAAGCTCCAGTAGCAGAAGCTCCGGCTGAAGAAGCTGCTCCTGAAGCAGAAGCACCTTCAACTGAAGAAGAAGCTTAATTATTAAAATCTATTGTTGATGCAGCAATCCGATTGCTTTCAACTGGGATACATTGCGAAACTTCACGGATTCAAAGGTGAAGTTTCGCTGTTTTTGGACGTTACCAATCCCGAAGATTACGCGTCCCTCGATGCTTTTTTCATCGAAATCAACGGTACCCTCACTCCTTTCTTTGTCGAAACGTTTCAACTGAAGCAAAAAGGCTTTGCGGCCGTCAAGCTGGAAGGAGTTGATACCGAAAACGACGCAAAAGTGCTGCTGCGCAAAAGCTGCTACCTGCCGCTTACCGTGTTGCCCGAGCTCGACGATAAACATTTCTACGACCACGAAGTCATCGGCTTCCAGGTTGTTGATACTAATTTTGGTCCGGTAGGTACGCTGGAACAAGTAGTCGATCTGCCGGTCAATCCGTTGTTGCAGATCCAGAACGGCGAAAAGGAAATCCTGGTGCCGTTTATTAACGGGCTGGTACAGAAAGTCGACCGCGCCACCAAAACCCTTTATATTTCTGCACCCGAAGGACTGATCGATCTGTATCTTTCCTGATGAAACCGTTTCATTTCAAGCAGTTCGCCATCCGGCAAACCAGCGCGGCTATGAAAGTCGGCACGGATGCCATGTTACTTGGCTCTTTGTGCGATTTTCTCAAAGGCGGACGTTTGCTTGATATCGGAACAGGAACAGGTGTATTGGCTCTAATGCTCGCCCAGCGTTTCCAGCCCGAACACATCACCGCCGTTGAATTTGACGCCTCCGCACAGGAAGATGCGGCCTACAATTTCAGTCAGCAACCATTTGAAACAACCATTGAGCTGGTTCGAGCCGACATCCGGGAATTTCAAACAGAAATCCGCTTCGATGGTATCATCAGCAATCCACCGTTTTTTGAAAACAGCTCACTGAGCACGATCTCTGAACGCAATCGCGCGCGGCACACCCACGAGCTGTCGTTTGAAGAATTGTTTGCAGCCGTCTCCCGCCTGCTAAGCGACAACGGGATTTTCTGGCTGATTTTCCCTTTCGAGCATACACAACGCATTTGTTCGATCGCCGGGAAAATGGCATTCTTCCCACACATACAAATCACCGTT
This sequence comes from uncultured Flavobacteriales bacterium, assembly GCA_946482515.1. Next base: position 170 of record CAMLRS010000021.1, on the reverse strand, counting down.
GAAGGAAAACCGGGGAAAGCCGTTCGTTCCATTGTGGCATTTTCCAGGACCAAGCACGAAATCGACCAACAAACCTTTATTATAAGAAATACCGACGGATCGTATTCGGATGCCTACATTGAGCTGACGGTCGATTTTCATGGGACGGATTTGCGGAAGTAGACTTCAGG
>CAMLRS010000020.1 GCA_946482515.1 uncultured Flavobacteriales bacterium | reverse complement strand
TCAGTCTCCGGTCCTCAGTCCGCAGTCGTTCGGTCTTGATGTCTTGATATCCTGAAGTCTTGATGTCAAATTAAAACCACATAGACACATAGGACACATAGGTATTCATTCTCCGGTCCTCAGTCCGCAGTCGTTCAGTCTTGATGTCTTGATATCCTGAAGTCTTGATGTCAAATTAAAACCACATAGGACACATAGGTATTCAGTCTCCGGTCGTTCGGTCCTGATATACTAAAATCCTCGAAAAGGAAGTTTTTAAACGAAGCTTCCTTTTTTGTTGGCGGTGATTTTTTATTTACTCCAGTGCTCCAACGCTTTCTTCTGGGAAGCAGTAGGGTTTTCAACCAGCCTGAGGCCGTATTCGAGGTAGAAATTGCGCTGCACTTCCGGTAATGTCAGCTCGACCAGTCGGCCCTGGCGGTGAACGGTCAGCTGCTTGGTTTGATCGTCTGCATACTGCAGCCATTTGTCGAGCTCACCGTTCAGCATTAATCCGTTTACGGCAATGATCTCGTCTTCGAGCATCAATCCGCCCAGATCGGCCGGACTTCCCGGGTAAATGGCTTTTACCACATGGTTCAGTCCGTTCGGAAGCGTTTTGAAACCGGAACGGCCGTGTGAATATTTCGGCGACGGCTTGTGCGTCATTTCCATTCCGATGTAGTCGAACGCATCTGCCAGAAGGCCTTCAAACGGTCGTGTTCCGTAGAAATAATCGTCGAAAACAGCCTGCATATCCGGTCCGGCGAGCTCACATACCAACTGGATGTAATCGGCTTCGCTCACGCCTTTTCCCTGCAATGCAAAATTGTAGTACAGGCGTTTCATCACCTCATCGATGCCGAGCTTATTGCCCGATTGCTTGCGGATCATGATATCCGTTACAAATGCGAGCAAACAGCCTTCGGTGTAAATGGACACTTTTCGTCCCGGAACACCCGGTACATAGCCATCCAGCCAGGTATCCCAGGAAGAATCGGCTACCGATAAGCTGAAGCGCCCGAAATTGTCGAAATGCTTTTGCAGCTGCGTCGTCATTTCGCGGATGTAATCTTTCAGCTTGAACACTTCGGATTTGTAAAGCATCAGATCGCCGAGGTAAGTCGTTACACCTTCGCACAGATAGCCGAGACGGGAGAAATTCTCCTGCTGGTAATCGTACGGATACATTTCCGCCGGACGGATCGCTTTGACGTTCCAGGTATGGTAGAGCTCGTGTGAGCTGATGCCGAGCAATTCGGAATACAATTCGCCAAACAGGTCATACGACGGTCCGAGTGTAATCACGGTAGAATGCTGGTGCTCCACTCCGTGGTAAGCCTTATAGGGCAAAATGTGGAACAGAAAATGGTAATGCGGAACGGGAAACTCGATGAATTTCTCGATCTGTTTCGCCGTGAACGCTTTGAAATCGGTTACAATGCGCGTCCAGTCGAGCTGAGCAGGACCGTTGAACCACAAATGGAAAACCGTTCCGTTGACTTCGTACTGGTTGTATTGCAGCTGATCGGAGCAGATAAAAGGTGCATCCGCGAGCTCATGGAAATCGTCTGCCAATAGTTTTTTACCGTCGCGTTTCAGCGAAGTGGCAATCGTCCAGTGTTCCGGCATCGCCAGGTTCACTTCACAGGCTTCTGCTATGCGACCATCGAGGTACATGAAACAGTTCACCGGATTCACGTAGAGCTGCTCGGGCGACAAAAACGTGGAGCCGGCGTTCAGATCGGCCGCAAAATAGCCGTATTCAACGCGCAGGGTTTCGCCCGCAGGATTTTCCACCTGCCAGGACGACGTATTGATCTTCCGAAAAGCGCATTTCTTCCCGGAAGCCGTAAATACTTTGAAATTGCGCACGTTTTTGGCAAAGTTTCCCAGCTCATAACGTCCGGGGCGCCAGCGCGGCAAATGGATCAGGGCGTTTTGAGGAGCGTCGGAAAATTCAATGCGAAACTGAATGAATTGCTGATTGGATTGTTCCGTCGTAAGGAAATACGTTGCCATTGTTTTTTTGGGGCAAAGGTAATTATTAGTTGGCGAGTTGATGAGTTAACGGGTTGACGAGTTGTTCTCCGAACTCTAAAACTCCTTAACTCTGTAACTCGTCAACACCTAACTCTGCAACTCAAAAACTCCTAGCTCAAAAACTGAAAAACTCAGAAACTCGTCAACTTAAAATCATTACTTTCGCAGCGTATCTAATTATTGAACTGATATGAACTACGATATTATTGTTGTCGGCAGCGGACCTGGTGGTTATGTTACAGCGATCCGTGCCTCGCAACTGGGCCTGAAAACGGCGGTGGTAGAGCGCGATGCGCTGGGTGGTATTTGCCTCAACTGGGGATGTATCCCCACCAAAGCCCTGCTGAAAAGCGCCAATGTGTTCGAATACCTGACACATGCAGCTGATTACGGTGTTTCGGCCAAAGATCCGAAAGCGGATTTCGACGCTATGGTACAACGCAGCCGCGGTGTGGCCAGCGGAATGAGCAACGGTATCCAGTTCCTGATGAAGAAGAACAAGATCGACGTCATCAAAGGAACAGCTGTGCTGAAAGCCGGCAAAAAAGTAGCCGTAACGGCTGAAGACGGAACGGTTTCCGAGTACACCGCAGACAAAGGTGTGATCATCGCTACCGGAGCGCGCTCACGCCAGTTGCCGAACCTCCAGCAGGACGGTGAGAAGATCATCGGTTACCGCGAGGCAATGAGCCTGAAAAAACAACCGAAGAAAATGGTTGTGGTTGGTTCCGGAGCAATCGGTGTGGAATTCGCTTATTTCTACAACACCATCGGCACAGACGTAACGGTTGTGGAATACATGCCAAATGTGGTTCCGATCGAAGACGAAGAAGTATCAAAACAGCTGGAGAAATCCTTCAAAAAAGCGGGTATCAATATCATGACCGGCGCTTCTGTTGAAGCAGTCGACACATCCGGAAAAGGATGCGTGGTAACGGTAAAAAGCGCTAAAGGCGAAGAAAAGATCGAATGCGATGTCGTTCTTTCTGCCGTTGGTATCCAGGCAAATATTGAAAACATTGGCTTGGAAGAGCTGGGAATCGTGGTTGACAAAGGCCGCATCCTGGTGAACGATTTCTACCAGACGAACCTGCCGGGCTACTATGCCATCGGCGACGTGATCCCGACAGCAGCGCTTGCACACGTTGCTTCTGCCGAAGGAATCATCTGCGTGGAGAAAATCGCAGGGCACCACCCGGAGCCACTCGATTACGGTAATATCCCGGGATGTACGTACTGCTCACCTGAAATCGCTTCTGTTGGTATGACCGAAAAAGCGGCGAAAGACGCAGGTCTGGAAATCAAAGTCGGGAAATTCCCGTTCTCTGCTTCCGGAAAAGCAAGTGCAGCCGGTGCGAAAGATGGCTTCGTGAAACTGATCTTCGACGCGAAATACGGCGAATTGCTTGGAGCACACATGATCGGTGCTAACGTTACGGAAATGATTGCTGAGATCGTTGCGATCCGCAAGCTGGAAGTAACCGGCGAAGAGCTGATCAAAACCGTTCACCCGCACCCGACCATGTCGGAAGCCGTGATGGAAGCAGCAGCAGCAGCTTACGGCGAAGTGATCCATTTGTAAGAAGAACACTTGAAATACGAATAAGGGCGGGTTCTGATCGGAATTCCGCCTTTATTTTTTTAGGACGTATGAAGCTGCGATAAATGATTTACCGCAAAGACGCAGAGATCGCAAAGGGCTGATATATCCACATAAAAACTTAGCGCGCTCTCTACGTCTTTGCTGTGAAATAAAAAAGCCCCCGCAAACGCAGGGGCCAACACGTAAAAGTTCCTTCGATTAATTCCCGATTGTCACTTTCATACCGATCACGCCTACAAAACTTGCATAACGCTTGTTGAGCGGCTGCCAGCTATATGTCCAGCTATCGGTGTTGCCATCGTAAGTAGACATCGTCTGGTAAGTGCGCCCGTTGTAGCTGCCAATTCCGGCTCCAATGTAGTAATCAAAGGCAAAATTGTTCGACAGCCACGCCTGGTAACCGATGTTGAAGGAAAAAATCATTTCGTCCGAATAACCGCGAATAGGTCCCAATCCCGGTTCGCTGGAAACGACACTCTCGTTGTAGCGACGGTATTTAAAACGTGGTGAAACATAGATCCTGTTCATGGCCTGGAAATCTTCCAACGGATAAAAGCGTACGGCTGCCGATACGAGCACGCCCATAGCTGATTCGCGCTCATAATAACCGGTTCCAACCATATCCTGTGAAATCGAGAAACGGTTTTTGCGCAGGTTCGAGATCGTTGGGCCCGCTTCGAATTCCAGTGTTGTTTTTTCGTGGATACGGTGCTCCCAGCTGAAATTGATCTCGCCGATCGCCATGCGGAACGGGTCGAATTTGAAAGCGTTGTAATTCTCAACGTTGCGGGCAGGCTTTTTTTCCTTTACAACTTTGACCGGCTTGCTGTGGTCCGACTGGCGGACGATAACCACTTCCTGCTGTGCATTGGCAGAGAAGGCAAACAGGGTGATCAATAGCGATTGGTAAATTGTGCGTTTCATAGTTAGCTAATTTGTTTCGGCTAAGGTCTGAAGTTCACACCAATCGATTGTTGCAATTTTCCGTACTCGATTTTAAGAGCCGTACAAAAGACCTATTCTTTTACGACCATCCGGCGCTGATTCGGACCGTGAAGTGAGAGCTCCAGCCCGACACCGATGTAACTTCTCCGTGGATTGAGATTGCCTTTTACAGCTATTCCCAATCCGAAATAATGGAAACACATGGGCTTGATATCCAGCTCGACCGGCAAGCCAACCGTTACAAACGGATCGCGGTGGGAATTATATGAATAGCCCGGAAAGGAAACAGAAGTAGTGGTTTCCGAGCCGAACACACAGCTTACACCGAATGCAAATTCCATCACCATAAAACGGCGGGCTACCAGCCAGCCAAACAGATAACCTGCATCTGAAACGTCATAATTCATGTATGCTTTCGTATTCAGAGAGCCGGTATAATTGTAGCGAAACTGGATGTGACGACGAGTTTTCGTCAGGTAATGAAAGTTGATACCTCCCATGATTCCGTAGCGCTCGTTTTTCGTCAGGGCTGAGCCCACGGAAAGATCGAGCCACAGGACATTCGGAACGGTGTGCTTCTCACTCTGCCACGGAGCAATGTGCGGCATACGCGAACGGGTCTGACTGAAGCCATTCACGGCCACAAATAAAAATACAAGGAGAACGGCACCCGGCCTGAAAAGGGACTGATTCATCTGGCGGTTTAAATTGTAGCTCAAAAATACGAAAGCCCCCTTTAACCGGAAGCTTCAATAGTTAATTAGTTTGGTCTTCGGTTTACCACATACCTGCCTGTCGGCAGACAGGGACACATAGGGCACATAAGAGTAGTTGATGAGTTTGGAGTTATCATCACCAAAAATCAAACTTCCAAAATCAAGCATCTCTCAATGTCCTGAAGCCCTAACGTCTTGAAGTCCGGCTCGTTTAATTCCCGATCGTCACTTTCATCCCGATCACACCGACAAAGCGGGCATAGCGCGAAGTGATGGGCTGCCAGGTATAGCTCCAGGTATCCGTATTGCCATCGTAAGTGGAAAGCGGCTGGTAGGTTTTTCCATTGTAGCTGCCAATTCCCGCTCCGATATAGTAATCGAAGGCAAAGTTGTTCGACAGCCACGCCTGGTAGCCAACATTGAACGAGAAGATGAACTCATCGGAATAACCGCGGATATCGCTCAACGAAGGCTCATCGGATGAAGAGAACTCGTTGTAGCGACGGTATTTGAAACGCGGCGATACGTAGAGCTTGTTCATCGCGTGAAAATCTTCCAGCGGATAATAACGAACGGCTGCCGAAACGAGCACGCCCATGGAAGAATTCCGGCGGTATGTCCCCATTCCCGGTTCTGCCGGCTGGGTATAAAATCGGTTTCTGCCGAGATTCGACACAGTCGGTCCCAATTCGACCTCAAGTGTGGTTTTTTCGTGGATACGGTGTTCCCAGCTGAAATTGATCTCGCCGATCGCCATGCGAAACGGGTCGAACTTAAAAGCGTTGTAGTTTTCTACATTCCGCTCCGGCTTGGGAGCCCTGCGGGCTTTTGTACCCGTCGACTGACGGACAATGACCACCTGTTCGTCTTCCTGGGCATAAGTTCCCAGCGCTGTAAGACTCATCAGGACAACTAGTGCTTTTTTCATAGTGTTGATTAAGATTAACTTAGTGCGTAAACGTAAAAAATGGTGCGTTAGTTCCCAACGGATTGTTTTTGTTCAAAAAACATTACCCGATCGCTATATGCTTTCCTTTGGCACTGGCGTTCCCACCTTTGATCAACTCCAGATCGATGCGACCGAGGTACAAGCCCCCGTAGCCCACCTGGTTCACAATGACATCCTGACCAATGCTGTTTTTCAACACCACCGGTTCTTCCAGGAACGTATGCGTATGCCCGCCGAGGATCACGTCTATGCCTTCAGTCGAAGCTGCCAGTACACGATCGGACATCTGATCGGTCGTGTATTCGAAGCCCAGGTGTGACAGACAGATGATCACATCACAGCCCTCTTTTTTCAACGCTTTCACCTGCGCTTTGGCAGCACCGATCGGATCGTTGTAGACCATTCCGGCAGTGTTAGTGGCCGGCACCAGTCCTTCGAGATTGATCCCGATACCGAACACGCCGATCTTCAGCGGTCCGCGACGGATAACTGTATAGGGTTTTACTTCATCTTTCAAACAGGTCGATGAGAAATCGTAATTCGCACTAACGAATGGAAAATCGGCATACTGACGCGCTGCTTTGAAGCCTTCCAGGCCGATATCGAAATCGTGGTTGCCCATAGTGGCAGCGTCGTAGCGCAATTCCGTCATGGCTTTCATTTCCAGCACACCTTTGAATTTGTTGAAGTAAGGTGTTCCCTGGAAAATATCACCTGCGTCGAGCAATACTACGTAATCTTCTTCAGCGCGGATCCGCTCTACCTGCTGTGCCCGTGCCGAAACACCGCCCATGTTCGGGAATTTCCCGTGATTCGACGGAAAAGGATCCATATTGGAATGCGTATCGTTGGTATGCAGGATCACCAGTTTTACCGGTTTCTTCGAAGCGCTCAGCAAGGAAGGCGCCAGCACGGCTGCTCCTGCTGCCATACCGGCCTGTTGAATGAAGTTTCTTCTTTTCATGGTTCACAATTGTACGCGCTCTTCAAGTTGCACGACTATAGTCTGTTTCCGCACGATCTCTTCTAAAAGCAGGTCGCGCACAAGCTTTGACGTTAGTTTTTTCTCCAAAGCATCACCGAAAAAGTACATCTTATCACCTCCATTTGCAAGGAAATCCGATGTAATTATCCAGAAAAATGCAGCGTCGGCAAGGTTATCATCCAGTAATAAACTGCCTCTCACAAGCTTAAACCCGGCGATGGGCTCGCCGCCCGTTCGCTGAATGTAAGCCTGAATTTCCGCCAGTTTTGCAATAGGCAATTTTAATGCCACAACCTGGTTGTCGAACGGCATGACTTTGTACACATCGCCCACCGTGAGCGATCCTTTGGAGAACGAAGCACGCAATCCACCGGTATTCAAGAGCGCTATCACCGGAAGTTTCCGGTCACTTTCTGTAAGCAGGCTATCGCGGCCGTACTGCAAAATAACGTCTGCCACCCATTGTCCCATCAGGCTGTTCGGGCGACCAACGGCCATATCGTTTTCAGTACTGCCTATCACCTGGCCCATTTCCTTGAGCAGCGTTCTTCTGTAAGGCGCTACCAATGAATCCATTTCAACGTCAGAAGCCGAACCGTCGACGCGAATACGCTCGGCATCATGGGTGGCCACTTTATACGAAGAGCAGGCCAAAAGGCCTGCTCCCGCTATACTGATCAGTATGTATTTTACCGGTTTCATGTGTTATTCGATCACGAGCGAACGCTGTGCTATACCGTATGGCGTGGTCACTCTGACCACATAAGCACCGGAATTCAGCGCCGCAATATTCAATTGTACAAGTACCTGATTGGAGGCCGCACCGGATTGTACCGTACGCCCCTGCATATCGATGATTTCGTAAGCAGAAATGGTTGTAGCGTCTACGTGCAGCAACAGCTCGTCTTTCGCCGGGTTCGGGTAAGCGATGAAGCCGGCGTTGAGCAATTCCTGTACATCTGCAAAGCAGCCAGCCGCTTCGTACGACATATTGTTGAAGTTCACGTAACAAGCAAAATTCACGCTGTCGACAAACGGGTTGCGGTTGCCTTGCAAAGAATCGATGTAATCGTTGCGGGCAATTTCGTAACCATCAGGCTGATCGTCAAAATGCCATTGCTTCAGAACTGCCTGGTCTTGTCCGTAGTTTATCGAACCACTGATGGGGTTCGGGAAGCCCCAGTTATTGCCGCTAACAGTTGTGTAGCTAATCGCTTCGTACATCATGGCACGGGCTGCATCGCCTTTGTGCTCGTCGCGTGGTTCGTAAACCAGGTTACCGTTCGCATCCAGACCGAATTTCGCACCGAGGAACGTAGAAGAAACTGTTACCACTTCTCCCAGCGGGTAGTTGCTGCGAACAGCATTCGCCTGGTTCTGGTTAGTCGGGAACAAGTGATGGTAGTCGTTGTATTCCGGCAGATCCTGCGCAGGGTTGGTCGGCATCCAGCTGTGTGGGTACGAGTGCTCGCGGCTGTAACCGTTGGAAGTGAAATCGAACGGCTCTGTGTAAATCTTGTTCTCGCCACTGTAAACGCAAGTGATCACGCGCTGATTGTCTACCGTATCGCGTGCAGCGAATTTGGCGATCATCAGGTTTGCGTAGTTGCTGTAGAACTGCATCTGGTGCGGGTTCACGTGGTTGTGCAGATCAGCCACAAATGTCGGGCTGGAAGTGGAAATACCGCTGTACTCGCTTGCAGGCATCATCGTAGCCGGAGTGGTCGTGCTGCCTGTGAGCGGAGCTGTTGTGTTGTAATTGCGGAAGGTTCCTGTTCCGTTGTAGGTGAATACCGCGAAATGGTACGTTGCAGAAGCCACAATATTGTTCGGTGAAAAACCGGTTGCTGTGCCGCTGTAAACCACTTGTGCATCGCCAACGATGTCACCGCGGTCGTATACTGTTCCGTCAGCTGGCACGCCTGTAATCGCAGAGCCTTTTTTACGAAGTACGATGTAGCCGTCCGGTGTTGAAGCAGCAGGTGTGAATGTTGCGCTGAGACGGTAGGTTTTTACCGTTCCGAATTGCAGGTTGGTAGCCTGTGCTGCCGGTTCTGTTGCCAGCCCGCCGCCGATACCATCGAGGTTGATCACGTAAGAAGCTTCATCTGAATCGTCGTTGGCAATGGTCAGTACTGCTTCGCGCGTTCCCGCAACTGAAGGTGTAAATTCCACCACAAGTGAGCCTGTGCTGGCTGCCGTTACGGTTGCAGGAAAAGATGCTACGTTGAAATCGGCAGCAGCCGGTCCTGTAATGGTTGCTGAAGCGATGTTCAGGGTATTGACCGTTCCGAGGTTTTCAACGGTAAATGTCACGGGTGTCATCGTGCTTACCGGCGAGCTCATGGAATGCGTTCCACCGCTTACGATGGTTGTTGCTCCCTGTTTTACGTTGATTTCCTGCTGAGGCGTTGCCGCACCTGCTGCGATCGCCACGTTGTCAAGCCCTACGTTACCGACAACTTTGTTCGTGTAGAAAAAGCGGATGTAACGTGTGGTGCTGAGCGGTACATCAGTCGTTGCATTGTAAGCTCCGCCTCCGGGGATCGAAGTAAACGTATGAAGTGTTGTCCAGGCTGTTCCGTTGTCGGATTGCTCTACGGTAAAGGTACCGCCCGAGAAGCTGTTTCCTGCGATATCGTAAGTGAGGTTACCCGGATTGCTGGCGAAGTAGATCACCATGTAATCACCCGCGTGATCGAATTTCAGTGCCGGGGCCGGGTTACCGGAAGCCGTATAGTAATCCGTTCCGGTAGCTGACCAGCCGGTTGGGAACGTCGTTGTGGCGAAGTTCCAGCTGGTTGGCAACACTGCCTGTCCGAAAGCTGCCAGGCTTGTGATACCTGCCGCCAGCATTGAAAAGAGTATTTTTTTCATAGCTCTAATTTACAAATTTGAATCCGTCGTTGCGGTTCGTTTTTATGATTAATCTGTGGGGCTCTCCCCTTCTCTGTTTTTAAAATTGTATGCCGGCCGCAATGTTGAAGCGGAATCCCTGTCCAAACATCACCGAAGCCGAAGTCGCATCGAAACTGTACGGTGCGTAGAAGTTGTCGGTAGCGTCAGACATATACACCGTGTTCAGCAGATTTGTAATACTTCCATTGAGGAAGGCATCCACTTTAGCGATCTTGAATTTGTAGCCGGCAAAGAAGTTCACCAGTCCGTAAGACGGCAATTTCCAGGCTTCTCTTCCGCCGTTCGGACCGCTGAGTGCAAACGGGCTGAAGTTCCCGTAATAGCGATCGAAGAACTGGTACTGCGCTTTGAAGTACAAACGCTTGATCGGTTCCCAGCGAATGCCGGCATTCATCATGGTTTGCGCTGCGTCGCCGACGTGTACGCCTTTTGCATCAAACGTGAACGAGTAATCCAGGTCCGGAATGTAAATGGTCTCGGAGGAATTCCACGTCCAGTCGCCATAGGAGAACATGAACTCGGCCGACCATTTCTTGTTGAGCTGGTAAGCCATATCGATTTCAGCCCCCATGTGGACGGCATCCATTCCGTTGATGTTCACGTAAATGCTGGCTGTTGGATCGTTCGGATCGGGAATCGATACACCAAACGGGAACGGCTTGTTCTGCCAGTTGGTAAAGTAAGCGTTGAAGCTCACGCCGAAACGGTTCGTAGCGAAATTGTAGCCTGCTTCTGCCGCCAGGATCTTTTCATTCAGGATCTCGCGGAAGAAAGTATTGGTGTTGTTGTCGATGACGTTGCTGAACTGCGGCGTGCGCGACAAATAGCCGAGGTTCATGTATACGGTCGAGTTTTCGTCAATCGTGAAGCTTGCACCGGCTTTGACGGTTCCACCGAACAGCGTTTTCCAGGAAGTCTGGTTGTATTCCAGTCCTGCCGATTGCGCCGTGTACATCTGTCCGTTATGGTAAACGGTGTCGTTCGCCCCGATGCGCAACGTGGTATCGCTCAGCTCCAGCACTTTTTTCTGGAAGTAGTCAATTCCTTTGTACGAAGTGCTCACTCCCGACAGGTTGATGAAGGTTGTCCAGCGGGTTGTGCTGTATTCCACCTGCCCGAAAGCGCCGCCCCATTGTACCAGGCCATCGCGGTGATTGTTGTAAGTGTTCAGCGAGATCTTATCGCCTTTGCGCGCAACCGGTGACGCGTTGTTCTTGTCGGCACCGTTGACATAATAATCACCGCCGAGCAGATCACGAATTTCCTGGTAATGCGTGCCTTTGTAGTAACGGTAGTCGATACCTCCGGAGAATTGCAGCTCTTTGGTATGCTCGTACTGGAATTGCCCGAGGTAGCCGGCCCAGAAGTGGTTATTTACGCTGGAAACCAGTACCTGTGTCGATTTCAGCTCGGTCGGGTGGTAAGCCGGATCGACATTCGGACCACCAAAGAGCTGATCGACCTGGTTGGCATGTACGATGGCATCCCAATCCACGGTTCCTTCTTCTGTGTAAAGGATCCCGCTGGAGTTTGACAAGCGCGTTCCGCCGCCTCGTCCGATGGACAGGTAAGCAATATTGGAAATGGACAGCTTCTTATTCACCGTCCAGAAGTCTTTCAGGGTAATTTGTGGCTTGTGGTAGTAGTTCAGCCGCTCGTTCAGGATTTCCTGCTTGCCGTCACGGGTAATGTAGCCCCAGTGCTGGTTGAAGCGGATCCCACGGTCCATGATCAGGTTGGAATCGACTGTTGCGCCGTTTTCGCGGGCAATTTCGGAATCCCAGTACTGGATTTTCTGGTTGAAGGAACGCTGGCCGTGTTTTTGAGGCGCACCGAAACCGGAAAGCGACAACAAGTGCTTTTCCCATTTCTTCTGCACTTTCAGGTAATAGAAAGCACCTTGTGTGTTGGTTCCGTCCACCCAGCCGTCGCCTTGCTTGTAAGAACCGGAGAAGGTAACGCCGAAGCCATTTTTCATCAAACCGGAGTTGTACGAAAGCGTTGAGCGGATAAAGTTTCCCGTACCGTATTCCTGGCGGAAAGACATGCCTTTGCGGCTGCCGAGCCCGGAGGTAATGATGTTGAGCGTACCACCAACGGAAGGCATGGCGAGCTTCGTAGCTCCCAGACCGCGCTGGATCTGGATGTTGCTCGTGATCGCGTCGAGACCGAACCAGTTGGACCAGTAAACCCAGCCGTTTTCCATGTCGTTTACCGGCACACCATCGATGAGCACGCCGACATTTCGCTGGTCGAAACCGCGGACAGTGATACGTGAGTCGCCGTCACCACCACCGGTTTGTGTAGCGTAAACGCCCGGTGTGGCATTCAACAGCATCGGGAGATCGCGCGAGCCCAGCTCTTCGGTAATGCGCGTTGCCGGGATCTTGGTAATCGCAATCGGCGTACGGCGCCCCGTAGAAGCGTTGGCAATGACTTTGATTTCTTCGAGCTCGGTGCTGGCTTTTTCTTCACCCAATGTCAGATCAAGAATCACTTCCGGGCGATTCACCTCGACTTCTTTCGTCAGCGTATCGAAATCGAAAGCAATGACCTGCAAGGTGTAAGTGCCGTAAGGAACGTCGGCGAAGGAATAATTTCCATCGTCGTCAGACACGGTTTTCAGGTTTGGGCTCAGCACCACGAGGCTTCCCGGAACGGGCAGCTCGGTAATGTCGGTGATCACACCTTTCACGGAACCGGTTTGCGCCACGGCGAAAATCGGCAGGAAGAACAGTAAAAATGCGGGGATTCGAAGAAACATAAAACCACAAAAAAAGAGGCCGATGTTATTCGGCCTCCGGTTAGAGTTGCTTATTTAACTACAATGCGTTTTGTCGTGACGGCACCGTTTGATTGCACGATGCGCAGGATGTAAACACCCCTGTCGTTGTTGCCGAAACGAACGCTCATGGTTGCATTGCCGGCGTTGGCAACGCGACTGATTGTTTGTCCGAGTGCGTTCACCACCTGTACTTCGCGCACAGCTGTGGCGCCTTTGATGTACACGACACCTTCGTTTACAGGGTTCGGGAACACAACGAGCTCTTCCTGTACCGGATTCTCAACAGAAAGCGGGTTGCAGTTGCAGTCGTGCTCGCCCAGGGAGAACCAGTTACCGAACAGGATAGGGTTTCCTTGCTGTGACTCGATGGTATCGCCGTTTCCGTCGAGCAGGTATGTTACTGCAGGAATGGAATCGTATTCAGCCAGGATGTTGAAGGTAGCAACCGGTGCGGTTACACCTTTCAGTACGGTAGATTTACGAATCAGGGAATGATCGATAGACAGCAACTGGCCTTCGCCTGTATTGTAAGGAGCTACGCTCGACCATGCCCCGCCGCAGCTGGAGCACACCTGTCCGTCTTCATTTGCAGGGTTTTCACCGATCTTGCCAAAGATATCGATGATGGCAAAACCAGGAACGTTAGCCGGAATGATCTGTGTGGATGAAGCAAGACCGGTCAGGTCTCCCTTTGCCAGCAGAATCGCATCGTTTCCGTTCCAGTAAAACGCATCAGACACATCGTAAACCGGGCTGAAGTAACCATCGGCACGTGCCTGCAGGGAATCCCATACCGGTGCTTCGTTGCCTGTACCGGCAGGGTCCAGTTTCTGTACCACAGCTACAAATACGCCGTGAGCCGGAACCATACCTTCAAGCTGAACAGAATTTTTTACGGTAGCCGATGCAGAACCGTTCGAGTAACGGGCTACGAAATACTCGGAAAGATCAACCGGCGCATTGGTCGGGTTGTAGATCTCGAGGGCTTTGTTATTCGACCAGCCTTCCACATACTCGGAAATGAAAATTTTGGAGCAATCCTGTGCATAAGTTGCGGACGCCAAAAGACTGAAAAAAAGTAACGCTTTTTTCATAGAAAGAAATTATTGGATGATTGTACTAAAGATGCCTTTTTCAACAGGTTAAAAGCATTACGTCCCACACGTTGAGCGGAAGAATAAATGACCCTGCTTTGTGCTGCAGCGGCTCTATTCGTATGGGGTAACATTGCTTTATTTCATTGTTCCTGTAGTTGTGTTTTCACATGGTTTCAGTCTGGTAACGTACGCAGCCTCAAGGGGAACACATGAAAACTTGTGGCAAAGGTAGGACATTTTATTCTTCGCATCATTATTGAATTGTTAACAATGGGAAAAGGTTTTGCACGAACCTATAAACCCACCAGTACTAAAATGATTTAGCTGATTTTAACAGATTACCACTATTGGATTCCTACATGAAAAATTTAACACCACCTGTCAGAAAAAGAACAAGGTGTTGTTTTCTGCCTTTCAAACAGGTCTGGAACAGTATGGCACGGTTCTGGAACCGTTCATATAAATCCAATAAAACACAAGCCCATCGCATGTGAATTTGGTTATTTTTGTCCTTGCCCGCCACCTATGGCCGGCCCAAAATTTGTTTTCATGAAGCACATCCTTCTGCTGGTTACCCTGACCTTTATCGGCAGCCTGTTTGGCCAAAACGAGCTCACTGTTGAGCGCATCTGGAAATCACCTGAGTTTTACGCCAAAGGCGTTGACGGATTCGCCTCCTTACCCGATGGCGAGCACTTCACCAAAATGGTGACCGAAAACGGCAGCTCCCTGCTCAAGAAATACAGCTTTAAAGACTTCAACGGTGCCGGAACGACGCTCGTGAATTTCAGCGACATCAAAGTCGACGGGAAAGCGATCGAAGTCGATGACGCCAAGCTGAACAAGGAAGGCACGCTTCTGCTGGTGCTCACAAAAACCAATCCGATTTACCGTCACAGCTTTTCGACGGTTTATTACGTCCACGACATCGCTTCGAAAAAAACAACACTGCTGCACAGCACAGAGGTACCGCAGACGCTGGCTACTTTCTCACCGGACGGCAAAAAAATCGGTTTCGTAGCTGCTAACAATCTTTACGTAAAAGACCTCGCTTCCGGCAAAGTGACGCAGCTCACCAACGACGGAAAAACGAATGCCATTATCAACGGAACTACCGACTGGGTGTACGAAGAAGAATTTGCCATTACGCAGGGTTTTGCGTGGTCACCGGATTCAAAATACCTGGCGTTCATGCGCTTCGACGAGTCCAACGTGCGCGAATTCGACATGGCGATGTACGGCGGCTTGTACCCGGACGAATACCGTTTCAAATACCCGAAAGCGGGCGAAGACAATTCCAAAGTCAGCATGCACATCATTGCCGCAGAAGGTGGCAGAGCGGCCAATGTGAACCTCGGAGCTTACGAATACATTCCGCGCTTCCAGTGGTCGCCGGTAACCAACGAATTGATCGTGCTCACGATGAACCGTCACCAGAGCGAATTGAAATACCATCTGGTGAGCAATCCGACAGCGCCTGCCGATAAAGTGTTCTACCAGGAAAATTCCAAAACGTATATCGACATCGACAACAACCTCACAGTGCTCAAGGACGGCAAATCGTTACTGCGTACCAGCGAAAAAGACGGTTACAACCACATCTACCAGCTCAATTTCGACGGCACGCAGCGCGCCGTAACTTCCGGCAGCTGGGACGTGATTGAGCTCTACGGCATCAACGAGAAAAAAGGATTGGTCTACTATGCTTCGGCTGAAGGCGGTGCGATCAACCGTTCGCTTTACGTGATTTCACTCGACGGAAAGAAAAAATCGGCGATCAGTCCTATTGAGGGAACGCACAACGCTGAGTTCTCCGAAGGCTTCAATTACTTCATCCGCAATACGTCGCTGGCCAACTCGGTGCCGACTTACACGCTGTGCGATGCGAAAGGAAAAGAATTGCTGGTGCTCGAAAACAACAGCGAGCTGCGCAAAAAGCTCGAAAGCATGAATCTTTCGCCGAAAGAATTCATCCAGGTTCCCGGTGCAGACGGCACGATGCTCAACGCATGGATCATCAAGCCTGCCAACTTCGATCCGAACAAAAAATACCCGGTTTACTTCAACGTGTACTGCGGACCGGGCAGCAACACCGTTCAGAACGAATACGAAGGAGCGAACTATATGTACCACCAGCTCCTGGCGCAAAAAGGTTACATCGTCTTCAGTGTCGATCCGCGCGGAACGATGTACCGTGGCGAGGCGTTCAAAAAGTCGACGTACCTGCAATTGGGCAAGCTCGAGACCGAAGACGTCATTGCTGCAGCCAAGCACCTGCAAACATTCGCTTATGTTGATGCACAGCGCATCGGAATCCAGGGATGGAGCTACGGAGGCTTTATGACAGCGCTTGCCATGACCAAAGGCGCAGACGTCTTCAAAATGGGAATTTCCGTTGCGCCGGTAACCAACTGGCGCTATTACGACAATATCTATACAGAGCGCTTCATGCGCACACCGCAGGAAAATGCTTCCGGGTACGACGATAACTCGCCGGTAAACCACGTTGCGAAGCTCAAAGGCAAGCTGCTGCTCATCCACGGTTCTGCCGACGACAACGTGCATTACCAGAACAGTATGGAGCTGATCACCGCGCTGGTGAAAGCCAACAAGCAATTCGACCTGTTCATTTATCCGAACAAAAACCACGGAATTTACGGTGGCAATACCCGCAACCACCTCTTTACCATGATGCTCAATTACACGCTGGAAAACCTCTAGACATTCCGCATGTCTGACGATTCTTCGCGTCCACCGCTTTTTGTTGCCCTGATCAGATGCATAATCTGGTCAGGGATTAACACCGCCCTGCTCCTGCTGATCCGTTTCCTCGACCACAATTTTCTCGTATCCGAAACACTGCTTTCCGTGATGCTTATTCCTGTTGGGCTCGTCAACTGCGCTGCCTTCATTTACGGTTTCTACAACCTGAAGCGCTTCAACCGGAACAACCTGTTGATCTGTGCGTTTACTTCGGCAAACTTTCTGCTGTTCGTGGCCATCAACCTGGGACTCTACAGCCAGGCCGGAGTGCTTTGAATTCCCAAATCGGGTTATTCGTGGGAAGCTAACTCAGCGCGTCTTTCAACACACCCAAAAAGTTTTAACACGATCGATTTGCGATATGTTTTTCTTTAGTACTTTTAGGACGACTATCAAAAAAGTAATAAATCACGACAGCGATAACATGAGCGAGACTGCGAAAATCGAACTGGGAGGAAAAATGTATGAATTCCCCGTTGTTGAAGGCACAGAGAAGGAAAAAGCCATCGACATCACCAAACTGCGCCAGGAAACCGGCTATATCACCATTGATTCCGGATACAAGAACACCGGGGCTACATTCAGTGCTATTACATTCCTCGACGGTGAAGAAGGTATCCTTCGTTACCGTGGTTACCCGATCGAGCAGCTGGCCGAAAAAGCTTCCTTCATTGAAGTAGCTTACCTGCTGATTTACGGCGAGCTGCCGACTCAGGCCCAGCTCGATGATTTCTCGTCCAATATTACCAAGCATACGCTCGTTCACGAAGATATGAAGCGTTTCTTCGAAGCTTACCCGGCCAAGGCGCACCCGATGGGCGTACTGTCTTCGATGATCTGCTCACTCTCGACCTTCTACCCGGAATCGCTCAACCCAAACAGAAGCCCTGAGAAGAAAAACCTGACGATCCTTCGCCTGCTGGCCAAACTGCCTACACTGGCAGCATGGTCTTACAAAAACGCGATGCGTCACCCGTTCATGTACCCGAAAAACGATTACGACTACTGCAAGAACTTCCTGCACATGATGTTTGCCATGCCAACGGAAGATTACAACGTAGATCCGGTTGTTGTTGATGCACTGAACAAGCTCCTCATCCTCCACGCCGACCACGAGCAAAACTGCTCCACGTCGACTGTGCGTATCGTAGGATCTTCACAAGCCAACCTGTACGCAACCATTTCAGCCGGTATTTCTGCGCTGTGGGGGCCGCTGCACGGGGGGGCAAACCAGGCTGTGATCGAAATGCTCGAAAAAATCCACAACGACGGTGGCGATGTGGACAAATGGGTACTCAAAGCAAAAGACAAAGACGATCCGTTCCGCCTCATGGGCTTCGGACACCGTGTATACAAGAACTTCGACCCGCGTGCGACAATTATCAAGAAAGCGTGCGACGATGTGCTTGAAAAAATGAAAATCGATGATCCGTACCTGGAAATCGCTAAGAAACTGGAGAAAGTAGCGTTGGAAGACGAATACTTCAAATCGCGCTCACTCTACCCGAACGTCGATTTCTACTCCGGAATCATCTACCGTGCGCTCGGTATCCCTACCGAAATGTTCACCGTGATGTTCGCCCTCGGACGTCTCCCGGGATGGATCGCACAATGGAAAGAAATGACAGAAGCCGGCGAGCCTATCGGTCGTCCGCGTCAGATCTATACTGGTGCCGTAACCCGCGATTACGTGGAGATTTCCAAGCGCTGATATTAAGCCAGTATAAACAACAATACTCAAAAGCCTCGTTCCGATAGCTATCGGAACGAGGCTTTTTTTTGTTTCAACGATCTATTTTCAATTTGTTGAAAAATAGTTAGCACAGGCTAAATCGTTTTGGATGTAGCAGGTCGGCAAAACCACCGCTGAGCCACCAGAAACTTAATCTTGCTTTAACAGCTCCCGCGAGCACCGGGCTGTAACTTCGCCAGGTAAACTACTGGCAATGAAAGAGATTCACTCAACTACTCCCGCGAGCTTTCTGCTCATCGTTTTCCTCGCTGTCTTTTTTTTCGCTCCTGTTAACGCCCAGGTTTCACTCATGGCGCTCGGCACCAGCTACACCCAGAATTTCAACGCGCTCCCTACTTCCGGCACCAACGGAAGTACCATCGCATTTACTGGAAATACAACGCTCACAGGCTGGTATAGCAGTCGTGGGCAGCTTCGGACACAACTCGCAGGGTCGGCTCGCAGCAATACCGGCGATTTTTACAGTATCACAGACGGCACAGACAAAAGCCTCGGCTCACGACCATCAGGAACGACGAACGATATCTCATTTGGCGTGCGACTGGCCAATAATACCGGAGAAGCTATTACCACCATTCAGATCACGTATACGGGAGAACAATGGTCGATTGCCGAAAACCAGGGCAATGTCAACAATCTGGCGGTTGCCTATCAGGTTGGAACAAATCTTACATCGGTTTCTGCCGGCAGCTGGACAGCTATTCCGGAACTGGCATTCACACAGCTTTACGGAAACGGGCAAAGCTCTTCGATGGGCGGAACGCTCTGTGGAGGAAGTACCAACCAGTGTTTGTCGCTCAACGGCAACCAGGCGGCCAACAGACAGGTATTAACGACCTGCTTGGCAGTCAATATAGCAGCCGGGCAGGAAATCTTCATCCGCTGGACCGACGTTGACAATTCGGCCAATGATCACCATTTACAAATCGACGATCTGACCATCACGCCTTTTGATGTCAGCTGTTCTGTCGTGTTGCCGGTAACCTGGATGGATCTCCTCGCAACAGTCGATGAAAACAGGAATGCAACCATAGCATGGAGCGTTGGAAGTGAGCAGAACAACGACCACTTCGACGTACTCATGGCCACTGATACGGAGCCTTATTTCACACCGGTCGGAACGGTTCCAAGTCTCGGCAATACAGATCACCAGCGCTTTTACAGCTATGATTTGCCTCTAAAACAAGCGGGAATGTATTACTTCCGTATTCGGCAAACGGATTTCGACGGGCGTTTTTCCTATTCCGCCATCAGCTCGCTTGAGATCAAAGAAGAAACTTTGTTCGTGAGTCAATTGCCGGGAGCTTCGATGGTGAAGTTCTCCCATCAGCTGGAAGAAGGAACGATTGTTTCCCTGTATGATCTCACAGGCAGGCTTACAAGCCGACAAGAGCTCACCGAGCCCACTTCGCAGGTAGATTTCGGCCCGCTTTCCGGTTTAACAGGCTACATCGTCGTTGAACAAAGCGATCGAACGGATTCTTTCCTCGTCCAATTCCAGTAATCTTTACCGCAGAGGTCGCAAAGTCCGTCGCGGCGGACGGTAAAACTTAAAGTCTTGATGTCTCACCTATGTCCGATACAACATATTGATAATCAAACAGCATTTGCGCATTTGTCCTGCCACTGTCTGCTCTAATCAAACATCTCCTGATGTCTTAATGTCCTAACATCTTAAAGTTCTTACTCTCCCGACGCCTCGCCTTCCAGTTTATGCAGCTTTTTCGTGCCGTCGTAGATGGAAAATTTACGGAAAGAGCATTCCAGGTCGCCGTTGTAGAGCTTGATTCTTCGATCCGGACGCAAACCGAGCGATTTAAATCCGACTTCGCTGGATGAGATCACCCAGCAATCGTAGCCCTGCATGCTTTGCTTGAAAAAATCGCCGATAGCACCATACAATTCGCTGGCATTTACTTCGAGGCGCTCACCGTATGGCGGGTTGGTGATCAGCACACCTGGTCCTTCCGGAACGCGGGCTTTTTCAAACGATTCGACATTCACTTCGATGAAACGACCGAACGAAAAACCGCGGAGATTGCGGCGGGCTTTCATGACCATATCGGGGTCGATATCGGAGCCGGTGATTGTACACGGCAGCTCTTTCACCACACGTGGCACGGCATTGTAAAGCTCGTCCCAAACGGTTGCGTCGAAATTTTTCAGGTTTTTGAAGGCATAATGCGTGCGCTCGATGTTGGACGGAATACCCGTTGCCAGCAAAGCCGCTTCGATCAGCAAGGTGCCCGATCCGCAGAACGGGTCTACAAATGGCGATTTACGATCCCAACCCGATAAGCGCAACAATCCCGCTGCTACCACTTCATTGAGCGGCGCTTCACCGGTCGATTGACGGTAGCCGCGGTGAAACAAGGGTAAACCGCTGGTATTGACAGAAAGCACGCCTTCTTTTTCGCGTACGTACAGGTCGATAACGATCTGCGGCGTTTTCACATTCACATCCGGGCGCTTGCCTGTTTCCTTGCGAAAGCTGTCGGCAATGGCATCTTTGACGAGCAAAAACGGGAACTGCGAATGCTTGAACATGGTTGAATTAACCGCGCCTTTGATGGCAAACGTCTTGTTGTATTCGAACAGCTCCGGCCAGTTCACTTTTGCCGCTTCTTTGTACAGATCATCTTCCGTTTTCAGCTGGAAAGTGTGCAGCTCTACCAGTACGGCCAGTGCACAGCGCGTGTGCAGGTTCAGGAAATACACGTCTTTCCAGGTGCCTTTCAGGCTAACGGCCCGGTTGAGCTTTTGCGTTTCGGTGAATCCCAGCTCCTTCAGCTCGTCCTGTAGCGCTTCTTCCAGACCGTAAAAGGTCTTGACAACGATGTTGATCATTTCTTTCATTTTATCACTGGCATCTGCCATTTGAGTTTCACCGCGAGGATGCGAAGCACGACCACCATGCCGATACAGCTGATCATAGCCACGGTGGTTTCCACTTTCAGCCATTCAACAGCAGCAACATAAAGGAATCCACCGGCCAGACAGGCGGTTGCATAGAATTCCTTCCGGAAGGTCAATGGAATCTCGTTACAGAGCACATCGCGGATTACGCCGCCAAAGGTAGCTGAAATCACCCCAAGAAACACCGCTACAACCGGAAGATGGTGAAAATCGAGCGCTTTTTGCAAACCAAGCGTCGTGTAAACGGCTATTCCGATCGTATCGAAAATGAAGAACGTGCGTTTCCATTGCGCAAATTTGCGGTGGAAAATAACACCTGCTCCAGCGCCGAGCAATACGGTGTAAATCAACGTATCGGCCTTCATCCAGGCTACTTCGGTGTTGAGCAGCAAATCGCGCAATGTTCCTCCACCCAATGCCGTAGCGAAAGCGAGTACAACACCCCCCAGCAGGTCCAGCCGTTTCTCCGAAGCCGATAAAATGCCGCTGACAGCAAATACAAAAACCCCGATATGATCAATGATGTTCAATAGCATGCCTTCAATTTTTCTTAAATTTGGGAAAAAAACAGTTTGACGTCTCTTCACAGGCAACTAATCATCTTGCTGTTCTGCTGCTTTCCTTCACTCCTGCAAGCACAGGGAGTCGGATTGGTATTGAGTGGCGGCGGTGCTGCCGGTTTTGCCCACATCGGGGTTATCAAAGCCCTTGAAGAGAATGATATTCCCATTGATTTTATTACCGGAACATCTTCCGGGGCACTGGTCGGGGCTATGTATGCCAGCGGCTACAGTCCTGAAGAAATCGAGCGGTACGTACTGAGCGACGAGTTCCAGCTCATGACACAGGGTTTGGTTGGGCGCGGGCGCGAATTCCTGCTCCGGGAAGACGATCCACAGGCCGAAATGCTCAGCTTTGCTTTTGCACGCGACAGTATTTTCCAGAAATCGCTGCCCACCAATTTCATTCGTCCGCAATTGCTCGACTACGAAATGATGCGCCTGATGGGAATGCCCGGTGCGGCCTGCAATTACAATTTCGACAGTCTTTTCGTGCCTTTCCGCTGCGTGGCTTCCGATATCGTTGCCAAGAAAAGCGTGGTATTCCGCGACGGCTACCTGAATGAAGCGGTTCGCGCTTCCATGACCTTTCCTTTTTACGTGAATCCGATCCGGATCAACGGCGTGCTGTATTTTGACGGCGGTTTGTACAACAACTTCCCGGCCGATGTGATGTATGCCAGCTTTTCGCCTGATTACATCATCGGCAGCAACGTTTCCTATAACGCTGATCCGCCCAACGAAGACGATCTCATCAGCCAGCTGACCAATATGCTGGTTTCCTATTCCGACTTCTCGCTTCCGTGTGAAGAAGGCATGCTGATCGAACCCGAAACGAAGGTCGAAACGTTTGAATTTTCGGAAGTGCAGGATGCTATCAACGACGGCTACCGCTCTACGATGGCGAAAATGGATTCTATCAAAGAGCAGGTCAGCAGCCGCCGATCGAAGAAAGAGCTCGAAGAACGCCGGGCAGCTTTCCGGAAAAAAGTGCCGGACCTGGTGGTGTCGGAAGTGAATACACGCAATGCCCGCGGCGAAGACGAAAGCTACGTCCGGAAATCCATCCTGAAAAACGCCAAGAACCAGTCCATTTCCGAAATGCGATTACAGCGTCGCTATTTCCGCACGTATGCCACACCGCAGATCCAGTATTTGTATCCAACGCTCAGCCTCAAGCCCGATTCCACGTATGCGATGGAAATCGACGTCAAGAAATCCAAGGATTTCCGCCTCGATGTCGGTGGACTGGTGAGCTCGCGTGCGGTCAACACCGGTTTCATCCAGCTGAATTACATGCACTTGGGGAAACTCGCCACCGGCATTCGCGTCAACAGTTATTTCGGTAAATTCTACGGATCTGGAAAAGCAGCCGTGACCTTTCACCTGCCATCCTACTACCCTATTTCCTTCGACGCCTACGTGACCTTCAACCGCTGGGATTATTTCAAAAGCTTCGCCACGTTCATCGAAGAAGTGAAGCCTTCGTTCCTGGTGCAATACGAAACTTATTACGGCGGTCAGTTCCGGCAGCCGATATTCAACAACTCCAAAAGCACCATCGATTTCCGTCATGTGCGCATGGAAGACCGCTATTACCAAACCGAGAATTTCACCAACAAGGACACTGCCGATGTGACACATTTCCGCGGGAATGTCCTGAGCTGGACGATCGAACAGAATTCACTGAACCGCAAGCAGTTTGCGAGCGAAGGAAGCTTATTCATGCTGCGTGCACGTTACGTTGAAGGATTTGAGAACAGCGTTTCAGGCTCTACGGCGCCCGAGCCTTACGACATCCGGAAATACCATAGCTGGATCAATTTCACCGGCGAGCTGCGGACATTTCCCTTCCCGTTCCGCCATTTTAAGCTGGGTATCCACGCATTGGCAAACGTGACCAGTCAGTCGCTGTTCAAGAACTACACAGCAACCATTCTGAGCCTGCCGGCTTTCCAGCCCATTCCGGACATGCAGACCTATTTTCTGCCGGAATACCGTTCCCCGCAATTCATAGGCGGCGGACTCAATATCATCGTTACGCTCTGGAAAAACATCGATATCCGCCTCGATGGCTATCTCTACCAGCCTTTCAAAGAAGTGGTCATCAACGACGACGGAACGATCAGCTATTCCAAGCTGTTCCAGGGAGAAACACAGGCCGCGGCTTTTTCCACCATTTACCATTCGCCGGTAGGACCGCTGCGCTTTTCGGTCAACTACTTCCCGCAACAGCTCACATCGCCGTTCAATTTCCAGGTGAGCTTCGGGTATGTGATCTTTAACGAACGCGCTGTAAGGTGATGCTGGATTCTTGATTTTTGATGTTTCCGCCACGGCGGACGCTTCGTGGATTTTTTGATTGAGCTAATTCCTCCCTTGAGGGAGGACCGAGGAAGATGGTCATTCGCGACTGTCGCATTAAGCCACCTCCCACTCGAAAGCAGTGCTTTCTCTTCCCTCCTCGGGGAGGGAGAGCTTTCGAATCCTTGTTCCTTTGTAGTGAATCGCTATTTTTGCACGAACGCAAATCGCTGTTATGTCAAAAATCATCTGTGGAATTCAACAAATGGGAATCGGTGTCCCGAACGTACAAGCTATCTGGAAATGGTACCGCGAGCACTTTGGTGTGGATGTGCGCATTTTTGAAGAGGCTGCCGAAGCGCCACTGATGACACGTTATACCGGTGATGTCGTACACGCACGTACGGCAACCCTGGCGCTTTCCATGGAAGGTGGCGGCGGATTTGAGATCTGGCAATTTACTTCCCGCGGGACGGAAAAACCGGATTTCACCGTTCAGCTCGGCGATTACGGTCTGTATGCCTGCCGCATCAAATCCAAAGACGTGGTGGCAACCTACCGTTTCCTGGTTAGCAAAGGCGCTGATGTGCTGTGTGAGCCACAAACACTGCCAAACGGTCAATTGCACTTCCTGCTTCGCGACCCGAACGGCAACCTGTTCGATATCGTAGAAGGCAGCGGCTGGTTCATGGAAACCGGTTTCGAAGGAAAAACAGGCGGTGTGGCCGGCTCGATGATCGGTGTAAGCTCCATCGAAAAAGCCCTTCCGCTCTACCGCGATATCCTCGGCTATTCCGTAACGGAATACGACGTAACGGAAGTTTCACCGGCGTTTGCCAAAGTTCCGGGCGGTGATGCGACCATTCGTCGTGTGCTGCTGTCACATCCTGAAGCGCGCAAAGGACCGTTTGCCAAATTGCTCGGACCAACGCAGATCGAGCTCATCCAGGCAACAGAACGCACCGATGCACGTAAGATTTTCGAAAACCGTTTCTGGGGCGACTGGGGCTTCATCCACTTATGCTTCGATATACAGGGTATGGACGCGTTGCAGGCCGAATGCGAAGCCAAAGGCTTTCCGTTTACCGTTGATTCCGGCAAAACGTTCGACATGGGAGAAGCCGGTGGCCGTTTCAGCTACATCGAAGATCCGGACGGCACATGGATCGAATTTGTTGAGACCCATAAAGTTCCGGTGATGAAGAAGCTCGGCTGGTACATTCACCTGAAAAACAAAAAACCGGGAGCTTACCTTCCCAACTGGATGCTGCGTGCGATGCGCTTCAACCGGGTGAAAAATTAATTCCGGATCGGTATTTCATTGAGCCAGGGGTAGTTCTCCTTTAGCCAGTCAGACGAAATGACCGTTAAAAAAATGCTATATTTGGGCTAACTAAATTGCGTACATGAAACTCTTTCGCTTATTTCCATTCGTTGCGTTGTTGTCTGTGCTTGCATTGACATCGTGTAACGAAGAAATCGATTTTGCCGGTGACTACCAGAAAACAGCCGTAGTTTACGGATTGTTGAACCAGGCCGACAGCATCCACTACATCAAAATCACACGTCCGTTTGCCGGAAACAACAATGCTCCCGTAGTAGCGCAAATTCCTGACTCCAGCTACTTTCCCGTGCTCACAGCTACGGTATCGGAAGTCATTAACGGAAACGTTACCCGCAGCTGGGTCCTCGATGATACCATCCTGACCAACAAGCAGCCGGGTGTTTTCTACAGTCCGGATCAAAAAGTGTATTATTTCAAAGCCGACGATCTTGTGGCAACGGCGAAATACAAGCTCGATGTGAACATCAACAACGGTGAGTTCCACGTTTACGGCGAAACAAGCATGGTACAAGGATTGGCATTGACCTCACCTACAACGCTTGGATCCTACGCTTTTGCTTCTTCCAATGTGACGGATAACGGCTACAAATCCACCAACGTGGTGATGAACGCCGGAAATGCCGAAGTACTCGACGGCCGCATCGAAGTGTTCTTCAACGAGTACATCGGAGGTGTTCCGACCGAGAAATCGTTCATGTGGAAGCTCGGCGAGATGAAAGGGAGTGAAATCGGAAGCGTTCCGAGATTCATCGCCAACGGCGCAACGTTCTATCAGTTGATCCGCGAGAACGTGACCGACAACCCGGCGATCGATAAGCGTGAATTTACGCGCATGAAAATTTACATTACAGGAGGAACGGCCGATCTGAACAAATACCTGCTCGTTAACCAGCCGTCTTCATCGATTACGCAAAGCAAGCCTACGTTCACCAATCTTTCAGCCAGCGAGGGCGCGAAAGCGATCGGGATCTTCACAGCACGCCACACGATTGTTCAGGAACGCCTGAAGTTCATCAACACGCCGCCGTATGCACGTGCCATCGACGCCAACTCTATCAAAGAGCTGTGCACAGGTGGATTTACAGGCGATCTGTTCTTCTGCAGCGATCACCCGAACGACCAGACAACGACATATTACTGCAATTAATTGCAGGTAACATACAATTGAAAGGGCTGTCTCAAAAGTAGACAGCCCTTTTTTGTTATTGATCAGTTGATGCGAATGTAGTAGTACACCGTTACATTCTTCGGTCGTGTCTCCGTTCCACCGGTTTCAGCAATGATATTACGGTCGGCATATTCAGGTGTTCCTCTGTTATCACCTGAAACACCGATTTCACCACCTTTTGGAGGCAGGTTTTCCTCGTTTCCATTACTTCCTGATTTCGCGAAGATTTTATGCTTATGTGTCTTCAATTCATCAGCCTGAAACTGTCCGGCAGTTGTATTATCGGGATTTTTCCGCTCTGCACTGACAGGACTGACTCCTGGATACGGAACTGCATATTCGTTGATCCCTCGCAGGAAAACTCCGCGAAGATCGGGTACGACGCCGGCGAACTTTCCGTATTTACTGGCTGCAACGTTTCTGCCATCGCATGGTACCCAGGCTACTTTAGCCATATCGCCTGATTCCGGCAATCTGTTAGCTTCCAGGAAAGCTCCGTAAGGCAGCACGGAGCTTACAATCGTTCCGATGGGCATCGCTTCCGGTTTCCCGGTGCTGGAAGCTGGTAACTCTATGGAGCCAACAGCGATGGATTCCACAGGATTAAAAGTAAAGGAAGCAGGCTTGGACGGATCGAGCCTACGAAAGTATTGGGTTTTGGTTTGTCTGTCCGTTATAACCAACCCGTCTTTGAACAACAGCTCCCCGATAGGTTCAAGATTCGTGTATGTTGCATTTCCCGCAAACGTTACACGACCTCCTCCTGCCTGTGCGTTGAAAGTCACCTGAATAAAGAGCTCAGTTGCCACGTCACCGCCAATGACATATGAAATACCTTGTGGACTTTTTTTGAGGTGCCCGCATAATTCCAGACAGGCTTTGTAAGCTTCCAGCTGGTTAACATCGAATTTCTCGGAAATGAATTCGTTAAACTGCTCGTCTGTGAGATAATTCTGATGCTCATAGATTTTTTCCATATGGTAATAGCGCTGGTTATCACTTGAAGAAGAACTTTGCCCGCCAGCATTCCCGCTAACAGGAATGGCTTCAATTACCGCTTTGATTCCTGCTGACCAGCTACTACCCGACTGTTGCTTTTTGGCGATTCGGGTTGTTTCGTCACTCCGGAAATAATCATATAACCAATTTTTGAAATCCCGGTATTCGGTTGAGGAAATGCGCGTTTTCAAGGCTTCGTTCAATGCCGGAGAGCAATCGCAATCGGCGGTTTGGCCATAGCATGTTAACGCGGCCATACTTAGAATAAATAATGCAGTTTTCATAACTTGTTTTTTTCGCAAGGTAGAAGCAGATGAGTACTCCCTTTTGACCAACATCAGGTATTTAATCCCTCACTGAATTCCGGGATGGTCTTTTTGTTTTCCATTGATTTAACAGCCTCTTTTCTTGACTAAAGTTAAGTGCAAGTGATCACCGAATTGTGTATTTTGCAGTACCCAAGAGACCACATGAGAACGATTCACTTCTTTCTACCGCTGCTTGCACTTTTGCTGCTGTCATCCTGCAACGACAAGATCGATTTCACAGCCGATTACAAAAAAACCGCAATCGTATACGGTTTGCTGAACCAGGCTGATAGTATCCACTATATAAAGATCACGCGTGCTTTTTCAGGAGCCAATAACGGTCTTGAAGTCGCGCAAATTCCCGATTCCAGCTATTTCCCCGTGGTTTCAGCCACCATTACGGAAAAAATGAACGGACTAATCGTTCGCAGCTGGGAACTGAACGACACGATACTGACCGATAAGCAATCCGGCGTTTTTTACAATCCCGAACAAAAAGTGTATTACTTCAAAGCGACGCTTTTCCCCAACGCTACTTATCACATCGATATCAACATCAACAACGGTGAACACCATATTTACGGCGAAACCAAGCTGGTGAAGAACCTCAGTATTCAGTCACCGTTTTATTACGAAAGCTTCACGTTTGCCCCTTACAATGTTGCCGACGATGGCTACCGCAACACCGTTTTCAATATCCTTCCCGGCACAGCAAAAGTGGTCGATTGCCGCATCCAGGTCTTTTTCAATGAATACATTGCCGGCGTACCAACGGAAAAATCCTTTATCTGGAAGGTTGGTGAACAACACAGTACCGATTGGGGAACCAACCCGAAATTCACCGCCGTGGGTGCGGTTTTTTATGAGCTCATGCGCAACAACGTCACGAACAATCCTGCTATTTACCGGCGTGAGTTCAAGCGTATGAGAGTAATTGTTACAGGCGGTTCTCACGAATTAGCCACCTATCTGATCGTCAACAAGCCTTCCGGATCTTTTGCTCAGAACAAGCCGTCCTACACCAACCTCACAGCCACCAATGGACTGAACGTGATCGGATTATTCGCTTCCCGGCAAACCATTGTGCAGGAAAAGGCCGATTTCGTCAATGAACCGCCGCACATACGCGCCATCGATGCCAATTCCACCCGCGAGCTCTGCATAGGTGCGTACACCGGGAACTTGTCTTTCTGTAGTGGGATTCCGCTCGACCAGCTGGCAGACTATTACTGCGACTGATTGCAAAATCCGGCAGCAAACACCTCACATTTGTGGTGAATCCTGCTTACCTTTATCGCCATGAGCGAACGCCAGACGATCTTTGTGGATGTGATCATTCCTGTCTCCATCAGCCAGGAATTCACCTACCGCGTTCCGTTCGAAATGAATCCGCACGTTAAGCTGTTCACGCGTGTGGTCGTTCCGCTGAAAGGCAAGCTCTACACCGCTTTGGTAACGCGCATTCACGAAGACATTCCGCTGCATTACCAGGCCAAATACATCGAACATATTCTCGACGACGAGCCGTTGATCACAGCAGCTCAATACCGTTTCTGGCGCTGGATTTCGGCTTACTACATGGCTCCGATCGGCGATGTGATGAACGCCGCCTTGCCGGCCAATTTCAAGCTCGCCAGTGAAACGAAGATCGTCATGCACCCGGATTACGACCCGAAAGCCGTTTCACTCGACGACCGCGAATACATCATCGTGGAAGCGCTCGAAATTCAGGAAGTACTGTCGCTGAAAGAAATTGCCGAGATCGTTGGTATCAAGACCATTCAGCCCATTATCAAAAAGCTCATCGAGCGCCGCGTGGTGCTTTCGCAGGAAGAGATCATGGGGAAATTCACCCCGAAAACGGCTATTTTCATTCAGCTGGAAGAGGCCTTCGCCAACGACGAAGCGTTGCAAATGGTGCTGGCCGAAATGACAGCTAAAACATCCCTGCAAAAGCAGGAACACGCGCTCATTCTGCTCCTCCAGGAAGGTGGTTACAAGGACGGCGAAAGTGCACCTGTGCTTCGCCGAACACTGGAAGAAAAAGGCGCTTCCGTTTCCGTATTGAACACACTCGAGAAAAAAGGCATCATCCGCTCCGAGCGCATTGAAATATCGCGGCTGCAGACCAACGGAGCCAGTGGATTCTCCTTCCCGGTTTTGTCCGACCACCAACAGGCGGCATTGGATTCCATTCATCAGCAGTTCGAAGAAAAAGACACGATTCTCCTTCAGGGAATCACCGGTTCCGGAAAAACAGAGATCTACATTCACCTCATCCGTGAAGCGCTTGAAAAAGGCAAACAGGTATTGTTCCTTGTGCCTGAAATCGCGCTGACCACGCAGCTGATTCAACGGCTTTCGGCTTATTTCGGCGAACAGATCGGCGTGTATCATTCGCGCTTCAACAACAACGAACGCGTGGAGATCTGGCAGAAAGTACTGGCAAACGATCCGCGTCATTACCGCGTGGTGGTCGGTGCCCGTTCGTCCATTTTCCTGCCGTTCCGCGACCTTGGACTGGTGATCGTAGACGAAGAGCACGAAGGAACGTACAAACAACAGGACCCCGCGCCGCGTTACAACGGCCGCGATGCTGCATTGGTGCTGGCCGCGCTCTTCAAGACCAAAACCCTGCTGGGAAGCGCCACACCAGCCATTGAGTCGTTCAATAACGTACGCGAGAACAAATACGGTCATGCGCAATTGACCGAGCGTTACAGCACCGTTAAGCTGCCGGAAATCTGCTGTGCGGATATGAAAAAGGAACGCATGCAGAAAACCGTCAACGGGCATTTCTCTTCGTTTCTGCTGGAAGAAATGAAAGCGGCGCTGGAGCGAAAAGAGCAGGTGATCCTTTTCCAGAACCGTCGTGGCTACACGCCGCTTTGGTCGTGCGAATTGTGCGGCTACAGCCCGAATTGCGTGAACTGCGACACGACACTGACTTATCACAAGCAATCCAACCTGCTGAAATGCCACCATTGCAGCTACCACATGCCACCGATAGGAACCTGTCCGGCCTGTGGCAGCAATCGCCTGAAAATGCTGGGATTCGGTACGGAAAAAATAGAAGACGATCTTTCGCTACTGATGCCTGATGTACGTGTAGCCCGTATGGATTACGATTCCACGCGCTCGAAGAACAGCTACCAGCAGCTGATCAGTGATTTTGAAGCACACGCGATCGATGTGTTGATCGGTACGCAGATGATCGCCAAAGGCCTCGATTTCGACCATGTAGGCCTTGTGGGCATCCTCGACGCGGATTTAATGCTGAACAAAACCGATTTCCGGGCATTTGAGCATGCTTTCCAGCTGATGAGCCAGGTTGCAGGTCGTGCCGGCCGACGCCAGAAACGGGGGAAAGTGATCATCCAGACCGGGCAGCCCGATCATTGGGTGATTCAGAAAGTAATTGAACACGATTACGATACGTTTGCCGTCAACGAACTGGTGGAACGACGCAATTTCTTCTACCCGCCGTTTTATAAACTGATTGTCTTTACGATCAAACACAAGGACCAGAACCTGGTGAACGAAGCCGCACACGCATTTGGTCAGCAGTTGAAAGCCGTTTTCCACGAGCGTGTATTAGGTCCGGAATTTCCGCCGATAGCGCGCATCCAGAACTATTACCTGAAAGAAATCATGTTGAAGGTAGAGCATCAGGCTCCACAGCATAAAGTCAAGGAACGGCTGCGCGAATTAACGGATCAATTCTACAGCGTTCCTCGCTTTAAACCTGTCCGATTGATTGTGGACGTCGATCCCGTCTAACCAAGGTATGTCTTGAGCATCCGGCTGCGGGACGTATGTTTCAATCTACGGATTGCTTTTTCTTTGATCTGGCGGACGCGTTCGCGGGTCAGATCAAACAAATCGCCAATTTCTTCTAATGTCAGCGGGTGTTTGCCACCCAGGCCGTAATACAGTCGCACCACATCGCCTTCTCTTCCTGTGAGCGTGGCCAGTGAGCGATCGATATCTTTTCGGAGCGATTCCTTGTACAAATCCATTTCCGGACTTGGCAAAGCATCGTTCGGCAATACATCGTACATACTGGAAGACGACTCATCGCCTTCTACCAGCGGCGCATCCATGGATACGTGGCGACCGGTATTGGCCAGTGACTGGCGCACTTCTTCTGTCGAGCACTCGAGGAATTCAGCCAGCTCATCAGCGGAAGGCGGGCGCTCGTACAATTGCTCCAGCTCGCTGTAAGCGCGGTTGATCTTGTTGATCGTACCGATCTTATTGAGCGGAAGCCTTACAATACGGGCTTGTTCTGCCAGCGCCTGCAAAATGGACTGACGAATCCACCACACGGCGTATGAAATAAATTTAAAACCTCTCGTTTCATCGAAACGCTCAGCAGCCTTGATCAATCCAAGATTACCTTCATTGATCAGGTCAGGAAGGGAAAGTCCCTGGTTCTGGTACTGTTTCGAAACGGACACAACAAAGCGAAGGTTGGCCTTCGTTAGTCGTTCAAGTGCGCGTTTATCACCCTGTCGAATCCGGCGGGCCAATTCCACCTCTTCTTCAGCTGAGATTAATTCAACGCGGCCTATTTCCTGCAGGTATTTATCCAGTGATGCGGTTTCCCTGTTCGTGACCTGTTTGACGATTTTTAATTGTCTCATAGCTCTACTTCTTGGTGTGTGTTACCCATAAATGTAACGTTTATATGATGCTGATAGTTGTGATGGTTGGACTTAAAAACTGTTAAATGAGCATTTAACAGCTTGAATCGGGACGAACAGGCGTTGCGGACGAGCATTTTAACGGTTTTACTATTTTTTTGTGTATGATCGCTTCTTTTTTGAATTCCGGGAAAAGCTTTTTCAACTGATTTTATAGCATACTACATATTATAAATGAGATACTTACACCTGAATCAATTGTTTTCCGGGAAATCGTACCGTGCGCTCATCCTGTTGAAGATCGTATCTTTGCAGCCATAATCAGAATACCTTGGAAAGTAACACACTGAATGTATTAATGGTTTGCCTCGGGAATATCTGTCGCTCGCCGATGGCCGATGGCTGGCTCCGTCACAAAGTGCAGGAACGCGGTCTTTCCATTACCGTCGATTCGGCCGGGACCGCCAACTACCATACAGGCGCACAACCCGATCACCGCATGCGCAAATGGTCGAAAACCTACGGTGTGAACATCGATGAGCTGCGCGCACGGCAATTCACCGTAACTGATTTCGATCACTACGACCGAATTTTCGTCATGGACCTCAGTAACCGCGATAACGTGCTGCGACAGGCACGCAATGAGCAGGATCGCAGCAAGGTTTCCCTCTACCTGGATGAATTGTATCCGGGTGAAAGCCGCGAAGTGCCAGATCCGTATTACGGCAACGACAGCGATTTCCGTCATGTGATTGAATTGCTGGAACAAACTACCGAAGCATTTTTAGCCAATAACTCCCACCTCCGATGAGCGATAAAGGATTGCTATACCTGATTCCCAATACACTGGGAAGCGAACAAACCGAACACATCACACCAGCTGCCGTAGCAGAAATTGCTATCGGTCTGCGTCATTTTGCCGTAGAAGAAGTGAAATCTGCACGGCGCTACCTCCGCAAGCTGGATCGCTCCTTCCCGATCGACGAATCGCAGTTTACGATCATGAACAAAAACACCACGGCTCCCGAGCTGATGGGGCTGATCCGCACATTGAAAAGCGGTGAAAGTGTAGGTATCATGAGCGAAGCCGGTTGTCCGGGTATTGCCGATCCGGGCAGCGTACTCGTAGCATTGGCCCATGAAAACAATATCCGCGTGGTGCCGATGGTCGGACCGAGCTCCATTCTCTTAACACTGATCGGAAGTGGCTTCAACGGCCAGCAATTCAGCTTTCATGGCTATCTGCCGAAAGAAAAGAAGGAACGCATCCGCAAATTGAAGGACCTGGAAGCCAAAATGCGCCGCACTGGCGAAACGCATTTGTTTATGGATACGCCTTTCCGCAATATGCATGTGCTCGATGATCTGTTGAACGAGCTCGATGACGATACCTTATTGTGTATTGCCTGCAACCTCACCCTGCACACCGAACGCATTCAGACGCGCACTGTTGCTGACTGGCGCGAGAACGCTTACGACCTGGCTAAAAATCCGGTGATGTTCGCTATCGGCAAAGGAAAATAAGCTGATCAGCGTAGAACCATAAAGTGCCCGTCGTATTTGTATTTCTTATCCGATTCCGAATCACGGAACTGGATCGTCCACGTATACGCGCCTTCTTTCACGACTTTACCGTCATAGGTTCCGTCCCAGGCGGCATTTACATCGTGTGATTCGAACACCACTTCGCCCCAGCGGTTGTAAATAAACATGCTGAAGCTGTACGGATCGAAGCCGGAAGTAAAGACCGGTTTGAACTCGTTGTTGTGCTCATCGCCGTTTGGCGTAAACGCGTTCGGGATAAAGAACAACAGGTCTTCATACACCTTCACAATCTGGGTCGTTACATCGAAACAGCCATTCGCGCTGGTCGCTGTTAGTGTTACCGTATAGTTCCCGGGTGTCTGCGGATACGTATGCGAAGGACTCGTCGCACTTGAATTCGTGCCATCGCCGAAGTTCCATAAATACGTATCGGCTCCTGTCGAGCTGTTTGAGAACTGGAATACCGGATCGGTTACCGGCATGGAAGCATCTCCAACGGAAAATGCAGCTTCCGGACGCTCGGTGACGCAGATCATATTCGTTTCAGATAAACTGCCTGAA
The DNA here is from genome assembly GCA_946482515.1 of uncultured Flavobacteriales bacterium. Next base: position 20,550 of record CAMLRS010000020.1, on the reverse strand, counting down.
CAACCGTTGGCATCTGTTATCGTCAGCGTTACATCGAAGCAGTTATTCCCATTATAGGTGTGCGTTACGACGCCAGGCGTTGTGGATGTCTGCCCGTCGCCGAAATTCCAGAGCACCTGCTGTCCTGCCGGCGTCGAATTGTCTGTAAACTGGACCACCAGCGGCTCACAACCAGACACCACGTTGGCAGAAAACGCAACCGTTGGCAGCTCATTGACCACAATTGTTGCCGTTGAAGCTGAGGTACAGTTGCCCGGAAGCGTATACGTCACAACATGCGATCCCTGTTGGGCCGCAGCCGGATCAAAGGTTCCTGCATTCGGATCGGTAATACCTGTTCCCGACCAGGTTCCGCCCGGACTTGCAGCCGTGAGTGTTACAACGCCGTTATCGATGCAGAATGGCCCGGCCGGATTGATCGCTGTGGAAGCAACCGGGAAAACCGTCACCGTTGTGGAAGCCGTAGCCGAACAGCCGTTTTCCGTAACCGTTACGGTGTAAGTTCCGGCATTGGCATTCGTAACAGCCGCAATGGTTGGATTCTGGTTGGGCGAACTAAACGACGGTCCCGTCCAGGAATAGGTCGCTCCTGCTCCACCTCCCGAAGCCGTTAAATTGAGCTGCGCTCCCGGACACAAAGGCCCGTTGTTGGCTGCGGATGGAACAGGTATCGGATTTACCGTCACCGTTGCGGTGGCAGTTCCGCTACAACCGTTCGTGGTACCCGTTACGGTATAAGTTGTTGTAACTGGCGTAGTCGAAGTGACAGTTGCGCCGGTTGTGGCTGATAAATTGGTAGCCGGCGACCACGAAAAAGAACCCGCTCCGGCAGCGTTTAAGGTAGCCGTCGATCCGGCGCAGATGGTTGGTGAGTTGACCGAAACTACGGGATTCGGATTCACCGTAACAATGGCATTTGCCGTACCTGTACAGCCATTCGTTGTTCCCGTTACGACGTAAGTCGTTGTTGCAGGCGGATTAGCAGTAACCGGCGAACCGATTGTAGAAGATAAGTTCGTTGCCGGTGACCACGAATAGGAATCAGCACCCGTAGCGGTCAATGTTGCGGAAGCTCCGGCACAAATGGTTTCGGAGTTCACCGTCACAACCGGATTCGGATTGACCGTGACTGTTGATGTTGCCGTTCCGGAGCAGTTGCCCGTTGTGCCCGTAACTGTATAAGTTGTTGTGGTTGCCGGTGTGGCCGTAACCGTCGTTCCTGTTGTAGCCGACAAGCCCGTAGCCGGCGACCAGGTATAGGAACCAGCGCCCGTAGCTGTCAAAATTGCCGAAGCGCCTGTACAAATCGTTTCGGAGTTCACCGTCACAACCGGTGTTGCAGCCACTGTAACCGTAGCGGTCGCCGTTCCTGAACAGTTTCCGGTTGTTCCCGTAACGGTGTAGGTTGTTGTGGTCGGCGTGGTCGATGTGACCGTTGCGCCCGTAGTAGCAGATAAATCGGTAGCCGGTGACCATGTAAAAGATGCAGCACCTGTTGCGTTCAGCGTTGCCACATCGCCCGGACAGATCGTTGGTGAATTCACCGTGACAACCGGATCGGGATTGACCGTCACCGTAGATGTCGCCGTACCCGAACAACCATTTGTAGTGCCGGTTACCGTATAAGTTGTCGTTGCAGCGGGAGTCGCAGTTACCGGCGAGCCGGAAGTGGGTGAAAGTGCCGTGGTTGGCGACCAGGTGTATGCATCTGCTCCTGTTGCAGTCAACGTAGCTGGATCGCCGGCACAAATGGTCGGTGAATTGACCGTGACCACAGGAATCGGGTTAACTGTAACGGTAGCCGTTGCTGTTCCCGTACAGCCCGAAGCCGTACCAGTAACGGTATATGTTATCGTAGTCGGTGTTGTTGAAGTGACAGTCGCGCCGGTTGTAGCGGATAAATTGGTAGCCGGTGACCATGTATAACTACCTGCACCTGTAGCATTCAGCGTGGCCGTACCGCCGGCACAGATCGTTGGTGAGTTGACTGTGACAGTTGGGGCCGGGTTAACGGTGATCGTTCGTGAAGCCGTGATCTGGTTGCCACAGGCATCTGTTACGATGGAATACAAGGTAAATGTTCCGGCTGTCGGGAAATTGATGGTTGCCGGGGCTCCCGTTCCAACAGAAGGTGTTCCGGATGCATTCAGGCTCCAGTTATAGGTGTAATTCGGAACGCCATAACTGGCCGAGGTATTAGCTGTAATGGATTGTCCCTGGCAGATCGTTGTCGAAGAAACCGTAATTGGTGTAACAGTATTGGTGTATTCCAGTGTTCTTCCAGTAACCGTGATACTAAGCGGTGAACCGGCACCGATGCAGCTATTGTTACATCCCGTGGGGCCGTAACACCTCCGGTAGAATTTGAAGGTAAAGTTGATGTTCTGTGGCGTGCAGCCGGATGCAGGGAAACAACTGCCCATGGTGTTGAAGAACGAAAGATTTGTTCCCGTACAGGTTCCCCCGCCTATCAGCTGACAGGTCCAGTACAACGGATTTGCCGGGCTGACACAGCTTCCGTAAGAGAAACGCATAGCTCCGTCTTCCAGCCAGCATGCCCCGGTAGCGGTGTAAACCATGCTGAATGTTGCATCGGTGATGGTGCTGTTGGCTGGCCTGGCTACTGTGAGGGTATAATCACAGGAATTGTCCCAGCCACAGCTGGTATTGTACATAGAGCCGGTAATGGAAGCTTGTGCAAGCGTATTGGTAGCGGTTACCAGCGGATCGACAACCAGGTGGTAGTTACCGATATTGTCGTTGATCCAGTTAAACGGCACTACTACATCGACGTTATTCTCGTGAATGCGGTAAGAACCAGCCTGAACCAATTCCTTCGGCCCTTCTTTAGCAAACAGAACGGATTCGTTCATCTGTAAAACGTCGGTCATACCGGAACGAATGAATACCGCTCCATCTCCGGATTCCGTCCATCCGTACTCGGAATGCACGCTGGAAGCTCCCGGCGTATCATAACGATCACGGAAAATCAGCTCGCCGAATGTTCCGAATTGATTGGTTTTGAGGATAAAATTCGTTTTGATGGCGCCGCGGAAAACGATCAGCTCGGCATCAATTCCGGGAAATACATCGGTGATGTAGATTCCGTCGTCACCGGCCGTGAAATGCGACCAATCGGCTTCGGCCTGCAATACTTCGCTTTCACCTGTTCTGGTATAAAGCTGCCACTGGTTAAAGTAGGTTTTTCCTTCGGCGGTATGGATGTAAGCGCGTTTCGATCCCGGTTCTATTCCCGCGGGATCGCGATGCATTGCCGAGCGATAGTTCCCGTTTCCATCGGGTCGGAGATGATGGTTGATGGTCAGCCAATCGCCGTTTTTTTCCTCGCAGAGCAGACCGAGCGATTTTTGCTGGTAAAACTCCGAAGGACGGTCGACATTGATGAAATAACGCTCATCGGCCTTTCGTTTGGAAAGATTTTCCACGCAATTGACGCAAGGCGCATCAAAAGGCAGTTTTCCGAATTCCGGGTGATCGTAATACGAAGGATCGTTGTAGCGTTTCCAGTCGGCTTCTGTTGCAGATGAAACAAAAGGTTCGGAAAAGGACGTGAGATTGTAGCCTCCGGCTTTCATCTGTTGTTCCTGAGCCAGCAAAAATGCGGGACTCCCGGTGAATAGCAGACAAAGCAGCACGAGGAATGTGCTGGCTTTTGGGCCAATAGTAGGGCAAGTGTTTTTCATAGCGCGACGGATTTCCTATCCATGCAAAGCATCGATAGTGGTTCCTTTATAAAGCTATAACTAAAATTCGAAGTAACAGTTGCCTGATGTTCAGCCAATAGTGGGATTTATTCAAATACCGCGGGCCTTTTTGATATTTTCGTAGGCTTCCTGGATTTTCTGGAATTTTTCCTTGGCTCCTTTTTGCACTTCTTCACCTTCGTTGGCCACTTTATCCGGGTGGAAACGAACGGCCATCTGGCGGTAGGCTTTTTTCACCTCATCGTCGGTAGCGGATTTATCAAGACCGAGGATCTCGTAATCGCCGTCGAGCGTGTGTTTGAACAAGCCCTGAACGGAGCGGAAATCGGCCTGGGAAATGTGTAATAGCTGGGCAACGCGCTGCAAAGTGCTGATCTCGGCCTGTGACACTTCGCCATCTGCTCGGGCGATCCCGAACAGGTACTGGATCAATTGCAAACGGATCTCGATCTGGCCACGCATGCGGATATCGGCGCAGATTTCTTCAATCGGCAATGACGGTGCGTCGAGGAAGTGCTTCAGCGATTGCAGGTGAGTTGAGGTAAATTGCGGGCCGAACTGGCGACTGAAGAAGTCTTTCACGTAATTCAGCTCGGATTTGACCACACGGCCATCGCTTTTCATGATGTAGGCCGAAAGCGCCATGAGCTGCGTCGGGAAATCGTAGCGCTGCGTTTGCTGACGGTAATAAGCGAAAATGTCCTCAAACGACTGACCACTACCCTGGTTTCCACCCTGCTGACCAGCATTGCGGCGTATACGCTGCGCCTGGTCGAACATACCACCGATGATCAAACCAAGAAAAGCAGCCAAAAAGCTTCCGCGAAAAATAACATAGCCGAGAACGGCGAAAATAATACTGTACACGTCTTCAAAATGTCCCCGGCCGTGGCTGAGGGGTTAAAAATCCCGGATCGATTTTCTCACGAATCGATCCGGGACAAAATTATCAAACAATGTGACTTTCTCTAACCTCAATTGTGCGAAAGCCACCCCTCTCAATCTCCCCTCAAGGGGAGAGGAAATTATATAAACGCGATGCTGCGTTCGATGAAGTTGCTGAGGTCTTCGCCTTTGAGCAAGCCCTGTGACAACAGCGCCAGGTCGGTAAGCTGTTTTACTTTGGACTGCTTTTCAGTCGCATCGCTCGTTTCCAGCAGTGCTCCTACTTTCGCGTGGTTGGCATTCACCACGAGGTTGTACGTTTCCGGGAATGCGCCGAAGAAGCCGCCACCGCCCATTTTCTGCTGTTCCATCATACGACGGATGAACTCGGGCTGGGTCACGATAATCGGTGCATCCGTTTCGCTCATGCTTTTGAACTCGATGCGGAATTTTTGCGCGTCCACAGCTGTTTCGAACAAAGGCTTCAATTCCGCTTCCTGCTCTTCGGTGAGCTTCGACGGCAATTCGCCTTCTTTTTTGATCAGCTGATCGAGCGCATCGGCATCCACGCGGGCGAACGAGAAGTTTTCTACCGTTTGCTCGATTTTGGAAATCCAGTGTGGCGCCAGCGGTCCGTCGATAACAGCGACCTGGTAACCACGATCTTTCGCCTGTTTGGTGAAGGAAAAATGTTCCTCGGCGCTGTGTGTATACAACGCTATCACCTTGTTGTCTTTATCGGTTTGCAAAGGCGCGATCTGCTCTTTGAATTCGTCGATAGTGAAGTACTTGCCTTCCGTTGTTTTGATCAGCGCGAATGATTTTGCTTTCTCTGCAAATTTGTCATCCGACAACATACCGTATTCGACAAAGATCTTCAAATCGTCCCATTTCGCTTCGAAATCGGCGCGGTCTTTTTTGAACATATCGGCGAGCTTATCGGCCACTTTTTTGGTGATGTGCGTGGAGATTTTCTTCACGTTGCCATCGCTTTGCAGGTATGAGCGTGACACGTTCAATGGAATATCCGGCGAATCGATCACACCGTGCAGGAGCGTCAGGAATTCCGGCACGATCTCGGCCACACTGTCGGTGATGAACACCTGGTTGGAATACAGGTTGATCTTGTTGCGCTGTACTTCGACGTTCGCGTTGATCTTCGGGAAATAGAGGATTCCCGTCAGGTTGAACGGATAATCCACATTCAAATGGATGTGGAAGAGCGGGTCTTCGAACGACATCGGATACAGCTCGCGGTAGAACGCCTGGTAATCTTCATCTTTCAGGTCGACCGGCGCTTTCGTCCAGGCCGGCGATGTATTATTGATAACATTCGGTATCTGTACGGCTACGCGTTTGATTTTACCGTCTTCATCCTTTTCACCCTCCGGAGAATCGATGTACTCGGTTTTTGTACCGAATTCAACGGTAATCGGCAGGAATTTGCAGTATTTATCGAGGATGCCCTGGATGCGGCTTTTCTCCAGGAACTCAACCGATTCTTCGTTGATGTACAGCACGATATCCGTGCCGCGTGTCTCTTTTTCGATTTCGGTAATGGTAAATTCCGGCGAACCGTTGCTTTCCCACTGTACGGCCTGTGCGCCTTCATAGCGCGCCAGTGTGCGGATCTGCACTTTTTCGGCCACCATGAATGCCGAATAGAACCCCAATCCGAAGTGCCCGATGATGCTTTCCGCACCTTCTTTTCCTTCGTATTGCTTCACGAATTCTTCAGCGCCCGAGAAAGCGATCTGGTTGATGTATTTATCGATCTCGTCGGCTGTCATACCAATACCGTTGTCGCGAATGGTCAGCGTTTTCGCTTCCTTATCGAGCAGCACCTCGACTTTCAGTTCGCCCAGCTCACCTTTGTATTCGCCCTGCGCGGCCAGTACTTTCAGCTTTTGCGAAGCATCTACGGCATTGGAAACCAGCTCGCGCAAAAAGATCTCGTGATCGGAATAGAGGAATTTTTTAATGATCGGAAAGATGTTTTCCGTTGATACGTGTATCTGTCCCGTTTTCATAATTGGTTTGAATTTTCCTTGGTTCAGTCAAGGTTTGTGCCAAGAGCGATTTTCTGACAGATTGGCAGTGATAATTGGTAGTTTGAAATTCGAAGTCGGAAGTTTGGGCTACGCAATCGTTAAAAACAGGTATTAATACTTGTAACTCAATTCATGGATTGAATTACTTTCGGCTTTCAAAAGCTACTTGTTTAATTTAGTAAGCCGCTATTAATTATGAGCAACATCATCTACAACTACCCGCCCGTGGTTTTTCCGCTGGGCGATGCCGAAACGGCCATTTTCGAAGTCGATATTCTTTCCGACGCCACTGAGGGGCCAACGAGTCTCATTCTTCCCAACTCTTCGGAGATCGATATTCCGAAAGACGGCGGGAGTCAAACACTGGGAATTGGAAGCGCTTTGCGCGGGGATATCCTGGCCAGCTCGCTGTTTTATTGCGGTGCAGCGCAGGTGGATACGATTTCCGTACAGTACAAGATCAACGGACAAGTTGTGCTGAAGCACCAGAATCCGGTAGCCGACCAGCCGCGACCGCTGATCAATTTCGACATTCAATTCACGAAGCCATGAAACAGCTCCTGTCTCTTGTTTTTGTGGCATTTTGCGGATGGATTTTCGCCCAGGATGACACCAATGAAAAATTACAGCGACTCACCGCTCCGAGTTCACCTGCCACAGCTATTACAGATATTCAGCCCACAACGGTGCTGGCGCCGAAGTCGTACAACGCGCTCGAAGCGGCCCTGTTCAACAACTTTACGGATGCCGACGGCGTGATCATTCCCAACGACGTGGGCATTGAGTTCACGCCTTACTGGACAAAAACGCGCGGCGTCAGTCTGAGCCGTTACCTCTACCCTACGCCGTGGCAGTCGTTCCTGATGAACGGATCGTTTTCCGTGGCTTCGTCGCAGAATTTCAAGCTGGGCGACAGCACGTCTTCGAATGCACTCGGATTCGGCGCGCGCACGTCGATTTATTTTTCGGACAGAAACGATCAAAAAATCGTCGAAAGTTACCGCGACAGTCTTCAGAATGCGGCCGTTGTGGAGAATAAGATCAACCTGCGCACGCGTTTGCTATTGCGGGATTCGACGATTCAGACCACCGCCGATTTGCTGGCCTCGATGAAAAGCTATATCACCAGCCTGTTGCACACATCCGGCTATGCACAATCCATTGCGGAGGCCGAACAATTGACGAGCGCTATTTATGCCGACACAACCGGTTTGCCAGCGCTCGACCGAACCAATACCGCTCCGCTGGTAGAAGCCATTGCTGTGCTCATTCGCAATCACATTGCTGCCGATGGAACCTACGATCATTTCCGGCAATACCTCACCAACCGCGAAGGATTGTCGATCGACATCGCAGTGGCAACACTGGTGAATTTCCCGACCAACGATTTCGAATTCTCTTATGCGCCGAAAACCGCTTTCTGGCTTACGCCGACGTACCGTTTCTGGAGCGACACGAATCATGTACTGAAGGCCATGCTGGTGTATCGCTATGAATGGTTCAACCTGGGTTATTACAAATCGTATTTCCCCAACGCGACGGTGTACCGGAATAACCACGATTTCGGGGTTTCATTCGCTGCTGAATTCAAAAAATGCTCGGTGCAGTTCGAACTGGTGGGTCGTGCGAGCGAAACGGAAATTCCGGCCGGAACGGATGCCGAAGGCCGCCAGCTGTATGTGCGCGAAAAAGACGACGATCTGCAATATATGCTGGTGCTCAATTACCGGCTCACAGACCAGATCGTGCTGACGTACAATTTCGGGAATCGGTTTGATCCTGTACTGAACCCGGATCATACGCTCGTTTCGACGCTGTCGTTGAATTTCGGATTTGGGGCGCCGAAAAAAGCTTCGATCGATTTGATGAAACCACGGAAATAAGCTCAAATTGTGATTGCGACAAGTTCTCCCGCGAATTCACGAATTTACGCGAAGACCAATATAATAAGTTAGGTAATTAAACGAATAACGGCCAGCATGTGCTGGCCGTTTCGCTTATATTGGATTGGTAGTTTAGCGGATTACAAACGATTTTCTGTCTGTTCCTGTTTCGTAGGAAACGGTCAGGAAGTAAGTTCCCGGCGCCATGCCTGAAAGCGCAATTTCCGTTTCCATAGCCGTTGCTGCGATCGTTCGGATCAGTCGACCGGCCTGGTCGTGGATTTCGATACCATTTGACGGCACAGAAGATGTTTTTACGGTCAGGAAATCACTTGCCGGGTTCGGCCAGATCGTTGTTTCAAACAATGCTTCTTCATCGAGTCCGAGTCCGCAGTTATCCATGATCACGTCGAGCGGAATACCCATCATGGAAATGTAGTCGGGACATACTTCCGGAGCGCCTGAAACGGTAAAACTGCCGGCATCTGTGACCACCAGCACGGATGAGTCTTCGCCCGGCATTGCCACGCCTCCGTCGAACCAGGTAATGCTTTCTGTATACGGCTGCAACAGCTCGAAGTAAACCGTATCGCCGACGCACAGAATGGTTTCACCGTTTTGTCCAATGGTAAAATCACCGGAAGTCGCGACAACCGGTGGAATGAATGCATACCCGTCTACAAAGAGCTCAGCTGACATAGCCGTATCGGTTCCCTGCGTTACTTCCACGATCAGGTAAGAAGCTGCAAAATCACCGTAAGTCATGTTCAGCGTCTGTGAAGTAGCCCCAACGATCTCGAACGTGTCGTCTGACATGAAATAGCGCTGGTACCACTGATAGGTATCGAATGCGCCTGTGGAAAGCGTTCCCGTTCCTTCCGGACACAACATGGTGTCGCCCGTAACGACCGGGTTTTGTGCAAATGCAGAAATACCGAAGCAGAACGCTACGGCTGAAAGTACCATTTTTCTCATAGATGTATTTTTATTACTAGTACGTCTGTAACGCCCCGTGAGTTGCCCCGGTATTTCAAATTGAACAGCTCTTTCGGGAAGTGTTGCATTTCAATAGGAAATAAGCGAAAGCTTCTTAAAAGACGTTAAATGCGTGGGGATTGTAACTCATCCTATAAAGAGAATTTCGTTTGCGTATGGGCCAAAGCTATTCGGAGGTTTATCGGGGGTTTGTTGCTCCTGATTGAATCTAAACGAGAAAAAATCGACCCGGAAACAAGCATTGTATCAATCTGGAAATAAAAAAATCCCTGATAAAACCAGGGATTTTGGTAATAATGCAATATTGCATTATTGATTTTTTATTCTTGGAATCCTAACGAGAATCTTCAGGAGCTTTTCATTCCGGTTCAGGCATACAGCTCCACCTGCTGGCTGGCGATCTTCTCATCGGCCAGGTAAGCGTCGTACGGCATCATTTTATCGATGAATCCGTTCGGTGTGATTTCGATGATGCGATTGGCAACAGTCGAAACGAGCTCGTGGTCATGCGATGTAAACAGCAGCGTTCCCTGGAAATCGCTCATTCCGTTGTTGAGCGCCGTAATCGACTCGAGGTCGAGGTGGTTCGTCGGCTCGTCCATCATGAGCAAGTTCGCTTTAGCAAGCATCATGCGGGAAAGCATGCAGCGTACTTTTTCACCTCCGGAAAGCACCGTAGCGCTCTTCAGGGCTTCTTCACCCGAGAACAGCATACGACCAAGGAAACCGCGCAGGTTCACTTCTTCGCGCTCTTCATCGGTTTGCGCATATTGACGCAGCCACTCGATGAGCGACAGGTTGCTTTTGAAGTATTCGGAGTTATCGTTTGGCAGGTAAGCCGTAGTGATCGTTGTTCCAAAGGTAAATTCGCCTTTGTCTGCTTTCTCGTTTCCGTTCAACACTTCGAAAAACTGGGTAATCGCCAGTGAGTTCTTGGAAATGATCGCCACTTTATCGCCTTTGTTGAGCGTAAAGTTCAGGTTCGAGAACAAAGGCTGTCCTTCGTGCATTTTGGTCAGCCCGGAAACCGTCAGGATCTGGTTTCCTGCATCGCGCTCCTGGTGGAACGTAATTCCCGGATAACGACGGCTGGATGGCTGAATTTCTTCCAGATCGAGCTTTTCGATGAGCTTGCGACGGGAAGTTGCCTGCTTGGATTTGGAAGCGTTAGCCGAGAATCGGGAGATAAAATCCTGCAATTCTTTTTTCTTGTCTTCCGCTTTCTTGTTCTTATCAGCGCGCTGACGTGCGGCCAGCTGTGACGACTGGTACCAGAAGGTATAGTTACCGGTAAACAGGTTGATCTTGCTGAAGTCGATATCGCAGATGTGTGTACAAACCGTATCCAGGAAGTGACGGTCGTGGGAAACGACGATCACCGTGTTTTTAAAATCGAGGAGGAAATCTTCCAGCCACGTAATGGTTTTCAGATCGAGGTCGTTGGTAGGCTCATCGAGGATCAGCACATCCGGGTTACCGAACAGCGCTTGCGCCAGGAGGATACGCACTTTGTATTCGGAAGAAATGTCTTCCATTTTCATATAGTGCTTGCTTTCGTCGATACCGAGGTTGCTCAGCAACGAAGCTGCATCGGTCTCTGCATTCCAGCCTTCCAGATCGGCAAATTCGCCTTCCAGTTCGGAAGCGCGCATACCGTCTGCATCCGAAAAATCCGGCTTGGCATACAAAGCGTCTTTTTCTACCATGATCTCGTAGAGACGCTTGTGGCCCATGATCACGGTCTGCAATACTTCGAACTCGTCGAATTCAAAGTGGTTCTGCTTGAGCACGGCCATACGCTTGCCCGGCTCCAGCTCTACTCTTCCGCGCGTCGGATCCTGATCACCGGTGAGGATTTTCAGGAAAGTCGATTTTCCGGCACCGTTGGCACCGATTACGCCATAGCAGTTCCCGGAACCGAATTTCAGGTTGACGTCGTCAAAAAGGACACGTTTTCCAAACTGGAGCGAAAGATTGTTAACTGAAATCATGTGGATTCTTCAAATTTGGTGCAAAGATACGAATTAGTTGGTGAGTTTCAGAGTTGATGAGTTGGATAGTTGTAGTTGATAGTTACGAGTTGCTAATTGGTAGTTATGAGTTGGTTGTTGGGATGGCAAACTCCTTAACTCTTCAACTTTTTGATCGACAGTCCTCGGTCTTCAGTCTTTTAGTTCAGTACACAAACTCGATAACTCATCAACTCGCAAACTCCTCCAGATGTCCTAATGTCTTTATATCCCGAAGTCAACGTTAAAAAATCTTATAACAGGAATTGTGTAAAACGTTGTTGGCGAGCATTTTCTAATTTGAATACATGAAACGTGCATGGATTCTGATAATGCTTCTGTGGGGAACGGCTCATGGTCAGTCGATCGATTACTGGCACCACCCGGGATTTCGTTACCGGCAACAGGCCTGGGCTCATTTCGACAACGATTTCTTTGTAGCCACCGACCGCTATTACTCGCAGGGAATGGCCGTATGCTACAAACTACCTGTGCCAACCAAATCGTGGTTCAACAACCTTTTTCTACCGCTGAAAGGCGGACAAAATACGATAGGCTTCGCGGTCGATCACATGGCGTTTACACCGTCGACGATCGCATTCGATTCACTGCTGAGCAATGACCGGCCGTTTGCGGGAACAGCGCGGCTGAATCTCCTGTTCGAATCGGTCGATACCGATGGCAATCGCGCGCTGTCGTGGTACGTATCCGGCGGATTTATCGGGAAAGAAGCGTTGGGCAAGGAATTGCAGACCGGCGTTCACAGAATTACCGACAATCCGCATCCGAAAGGCTGGCACCACCAGATCCGAACCGGCTTATTGCTCGACGCCGGTATTCATGCCCAGCAGCGTTATGTGACATTTGGTCGCTGGTTTGTTGCCATAGCCGAAGAAAGCGCCCATATCGGTACCAGCCGGATCGATGCCACGCTCGGCACCCGCGTTCAGCTGCAATTGTTCACCAACAACAAACACTGGGGACTTGCCTTTTATGCCAATCCGGCTTTCCGGTTCGTGGGCTACGATGGCACGCTGCAAGGATCGTTGTTAGGACAACGCAGCGAATACGTCATCGCTGCAAAAGACGTCTCACGGATGGTCTTCGAGCGCGAATTCGGTATAATCGGGACCGCCAGCATTGTCTCGCTTTCTGCCGTATTTAACATGCATACGCGACAATACGACGCCGGTATGACACATCGCTGGGGCGGAATTCGGCTCGTGGTTTACCTATAAATCCGACGTTCAACTGTCTCCCGCGAATTAACACGAACTTTTTCCACTGTGTAATTGCGCGAATAGTCCCGACGAGTCGGGACAGGTTTGACGCATTTTCAACTAAAACTCCCTACTTGGTTGAAAAACCCATCAATTTACTCATTATCAGTTTTATAAATCAATCATTAGGCGTAACTTACTTCGATAACCGACAAATTCACGCTTATGAAAAAGACAACTACACGCCTGTTGCTTTCTTTAGCATTTTTAGTTCCTGTTTACCTGTTCGCCCAGCCTGCAAACGATAACTCCTGCGACGCACAAACGCTCATGATGGGAACACCTGTTACCGGTACGTTTACCGATGCCACACTGGAACCAGACGAAGCCAGTCCACCGATGACCGGCGATTGCTACTCGGACTGGTGCGACGGCTCGCTCGACGCAACGGTCTGGTTTACCTTCACCGCTCCTGCTTCGGGTTATGTGCGGATCAGCAGCTGCAGCGACAACAACAATTCCGACACGCAGTTTGCGCTCTATGAAGTACCGGGTGCCTGTAACGATTTCGTCAGCTTCGTTCTCCTGGGCGCCAACGACGATATTCCAGAGCCCTGCACAGCTGGTGGTTCCGAATACGCATCCGAGCTATTTGGCTGCGGACTCACGCCGGGAGTGGTCTATTACCTCCAGCTGGATACCTACAACGGTGATGGCGGTGATTTTGAAGTAACGGTTACGGAAGAACCCGAATGTCCGGTGTATGTCGCCTTTATGCAATTCATGCACGCCAGTGCCGACGCTTCTGTTGAAACAGTCGATATCCGCATCGACGGTGAGCTGATTGTTGATGATCTGAGCTTCGAGGAGGCAACCGGCATGATCGAAATTCCATTAACGGCTGATGTGTTCACGATCAATCCGGCTAACAGTACCGATGATTCCAATCCGCTGTTCATGCTCGAAGATATTGGTCCCGGCCTTATTCCGAATATGAATCTTGTTGTTGCAGTTACCGGTATTTACGACGAGGCCAATTACGATATCTCAGCCGTGGGTTCAGGAAGTTTCGGCATTACGGGCATCGATTTCAGCATGCCCGGTCCCGGAAACCTTTACCTGAATCTCATTCACACAGTAACGGATACATTGCTCTATTACTATGACAACGTCGATTTTGCAGGAGGTCCGGTAATTTTCAACGAAGTATTGGGTGGTGAAACGTCAGGACTCACCGACGCACCGTTCGATCTGCGCGGCACCGATATTTCGACCCTGCATGCACGTTTCCTCCTGCCGTTCGACGACTACAACGACGGAGCAATTGCCTTAGTCATAACCGGTTTCATCGATACGGCGCTGAATAACAATGGTCCGCCACTCAAAGCCTGCATTGTGGAGCCCGACGGAACCGTAACGTGCTACGACAACATTTACCTGGAAACAGAAGAAAATGCCGATAAAGACTTCAACGTGTATCCGAACCCGGCACACGATGTCCTGACGGTTGTTTTCAATACAACAGAAGATGCTCTGATCGAGCTGATCAGTATTACCGGACAAACGCTTTACAAAGGCCATTCCGGTGATCTCGAACAGGAAGGTAACGATATCCGCATACCAGTAGCGAGTCTGGCGGATGGTACCTATCAGCTGCGGATCACGCGTAACGGGCAGGTTTCCTACCAGCACCCCGTGGTGATCGCCCATTAACAGGTTTTACGCAACATCTTTTGGAGAAAGGAATCGGATAACCGGTTCCTTTTTCTGTTACTTCAGCCAGTGCAGGTTGCGGGAATACATGAAAATGAACACCGCCGAAATGATCACGTTGAGAATGGTGATGAAGCTCGGTACTTCGTTGACCGGCACCACTGCATATACCGTGAGAATGGCGATGATGTTGTAGATAATATAGAGATGGAAACCGAGCTTACGGCCCTGCCACATTAGGATCGCACCGAACAATCCAAGCAGGAACGTCAGAATGTTGAGCATGAAAATGGTGTAAAACGCTTCGTTCGTGTAAGCCGTCATGGCAGAGATTTTCTCCATCATGTCGGCCATACCGTCCATGTTATCCGAACGCAGCTGATCGATCATTTCCTGCATGCCCGACTGGCTCAGCTCGAGCTCATTTGCCGACATCGGTCCTTTGATGCCGTTGAACAGCAGCCCAATGAAGCTGAAGCCGCTCGTAACGAACGTCAGAATGCAAAGAACGGTGAGAAAAACAGGGCGTTTCGGAGCTTCCTGCTGCGTTTCGTATGTTTCCATGAGGATGTGTTATTTCGGTCAAATGTAGTGTCTATTTGCCGAAAACGAGCACAATCATTATTCCTTTATGAACTCGCGGCTTCCCTCAAGTGTTTGCACCCAGTACATGCCCGGAGCAAGGTCCGTCAGTGTCAGGACGATACCGCTATTGGAAGATTCCATCGCCACACGATCGGTGATTTCCTTGCCCATGCTGTCAAACAAGCGAATCACAGTGAAATCGTCAACGGTAACCGTCAGCTGTTCCTTCGCCGGGTTCGGGAAGATCTGCAATTCGTCTGCTTCGTCAAATTCAACGGAGCGAACACCCAGCATTTCAGTGGTGCCGTCGAAATCCGTTTGCCACAAGCGGTAATAAGAAATGCCACGGTACGGATTCGGATCATCGAACGCATAGTTCCATTCTTCCTGGGTCGTTCCAACGCCTTTAACGGTAGCGATGTTCTCCCAGTTTTTTCCATCCTGCGAGCGCTCTACCGTAAAATAGTCGTTGCGGAACTCGGAAGCTGTCGTCCAGCTCAGTTTGGCAACATCTTCTTCGGCTTTTGCATCGAAGGCAGTGAGCTCGACCGGTAAACCGGATACCAGCTGAATGCGGATGTCATCCACCAGCAGGTTGCAGGTTCCTTCTGTCAGAGTTACAAAGTTCAGCACATGCGATGTTGATGTAGCGGTAAACTCAAACGATTCTTCCGTAAGGTTATAAGCTGTTCCGTTACGATTTACAGTCACATTCAGCGCACTGTTGCTCATCGTAATTCGCATACGCTGGTGCGCTGGTCCGCAGGTTGTACGACGCGAAACTTTCAGACGCAAACGGTAGCGGGAACCAACCGTGAAACCACTGATAGTCTGGCAAAGCGCATTGGCTTCGTCGACCTCGGCAACAAGGTTGAAATTTGATCCACCGTAAACAGTTTCGTAATTGACTTCCGGGTTACAGCTCCAGCCATAATTGGCCAGGTTGAAGTTTCCGTTGGTAACGGTTTGTCCGAAAGCAGATGAAGAAATAATCAGGGCATAAGTGGCTATTGAAAAAAGCCTACTCATACTATAAACTAATAAAAAGGTGTCCGTGTAGCAGACGTGTTGATTAAAGCGGGAGCAAAGGTATGCTAAAAGTGATGCTTCACAAAGTTTTCACTGCTTTTTAACAAAGGATGCAGGTAGCCGTCTTCGGTTACAAATGGCACATGCTTGCGGTAAGCATTGATAATCAATTCCAACTGCGGACTTGTCTTCAACGGACGGCGGAATTCAATTGCCTGGCAAGCGTGCAATAATTCGATGCCCTGGATAGCGAAGCAGTTGTCGATGATGCGGTACAATTTGGTGGCCGCGTTGGCTCCCATGGAAACGTGATCTTCCTGTCCGTTGCTGGAATCAATCGTATCGATGCTGGCCGGTGTACACAATTGCTTGTTCTGGCTCACGATCGAAGCGCAGGTGTACTGGCTGATCATGAAACCGGAGTTCAGTCCCGGGTTGGCAACGAGGAATGCCGGCAAGCCGCGTGTTCCTGAAATCGTTTTATAAACGCGGCGCTCGGAAATACTTCCCAGCTCGGCAAGTGCGATCGCGAGGAAATCCATGGAAAGGGCCAGTGGCTGACCGTGGAAATTTCCGGCCGAAACAACGCTGTCACTGTCAGGAAATACGGTTGGATTATCTGTAACGGCGTTCACTTCACGCTCCACGATTTTCGAGCAGTAGTCGATGGCATCGTGTGAAGCACCATGCACCTGCGGAATGCAGCGGAAGGAATACGGGTCCTGTACATGTGCTTTTTCCTGCGCTATGATCTCACTTCCGGACAACAGGTTGCGGAAAGCTTCCGCCACCGCGATCTGTCCTTCCTGGTTGCGGATGGTATTCACTTCCACACCAAACGGCTCAACGCGACCGTCGTAAGCTTCCAGCGTAATAGCGGCAACCTGGTTGAACTGTCGGAGCAAACGCTTCGCCTGCTGAACAGCGTAGGAAGCATAAGCGCTCATGAACTGTGTACCGTTGAGCAGCGCCAGTCCTTCTTTGGAACGCAAGGCGATCGGCTGCAAACCGAAACGGGCATTCATTTCCGCAGAAGTGATTTCTTTTCCGTCGACGATGACGGTTCCTTCCCCCAGCAACGGCAATACCAGGTGCGCCAACGGAGCAAGATCGCCTGAAGCACCAAGGCTTCCCTGCTGGAATACGACAGGGAAAATGTTGTTATTGAAGAAGAAGATGAGTCGCTCCACCGTTTCCAGCTGTACCCCCGAATTCCCATGAGAAAGCCCCATGACTTTCAGCAACAGCATGCGGCGCACAATGTGTTCAGGAACGCGATCGCCCATTCCACAAGCATGCGAAAGCACGAGGTTGCGCTGCAATTTTTCGAGGTCGGCCGTGTTGATAGCTGTGTCGCACAAGCTCCCGAAACCGGTGTTGATCCCGTAGATCAGTCGGTCGCTTTTAGCAACGGCTTCATCAAGATACTGGCGGCAATGCAGAATGGCTTCTTTTGCCGTTTCTGAAAGCTGCAGCTGCTGGTTTTCTGCGAGGATACGGTCGATGGTTTCGAGCGCTACCCATTCGTTGGTGATGGTAAATGTGTTCATATATTGTTCTAGATATCCTCCCCCTTCATCCCCCTGCCTGCCGGCGAGGCAAGCTCCAAAGGGGGAACGGTTCCTATTTTTTAAAATAATCGAGTAAACCGGCTTCGGTAAGCTGTTGCTGTTCGCCGGTTTGCATGTTTTTGATTTGCAGCTGTCCGGAAGCAAGCTCGTTTTCGCCGATGAGCGCGACGAAACGCACGCCTTTGTCGTCGGCGTATTTCATCTGCTTTTTCATTTTTGCATCCGACGGATAGACTTCGCAGTCGGTTCCCTGAGCGCGCAGTTTTTTCGCCAGCTGCATGCAGTAAGTTGCTTCTTTTTCACCGAAGTTGGCAAACAGCAGTGTAATGCTTGCGTCTGTTTCCTGCGGGAACAATTCCAATTCGGTAAGCACGTCGTAAATGCGATCGGCACCGAAGGAAATTCCAACACCCGACAGGCCCGGCATTCCGAACAAACCGGTCAGATCGTCGTAGCGACCGCCACCGCAGATGCTGCCCATTTTTACATCGTGTACTTTCACTTCGAAAATGGCACCGGTGTAGTAATTGAGTCCGCGGGCCAGCGTTACGTCGAATTCGAGCTCAGCGCGTTCCAGTCCGAGTTGTTTTGTGTGATCCAATACCGTTTCCAGCTCGGTAATTCCCTGCAACCCGATTTCAGATCCGGACAAGAAGCCGCGCATGGCAGCCAGGCGTTCTTCGTTCGTGCCCGACAGCGCAAATAACGGACGGATCTTTTCGATCGCCGATTGGGAAACGTTCTTTTCGAGCAGTTCTTTCACCACGCCGTCCTCGCCTATTTTATCGAGCTTATCAATGGCAACGGTAATATCGATCAGTTTTTCCGCTTCGCCCGATACTTCGGCAATTCCGGAAAGGATCTTGCGGTTGTTGATTTTGATCGTAAAGCCCGGAATGCGGAGTTTGGTCAATACCTCATCGAAAATTTGCACGAAATCGACTTCGTAGAGCAATGAATCGCTTCCTACAACATCGGCATCGCACTGGTAAAATTCCTGGTAACGGCCGTGCTGCGGACGATCGGCGCGCCATACCGGCTGAATCTGGTAACGCTTGAACGGGAATGATAAATCGTTCTGGTGCTGTACCACGAAACGGGCAAACGGAACCGTGAGATCGTAACGCAAGGCTTTTTCAGCCAGGGAATTGGCGAAACGCGGCAGGTTGTCGCTCTGCAACGCTTCGATGTCGGCTTTTTTCATTTTGTCTCCCGAATTGAGGATACGGAAGATCAGACGATCGCCTTCTTCACCGTATTTCCCAAGCAAAGTCGTAGACAATTCAAACGACGGCGTTTCGATCGGCGCGAAGCCATAAGTCCGGAATACCGAACGGATGGTATCGAAAATATAAGTCCGACGCGCCACTTCTTGTGGAAGAAAATCGCGTGTTCCTTTGGGAATTGCCGGTTTCTGGGCCATGGTCGTTTTTTTTTCGCAAAGATAGTATTAGTTCAGAGTTGATGAGTTTCGGAATTGATGAGTTTTTGAGTTGACGAGTTTCGTTTACTATGACTGGAGACTGAAGACCAAACGACAGGAGACCGGAAAACCGGAGACTGGCAGAGCCCAAATTTTCTAAAAAACCGCATAGCCGCTGGGGATTGCTTTAAATTTAATAGATAACACACTCATAAACAGAGCTATGAAAACCCACATTATTCTGCTGGTCCTTGGTCTTGTGTTGCTCGCGGGACCGGCGTTTTCGCAACGACGCATCCGTTCCCTACAGCCCGATCTGCAAAGTCTGCCGGGAACGATTATCTATGAAGGAACGGTGGTATTTGCCCGGCAATGGAAAGACAGGGCCGGCGAACATTTATTCATCGCAACCGAGACGGGCGTATACGAAACCGTGGATTCGGCTTCCATGGAATCGAGTCGCGCGGGACGAATACAGGCACAGCATTTTCTGCTCGGCGACACCATCAAACGGTCGTGGGAAGAAGGTGATTCCATCGTTGCCTGCATGGTTGATACGGAGCTGGGATTCCTGCCATCGGCTTTTGAGCTCACGGATCTCGACAAAGACGGTATTTACGAATTGTGGCTGATGTACAAAAGCGTTTGCCACGGCGATGTGAGTCCGGCGGATATGCAGCTGGTTATGCACGAAGGCGATCAGCGGTTCACCATGATTGGCACCACGAAGGTCGAAATCGGCGACAAACAGTTCCTGGGCGGGCAATACGATTTCAACAACCTGTTCCTGGAAGGCAATCCGGTTTTTAAAAAGCACGGGATGGATTTGTGGAATGATCATTTAAGAGGATGATTCTCTGAACCACATAGAACACATAGGGTGCATAGTTTTTTAGTTGGTGAGTTGATGGGTTACAGAGTTGGTGAGTTACAGAGTTGGTGAGTTATAGAGTTGGTGAGTTATAGAGTTGCTGGGTTGATGAGTTGCAGAGTTGGTCTCCTGTCGGTCAGTCGGCGGTCAAACAGCAATTCAGTTTTTGAGTTATGAAGCCCCAACTAGCAACTTCTAACTAGCAACTTTCAACTACTTTAGCAAAGATGAAGACAACGAATTACCTCAATACGTTTATCGCTGTGGCGGAAGATTGTCCGGTTACTTCGGGTGAAATTCCACAGTTGAAAAAGGGCGAGCACACGGTCGCTTCGTTCGAGTACGAAATGATCAGCCGTGAGCCGTACAAATACACTTCGGATGATGTGCTTTACGGCGTGTATGTTCATAAATGCAAGACTGCCGGTACATCGCCTGAATCACGCGAGACGTTTTTCGAAAAAAGCATGGCCTGTCTGCGTGCTTCACCGCTCGGAAAACGCTATGGATGGGGCGTTCACAACGATCCGGAAGGAAAAATAGCTATCTACAGCGTGGGCACTCCGGAGTATGAAAAGTGCGTTTCCGA
>CAMLRS010000019.1 GCA_946482515.1 uncultured Flavobacteriales bacterium | reverse complement strand
CGCAATATTGCGGGATTACTGAACGGCTATTTATTTCTTCAGTAAAGCCGCAATTTCTTCCTGGATTTCCCGTCCTGCATTTTCATTGTACCATTGCTGCAGCGCGATCTTGAGCGTTTCTAAATCGGCGTTTTCGGCTTTCAGACGGGTAAACAATTCCTGACAGTCTTGCGGACGTGGTCCCCAGACGGCGAAGTCGTTTCCTTCCTCGTCGCGGATAATGAGCTTCGGAATTGCTTTTCCACCATTCGTCAGGTAGTCGTTGATGCGGAACGGCTCCTGGTCGCGCAGCTCGTAACTGGCCTGGATCAAGGGATTTTCCTGCGTCATCAGGTGAAGGAACGGCACAATGTGCGAAGCGTCGCCGCACCACGGTTCGGTAATGATGATCCATTGCTGTGGACGATCGATCGCCTGAAGCGCGTTTTTCATTTCTTCCGAAAGAACGCCGGTTTTCAGCCAGCGACGTGAACGGGAAGCATTCAGCTTCGTGTAATTGAAATAGTCGGGATCGTTGTAAGGAGCTGCGGGTTGAGGATCGTTGAGGATCGTGTCGAATAATTGGTGATATGTTTCGAAGTTCATGCTTGATAATGTGATGGACTGCAAAGATACTTCATGCCTTTCAGGAGAAAACAAACCTCCGGGTCATTTTTCGGTCCGCAATTGCTAAGCTAAAGCGGGTTACTATCGCTGATCTATTAAACTATTTTAAGTTAAACTATTTGAATTACAGCATGTTTACAGTTTTTTAAGACCAGCTATCAGTTGCATTGGCTAATTTCAGTTGTATAACAAAACAAATTACATCGTATGAAAAAGATCCAATTAGCGGCTGCAGCCTGTTTCATCTCTCTGACTGCCGCATTTACACAAACAGACATCGAACGTACATTTACGATCGGACCGGCGATCGGCTACGGTTCAACCTGGATTCCGAATGTGGGTTACAGCGATCTGTATAAATCCTCCTTTAACGGCGGTGTGACTATGAACTACAGTCAGTGGGAACACATCGGTGTGTCCGGTGACATCTTGTATTCGCTTGAAGGTGGTCGTTTCAGAACTCCAGGCGAAGGCTCTGAGATCGATGTCAGCCTGCATTACCTGCGTGTTCCGTTGAAATTGGCTTATTTCTTCGGTGACGTTGGCAGCAGCTTCCGTCCAAAATTCACGATTGGTCCTTCTTTCGGGTTCCTGATCGATGAATCGACCGAAGTCAAGGGCACCCGTCCGGCGGAAAGCAACCTCATCAGCGATCACCAAACGGTTGATCTCGGCGGTACGGCTTCCATCGGTTTCAATTATCGTCTGGCTGAGCGTATCTGGTTCAATGCCGATGCGTATTATTACCATGGATTGTTACAAACAGACAACTCGACGAATTTAAATCACTATAATTCCAATTATGGTCTGCGACTCGGGGTGGCGTTTGGACTTTAATTAATGCATCCGCCGCGGTGGAAAAATGCAGAATTCAGAATTGGGTTCTACATTTTAATTATTTCACGTCGAAGATGAGCTCTGAGATCTGATCCGGTTGGAAGTAGGTTTCGGCGATGTGCTTTAATTCGTCGCGGGTGAGCTTGTCGATACTGTCGTAAATTTCCTGGATCGTATCGATCTGGTTGAACAACAGAAGGCTTTTGCCCAATCCCTGCATCAGGCCTACGTTGTTATCGAGCGACAAAGCGATATGGCCTTTCAGCTGTTCTTTCGCCTGGTGAAGCTGTTTCTCCGTGAGTGCAGTTTCGCGGAGCTTTTTCAGCTCGTTGTAAACTACTTTCAGCGTTTTGTTGACGTATTTCTGGTCGGTACCGAAGTAAATGTACCAGTAGCCGAGATCGGCATACGGCGTGTAGGCCGCTTCGATATTGTAGCTGTAACCGTATTTCTCCCGCACGGAAAGAATGAGCCGGGAATTCATCGCCGGGCCACCCAGAACGTTCACCAGCAAGGTCATACCCCTACGGGTTTCATCGCTGTAGCCCGGAGCCAGTCCACCCAAAACAACATGCGCCTGGTAATTGGCTTCACTGAAACGCTGACGGAACGGAACATAACCGGAAAAGCCCTGCGGCTGAACCTGCGTTTTCCCGTTGACCATAGGCGAGAAGTATTTTTCCAGCGTACGTATCAGCGTATTGAGCGGAATATCGCCTACAAAGGAAAGCACCGTATTGCCTGCAAAGAAAAAAGCATCGATGTAATCGCGCAGGTGCTTGCGATTGAACGACTGCACGGTATCGCGCGTGCCGAGGATATTATTGCCCAGCGGATGGTTCGGGAACATCAGCGCTTCGAAATCGTCGAAGATCTTCTCTCCCGGATTATCGAGGTAAGAATTGAACTCATCGAGCACGATTTCTTTCTCTTTTTCGATCTCTTTTTCCGGGAAGGTGCTGTTGTTCACGATATCGGACAGCAATTCGGCCGAGCGGTTCAGGTGATTTTTTACAAAGGAAGCGTAGATGCAAATCTCTTCCTTGGTGGTGTATGCGTTCAGCTCTCCTCCTACCGAATCGAGGCGCGAAAGGATGTGTGACGATTTCCGCTTGATCGTTCCTTTGAAAAAGCAATGCTCGAGAAAATGAGCCAGACCTTCCTGATCTTTCCCTTCATAGCGGGAACCGGCCAGGATGGTCACACCGAGGTGAGCTACCGGCGACGCCGCATGCAGGTAAACGACCCTGATACCATTCGATAACGTCCGGATCTGTGGTTGCAGTTCAATGGTGCTCACGGATTTTTTCGGTATAAATGCCAGCTTTCGCCTGCTTTTTCAAATACAATGCGGTCGTGCAGCCTGGAAGGTCTTCCCTGCCAGAATTCGATCCGCTGCGGCACAACGCCGTAACCGCCCCAGTGTTCCGGTCGCGGCACTTCGTTCGGATATTGCGCCGAAAGTGCTTCGAGCCGTTGTTCCAGCTCAGAGCGGTTTTCCAGTCGTTCACTTTGGTGCGAAGCCCATGCGCCGAGCTTGCTGCCTCTTGGTCGCGACTGAAAATAAGCATCACTGCGTTCGGCTGGAACTTTCTCCACTTTGCCGTAAATGCTGATCTGTCGTTCCAGCTCAGGCCAGAAAAACAGCAGGTGCACATGCGGATCAGCTTCCATCTGGCGGCCTTTGTCACTGTGGTAATTGGTATAGAAAATGAAGCTTCCTTCTGACAATTCTTTCAGGTATACGATGCGCGAAGCCGGATAGCGATCCGCACTGATCGTTGAAAGACTCATAGCGTTCGGCTCCCGGCATTTCTCCGTAGCTTCTTCCAGCCATTTGGAAAATAAGGTGAACGGCTCGTTACCGACGTGCTCTTCCAGCCTGCCCTTATCGAACTGGTGGTGATCGTTGCGTACTTGGTCCAGGAAGTTATCCATTTACTCTTCTTCTCCGAAATTATCTTCGATCACGCTGTCCTCATCATCGTCAGCGTCTGTTCCTGAAGCGCTGAAAACGGTTTTCTTGCCCATGACGTGCTCAGCCACCTCCTGCTTCACCTGCTTTTCGAAGGCAACAGCCGTACGGTCTTCGCTTTCGTCACCGAATGGGAAAATATCCACGATAGGTGAAACGGAGATCATTGGGATCTGGAAATCGATCATCAGGCCACCAAGGCTTTCTTTCAAACGCTCGTAAGCTTCCTTCACGGAATGTGCCGAAACGAGGAAATTCTGCGTTACTTTTTTCGCTTTGGAATCTTCGCCACCGTCAGCCTCGCTTTCGTAGCTGATCTTGCACTTGAACCACACGTCGGAATCTTCATAATGGAAGATGTCGTGAATATCGGTACGCGAAATACCGGTTACGATGAACTCACCGCGGATGAGCGACCCGAGCTCTTCGTAGATGCGCGCTTCGGCATCTGTAAAAGTCATTGCCGCCAGCAGGTAAGGTTCGGAAACACGCTTGAACGTGCCATTATCCAATTGCTTGGTATATTTTACTTTGACTGTAAACCAACTGTTCATTGAAAATCATTTATGGTTGGTAAAGGTAGTCGAAATCGGGGATTCGATTGCAAGGATTTTAAGATAAATGCCCCGTGTTTTTGACTATTCGGCAGAATCGGGAGTTTGTTGTATCCAAAGCAGCTTGGTGGTGTCAAAACCGAGTGCCTGTGCTTTTTCGAGGTAGTCCGATTTCACCTCTTCAGGCATAGTCTTTTCGCGCGAAAGGAACCACAAATAATCACGGCTTTTTCCTGCCACGAGCGCGTACTTGTAGTCTTTATCGATGGCAATCACATTGTAGCCCGAATAAAACGGCCCGAAAAACGACACTTTCAACGCCCCGACGGTCGCATCACCGGCCGGTTTGGCCTTTCCTACCGCCACTTCCCATTTTCCGGTAACGGAATTGTAGCCACGGTTTTCCACCCGGATCTTTCCACTGGCATTCTGCGTATAAGTCGCCGAAACATTGTCCAGACCGCGCTCGAATTTGTAATCGAATCGGGCGATTTCATACCAGGTTCCGAGGTATTTTTCTTTGTTGAAAGCCGTAACCGGCTGCACGCCTTTGGGAACACTGCGACAAGCTGTGAAGAAGCTGAAAAGCACAAGCAATGAAAGGATGTGGGAGATGCGCATACGATTGGTTTTTAACTAATTTACAACGCTACGCACCTCGCATGGGGTTTTTAAGAACTTTTAGGTGAATTCGGGACACGTTTTTAGCTCGGTATTCCACAGCAAAAATGCATTATTGCAATAACGTAATATTACGTGTGACTTTTAGTTTGAATAGCTGTTTTGATAATTCAAACTTCAATACATATAGCAATTCTCAATCGCGGGAGAAAAAGTAAGACGTATCAACAAAAACGCCCGACCTAAGCCGGGCGCTTTCCCAAACTAAAAGGTGCTACTTCCATCCGCCTCCCAGCGCCCGGTAGATATCCACCATCGCGTGCATTTGCTGCATGCGGGTTTCAATCAGCTCGAAGCGGGATTCCAGCACATCGCGCTGGGTCAGCAGGACTTCCATATAATCTGCTCTCGCCGAGGAGAACAGGTCGTTGGAGATGGTCACCGACTCGGTCAGCGCCTGCACCTCCTGTTCTTTCATGTCGTAGCTTTTTTCAAGGTTATTGATCCTCGAAAGCTGGTTTACGACTTCAACGTAGGCGTTCAGGACCGTTCGCTCGTATTCGTAAACAGCCTGGATCTGCTTCGCATTCGCGTTGTAGTACGTTGCCTTGATCGCATTTCGGTTGATGAGCGGTGCCACGATCTCGCCTGCCAGCGAATACAGCAGCGATTGCGGCGTTTGCAGCAAATAAGCCGCGTTGAAGGCCTGCAATCCGACGCCTGAAGAAATCCGCAGCGAAGGATAAAAATTCGCTTTTGCCGCTTTCACATCGAGCTTCGCGGCAACGAGGTTGAATTCAGCCTGGCGGATATCCGGACGGTTTTCCAGCAATTGCGACGGAACGCCGGCGTAAAGCGTGTCGGGAACCATTGTCATGAAGACCGCTGAATTGCGCGTCACCGGCTGCGGAAAACGACCGACCAGGAAATTGATGCGGTTTTCCGTTTCGATGATCTCCTGTTGGATCGCATATTGCAAACTTTTCGTGTTCAGCACCTGCGCTTCGAAGCGTTTCACCGCCAGCTCGGTCACGCGGGCCGATTCTTTCTGCGCTTTCACGATCTCGAGCGCGTTGGTCTGGATATCGATGTTCTGCTGTACGATCGCGAGCTGATTGTCGAGTGCCAGCAATTCGTAATACGAGTTAGCGATTTCGGAGATCAGGTTCGTCACCAGGAAGTTTTTCCCTTCGATGCTGGACAAATAGCGATTGACGGCCGCCTTCTTCCCATTGCGCAGCTTGTTCCAGATATCGATTTCCCAGCTGGCATACAGTCCAATCATGAAATCCGGCAGCGGCTCGGGCGTTTCGATTCCGGGTTTGATCTCGGTTGTGGCTTCGCTCGACCCTTTGCTGGTGTAGCGACCTACTTTATCGATTCCGGCTCCGGCGCCAATACCGGCAGTTGGCAGGTATTCCCCTTTTTTTGCGCGAATCTCATTGCGGGAAATTTCGATCTCCTGCAACGTGATATTCAACTCCTGGTTGTTCTTCAGCGCCGTATCGATGAGTGCGATCAGGTTGGGATCGGTGAAATAATCCCGCCACTGGACATCCGCTGCGGTCGTCGTATACTGCGAACCGGTATAGCTCGCAGGAACGGTTTTATTTTCTGTTTTCGAAACAACCGAAAGGGATTTACAGGCTGAAAACGTGATCAACAGCACAGCAATTGCCGCACTTTTATAGAGATTCTTCTTATTCATCTTCATCGTTTTCATCTGTTTGTTCGAATTTGTCAATCGCCAGTGCGAAATCTTGTGTCAGGGAGCTTTCGTCTTCGTGCTGGATCAGCTTACGACCTTTCGCCCAGGAAGCAAAAATGTAGTACAGTCCCGGCACGATGATCACACCGAAAACAGTTCCGAAAAGCATACCGCCGAGCGCAGACGAACCGATGGTTTTGTTTCCGATCGCTCCGGCACCGTGTGAAAGCACCAGCGGGATCAATCCGGCGATGAAAGCAAAGGAAGTCATCAGGATCGGGCGGAAACGCACTTTGGCACCTTCGATCGCGGCTTCCAGCACGGAAAGTCCTTCTTTCTGCTTCTGAACGGCAAATTCCACGATCAAAACGGCGTTCTTACCCAATAATCCGACGAGCATCACCAGTCCGACCTGTGCGTAAATGTCGTTGGCCAGTCCCATCAGATCGATCAGCAGGAACGATCCGAAAACACCCGGAGGCAGCGAAAGGATCACTGCAAGTGGAATAATGAAGCTTT
Organism: uncultured Flavobacteriales bacterium; assembly: GCA_946482515.1. The sequence continues at coordinate 54,262 of CAMLRS010000019.1, read as the reverse complement.
CGTATTGCGCCGCCAGTACGAAGTATACGAACACCATCACGATGATGAAAATGACAATCGCTTCGTTTCCGCGACGCACTTCATCGTACGAAAGCGCCGCCCAGTCGATGTCGTAGCCATGCGGCAGTGTTTCCTTGGCCACTTCTTTCACGGCCTGGATCGCCTCACCACTGCTGTAGCCTTTGGCAGGAGCACCACGGATACCAGCCGTATTGTACATATTGTAGCGGTTGATCTCGTTCGCGCCCTGCTTTTTGACAATGCGCATGAATGCCGAGAACGGAACCATTTCGCCGCGATCGTTTTTCACATACAAGCCCATGATATCAGTCGGAAGCTTGCGGTATTCCGGCGAAGCCTGAACGAACACTTTGAAAAAGCGCTGGTATTTGATGAAGCCCTGTTCGTAGGTACTTCCCACAAAAATCGACAGGGTATTCATCGCATTTTCGATCGTCACGCCTTTCTGCATGGCCAGCTCGTTGTCGAATTCCACTTCGTACTGCGGGTAATTCGCGCTGAAGAAGGTGAACAGACCGGAAAGCTCTTTTCGCTTGCCCAGTGCGGTCATGAAATCGTTCTTCACTTTCTCGAGTGTCTCGTAGTTGCCATCCGTGGTTTTGTCCAGCAGCTGCAAGGCGAACCCTCCTGCGGCACCAAATCCCGGTACTGCCGGCGGATCGAAGAATTCGATCGTCGCTCCCGGAATGGCTTTCGCTTTTTCTTCCAGCTCGTAGATAATCTCCTGCATGGTATGCTTGCGCTCGTCCCACGGTTTCAGGTTGATGAGGCACGTTCCGGCATTGGAGCCACGACCTTCCGTGAGCACTTCGTAACCGGCAATGGAAGAAACGGATTGCACGCCTTCGACCTGTTTGGCGATGATCTGCAACTGACGCGAAATATCGTTTGTGCGCTCGAGTGTCGATCCCGGAGGTGTTTGAATGATCGCATACACCATTCCCTGGTCCTCGCTCGGAATAAATCCGGAAGGCAAGCCTCTCGACAGGAAGAAAATGCCCGCGGCAAATGCTGCCCATAAACCAACCGTAATCAGTTTCCGGTGAGCGATCTTTTGCAGGAAACGCGTGTAAACTCCGGTAAGCTTGTCGAAACCGCGGTTAAAGCCACCCAGCAAGCGTGTAAGGATGTTCACTTTCTTCGGTTTGCCGTGATTGTTCTTCAGGATCATGGCACAAAGCACCGGCGTTAAGGTCAAGGCGATAAAACCGGAAAGAATGATCGCACTCGCCATGGTGATCGAGAACTGCCGGTAAAATGTCCCGACCGGTCCCGGCATAAACGCCACCGGAATGAACACAGCGGTCATCAGCAAGGTAATGGCGATGACGGCCCCGCTGATTTCCTTGAGCACTTTTTTCACGGCTTTGTACGGCGATAAATGGTGTTCTTCCATGGCGGCGTGTACCGCCTCAACGACGACAATCGCGTCATCGACCACAATACCGATCGCCAATACGATGGCAAAGAGCGTAATCATGTTCATCGTAAGCCCGAAGAGCTGCATGAAGATGAACGCCCCGATGAGCGAGATCGGCACAGCAAGCGTTGGGATGAGTGTAGAACGCCAGTCGCCAAGGAACACAAACACCACGAGCGCTACGAGAATAAACGCATCGCGCAGCGTATGCATCACATTTTCGGTCGAAGCATTGAGGAAGTTGGAAACGTCGTAGCTGATCTCATAATCCATTCCCGGCGGAAAATCCTGCTTCATCTCTTCCAGCTTGGTTTTCACATTGGCGATCACTTCGCTGGCGTTACTACCGTAAGTTTGCTTCAGCACGATAGCAGCCGAAGGATGACCGTCGAGGTTGGAATAAATATCATAGTATTCGCTTCCGAGTGCTACGGTTGCCACATCTTTCAGGCGCAGCATTTCCCCTTCCGGATTGGCCCGGATGATCACATTTTCGTATTGCTTCGGATCGTTGAAACGGTCGGCATAAGCTAATACATATTCCAATGCTTCCGCTTTCTGACCGTCGCCACGTCCAACACGCCCCGCTTTACCGATGATACTCTGGTTGGCGAGTGCTTCCATAACTTCATCGGGTGAAACGTTGTAGGCCCGCATGCGATCCGGTTTCAGCCAGATCCGCATGGCATACTGGCGGCTTCCGAGGATACGCGCCTGCCCTATTCCTTCGATGCGCTGCATTTCCGGAATCATATTGATTCCCGCATAGTTGAACAGGAATTTCATATCGGCATTTTTGTCCTTGCTGTACAGGTTCACGTACATCAACATGCTGGGAATAACCGGCGTAATAACCACCCCTTCGCGTTGAACGAGCGTTGGGAGACGGTTCGTCACCTGCTGCACGCGATTGGAAACCTGTACCAGCGCCTGGTTGATATCCGTTCCCGGCTCGAAAACAATCTGGATATTGGCCTCTCCGGCACTCGTGGCGTCAGACGTCATGTACCGCATGCCCCAGGCGCCGTTGATGGATTGTTCCAGCGGAATGATCACGGATTCGGCCAGTGTTTTGGCACTTGCTCCCGGATACGATGCGGAAACCATCACCACGGGCGGAGCAATTTCCGGGAACTGGGATGTCGGCAGCGTATTGATCGACAGGATGCCGACCAGGATAATGACGAGTGACAACACGATCGCCAGTACCGGTCTTTTTAAGAATTTACTAAACATATTTTTTAGATATTAGATTCTTAAGACTTTTAGACATTAGACTTAACGACAGCTGAATCCAGCGCCTTTTGTCTAATGTCTCTCCATCTTGTCTTTTACTCAACATAAACTTTCAGCGTCGAAAGCACCTTTTCAGGCTTCATGTAGCGGTACGTGATCTTATCGCCGTCTCTCACCTTGCGAATTCCTTCGAGGAGGATGTTGCACTTGGGCGGGAGATTGTTCTTGATGACATACAGATCAGGCATTTCGGCAGAAACCGTGATCTCGCGCGAATGCACCACATTGTTCTTATCGACCACGTAGACGTATTTCTTCTCCAGGATTTCGAACGTTGCTTTCTGCGGAATGATCAGCGCATTCTTGAACGGAACGACCATGCGGATATTCCCCGTTTCGCCATGGCGCAACAGCTTATCCGGATTCGGGAAGGTTGCCCTGAACGCGATGTTTCCTGTTTCGTTATTGAAATCGGCCTCGATCGTTTCAACAATGCCAGGATATTTGAATAGCTGGTTGTTGGCCATCATCAGGCTCACTTTCATCAGGCTATCCTGCTGCTCATGGGTTTTGTAATCCAGGTATTCCGCTTCCGGAACGTTGAAATACACCCACATTTTGCTGTTGTCCGACAAGGTTGTAAGCAGATCGCCCTCGTCGACGAGGCTTCCCAATCGCACCTGGAAATGATCCATAATTCCATCGAATGGCGCTTTGATATCCGTAAAGCTCAGGTGCACACGCGCCAGCTCCAATTCGGCTTTCGCTTTGTCGTATTTCGCTTTCGCCATGGCCAGCTCGTTCTTGGAAACAACATTGCGATCGGCCAGCGATTTCGTGTTTTTATATTCTATTTCCGCAAAATCGACTTCTGCCTTGGCCTTCTGGTATTCGGCCTGGTAAAGCAACGGCATGATGCGGAACATCAATTGTCCTTTTTTGACGAACTGTCCTTCATCTACGAAAATCTTTTCCAGGTAGCCCTTTTCCAATGCACGCAGCTCGATGTGCTGAATGGAATGAATCTGGCAGACATATTCTTTGATCGTGGTGGTATCTTTTTGCAGCGGGCTGGTCACCAGCAATTTGGTTTGCAGCTCTTTTTCGCCGGCTTCCGACTGACAGCCTGTTTGGCACAGCAGCACTACAACGCTGCCGAGCATGAGAATCCTCTTCATAATTTGTTTTTTGCCAATAAATAGTTGGGTGACTTCTGCAACGCACACGAACGATGCGTTTACTTGCACAAAATGCAGCTTACTCCGTGAAGTCGAAGAGTAAGTACGAAGAGAGGATTTGCTTTAAATGCGGAAAACCCGGAACAGGACATACAACGACCTGGCGGGTAAGATCTCGGAAAAATGCCCGAATGGCAGGCTTTTTTGTGTCCGAAAGGCAAAATAATGGTGAGTGGCAGCGTAAAACGGCGGAACGACGTATGTCAGTTGTTCCAGGTCGTCGCTGTCCGTATCGCTGTCGAGATCGTTCAGCTCCGATTCTTCCAGTGTTAGCACATGGATTTCGGAATGTCCGGGAGTTTTGCCAGCCGGCAGTGATTCAAAGACCAGTGTCTCGCCTCCGAACAGTGCACTAAACCCCGTGTTTGGGTTTTCAGCCGACGATGAATTGTCGTCTGCATAGGCCTGGTATGAAATTCCCAATCCGCTCAATAGCAGGATACTCAGGGAGATGAACCATTTCATACGCAGTCTCATGGGAACGAAATTAGCCATTAATTCCACCCGCTATGGATTCATTTGCAAATTTTTAACGCGAAGGAGAGCTTCCCGCGAAGGCGAATTGACACTAATGCAAGGTTATGGTTTGCATGGTACGGGAATGGGCAGAAAATAATTCGTGTTCATTCGCTAATTCGCGGGGTATTAGTCCCTGTAAATCTGTCCGTTGAACAGCGCCATGATCGTGCGGTTCTTGAGCTTCACAAAAACCGAGTGGTTGTTGATGAAGTATTCCGTATCGGGAAGCGTTGTGATGTCTTTCTGTTGTCCGTTGATGAAGGACGAAACACCGCCCAGGTTGCTGTGAAAGGCGATTACGTCGTTTTTGAGCTGCCAGTCTTTCGGAAGGTAGTTGCTCACCTGTTTGCGCTCGCCTTTGAATAAGGTGAACGATGAATTTGCTTCACCCCAGAACACTACATCGTCCTTGGCATCCCAGAACTGGAAAAACGACGACAATTCCTTGCGCTCACCTTTTCCGTAGTATTTCAGGTTGCCCTGCACATCTTCGTAGACTACAAATCCGCGGCCGACTTTGAATTTCGGTACGAACACGCTTTCGACGTCCATGAATTCGCCGTTTTCGAAGATCGCAAAGGTGCGCGTCGACGGGTCGTTGAACGCCAGCATGTCGGTTCCGGCCGTGAATTGCATGGCAGGATTGCCGCTCCACACGCCGAGTTCGTAGATCTGTCCGCGCCAGAAGACTTTGTACAAATTTCCGTTGTCGCGAAACGCAATGATGTTATCGCCGATCGCATCGGGCATGTAGAGATCGCCGGTGAGCTGGTAGAGCTGAATGGACTCGCCTTTGTATATCACATTCACGGTATTGTAGCGCGTATCCTGGTAAACGATGAGCGAATCGGTTACGGCATAATCGCCGCCAAACGACGTAATCGTATGCAATTTCCCCGATTCGAAATAGTTGATGATCGGCCCGATGTTCCAGGCCACCAAATGATCCGACATTTTATAGGAAACCAGCTGCGTGGTGATCGTATGCGCTTTTTTGCCGTCGTAGACTTTGAAATCCTGCTGCGAGTTCATGTAAGAAATGATCTCATCGCCAAACTGCACATTCGTCACCGGCTGGTGCTCGATTTGCATGAAATAGCCTTCACGGAAAACCTTGAAGAGCTGGTTATTGAAATCCATGTAACCGAAAATCGTCTGGGCCTGCAGCGAAAGCGGCAACAGGAAGAACAACAGTGCACTTTTTTTCATATGACCTAAAATTAAGCAAAAACCCGGCCGGAATAGTTTAGAATGCACAATTGAATAAACCATTCTGAATTATGCATTCTGAATTATGAATTAAAAAACCACTTGTCCTTGTTTTAATCCGTAAGTCCCACCAACACACCTGAGAACTGAATTGTTCTTATTTTCGTTGCAAACTGATTAGAAAAGAACATGAAAAAAAGACTTTTAATCGCATGTGCGATCGGAAGCGTTCTCCCTGCAGCGGCCCAGAAGCCCGTTGATTACGTGGAGTATGACCTTCCGAACGGAATGCATGTCATTCTCCACCAGGAGCCGGCAACGCCAATCGTGGCGGTTTCGGTAATGTACCACGTGGGCTCCAAAAACGAGAGCCCGAACCGTACAGGATTTGCCCATTTCTTCGAACACCTCCTGTTTGAAGGCTCTACCAATATCAAACGCGCCGAATACAGCGAGCTTGTTGAGAAAAACGGCGGTGCGTTGAACGCGAATACTTCGCAGGACCGCACGTATTACTACGAGTTGCTTCCTTCCAACCAGCTGGAGCTGGGCTTGTGGCTGGAAAGCGAGCGTTTGCTGCATGCAAAAGTCGACCAGACAGGTGTGGAAACACAACGCGAAGTGGTAAAAGAAGAAAAACGCCAGCGCGTCGATAACCAACCGTATGCGTCGTTCATGGAAAATATGTTCAAGCGCGCTTATACGAAGCACCCGTACAACTGGGTTCCGATCGGAAGCATGGAACACCTCAACGCTGCACAGGAAGAAGATTACATCAACTTCTACCGCACGTTCTACGTTCCTTCCAACGCTGTATTGTCGATTGCCGGCGATATCAACATCGAGCAGACAAAAAAATGGATCGATAAGTACTTCGCTTCCATTCCAACAGGAGAAGCGATCAACCTCTACCGCGATTTCGAGAACCTGTCAGACGATGCGTTCCTGAAAAAATACAATGTTGCGAAATCTGCTTTCAACGCCAACGACTTCCTGAACCCGAAAGATCCAAAGGCAAAAGCACTGATCAAAGAATACTCAGCGAAGAAAGTCAACGTACCGCGTCCGGAGCCAATTATGGAACCGATCAACGGCATTGTTCGCGAGACTGTTTACGACAACATCCAGCTGCCTGCGGTATTCTTCGGTTACAAATTCCCGAAAGAAACCGACAAGGATTTTGCGGCATTGGAAATGCTCAACGCAGTACTTTCAGGCGGAACCAGCTCACGCATGAACAAAAACATCGTGGAGAAAAAACAGGAAGCAGTTGCTGCCTTCTCGTTTGCCTTCAACATGGAAGATCCGGGATTAGGAATTGTTGCAGCTATTGCAGCTAACGGTGTGACTGTCGATAAGCTCGAAGCTTCCCTCGACGAAGAGATCAAGCGCATCCAGGATGAGCTGATCAGCATGGAAGAATACGAAGCGATCCGCAACCAGATCGAAAACCAGATCGTGTCCTCCAATTCATCCGTAGCAGGTATTGCGGAAAACCTGGCGCAGAATTACATGTACTTCGGCAACACCGCCCTGATCAATCGTCAGATGGAGCGCTACATGAGCGTTACACGTGAAGATATCCAGCGCGTTGCGAAGAAATACCTGACGCAGAACAACCGCATCATTTTGTATTACTTACCAAAACAATAAGACACGGCCATGAAAAAGTGGATCACATATATTGCACTCTCGGCAACGGCCATCACCGGAGCTTACGGGCAGCAAATCGACCGATCGGTCAGACCAGCCGCAGCCAAAGCGCCGGTCATCAATATCAAGGATTCGGAAGTGTTCAAAACCAGCAATGGCATTACCGTTGTTGTTTCCGAAAACCACAAGCTCCCGCGCGTTTCCTTTAACCTGGTAATGGGCGGACGACCGATGATGGAAGGTTCCAAGGCCGGTGTTAACCAGCTGATGGGCCAGCTCATCCTTTCCGGTACGACCAATAAAACAAAAGACGCTCTCGACAAAGAAGTCGATTACATGGGCGCTACACTCACCGCTAATGGTAACTCCATTTACCTTTCCTGCCTCACCAAGCACCTCGACAAAGGTCTGGCGCTTATGCAGGATGTAACAGTGAACCCGGCATTTCCGCAGAGCGAATTCGACCGCATCAAAAAACAGGAAGAATCCAACCTGCTTTCGGCAAAATCCGATCCGGGAACCATGGGTGCGAACGCTGAGAAGAAAATCAACTTCGCGAACCATCCATACGGTGATGTGATGAACGAAACCACACTCGCTGCCATTACCCGCGACGATGTGATGAACAACTTCAAGCAAACCTTTACGCCACAGGGTGCATACCTCGTGATCGTGGGCGACATCACAAAAGCAGCTGCACAGCAACTGGCCGAGCAGTATTTCGGCAAATGGACGGGAACAGCTCCTTTCATGATCGATCCGGGATTCGGCAAAGCAAACAAAGGCAACCGCGTGATTTTCGTCAACAAGCCGGGAGCCGTACAATCTGCAATCTCTGTTTCGTTCCCGATCAACATGAAGCCGGGCGATCAGAACCAGCTGGCATTGACCGTGATGAACAACATCATGGGTGGAAGTGCATTCGGCGCCCGTCTGATGCAGAACCTGCGCGAGGATAAAGCCTACACGTATGGCTGTACATCCGACCTGGAAGTGACCCGCAACGGAGCATGGGTGAGCGCATCCGGAAACTTCCGTAACGATGTAACCGACAGCGCGATCGTTCAGCTGTTGTATGAATTCGGTCGCATTGCCGACGAGTATGTAACGCCGGAAGAGCTGGCGCTGGCAAAATCAAGCATGGCCGGTAACTTTGCCCGCTCGCTCGAGTCGCCACAGACAATTGCCCGTTTCGCACTGGCGATCATCCAGAACGGTTTGCCTGCAGATTACTACAAAACGTACCTGCAGCGCCTCGAAGCAGTAGATCGCGAAGCCGTGCTTCAAATGGCACAACTGTACTTCAAAAACGGCTACAACATCATCGTTGTTGGAAACGAGTCTGTACTCGAGAAAATCCGCCAGTTCGACTCCGACGGCGTGATCGAAAAGCTCGATGCATTCGGTAACCCGGTGATCGACATCAAGCCTGCCGATATTACGGCTGATCAGCTGATCGAGAAGTACCTGTTTGCCGTAACGCAAACGACTTCCCAGAAAGCAATGGCGAAGAAGCTCAAAAAGCTGAAATCCGTAGAAAAGAAAACAGAATTCGATCTTGGTGAAGCAGGTGGCGGAATGAAGCTCCTGATGACCGACGTTTTCCAGTCTCCGAACAAAGAGTACATGAAAATGGAAGCCGGCGGCATGACTTTCCAGAGCAGCTTCTACAACGGAACAACCGGTGCTTCCACAAGCATGCAGGAAGGCCGTAAAGAGTTGACAGCAGAAGAACTGGAAAGCAAGCGTAAAACAGCTGGTCTGTTCCCGGAAATGGGCTACAAAGTCAACAACGTTACGTACGAGCTGAAGGGTATCGAGCAAGTGAACGGTAAAGACCTGTATGTGCTCTACACCAAAAACGGCGACAGCGAGCAGTACGATTACTTTACGACTGATACGTACATGAAAGTGAAGACTACCGTGATCACCGTACAAGACGGTCAGGCGGTGGAACAAACGATCGAAACCGGCGACTACAAAAACGTTGGCGGATTCCTTTTTGCACACTCTGCGAAGCTGAGCATGGGCGAAATGGGCATGAACGGAACAGTTACTTCGATTACACTGAACGGAAAAGTAGATCCTGCTTTGTTCAAATAGTCAAACGACATCTGATTAAGAATCCCCGGTCCCGAGCTTCGAGACCGGGGATTTTTGTTTGGGGGAAATGTGGCGCGTGCAACTCCGGAGGAGGATTCGTTGTCTTTCTCCAAAACCTGCCCAATGAAATACTTACTACTTCTCCCCTTGCTTTGGCCTTTTTTCGCAGTCGCGCAAAACAACACCTGCGGCACCGATGCGTTCAACACACAACTGAAGGAACGCTATCCACGAGCTGCAGTGAATGAAGCGGAACAGAACCAATTGCTGTACAACTACCTTTTGCAGCAAAACGGGACACCGAAAACCACTTACGATATTCCTGTGGTATTTCATATCGTTCACCAGAACGGCCCGGAAAACCTCACCGATCAGCAGATCATCGACGCCGTAACGGAATGCAACGAGCGACTGGCGAATATGGGCGTTTACTACGATGAATTCGGCCATGCAGCGACATATCGCCTGTGCCTTGCTTCATTGGATCCGTTCGGAAACCCGACCAACGGCATTACGCGTCATGAATCGCCGCTCACAGTCATTGGCTCTACCACGTTCAATCAAATGGATGACGACATGGCGCTGAAAAACCTCGAGCGATGGAATCCGTTCACGTACATCAACGTCTGGATCGTCAACACCGTTGTCGGATCGCAGGCCGGCTATGCTACCTATCCCAACACTTACAACGAAGGTCACCAGGGCATTGTGCTGGAATATCCTACGCTGGTCGATTACGATATGCTGATCCACGAGCTCGGGCATTACTTTTTACTCTACCACACGTTCGATGGTGTTCCGTGCCGGAATTTCAATTGTTTGCAGGATGGTGACAAAATCTGCGACACCCCGGTCGATCTGACCCAATACGATTGCCTGCTGGATCTTTGCAACACAGACACGGCCGATACAACCGGGTTGAGTCCATTCACGACCAATGTTGCTGAAATACCGAATTACATGGACTATTCCACCTGTGCACATTCGTTCACACAGGGACAAGTCGATCGCATGGATGCAACGTTGCTTCAGCTGCGCCCGGAATTTGTGCTTTCGAACGGTTGCGGTGAACATCCGGGAATGCCGGTTCCTGTTGCTTCGTTCACCATCGACAGCAGCTATTGCACGGGAAGATTGCGGCTTACCTCAACAAGTACGAACAGTCAGTATACAGCCTGGGATTTCGAACACGATGGCCTGATCGATACTATTGGCCCAGATATTTATCACACCTTCCCGGCGACCGGTTATTACACTATCCAGATGCTGGTGAGCGGCTACGGCGGTTCGGATACTATTTCGCAAACCGTTTACGTTCGCGTGCTTCCGAATCCCGATTATCCGATCGATAATTTTACCAACATCTATTACGATACCATTCTCGATATCCAGATGACCTGTCCGGGAGTGGAAGCCAGCTTTTCAGGTGTTCCGGGCATGACCAGCTACCAATGGAGCACCGGTCAAACCACCGAAGACATCGCGTTTACGGTCGAAGACGATTTCACACTCACGCTTACAGCCACCGATGCCAATGGACTTTCGTGGACCAATTGCCGCACATTCGCACCACAGATTTCCCCGCGACTGAGCATAGGGTCAACTTCCAACGACACCGTTTGGTGCACGGATTATGTGATGCTTTCGCTGGAACCAACACCCTGGTACAATACCATCAGCAATACGTGGTACCGAAACGGCGAACCGGTTACTTCCAACCAGATCCTGTATCCATTTCTCGCTTATCCGGCTGGTGAAATGGCCTTCCACGTTACGAATACGGACATCAACGGCTGTACGCTGCAATCCGATACCTTTTTGCTGACCATCGTTGAGCCACCCGCTCCTACGCTTACACAGCACGGCAATGTGCTCACCCTCGATCGCGATTGCATCAACGTGGAATGGTACCTCGACGGTGAAGTCATCATCAATAGTGGCTTCGACGACAGCTCGGAAGTTATTACAGAGCTCGGTTGTTACTACGTCAGATGCCAGGATTGCGACTGGAAAAACAGCGACACGGTCTGCGTGACCAGCTTTGATGTGGGCTTGCCTTCCCTTTCCGAACAATTGCCCGTTGTAGCGCCGAATCCATTCAATGGAACGATCAGCATTCAGTTCACTTCCATTCAACAGCAAACAGAAGTACTGATTCGTGATCTGAATGGTAAATTGCTGGATGTTTTCACGCTTCAGGGAACCGATGTACTAAAAGCAGACCTGGCTCATTACGTCAAGGGAATGTACTTGCTGGAAATCCGGAATGCGGCACAGGAACGCGCAACGCTGCGGATCGTCAAGGAATGATCAGGCGTTCATCAATCCGCCGGTGTGGATGAAGACGACCCTTTGATCGCGGAATTGCTCATTTTGCAACGCATCTTTCAGCGCAAAGAAGGCTTTTCCCGTGTAGACTGAATCAAGCGGCAAATTCAACTGCGTTTTGCAATCGGCGATGAATTGCAGCAGTTCCGGCGTGGTTTTGCCGTAGCCTCCGAAATGGTGCTGGCCGTGAACGACGACGCGCTCGAGGTATTCTTCCACCAGCTCGCGGTCCATTAAAAACGGGAATAACAGCGAGCACATTTCGGCTTTGGCGTCGAATCCTTTTAACGCGGGCACCACATGAAGCGTTGTCGTTTCGGGTAAACCCAGCAGTAAACCACAGCTGGTGGTGGTTGTTCCCTGTGCTACAAAAACGTGATCAGTTTCAGCTGGCAATTCCTTCGCTAATTCCTGGCAACCGATCAGTCCGTGGTAGCATGCGCCACCTTCCGGAACGAACAGGTAAGAAGGATACCGGTGTTTCCATATCTCGCAGCGTTCGGGCTCATCACGCTCGGCGTATTCTTCCCGCGGGAGGAAAACCAGCTCCATACCCAGCTCATAGCATTTTTGCAGGTTCGGATTGCTATTCACCGTTAATTCATCGCCACGCACCAACCCGATGGAACGCAAACCTGCTTTGTGACAAGCCGCAGCCGTAGCCAGCAAATGATTCGAGTAAGCGCCGCCCAGCGTAAGCAAGCCTTCTTTCTGCTGGTAATTGGCCAGCTCGAGGATGTATTGCAGCTTCCGCCACTTATTGCCCGAAACCAGCGGATCGATCAGATCGTCGCGTTTAACCAGCAAGCGCACAGGTGTTTCCGAAAAATGCCTAAAATCCACTTCCTGGAGCACAGAATTTGACGTTTCGAACAAAGACATGGAATCGTTTTCTTAACTTTGACTATGAATGATGACCGTCCACTGCCCAAAAATAATGGTTTGCGGCCAGAAGATTTTTATTACAACGAGCATGGTTACCTCGTTTTTACAGAAGCATACCATTTAAAGCGCGGTTATTGCTGCAAAAGTGGCTGCAAACATTGTCCTTACGGTTATGACCGGCGGACAGATTCGTTCAGAAAATAAAACCGGTAATTATGAAACGGACAGGTATTTTCAAAGCACTGCTCCTCCTGCTACTCGCCGTTCCAACCTTCCTGCTTCCGATCCCGCATCAGCCCGATTTTAACCTGGCTGTTTGCCTGGGTGCTTTTCTGCTCGGCGGACTCACCATGCCTTTTGTCACACGTTACAATCTCTTCCTTTTCGACCAGGGCTATACCGAGCCGGAATGGAACGACAATCCGCTTGCGCGCAACCGGCCGATGGCCTTGTTCCAGTTTTTTGCCTGGCTTTTGCTCACACAAGGCGTTGCGATGATCGTTGGCGCGGCCATTCAATACCACTTCACCAGCGCGTTCGGAACGGTATTGCTCTCGATGGGATTTGGATTGCTGCTGGGCGTTTATCTGATCGCCAGAAGACGAAGAAATAGTAGTTTTTGAAAGATGTTGAATGTTGGATTTTGATGTTGGGTGATTCCATTCTAATCAAAAATCAAGCATCAATGACCCAACTCATTCCGGTTTGCGGATGCCGTTTTCCGGCACTTTTCCGGTGAATTGGGACAATACTTCCTTGATATAACGGATGTCGGCATCGGAATTGCCCGTAGGCTCAAAATGCGAATGAAAGCCACCTTTTTTGTTCTTGTAATCGATGTAAGCAATGTAGATCGGCACGTTGGCTTTCTGCGCGATGTAGTAAAATCCTTTTTTCCAGTTCGGGTTATAACTGCGCGTTCCTTCAGGTGTAAAGACCAGGAAACAGCTTTCTTCGTTGTTAAAGATCTCCACGGCCTGTTCGGTGATGTTGTTCTTGCGCTTGCGATCAACCGGAATGCCACCCATTGCTTTCAGCAGCCAGCCCATCGGCGGAAAGAACAATTCTTTTTTGATCAGGAACTTCGCATTTACGCGGTACTTCGCGAAAGCAATTCTGCCGATGATAAAATCCCAGTTGGAGGTATGCGGCCCCACAACGACAACCGCTTTTTTAACCGCTTCCGGCGAACGCTCATCGATGGTCCAGCCAAACAGCTTCAACAGCCAGAAAAAGAATTTTCCCATGCGGCAAAGGTAATCAGAGATTGGGCTTGTTGGATTTACACTATTCAATTTTATTGAAGTCATTCTGCCTCCTCCCTTGAGAAGATGAAGCAAAGCTTCTGAAGACGCAGCAGCGACAAACGTTAGTGCGAAAGCTGTAAGGAGGAACGAGGGGGGTGGCCTGACTAATCGCCATGAGCCACCTCCCTTTATCCCTCCTCAAGGAGGGAACCTTCGAAACTCACTTTGAAGGAGAAATTAAAGATTCCTATTGTTTCACTACATTAATCCGGGAAACAATTATTTTTATAGAATGCAAATCAAATCGCGGCTGCTGCGCATTCTCACCATTCTTTTCCTGGCCGTTTGCGGGGTAATGAGCCTCGTGATGCTGGAAATATTCGGTTCACAGACCAAAGACATACGTGTGCCCGTGCCGGCCAAAGCCGATTGGGTGGTACGCATCGATGCCGCCAGTTTGCTCAAAGAAGGCGTTTACACCATTTTCTTCGATTCCCGCGATGAGCAGCTTTTGCAATCCATTCGCGACGTTGCTGAAAACCGCGCCGAAAGAGAAAGCGAATACCCGCCGCTGTACATTAACTTCCGCAGCGAAATGGTGTTCTATGGTGTCAAGGACGAATCCCATAGCTTTGTTGGCATGCTCCTGCAACTGGAAAATGCAGAATTGTTCCGTCAGAATATCGGGGCCTATCTGGAAGATGGACAAACAGTTGCAGTGAAAGGATCCACCGCATTGATTCTCAATAAAACGGACAACCTTCCACTGAGCAAAAAAGCACAGCAGCAACTCACCGAAAATTACCTCGAGAAAGGTACCTTCCGCTATGTACGACAATCGGAGCGCAAATCCGACGAATGGATCAGTGTTGAAATGAAATCGTTCATGCAAACCGGGAAAAATGTACAAGCCGGCTTGCATTTCGAACCGCATGCGCTCAGCCTGAAAGGTCGTTATGAGCTCGATGAAACCCTGGAACAACCGCGCTACAATCTGAAAAGCACCGGTTTGTTCTTCAGCTCGGCCATCGTTCCCGACGGATTGTCCGATTCCATCAACAAGCTGCTGCCGACCGGTTCGTATGTGTTCCCCGAGCTGCATGCCGTGACCATCGATTACCACGGACTGGTGATTGTGAATACCGATAAAGGCATACAGAATCTGCCACAACTGAACGCCATTCTCGAATCCAAAACCGCGGTGTCGCTGGAAGCCATTAAACAATCCATTCCTACCGAATTCATCGGGCCGAACAACACGCTGGTGTTCCCTTCGGTGACCTATCATTTGCAACAGCTCGACAGCAAAACGATTTTCATTGGCACCGATCCGAGCAGTATTCTTCGTCAGCCGCAAAACACGGTGATCTGCGTGAAAGGCAAGCTGCATCCGCTGGTGAATATCAAAGCCGATCAGCTGATCATGATGGGTGTCAACCTCATGCTGCCGCAGCTCCATTCGACCAGATCGTTTATCGAGCACACGAAATCGGTGGATTTTTCGGTGAAACGTGCCGGGAAAAACTACGATGTTTCAGGAAAGCTGGAATTCACCAATGATGCGTATCCGCTCAGCGAGATCTCACGATTGCTGGTCAATCTGAAGGTCATTCAGTAAGCTTTCGAAATACGCTGGCGCACCCAGCATCCGGCTACCGTACCAGGAAAAATATTCGCCGTCGACCAGTTTGATCAATGCTTTGGGGAACAATTCCTGCAGCTCAGCGATGTGTTTTTCCTTGAATGGATACGGTTCCGAGCTTAGTAAAATCAGCTCTGGATTCACCGTTTCTGGATTAATTTCCGGGTAGCGGGCATCCGGCAGACAATTTTCCCAGCCACAGCGCGACAGGCAATCATCGATAAAGGTTCCTTTTCCGGCAGCCATATAAGGCTTGCGCCAGATGAGGTACAACACTTTCAGTTTTCGGGAAGTCATATTGAAATTGGAAAACTCCCGGAAACGATAGTCGATCTCGTTCGCCAGCTCAGCAGCTTTTTCGTATGTACCTGTGATCGTTCCCATCTGGCGGATCATGTCAAGCGCGCTGGCCACATCGTGAATGTCACTCATCCAGACCGGCAGGTGCTTTTCCAGCTCTTCGATATCGGATTGCGTGTTCTCTTCTTTGTTTCCGATGATGAGATCGGGTTGCAGGGTCCGTACTTTTTCGATGTTCACGGTTTTCGTTCCGCCGATCTGTCCGGTTGTTTTTCGCAGGTCTTCCGGGTGAATGCAGAATTTCGTCACGCCCGCGAGCTTGTCCGTAAGGCCTAGATCAGCCAGCAATTCACTTTGCGAAGGAACGAGTGAAATAATCCGTTTCGGAGGAAACGAAAAGGTCACTTCCCTACCCATCTGGTCGGTAACCACCAACGCATTCCCCTCCTGATCCGTTTTTTCCATCATTGTGGCAATAAAAATACCAACTCCGGAGTTTATTCTACAACCCAATTTATCTGACTTATGAAAATCACGCTTACCGCCTGTTCTTTACTGCTGCTTGCATTACCCGCTTTTTCCCAGGAATCTCCCTTCCGGATTGGTATCAAAGGATCGCCCGATATGTCTTTTCGAACGCTTTACTGCGATGACGAAGACGTCGATTTTGTGAAAGATATCCGCGACGATATAGAGCTTCCTATGCCGACGTTCACTACCGGAATTGCCTTTGGCTATCAGTTGAATGACCGTTTCGAATTAGAAACCGGTGCTTATTATGCTAAAAAAGGATTTCATACGGAAAAGCTCAACTATTCGACAGTTGAAGATCCAGAAGGTTCGGGATCTTATGCCCGGATACTCTATTCGTATAGCTACCTCGATGTCCCCGTCACATTGAACAGCTTCTTCTTTACGCAAAGCAGGCTGCAGCTTGTTACCAGTGTTTCGCTCACCACCAGTTTCCTGTTGCAGGCCGATGAATATTACCGGTTTTATGGCAACGAAGATCAAAATACCATTGATCTGACTTCAACAGCCCATTACCAGCCTGTGGCACTTTCCGCCGAAGCTGGCCTGGGAATCTCCTGGCAACTCGCGGATCATTTCCAGCTGCGCGCACTTCCAACGTTTCGTTATGGACTTACCCGGATTAATAAGGATCCGATTACAGCGCGTTTGTGGAGCGGCGGCGTTATGGTGGGAGTGCATTACTTGTTTTGAATGACATTTTTTCTTTCACCACAAAAGGCACAAAAGAACAGTTTACGTACCAGGCGTAGTTAGAAGCGTCCCGATCCGCCGCGGCGGAGACTACACAAAAGGAAATCTATATCCGGAACAGAACTTTTGTGTAATCCCGATGCAATCGGGATGCTTGATGCTGTACACAGTACGTCCAAAAAACTTTTGTGCCTTTTGTGGTGAAAAAAGTCAAGAAGTAAAATTACTTTTCAAGAGGTCCGAACTCTCTCAAACAAAAAAGGCTCCCATTTCCGGAAGCCTTTTATCATGTTCTATTTCCTGGTTACGCCAGCGAAGCAATGATATCCTGACGTGTCAGAATGTGCTTTTCGCCATTGGCACGCTCCACGAGCACCGCAGGTACTTCGTTGTTGATGAGCTTGGCCACTTCTTCGATCTTGGTAGCGCCTTTCACTACCGGGAACGGCGGCTGCATGATTTTCGAGATCGGTGTGTCGCGCAGTGACGGATCGTCGACCAGCAATTGGTAGATCTGGTGATCGTTCAGCGAGCCTACTACTTCACCGTCTTTCAGCACCGGAATCTGCGAAATATTGAATTTGCGCATTTTCACGATCGCGTGTGAAACGAGCTCTTCCGAGTAAAGCGTTACCAGCGGCTGGTCAGAACGACGGGAGATCAGGTCTTCGGCCGTTTTGAAATCTTCGTCGAGGAAACCGCGCTCGCGCATCCAATCGTCGTTGAAGATCTTACCTACATAGCGGCTTCCGTGATCGTGGAACAGCACCACTACTACGTCGTCTTCTTTCAATTCGTCTTTCAGCTGGAGCAATCCTTTGATCGCCGCACCGGCCGAGTTTCCAACGAAAATTCCTTCTTCGCGGGCCAGTCTGCGGGTGTAGATGGCTGCGTCTTTATCGGTTACTTTTTCGAACAGGTCGATCACATCGAAATCCACGTTCGCAGGAAGAATGTCCTCCCCGATTCCTTCCGTTACATACGGATAGATCTCGTTCTCGTCGAAAATACCGGTTTCCTTGTATTTCTTGAACACGGAACCATACGTATCGATTCCCCAGACTTTCACGTTCGGGTTTTTCTCTTTCAGGTATTTACCAACGCCGGAAATTGTTCCGCCGGTTCCTACACCTACCACAAAATGGGTTACTTTTCCATCTGTCTGATCCCAGATCTCCGGACCGGTTTGCTCGTAATGCGCTATGCGGTTCGACAGGTTGTCGTATTGGTTCACATACCAGGAATTCGGGATTTCCGTAGCCAGACGCTTCGACACCGAGTAATAAGAACGCGGATCGGAAGGCTCAACCGCCGTAGGACACACCACTACTTCCGCACCAACGGCCCGCAGGATATCCATTTTCTCTTTCGACTGCTTGTCGTTGAGTACGCAGATGAGCTTATAGCCTTTCACGATCGCCGTGAGCGCCAGTCCCATTCCTGTATTTCCGGATGTTCCTTCGATAATCGTCCCGCCCGGTTTCAGCAAGCCTTTAGCTTCTGCATCTTCGATCATTTTCACGGCCATACGGTCTTTTACCGAGTTGCCGGGATTGGTGGTTTCCACTTTGGCAAGCACCGTTGCTTTGATGCCTTTCGTAAGGGTATTCAGGCGAACAAGCGGCGTATTACCAATGGTTTCCAGGATGTTGTTGTATACTTTCATAATGTGTATTCAGGGCGTTTTTTAACGTCGGTGCAAAGGTAACACCTTCCCCAGCCATTGCCAAATGAGCGAAGAGATTCGTTGAAAACGTTCCTGAAAAACAGAAAACCATTACATTCGTATGATACATACATCTTTATAATGAAACGCTACACCCTCCTGCTTCTTGTACTGCCGGCTTTTCTGTTTTCCTGCCGCAGCATCCGTCCCATGCGCGTTCAAGTCATGCGACCTGCCGAAATCACCGTTACACAAGACATCCGTTCGGTGGCGGTGCTCAATCGCTCCATTCCTTCTGTTACAACTTCTGCGGAATCCATTCTGACGGGCGAAAAACCAGTTCAGGACAAAGAGCTTTCGGAAGAATGCCTGCGCGGATTAAACGAGCTGCTGCAAACCAGCGATCGCTTTGAAGTGAAACGCTGCGAGGGAACACTTCCTGCTGCCGACCCGAAAAGTCTCAGCTTTGCAGAATCGCTCGACTGGAAAATCGTTGACAGCCTGTGTACGGCTTATAACGTACAGGCTTTGCTCGTACTCGAGTATTTCGATACCGATTTCAGCATTGCCAATCCGGGCGCAACGGCCGCTGCAACAGTTGAAAATGTGCTCAACGGCAACGGAGCACAAGTGCAGGTACGCGGCGTAGCAACGTCCAATGCCGGCTTCCGCATGTACTACCCGAAAACGCAAACCATCATTTACCAGGATCATTTCGGATGGAAACGCACCTGGACGCAGGAATCCAGCAACGCAGCCGAAGCAATTGCCCGCCTCATCCGCCCGAATCAGGCGTTGATGGAAACCAGCTATATCACCGGCGAGCAATTCGCTATGAGCATCGTTCCGTTGTATTACTGGGAAGATCGTGGCATGTACAAAGGTAAAAAAGGCGAAATGGAACGCGGCGAACGACAGGCCCTTGCGAAAGACTGGGAAGGCGCCGTGGAAACCTGGAAAAACGTCTGGGAATCTTCCGGCAAAGCGAAAATTCGCGCCAAAGCAGCTTACAACATCGCGCTGGGACTGGAAGTGCTTGGTCACCTCGACGACGCCCGTACGTGGGTACAAAAATCGTACGTGGAAGACGGACAGGAAGCAGCCTTGCGCTATTCCGATATCCTCGATCAGCGCATCCGTGAGCAGGCCGCTTTGCAGGAACAGCAGTCGGGACAGTGAATTCAGTATGCTATTTTTCTCACCACAAAAGGCACAAAAGTTAGTTGATGCACTTTGTGTGATTCGAAGCATCCCGATAGCATCGGGATTACACAAAAGTTTTCGATTCGTACGATTAATCAGCAAGCGCATCTTAATTAAGTAATTTCTTTTGTGTAGTCTCCGCCGCGGCGGATCGGGACGCTTCTAACTACGCTAACACGTAACTAACCCTTTTGTGCCTACCTGTCGGTAGACAGGTCTTTTGTGGTAAAATTATCTCACATGCTTTTGAAGTTAACAACTTTCCTATGCATGCACAACAAAAAAGCTGTAACTTGCATAAACCAAATTCACATCTATGAAAGTCCTTTTGTCTTTTCTCTTCGTGCTGACGGCTGTTGTTGTCAAAGCACAAACCTGTGTCGGAACGTGGATCACAATCGACGACGAAACGGGTAAGAAAAAATCCAAAGTCGAATTATACAAGAGCGGCGGCTACCTCTACGGGAAGATCGTTTACCTCTATCCGCGCGAAGGGCGCGAAGACAATCCGAAATGCACCAAATGTACCGACGACCGCAAAAACCAGCCGCTGATCGGTTTGCAGATTATCCGCGGCATGAAGTGGGACGGCGAAGAATGGGATTCGGGGACGATCGTCGACCCGGAAACCGGTAAAATCTACACCTGCGGCATCTGGCTCGAAGAAGGCAACGCAGACCGTCTGAAAGTGCGCGGCTACATCGGTCCATTCTTCCGTACGCAGACCTGGATCCGCGTGAAGTAGTACTTTCCCCCTTTGGAGCTTGCCTCGCCGGCAGGCAGGGGGGACTAAGGGGGAGGACATCCGAGATTGGTATTCTTCCTGATAAAACGAGAATTTTAATATCATCCTCACCTAGATTTGATTAATATTTAGTCATATATTTGACAAATAAATAATCAATCATGCATTCCCGTGTTGAATTGTATCCGGCGTTGACCGATGTGGAGCTGACGCTGCCTGTGTCTGGCGATATTGCTGCCGGATTTCCGTCCCCAGCCGGTGATTTCATCGAGCAGGGCATCGATCTCAACAGAGCATTAATCGATCATCCATCTGCCACATTTTTCGGTCGCGTACGTGGTCATTCGATGATCAATACCGGTATTGGCGACGGCGATCTGCTGATCATCGATCGCAGCGTGCCTGCCCGCGATGAATGCATTGCCGTTTGTTTCCTCGACGGCGAATTCACTGTCAAACGGCTCAAAATCGAAAAAAGCTGCTGCTGGCTCGTTCCTGAAAACGACCGCTTCCCTCCGATCAAAGTGACCCCGGAAAACCAGTTCGAGATCTGGGGCGTTGTTACTTACTGGATCAAATCGGCTGTATGTTCGCGCTGATCGACTGCAACAACTTCTACGCCTCCTGCGAGCGCGTTTTTCGTCCTGATTTAGCGGGGAAACCAATCTGCGTGTTATCGAATAACGACGGCTGCGTGATCTCCCGAAGCGATGAAGCCCGCAGACTTCCCGTGCCGATGGGAGCTCCGCTCTTCAAATGGGAAGCATTTTTCAGGGAAAACGGCGTGCATGTGTTTTCCGGGAATTTCGCGCTCTATGGCGATATGAGCAACCGCGTGATGACCATTCTCAGCGATTTCAGTCCTGAAATGGAGGTGTACAGCATCGACGAAATTTTCCTGCACTGGCCGGAAGACGAAGAATTCGACCCGCTGGAGCTTGGCACCACGATGCGAAAGAAAGTCATGCAATGGACCGGACTGCCCACCAGCATTGGTTTCGGGCCGACAAAAGCACTGGCAAAAATTGCCAATAAGATTGCCCGGAAATTTCCCCAGCTGGATAACGTGTACGCCATTGATACGGAAGAAAAACGACTGAAAGCGCTCAAATGGATGCCCATCGGAGACGTCTGGGGCATTGGCCGGAAGCTGACCAAACGCCTGCAGAAAGAAGGCATCAAAACAGCCTATGATTTCACCCAGCTCAGCGACGAATGGGTACGTAAAAACATGGCAGTGATCGGCCTGCGGCTCAAGCACGACCTGGAAGGCAAGCCAACGTTACAGCTCGAAGACGTGCAGCCCAAAAGGAACATTGCCGTTACGCGTTCGTTCGATATCAATTACACCGAGCTCGAACAACTGCGTGAGCGGATCACCAGCTTTGCCGTCGCCTGTGCCGAGAAGCTGCGCCAGCAACAATCCGATTGCAGCTCTGTGATGGTGTTCATTCATACCAACTGGTACAACGACAGCCGGCCGCAATACAGCAAAAGCATCGTGGTGCGCTTTCCCTTCCCGACCCATTCCAGCATCGAGATCGCGAAATTCGCCGTGCAGGGACTCGAGCAGATTTTCCAGCCCGGCTATTTCTATAAAAAAGCGGGCGTGATCGTTCACGAGCTTACTCCCATCAATCAACGACAGATTTCCCTGTTCGAAAACAGCGATCCGCGTCACGCTAAACTGATGCGCTCCATCGACCGGATCAACCGTCATTTCGGACAGCAAAAAGTGAGACTGGCCTCGCAGGACCAAAAACGCATCTGGAAAATGCGGCAGGAACACCTGTCAAGACGCTACACCACCAACATTTCCGAAATCATGACAATCAAAGTCTGATGTTTGATTTTGAATGTTGAATGTTTGATTTGTAGAAAGCACATTTAAGCATTTTCCATTCTTGATAATTCATAATTGATCAATTAATAATTACTTTAATCGTGTGCATCCATTCAAAGACAATTTCTCTAAGCTTTCCGAAGTCTACGTCAAATACCGGCCTTCGGCACCGGCAGAATTGTTCGCTTACCTGCAAACACTAACTCCAAGTCACGATCTCGCACTCGACTGTGGTACAGGAAACGGTCAGGCAGCCGTTCAGCTGGCAAATTATTACCGGAAAGTCGTGGCAACCGATCCCAGCGCCGAGCAAATTCGTCATGCAACGCAGCACGAACGCGTGGAGTATCGCATTCACAGGGCTGAAGATGCTGTTCTGGAAAAAAAATCCGCTGATATCGTCACCGTTTCGCAAGCCTTGCATTGGTTCGATTTCGAAGCTTTTTTCGCCGAGACAAAGCGCGTGCTGAAACCAGGAGGAATCCTGGCTGTCTGGGCCTATCCGCTGCCGGAGATCACGCCGGAGCTGGATAAAGCGATCCGGCATTTCCATGAAGACGTGGTAGGTGAATTCTGGCAATACGAAAACCGCATGATCGACAAAGCTTATGCGAACATCCCCTTCCCTTTTCCACTGATCGAAACCCCGGAATTCCAGATCCGCAAAGCCTTTTCCTTCGAAGAGCTGATCGGTTTGCTCTACACGTGGTCGGCCGTGCTGAAATACCGCGAACAGCATGGCGCTGATCCTGTGGAAGCCTTTCGACCGGAGCTGGAATTACTGTGGGGAAATCCCGAAAAACAGCTTACCGTAACCTGGACACTCATTCTGAAAGTCGCACGGATCGATCAACAGGTATGAACTATCCGCCGATTTATCAACAATACACCGATTTATCGAATAGTTGGCTATTTTTGTACCATGTCTGAATTCGTCGTTTCCGCCCGCAAATACAGGCCGCAAACCTTTGATACGGTTGTGGGACAGAAGTCCATCACAACGACGCTCAAAAGTGCGATCAAAAACGATCACCTGGCACAGGCTTTCCTGTTCTGTGGTTCACGCGGTGTGGGGAAAACGACAACGGCACGTATTCTTGCCAAGACCATCAATTGCTTCAACCGTACCGAACAGATCGAAGCCTGCGATCAGTGCGAAAGCTGCCTTTCGTTCAACGAAGGTGCTTCCCTGAACGTGTATGAGCTCGATGCGGCTTCAAACAACTCCGTGGACGATATCCGCGGGCTGATCGACCAGGTACGCATTGCACCGCAGCTCGGAACCCACAAGGTATATATCATCGACGAGGTCCACATGCTCTCGACGGCGGCTTTCAACGCCTTCCTGAAAACGCTGGAGGAACCGCCTGCACATGCGATTTTCATCCTTGCAACGACGGAGAAGCACAAGATCATTCCGACCATTCTTTCCCGCTGCCAGATCTTCGATTTCCAGCGGATCAAAGTACGCGACATCGCCGATCACCTGGCCAACATCGCCACGCGCGAAGCCGTAACGGCCGATCCCGATGCGCTGCACCTCATTGCCCAGAAAGCCGATGGCGCCCTGCGCGACGCCCTGTCTATCTTCGACCAGATCGTGAGCTTTGCCGGTTCCAATGTGACACACAAAGCGGTACTCGAAAACCTGAACATTCTCGATCACGATTATTACTTCAAGGTTGTCGACAACGCCATCAACGAAGACATTCCGGCCAACTTGCTTCTGTTCAACGACGTAATGGAAAAAGGCTTCGACGGTCACCATTTCGTTTCCGGACTGGCCGATCATTTCCGCAACCTGCTGGTGTGTAAAGATCCGCGCACGGCCAATCTATTGGAAGTCGGTGAAATGACCGAAAAATCCTTCATCGAACAATCCAAAAAGCTCGATGCACACTTCGCCGTCAGGGCGCTCGGTGTGCTCAGTAAAACGGATGTCGATTACAAGGCCAGCAAAAACCAGCGATTACTAGTCGAAATGGCGCTCATGCAGCTATGTTCGATCAAGAGCGAGCAGGAAAAAAAAAATTCCTGACTGATCCGGTAACGATCATTCCTTTTCCCGGACAATCTCTTCGTGGCGACGCTCCAAAGCCCGTCAATAAGCCTTCCGTGCCACAGGACCGACCAGTATTTGCGCTGAAAAAAGAAGCCAAAACCCTTTCTGCGCCTACAGGTCAGCTCAATACGACACACCTGTCGATCAAGAGTCTCATCGATCAGCAGAAGGAAAAAACGGCCGATCAGCCAACCGATCTTCCAACGAACCCGTTCGATAAAGACGATCTCATACGGTTGTGGAAAACCATGGCCCATACGCAAAAGCTCAACGGACAGGAACCGGTGTTCCATGCCATGATCAAGCGCGACCTGCAACAGATCGACGACGTGCGTTACCATTTCGAAGTTGACAATGCCTTGCAGAAAAGTCGTATGGATGCCGCGATCGGTGAGATTATGGCCCACCTGCGGAAAGAATTGCAGAATTACAGCCTGGAGATTGTTATCGACATCACCAAAGACGACACAGAAGAAGTGAAACACCTTACCGGCAAGGATAAATTCGAAAAAATGGCGCGGAAAAACTCCAACCTCTTCGATTTCCGCAACCGGTTTAATCTCGACATCGATTACTGATATGAAATTCCCTTTTCCAATTGTGCTCACATTTGCCGTACTTCCGGCCCTTTTCCAATGCAGCTCACCCGAAACACCGGAGGCTGAACAACCGAAGGAAGAAGTCAAAGGCGGAACGCTTGAACAACGCGCCAAACGGGAAATCGAAGCCAGTCTGGGCATTCCCGCTACGGAAAAATACGAGCTGGCGATTTACAAAGCTTACCTGAACGATGACGGCGTAGAAGATGCGATCATTACCGTGAACCGTCTGGAATTTGCCATGGATGAAGCCATTCGCAAAGACAAAGTGGCCAAAGCCGCTGAAGTGGGCTACATGGGGAATTACAACTACTTCTTCTATTATGACGGTGCGAAAGAGAAATTCTCGTATCCGGTTACAGTGCCATCTTCGCCTACCAAACCGCTGGAAGTTTCCTTCGCTGCTGTTACGTCGCCTACCAGCACCGATATCATCATCGATTACCGCGTGATGAATTCCGGCTGGAGAAGTTATTACACCATGCTCAACAGCCGCGAGATCGGACTGGCATTCCAGTGGAAAGTCTTCGACTACGCCGGTGAAGACAACGCTGAGGCATATGTGTACGAGCTGGAAGAAGACATGAGTCCCGTTTCCAAAGACATCAAGATCTACCGTAGCAAGCTTGAAAATAACGAAGCCGCTCAAAAAGATCCGTACAAATTCGAACCGGAGATCAACCAAAAAGGCGAGCTCGTTTACCATTTCTTCTACGATCCGCGCCAGGCGAAGTATTGCATCGCACCGGATTCACCACTCAAAAAATGATCAGCTCGGGAACTATTCCTGTCCAGCGGTCTTTCCGCTATGCGTTCCGTGAAGCGACGAACGAAACGGAGACACTTGTATATATCCTGCACGGCTACGGACAGCTGGCGGCTTATTTCATCAAGAAAGTGGAACACCTGCTGCCGGAAACCGTCACATTCGTTGTACCGGAAGGCATGCACCGCTTTTACCTGAACGGCACTTCAGGACGTGTGGGCGCTTCGTGGATGACCAAAGAAGCCCGTGAGCTCGACATTCAGGAAAACACCGAAATGCTGGACCAGCTTCATACGCAGCTGAAAGCACAATTCCAGCCGAAACGGGTTGTCGTAATCGGCTTTTCGCAAGGTGGAGCAACAGCTGCACGCTGGATTGCCAACGGCAAGGCGCATCCGGACACTTTTATTTCCTGGGCCAGTGTTTTCCCTCCGGATGTCGCTTTTCCCGCTACATTGGGTGAACAGCTTCACAATCGTATTTTTGTACTAGGAACGAACGATCCGTTTTTCGATGAGTCGGCCGCAGCTGAAGCTGTAACGGCATACGGGCAACTGGGATTCCGTATCGTTCGTTTTGAAGGAGGACACGACCTCGATACACCATTGATTGAACAATTGCTTACACCATGAAATACCTGTTTTGTTTACTGATCCTGCTCATGTCTGTTTCGTTACAGGCACAGGAAGACGAAACCAGCTACGAAGAAGAAACCGAAGCGATTTCCGACGAAGACTTTTCGACCAGGGAACTGGGTATCGATCTCAACCTGAGTGCATCCACACTTGGCGGAACAGGTGGTTTGGGATTGAAGCTCGGCTTTTTGCCGCAGGAATACCTCATTGTAGGTCCCAGTATTCGCTACCAGCATGCATGGTCGAACCTGAACGGCGTGAAAACCGGTTTTTCCGTCTACGGCGGTGGAGGTTTTGCGCATTTGCGTGCTTACAAATACCTGTTCGCTGGTCTGGAACTTGAAGTGCTTTCTTCCCCGATCCAGAACGGTTTCCTGTCAGCCCAGCGCTCGTGGGTTCCGGTGGCATTGGTCGGTGGTGGTTTTTCCGGAAAACTTGGTCCTTACGTGCGGCTGAATGCAGGCGTAATGGTCGATGTGATCAATCACCAGAACAGTCCGCTGCGACAAGGCTATTTCCTGCGGAACAAGCAAGGTGTTTTATTGCCGGTCTTGTATAGAGTAGCGTTTTTCTTTGCGCTATAAGCTTTAACCGCGGAGAACACAGAGCTTCACACAAAGAGCGCAGAGTGAACTTTTCCCCCTTTGGAGGGGGATCAAGGGGGAGGATAAATCCAGACCTATTTTGCGGTAAAAGAAAAAGCCTTCCGAAGAAGGCTTTGAATTTGTGTTGTTGTATTGAATCACATTCCTTTCACCAGTGTCCCTGGCTTTCCGAAATCTTTTAATTCGATGTAGAATACCAGCGGTTCCTTGCCGTAAGCCAGTTCCGTTGGAACATACAAACGATATGTTCCTCCTTTTTTCAGGTAAGGAAATCCAAGGCTCCAGCCACGGATCACACCGTTCAGACTGAAAGCAGGCATTTCGCGACCGAGTTTTTTGCCTTCGAAAGAAGATTCGATCGTGTCGCCGTCCATGTTCGTCAGGATGTAGTCTACCAACACATCATCGCCCGGTGACGGCTTTCCGCCATTTCCTGGTTTGATGGTCTCGAGGTACATGCCTTCCGGAAGCGCTTCGATGCCTTTCATCGCTTTCACTTTCTCGAAAAACGGTTTTTCCTTGCTCATCGCTTCGGCTTTTGCCTTATTGGTAACATCCGTCACGAAACTCTGGATGATTTCCGCACGCTCGGCACGTCCGATCAGTGTATCGGTTTTGTACAAGCCTTGTTTGAAGCCGTATTTCACCATATCGATATCGAACTGATCGTAAGCCTTGTTCTTTTTCCAGCCGGAAGAAAAGTAGCTTCCCATTAGTTTCCCGATGCAAAGTGATCCTTCTTCGTTGTATTCAGCATGGAATTCCTGGCGGGAAGGTCCGATAAGCTTCTCAAGAATGGCTTCGTTCTCCGGCGTTGCCGCTTCTTCGATGTCCATTCCCAGACCAATGGCAAATCCTTTGATGATCTGTTCCTTGTCGTATTTATCGGCATTCGGATCGCCTGATTCGATCAGCTGGGCAGCATGATCGGCACCCAATGCATACGAAACACGCAGCTTGAAGTTATGCAAATCAGGCGCTTTCTCGGTCTGCTCTTCGGTTTCACCACAGGAAACGAGGAACAAGCCAAGGACGAAAGGGACAATATACTTTTTCATTAGTTTTCGATTCCAAGCAATTCAACATCGAAGATCAACGTCATAAACGGCTTGATCGCTCCTCCCGGATGCGGATGCGCGCCATAAGCGAGATCCTGCGGGATGTACAGACGGTATTTCGATCCTACCGGCATCAGCTGCAATGCTTCTGTCCAGCCTTTGATCACCTGGTGTACACCGAATGTTGCAGGAACACCACGCGAAACGGAGCTATCGAAAACAGTACCGTCAATCAGCGTTCCATGGTAGTGTACGCTTACCGTATCGCTGGCAGCCGGTTTCGGACCTGAGCCTTCTTCGAGCACTTCGTACTGCAAACCGGAAGCGGTAGTTGTGATACCTGCTTTTTTACCGTTCTCAGCGAGGAATTGCTCACCTTCTTCTTTATTTACGAGGAATTTATTCTCGGTAACCGACTGAATATACGACTGAATAATGTGGTTAGCTTGTTCGGCGGAATACTTGAGGGCTTTTCCTTCGAATACGTCGCTGATCGCTTCCGCCATCACCGCTGGATTGATCCCGTCCAGCTCCTGCTGTGCGAGGCTGTCTGCTACGCTCAATCCGATGCAATAGCTTACTGCGTTAATATCTTGTGACATATAAAATAATTTGGTGCAAAGATAACGGAATTACGAATTCCCAGCTGCGGATCACATTCTCAGCGTTGTTTACCTGTTCAACTCACAGCAAAACGCAGCTGGAAATTCGTCATCATGCTAATGCCTGCTCGAGGTCTTCCCAAATATCTTCTATATGCTCCAATCCTATGCTCAGGCGAACCAATCCGTCTGAAATTCCCACGAGCTCTCGTTCTTCGGGTTTCAGCTTGGAATGTGTGGTTGACGCCGGGTGCGTGGCAATGCTGCGACTGTCGCCCAGGTTCGGTGTAAGCGAAAACAGCTGCAGCTTATCGAGGAAATTACGGCCTGCTTCGAGACCGCCTTTCACCTGGAAGCTCACAATGCCGCCGCCTGCGCTCATCTGCTTGCGGGCGATTTTTACATCCGGATGGCTTTCCAGGAACGGGTATTTCACCCAGTCAATGGCCGGATGACACTCCAGTCGCTGAGCGATCTCCAATGCCTGGCTGCAATGTTTTTCCATCCGCAGATGCAGTGTTTCCAGCGATTTGGAAAGTACCCATGCATTGAACGGGCTCATGGCCGGACCGGAATGCCGTGCAAGCGCTTCGATCTTGTCTACGATTTCCTGCGTGGAAATGATGATGCCGCCCAACACGCGACCTTGTCCGTCGAGGTATTTGGTTGCTGAGTGAATGGAAATGTGCGCCCCGAAACGAATCGGCTGCTGCAAAACGGGCGTTGCAAAGCAGTTGTCAACGACGAACAAAACGCCTTTCTTCTGACAAATCTCCCCCATGCGCTCGAGATCGATAATATCCAATCCTGGGTTCGAGGGCGTTTCTAGGTACAGGATCTTCGTTTCCGGACGAATGGCTTTTTCGTAGCCTTCGTAATCGGCAGCGTCCACGTAATCGGTCGTAATGCCCCATTTCGGGAAGATGTTCATGAACAGGTTGTGCGTAGAGCCGAAAACGGAACGCGAGGAAACGATGTGATCACCGGCGCTCAACAAAGCCGCAAAAGTTGTAAAAACAGCTGCCATTCCCGTTGCCGTAGCCCAGGCCGCTTCGCCACCTTCCAATGCCGCCATTTTGCTCAGCAGCTCATCCACGTTCGGATTCGAGTAGCGCGAGTAAATGTTGGCTTCCACTTCGTCGCTGAAAGCAGCGCGCATGTGCTCGGCGTTTTCAAACGTAAAGCTGCTCGTAAGGTACAGCGGCACGCTGTGTTCCCGTTGCTCGCTGCGCTCGGTTTGCAGGCGGATTGCCAGTGTTTCGTTTCTCAGTTTGCTCATTTCAGGTAGTTTACTTTCGTTGTTACACGGATGTCGGGATGAATGCTCGCCGATACGGAACAGTATTTTTCGTGGCTCAGATGAATCGCATTCTCCAGTTTGTCCAGTGGAACGCCTGCGTCTACAAGGAATTCCAGCTCGATGGCTTCGTATTTCGAAGGAACGCCTTCACTGCGCTGTGCGTTGATCTGAACTTTGTAGCTCGTAACCACGACGCGCTGCTTTTTCAGGATAGACAACACGTCGATCGACATACAACCGGCCAGCGCACCTGCCAGCAGCTCCATCGGGCGCAACCCTTTTTGCTGGCCACCGATCGCAGGAGAAGCGTCAATTCCGGCAACGAGGCCGTCTTCATTGGTCAGCGACAGCACAAATGGCTGTTCTTCCAGCTGCAGGTTTAAGTGTACATTTCCCATGTTTCAGGCGTTAGCTTCAGATAATTCGACGTTTCCGGCTTGCTGTGCGACCTGGCTGTTCAGCTGAACACCTTCCGGCAATACGGCCAGAAACAGCTCGTTTTCCTTGTTCCAGTCGAACTGACGAACGGTAGCGAAATCCACCCAGCCGATGTGGTAATGGTGTTTCGAGCCGTGGAATACTTCTTCTACTTCTTCGAACTGAACGCGACTCAGTGCTTCCTTCGAGCTCGATGAAATGTAAACGCGCAAACGGAAATCTTCCGAAAGGGTCAACGGCTCGTTCACATTCGACTTGCGGTATTCGTAAGCATAATCGAATTGCAAAGCAGAAATATCGGACAAAACGGCGCTGGCAGTTGGATAGCTCCCCGCTCCTTTTCCAAGGAACAGCTGACGATCGGAGAACAGCGCTTCTACCACTACGGCGTTGAATTCGTTTTCCACATTGTACGCAAAATGATTGGCCGGAACCAGATGCGGCGCTACAAATCCGACTACCTGGTCGTCTGTGCGCTTTCCGTAGGCGAACAATTTGATCTTCAATCCTTTTTCACGGGCGTAAGTCGCATCCCAGGTTTTCAGGTGACGAATCCCGTAATTCCATACACTTTCTTCCTGTGCCGTGTAGCCGAATGCGTGCTTGAGCAACAGAACAAGCTTGTATTTCGCATCGAAGCCATCGACGTCGGAAGTTGGATCGAGCTCGGCAAAACCGAGATCTTGCGCTGTTTGCAATGCTTCGTCGAATGATTGCCCTTCGCCTGTTTTGGTGAGAATGTAATTCGTTGTTCCGTTCACAATACCACTGATCGCTGAAAGCGAATCGTTGTTGTAGTATTCCTCAAGGTTACGGATGATCGGAATGGAACCACCCACCGCTGCTTCGTAGAGGAAGGAAACGTTGTTCTCTTTAGCAAGCGAGAGGAGCTCTTCGAAGTGTTGTGCAATGAGCTTTTTGTTCGCAGAAACCACATGCTTTCCGGATTTCAGCGCGCGCTTCACGATCTCGAACGCCGCTTCGCTGTCGTTGATGAGCTCTACCACTACGTTCACTTCCGGATCGTTGAGGATCACTTCGCTGTCGTAGCTGAAATAGCTATCGGCTATGCTGCGTTTTTTCGTCGGGTCTTTCACCACGATGTGCTTGATCTTCGCCTGGAGCAATGATGTTTTATTCAGTACTTCATAAAGTCCTGTACCTACGCATCCGAATCCGAAAAGGCCTATTGTCAATTGATTTTTCATAATGCTTCGTTTTTTGTACTTGTTTCGGCCTTTGCCGGTTGTTTAGTTTTGGGGTTATTAAAAAATTGCCGGATGGCAGTTGTAAGCTGTTCATACTCCACCAGGAAGCCGTCGTGACCGAAAGCCGAAGACAACACGGCCAGTTCTGCCTGTGGAAGGTGTTCTGCGAGAAAGCGCTGTTCTGAAATCGGGAAAAGCAGGTCGGAATCGATGCCCACGACGAGTGCCGGAATATCCAACTGCTGCAGGAGCTCGGCTGCCGGAACGCGGTTGCGGGCGATGTTGTGCGAATCCATTGCTTTCGATAAATACCAGTAGCTGTAGGCATTGAAGCGCTTCGAGAGCTTTTCGCCCTGGTATTGCTGGTACGATGCCGCGCGGAACTGGTCTGCTTTTTCCGTCGATGGTTCCGCCTGCGTCAGACCGTAGCCTTCGTAGGTACGGTAGCTCAGCATGGCGATACTGCGTGCGGCGATCAGGCCGTTTGTTCCACCTTCGGGTGTGTTCGCTGCAAACGTCGGATCAGCTTGAATGGCCAGTCGCTGGGCTTCGTTGAACGCAATCCCGAACGGTGAATGCCAGGCGTTGGTCGCAATGGGAATGATGGTTTCAAACAATTCCGGCTGACGGATCGCCCATTCGAGCACTTGCTGTCCGCCAAGCGATGCGCCGATCAACACACGGATTTTATCGATCGCCAAAAAGCTGCGGACTTCATCGAGCGCGGAAACCATATCACGGACCGTCACCAGCGGAAAATCGGTGTAACCCGGTAATCCGTTTTCCACCGGCGACAAGGGTCCTGTAGTTCCATAGCATGATCCCGGCACGTTCACTGCCACGATGAAATAATCTTCCGGATCGAAGTATTTCCCGGGACCGAAAAGGCCATCCCACCATTCATGTACGCGGTGGTTGCCCGTCAAAGCGTGACACACCCACACTACGTTGGAACGGTCGTCGT
The DNA here is from genome assembly GCA_946482515.1 of uncultured Flavobacteriales bacterium. The sequence goes on along the minus strand of CAMLRS010000019.1, from coordinate 21,543 downwards.
TGAGCCGGCCCCACGTTTGAAACGCAATGAGCGGATTGTATAAGGTGCGACCCGTTTCGAGAGAAAGCGGATGGCTGAGCTGTAAAAATTGTTCTTGCGGAACGAATTCCGTCAAATGGGGATTGAAAGACATGCTTGTGAAATGAAAATGTTAGTACTGAGAAACTGATCCGGGAGAATCAACAACAGCAACAACACATTCGGGAAGCGTTGCTCCCTGCCTGCAGTCTTTGGATGTATGTGAAAATTGCGTATTCCATAGTTCCATTTATTATATTCTTCCGACCGCAAATGCAGATCGGAATCGGAAATTGGCACCGGTTTTCCAACCCCGTTTTACCGGGACTTAAAGTTGGTTGCCAGGGAATCACAGAGTCCGTCTCTCCTCCCTTCTGTATAAACAATGTCTTCTATGTGATGTAGAATGACGTTGCAAATGTAACGCTCTTTTCGGAAAATCCAAATTTTTTCAACTCTAACCGCAAGAATCCAAAGGCAATTCAAAGTGTGCAAAGCTTTTAGGCCTTGATTTTCCTGCGCTCTCAAACAACAAGCCTCCAAAAAATCTTTACTTATTGTCCGTCGACTATTTACGAACCGTAACTGAAAGATCTTCATCCACATCACGCAAGTTGCGTATTTCCATGAAATCCTGACTTAATGTTCCCGTGAAACTGAAAACCTCGTCTTCTTTCGTGATCGTAAAATCCAGGGAATGGTCGGTTTGGATTTCTATTCTCGACGTATTTTGTGTCAGACTTTCCCCGTCTGCTGCTATTGTAAACACGCCGTAATAATTATTCCCCGACTTACTGATCAATAAGGTTACAACAAATGTTTCGCCATCGTCTACGAATGAACCGGTATACTTACCTTCTATCAGACAGATCGAGCTTTCCAGCAATTCAGTATTTGATGTGAGATTGGAAACCTGCTGTCGAATGGATGTCAGTTCTTTTACAAGGCGATCTTCATGTTTTTTCAGTGCACTCGCATAATCATTTACAGCTGGGCGCACATTATTTTCCAAGGCAAACCAGTCCCATACAAAGAGTTCGCCGAAGATTGGTACTGAAATCAAATCCGGTTGAATGTCAATCAGGTATCTCAAAGCTTCCTTCGTTTTTTCCACCTGCTGTTTTTGTTCATTGATTTTTGTCAGTTCCTGTTCGCCTCGCTGAATAGCATCATCCAGCTCAGCTGCGAATCCTTTCAGCTTATCGAAATTCTCCTCCTTATCGTAGCAATTCCTCAATTCATCCAAAGATAAAGCATACGGCTGTGGGTCAAATTCGGTAACCAATGGAGCTTCGCGGAGTGTTTTGGCGGCTTTCCTATAATTGTTGGCAACTACCGACCAATCGCTGTAAATTTCGCTGTCTGGTTCCTCACCATTTTCGATCGCTTTGACAATAGACTGTACTGTCATCAGGTCTTCCACGGCACCTTCCATCTCATCATACGCTTTGTAAATTTCCGATGAGATTTTCAGTATTGATTGGGAATAAAGGCCGTTTCCAATGCCCAGGCAGAAGAAGAATAGTAGTGTCGAGGTTTTCATAGTACTTTGATTTTCAATATCATTTCAAAAATACCATAACAACCTGTTTATTACAATACTGGTAAACAGGTATTTATTTATCGCTGGATACAGGGATACAAACTATCGCACAAACACCCATTCACTTTCGGTCGACTGTTTCGGGTCGAATGAATAGCCGTCTACGTTGTAGCCTTTGAGGTCTTCGGCAGTTTTGAGGTCGTTTTGGACGAGGTAGCGCGCCATGGCTCCACGGGCGTGTTTGGCGAAGATCATGACGACTTTGAATTCGCCGTTTTTGAATTCCTTGAATACCGGCGTGATGACCGGATTCTTGATTTTCTTCCACTGGATAGCCTTGGCGTATTCGTTGGAAGCCAGGTTCACAATCAATTCATCTTTGGCCGTTTCCTGCTGCAGCGATTTGGTGAGCTTGTCGCCCCAGAATTCGTAGAGATTCTTCGCTTTCGGCGTCACCTGCCACTTCGTTCCCATTTCAAGACGGTACGGGAACATCAGATCGAGCGGACGCAGTAAGCCGTACATGCCCGAAAGAATGCGCACCCGGTCCTGGGCTTTCTCCTGCTCAGCTGCCGATAATGTCGCGAAATCGAGGCCTTTGTAGACTTCTCCGGTAAACAGGTAGCCGGCCGGTCGCACTTCTTCGGTTGGCGTTTCTGACAAATACCAGTGCTGGTAACGGTTAACGTTCAGGTCGGCAATATCCGCCGAAACGTGCATCAGCTCCATGATCTTCTTCGCTTTCAGCTTTTTGAGCTTGCCCGCCAGTGCCGTAGCTTCCTTTGCAAAACGCGGTGTGGTGTAAGCTGCGTCTGGAAAATCGCATTGCTCGTTGAGTGATTTCGCCGGGGAAAGAAGAATTTTCATGCCTGTTTTGTGTTGGTAAAGCAAATGTACGTTTTGAACGGCATGATCGGTTTCGTGGAACAGATAGATTTTTCCACAAACAATGTTTCCCCCTTTGGAGGGAAAAGCGAGCGAAGCTCGTGCAGACTGAAGCAAGCTTGCAGACAAGCGTCTGCTGAAGGATAAGGGGGAGGATATTTAGTTAACGATTGTAATTTTTGCCACCTCCCTCAATCCCTCCTCAAGGAGGGAGGCAATTTCTACGCAAAAGCAGTAACTCTGCGTCCTTTGCGAACAACTTTGCGCCCTCTGCGGTTAATCACCCAAATTATAACCCCAAACAACTATAAAACATCATTATAATCTTATTTAGCTATAATCGATTAATATATTTATATTTGTCTATAAAACAGCACTATGACGGGTATTCTCACCGGCGATATCATCGGTTCGCGTAAAGCTGTAACGACAGAAAACTGGATCGTTCCGCTTCAGATCATCCTGAACAGCTTTGGTACGTCGCCGGCACAATGGGAAATTTACCGCGGCGATAGCTTCCAATTGGAGATCAACGACCCGGAAGCCACACTGGAAGCGGCCATCCTGATCAAATCAACGGTAAAGAAAATCAAAAAAATGGACGTGCGGATCGCGATCGGCATAGGCGAAAAAACCTTTCATTCCGACACGATCACATCATCCAACGGAAGCGCTTTTGTGCGCTCAGGCGATTGCTACGAGCAGATGCGGGCCCAGAAACGCTCATTGGCCGTGAAAACCGGCGATCCGGCTACCGATGAAGAATTGAATACGCTCATCCGGCTTGGACTGGCACTCATGGATAAATGGACACCCAGCATGGCCGAACTCGTTTCGGTGTGCGTGCGCCACCCCGATTTTTCGCAGCAGGCCGTGGCGCGCTTACTCAACATTTCGCAGGCATCTGTCAGCACCGGACTGAAACGCGCACACTTTGCCCTGATAGAAGAGATGAACCAATTGTACAGGAAGAAAATAAGCGCTATCTTTCCTTTATGATGCTCCTCTTACAGTTGCTACTGTCACATCTGGTCGGTGATTTTGTCTTGCAAACGACCGCAATGATCAAGGACAAGCAGGAAAAAAAGCTGCGTTCTGCGTGGCTCTATCTGCATTGCCTGGTTCATGGTATCCTGGTCTTATTGTTTACCGGCAATCCCGATTTCTGGCCGTGGGCGATCGTTGTTGCTGTTTCACACCTGTTCATCGACGCGCTGAAAATTCTATTCACAACACCAGATAACGAACGCACTTTTTTCTTTGTAGACCAGATTTTACATTTACTGGTATTACTCGCCGTCTTTTTTACGGTGGAACGGCAGCTCCCGGAAATCCTGCTTCAATGGATGTATCACAAAGACGCCTGGCTGTTTATTACCTGTATTGTTTTCCTGACCACGCCGGTTTCTCATTTCACACGCATGGTGATTTCCCGCTGGACACCTTCTGTGATCGGGTTTGAGCGCAACAATATTTCAGAGAATGATTCCCTGATGAATGCCGGTAAATACATCGGGATCCTCGAACGCTTATTCGTCTTCGGCTTTATTATTTCCGGTCATTTCGAAGCCGTTGGATTCCTGCTCGGCGCCAAATCCATTTTCCGGTTCGGCGATCTGCGCGATTCCGGCGACCGCAAGCTTACCGAATATGTGCTCATCGGCACGCTCGTCAGCTTCGGCATCGCGATGCTCACTGGTTGGATTTATTTGGAATTAGCAAACGGGGCGGGTTGATTTTGGACCTTGCCTGCGGCAGGCAGGTGTTGAATGCTTGGTGTTTGATGCAGGATGCGCGTTCAATGAATCTATCACGGCTTTATAGATGACGTGACATCCTGTGGCATATCTCCCACTAATACACGAATTTTTTGCAGCAAAAAAATGTATACGAATACTGTCAGCAATGCTGACAGTTAGCGAATGTTCGCCTTAATACTAAATCGTCTGAATTCGTGTATTCGTGGGAAACAGAACGATCAGTACTTCGTGTTTGGATTGAGCTACAAGTGGATTCGATGAAACCATCCATCCAACATCCAACCTCAAAAATCAAGCATCATTTAAGATTGAAGTGTTTTTCAGCTTCATCAGCAATTTGTCCGCCGATAGCCAGTGCTGCCGTTGCCGCCGGTGAAGGCGCGTTGAGCACGTGAATGGAATTGGCGTGGAACTCGAAACGGAAGTCGTCACGGGTATCACCGTCTTCTGCCAGCAACAACGCTCTCACTCCTGCCCTGCCCGGATGGATATCGTCCATGGTGAGCGAAGGAACCATGCGCTGCAGGGTTTTCAGGAAAAGCTTTTTCGAAAACGCACGACGGTACTCGTCGATCCCGAATTTCATGTTGTTGAAGAAGAGTTTCCACGTTCCTTTATAGGTCAGCGCATCCCAGGTGTCGCGCATGGAGAAGTCTGTTTTGCCGTAGCCCTCGCGCTTGAACGTAAACACCGCGTTCGGACCGCATTCGATCTCGCCGTTAGTCATACGTGTAAAGTGTACACCCAGGAACGGGAAATCAGGATTGGGAACCGGATAAATGAGGTTTTTGACTTTGTGCTTGGCCTGTTCAGTAAGCTCGTAGTAATCGCCGCGGAAACCGACAACCTGTTCTTTCAGCTTCACGCCGTCTTTTCGCGCCAGGCGATCAGCCTGCAAACCGCCACAGAAGATCATGTAGTTCGCTTCGATAACGCCTTTGTTTGTCACTACGCGCGTTACTTCCTCCGCGCGCTCGATACCGATCACTTCGTGTCCGAGCTTCATGGCACTACCCGGCTGCATCGACAAGGCAATCTCGGCCATTTTCTCTGTCGCACCGCGGAAATCGATGATTCCAGTGCATGGAACCCAGATTCCTCCGATTCCTTCCACAAACGGCTCGATGTCTTTGATTTGCTTGGCGTCGATCATTTCAATGCCTTCGGTATTGTTGGCTAGTCCGTTCTGGAAGATCTTGTCCATGTTCGGCAGCTCCGACTCGTCGACCGCCACAACCACTTTCCCGCAAACGTCGTGTGCGATGTGGTGCTCTTTCGCGAAGGCAACGAGTTCGTGTCGACCGGCTACACAGTTACGTGCTTTCAGCGATCCCGGCTTATAGTATAAGCCCGAGTGGATCACGCCGGAGTTATTTCCGGTCTGATGGTCGGCCAAACGGGCTTCCTTTTCAATCAGGCAGATGGTTTTATCCGGATAGCGGGTTTGCAGTTTGTAAAAAGTTGCAGCGCCTACAATTCCACCTCCAATGATCGCTATGTCGAAAGCCATGTTCGTTTTTTTGCGCAAAGGTAATTATAGTTGGTGAGTTTCTGAGTTATCGGGTTGATGAGTTAACTCTGAAACGCCAAAACTCACCAACCCTAAAACCAACAACTCTGCAACTCGTCAACTCCAAAACTCTGAAACCAACAACTCACCAACTCCAAAACTCGTAAACTCTAAAACTAATCCCCTATATTCACACAAAACAAACGCGATGGCACATATAAACGTTTACCTCACATTCAACGGCAATTGCCGCGAAGCAATGACTTTCTACCATTCCTGCCTCGGCGGATCGATCAATATCATGTCATTTGGCGATACACCACACGCTGACAGTCTTCCTGAAAACGAGCGCGACCTGGTGATGCACTCCACTGTTACGAACGGAAAACTTATGCTGATGGCTTCCGATTCGACTTCCCATCACGGGAAAGTGACAACGGGCAGCTCAATCACCCTTTCCATGAACTGCGACAGCGAAGCCGAGATCGATGAGCTGTTTTCAAAGCTTTCAGCTGGCGGTAACGTTACGATGCCTTTGGAAGATACGTTCTGGAACGCCAAATTCGGTATGCTGATCGATAAATACGGCATTCCGTGGATGTTTAACTTCGAACGCTCACAGAAATAAATATGGATGCAAAGGCCCTTTACCTGGAAACGGGTAATCGTTTTGAGCAAGCCGTGGAAAGTCAGTTGTTTGGTAAACCGTGCTTTAAAGTAAACGGCAAGGCATTTATTTCTTTTTTCCACGATTGCATGGTCTTTAAGCTCACAGGAGCTCCACATGCGGAAGCGCTGGCACTCGACGGCGCTTCCCTGTTCGATCCTTCGGGCAAAGGCCGACCGATGAAAGAATGGGTGCAGCTTCCGGTGGAATATGCCGATCGCTGGCCTGCTTTAGCAAAAGCTGCATTGGAATATGTCTCACAAGCCTGAAGCATGCATCCCGGATCTTCTATAATTCTCGGGGCATTCCCGGTTCCCGTTCGCGAGCTTGCCGGCGAAGTCAGCGCTTACCTGCACAACCGACTTCCCGGTATCGAAGAGCAGCCGGATTTCCCTGCAAAAATGATCGCCTTCGGTTACGGACCGGGCTATAAGGATATGATCTGCACGCTGTTGTTATCGCAGAAAGGCATCAAAATCGGCTTTTACAAAGGCGCTTCTCTCCCCGATCCTGCCGGTTTGCTTACCGGAACAGGAAAAGTACACCGGTATGTCGAAATCCGTTCAGGAAAAGACCTCGATACCCGGCTCGACCAATTGATACGCGCTGCATTGGGTGCCTACAAAGAACGTAAAGCTACCGGCAAATGATGGTTATTTCCAGCGATACTTCCCTGCTCGACCGGGCGTTCATTCACGCGTTTATTTCGCAGTCGTATTGGGCTGAAGGCCGAACGCGGGAAGAAATGGATACGTGCATAGACAACTCGCTGAATTTCGGGATGTACCTCGACAACCGGCAAATCGGCTACGCACGCGTGGTTTCCGATCGCTTTCAATTCGCTTACCTGATGGATGTGTTCGTTGACCCGGCCTTCCGCGGAAACGACTATTCCAAAGCACTCATGGCTTTTATACTCGAATGCGACGAGCTGAAGCGTGTGAAAGTCTGGCGGCTGGCCACCAGCGATGCACACGGATTGTACGCTCAATTCGGGTTCAAACCGCTGGAACATCCTGAAAAAATGATGGAATTACACCGATAGTTATGCTACTGATCGAACCTGCTACAGATGCTGCCGTACTTGCGCGGCTCAACGAAGAAGTACAAAGCCTGCATTACAGACTGTATCCCAACTATTTCAAGCCCTTTGATTACACAGCAATGCATACGGCGATCACGCATATGTTGCAGCAGGAAAATTGCGAAGCACTAGTCGCTACATGGAACGGAATTCCCGTTGGATATGTCATTATCTTCCTCCAGCAACAAGCGGAAACGGCTTTTAAACCGGCTATGCGTTCTGTTCACCTCGATCAGATCGGCGTTACTTCCGCCTACCGCAAAAAAGGAGTTGCCACGGCTTTGATCGCTGCGGTTGTACAGCGTGCCCAGGAATGGCAGGCTTTGTATGTCGATCTGTACCATTGGACGGAAAACACCGAAGCACGTCGTTTCTTCGAAAGCAAAGGATTTCATTCCTCCAACGAGCGCCGCGTCCTGCGACTTGTTTAACCAACAGGAAAGTGTATTTTCGGGTGTAGACAATGGAACGGCATGTTACTTTCCCCAATATCAATGGCCTGCGCTTTATCGGCTCGCTGGGTGTGCTGGTTTTCCACTGTTACATGCTCAACCGCGAGATCTGGGGCGATTTTTACCAGGAATACTGGTTTCAGAAAGCGTATATCCTGATCAGTCGCGGGCACCACGGTGTGGCGTTGTTCTTCATCATCAGCGGTTTCCTGATCACGTATTTATTGCTGAACGAACGAAGCAAAGGCAACTTTCACCTCGGTCGTTACCTCATGCGGCGTTTTCTGCGCGTGTGGCCCTTGTATTTCCTGGTTGTGCTGTTCGGCTTCTTCGTATTCCCGCATTTGCCTTATGGTATCACAACCGTTCATGAATTCTGGCGCTATGCGTTGTTCCTGTCCAATTTCGATGAGCTGATCAACGGCATGAACGACAGTATCAACTTCCTCACAGCAACGTGGACAGTCAGCGTGGAAGAACAGTTTTATCTTGCCTGGGGCGTATTGATCGGCGTAGTCGCTTTCCGGAAAAAAGCAGCCTACGTTTGGCTCTTCCTGCTCGTGCTGCTGGGCTCGCTTTGGTTCCGCATGGAGCACTTTGATCAGCACCGCATACTGCACTACCACACGCTTTCGGTCATGGCCAACTTTGCTATCGGCGGACTGGCCGGTCTCTGGACATTCACCGGAGGTGCGCAAAAGCTTTTCGAAAACATGCCGCGTTATGTGATCGTACTCGTTTACCTGGTCGGTTGCAGTCTTATACTATTTGAAGATCATTTGTTCAAAGGAATCGTGTTTGCCTTCGAGCAACTCGTATTCGGGACATTTTTTGCGTTTGTGATCCTCGAGCAGGTCTTCAGCAAGCGTTCGTTCTTCAAAGCCGACCGCATTCCGGGCTTCTACCAAAGCGGAAAAATAACCTACGGTTTTTACCTGTTCCACTGCCTGTTTATTTATTACTGGGCGATGTTCTTCCGCGATCACGGTTACACGGACCACATTGGCTGGTACCTGCTGTTTGTAGTGCTGGTATTCGTTTCCACGTATCTTATGGCGTGGATCAGCTACCTGGCGATGGAAAAACCGGTGTTGAAGCTGAAGAAGTACTTCAGGTAGTTCTATAATAAAAAACCCGCCTACAGCTGCAGACGGGTTATCACTTGTAAAGGGTTTTATTCCTGGAATATTATTGCAGGCCGTTCAGCTGCTCTACGAAGTAGATCCCTTTGTTTTCGAGATCACCGTAAATCGCCGGATAGTCTTTCTTGGCTTTCGCCTGGTGGATACGAGCCAGCATATCATCGCGGAAGTCGAGCGCTTCGTCGATCAGCTTATTCGTATCTTCCGTCTTTGACTGGTTGTACAGTTGTACAGAAAAGCACTCATCCACGACGTCGAAGATCATGCCGTTCAGTTGCTTCTTGATTAAGCGTTTGCTTGCCATAGTTTTAAATTTTCGGTAAAGATATGGGTAAATTAGCAATTATGAATTAGCTGAATTATCAAGGCTTTCCAGTTTTTCAGAATACAGTTCTCTTGATAATTTATAATTGAGTGATTGATAATTGTTTTGAAATCACGCTCAGGCAATCGAAACACAAACAATCTTCGAACGAGCGGCTCAAATAATCGCGGTCTTCGGCTGTTAGCGGAACGGCGGCGCACTGGCACAAATGAATAGCATCCGCCCGGCAGGTGAATCCCTGTCCGCATTTCCGGCATATTTTCTCTTCGGATGACATTTTGTGTCGTGGTTTAAGCAATAACGATACCGTTTGTGTAAAAGTACGGAATCAGGTTGTTAAAAGATCGCGGAAAGGCAGCGTCTCCAAGGTAAACCTCCCCGATTTTTTGTTATTTTGTAATTCGAAATATGTTCTACGCGATTACAGACATAGAAACAACCGGAGGTTCCACCAAGGTTTCAAAAATTACCGAGATCGCCATCTATAAACACGATGGTGAAAAGGTCGTTGATTCCTTTTCCACATTGGTGGATCCGGAAATCCCTATTCCTGAGTTTATTGCCCGCCTTACCGGCATCAACGATAAGATGGTTCAGGGAGCTCCCAAATTCTTCGAAATCGCCCGTCAGATCATCGAATTTACGGAAGACTGCATTTTCGTGGCACACAATGTGGGTTTCGACTACGGCGTGATCCGGCACGAGTTCAAACAACTGGGCTATGATTACCGTCGTCCGCAGCTGTGTACCGTTCGCGCCTCGCGTTTTGTCATTCCGGGCCATGAGTCGTACAGTCTCGGCAAGCTTTCGCGCTCACTGGGCATTGAGATCAACGGTCGTCACCGCGCCGGTGGCGATGCACTGGCTACAGCCGAATTGTTTACCATCCTGGTACAAAAAGATGCGCGCGGGCTGCAAACGTTCATCCAGGAAGAGGTGAATCCGAAAATCCTGCATCCGAACCTCGATCTCGAAGCGCTGGAAGAAATTCCGAATAAAACCGGCGTTTATAAGTTCTACAACGATACCAACCAGCTGATTTACATCGGCAAGAGCAAGCATATCCGCAAACGCATCGATCAGCACCTGCGCAATACCAAAACCGTGAAAGGCGCTACGATGATGAACGAGATCGCGCGGATCGAGTTCGAACTCACCGGCTCCGAGCTGATTGCACTGCTTTACGAATCCGAGCTGATCAAAACCCACAAGCCGCTTTACAACCGCGCACTGCGTCGCAATAATTTCACCTTCGGGTTGTTCGCTTACGAAGACGAACACGGCTACAAGCAGCTTTACATCGAACGGCTGTCGAAAACGACCATGCTGCCGCTCACGACCTTTATCACCAAGAAAGAAGGCACGGATTTCATGCATTACCTGGTCGATAAGTACCAGCTTTGCCAGAAAATGTGCGGACTCGAGAAAACCACTTCTTCGGGCTGTTTCCGCTACCAGGTGCGCAATTGCCACGGTGCCTGCGTTCAGGCCGAAGAAACACATGCCTACAACGGCCGTGTGAATGAGCTAGAACAGTCATTGACCTTCGATGAACAGCATTTTTACCTGATCGAGCCAGGGCGAGACAAACGGGAGAAATCCATTATCTGGATCGAGAACGGTTCCTATAAAGGTTTCGGCTTCGTACCGTTCTATATGCTTAAAAACCACCCGAAATCGTGGTCGAAATTTGTGGATCTGCGTCCCGAAGACCGCGACGCGCGTACCATTCTGCGCTTCTTCCTCCGCAAATACCCGGACTTGCAGAAGCGAGCGATCTAGGTGTTACCGGATTTTCTGAAAAACAATATTCCCAACAACAATCACAACGATTAAACCAACCAACACAATCATGTTTTTCCTTTAGGAGTTATAACTCTATGATACGGGAAAAATTACAGGGTTGGAGTGTTCAATGAGGGAACAGCACATTTCTTTTAGGGATGGCAAGACTTCAGGACTTTAAGATTTCAGGATTTTAAGACTTTGTCTATTTGTGAGTGTCCTGATGTCTTAAAGTCTTAATGTTCTGAAATCAAAAAAGCCCCGCTTTTCAGCAGGGCTTTCGATTATCCGACAAGCGGAATATTATTTGTTCTTCTTAACGATGAAGCGTTTGTTGAAATCGATCAGGATCGGCGTAGCAACGCATAGGGAAGAGTACGTACCAATCACCACACCAATGAGGAGGGCGAAGAGGAATCCTTTGATTGCAGGACCACCGAAGATGAACATGATCAGCAATACCACGAAGAGGATCATGGACGTGTTGAAGGTACGGCTCAGGGTGGTGTTCAATGCGTTGTTGATCACAGCACCGTGGTCGTCGGTTCCTTTGTTCATATTCAGGTTTTCCCGGATCCGGTCGAAAACAATTACGGTATCGTTCATCGAGTAACCGATGACTGTCAGTACAGCTGCTACGAACGCCTGGTTAACATCGAGGCTGAACGGCAGGAACCCGTGAAGCAATGCAAAGATGGAAAGTACCACCATAACGTCGTGGGCCAGACCGATGATCGCACCAATGGAGTATTGCCACTGACCGAAGCGGATCAGGATGTAGGCAAAGATCGCAATCAATGAGAGTGTGATCGCCAGGGTTGCTGATGAGAGCATTTCCTGGGAAACGGTGTTGGAGATACTGCGGGATTCGGTGATCTTGTATTCACCCAGTTTCTCTTTGCAGTTGTCCAGACCTTCTTTCAATTTTTCGGTTACTTCGTTGGTTGCGTTATCATCCGCCAGCTTGTAATTGGTGGTGATTTCAACGTTGTAATCGTTGGATTTTGTTTTCAGCTCGATGGAAGAAACTTCGCCGTTCTCTACGAATACTTTCGACAGTTCTTTCTCGATCAGGTCGTTGCTGGCCTTGTTCTCGAATTTCACTGCATAGGTGCGTCCACCGGTGAATTCCACAGACGGCTTCAGACCACGTGTAAAGAGTGCTACCAATCCGAGAACTGTAATAGTGATCGAGAAGATGTAGAAGTATTTACGCTTACCAACCCAGTCAAAGTGGAAGTTCTGGAACCAGCCTTTGGACATATTGGTGTTGAATGACAATTCTTTTCCTTTCTCGAGGCGTGAAGTCAGGATCAGTTTGGAGATCACGATCGCTGAGAACATGGAAGTAAAGATACCGATGATGAGGGTTGTCGCGAAGGACTCGATCTCACCTGTTCCGAATACTTTCAGGATGATTGCTACGAGCAAGTGGGTTACGTTCGCATCGATGATGGAAGGCAATGCTTTGGAGAATCCGACAGAAACGGCACCGGCCATATCCACACCACGATTGCGCTCTTCACGGATACGCTCGAATATGAGAATGTTGGCGTCGACGGCCGTACCGATCGTGAGCACGATACCGGCGATACCTGCCAGTGTCAATACCGCTCCGAAGGAAGCAAGGCATCCGAAGATGAAGATAACGTTTACAGCAAGTGCGATGTTCGCTACCAATCCGCCTTTACCGTAGTAGAAGTACATATAAGCGAATACCGCGAGGAAAGCAATACCGAAAGAGATGAGACCCGCACGGGAGTTTTCAGCTCCGATTGTTGGTCCTACTTTCGACTGGTCTTTGATCACACACGGTGCAGGAAGTGCACCACCGTTGAGCAAGCCAGCGAGGTCTTCTGCTTCAGAAATGGTGAAGGAACCGGAGATCTGTGTGTTACCACCGCGGATAGGCTCGTTTACAACCGGTGCGCTGTACACTACGTTGTCCATGGTGATTGCTACCGATTTACCAACGTTTTCGCCTGTCATCTGCGCCCATTTCTCAGCACCATCGATGGTCATGGAAAGGTCTACAGTGATGATACCACGCTGCTGATCACGGGATTTTGTCGCGTACGAAATGTCTTTACCTCCTACCATAGCTTTACCATCAGCAGGGATATGAACGGCGTAGAGGTTGTATACTTTGGCTTTTCCTTTGGCAACTCCGTCTTCGAGGTTAGCCGACCACATGAATTTCATGTCTTCAGGGAAGAGCGCCTGGATATCTTCGCGGGCAAGAATCTGGTCAACTGCCATGCGATCTTCCGGCTTAACGCTTCCGATGATCGCACCCATTTGTCCGATGCTTACATAATCGAGCAGGCCTTTAGAGAATCCAGGACCGTTTGAAAGCGGCTTGGATGCAGCTTCTGCTTCTTTTTTCTTGTTCAGCTCTGCAATAGCAGCAGAATCGAGTCCTGTTGTATCTGTTGCAGTTGTATCTGCTGCGATGTCGTCGATTTTAACTTCAGCCTGACGGGAAAGTACGTTCGCCTGCGTAAGGGCGCCCTGGATTTCCTGAATCTGGTATGTTTCGAAGAATTGCAGGTTAGCTGTTGATTTCAGTTTTTCTGTTACCGTGATTTCATCCTGAACACCTGGCAATTCGATGTACAGACGGTTCGAACGGGCATCTTTCTGGATATTCGGCTGCGCTACACCGAACTGGTTGATACGCTTGTGCATGATCTGCTCCACACCGTCCATTGAGCTGGAAACCTTGTTGCGGAAGAATGAAATCACTTCGCTGTTGGAAGAGTTTCCTTTCAGCTCGGTAATTTCCTGAATATCGAGGTCGCGCACCATCAAACGGTTCGGGTTCATCTTTTCGTATTCGCTCTGGAATGCGTCGATGAAGTCCACACCTCTGGTTGTGTGCAAACGGTAAGCTGCATCGTATGGACGCTTGAAGCTCAAGTCGCGCTGATTGCGTGCGTAGCTTTTTACCAGTTCAGGAACAGAAATTTCGAGCGTAACACTCATACCACCCACGAGGTCGAGACCGAAAGCAAGGCTTCGTGATTTCACCTCCTGGAAGGTAGAACCCAAGATCGGGTATACTTTTTCCTGGGATTTTTCTTTCAGGATCTGGTTGAGGTACGCAGCTTTCGCCAAGTCGTACGACTCCGGATTATTCACTGCTACTTTTGTCTCATTCGGCAGCAAAACGCTATCCTGACCGGCGGCAGTCGCTTTTTTAAACTCCTCATCAACCCGGATAGCTGCTTCTTTTGCAGCATCGTTTTCAACATTCGTAGAGACATAGGTGAACGACAGCTGGTAGACGCAAACCACCCCCAACAAAATCGTCAGAAACCAGAAAAATCCTTTATTACGCATTTTTATATTTTCTTAATTAAGCCCGCAAATATAGAATTTACCGCGCGCAATATCAACAAAGTCGAAAATTCGTTTAAAAAGGTTATGAACAGTGATTTTTAAGTTTGCACGCCGGGTGCTTCATTCACCCGCGACCCGCTGAACCGCCTGCGCAATTTCTGTTGCCGAAAGGTCGTGCATACAGGACGTTCCACGCTTGCAGGTATTGCCAAAATAGCATTCGCAGCCCGAAGACGGCTCAACGATCTCTCCCCTGCCGTACAGCTCGAATTCGTGACGGTTGAAGATGTTATTCATGAGCACCATTTTCTTTTCGAGCGCCGTGGCGATGTGCATCATCATGGATACCTGCGTCACGATCGCATCGCAGCCGTCGGTGAGCGCAATGAATTCTTCCAGCGAGAAATGACCAGGATAATACGTTCCGGTTTCAGCAGCCATGGTGCGGTTTTTTTCATCTTCCAGGCTTCCGCCCAGAAAAACGGGAAAGAAACCGTTTGCTTTCAGCTGAAGCGCCAGCTCCTGCCAGTTTTCAACCGGCCAGAGACGCGTGGTCCATCTTGGTCCGCAACCGGTGTTCAATCCTACGATCGTGCGTCCACCGGCCAGGTCCTGAAGCTGCTGTTTCCATCGGGAAGCCAGCTCTTTGTTCTTGTTGATCAGGTACGGCTCGTACTGAAATTGCTGGTGACAGATCTCAAAAATTTCCTCGAGGTAGCTTTTCGTATTGCGCAGGGAAACCTGGTCGAAAAAGCCGGTCATGAGCTTGTGTACAGCCGCCGGAGTTGCAGGCGCCAACGCATCGTTTTCCCACGTATAGCCGAATTTTTCCGTTGCTTTTGCAGCAGCCAGCAGCATACACGCTTCGGGTTCCTTATCGAGGTTGATCGCGGTATCGTAGCGGGTGTTCTGGATCTGCCACAATGAAAACGCATCGGGGCGCAGGATCAGATCGATCGCCTTTTTAGGCAATACATCGGGTGATTGCGTGAGCCAGGTAATGTGACAATCGGGATAGATCTGACGGAATTTCACTACCAGCGGCGTGGTACGGATCACATCGCCGATCGCTCCCAGCTTGATGATCAGGATGCGTCTCGACACCGAACGATAGTCTTCGCAGGTACACATTGCACCTTTTGTCTTGTTGGGCACACAGGGAATGGCTCCTCTGAAGTGCACACAATCCTGACGTACATCACTGAATGATGGTTCCTGCATCGTTTTCTTTAGCTGATCAAAAATAAGTGTTTCGGATGAATACGGCGCTTTCGGGAATTATTCGATGCCGTAATCGATCAATTGCATGATGATCTCGCGTCCCTTGGTGACGTTGTTGGGATTGAAATTGCTGATCTTGTAATCCTTCCAATGCTTGTAGTACATACCTACGCCTTTGGCGTATTGCTCGTACTTGCGGCGGTAATCGATCA
This sequence comes from uncultured Flavobacteriales bacterium, assembly GCA_946482515.1. The sequence goes on along the minus strand of CAMLRS010000019.1, from coordinate 5,597 downwards.
TCGTGAAATAGTCTTCCTGTTCCACTGTGAGTGTGGAATCGAAGGAAAAGCCGTTGATGCCTCCCGGTTCGTGGATATCGCGGTAATAGCATTCCAGCTCACCCAGCTGGTTGTAGACGTTGGCATCCCATTCCTTGAATTTATCGGGAGCGAGCACCAGTTTGATCGTGCGCTGGTTTTCTTCTACCAGCTCCAATTTGTTGCCGTTGAGAATGGTGGTCCAGATATCCTGCAAAATCCACGGATCGGAAGCTGTTTCGCGCACATAACGCTCGTACCGGCGGGCTACGCGACCTTCGTTATCGGTAATGGTATCACCGATTTTTGCTTTGACAAAATACTCGGATGTATCGTTGATATTCAGTGCGTTGTCAATGTAGACTTCACGCACAGCATACGTTACGTAGCGTCCCTGTCCGGTTGGGAAGTAATCATAATGGAAATCGGGAGCGTTGTTTTCTTTTTTGCAGGAAACCAAAATTCCGCTGCCAGTCATCAGCACAACAACAAGTTGCAAAAGCAAATTCCGTTTGATCATACGGTAAAAATACTTTTTTGAATTCACAATTCAGAATGCACAATGCATAATGAACCATTTTGAATTAGGAATTCTGCATTCTGAATTATCCGTTGGGATTGATGCCGAGCTCTTTCATCTCTTTCATCTTGCGCTCCAGCTCAGCGCCTTCCAGCTCGCGACCGTAATAGAAGTATTTTTTTCCGAGCTCTTTGCCGTTCGGATCGTAGGTAAAGCACCAGCCGTGCCGCTCGCCCTTTTTATAGCGTTCCAGGATCATAACCTTGCCGTTCGGATGATTGATCACCAGCTGGCCTTCTTTGGTACCGTTCACGTAGGTGTATTTGCTTTTCACCGTTCCGGATTCGAAGTATTCGATGACTTCTCCGTCGAGCACGCCGTTTTTGTAATTGGAAACCTTGGCCGGCAGCAGGCGCTTGTCGTTGATATCTTCCGACACGTAATAAACGGTTGTTTTGCCGTGCAGCTTGTCTTTGGAATAGGTTTCCTTCAAGCTCTGGCGGCCGGAAGGGCCGTAGTAATCCCAGATGCTGTCTTTGAGTTGGTTGCGGTAGATTCCACGGGCAAATACAACACCCGATTCATGGTACATGACGGCTTCCGAACGACCGGTTTTTTCGTTGTGAACGATCACCGCTTTGACTTTCGTCGAAGGGTAATAATACGTAAAGGTTCCGACGGGCTTGTCGTCCTTGAATTGTCCTTTGTATTCATAGGCAGAGCTTTTGGGGTATTGTTTTTCCCATTTACCCTGTTTGCGTCCTTTTGAGTCGACCTGGTTGACCTGTGCCACCAGCACGGTGCAGGAACAAACCGCGATCAGCAATGCCATTAATTTCATGCAAGAATGGTTTTAATTGCGTCGAGCAGGGAACGCTGCGTACTATCCGCTTCGTTGTGTTCCATGCCCGTTGCATCAATGTAAACAGTTTTCATGCCAAGCCTGCGACCGAAAGCAATATCGGAATCCGAGTCGCCGATCATGACCGAGCGGTTGAAGTCGATTTCAGGAAAATCCTGTTGTGCCAAAAGCCCCATACCGGTGTCCGGTTTACGAAGCGAGCTGCCCGCAGCGGCCAGCTCGGGTGCAAAGTAGAAGCGATCGATATGTCCGCCGGCGGCTTGAATCATGTCAAGACAATAAGCGTGGATTTCGGAAAGGTTACGCTCCGTCATGAGTCCCTTGCCTATGCCCTGCTGGTTGGTGACTACGATGATCCTTCCGAACGTTTCGGAGGCCAGTCTGATCGCTTCGGCAACGCCGTCGAGCAGGTGAAATTCGGCCGTGGATTTGACGTAATCACCGATCAGCCGGTGATTGATCACACCGTCGCGGTCCAGAAAGAGCGTCCAGCTTTTATCGATTGCTCCGAACATGCTCAGATTTCCTTTTCGACCAGGTAGACGTTACGGGTAGAAGAGTTTCGTCCCACCAGCTCTGCCAGGAATCCTGTGAGGAAAAACTGCACCCCCATGATCATGGCAGCGAGCGAAATGTAAAATTCCGTGCGTGATGCGATCAGTCGACCGGTTGTATCGATCAACAGTTTATCGATAATCAGGTAGAACGCGAAACCGAAACCGATGAGGAACAGCAAAGCACCTATCGCACCGAAAAAGTGCATGGGTTTCTTCCCGAATTTCCCCATGAACACGACGGTCATCAGATCGAGCGGACCGTTCAGAAAACGGTTCAGACCGAACTTGGTGGTTCCGTATTTGCGCGCCTGGTGGATCACCACTTTCTCGCCTATTTTGGAAAAACCGGCGTATTTGGCCAGTACGGGAATGTAACGGTGCATATCGCCGTAGAGCTCGATGCTTTTCACCACCACGCGGCGGTAAGCTTTGAGTCCGCAATTGAAATCGTGCAGGTGGATACCAGTCATGCGACGGGCCGTCCAGTTGTACAATTTGGTTGGAATGGTCTTGGAAACCGGATCGTAGCGCTTCTTTTTCCAGCCGGAAACCACGTCGAATTCTTCCTCCATGATCATCCGGTACAATTCCGGAATTTCATCGGGAGAATCCTGCAGGTCGGCATCCATGGTGATCACCACTTTGCCTTTCACTGCTTCGAAACCGGTGTGCAGCGCTGCCGATTTACCGTAATTGCGCTGAAATTTGATCCCGCGCACATTCGGGTCTTCGTTTGCAAGGCGCTCAATCACGTCCCACGAACCGTCCTTACTGCCGTCATCCACGAAGACTACTTCGTAGGAGAACTGGTGCTCGTTTACGACACGAACAATCCATGCGTGCAGCTCCGGAAGCGAGTCCACTTCGTTAAAGAGCGGAACGACGATCGAGATATCCGGTTCTTTTTCCAATGATTGTCAAGTTTGGAAGCAAAAATAGCGATTCAATTGACAATGGACAATGGACATTTATACAATTAGTCGTTGGTACTACAGAAGTAATCAATTCTTAACGAACCGCAGCGTGTTTCCTTCGGTGATCAACAGGTACATTCCGGAACGGAAAGCAGCACAATCGAGCAGGTTTTCGCCGGGCTTGAATTGTCCTTCAGCTACGAGCGCGCCTGTAATATCGACAATGCGGTAAGCCTGTTCTGCTACAATCCCACGAACATGCAGCTGATCGTTCGCTGGATTTGGGAACAGCGTTAATTGCGTTTCTTCCACCTCATCCGTTCCAACAAAATCCTGGTTGGCAACGAAGAAGAAATCGATTCCGGCTTCCGTGATATTGATGCGCGGATCTTCATCAGAAATGGTGATAATGAGCTGCATATCGGCTGTCGGTGTAAGGTAATTACTCACGCGAAGGCTGTGACTTATCCACTCGTGGTAATTCTGACCGTTCGGAAGCGCTTTGTCTACGAGAACCGTCGTAATGCCGTTATCCAGGAAGATTTCCAGTGTATCGTCGGGCCATTGCGGGCCATCGAGGCAATGGAACCAGCGGTGGTAGTGAATGTACGGATCCGGCTCAGCAGTCAGATCGAACTGCGGCGAGTAGAGCGTTACACGTCCGCCGTCGAGATCATCGAAATCGGTGTTCGGGCCTTCCCCATTTCCGGTCACGAACGCGTAGCCGTCGCAATCGTATTCGGCATCGTAAGGTGTTGTAGCTACGTCGTCGGAACCGATCGGAACGCCGCGTTCCCATAAACCGGTAATCGCACCGTCAACGGTGGTCGTCCATCCGAAATCAAAAGAAAAATCGTCATAAATACCTTTTTCCAGCTGAACGGTAATCGTGCCGGTGTTTTCGTCGATGATGTAATCGGCGCAGACCGTTTTGTAGCCCCACTTCCCAACTGTGATCGTAGTATTTCCCGGATAATACAAATCCATTTCGCCCTCGCCGAAACCGTTGGTCTCCCCTTCGATGACCATTTCCGGCACAGTAACGCGAATATCAGCTCCGATAATCGGATCATTGCCCGCTCCGGCCTCTTCTACGATAATCGTCAGATCGAACGCTGGAAGCGGAACGAGATCGATGGTATCGATCAGCAATTCGTTTGTTGCAAAGTCAACTGCGATGGTTTGCGGGGAATAAGCCACCTTGGAAAAGGTCACATTGCGGGTTCCCGCCACAACTGTTCCCACGGCGAAATTCCCGTTGGCATCGGTTACGTCGCCTTGCGGATCGCCGGTCATGGTGATGGTGACGTCAGCCAATGGATTCAGTGAAAAGGCATCGCGCACCAGTCCTTCGTAATACGCCGGTGCGATCAGATCAGCTTCCAGCACGAAAAGTCCTTCGTTCATGTCGGACGCAAGAATCAGTCCCGATGGTAAATAAGCATACGTTCCCCATGAGCCGTTGAACGTTCCTGTTTCCAGCGGATGCGTGTCGTAAGAAGCGATTTCCACCAGGTTATGCGGACGACGCATGTCGTGAATGGTGACGCCATCTGTATAATACGAAGTCACGATGAGCGAATCATGCAGGATGAAAGCGTTGTGCGGAATGATGTTCAATCCCGGGCTGCTGCGAATGCGGTCGACCTCGCGGATATCATTCGGATTGGAAACGTCGTACAGGGTGAGATAAGCGCCGGCGACTTCATCCGTTGTTACGGCATACTGATCGTCGCTGGTTACCCAGACATTGTGCGTAAAGGTGTTCGGCGTGAGCTGCGTATTGATGAGCTGCGGATTTGCACGATCGGATATGTCGATAATAGACAGCAAGCCATCTCCAATATGCGCTCCGTAGAGCAGATCACCCTGTGCAAATGCATCGTGGCAATACCAGGTATCAAATTCCCCAATTTCCACCGGGTTCATCGGATCGGTGTGTACGTCGAGAATGATGATGCCTCCGTTTCCGCGATCAGCGCCGCAGATATAGGCATAACCTTCCGAGTCGATGAAAATGTCGTGAGCGGAATTCCACGCGGTTGGCGTTTCACCGAAATAGTACGCTGTTGGCAACACATTGGAAGCCGGCAGCGGCGAAAGGTCGATGATCAGCAATCCGTCGTCGGCTTCTGTGGTAATGTAAGCGTAATCGCCCCAGACCTGCAAATCGCGCCAGATCGAATGACTTCCTGCAATCCAGCAGACTTCAACGGGATTTGCCGGATCGGCAAGACTGACGACGGAAGTTCCATTTGTTGCTCCGACGAGCGCATATTCGATACCGGTTTCATCGACATAGCCCCAACAGTCATTCAAGTTGGCATTGTGCAGAGCTGCGTAGTTCAAATGACCAACGAGGGACATATTCACGCCTGAGCCCTGGGAAAAGGCCGAAGCGGCGACAAAAAGTACGAAGGATAAGAGTAAAGTTCTAAGCATGCTCTAAAATACAGAAAACGAGTTAGAAGTTGGAAGTTGTTAGTTCCGAGTTGCTTGTTGGTTGATTGAGTGGTAGTGATCATGAAGTGAACTCCCAAAACTGAGAGACTGACTAGTTAACCACATAGACACATAGGGCACATAGAGAGTTGGTGAGTTGTAGAGTTAAGGAGTTTCTGAGTTGGCCGGAAGACTGTGGACTGGAGGCTGACTAGTTAAACCACATAGACACATAGGGCACATAGAGAGTTGGTGAGTTGTAGAGTTAAGGAGTTTCTGAGTTG
>CAMLRS010000018.1 GCA_946482515.1 uncultured Flavobacteriales bacterium | reverse complement strand
CCCTGCTCATTCTGCATGTATTCCTCGTATTCGGATTTACCGACTTCAGCCTGAGCGTCCTGCATCTCCACATTGTTCTTCTTCAGTACTTCTGCATTTTCAAGCGGAGCACCATCCAATACGCTGTTCTCTTCTTCTGCCTGCTGAACGGCCAGGTTCAACTGTGCTTTGGCATCGAGGTTTTCAGCTGTTTCGTACTGATTGGCTTCGTTGATGCTTTCAATCACTTTCTCCTGTTCGGTATCGATGGCATTGACTACTTCCTGGTGACTTTCTTCTTCATTGACACCTTGCTGCTCGTTTTCCTTTTTAATAGCCGTGATTGACTGATCTGTCTCCTTGGCATCACCGTATTGTTGTGCTGCGAGCGAGTCGGTCAGTGCAGCCGCTTCATCGAGCTTACGCTGGAAACGGAAGAACTTACGCTTTTTACGCTCTGTTTCGGCTTTCTGAAGGGCCTGGTCGGAAAGCGAGTTGTTAGGGTCACCCAATGCTGTCAACGGCTGCGGCTGGTTGTTCACAACCGGTTTCGGGTTCAGGATGGCGTCGATCTCTTCCAAACGCTTTTTCGGGTATGGATCGCCCGATTTGAGCTTGCTCGCACGTTTGTAATAGTCGATCGCTCGGTCGTAGTCTTTCTTGTCGAAGTTTTCGTCGCCTTTCGCAATGATTTTCTGGTAGTTGATCTCAACTTCATCAGCGCTTTCCTTCTTCAGATTGGTATTGCACAGTCGGATCTGCTCGGTTGCGTATTTATTGCTTCCATCGATCTTCAGAACACTTTCGTAAATGTCTTTCGCTACCTGCCACTTGGAATTGGCAAATTCGGCATCGGCTTTGGTCAGCAGCTTCTGTATCTCACCGCTCTTCGCAGCTGCTTTGGCCCTGTCGTCGAGCAACTGGCGCATCTCTGAAGCCTTGGTTTGTGCATCCTTATCGTTTTGCTTAACGGCAAGCGCTGCTTCGTATTTCGCCAACGCTCCTTCGTAATCTTGTCCGGCTGCGGCCGTATTTCCTTCCGCCATCAGGGCGAGGTAACGTTTTTCGGTTTCACCGGCTGCCGCATTGCCCGCATCGATCTGTGACCTGATCTCCGCAATACGCTTGTCGGGCTGTGTTTCGTCGGGACGAATGGTTTTAGCCTGCTGAAACAGCGTAATCGCGTTCTCCAGTTTTCCGGACGTTGCAGCAGCTTCTGCTTCGCTCATCTTTTTGTTGTAAGCGGCCAGCTTTTCCTGGGCGTCTTTGTCTGCTTTCAGGATTCTGTCGATCTCGGCCAGCTTGTCTTTCGGAAGCTGGTCATCGGCATTCATATTCGTTGCCCGCTTATAGAGCTCCTGGGCTTTAGTATAATTCTTTTCATCCATTGCCTTTTGAGCAACCGACAGTACTTTCTGGTATTGAACAAGGAAGTCGTTCCCTTTTTCTCTTTCGAGTCGCTCGGCTTCAGCTGCTTTCTCTACCGGGGCTTTCTCATTCGGTTTCACACCCAGCGCCTGGTTGTAAAACTGGATCGCTTTAAGGTAATCCTGTGTCTGGAAGGCTTCATCGCCTTTTTTCATCAGGGCTGCGTAATCCGCATCTATTTTAGCCTGGTTGGCGTTGTTCGACTTGATCTGGTTGATCGCTGCAATACGCTCTTTCGGAAGTGTTTCATTCGGTTTGATCTTCGAAGCCGCATTGTATTTCTCAATCGCCTGGTCGTATTGCTTGCCGGATTCCAGTCCCTGTGCTTCTGCAAGCAATGCCTGGTACTGTTTATCAGCTTCCGCGCCTTTCGCCTGTTCGGCAATTTTGACTTCGCACTGAGCAATCAGCTGATCGATGGAAGGATCGGCTTTGATTGTCTTTGCTTCGATCAGTTTTTGTTTAGCCATCTGGTAGTTGCCTTTCGACATCTCGTTTGTGGCGTCTTCCTTCAATTGCTTAAAGCGCGCTTCATTCTGTGCTTCGCTGGCTGCATCTTTCTCCAGTCGGGCAATTTCCTGTAGTTTGGATGAAGCTTCGGCATTGGAAGGATCGAGTGTCATCACCTGCTGGTATTTCGCACGGGCAGTTGCCAGGTCCTTTTTACCCAGCGCAGCATTTCCTTCAGTCAGCAAGCCGGCAATCTTCGTTTGTGTCTCAGCCTGGGCGATCAGTCGGTCGATCTCGGCTATTTTTTGATTCGGCTCCGGTTTCGACGGATCCAATAAAGCCGCCTGCTGGTATTTGGCTTTCGCCTCTGTGAGCTTATTGGCCGCAAGGGCGTCAGCACCGGCTTTGATCGCGGCATCGTATTTCGCCTGATTTTCTTTTGTTTTCAGATCGGCAGCAATGAGCGATTCCACTTCCGCCAGTTTGGTTTTCGCTTCTGTCTTCGAGCCATCGATGTTGATCGCATCCTGGAATTTTGCCTTCGCTTCCGTCAGGTTTTTGGCCGCCAATGCAGCATTACCGGCATTCATCGCCGCCTGGAATTTCTCGTTCTTCTGTGCATTGGCTGCAGCCTCGGCGATTTTCTTGTCAGTATCGATGATACGCTGCTTCGGTAACGCCTGCGCCGGATCGAGATCCTGTGCTTCCTTGAATTTCGCTTTGGCTTGTTCATACGAAGCGCTTGCAAACAACGCTTCGCCATCGGCCATGGCTTTATCGTACTTCGCTTTTTGCTCGGCTTTTGCCCCGGCAGCCGCAATCTGTTGATTGATGGCGTCAATTTTTGCCTGAACAGCACCATCCGGCTTCAGGTCGAGCGCCTGCTGGTATTTTGCCTTGGCTTCTTCCAGTTTATTCGCTTTCGCCAATGCATCTCCGTCGGCGATCAATTGCTTGATCTTCGCCAGGTTTTCTGCACTCGCTTTTTCAGCGGCGATTTTCGCTTCGATATCCTTGATACGTCCTGCCGCAGTTGCATTGTTCGGATCCTGCTTCAGTACTTCTTCGTACTTCGCTTTGGCAGCTACCCATTGTGAAGCGGTAAAAGCAGTATTTCCTTCTGCCAGTAATTTATTGATCAGCTCTTCTTTTGCTTTCTGTTGCTGAAGGGCAGCGAGCTTCGCGTCGATATCGGTAATACGACCCTGTGCATAGGCCGACGACGACTGTATCTTAAGCGCTTCCTGGTATTTCACTTTCGCCTCGGCCCATTTTTCTTCGGCAAACAGCGCATCACCAGCAGCAATTGCAGCATCGTACTGCTTTTTCAATTCCGTATCGGCCTTCTGTTTTTGCAGCTCGCCTTCAATTTCTTTCAGCTTACCGGTCGCATAAGGATCATCGGCTTTGTATTTGAGTGCTTCCGTATACTTCGCCTTTGCAGTCGTGAAGCTTTTCTGCTTCATGAACATATCACCGGCTTCGATCACTTCCTTGTATTTCGCAGCATTTGCCGCTTCGTTTTTCTGCTTGGTGATTTCTGCATTCGCCTTCGCGATCTGGTCTTTCGGGTACTGTTCCTGCTTCTTGGTTAAAGCTTCTTCGTAGCGTTTGATCGCTTCTTCGTATTTCTTCTGGTTGAAAAGCGCATCAGCAGCCGAAATAAGGCCCTGGTAGGCCTGATCGATCTCCGCACTCTGCTGTGCGTTGGCTTTCTGTGCTTTGAGAATGCCGTCGATTTCCATCAGACGCTGATTCGGGTGAGGCTCTGTCGGCTTGATTTTCAGCGCTGCTTCGTATTCTACAAGCGCTTCCTCGTATTTTTTCTGGTTGTAAAAGGCATCGGCTTTTTTGATCGCTGCGTTATAAGCTGCTTCCGACTGTCCGGCTGCAGCATCGGCATCTTTGAGGAGCTTTTCGATCTTCTTGGACATACGATCAGCCACAACGCCGTCGTATTGGAGTGCCGGATTACTGCCGTCGAAATAGAATTCGGTAGCCGGATTGGAGGTCACGTAGGAATAATCCACTCCTGGAGCCTGTTCGAACAATCCGAGGGAAAATGTAGCTGTAGGAGACGTATTCGCCGGCAAGAGCTCGGTGGTAATACCTTTGGCGTTTACGTTGATGTAGCGGGTGACTTTTCCTGCTTTGGAAGCTTCGACTTTGTAAACCTTGCCTACCGGAACCTGGAAAACGACTTTTCCGTTCGCCGGACTGGTATACGTTCCGACCAGCGAAGCGCCGTCATAGACTTTGATTGTGACACCACCGTCTTTTTTGTCGGTTTTGAAGTCCTTTGTGAGTACGTCCACATTCAACATCTCCTGTGAGAACCCGACAACGGAGATCAAACAGAGCAGCAAAAGCAAGAAAAACCTCATAATAGCTTTTTAAACGGACGGCTGTACAACCGGTTACAGATTTGGTTTAATTTTGATCCTAATTCTTACAAAGATCGTCAAAATAGTTCATTTACGAAGCGGCTTATGCTACAATTTGACCAACTGAGCTACTGGGAACGCTCCACCCTGCTTGAAGACATCGATTTCCTGGTGATCGGCTCCGGAATCGTAGGTTCAGCCTGCGCATTGCGACTGCGTGAGCGTTTCCCTGATGCGAGGATCGTGATCCTGGAGCGCGGCTACCTGCCAACCGGTGCCAGTACGAAAAATGCCGGGTTTGCCTGTTTCGGAAGTGTGACTGAGCTCGACGACGACCTGGAACACATATCCGAAGAGCGCGTCTGGGCCACGGTTGAGCTGCGCTGGCGCGGTTTGCAGCGGTTACAGGAACGCTTTTCTGCCGAACAGATCGGATTGGTTTTTCCCGGTTCGTGGGACCTGCTCACGACAGAAGATACAGTTGAACAACAACGACTCAACGACCGACTCGGTTATTTCAACGAACAGATCGGGCAAATTACCGGTCAGAAGGATTGTTACAGCTACGACGACACCATGGCACAACGTTGCGGTTTTCAAGGCATTGCGGGCGGATTTCACAACCGGCTCGAAGGTGAGCTGCATACAGGAAAACTGTTCGTTGCTACCCAGCAATTGCTCGCTGCAGCTGGCATTACGGTCCTGAACGGCATGGAAGTACTTCATTGCGAAGTCGGTACAAATGACGTAACTGTCACTACCACCTACGGAACACTGAAAGCCGCTCACATGGCCGTAACCGTGAACGGATTCGCCGGGCAATTCCTCTCGGATGAGCGCATCGTTCCGGCACGGGCGCAAGTGTTGGTGACAGATCCGATTCCGGGCTGGTCGCTTCCCGGCACGTTCCATTACCAGAAAGGCTATTATTACTTCCGTTCGGTAGACAATCGCCTGCTGCTCGGCGGTGGCCGCAACCTCGATTTCAAAGGCGAAACGTCCACCGAATTAGCTGTTACGGATACCATCGTTCAGGCGCTGGAAGAATTGGCCCGAACGAAAATCCTTCCCGGAAAGACGATTCGTACGGCATATCGCTGGGCGGGCATTATGGGCGTTGGAACCGAGAAAAAACCACTCATCGAGCTCACACATCCACACGTCGGAATGGCAGTCCGTATGGGCGGAATGGGCGTTGCGATCGGCAGCCTGGCCGGTGAAGAGCTAGCGGAGTTGTTTTAGTTGGCGAGTTGCTGAGTTTGTGAGTTAAAGAGTTGGCGAGTTTTTGAGTTCGTGAGTTATTTAGTTTTGAGTTGGCGAGTTTGAAATGAGCAACCAACTCAGAAACTTTTCCCCCATTCAACCCGGTAACTCTTCAACTCACAAACTCCCCAACTAACAGAAATCTTCTTATTTTGCGCCAAATTTCAAACTTATGAACGCTGCCCATCAACATTTACTTATCAATCATTTTCCTATCGTTGCCCTTGTTCTGGGCGTTTTGATTTTACTTATCGGCATTCTGGCCAAGTCTTCCGTTACACGTCGCGTAGGATTGTTGATCTTCTTTATTGCAGGCATTACATCACTGATGGCCAATTCCACAGGTGAAGGGGCCGAAGAAGTGGTAGAACATTTGCCCGGAGCCGATCACGACCTGATCCACGAGCACGAAGAACACGCCGAAGCTATGATGCCATTTATGTGGGGAATCATTTTCCTGTCGCTGATTGCTTTGTTCCTTGAGTGGAAAAAGAAATCCATGGCCATGGTCGCTTCTATTACGGTTTTGCTGGTCGGTATGATCGCCACCTATTTTGCACGCGAGGTAGGAACCAGCGGCGGCGAGATCGCTCACCCGGAAATCCGCAAGGACTTCAAAATGAGCTCGCATGAAGAACACGAAGAGCATTGACGCTTACCGCAGAGAACGCAAAGTTTTAGTGTAGTGAAATAAATAAAAGCCGTCACAAAATGACGGCTTTTTATGTTTCAATCTTTGTCTAAGAATTATCAGTAGTATATCAACTCTGCGTGCTTTGCGACTCCTTTGCAACCTCTGCGGTATTGGTCGGCTCGGGCTTTGGACCTTCTGGTTGGGAATCGGTTGTTTCCGGATTTTCCGCTGCCGGTTCTACCTGTTCGGTAGACAGGTCTTCTGAAGTGATCTGTGGAACAGGTTTTACAAATGACTGCGGTGGCTCGAAATTAATAGCCTGGTCAAGTGTTCGTGCATGTTCGCGAAAAGGACGTTCAATATCTTCTTTGGTCTCATCCACCATGCGCTGCAGGTTGAAATCACCTTTGATATCACCGGTCGATTTACGGATTTCATCCTGTACTTCCTGCGAAGCGTCTTTGATCTGGCGAATGGTCCGTCCCATTGTACGCGCAATGCCCGGAATGCTTTTCGAACCGAAAAACATCAGTACAAATACCATAATGAGCAGGATCTCTGAACCGGCAACATCACTCAGGAATAAAGGCAAACTGATCATAACCGACAGCAAAAGTACGGCTTATTCCGCATATATAACGGAAAAATCTGTGCTTTTGGCTCCCTGAAGGCAACTCATCTTCATTCTGTCAGTCAAAACACTAAATACCGCTTATGAGAACCCTATTACTGAGCTTCTGCCTGCTGGCAGCCCTGCAATCCCGCGCCAATGTCGTTACCCTTCAGTTTACAGCACTGAACCAGCCCGTTCAGGAGGTCTATGTGAATATCTGCGATACACTGAAAATCGAAAACACGTCCGGCTATTCGTATATGCTGTGGAACGATTCCCTTGACTTTTCGGCGCCCGGAAACGATCCCGTAACCTCGCTTTTCCCGGATTCACTAACCGGCAACTGGGGCTATGGCGACGGCTATTTTTTCAACCTCTACGATTTCAACGACGGAAAAGCCTATCTGTATCACCAGATCTCGCACCTGCTGTTCATTATTCACATTCAGCCTTATGCGCAGCATACGATCACCGAAACGATCTGCAACGGAGCTTCCTATTTTTTCAATGGTCAGGAGCTCACCGAATCAGGACTTTACAGCATGCAGGTTTCTACCGGACAAGACTGCGATTCGATTATTCACCTGGAATTGACCGTCGCGCCGCCGATCAGCAGCAGTACCTATGCAACCATCTGCCCCGGAGAAAATTATGAATTCGCCGGAAACACCTACGATCAGGAAGGCATTTATCCGCATCAGCTGACAACCGCTGCCGGCTGTGATTCCATGGCTTATTTATACCTGTTCGTCAGCGATCAGCCAGAACCTCATGTTGCTTACATCGGCGACTTAACACTCAGCTCCAGTAACTGGGGCAACGGTTATACGATCAGCTGGTTCGATTGTGAAACGCAAACCGAAATTCCCGGTGAAAACGATCAGGTATTCGTTGGTGAACCGGGCGGCCAGTACGCTGTCATCTCCACTTATTACGGTTGTACCGATACATCGGAATGCTATACCATTCAAACGGCCGTAACTGATGAGCTGACCCAAAACAATTTTACGGTTGCGCCGAATCCTGCAAACGATCAGATTTCGGTGACGCTTTCAGCTGATTTCAATGCTGAAGAGTACACACTGTTCCAGCTCGACGGCAAACTGATCGCAACAGGAAAACTGACAGCTCCACTTACCGTAATTTCAATAGATCATGTTCCGGACGGGCCTTACCTGCTGCGGATCAATGGGCAGTACCTGCGCCTGCTAAAAAACTGACAAGAGCCTGAAGGGCAGCAATGCAAGGAAAATTCCGTTATATTTGCGCCGTTAAAAACAAAAAAGCGATACATGGCAACCACAGCAGATATCCGTAACGGATTGTGCATCAAGCACAACGAAAAGCTCTTTCAAATCATTGAATTCCAACACGTAAAGCCCGGAAAAGGACCTGCTTTCGTTCGTACCAAAATGCGTCAGATCGAAACCGGAAAAGTACTCGATAACACGTTTTCAGCCGGACATAAAATCGACATCGTTCGCATCGAAAACCGTGAATACCAGTACCTGTACCAGGAAGGAGCGGATTTCGTATTCATGAATAACGAAACATTCGAGCAAGTGCCGATTCCTGCTAAAATGGTTGAAAAACCGGATTTCCTCCAGGAAGGTATGATCTGCAATATCCTCTTCCATGCCGAAGAAGAAACGCCACTCGTACTCGAATTGCCGATGTACATCGTTTCCGAAGTAACGTATACTGAGCCTGGTATCAAAGGTGATACGGCTACCAACTCCATGAAGCCAGCAACCATTGCTACAGGAGCACAGGTAAAAGTTCCGCTTTTCATCGAGATCGGTGAAGTGATCAAAGTAGACACTGCGAAAGGTGTTTACGTTGAGCGCGTGAAAAACTAAGCAAACACTTTCAATAGAGATAAAGGCGTGGAATTTCCGCGCCTTTCTTGTATACCACAATCATGGAAAAGCGGCTCACGATCGGCGATTATGCGGTGAACATCCAATGGCTACGCTCCTATTCACCCGGCAGCGCGGTGCTCGTCTTCCTGCACGAAGCATTGGGATCCATCGTTCAATGGCGGAACTTCCCCGAAATGATTGTCAACGAGCTGCAATTGCCTGGCATCATAATCGAGCGCCGCGGACACGGTCATTCCGATCCGTTGCCAGCAGAAGAACGCTCAGCCGATTATTTACATCGCTATACCACCGAAACTAAAGCTATTCTCGACGAATTGCTGCCGCTTGGAACGCCGGTGATCCTGATTGGCCACAGCGACGGCGGAACCATTGCCCTGCTTTATGCCAAACACTATCCGAAAAACATCATCGGGATTTGTACCATGGCGGCACATACGTTTGTCGAACCGGAAACACTGGCTGGAATCGAACCTGCAGTACAAGCATGGGAATCGGGTAAGCTCGATGGACTGAAGCGCATTCACGGCGATAAAACCGAGCGTTTGTTTTACGCCTGGGCCAATACCTGGCGCGCACCTTTTTTTCACGATTGGGATATCCGGGAAGAAATCAAAGGCATTGCCTGCCCGGTTCTGGCAATTCAGGGAGCTGCCGATCAATACGGTACGGAAGAACAGCTAAATTCCATTCACGAAGCAGCCCCACAGGCGGATGTAAGAATCCTTCCCGACTGCGGACATCATCCGCATATCGAAAAAAAGGAAGCCGTTCTGAAGGAAATTTGCGACTGGGTGAAGGTTTTGAAAAAATTCTAATTTCGCGGCATGAAAACATCCCTTCTTTCCATGCGGGTACTCCACCGATACCTGGGTTTCTTTCTGGCCGGCATCATGGCCGTTTATGCTATCAGCGGTATCGTACTCATCTTCCGGGAAACGGATTTCCTGAAAACGACCACGATTGAAAAGAAGCAAATCCAGCCCGGTGTTGACGCGCTGAACCTTGGAAAAGAATTAGGTTTAAAACGCTACCAGTTCGAAAAACAGGAAGGAACAATCATTTACTTCCGGAACGGCGATTACAATCAAAAAACCGGCGTTGCCCAAATCACCAAAAGCGAGCTGCCTTACGTGCTCAGTCAGATGACGCGCCTGCACAAGGCTACCACCGACGATCCGCTTTACTGGCTGAACATTTTCTTCGGTTGCTCATTGTTGTTCTTCGTTGTTTCGGCATTCTGGATGTACCGCCCGAAAACCAAAGCCTTCCGAACAGGATTGATCTACTCGCTTGCAGGCATTGCCCTGACACTGGTCCTGCTGTTTGTCTGACCCTGAAAACCGTACCTGCCGGGGCTTTTCTCCCCTTCGGAAATTCACCCGGAAAGTGACAACAAAAAAACCTGCCTGAAGAAATCATTAATTCTGCAAAAAATAAACACATTATCCGTTTGAATCCCCTATTTTTGCCGCTCAAATTTTAAATGTCAAGATAGGAAATGAGTACTGCTTTGGGGAACCACATCCTGGTGGAATTTATGGGCTGCGACCCACACATTATGAACGATGTATCATCCATCGAGCGCGACATGGTCGGTGCCGCTCAGAAGGCCGGTGCAACTGTGATTAATTCTACCTTTCACCACTTCTCACCATACGGTGTATCGGGCGTTGTGGTGATCCAGGAAAGTCACCTGGCGATCCATACTTGGCCGGAATACGGCTATGCGGCTGTTGACCTGTTTACATGCGGGGAAATGGATGCGTGGATCTCCTTCGACCATTTGAAAGAATGTTTCGGTGCGCTGAACTACTCAGCTATCGAAATGAAACGCGGTGCCATTCAACTGCTCACCCGTAACGACTTCGATATTTCCTCCATGCGCCAGAAGGCAACGGAAGAATGGGTGAACCCGCAAATGTATACCCGCAACGTGTGGTTTACCGATAAAGACGACAACCAGGCGCTTTCGCTCCGTTATACAGGTGAAGTATTCTTCGACGTGCAATCGCCATACCAGCGCGTACGCATCCTCGAATCACCGAAATACGGCAAGCTGCTGACGCTCGACGATATGTTCATGACCACGGAAGCGGACGAGTTCCACTACCATGAAATGATCTCCCACCCTGCTATGTTTACCCACGGCAACGCGAAAAACATTCTCGTGATCGGTGGTGGCGACGGCGGAACTGTACGTGAAATCCTGCGTCACGATGGCGTAGAGAAAGTAACCATGGTGGAAATCGACGGCGAAGTAATCAAAGCCTGCAAGCAATTCCTGCCAAACATCGCAGCGGCATTCGACCATCCGAAGCTCGATCTGATCGTAGGCGACGGTATCGCACACGCAGCGAATGCAGCAAAAGATTCTTACGATATTATCATCGTTGACGGTTCCGATCCTGTTGGTCCGGCAGAAGGCCTGTTCTCCGTAGAATTCTACCAGAACTGCTACAATGCCCTCAAACCAGGCGGGATCCTCGTCGCACAAGGTGAATCACCGAAATTCAACGAACACGCATTTGCCGAGCTGAACGCAACACTGCGCCAGATCTTTGGTCAGGAAAACGCACCGGTGTCCCTGTTCTTCGTTCCAACTTACCCAACAGGTATGTGGAGCTTCCAGTACGGACTGAAAGGCGCTGCTCAGCCGAAATCCATCGATAAGACAGCAGAGATCGACGCATTCGTAGCTGCAAAAGGACTCCGTTACTACAACGCAGACCTGCAACAAGCCAGCTTCGCACTGCCGAACTTCGTTAAGCAATTACTGCATGGCTGATTCCGGCAGTTTCGACCCGAACGGCGTCGGTATCGCCAACGGAAATATTTTCGGTTTTCCGGTTTCGGAAGCTGAAGCCAATATTGTACTGATTCCGGTTCCATGGGATGCTACGGCGTCCTATGGAAAAGGAACAAGCGACGGCCCTCAGGCCATTCTCGACGCTTCCACACAGCTCGATTTTTACCATCCGCAATTGCCGGAAGCCTGGAATACCAAGGTTTTCATGACGCCAATTTCGGAAGAATGGAAACAGATCAACACTGATCTCTGCATTCAGGCGATCGAATACATTCAATTCCTCGAGCAAGGCGGCACGCTGACAGCTGATAGTCCGTATGCGGCTGTGGTGGAGCACATCAATGCTACACAACAAGCGTTGAAAGACAACCTGAAAGAGCGCGCAACAACTCTCATCGGGGAGAATAAGATCGTAGCCGTTCTCGGTGGCGAACACAGCACGCCGCTGGGTCTGATCGAAGCACTCGACGCACAGGGAAAACCATTCGGTGTTTTACAGATCGATGCGCATGCAGATCTGCGCGACGCTTACGAAGGCTTTGCACAATCTCACGCCAGCATTATGTACAACGTGCTGCAATCGTGCAGTAACCTCGAGCAGCTGGTACAAGTGGGCATCCGCGATATCGCCCACTCGGAAGTGGAAATTACGCGCAACGATTCCCGCGTTTCGACCTTCTTCGACTGGGACATCAAACGTCGCCAGTTTGAAGGCGAATCCTGGAAATCCATCGTTGATTCCATTCTCCGCGTGTTGCCGCAGCGTGTCTACATTTCGTTCGACATCGACGGCCTGAATCCGGCGCTTTGCCCGAATACAGGAACACCGGTTGCAGGTGGTTTTGAGCTCGAGCAGATCAATTACCTCTTTTTCCAATTGGTGGAATCAGGACGAGAGATCATCGGTTTCGACCTGAACGAAGTTTCACCGGGAACTTCCGGCGACTGGGATGCCAATGTAGGCGCCCGCGCGTTGTGGAACCTGGTTTGTGCAGCGGAAAAAAGCCGTAAGCTAAATCGCTGATCCTTCTCTCTTAGCGACTTCCCGGAAGACTTTTGGTCCTGTTAAAAGACGAAACTGAACAACCATTTATTTTAGTATATTCGTCCTGCGTAAGCAAATATGAACCTATTCATCCGTACATATTGCACCCTTCTTTTACTGGCTGTTTCGGGCAGTTTTGCATTTGCTCAGAATTTGTCGGTGAACGGACGTTTCCCAAGCCGTCATTTCTCTATTGACGATTACGGAAGTGCTGCCCAGATCTGGACGGGTATGCAGGGCACGGATAACTTCGTTTATTTCGGGAACAACGATCACATCATTTCTTACAACGGAATCGAGTGGCGACACATCGAGCCGGATACAAAAGTCGTTGACAAAAAGACCCAGAACCTGATTCGCGAAACGGAAGTCACCTCGCTGTTTACCGCTTCGAACGATGTGATGTATGTGGGTCGTGAAGACAACTTCGGTTACATCGCCTACGACAAGACCGGTGTGCAGTGCTATTACCCGCTATTGGCCGTTTCAGGAACCAGCAAAGAATCTTTCGGCTCGATCTGGAACATTTACGAGCTCAACAACCAGGAAGTTGTTTTCGTAGGCGAACGCGCTTTGTATACGGTGAAAGACAAAACGGTGAAGCGCATGACACTTCCCGCCGGATTCGAAGGTTTGCAAAGCAAAACATCTACCCGATTCGGAAACGGCTTGCTGATCGTTTTCCAGGGAAAGAAAAGCCAGAAAGAAGTCTTAAAAAAATACCTGTTCATCGACCTGCTAACCAATAAACCGCGTGAGCTAAAGGTTCCTGAACATGTAACGCTGCGCAACATCCGCGGGAGCTTTGAGGTCAACGGCACCTGGTATGTGCTTGACATCACGGGAAGCTTTTTCAGCGCGCGGCAGCAAAACAATGACTTTATCTGGAATTCAGAAAAGGAAGAGCTCTTTCCCGAGCTGTCCGGTCAGACACCGAATTTCATTTACCGCCACGGCGACCGTATTTACATGGGTACGGAAACCCAGGGTGTGATCATTGCCGATTTGCAGGGGAAGATTGTGCGTCGCATCGATCTGTATGACGGACTCGAAGATCTGAACGTCTACAACCTTTTCCACGATAAGGAAAACAACCTGTGGCTGTGCCTCGACAATGGTATTCAGCTAATCGAAACATCCAGTCCGCTGACATACTTCCGCAAAGACGAAGGTGTGACCTCGTTAGCAGAAGCCATCGATTTCGCTTCCGGGAAACTGCTGCTGGGCTTGCATTCGGATGTCTTCGCACGCGAACAGCACAACACGCATGTCAAATTTGCCAGCCAGGAATCGCTGAATCAATTCATCTTTGACATTGAGACCTTTGAAACGTCCCAGGGTAAGAAAACGCTGGTGATCGGTTACAACGGCTTGTACGAATATTTCCCGGAAACCCGCAAATTCGCTCCCCTGCCACCGGTTTACGGTCTGGTGTTTCAGCAGGATTCCGAAAACAAAGACGTCATTTACCTGAGCCTCGAAAGCGGTATCAGTCAGCTTGCTTTACAGCCCAACGGGCAATGGCAGTACAAAGAGCTCGTAACAGCCGATCAGCTGAATGGCAACACCTTCAGCCTCGAATCCTGGAAAGGCAAAATTTACTTTGGTATTTACGGCCAGGGAATTGGCGTTTACAATACCAAAACAGGCAAATTCAGCGTCATTCGCGACAAGGAATTACAGAAAGGTGAAAAGAAGCTCTATTACGTAGAGCAATTCCGAGGTGAGATTTATGTCGGCTGTGCCAATAAGCTGTTCACCATTTCAGGCGACGATAAAAAGCTCATCCCGTTTGCCCGCAATGCGGATTTCTTCTCTCACAAGAACAACAACAACGTTCACCGCCTGGTGAATATCAACGACCAGCAATTGTGGGTTGTTTTGTACGAGAAATCGAACGAAGGCCGCTTTGAAACCGGCTGGCTCGAATTGCGCGGAAAAGAATGGGTCTGGACCAAATGGCCGCTCGAAGCACTCAAACGCGCGGGAATCGTTTCCACGATCCAGCAAGGTCCGGATAACGAAGTGTGGCTGGGAGCCAGCAACGGGCTGTTCGTCCTGAACTTTGACGCCATCCGGAAAATCCACCACCGACTGACGGTTTCTGTCGATCGTTTTGAAGTGAACGGAAAAGTGTTATCCTACAACATCTTCAAGGCAGATCCGCTGGACGCCCTCACCTATTCGCAGAACTCCTTTAAAGTGATTTTCCATGCCAATTCCTTCATCGGTCTGGGCAATATGCAATACCGCTACAAGCTCGAAGGCTTCGACGATCGTTGGTCAGAATGGTCGGATCTGAACTACGCCAGCTTCCAGAAAATCGGTGAAGGGAATTACACGCTGAAAATCCAGGCGCGAAATACGTACGGAATCGAAAGTGAAGTCCTGAGCTACAACCTGCAGGTCTTGCCACCCTGGTACCGCTCCATCTGGGCTTATATGCTGTATGTCATTACGCTCGTGATCATCGTATTCGTTGTCGTACAGCTTTCCACGAAGCGCGTAAAACGTCAGAACCAGCGATTGGAAGCCATTGTAAAAGAACGTACCAGCGAGATCGCCGAGCAGAACAACCAGCTAGAACAGCAAAAAGCAGAGATTACAGCCAAAACAACCGATATTCTCGACAGTATCCAGTACGCGAAGCGTATCCAGACAACGATTCTGCCATCGCAGGTGCGTTTGAACGAATTGTTCGAACATTTCGTTTTCTACCGTCCGAAAGACATCGTTTCCGGTGACTTCTACTGGGCGCGTGAGGTACAGGGGAAAACCATTTTCTCGGCCATCGATTGTACAGGTCACGGTGTACCAGGCTCGTTGGTGAGTATCGTGGGCAACAACGGTTTGTTGCGCGCTGTCAACGAGTTCAAGCTGACAGAGCCGAATGAAATCCTCGACAAGCTGCGCGAAATCGTAGTGGAAGCGTTCCGTTCAGAAGGTCAAGCCGACGTGAAAGATGGAATGGACATTGCCCTTTGCAGCATCGAACATGAAACGGCTACGCTGAAATTCTCCGGAGCGAACAACGAATGCGTGATCATCCGCAACGGTGAAGTAATCGAGCTCAAGCCCGACAAACAACCGATCGGCTCGTTCGTTGATGCCAAGCCGTTCTCCGTATCGACTTTCCAGTTACAGGATGGTGATGCCATTTACCTGTATACCGACGGCTATGTGGATCAGTTCGGTGGCGAAAAAGGGAAGAAATTCAAATCGCGCCAGTTTAAGACCATGCTGAGCAATATCAGCGATCTGCCATTGGTCGAGCAGTTCAACCACGTTCAATACGCATTCGACAGCTGGAAATCCGATCTGGACCAGGTGGATGATGTGTGCGTGTTCGGTGTACGTTACAGAAAACGGTAAGATGCGCTTCCTACTCAATAGCATTCCTCTTCTCCTGCTGGCCGGCCTGATTGCCTGCCTCGTAGGAATCTACAGCCTAGGCTGGCCGATCGGAACAACCATTCCTTTGCTCATCAGCTCATTGGTGACATTTATCGTCAGCCTGGCCTGGCGCGCTACTCCGGCAGGATTCGTGCGAAATATCAACGGGATATTGTTTGCCTGTTCGCTGCTGCTTTCGGCCTTGCTGATCGCCGATCCGGGTACTATTCGCACCTTGTGGTTTTTCCTGACTATTGCCGTTTTTGCTTCCATTCACGGCTTCTTATTTGAAATAGCGCGGGTTTCACACCTGTTTTCCGGTGTTCGCATTGTACTGCTGATGCTTCCTTTGATCGTCAATGCGATCGTTGTAGCTGGCTTGTACCTCTGGAACGGCAGCCTGACACTGGCCAGTATTGGTTTCCTGATCGCCGTTATTTTCGCTTTGCTGGCAACACTCTTCGGACGTCGAATTCAGAATTCGTAATTGTCCATTTACGCTGCGATTCTTTGCGTGAAACTCTCTGCGGTTATTAAAACTCAGTCGACATAAGTACCGAACGCATACAGACGCTTCAGCCAGTATTCGGATGTTTCGATCTCGGTAATGACAATTCCTTTGGAAGAGCTCGCATGGATCATCACCAGCGGCTGGCCTTTTTCGGAAACGATCATACCAACGTGGGAAATTCCTGAGCCGTTATCAAAGAACACCAAATCGCCTTTCTGGGCGTGGCGCTGTTTGATCTTGCGCGATGACTTGTACTGGTCTTCTGCTCTGCGTGGCAAGTCTTTACCATATTTCTTCATAACGTAGCTGGTGAAGCCACTGCAATCGAATCCGTTTGGATCGTCGCCGGCCCAGACATAGGGAACGCCAAGCTGTTTTTTGGCAAAGTCGATGATGTCTTCTCGACGTTTGATGGTCAGCGGACTTTCGGCCACTTCATTTTCTTCCGGTGTTATGGCCGGCGAGCTGGTTCCCGGATTATCCAGTTCAGGAACGTGATCAAACAAACCGAACAGGATCTGCTGCAATTCGTCGAATTTATCCTGGTTGCCGGCGCGTTTGAGCTCTGCAGCCCACATCGCCAGATCTTGTTTCAGCTCTGTTACATGATCTACGTGAGCGTTGAATACTTTCATCCCATCAGACGAAGATTTCACTTCCAGGAAGAGCTTTCTCGCATCCTGCAACGCGGTCGGGTGCATTTTCGACCAAAATTCCTTGCGGCTTAGCTGGAACATCGCTAAGCTTTTGTAGAACTCCGGCTGTAAGGAATAATCATAATCGGGCTTGTCGAGCAAACGATTTGCCCGACGGAACACCATGGCATAATGTCCCTGATCGTAAAGGATTTCCAGCTTGTCAATCGCTTTCACCTGGGCCTGCGCGTCGTTCGCCGAACAACCGATCGCAAGCATTGCTGTTACCAAACCAACTTTCCAACTCATAAAAACCACCTATGATCCCGAAATTAGTAAATCCGGCAAGCGATTTTGGAAAGCCCTTTTCAAAGAAGTCAACACTCCATTGTTAACGGCTTCTTGTCACTTTTTTCATTATTAACGGCCGTTTAACATTTATTCCTGGTTTCGCTATTAACTTTTGAGGATTTTTGCGTTTAATACTTACATTTAAGGTGTTTACAATCGTTCTATGAAACAAGTCATTCTATCCCTTTCGACAGTATTCGTTAGCTTCCTGTCGATTGCACAACCTAAACCTGCTCCCACACAAACTGATGGTCAACGCATTGACGAGATCATGATGTACGTCAGCAAAATGTATGTGGATGATGTGGACCGCAAAAAGCTCATGGATGCCGCGATCGTTGGTATGCTGGAAGAACTGGATCCGCACTCGACGTATATTTCCAAAGAAGAAGTCGACGATGCCAAAAGCAGCATCGAAGGCAGTTTTGTTGGAATCGGTATCCGTTTCCAGATCCTGAAAGATACGCTCATCGTTGTGGAAACCATTCCGGGTGGACCGTCTGAAAAGCTGGGTATTCGTGCCGGCGACAAGATCGTTTCCATCGAAGGCCAGAATGTTGCTGGCGTTGGTTTGAAAAACACACAGGTACGCGAAAAGCTCCTCGGAGATATCGGAACCAAAGTACGCGTCGACATCAAGCGCAAAGGCCTCAAAAAAGACCTGAATTTTGTGATCACGCGCAATACCGTGCCTGTGAACTCGGTTCAATGTGCTTACATGGTTGCGCCGAAGATCGGTTATATCAAGCTCACCAGCTTTTCCCGCAATTCCTACCAGGAAGTCACAAAAGGTATCAAAGACCTGAAGGGCATGGGCATGGAAAGCCTGATCCTTGATCTACAAGGAAATGGCGGCGGTTTGCTGAATATTGCCGAATACATTTCCGACGAATTCCTTTCCGGCAACAAGCTGATCGTTTATTCAGAAGGTCGCTCGCAGCCACGTCAGGACCTGGTAGCAAAGATCAACGGAACCTGGGAAACCGGTCGTTTGGTTGTTCTGACAGATGAAAACTCTGCTTCTGCCAGCGAAATCGTTGCCGGTGCTATCCAGGATTGGGACCGCGGACTGATCGTAGGCCGTCGTTCTTATGGAAAAGGATTGGTACAGCGTCCGATCGACCTGACTGATGGCTCACAGATCCGTTTGACCATCGCTCGTTACTTCACTCCTAGCGGTCGCTGGATCCAGAAGCCTTACGACGATCTGGAAGAATACCGCAACGATTACATGCGTCGTTTCATGAACGGTGAAATGGTTCACGCAGACAGCATCAAGCTGCCGGATTCACTGAAATTCCAGACACGACTTACACAGCGCACGGTTTACGGCGGCGGCGGTATTATGCCGGATGTGTTCGTTCCACTCGATACAACTGAATTCACCGATCTCTACCGCGATATTTCCGCTACAGGCGCATTCAGCACGTATTCGCTGACGTACGTAGACGAAAACCGCGACGATCTGAACAAGAAGTACGAAACGCTCGAATCGTTTATCAGCGGGTTCAATGTCGATAAGAAAGTCATGGATGCGTTCCTTGCTTACGTGAAGGATGAAGACACCGAGTTCAAAATGAACGATGCGCAATTCAAGACCAGTGAAGACCTGATCCGTTTGCGTCTGAAAGCTTCCATTGCCCAGGATTTGTTTGGAACGAAAGCCTTTTACGAGATCTTCAACGTGAAGAACGAAATTTTGCAAAGTGCGATCAAGTTGTTGCAAAACAACCAGTACGACACTCAAAACCTGGCAAAGACATCCAATTAAATTTACAACAGATAGAACACATAAAAACGTGTGTTCTATCTGTTTATAATCCCTAATTTTGGCCTCATTGATTTACAACCAATGAAAAAACATACGTTATTGATCGCAGGTTTGCTATTACTGGGCGCCTGCTCTGAATCGAAAGAAAAATCAGACGGAGAAGTTATTTCCGCGATTGAAGCCGGCGGTGAAAACGACGCTGCTTACATGAAAGAAATCGAAGAGTTCGAGAAACAAAGCAAGCGCGAAGAAGAAGCCGAAATCGCCAGCCGCACCAGCCTGAAAGTCGACAAAGAATTCCACGATTTTGGGAAAGTCGAAGCGGAATCAGAGAACAAATGCGTTTTTACGGTGACGAACACGGGCAAGAACCCGCTGATCATCTCCGACGTAAGCGCCAGCTGTGGCTGTACGACTCCAAAAAAACCGGAGAAACCGATTCCACCGGGTAAAAGCGATGTGGTTGAAGTAAGCTTTAAGCCGAGTGGTTCCGGTAAAGTCGAAAAGACCGTGACGATCCAGGCGAATACCGATCCGAAAGTAACAACGGTACGCGTAAAGGCTACGCTTCCGTAAGAGACAAATAATACCAATGAAAAAAATCCCGCCAGAAGCGGGATTTTTCAGTTCATATCCTGGTTGGGAATCCAATAATAAAAATGCAATAATGTAATATTGCAATAATGCATTTTTTGCTTTTTTTACCCTTTCACTTCTTCAAAATCGACGTCTTCAGCCTGTACCGATCCGGAAGATTGCTTTCTACCCGAAACAGTTACTTTGCCAAAGTTCTTCAGCTTCTCATTACGTTCCTTGTGAAAATCCTTTTCGCGGCGGAGCATTTCACGTTCTTCATCGAGGTTCCGCTTGGCAATCATCAACCTGCCAATGAAACGAAGTGCGACAAGCACCCCGATCAAAATTAGTATCGTCTTGAAAAAACCGGTGATACTCGCTTCAACGATCATGTTTTACTTCGAAAGGTGCATATTCCGCTCCGAATAGATCTTGAAGAAATACGGGTCTTTCAGGTCTTTGATGAAACGGATGGCTTCACCTGTGGATTTCATTTCAGGACCGAGCTCTTTCTTCACATCCGGGAATTTCTCATACGAGAACACCGGAATTTTGATGGCGTAGCCTTCGCGCTTCGGATTGAAGTTGAAATCTTTCACCTTCTTCTCGCCCAGCATCACTTTCGTAGCGTAGTTCACATACGGCTCGTCGTAAGCTTTAGCGATAAACGGCACCGTACGCGATGCACGCGGGTTAGCTTCGATCACGTAAACTTTATCGTCTTTGATAGCAAACTGAATGTTGATCAGCCCGACCGTACGCAGCTCCACGGCAATTTTGCGTGTGATGTCTTCGATCTGCTGCATCACGAAATCGCCCAGGTTGTATGGAGGCAATACCGCGTAAGAGTCGCCCGAGTGAATTCCGGCCGGCTCAATGTGCTGCATCACACCGATGATGTACACGTCTTTTCCGTCGCAGATAGCATCCGCTTCAGCTTCGATCGCGCCACCGAGGAAGTGGTCGAGCAGAATCTGGTTATTGCCCATTTCGTTGATGATATCGACTACGTGGTGCTCCAGCTCTTCTTTGTTGATAACGATTTTCATCTTCTGTCCACCCAATACATAGGAAGGACGTACCAGCAGCGGGAAGCCCAGATCGTCGGCCAGCTCAAGTGCCTGCTCGGCGCTTTCAACCACACCGTACTGCGGGAATGGAATGTTGTGTTGTTCGAGCAGCTTGGAGAAACGTCCGCGATCTTCTGCAAGATCAAGCGCTTCAAAGCTCGTTCCCAATATTTTAACGCCGTAACGTTCGAGCTTTTCTGCAAGCTTCAGGGCCGTCTGACCACCGAGCTGTACGATCACGCCTTCCGGTTGTTCGTGTTTGATGATATCGTAAATATGCTCCCAGAAAACCGGTTCGAAGTACAGTTTATCAGCCGTATCGAAATCGGTGGAAACCGTTTCCGGGTTGCAGTTGATCATGATGGTTTCGTAGCCGCATTCTTTGGCTGCCAATACACCGTGAACGCAGGAATAGTCGAATTCGATCCCCTGCCCGATGCGGTTTGGTCCTGAACCAAGCACTACGATTTTCTTCTTATCCGTGCGGATGCTTTCGTTTTCCTCCTCGAATGTGGAGTAGTAATACGGTGTTTGCGCTTCGAATTCAGCAGCGCAGGTATCCACGAGCTTGAACACGCGGTTGATCCCCATTTCCGTGCGCTTATTGTGCACTTCGGATTCGAGGCAGCGCACCAGGTGAGCGATCTGACGATCGGCGTAACCTTTTTGCTTGGCTTCGAACAAGAGGTCTTTCGGTAGCGTTTCGAGGGTGAATTTCTCAATACGGCGCTCGAGCTTGATCAATTCCTCGATCTGCTTAAGGAACCAGATATCGATTTTCGTTTTGTCGACAATCGTTTTGAAAGGAATTCCCAGCTTAATGGCGTCGTAGACGTGGAACAAACGGTTCCAGCTTGGGTTTTCGAGGCTGTGCAGGATGGCTTCCTGGTTCACCAGCTCTTTTCCGTCGGCTCCCAGACCGTTGCGGTCGATTTCGAGCGACTGACACGCTTTTTGCAGCGCTTCCTGGAACGAGCGTCCGATTCCCATCACTTCTCCTACAGATTTCATCTGCAAGCCAAGGCGACGGTCGGTTCCCGGGAATTTATTAAAGTTCCAGCGCGGGATCTTAACGATCACGTAGTCGAGTGTTGGCTCGAACAGCGCGGAAGTTGTTTTTGTAATCTGGTTTTTCAGCTCATCGAGGTGGTAACCGATCGCCAGTTTGGCAGCGATCTTCGCAATCGGGTAACCGGTTGCCTTGGAGGCAAGCGCCGATGAACGTGACACACGCGGGTTGATCTCGATAGCGATGATTTCTTCTTTTTCATCCGGCGAAACGGCAAACTGCACGTTACATCCCCCGGCGAAGTTTCCGATAGAGCGCATCATTTTGATGGCCATGTCGCGCATTTTCTGGAACGTCGTATCGGAAAGCGTCATCGCAGGAGCTACGGTGATCGAATCGCCCGTATGGATTCCCATCGGATCGAAATTCTCGATCGAACAGATGATCACTACGTTATCGTTTGCATCGCGGAGCAGCTCCAACTCGTATTCTTTCCAGCCAAGCAATGCTTTATCGATCATGACTTCGTGGATCGGTGAAAGCTGAAGTCCACGCTCGAGCAGCGTGTCGAATTCTTTCGGATCGTGAACGATGGAAGCTCCGGCACCTCCTAATGTAAAGGAAGAACGGATACAGAGCGGGAAGCCGAATGCCTGGGCGATCTCTTTTCCTTCGAGGAAGGATTTTGCCGTTTGCTGCGGTGCCATTCCTACACCGATCTTGCCCATCAGCTCGCGGAAAGACTCACGGTTTTCGGTGATCTCGATAGCGGCAATGTCAACACCGATGATCTGCACATTAAAATCTTCCCAAATCCCCAT
This sequence comes from uncultured Flavobacteriales bacterium, assembly GCA_946482515.1. The sequence continues at coordinate 41,643 of CAMLRS010000018.1, read as the reverse complement.
TTCCTGGCACTGGATGCACAGGTTCAATCCTGTTTGTCCACCCATTGTTGGCAATACAGCATCGATTTTATGGTTTTTCAAAATCTCGATTATGCTTTCCGGCTCCAGCGGTTTGAGGTAGACATTATCAGCAACCACTTTATCCGTCATGATCGTTGCCGGGTTGGAATTGATCAGGGTTACTTCAATTCCTTCTTCCCTGAGCGAACGGGCGGCTTGTGATCCGGAGTAGTCGAATTCACATGCCTGACCGATAACAATGGGACCTGAACCGATGATGAGTACGGATTTAATCGAGTTGTTTTTGGGCATTTTCAGCGCTTTTTAAGATTCAATTTGACTTTGTTTCTTCTCAGGAGGTCTGGCAACCTTCACTTCAAATTGAGCGCAAATTTAGCTAGAAAAATTGGGGTAGAAGGAATTCGGGTTTCAATTTTTTGAACAATGTTCTGCTGAAGCTTTTCGACACCGCAAACGATTTAGCAACATCTTGATTAAACCTCTATTTTTGTTCAACAGCTCAACACTATGCGCCGACTCTTATACATCCTTCCCGTACTTTTTATTTCCTGTGTAAATGAACGGGCTGAATTCGACAAAGACTTCAGAGAATGCATCAGTGCATATGATTACAGCGACCGGATTGCTGACGATGCCTTTTCCAAAGCCATCAATTTGCGTATCGCAGGCAAACCTGTTCCCGATTGGGAGTTTACTGGCCTGAACGGCGAAAAATTTTCCCTGCATACGATCAATTCCCCTGTTGTACTGGTGAATTTTAATGTCAGACGTGGCGAAGGCTATGCATTTGTTGCAGCACTGCACCGGTGGAGCATTGATCACAACAATGAGCTTTTTATAATTGTGAATTGCATGGACGATGAGGAAACCATTCGCACAATGGGAAGATGGTCGACAAGTATGCCGGAAGTTTTGAAAAATCCGGCTGTTCATATTGTACCCGGAACACTGGAAGAAGACGGCGAATTTCACTACATCAATGGTGTGAACGACGATGATGCAGTTTGCTCTGTTTATTATATCAGTAAAGATCACAAAGTCGCCCATTACGATCCTTATGGTGCACTGATCGCCTGGCGCAACAGTGTCTTATATACCAACGATCCTCCTGAAACGGATTATGACAAGGCTTGCGACGATTTCATCAGCGAACGCCTCGCTACTTATCTGCACAACAAATAACCCGTCCCAGATCGCCAACATTCAATATATTTGTGACTCTAAAATCCCCATGATGCAACTGGTACTCACACAGCAGCAGATTCAGCAGAAAATCAATCGTCTGGCCCATGAATTGCTCGAAAACACTTACGGCGAGCAGGAACTGTTCATTGGCGGAATTACTGGCAACGGCGAACACTTCGCGGCAGAAATTGCCGGCATTCTTCGTCAGAACAGCAAAGCCAGCGTTACCGTTTTCAGCATCGATATGCACAAAGACCTGCCGCTGGACCATCCCATTACCTGTTCCATCGATCCGGCCATTCTGAAAGGAAAAACCATCATTTTGGTTGACGACGTGATCAATTCCGGGACAACGATGCAGTACGGACTGATGAAAATCCTGGAGCAGCCGGTGAAAAGTGTCAAAACCGTTGCTTTGGTAGATCGTCTTCACCGCCGCTACCCTATCAAATGCGATTTCGTAGGATTGACGCTCACCACTACGTTGAAAGAACGTGTGGAAATCATGGAAAAGAACGGTGAAATGCAAGCTTACCTCGTATAAGATGAAACGCGTTACCGAATCGGAAAGCCATTACAGCGATCTCGAGCTGCAAAGCACACGTGAGCTGCTAACGGGTATAAATCGTGAAGATCAGTCCGTTCCGCTGGCTGTGGAGAAAGAAATCCATCAGATTGAACAATTGGTTGACCAAACCGTAGAGCGCATGCGCAACGGCGGTCGTTTGTTTTATATGGGCGCCGGCACCAGCGGACGCTTAGGAATCGTAGATGCCAGTGAATGTCCGCCAACCTTTGGAGTTCCGTACGGAATGGTCATTGGCATCATAGCCGGAGGTGATTCCGCGATTCGAAAAGCGGTTGAATTTGCTGAAGACGATCGCGAGCAAGGCTGGAAAGACCTTCTGGAATACAACGTATCGGAAAAAGATGTCGTTGTGGGCATTGCCGCTTCCGGAACCACACCTTATGTATTAGGTGCGCTCGAAAAGGCCAAGGAACAAGGCATTTTGACCGGTGGTATTTCCTGCAATCCCGGTTCTCCGCTCAGCGAATTGGCTGATATTGCCATCACGCCGGAAGTTGGTCCTGAATTCGTTACCGGAAGCACACGCATGAAAAGCGGAACCGCGCAGAAGCTCGTGCTGAATATGCTTTCCACCGCTGTTATGATTCGCCTGGGACGTGTACGCGGCAATCGCATGGTCGATATGCAGCTCACCAACAACAAGCTGGTCGATCGCGGAACCCGCATGATTATGGACGCCACAGGATTGGACGAAGCTACTGCAGCTGCTCTGCTCGAAAAACACGGTTCGGTTCGTGCCGCTGTGGATGCCGTTCAAAAAAGCTGATTCTTCTATATCCCTTTATTGATCAGCGATACAGCGCTTGAAGTCGCAAATAGTGACCTCAGGATTCATCCGCGAGGACAATCGTTCATTTGAACACCAACTTCCAACTTGGAACTCCAAACTTCTTAACTTTGTTCCCATGCGTTTTGATATTCTCACCATACTCCCTGAATTGCTGGAAGGACCGCTGACTGTTTCCATGATGAAACGGGCGCAGGATCGCGGCCTGGTCGATATTCATATTCACAATATCCGCGATTATTCGACCAACAAGCACAAGAACGTCGATGATTACCAATACGGAGGCGGCGCAGGCATGGTGATGTCCATTGAGCCAATTGCGGCATTGATCGAAAAGCTGAAAGCCGAGCGCGATTACGACGATATTATTTACATGACCCCCGACGGCGAAGTATTGGAGCAACGCCACAGCAACGCCTGGAGCATGAAAGAAAACATCATGATCCTTTGTGGCCACTATAAAGGTGTCGACGAACGTATTCGGGAGCATTACATCACCAAAGAAATTTCCATCGGTTCCTATGTACTGACCGGTGGCGAGCTGGCTGCTGCCGTTGTGGTAGACAGTATCGCGCGGTTGATTCCAGGCGTGATGAACGATGAAACATCTGCGCTGACCGACAGCTTCCAGGACGATTTGCTCTCACCGCCCGTTTATACGCGTCCGCCAGAATTCAACGGATGGAAAGTGCCAGACGTTTTGCTATGCGGCGACCCCATAAAAATTGACGAATGGCGTGAGCAACAGGCCATTGAGCGCACGCGTGTTCGCCGACCGGACCTGTATCGCAAATTCAAAGGCGAAACCGACTAAATGTTGAATTTTTCAACTTTTTATCAACAAACATTATAAAAATCACATTTAAGCCGTAACTTCGGGGTGCTATAATCGAAATTTTAAACTACCCCGTTTGAAATGGCCAACAATCTTATACGGTACAAGAAAGAACCGTATCCGATTTCAGATCAGTTTTTCGACTATCTGAAAAAATACAGCCGGAATGTCAAGCTTCCGGTAACTTATGATGATCTCCTGCGTTTCCAGGACGGGCTCGACATCTACGACGAGCAGGGAAACAACACGCTTTGGCTGAGCATGTTTTACCGGGAAGACGAACGTCGGGAGCTCGACAGCGCCCTCAAGCAGATCTACTCCATTCTCCACGTCGACGGCAGCAGCGAAATGATCCCCTTTCTGAACGTGGATGCCATCGATTTCTGTACGTTCGGGAATACCAAGCCGTTTCGGGTGAAAGTCCGGAATATCCTCAACGACAACTACGTTTTTTTCTACATCAAAAAAGCCGACGCATCCCGCGTTTATGGGCTTGAGCTGGAACACTTGCTCTCCCCTAATCAGATCAATTTCCTGGTACAGGACGATACGCTGGTGGAAGAACACATTTCCGGGATTCCGGGCGATATTTTCATCGACAATTACCTGTCGAAATGCTCACACAGTGAGAAATCCGCTATTTCCAAAGAATTTGTCAAATTCAACGAACGCTGCTTTGTACGGCTGCTCGGCGATATGCGTGCTTACAACTACGTAGTCGTGCTTACCCACGATTTCGACCGGATCCAGTACCGTTTTCGCGCCATCGATTTCGACCAGCAAAGCTACGAGGGTGAAAAAGACATCTACATGCCTCAATCCTTCAAGGAAAATCAGCCTTTGCTCGAGCTCGTTTCACACATCCTCCCTTCCGGTTCGGTAGAGCAATACAAACGTGAAGAACGGGCCCTGATCGCCAAGCGCGCTTCCAGCGAGAAAAACAGGCTTTCCCATCTCATTCACTGCATGAAGCAGGATAAACTCTCCCCAGACGAAAAAATCCAGGAACTAAAAACCTATCTCTATAAGCTCACGCACGACAAGCATTTCAAGCATTCGGACAGCATGGGCGATATCATCGACGGCGCAATGAAATTCGTTTTGCGCAACTATGAAAATGTAAATCCATATATCATACACTAAATAAATCGACATTCCATGAACATCAAAAAAGTATTGGTCGCAAACAGGGGTGAAATTGCGATTCGCGTACTACGTTCCTGCTCGGAACTGAACCTGGCAACCGTATCTATCTTCACCTATGAAGACCGGTATTCGCAACACCGTTACAAGGTGGATGAATCCTACCAGATCGGGAATGACGATGAACCGCTGAAACCTTATCTCGACATCGATGCCATTATTGCACTGGCGAAAGATAAATCCGTGGATGCCATTCACCCGGGCTACGGTTTTCTTTCCGAAAACAAGCATTTTGCAGCCAAATGCAGAGAAAACGGCATTATTTTCATTGGTCCGGATCCGGAAGTCATTGAACAGCTGGGCGATAAGATCGCAGCGAAGAAAATAGCGCGTTCCTGCAATGTACCGGTGATCGAAAGCAGCGAAGCCGATCTCGATTCGGTTGAAACGGCCAAAAAAGAAGCCGAGCGCATCGGTTATCCGGTCATGCTGAAAGCTGCTGCCGGCGGTGGCGGACGGGGCATGCGTGTGCTGCGTTCCAACGACGATCTCGTGGCTTTCTTCGATGCGGCCCGCAGTGAAGCATTGAAAGGATTTGGCGACGACACGATGTTCCTGGAAAAATACATTGAAAATCCGAAGCACATCGAAGTACAGATCGTTGCCGATAATCATGGAAATGTGCGCCATTTGTTCGAACGCGATTGCTCCACACAGCGTCGCCACCAAAAAGTAGTCGAGGTTGCGCCTTCTTACAATGTCAAACAGGAAGTTCGCGAGCAGCTCTACGATTACGCTGTCAAGCTGGCCAAAGCGGTGAATTACAACAATGTGGGAACGGTGGAATTCCTCGTTGATCAGCAGAACAACATTTATTTCCTCGAAGTGAATCCGCGCATCCAGGTAGAACATACCGTGACGGAAATGGTAACAGGTGTCGACCTGATTCGCACGCAAATTTTCATTGCTTCCGGCTACAAGCTCACCGACGAGCAGATCAATATCGGCAAGCAGGAAGATTTGAAATGCAGCGGTTATGCCATTCAATGCCGCATTACGACGGAAGATCCTGAGAATAACTTCACACCGGATTACGGAACCATTACCACTTATCGTCATGCCGGCGGTAACGGCATTCGCCTCGATGAAGGAAGTGTTTACCAGGGTGTGAAGATCAGCCCGTTTTTCGATTCCATGCTGGTGAAAGTTTCCGCAGAAAGCCGTACGATGGACGGTGCCGTTCGGAAAATGACGCGTGCACTGAAGGAATTCCGTATCCGGGGCGTGAAAACCAATATCCAGTTCCTGGAAAATGTCATCAATCACCCCGATTTCCGCAACGGTGATGTAAACGTAAATTTCATCCAGAACACGCCTGAGCTGTTCCGTTTCAACCATTCGAAAGACCGCGCCACGAAGATCATCAGCTTCCTGGGTGAAGTGATCGTTAACGGTCATCCGGATGTCAAAAACCCGGATCACAGCAAGGTGTTCCGCACACCAAAAGTACCGGCATTCGACAAGCATGTGCCGTATCCAAAAGGAACCAAAGACCTGCTTACGACGCTCGGTCCGGACCGTTTTGCCCAATGGCTGCGCAGCGAAAAACACATCCATTACACCGATACAACGTTCCGCGACGCGCACCAGTCGCTGCTGGCTACGCGCATGCGTTCCTACGATATGCTCAAAGTGGCCGAAAGCTACGCGAAAAACCACCCGAATACTTTCAGTATGGAAGTCTGGGGCGGCGCTACGTTCGATGTTTGCCTGCGCTTCCTGAACGAAAATCCGTGGAAACGACTCCGCGATATCCGTGCAGCCGTGCCGAATATTCTCCTGCAGATGCTGTTCCGCAGCTCCAACGCAGTGGGCTACACGTCTTACCCGGATAACCTGATCGAAAAATTCATCGTCCAGGCTGCAGAGAATGGAATCGACATTTTCCGCATTTTCGATTCCTTGAACTGGGTGCAGGCCATGGAACCGAGCATTCGTTTTGTGCGCGAACAAACCAACTCCCTGGCAGAAGCAGCTATCAGCTACACCGGCGACATTCTCGACAAAGAGCGCAGCAAATACAACCTGCAGTACTACATCCAGATGGCCAAGGACCTGGAAAATGCCGGTGCGCATATCATCGCCATCAAAGACATGGCCGGATTGCTGAAACCGTATGCCGCGACAGAATTGGTCAGCGCCCTGCGAAGCGAAGTGAAACTGCCAATCCATTTGCACACACACGATACATCGTCGGTGCAGGCTGCCACTTACCTGAAAGCAATCGAAGCCGGTGTAGACGTTATCGACGTCGCGCTTGGCGGACTTTCCGGGCTGACTTCACAGCCGAATTTCAATGCGATGATTGAAATGACGCGCTTTACGGAACGACACAATGAGTTTGAAGCCGGTAAGCTGAACCAATTCTCCAATTACTGGGAAGACGTTCGGGAGCTGTATTACCCGTTTGAAGCCGATCTGAAAGCCGGTACAGCGGAAGTATACCAGAATGAAATTCCGGGCGGACAATACTCCAATCTGCGTCCGCAGGTAGAATCGCTTGGGCTGGCCGATCGTTTCGACGAGGTGAAGGAAATGTACCGCAAGGTGAACCTGCTGTTCGGCGACATCGTGAAAGTAACACCGAGCTCGAAAGTCGTGGGTGATATGGCCATCTTCATGGTGGCAAGCAATCTTTCACCCGAAGACGTGATCGAAAAAGGCCACAGCATTTCCTTCCCGGAATCGGTGATCAGCTTCTTTAAAGGCGATCTCGGTCAGCCAACCGGTGGATTCCCGCAGCAGCTGCAACAAATTATCCTGAAAGAACAACAAGCCTATACCGGGCGACCAAACGAGCATTTAAAAGCCATCGATTTCGATAGCAGCTACCGGGAATTCGTAGCAACTTTCCAGAAAGGCTTCCCGCGCGAGCTGGAAATGGAAGATTACCTGTCGTATGCGCTTTACCCAAAAGTGTTCAAAGACGCGCACAAAGGGTTCATCCAATACGGCGATGTAAGTACCGTTCCGACGAAGAATTACTTCTACGGCATGGACATCCACGAGGAGATCATGGTTACCATTTCTCCGGGAAAAACCATCCTGGTGAAGCTCTTATCGGTCGGTGATCCAAATGTCGAAGGCAAACGCACCGTCTTCTTCAAAGTCAACGGGCAGAACCGCATGGTCGAAGTAGTCGATAAATCGCTGAACATCCAGGTGAAAGAACAACGGAAGGTTAATCCTTCGGATCAGAGCGAAATTGGCGCTCCGCTTCCGGGCAAGCTTATTCAGCTGTTCCACAAAGTCGGCGATACGATTGCCCCGAATGATAACCTGTTTGTGGTCGAAGCCATGAAAATGGAAAACATCGTTCGCTCACAGCAAACCGGAACCATCAAGGAAATCATTCTCGGCGAAGGCGAAATGGTGAGCCAGGATGATCTGGTACTGATACTGGAGTGATTTCATGACTTCAAGACTTTAGGATTTCAGGACATCAGGAAACACGCCCTATCCCGATTTAATTGGAAATTCCAAAATGGAGAATTGATTCATTTTCAATTTTACATTTTGGAATTTTACATTTTCAATTGTCCTGATGTCTTAATATCCTAAAGTCCTGCTATCAAAAAATCGTTTCTTTGTACCATGGCAACAAACGAAAAACTGACACCGGCAATCGAAGCGCTCCAACAGGGAAAGATCATCCTCTATCCTACCGATACGATCTGGGGAATCGGCTGCGATGCGACCAACGAAGAAGCCTGTCAGCGGATCATGGAGCTGAAACAGCGTCCTGAAAGCAAAAGCTTTATCCTGCTGGCCGATAGCTTCCAGATGATCGAAAAGTACATTCCCGAGTTTCCGGATGTGTGCTACGACCTCGTGGACCTGGCCGACAAACCCTTGACAATTATTTACCCGAATGCCAAGGGATTGGCTGCCTCCGTTCTGGCTGAAGACGGTTCCGTGGGCATTCGTTTGACGAAAGATCCGATCTGCCTGCAGCTCATTCGTTCCATCCGAAAACCGATCGTTTCTACCTCGGCGAACATTTCCAACGAGCCATCACCCACGTTTTTCGGTGATATTTCCGAAACGATCAAATCCGGTGTCGACGCTATCGTGATGGAGCGCTTAATGGAAAGATGCAGCACGCCTTCGCAGATCATTAAGATCGGGCTGGATAGCAGTATCCAGGTGATCAGAAAGTAGCTCCGATTACCACCCTGTAAACGCCAATCTTACCGTCAATGTTGACACGCAGCAGGTAAACTCCGGGCGCAAAATCGCTGACGGGAAGCACCAGCTCGTAGCCGGAAAAATCCTGGATTCCCGAAATAGTTTTTCCGTGTAAATCAATCCATTCGATCTCTCCATTTGAAGATTCGCTGAACATAATTGTAATCGATTCCACTGCCGGATTTGGCGCGATGGAAACGACGATACTGGTTTCAGCTATTCCGAGCGTGGTCAGCACCTGACAAGCCGACGTATCCGAACAACCGTTCGTTCCCGTCACTACTACGGCGTAGCTTCCATTGACTGTGGCTGTATACGATTGCGCGGTCGCACCCGGGATCGGATCGCCGGTTACACAATTGATCCATTGATAGGTTGCCCCGGATTGATTGGATTGAAAATGAATGAAATCGGTAACGGTAACAGACGTGTCAGGCGCAGCATTGATCGTTAAGCTCAGCACCACCAGGCTGTCGCATCCTTCGGCAGAAGGCACGATCATGTCGTAAACACCTGAGTTTTCATACGTAATGCCGTCTGCGCCTGTGTAAGCTCCGCAGCTCTCCTGTGTCAGCGAACCACCATTATTAACTGCGCAATTATTCAAACGGGCAATGCGGTTCCTGCCAGTTCCGTCGTAGGAAGTAAAATACCCGGCAATAATGACCTGATCATCCGGCAAAACCAGTACCCGACTTACCGGATTATTCGTTCCGTCACCGGTTTCAAAACCAGGATCGACGCTTCCGTCCAGGTTCAAACGAACGATATGATTGTGCGTTTCCCCATTAATACTGGTAAACTCACCTGCCGCAATGACCTTTCCGTTGGGTTGAACGGCCACACTTTTCACTACAGCATCCCATTCGGTTCCGGGATTGAAAAACGCATTGCGTGTTCCGTTTGCGTTCAGTTTTGCCACACCTTCACACGGTTGATTATCGTACATATTGAAGCTACCTGCAATAACGCATTGTCCGTCAGTAAGTAATTCTATATCCCACACTACAAAATTTGCTCCCGTTCCCGAATTGAACGTGGCATCCACAGAACCATCCGCATTCAGCCGAACGATGTTTCCGGCCGGTGTTCCGTTAAAGTCGTCGAAGAAGCCCGCTACGAGGATTTTTCCATCAGATTGGACGGCCAGATCGAACACCTGGTAATCAGCTCCCGTTCCAACGGTAAATGTCGGGTCGATGGTTCCGTTCGGTAACAAGCGAATCAAGCGCCTGGCCACCGTGTCGTTGTAGAGACCAAAGCCACCTCCGACGAGAATTTTACCATCCGGCTGGACTGCCAGCGCATACACCGTTCCATCGAAGCCATTACCCGAAACAAAACCGGGATCAAGCGCCCCGTTGGCTTCCAGTCGTGCCATGCGTTTGATCGAAACGGCATTGTAATAAGTGAATTCGCCACCGATCAGGAGTTTTCCGTCGGGTAAAAGCAAAGTCCGGTGAACGGGCAGGCTCGGACCTGTTCCTGTAACAAAGGAAGGATCGAAATCGCCGTTGGGAAGCAGCCGCGCAAGCGCATACGAGTGATTCCAATCGTAATCAAAGAAACGTCCGCCAATAATCAGTTTGTCGTCCGGTTGACGACTTACGGTAAAAATATCGCCATTCGCAGCCGTTTGCGGATTGAAATCCATGTTCACCATGCCGTCGGCGTGCAGACAGGTTAGATGTCCCATCATCAGGTTGTTGTAGGCTGTATAATTTCCACCGGCCAGAATTTTACCGTCCGGGCGCACCGAAACCGTGTATTTGACGCCACCGCCGGTTCCGGGCGTAAACGCCGGGTCGATGTTCCCATCAGGATTAATGCGGACCACACCTGCAACTGGCGTTCCATCGTAATCGCTAAAGCTTCCTGCAACCAGAATTTTGCCGTTCGGCTGCAGCTCGATATCATGTGGAATATTGGCCAATCCGCTTTCAGGATCAAACGAAGGATCGACCGAACCGGTAGGCAGCAAACGGGCGATGCGCATACGCGACGTTCCGTTGAACGAAACAAAGAATCCTGCGATCAGAATCCCACCATCGGGTTGCAGCTCCATAGCCCGGATGCCGCTTTGGGCGCCGCTTCCGGTCAGGAAGGTACCGTCAACGTCGCCACCTGGATTCAAACGCACAATGTGGCCAACGTTCGTTCCGTCGAAGCTGCTGAAATTACCCGCTACGAGCACTTTTCCATCCAGCTGGATTTCCAGTCCGTAGACATCGGCGCCGAAAGCGATGATATCGGGTCCTGTTCCCACATCAAACGTAGCATCGAAGCTGCCGTCGACGTTCAGTCGGGCCACACATTCGCTGGCATTCCCGTTGTAGTTCGAAAAATTCCCACCGATGACGATCTTACCGTCTGATTGCAGCGCCATTGCAAGTACAGAGCCATCGCAGCCGGTTCCCACCTGGAACGTTTCATCGAGACTTCCATCTGCATTCAGCCGGGCAATCCGCGAGCGATCTATGCCGTTGTATTCGTCAAAAGAGCCGCCGATCAGGATTTTTCCGTCAGGCTGAAAAACAATGACATTGACGACATAATTCGGCCCTTCTCCGGCAAGAAATGATGCATCGGGCGAGCCGTCGGCGTTGATGCGGACCAGGTAAGGCAGGTAATCGGAGTTGTAAGAAGTGAAATGTCCGCCAACAACCGCTTTGCCATCCGGCTGCGTCGCAATGACATCGACACCTAAATTCGCGCCGTTTCCGCTGCCAAATCCGATGTCGGAAGGATTAAACGTCGGATCGTTTGTTCCCGGTTGAGCAAATACAGGTGGAATCAGCAAACAGGCCGTGAAAGCCAGTAGGAAGTGGAGGTTTTTCATAGTTGTAGTCGTTTCATAGCTGTCCAATGTAACGATTATTCCCAACAAAGAACAATGATAAATAGCGGCCCGACGGATGCTCCTTTGTGCTGACGTCTTCGTATATTTGCCCCCGCAATGAACAAGCAATACGCCGACAAGCTGAAACATCCTGTTTTCAAGGTTGTTTCCCAGATCATTTCCGAACAGGGAAAAGAAGCGTATGTGATCGGCGGTTTTGTCCGCGATCTGTTGCTTGAGCGCCCTTCCAAAGACATCGATATCGTAGTTGTTGGCGACGGCATGGAGCTGGCCAAGGCAGCAGCCGAAAAGCTGCGCGTGAAGAAGGTTTCCTACTTCAAAAACTTCGGTACGGCGCAGTTTGTTTACAAAGATCTCGAAGTGGAATTTGTGGGCGCGCGGAAAGAATCCTACAATCGTGATTCGCGTAAGCCAATTGTTGAAGACGGAACGCTTTCCGACGACCAGCACCGCCGCGATTTCACTATCAACGCCATGGCGCTCGATCTGCGGGCCGATCGCTTCGGTGAGCTGGTAGATCCGTTTGGCGGACTCAAAGATCTCGAAGCCGGCATCCTGCGTACGCCGCTTGAGCCCGGACAAACCTATTCCGACGATCCGCTGCGGATGATGCGCGCCATTCGTTTCGCCACCCAGCTCGATTTTAAGATCGAACGCAGCAGCCTCGAAGCGATCCTGTCACATGCTGATCGACTGGACATTATTTCCCGCGAGCGCATCATCGACGAAGTCAACAAGATCATTCTGTCCAAAAAGCCTTCGCGCGGATTCGAGCTGTTGTTCAACACCAAGCTCCTGCACCGCTTTTTCCCGGAAATGATTGCTTTGCACGGCGTGGAAACCATCAGCGGAAAATCGCACAAAGACAATTTCTACCACACGCTCGAAGTACTCGACAACGTGGCCGAACAATCAACCGATCTCTGGCTGCGCTGGGCGGCAATTATGCACGACATCGCCAAGCCACCTACAAAGCGTTTCGACAAAGTCGTTGGCTGGACTTTTCACGGACACGAAGAGCTGGGCGCACGCATGACCCCGAAGATCTTTAGTCGATTGAAGCTGCCGCTCGACCACAAAATGAAATATGTGCAGAAGCTCGTAAGACTTCACCTCCGCCCTATTGCGCTGGTCAAAGGTACGGTTACCGATTCGGCCGTACGACGTTTGCTCTTTGAAGCCGGTGACGACATCGACGACCTGATGACACTCTGCAACGCCGATATTACATCGAAGAACGAGTTCAAAGTCAAAAAATACCGCGAGAACTTCAACATCGTGTCCCAAAAGCTGCGCGATGTCGAGGAGAAAGATCACATCCGGAACTTCCAGCCGCCGGTTTCAGGCGAAGTGATCATGCAGACTTTTAACCTTGGTCCGTGTGCAGAGATCGGTGTGATCAAAACCCGCATCAAAGAGGCTATTCTCGAAGGCGACATTCCAAACGAATATAACGCCGCTTATACCCTCATGCTGACCATTGCCGAAGAGCTTGGATTAAAACCCGTCTCCTGATTTGTAACTTTCAGAAAAAGAATGTACTATTAAGGGTATTAATCCTAAAATCACCGGCTTATGAAACTCCATTTACCCATTGCAATTCTTTGTTGCTCCCTTGCTGCATCTGCTTTTTCCCAGGATTATCCTGTCACACGACAGTTGAAAATCACAGAGGATTTTGCACCTATTGAAGAGCTGAATAAGACAGAGATGGCCGAATGCTATCCGTTTTTATCGCCGGATGCTTTGCACTTGTATTATACCAAATCGACCGATTCATACGATGAAATCCATTTCGCCAGCCGCAGCTCACTCGACGAGCCGTTCGAGGAAAAAGGCGTGATCCTGGAAACCGGTATTTCAGCCGATCACCTGTCCTGCTGGGTCAGTCTGAATGAATTGGAAATGTACTTCATCGCTCGCGTTTCGACTGATAACATGCAAACAACGCTCTACCGCGCAACACGTCGTTCGCTTGACGAGCCATTCAGAGGCGCCGAGAAAGTAATCCTGAAAGGAACCGATCTTTCCGGCTGTCTGTTTGCACCGAGCTTCAGTCCAGACAGATCGGAATTGTTCCTTGCCAATCGTTTGCAAGTCAATTCCAGTCTGCAATTCGTACACACCGGACCAAATGAGTACACGCTCAAGCAGCGCATTCTCATCGACGAAGGCACAAAAACGGCGATCGGCCAGCTTTCACTCGACGGACTGCGTTACTACTCCGTTTTTGAAAACGACGAAAACGAAGAGCGCACGTACCAGCTTGGTTATTACGAGCGCGAAAAGCTCGGAGCCGACTTCACACACATCGTTTGGATCGGTGAAGCGACTACGCAAATGATGTCGCAGCTGTGCGAAGCTTTGGACGGCCAGCTCATCATGCACACCATCCCGATGAGAGACGCCTGGGCAAGCAACGATTTGGCGATTACGCACATCGAATGCCGCGAAGACTGCGACGGCGACGAAGACGAATCCGTATTGCCGGCAGAAGCGTGGAGCATTTCACCGAACCCGGCAACGGCTGTCGTGAACTTCTCTTCCAACGTAGACTACGACGCTGTTCGCGTGGTAGACATGGCCGGAAAAACCATTCTCAGCGAAAAAGGCATGATCCGCGAGCTGAATGTGGAAGGACTGATGCCGGGCAATTACCTCGTTTTGTTTGAAAAAGACGGAAACGTGCTCTACCGCAGCACGATGACGAAGATCTGACATACATATATGCTAATCACCGGAGGGTATGGGTAATTTGCTCATGCCCTTCGTTTTTTTCTGCCTGTACAAGAAAACAAGTAAAATGAACCGATAAATACTTGGCTTCTTGTTACCTTTGGACAAATTTTACATTGCATGGGTTCTCTTAAATTCCGCGTACTGCTGGATTCCGAAAAAAACGAAGAAATCTTTCGTGATATTCAGATCAATGAAGACGATCATTTCGAAACGTTCTACCATGCGATCCTGAAAGCGTTCAACTTCGAAGGGAACCAGCTGGCTTCGTTCTACGTTTCCAACGACGAATGGGACAAAGGTCACGAGATCGCGCTCATGGACATGCGTTATTCCGAAGAGGAAGACGTTTCCATTATGAAAGAAGCCGTTCTCAACGACTACATGGAAGTTTCCGATCAGAAGCTCATCCTCGTGCACGATTTCATGCGCATGTGGATTTTCCTCATTGAGCTGATCGACCGTCGCAAAGAAACCGTTGATGCACCTGCAACTGTGCTTTCCGTAGGAATGGCGCCGCCGGAAGATTCCAAAATGATGCAGGAAGACATGGAGTTCGGCGAAGACGAAGAAGACCTCTACGAAGATGAATTCGGTGACGACGACTTCGAAGACGGCTACAACGATGAAGACCTGGCTGATTACGACGACTACAGATAATCAATTATAAATTACAGAATTATAAATTATCAAGGCTTTATAATTGATAATTTATCATTGATAATTAACAAGAAGGTGAATACAAAAACATACGGTGATCCGATAGGAAAAGCAATCCTGGAATTTGCGCGCGACCGCAGACCAGGCGATATCATTGTTTCTTCCGACATCTGCGAAGATGATATTATTCCGCTCGAAGTACTTTTTCGTTCCTACGAAGAAATGCCGGCAATTGAAAAAATGGCACTGGACCGCGTTACGGGAAAAGTACTGGACGTAGGCGCCGGAGCAGGGATCCACGCCAACTATCTTACCGATTTGGGACTGGATGTAACCTGCCTCGATATTTCAGAAGGAGCGGTGGAACACCTGAAGTCCATGGAGCTGAAAGCCATTCGTTCCAACTTCTTCGATCTGAAGGACGGAAAATACGATACCATCCTCATGCTCATGAATGGCATAGGAATTGCCGGTAAGCTTTCCAACCTGGAACGGACACTCGAGCATGCCAAAGCGCTGCTCAATCCCGGAGGAAAAATCCTGTGTGATTCTTCAGACATCCGCTACCTGTACGAAGACGAAGACGGCAGCATGTGGGTGAACCTGAACACGGAATACTATGGGAATTTCCGCTTCCAGATGAAATACAAAAAAGAAAAAGGCCCTTGGTTCGATTGGTTGTATGTGGATTTCGATTCCCTGTTCCAGGCAGCGAAAAACGTTGGGCTGAAAGCCGTTCGCGTGACCGAGATCGACGATCATTACCTCGCGGAGCTTACACTCGCCTGATGAAAAACCTGCTTTTTGTACTGTTCAGCTGTTGCGCGACCATTGGCTTCGCGCAGGAAAAAAGCTTGTTGTACAGTGTCAAAAAAGAAGGCAGCGAAACATCTTATTTGTACGGAACGACGCACCTGATCGCCGATTCGGCTTACTATTTTTCGACGAAGCTGGAAAAAACCCTGGCCCGGACCGACGTGCTCGTACTCGAGATCAACAACCTGCTGGACCAACAGAAAGCTGCAGATTTACTCCTGCTTGACTCCGGCAGCCTGTTCGATATTTTCACTTCGGCACAAGCCGACAGTGTAATCAATTGGGGCTCGAACCTGCTCCATATGAAACCCGAAGCTTTCCGGAAAGGATTCGAGAAGAAAAAGCCGCTGGTATTGTTGCAGATCAGCTTACAAGCCGCTATCGAAGGCCGGGCGCGCTCTTATGAGCTTGAGCTTATGGGCAAAGCACTCAACAACAAGCAATCCATCGAGGGACTGGAAACCATGGAATACCAGGTTTCGTTGTTCGATCAGCTTCCCGACACCGTGATCCGCGAAATGATCCTCGAGCAGATCCGCCACCCGGAAGAAGGCAAAGCGGAACAGCAAAAGCTCACCCAATTGTACATCGACCGCGACGTGGAAGGACTGGCAGAGCTCATCGAAGGATCGGGCGAAATGGAAGGCAGTGTGGAAACGTTGCTTTACCAGCGCAACCGCAACTGGATCCCGGTGATGATCCGGTTAATGGAAACCCGGACTTGTTTTTTTGCCGTTGGCGCAGGTCACTTAGGCGGTGAAAACGGTGTCATTCAATTACTGAAAAATGCAGGCTATCATGTTACGCCCCTTTCTTACTAAAACATTCGTATTGCTGGCAATCGCTGCAGCATTCAGCGCATGCAAAACGTATTCCGACGACGACAAAGCAAGCTTTGATCAGAAAATAGACCAGCTCATTCAGAAAAAAGGCTGGAAAATGGCTGAAACCGGCTCCGGCTTGTTCATCGAGCAGCTCAGCGAAGGAACAGGCGAAGAAATCCAATACGAAAGCATTGTTGTTCTGCAATACAAGGGCAAATTGCTCAACGGCACGACGGTTGACCGATCACTTCCGGGCAAACCGCTGGAATCGAAACTGAACGGACTCATCGCCGGATTCCAGGAAGCATTGCTTGGACAGAAAAAAGGGGCGAAAATGCGTTTAATCATTCCGCCCCAATTGGGTTATGGCGATGAAGCCTACGGAAAAATCCCGGCGAACTCCATCCTGGTATTTGAGATCGAAGTTGTGGACGTTAAATAACGATCTGGAATTTTCTTACCGCGAAGGCGCGAAGTTCGCAAAGAACAGGTTTTGTGCTTCTTGTGTTTGAAATCGACAATAGAAATTCTATAACTACCCCAAAGCTTGGCGTTCTTTGCACCTTTGCGGTGAATATCAATCACATTCCCCATCCGGTGAACAAGACGGTCCTTCGCTCACCTGCAATGTTCCCGGATTGTGCTTATTCCATTCCTCGAACGAAACCGTGAGCGTTTCCAGGAAAGCTTCCACTGGTTGTGCGCCTGAAATTGCGTATTTACGATCGAACACGAAAAACGGTACACCGCGAACGCCGATTTGCTGCGCTTCATGGATGTCCGAATGGACTTCCGCTTCGTATTGACCGTTTTCCAACACATTTTTGATTTCCGTTTCGTCGAGCCCGGCTGCAACGCCAATTGCTGTCAGAATTACATGATCCGCAATGTTCTTGCCTTCCGTAAAATAAGCCTTGAACAAGCTTTCTTCGACCTCGTTGTCACGTCCATACTTTTTCGCCAGCTGCGACAAGCGGTGTGCGTCGAACGAATTGGCCACAATTGCGTGTTCGAAATCGTAGCGTAGACCTTCGCCTGCTGCCATTTCCGTTACATTCTGATGCATGGCCACCGACTGTTCGTAGCTAAAGCCTTTGCGATCCGCCAGGTATTGGTAAGGCGATTGCGGCTTATTTACCGCCAGATCGGGATCAAGCTGAAAGCTCTTCCACTCTATCTCGATTTTTTCCGTCCCGGGAAATTGAGCCAAAGCTGCTTCCAACCGTCGCTTGCCGATGTAGCAAAACGGGCAGATCACATCCGACCAGATTTCTATTTTCATTGCTGTTTGATTCATTGTTGTTTCACGTTAACCAGCTGCAGGCGCTGATAGCTAAAATACGAAACCAGCAGCAACACCAGCGCTAAAATCGGCCCCATCATGCCGGAAAGCGGGTCGCCGATCGCAGCGTGGGCAATCAATGCCGAAACGAACGTGATGAAAAAGCCTGCGTAGCCCCATTCCTTGAAGTTGCGCGGCAATGGCAATAAGAGCAGCAATACGCCAATAGCTTTGGCTATTCCCAGCTCGACGCGGAAAAAATCGGGGAAACCAACATGCTGGAAACCTTTGGATACTTCCGGCGAAGTGAAATACATGAATACGGATGACATCATCATAAGCGAGAGCAGAATCGTTACCGACCAGTAAGTGATTTTTAAACCTTTCATTGTCTGTACTTTTTAAATGTTGAATGTTTGAGGGTGCAAATGTCGAAAAGTTACTTTACTTTTGAAACCAGTTTCCTTTTGGAAAGTAATTTCCTGCGAGAAACCATCATTCGAAAAGTCATGACACAAAAAGACACGATAGAACATTCACCAATCGCTTGTAAAGGGCATTTGCGTGCCATTCACGACACACTTGATCTACTCGGCGGCAAATGGAAAATCAGTATTATCAGCTCGCTGAGCTTTAACGGGAAACAGCGTTTCGGTGAGCTGCAACGCGCCGTAGATGGCATAGGAGCGAAAATGTTATCGAAGGAACTGCGCGAGCTGGAGATCAACGAGCTGGTGAAACGCACCGTTTTCGAAACACGACCGGTTACCGTTGAATACGAACTGACACCTTACGGCAAAACGCTCGAAGAAATCATTCACGCATTATCAAAATGGGGACACCAGCACCGCGCCCGGATTACCGGTAAAGTGCTGGAGCCGGCTGATATGTAATTCAACAAAAAGAGCGGAATTAACTTCCGCCCTCTTTTGTTAAACAATCGAACAGTTGTTTTTATGCTTTCAACCGGTAATTCAGCCGAACTTGGCCGGCATAGTCGATGCCCGATTTACTCTTATTCAATTCCGGAATGTAAGTAGCCGTGAAGCCGGGCAAAAATTCCAGATCAACGGAAACGCGCGAGAAGAAACAATGCGTTTTGGCCAGGTAAATGGAAAAGCCCACCGGCAGACTCACACCATAATGAAACGCCGTTTTCTTCCGGGAGGAATAATAACTGAGCTCCATATTGTTGAGATAAGAACTACCGTAAATAAGCCCGGAATGTCCTCCTGACGGATCCGGCGAAAAATAGGTCGATATGAAGGTCGGAGCGTAGTAATTGAGCTCAGCTCTTCGGGAAACACCCAGCTGGATTCCGACACCACCATAAACCGAAATGATCTTACCCAACCCGGCGCGGTAAATGAAGCGCGTGCTGAGTGTACTCCGTCCTGTTTTGTAGGTATAGTTGCGATGGTAGCTCGTATCGCTGTGCAGGTATTCCTGGTGGCCATTGGAAAAGGTAACCGTGTCGACCATCTGTGCGGTGTATTTCTGGTAGTACCGATGTGCAGAGCCTGCGCCGGAAATCCCCAGCCCGATTCCCCAGAAAAAGCCGGCGTTGTTGCTTTCCTGTGCTTTTTTACCCACGGCAAACTGCATTTGCAATCCGATTGTTTCCGATTGCGATTTCCCGTCCCAGTCGTGTTGATTGTAGTCCTCACCAGGCATAGTCCAATCACGGAATTGCGGATCCATTCGCTGCCATTCTTCTGTAGAAAAATCCATAGCCGGAGTGGTTAGCTGACCATAATGCAAACCTGCATCAAAGGGCTTCAATAAAGGTGTTTCCTGGGCGGTGGTATAGAAGCTGGTAGCCGCGCCGGTTAAAATCAAAAGTGTTTTTTTCATGTTTGATAAATTTTAAGCATAAGTGTTGCTTCTCATCTCATTCACCTAACCATGAAAACGTTTTCGAGAACCTCTAACGCCGGGAAACAGGAAAAAGTTTGCGTACAATTTAATTCCGCTAAAAGCGTTGCTAAAACGAAATCAAAGCCCTACTTTTGGGATCGATTTTAAAACGAAGTAAATTCTCAAACATGAGCGTTCTGGTAAACAAAGACTCAAAAGTAATTGTACAAGGATTCACAGGCAGTGAAGGTACGTTCCACGCGGGACAGATGATTGAATACGGAACCAATGTGGTTGGTGGTGTAACTCCTGGAAAAGGCGGTTCTACTCACCTCGAGCGTCCGGTATTCAACACCGTTGCCGACGCTGTTGCCAAAACAGGCGCTGATGTTTCCATCATCTTCGTTCCACCTGCATTTGCCGCAGATGCTATCATGGAAGCTGCCGCAGCTGGTATTAAAGTTATTGTTTGCATCACGGAAGGTATTCCGGTGAATGACATGGTGAAAGCGAAAGAATACCTGAAAGGTTCCGGCGCTCGTCTGATCGGTCCGAACTGTCCGGGTGTAATCACCGCAGGCGAAGCAAAAGTTGGTATCATGCCAGGCTTCGTTTTCAAAAAAGGAAAAGTAGGAATCGTTTCCAAATCCGGAACGCTTACATACGAAGCAGCTGACCAGGTTGCTAAGGCAGGTTTGGGTATCACAACAGCTATCGGTATTGGTGGCGACCCAATCATCGGTACAACAACGCGTGAAGCGGTTGAATTGCTGATGAACGATCCTGAAACCGAAGGCATCGTAATGATCGGTGAAATCGGTGGAAATCTTGAAGCCATTGCTGCCAAATGGATCAAGGAAAACGGTACGAAGCCGGTTGTTGGGTTCATCGCAGGTGAAACAGCACCAAAAGGCCGTACAATGGGACACGCCGGCGCAATCGTCGGAGGTGAAGACGACACGGCAGAAGCCAAAAAACGTATCATGCGCGAGTGCGGTATCCATGTAGTGGACTCCCCTGCTCACATCGGTTCGAAAATGGCAGAAGTTATCGGAGTTACAGCCTAATTGGCTCTCCTTAATACTACAGTGATCCCGGCAGCGCTATCTGTCGGGATTTTTTGTTTTTTGTAGTTGCGAGTTGTTGAGTTGACGGGTTGATGAGTTTCAGATAGCCTGCAACTACCGAACTGGAGTCTGCCTATTTAGATAAACGATTAACCCGCCTATCATTTTTGCCAATTCGAGCAGCTGTTCATTGAGAATACTGTAATCTTCTTCTTTTATATACGAAAGATCTCTTGCCAGCAAGACCTGTGAGCGCAATTCAGCAGATGATGCTTTTGCGATCCGGAGAAAATAGGAGAACTCTTTGTGACGATTTCTGTCAAAGCCTTCAGCGATATTACTGGTTATGGATACAGCACTTCGTCTCATCTGATCTCTGAGCCCAAAATCCCGGTTCAGCTCTGTTGTATTGCTAAGGCGATAAACATGCAGCACCAATTGATGTCCACGCTGCCATACTTCAATGTCTTCGAATGTTTTAAATGTTGCCATACTTTAATATAGCAATTATTTTCCTGATCCGGAACCTTCAACTCATCAACTCGCAAACTCGTCAACTCTTAAACTTATTGAGTAATTTTGAAATATGCCCAAACAACAGCTTTCCGTTTCTTATCCTGTCATGGAGCACTTTTACACGCTTCAGGGCGAAGGGCGCTATGCCGGAACACCTGCGTACTTCATTCGCCTGGGAGGCTGCGATGTAGGCTGTGTGTGGTGTGACGTGAAAGAAAGCTGGGACGCCGATGCGCATCCACTGATGACCGTGGAAGCATTGGTTGAAATTGTGAGCCAATATCCGGGAGAGCTGGTGGTGATTACGGGCGGCGAACCTGCTATGTACGACCTGACGGCGCTTGTAGACGCGTTGCATGCAGCAGGAAAATATGTCGCCATTGAAACATCCGGCGCACACCCGCTGGTGGGTAATGTGGACTGGTATACCTTTTCACCGAAGAAATTCAAGGCGCCGGTAGCAGAAGCTTATGAAAAAGCGACCGAGCTGAAAGTCGTGATCTATCACCGCTCCGATTATCAGTGGGCCGAAGAACACGCACGTAACGTTTCCGGTGAATGCCGGTTGTACCTTCAGCCCGAGTGGTCAAAACAGGAACGATTATTGCCTGAACTGATCGAATATGTCAAACAACATCCGAAATGGACGGTTTCATTGCAAACCCATAAATACTTAAACATCCCATGATGAAATTCTTTTCATTGCTCTGCATGATCGCTCTTGTGTCGTGCTCGACAGCTCAGCAAGCGTATTCTACCAAGGATAAAAAAGCGATTTCGTTCTTCGAAGACGCGCAGAAAGCCGCAGATCAGCGCGATCCGAATACTGGTAACCCGAACTTTAAGGAAGGGCTTCGTCTGCTCGACAAAGCAATCGAACGCGATCCGAACTTCTGGGAAGCGCACGTGGTAGCTGCAGAATTCGCCGAATATTCCAACATGGCGGAAGTGGCTATCGCTCATTATGAGAAAGCGCTGGCGATCAAACCCGATCACAGTCCTTCCGGAGCGACGTTTTTCTATCTTGGGAACCTGTATTTCGTAACGGGGCGCTTCGACGATTGCATTCGCACACTGGATATGTATTCCCGCAATCCGAAAGCCAATCCGAAAATGGTGAACGATGCACAGGCCATTATGGCTTCAGCCGAGTTCTCCAAACAGGCCATGAACAACCCAACGAAATTCGAGCCGGTGAACGTAGGCCCAGGTATCAATACGGCCGCGCCGGAGTACTTCCCAACGATTACCGTTGACGGAAAGGTACTGTTGTTCACTCGCGAAGTCAAGGATGATCGCGTGGAGCATTATTTGCGACAGGAAGATTTTTACGTTTCCGAGCTTAGCGACAAAAACGTCTGGATGACGGCAACAGCCATGCCGCCGAACGTGAACACAATTAACAACGAAGGAGCACCAACTTTCGCTGCAGATGGGCGCAGCCTGATTTTTGTAGCGTGCCCGGATGAAACGGGAACTTATTATGGTGAAAACCGCAGCGGTCGTGGAAGCTGTGACCTGTTCATTACGAAACGTCTCGGTTCACGCTGGCTCGATCCGGTGAACCTTCCGGGCAATGTCAATTCTGCAAACTGGGAAACACAGCCTTCTCTTTCTTCCGATGGAAAAACGCTCTATTTTGTTCGCGGAATACGTGGTCGTGGCCGTTTAGGCGATGCCGACATCTTCGTGTCGACCCAAAACGAAGACGGAACCTGGGGAACGCCTGTAAAGCTTCCGAACACCATTAATACGCCTTTCCAGGAAGAATCCGTGTTGATCCACCCAGATGGAAAAACGCTGTATTTCTCGTCTCGCGGACACACCGGCATGGGCGGACTCGATATTTTCGTTTCCCGCATGGACGCGCAAGGCAACTGGTCGAAAGCGGAAAACCTCGGCTATCCTATCAATACCCGCTTTGACGAAAACTCCCTGATGGTGAGCCCTGACGGTGAAATTGCATTTTTTGCTTCCAACCGCGAAGGTGGCTACGGCGACCTGGATATTTACTACTTCGAAATGCCAGAGCAGTTCCGCCCGACCAAAACACTCTATTTCGACGGGCTGGTTTACGATGTGGAAACGAAAAAGCCACTGGCTGGTAAATTCTCGCTGATTGACCTCAAAACGGGTAAAGAAGTCATTCGTTCCGAAGCCGATCCGATCACCGGAGCATTTACGGTTTCACTGCCGATCAACCAGGAATATGCGCTCAGCGTGAGCTTCCCGGGCTACAACAACTTCTCCGAGAACTTCAACATGACCATCGCTGAAAACCAGGAAGTCGTTCACATGGACGTGCCACTGGTACCGATCACGAATGGCGATGTGGCGATAACACTGAAAAACGTGTTCTTCGACTTCACAAAAGCAACTCTGCGCCCTGAATCGACTGTTGAGCTGAACAAGCTGCGCGATTTCCTGAAAGCCAATCCGGCGGTTAAAATCGAGATCGGCGGGCATACCGATACGCGCGGCGATGCTGCCGATAACCTTACGCTGTCGCAGAATCGTGCAAAAGCCGTTTACGACTTCCTGATCGCACAAGGCATCGATGCCAAGCGTCTTTCCTATAAAGGCTACGGCGAAACGAAAACCAAGATCAGCGATGCTGAGATCGCGAAAATGGCTACGGAACAGGAAAAAGAAAAAGCGCACCAGGAAAACCGTCGAACGGAATACCGTATCCTTAAGTAATTATGCATTTCCTACGACTAATCCGCCCGGTAAACCTACTCGTCATTGCACTGACGATGTATGCTGTGCGCGTATTTGTCATGCTCGCCTGGGGAAACATTCACGACATTGCCCGGCCGGATGAAGTCACCGATTTTTTCCTGCTGGTTGTTTCAACCGTGATGATCGCGGCTGGCGGCAACATTATCAACGATTATTTCGATGTCAAGGCCGATCGCGTCAACAAGCCCGACAGACTGATCATTACGCGTCACATCAAACCACGCTGGGCCATCCTGAGTCACTGGATGCTGAATTTAGTCGCTTTCCTGATTGCCTGCTACCTGAGCTGGCGTTATGAAACGTTCTGGTATGTTTTCGTCCATTTGCTGAGCATTAACGCACTGTGGTTCTATTCCATGTACTTCAAACGGCGTTTTCTGATCGGGAACCTGATCATTGCTGGCTTAACGGCGCTCGTTCCTATTCTGTGCGGCATTCACTTTTTCATCCAGAATCAGGACGCTACACGACGCGCATTGCTGTCGGAATTCATGTACAAGAACCAACCCGAATGGTTTGTGGAGCTCTACAACGGCGGTTTGTTTATCTATGTGCTGGCCGCTTTTGCCTTGTCGTTGAACTTTGTCCGCGAGATCATCAAAGACATCGAAGACATTCCCGGCGATCAATTACTACGGGCGAAAACGCTTCCCATCGTTCTTGGTCCTGAACGCACGCGCTGGATTGCCGTTGCGCTGCTGGGCTGTATTGGCATTGCCGGTGTATTGGCTATCACGCAATGGCCGGTAGAAGCCGACACAAAATTCCTGGCAGCCTTCGCTCCTGCTCTATTGATTTTCATCTGCATTTTGTACAGCCTTACAACGCTGCTCTTCACCCTGGAAAAACCCGCCCTGAAACGCGCTGATTTCTCCCTGAAGATCGCCATGATGGTGGGCTGCTGTATTCCTTATTACTGGTATTTCATCTTATGAGCACCATTCGCTGGATTTTAGGTTCGGGATCGCCCCGGAGAAAAGAGCTGCTGGCTGGTATCGGCGTGTCATTCGACATCCGGACCAAAGACACCGAAGAAATTTATCCTTCCGATCTGCGTCCGCAGGAAGTGCCGTTGTACCTTGCCCAACTGAAGGCCCAGCCTTTGCTGACGGATCTGGCAAGCGATGAAATGGTGATCTGTGCTGATACGGTGGTGATTCTTGGAGACGACATCATCGGCAAACCCACAGATCGCGACGCTGCGATTCGTATGCTGACCAGACTTTCGGGCCAGACACACGAAGTTGTAACCGGTGTGTTCATGGGCAACCGCGAACGTCGGCTCACAGCAGCAGATTCAACGATGGTGACGTTCGGACCACTTACACAAGCCGAGATCGAGCACTACATCGATCACTACAAACCTTTCGACAAAGCCGGCTCGTATGGCGTGCAGGAATGGATGGGTTACGTGGCCGTGGAAAAGCTCGTTGGCTCGTATACCAATGTTATGGGACTGCCCACGCATCTCGTTTACCGGATGATCCGGGAAATTACCGGGGCATAAAAAAACCGCCCCGATAATCGGAGCGGTTCCTTCGCTAAACTATAACACTTTTATCCTTAGCTACTGCTTGATAAATTGCGCAGTTCTCATGCCTTCGTTTCCGGTAAAACGGATGAAGTACAATCCACTATGCAAGTCACTGACAGAAATATCTGTTCCTACCAGTGTCCCCTGAGGTGTTACGTCCTGTGTTTTCAATATACGACCATTTGCATCGAGCAATTCGATCGTTACCTTGTTTCCGAGATTGCCGTTGAATTCCACGCGAACGTTTTCCGTAGCCGGGTTCGGTGCAATCACCAGGTTTTCATCCAGCTCGCCGTTTTCGTCCGATCCAAGCGTAAAGCCCACGGAGAAATCAAAGCGGTGGTATTTACCGAAATCAGCCGGGAATGACTCGATCGATCCACCACCTACTTTACGCAGACGGAACTGACCGCTTGTTTCACCTTCCACCTGAGCTGAGTACCAGAAACCGATACCATCATGATCCGAATCCTCGAGAATGATCGAGTAGCAACCCGGTGCAAGGTCAAAGGTGTCTTTGTAATCGGTTGTGTTGGTCAATGACAAACGTTCGAAAATAGTATTGCCGTTTCCGTCGATGAGCTTCCACTTGTTTTCGTTCGCCTTGTTGTTCGTGTTGAACCACACATAGAACGGACCTGTGATGCTTTCAACTGCTTTGAATTTCACTTTCAGCAGGTTGTTGTTGGCGTATTCGTCGAGGCTTGGATTTGCTTGCACATCGTAGATGTCCACGTTGAATGTTGCAAATTCCTGCCCATTAAGCTCTGTACCGTACCAGAAATTCGGGTTGGTGATCGGAATCTCAACGATCTCTTTTTCGAGGAAGCCGAGGTTACCTGTCCAGTGGAATTCCTGCCAGTTACCATGTGTTACCCAGCAACGGATCACACAGCTTGTCAGCGGCTGCTCACCGGTATTCTGGATCATCACACGCGGGTTGGAGCAAGTCGGGTTGAATTTGCTGTAGTATTCCCATGCGTTCGGATTCAATACATCTACAACCGCTGCATCGTGCTGGAAGTTCGGTGCAGAGTACGACACGAGGTCGAGTGCTGCTACGTAGTTTCCTCCGGCAGATCCCGGATCGCTTCCGGTGAGGTCGGAAATTGCATAATCGATTGTAACCGTATCACCTGGTGTTACATATGGTGTGATTTCGTGATCGTACTCTTTTACCAGGTCACCAGGACACCAGCCTTCGCGAGCGTATGGCCATGTTCCACCCTGTCCGATATTTGGGTTCTCGCCGCATTCGTTCGGCTGCCAGATGTTCCAGGTGAAGCGCTGCGTACCGTCGATGTAGATTTTGTGATCGTTCGGGTACCACTCACAGCAAACGCTGTTTCCGTTGTGACCGTGGCCGGTAAAGCGGGTCTTGATTTTGAACATCTCTGATGTATCCGACAAGGTAATGTCAGTTGGAGCCAGCTCAATGTCGTCGGTGAGGTTACCGTAGTTATAGCTTCTGAAGTTTTCCCAGATCGGCTCAACGTTGTGAACGTCGCGCGGTGGGGTTCCTTCAATAAAGGCAAACTTCAGATCGATAAGCTCCTGCGTGTTGTGCGCAGCCAAATCGACCATTCCTTTCAGGTATTTCTGGTAATCGGTCACGTCATAGATCCAGGTAAATCCTTGCGATCCGAGGGTGAAGCCGATACCATAAGGCGTAATGTAACGGCCAATCTCGATATCGTTCAACTTCTCGAATGGTGACTGATAGTAGGTAATCTCACTGTTGGTGATAGACTGGTCAAAACCGCTTGGCTCTGTAGCAATCACTGTTCCGGCTACGTTCAGCGTATCTACAGTTCCTTCGAGGTAAATCACTTCGTTGTCGATTACGTGGAAACTGTTATCGGAAGGTGCGTATTCGAACAGCACTTTCGGAGTCGGGAATTCGGTTACCAGTACGGAATCCGCTACCGGTGCGTTCATGGATCCCTGTACAACAGCAGCTACCGGACGAACCGATCCGCTCACTCTTCCCGAAGCCGGGTATGCCACGCGAGGAACCATGTTGTCTTCGGTACACATTCCCAGACGATCATTACCTGAACGGTCTACCATTGCGGCTACGTCGTCGAAATCATAGTACACTTCGAGTGCGCTGTAATTCGGATGCGATGCATCGATTTTCTTGTCTTTCCAGGCTGCGATGGTTGCTGTAGGAAGCGCAGTTGTCCAAACGGTGAATTCGTCGATATCGCCTTTCCACTTGTACTCCTGGTTCCAGTTGGAGCCGAGGAAGAAGCGGTCTACTTTTCCGATCGGACGGTTCAGGTTGGTTCCGCTGTGCCACTGCACACCATCTCTGTAGATGAACATCTGACCTGTGGACGTCTTCTTCACAAACGCCCAGTGATGCCAGTTCTCGATGTCGTTGGCATTCGTCAGCTTGCTGATACGATCATACGAATTGTTTACCGTTCCGGCATCAAAGTAAATGGTGTTATCCGACCACGGCATGTGGATATTCAAAATACGACGGTTGAGGGAATCGACTGCTTCGAGGATGGAAGAGTTCGTTCCGATCGCGCCGTTTCCTTTTGCCCAGAACATGATGGTTACATCGCCGCCCAGATCAACATTGCTCATGTTCACTTCGGCATAATTCGTTGCCGTTGTACGGAACACGCCATTCAGGTTGTTATACGTATTAACACTTCCGTTAACACCGCTTTCCTGTCCGTTAAGCTCGAGCAAGGAAGCCGCTGCATTAGCATCTGCTACCGTGATTTCGACTACTACGTTGGAAGAACCATCCCAGTTGTAAGGCGTTGAGAAATAAATAGTGTTGTTTCCGGCTGTGATCCCGGAAAGCGTGTTATCGAAAACCGTTGTAAATCCGGTAGTTTCCCAGGCTGTCAAAGCTGATAAGCCCGTGTTCTTGATACGGATCTTTACACCTTCGAGGGATGTGATAGCGTTGATAAACGACAATTGCAATCCCTGGATGTTACCTGTTGTTGCTCCGGAAGCAGCCAGATCAGCAGCAGGAATAATCCATTGCAGGATGGTTCCGTTTGTTCCGTTGGCAGCCAAAGCTACGGATGAAGCAGCTGTTCCCGGAATGGCGTGTGTTGTTACAGCATCCGGTGCAACTTCTGTTACGGGCTTCCAGCGCTTGTCAAAGTACGGCTGGTTGAAGTAATTGGCCGATGCAGGTGATTGCATGTTGATGCGGTAGCGCATACCATCCACCTGAACGGAATCCCATACACCTGTGTGCTCAAAAATACGCGTATACGTAAGGTAATCCCACTCGCCGCAGTCGTACTGGTCCCACGTAGTCAGCGGGCTGCACTTGAGCTTGTAATACATCAGTACTTTCTCGAACCGCTTGCCTTCCAGTGAGGCAGGGAACTCAAAAGTTGCCCGACGTGTCTCGATCGTGTCAAAGGTGTAAGTCTGTACCCAGGTTGTATCCTGAGCCTTAGCACCTAAGACGAGAAACGCCGCACAGAAAATCGTAACGATTGATCTCATCATGTAGTTTGTTTTTTGCATTGCCAGAGGAGGCTGCAATGTGTGTTTGTAATTTTATTAACTGTCTTGTACAAATATAGACAGACCAATTGCTCTTCGGGAGGCCGTCTGGGGACAAAAAGCGGACAACTGGGCCACAAGCCGCTGATGACGGGCACTTTCTCGGTACAAGAGCGGGACAATGTCGTTAACTGCAAAGGGCGCGAAGTCCTGTCCAAAGTAGGTAGAGGTCACTTAAAGCGCTCCATTTGTGTTAACTGTGTACCGTTAATACTGTTTGTATACCGGTAAACGGTTCGCTGTAGACCGTTCGAAGTACGCGCTGTTGCGGTAAATGAAATACAGCTGTGCTTCGGCATCGGTGGCAAAAGCAGAATCAGTTTGTTTGCGCTCGTTGAATTTGCGTACCAGCTCAGGATCGGATTGCAGCAGCTCTTTGGCTTTATCTTCGAACACGTAGGCCGAGAAGTATTCCTTTTGCTGCAGGTAGCTATCAAAAAAGTTCCAGGTGAAATAGCTGTCTTCAGCTTCCGGTTCCAGTACCGATAAGAGGAAAGCAGCATGTGTTTCGGTAACGGGCACAATAATCGCCCCACGGAGCAAGCGAACGGCATCTGTAGATTCTTCGACCGTTACTTTGTAGTGCTTGTAATGCCCTTCATAAGGATTCTTGATCGTCTCGTAACCGTTAATCTGCATAACGGTGAGCGTTAACACCGAATCGGAATGGATGCGCATAAACGGAACGCCATTGGCTTCGAGCCGGCTGATTACTTCGCGGCAAGCGCCTTGGATGACGTAATATTTTGGGATACGAACGGAATCCGTAGCAATATGCGTGGCGAAATACGGCACGTTTTTCCGGTAAGGATGCGACCGATCGTAGGAAAGTCGCTGCTGGCCGGTGACGTCGCTGGTTTTATACACAGCTTCGTATCCTTTGAAATCGAGCGAGTCGGCTTTGTCTGTCAATTGGTAACCAAACCGGAAATACGGCTGGCTGATCGTCCATTTTTGCGCTTCAGCACGGGCCGTTTCGATCTTCTCATGGTTCGCTCCCGACCAGGCAATGGTATTCGTCAGGAATTGCAAAGTGGCTTCGACGCGCTGCGGAAAGGGTTTCAGCATATGCGTTTCGACCGTAAAGCTCAGGCTGTGGAACAGCGATGCATAGCCCATGGCATAACGCGGCAGGTCGTTGAAGGCTACAATGCCCTTGTCGGGAATATCGGAATGCAGCTCGACATACGGGCACAGATCGAGCTTTTCTTTATCCAGCTGCCGGCACAATTCCGGTAAAAAAGCATCGTGCAATCCACGCATCGATGGGGCCATGCGGTCTTTCATGGAAGAAATCAGCGTGAGCGTATATTGGTAGTCGGCGCCGTTGCTCACATGCGTATCCGCAAACACATCGGGATCGAGCGCATGGTAGATGTTGGCAAACGTAAACGCGTTCTCCGAATCCATTTTGATGAAATCGCGGTTGAGATCGAGGTTCTGTGCATTGCCCCGGAAGCCGTATTCGTCGGGGCCGTCCTGGTTGGCACGACTCGAAGACGAGCGATTGAACATCCCGCCAACGTTGTAAGCAGGAATGATAGCAATGACAGGCAATCCTTTCGTCTTTTTCCCTTTTTTGATCCAGTTATCGATCCAGATCAGCGAAGCGTTCACACCGTCCGGCTCGCCTGCATGAATGGCATTGTTGATCAGCACCGTGGTAGAGCTTCTCGCCTTCTTCATCGTTTGGAGCGAATCGCCGGCACCATTGATGATGCAAACGTAAATCGGCCAGTCCGTATCGGAAGCGCCCATCGCGTAAAGCTCGATTTCTTTATGCGCAGCATCCAGCTGCCTGTAATAAGCGATCAGTTCCGGATATGTTGGTGTTGTGGAGCCATTCCATTGGGAAAAGCTGAAAAACGGGATACAGCTGAGCAGAAGCAATAAACGGTTCATGCGATTCATTTGAGCGCTAAATGTAGCCGTTTTTTTATGCGGATAGCTATCGATTGTGTTTCAACAATTGGATTCCATTTATTGAATAAAAATTTTTCACAGACACCTATTCATCTTGTTATTTTTCATAATTTCACAGCCTCGTGTACCAAGAGTCGACATATCCAATTGTATCAGCAACCGCTTTGTCCGGTTCCATGCTGACGTCGACAACATCTACAACCACTACGACCCCTTAAAGGGGTAACGGGTACATAGCGTCATTGGGCATTCGTGCTGTTTTAAGATCCGGAGCATTGGTTTCCAGGATATTCCCATTTTATTTTTTATCACAATTACTATGAAAAAAGAAATAGCCGTGCTTAGTCCGGCTACCATTGCAAATGTCGTTTGTGGGTTCGACGTTATGGGCTTTGCCTTGTCGGATGTTTACGACCGTATCGTCGTGCGCTTACTCGACGAACCTGAAATAAGAATTATCAATCACGACCCTTACGAGCTGCCTGTAGATCCTGAGCTGAACGTGTTTGGTGGGGCTTTGAAAGCCGTTATGAATGCGTGGCCGGAAACAATCGGCTTTGAAGTGGAAAGTACGAAAATGATCAAGCCGGGAAGCGGAATAGGATCCAGTGCTGCGAGCGCCGCAGGTGTTGTCGTCGCGGCCAATCATTTACTGGGTGAGCCTTTCACGAAATCGGAGCTTATTCGTTTTGCCATGGCCGGCGAAGCAATCGCATCTAAGGCAGAACATGCCGATAACATCGCTCCGGCGATTTACGGAGGCTTTACGCTCGTTCGCAGCCTGGAACCACTCGATATCGTTCCGCTCAATTATCCCGAGCTGCATGTAGCAGTAATACATCCGCAAGTGGAAATCCGCACTTCTGAGTCACGGGCACTCATTCCCGCTGAAATACCGGTAAAAACAGCCATCCGCCAATGGGCTAATGTGGGCGGTTTGGTTGCAGGACTGGCCAGCGGGGATTACGATGGCATCGGTCAGTCGATGATCGATCTTGTTGCCGAGCCGGCGCGAAAAAGCAGTATTCCCGGCTTTGCCGAAATGGCTGTCATAAGCAAGGAACTGGGAGCGATCGGCGGCGGAATTGCCGGTTCAGGGCCTTCCCTCTTCTACTTCTGCCGCGACAAAGCAACAGCGCAAGCTATCGCAAACGCTTCCCGGTCGGTCTACCAGAATTTGGGGATTTCCTGCTTTGATTATGTCACAACTATTGCATCCGAAGGAGTTCGTGTGCTTGTAAAAAACGCCTGAATATGAAGTATTACAGTACAAATGGAAGAGCGCCTGTTGTTGGTTTTCGGGAAGCCGTGCTGCAAGGAATCGCTCCCGACGGCGGATTGTATTTTCCGGAAAACATTCCCGTTGTTTCACCCGAAGCAATTGCCCGTTTCCGTGAGATGGACCGTGCAGCTATCGCAACCGAGCTGCTTGCATCCTATGTCGGAAGCGACCTTAGGGAACAGCAATTAAACGAAGTTTGCACCCGAACGCTTGATTTTTCGCTTCCGCTTATTGCACTCGACGACAACCGGTTCATCCTGGAGCTGTTTCACGGACCAACGCTGGCGTTTAAGGATGTTGGCGCACGGTTCCTGAGCAACTGCCTGCGCCATTTTATTGGCAGCTCGCAACAAAAGCGCCTGGTTGTGGTGGCCACTTCCGGAGATACGGGAGGCGCCGTGGCCAACAGTTTTATCGGTGTTCCCGGAATCGATGTCGCCATTTTATTCCCGAAGGGAAAAGTGAGTGAAATCCAGCGATTGCAATTGACTACCGGAGGCAGCTCGATTCACGCAATCGAGGTCGAAGGCGATTTTGACACCTGTCAACAATTAACGAAAGCGGCTTTTCACGATCCGAATTTTTCCGGCAGATTGCTTTCGGCCAATTCGATCAATATTGCCCGCTGGTTACCGCAGCAATTGTATTACTGGTTTGCCTTCCTGCAATGGAAAGCGTCTGTTCCGCCGATGTTCGTTGTGCCGAGCGGCAATCTTGGCAACCTCTGCTCCGGTTTACTGGCCCATTTGAGCGGCATGCCTGCTTCAGGTTTCGTTGCTGCCTGCAATAACAATGCGACCATTCCAGATTTTCTGTCCGATGGTGTTTACAAAGCCCGACCATCACGTCACACATTGTCCAATGCCATGGATGTCGGTGATCCGAACAATTTTCAGCGGCTTGTACACCTGTTAAAGGCTTCCGGAAAAGAACCTTCGGAACTACTGTCAGGATATTCCATTTCGGATGCGCAAACCCTTACAACTATCCGCAGTGTGTGGGAGCAGCATCATTATGTGTTAGATCCACATACGGCTGTCGGTCTGGCTGCTTTCGAAAAACATAGAGAAGCCCATCAGCGGGCAAAAGGAATACTACTGTCAACGGCTCATCCGGTGAAATTCCGGGAAAGTGTTGAGCTCGTCACCGAAACAAGGCTCGAGCTTCCCGCAGTTATCAATAACTTATTAATGAAACCTGCTGTGGTGCAGACGATCGGACCCACGTATGGTGAATTACAGGAAGTGATACGAAGCATTTTATGATTGCTTATCCGTTAGAAATGCCTGGAATCAGCTTTTTGTTCCAAGTGTTTCTAACGGTTAGAAACGATTCCTTTATGTTGCTTTACAGCTTCCTGTATTTCGTCTTCATAATACCCGTTTACAGGTACTGCTTCCATCTGTTTCCGGGCGATGGCTGCTATTTTCCGGTTGGTCATGAGCGAGCTCTTAATGATCTGCGCACGCATACCTGGCGCCAATGCATGGGGCTCGCCTTTCATCAGTGCTTCGAAGCCGATTCGGGCCACTGTAGCCGGATGTTCCGGATTGAGTGCCGCCCTGGTGTTTTCGGCATGTGCGCGTATGAAAAAGTCGGTATCGGTAGCTCCGGGAATGAGCGCAGTCATGGTTACGTTGGAATCTTTCAGCTCGTTGATCAGTGCGTCTGTGAACGACAATACGAATGCTTTCGTTGCCGCATAAACTGCGAGGAAAGGTGTTGGCTGGTACGAAGCGATCGACGCCAGTTGCAGGATGCGTCCTTCGTTGCGTTGCACCATGTCTTTGAGAAAAAGCTTGGTCAGATGAACCAGTGAAGCAATATTGAGCTGAATAATGGCAAGCTCTTCTTCCAGCGAAGTTTCCATAAACGGACCATACTCGCCTGCTCCGGCGTCGTTTACCAGTACATTGACCCGGATTCCTCTTTGTTTCAGGTCGTCGTAAATTTTCCGGGGGGAGTCCGGAATCGACAGGTCGGAAGAAATTTCCAGGACGCTTTTAGCGCCTGATGCGATCAAGTGACTGGTCGCTTCCGAGAGTCGTTGTTTGTTGCGTCCTACAATGACCAGCCGATAGCCCTGTTCAGCGAAAAGCGTAGCCAGCTCCAGTCCTATTCCACTGGTTGCTCCGGTAATCAATGCGGTTTGTGTTTTTACCATACGGTTGTATCGTTACGTGTTATCAAAAATGCTGCTGTTCAGACCGCAAATCCCTTTCAGACTGCATGTTACCATTAAATCACAAATAAAAACAGGATTTTAGGCTTTTATTGGGAAATCCTGTATTCGCAGGAGCCCGATGCATTTGTTGCTGCTGAAAACGTGTATCTTCATGCGCTGTAATTTTTCGCTATGTCAGAAGTACGGGATTTCCTCGACGTCTTTAAAACCAAACGCTCTTTCAGGCCTGTACTGGCCCGGTTGAAAAAAGATGAAGCTTTCCGTACGGCTTTGTTCAGCGAAATTGAAAAGGACGAATACCCGTATTCCGAATACGCTTCGTGGATTGCTCAGCATTATTTCGAGCACACGCGCTCCGATTTTTCCGAATGGCGCGATGCATTCATGGCCCTCATCGAAACGAGTACCAATCATACGGTTTTGCGGAACCTCGTACACATTTTCGCGCACCTCAAAGCCGATGTAAAAGACAACGGGGAATTCCTCGACTGCCTGATGGCGCATCTGGAAAACAGCGAATCACTGCCGGCGCTGAAAGTCAACGCATACAAGGCGATCGCAAGGCAATACCTGAAGTTCCATCCCGAGCTATTGCCGGAAGTCAAAATGCTGATTGATCTGCACGCTGAGGATACGCGTCCGTCCATTATTTCCATGCGGAAGCAATTCGATCTCCGCTTCGCCAAACAAATAAAAAAACGCCTATGAGCTACCGATTTCCAGGATTTTTCCTGATCGTTTTACTTTCCCTCACGGCACGTGGCCAGCAATTCAAGCTGGAAGAAATCATGCAGGGCGAAGCGTTTATCGGTTCTGTTCCGGTTGATCCGGCCTGGTCGGCAGATGGTCAAACGATCTATTTCGAATGGAACCCGAACAACGAACCGGGCAATTCACTCTATGCTTATTCATTGAAAACAAAAACGTACGCTGTCGTTCCGAAACACCGCTACCCGGTGCCGGTTTCCACACCGCGAAACGTGGGTTTTGCCGAACAGTATTTCATCGATGCAGGCAATTTTTCGCGCTACAGCCTGAAAACCGGCGTTACGACTCCCCTGTTTGCTTCCGGCATGAACATCCGGAATATCCAGCGACTGACGAATCCGCAGCAGGTTTGCATGCAGCTCAACAACGATCTCTTTCTCTACGACGCAGCTCTTGGTTCCTGGAAACAGCTTACCCACTTCGTGCAAGGCACTGCACCGGCGAAAACGGCTGATACGTCGGAGCTGGTCAAACAACAGGAAGAATTGTTCCTGGCCGTTCGAAAAGATAACGAGCGCCGCAAATGGGAAGAACAACAGTACGAGAAACAGAAGCTCCCTGCAGCAATCTACCACACGAAAGAGGAAATTCCGGAAAACCTGGTTGTTTCGGCAAACGGGCGTTTTGTGACATTCCGCCTGGGCATTTACCCGGAAGAACAATCGACGTATTTCGACGAGCACATTACGGCAACCGGTCACACACGACGCATTACGGCCCGGGCAAAAGTCTCCGACAACGATCCGAAGCACCGTTTCGGGATTTTCGATACGGCAAACGATACCACGTATTATGTTTCGTTTGCTTCGCTGACGGACATCCGTAAACGCCCGGCTTATTACAGCGAGTACAACCAAACGGGCGATTTCAGCAGCGATCGTTCCATCGTTATGCACGCTCCGATCATGCATCCGGACGGCAAAACAGCTTTGGTCGACATCCGCAGCTACGACAATAAAGGCCGCTGGATTGTGTTACTCGACTTAGCTTCCGGAACGTTTCAGGAGCTGGACCATCAGCACGACGAAGCCTGGATCTCCGGTCCCGGCATTTCGAAATGGAACGATGAACCCGGCGTACTTGGGTGGATCGACGCCAACACCTGCTATTTTCAGTCTGAAAGCACGGGCTATTCGCATTTGTATATACTTGATACACGAACAAAAGTCAAAACGGCACTCACGAGTGGTTCTTTTGAAGTCCACGACGTGATCCTGTCGAAAGACAAGCAGACGTTTTACCTCATTGCGAATAAAATCCATCCGGGCGTTCGGAACGGCTACCGTCTTTCGCTGCGCGATAAACAGCTCGTGCCGCTATTCGAAGGCCGTTTCGGGATCGAATGGAAACTGTCGCCCGACGAAAAAACGTGGGCTGTCCTTTATTCCTCCACAACCCAGCCATGGGAATTGTATACCGCTGCCAACAAACCCGGCGCACAGCTGGTGCGCATCACGCAATCCCAAAAGCCGGCATTTGCCCAATTAAAGCTCCAGGAACCCGAATTGCTGCAGGTCCCTACTTCCGACGGGAAAAGCGTCACGGCACGTTTGTATAAGCCCAAAGTGTCAAACGGTGCTGCCGTTCTGTTCGTTCACGGAGCCGGCTACCTGCAAAACGCCCATTACTTCTGGAGCCAGTACTACCGCGAGTTCCTGTTCCACCAATTACTGACAGAAAAAGGCTATACGGTGCTCGATATTGATTACCGCGCCAGCGAAGGTTATGGCCGCGATGTACGCACCGCTATTTATCGCCACATGGGCGAACGCGACCTGCTCGATTACATCGACGGGAAAGCATTCCTGGTGAAAAATTACGGTATCGATTCCAATCGTGTGGGCATTTACGGCGGAAGCTATGGTGGATTTATCACGCTGATGGGCATGATGAAAACGCCGGGGACATTTGCCTGCGGTGCGGCCCTGCGTTCAGTGACCGACTGGCTGCATTACAACCACGAATACACGAGCAACATCCTCAATTACCCGTCGAGCGACCCACTGGCTTACCGTCGCAGCAGCCCGATCTATTATGCAGAAGGCTTGCAGGGACCGCTGCTGATTCTCCATGGAATGGAAGACGACAACGTGCAATTCCAGGATGTCGTGCGGCTGAACCAACGACTCATCGAGCTGGGGAAAACCAATTACAGCATGGCCGTTTTCCCAACCGAGTCTCACGGGTTCAAATCAGCTGTGGCCTGGACAGACGAATACCGCAGGATACTGGAATTGTTTGAATTGCACCTGAAGCCATAACCGTTCAATCGCCCCAGATACCTTTCACAACACATTTTAGTTCGTTCACGCTATAATGCAGGCTTGTTGCGATGTGCGCCATCATTTTTTTCTACATTAGAGCCTCCTATTATGCTAGAACTATGAAAAAACACTACACGACTTTAGCTTTTGCGGTCGTCTCTCTCTCCCTGTTTGCCCAGGAAAATGACAAATACGCTTCCTGTTCGCGTGTGAAGTCCAGTGTTGTTGAGCTGAAAAGCAATACACTGACCGTAGCACAAATTGCCGAAACGGAAAAATACGACGTTCATTTTTATTTCCTCGACCTGCACATGACCAATACCACCACAACGCTTTCGGGTGTGGCGGAAATTCATGCAACAGCACGGGAAAACCTCGACTCTGCATTGATCGAGCTCTACGACGATTTCACGATCAACTCCATTGAAGTAAACGGCACACCTACATCCTATTTCCGCGCCGATTCTCGTGTAAAAATTCCGGTGAATGCCAGCGCCAACGACAATTTCATCCTCACCATCGATTACAACGGCACACCTCCGACAGCGGCTACCAATCCATTGGGTGGCGGCGGTATGACCAACGCCAGTTCTCCTTCCTGGGGAAATCAGGTTACATGGTCACTTTCCGAGCCGTTTTCCGCGTTCGAATGGTTCCCGGTGAAGCAATCCCTGCGAGATAAAGCCGACAGCAGCTCTGTATTCATCACCGTTCCGACCAGCTGCAAGGCAGGATCGAATGGCGTTTTGGAACAGGTTGTCGATCTCGGAAACGGCACGCATCGTTTCGAATGGAAACACCGGCACCCGATCGATTACTACCTGATTTCCGTTGCCGTAGCCGAATACGTGGAATACAACGTTACGGCCAATCCGGCAGGTTCAGGGCCTGTGCTCATTCAGAACTTCATTTACGACAACCCGCAAACGCTGCCGAATTTCCAGGAAGAAATCGACGAAACTGTTGACTTCATTGAGCTGTTTGCCGACTTATTCGGCCCCTACCCGTTTGCCGATGAAAAATACGGGCATTGCATGGCTCCGCTCAGCGGCGGTATGGAGCACCAGACCATGACTACGCAAGGCTTTTTCGAAGCGGGATTGACTTCCCATGAGCTGGCACACCAGTGGTGGGGCGATAACGTAACCTGCGCTTCCTGGTCGGATATCTGGGTAAACGAAGGATTTGCTTCGTATGCGGAATACATCATGAAGCAAAACCTGTATCCGGGACAACAAGGCGGCGATATGCTCGACCGTCACGACAACATCATGTCGCAGCCAGGTGGAAGCGTTTGGGTGGAAGACAGCCTCAATTCCAACCGTATTTTCTCCGGTCGACTGACTTATGATAAAGGAGCAGCGATCGTTCACACACTGCGTTTCCTGATCAATGACGACGACCTGTTCTTCGAAGGTTTGCGTGAGTACCAGGAAATCTACGCCGATTCCACGGCTATCGGAATGGATTTCATCCATGTGATGGAAGACGTGACGAGCATGGATTTCACTGATTTCATGGAAGAATGGTACTTCGGAGAAGGTTTTCCGACGTATTCCACAACCTGGAATCTGAACGACGGCGATCTGCACTTCCGCATTACACAAAGTGTTTCAATGCCGGCTGTTACGCCGTTCTTTACCAACGACATCGAAATCCGTTTCGATCGGCAGGGCGCTCCTGATACGACTATTCGTTTCACAATAAACGGAGCTGACAACTATTATGTGATCGACAATCCGGGGAACATCGTGAATGTGCTGTCGATTGATCCGGCCAACTGGGTCATCAACCGCACAGGAACCAACACACACGACGAGAACTTCGTGGTCGTTGGAATCGCCGAAGAAGACCTCGAAAAGGTGCGCATTTACCCGAATCCGTCGAACGGGCCTGTAACGGTAGAAATGCCGGTTGAAGGTGATTACACGTTGACGGTGATCGATACGCGCGGCCGTGTGCTGCAAACAAAAACGTTCTCCAAGGAAACCATCGTGGATCTTGGAGCGGAAGCAAACGGCGCTTACCTGCTGCAGATCGCTTCGCCTGACGGAGCAAAAGTGCGCCGCATTGTTAAGAAATAAAATTGGCCTCTTATAACGACTTAAGCCCCGGTTAACCGGGGCTTTTTGTTTGCCGCTAATTTGCGAATGATTGCTCGGTTAACGCACTCGCTGCAAGGCTGGAACTTGCTTGCTCATTCGTGCATTCGAAATAATTCATTCGGTGAATTGAAAGTAGAGATCGGCAAGTAAACTTCCCGCGGGCCACTCCAATAACCGTTGGGACAAACCTCACCGATCTCAAAATCCTTGTATTCCGTTGACGGTGGTGTATTTCAATACATTTTTCTTATCCGGATGGATGCGTGCAAAAGCCGACTGCAACGCGATCGTTCCTTCGTGGAAGCCACACAGAATCAGCTTCAGCTTTCCTTCGTAGGTGTTCACATCACCGATGGCATAAATGCCCGGAATGTTGGTCGAGTAATCGAGTGTATCGACTTTGATTGCCCCCTTTTCAATTTCCAGTCCCCAGTCAGCAATCGGACCAAGTGACGGCTTCAAACCAAACAGCGGAATA
This sequence comes from uncultured Flavobacteriales bacterium, assembly GCA_946482515.1. Next base: position 1,387 of record CAMLRS010000018.1, on the reverse strand, counting down.
AAGTGATCGGCTTCGGTAACAATTTCGCCATTCGCCGTGTGACTGATCACCACCTGTTCCAGCCGGCTGCCACCGTTCAGGCCCGTTACTTCCGCTTCGGTGATGAGCTCAATGCGTCCGGCGCCTGCCAGATCGATAACTTTCTGCACGGAATCCAAATGTCCGCGGAAGGAAGAGCTGCGGTGTACCAATGTTACTTTGGAAGCAATATTGCGCTCAGCCAGGAAAATGGACCAATCGAGTGCAGAGTCACCACCACCCGCAATAACGCAGCGTTTGTCGCGGTAAAATTCCGGGTCTTTAATGATGTACTCCACTCCTTTTTCCTCGAACTGGTGAATGGTTTCAATAGGCGGTTTGCGCGGTTCGAAAACGCCCAACCCTCCGGCGATCATCACAACCGGTGCGTGGTGTTTCGTTCCTTTTACGGTGGTTACGATAAACGAGCCGTCTTCCTGGCGCTCGATGTCCTGCGCAGCTTCACCCAACGTAAAACCTGGCTTGAACGGCGCTGCCTGCTCCATAAGATTGTTTACCAGCTCGCCCGCCAGTACGGAAGGAAAACCGGGAATATCGTAAATCGGTTTTTTGGGATAGATTTCGGAGCATTGCCCGCCCGGCTGCGGCAGCGAGTCGATCAGGTGGCACTTCAATTTCAGCAATCCGGCTTCAAAAATGGCAAACAGCCCCACTGGCCCTGCCCCGATAATAATTACATCTGTCTGAATCATGTTGTTCTGATTGTGTCGCTAGCGGATAATTCCTGCCGCGACGGTGTTATTGGTATGTTCGTTAATCAAAATAAAAGCACCGGTTTTCCGGTTTTCGCTGTAAGCGTCGATGCTCACGGCTTCCGCGGTTTTTATGGTCACTTCGGCCAGGTCGTTGAGCTTCAGTCGCCCATCGCTTTCCAGTCGTTCCAGTGTGTGAATGTCCAGTTTCCCCTGCACTTCGCGGATCACTGCCCGTGTGCGGAAGCTGTTTTGCTGCAATAGGAATTTCTGTCCCGGTTCAAACGCGCTGCTGTCCATCCAACAGATGGTGGAATCGAAGGATTGTGTGTTCTCTGGCAGCTGATCGGCCGGAACGATGGTATTGCCACGGCTGATATCAATATCGTCTGCCAGGTGCAGGATCACAGCCTCGTCACGGAAAGCTTCACTGACGGATTTCCGGTTGATTTCGATGTCGCTGATCGTCGATTCGAATCCTGAAGGCAACACTTTTACCCGATCGCCTACGCTGAAATGGCCGCTGAGAATACTGCCTGCATAACCGCGGTAATCGTGCAACTCGTCGGTTTGCGGACGAATGACGTATTGTACCTGGAAACGCGGGGCTTCCGGCTTACTTTCTTCAGTAATGGTAACTTCTTCGAGGAATTGCA
>CAMLRS010000017.1 GCA_946482515.1 uncultured Flavobacteriales bacterium | reverse complement strand
AGGAAACAAACTACCGGAAGTAGAAATAATTGGTGGCACTCAGAGCAAACTATTTTCCAACGAATCCGGACGATTCCGGGTTGATGAAATCCTGCTTACACGGGAAGAGCTGCAGTTCGTTCGACCGGGCTTCGATACATTGCGCGTGGGTAATATAAGGTTCAAACCTGAGAAAGTAACGACTATTACACTCAATTTCAAGCCTGCTAAAGCCGAAAAAGGCTGCTTTATCGATCCGGCCGGCATTCGTACCATCCGAACCGAACAATTCGCAAAAACCTTTATTGCGACCAAAGAATTCGAAGAGCGCTTGCGTTCCATGCACCAGCTAACAAACGGCCAGGAAGTTTTCGATCTGTATATAAACAACCTGTCGAAAGATTTGAGCGCGGTTGATGCCATGGCAGCCCAATTATTAACTGGCGCTAATAAAACCACATTCGAAGCATTTGCTAAACAAGGCTTGACCAACGTGCAGGAAGCGCCGCTTTATAATGACCAATTATCAGCCTACTATACCGAAAAACGCGAAGCCTTTGCCCGGGAAACCGCCGAAGCAAAAAAGAGCTATGAGCAAAAAACGCTTGCAGAACTAAACCAGCTGCAAAATGATTGGATGAGTCTGAGCGCATCTTATTCGGTAGACGGAGCTATTTCAACCGGCAACTCCAGGTCAAAAATAAGCGTCAAGCCTCGTACCGTTAGTCTTCCACAGGCCAGCGTTGCCAACACGCAATCGTATGCAACGCCGTGGTACTCGGCTGGCTGGATGAACATCGACTGTTACCTGCACGCACTCGAAAGCGGTACGCCGAAAGACGTAAGCATCCATGTGCAAATGCCCGGCGGAAAAGTATATCAATGCCTCGATCTGCTACAAACGATCATTCCGCTGACGGTTACCGGAGAAACGGCAACTGCGAAATTCCCCGATCCGTCACTTCCGGAAGGTCAAAAAATGAAAGCGACCTTTTGTGTTGGAATCGACCGCAACGGCGAAGCTATCCGTTATGCCGAGCAACGCTACAATCCGTACACAACAGATGCTGTTAGCTTAAACTGGGAAACGGTTTCCAAGGAAGAGCTTTACCAGCGCCTGAAACAGCTTTCACCGGCCAATGATCCGCTACTGAAAGCGATGAAACGCGAAGAAGAAGAAATCCAGAAGCGCATCGCAGTTCTCAATGAACAGGATCGTATCCGGAAAGAAATGGAAAAGATCCGTGAAGCACAGGCGCGCAATGCTGCCACGATGAACCGCTTGCTGCAGTTTGTGAATCGTTGTGGAGCTTCCAGTTTCCAGCGCGCTCCTATCACAGTGCCGGAGATACAATCCGATGATATCGAGAATTAATTACTCTCCCTGTTTCTACCGACCCGGAATGTCAATCTATTGCGTTCCGGGTTTCTTAGCTACGGATCGTAAACGCAATGGATGTCACGCGTTTGGTCGGTTTTCCGGCGATGGTTTCCTCGCGAACGAGCGCTTCAGCTGATGGTTCGGCAAAAACGGCATCGAGCGAACGGATGATTCCCATCGGAACGTGAACCTGCTGCATCGCTGCATTAAGCGCTTCGGCCGTGTGACGGCGCAAACCTTCCTGCAATTGTTCCGAAAGAATGGTGCGATTACGGACACGATCGGCGTTGGATTGGAAACGAGCGTCTTCCGGCAGGTCATTTTTCCCCAAAAACTGGCACAGCTTGCGGAAATGCGTGTCGCTGCCGATGGCAAATGTGATCAGCTGACCGTCGGCGGTTTGGAACAATTCACCATACGGTGCAATGTTCGGATGCAAACTGCCAATGCGCTGCGGAATATGGTTTTCCATCAGGTAATTCGATGCCTGGTTGACCAGTGAGCTAACAGCCGCATCGTAGAGCGAAACACTAACGTCACAGCCACGCTGCGTGCGCTCACGTTCGAGCAATGCTACAAGGATGCCTTCCTTGAGCTGGTGCGCCGCCAATACATCGATCAACGCAACGGGCATTTTCACCGGTCCGGAGTCAGCTGTTCCGTTCATCGACATAAAGCCCGTTTCGGCCTGAAGAATGAGATCATAAGCCACGCGATCGCTTTCGTCGCCAAATCCTGTGATGCGACCAATAATGCATTTCGGGTTGAGTGCGTGAACTTCTGCTGTCGTGAGTCCAAATTTCACATCGTCGCCTTTCTTGAAATTCATCAGCAGGATATCGGATTCGCGAATCAGCTCTTTGAGCGCGGCGAGATCATTCGGATCGGTCAGGTTCAACGGTTGATACTGCTTGCGGTAATTCACCGAAGAAAAATACGCCGAAACAGCATCCTGTCCGTTTTCGGAAGGCAATTTCCACGAGCGCGTCACATCGGGCAGCGACGGATGTTCGATCTTGATGACTTCCGCTCCCAGCTCCGCAAAAAACATTCCCACAGATGGTCCGGCCAGAACGGTCGCCAGCTCTACGACTTTTAATGAGGCAATCATGGGGCAAATGTAGTTAGAGTTGGCGAGTTTATGAGTTGGTGAGTTTCCGGGTTGGTCTCCAGTCGTCCACTCTCCGGTCGGGAGTCTTGAAATCTTGATCTCCTAAAGTCCATAACTCAGAAACTCGTCAACTCTCCAACTAATAACTTTCAAAAAGCTACCGTTCACTAAACCGGAAATACTGTTGGGGTTTTTAGGGCTTTTCGATTCGAACTTTTGAGAAATTCCAGCGTTATTTAATCAAACAAACCACCCAGATCGGGAACTATAAAACGAACAACCATGGACACCGCACACAAAATCCGGATGTACAAAGCAGTTGAAGAAGCCTGCGCCACACATCACCTGCATTGGAACAACGTAGAAGGATTCGGAAGCGCTTTTTCGAGGTTTGCAACCAAAGTAGCCCAGCTCGATTTACTGATCAGCGAAAAGCTTTCCATTCCGGCTCTTGCAGTGAATGCCGCCCATGCGAAAGAGATGTGCAAAGCGCTGATCCACGAGATCGATCTGCTGCTTCAGCTGACCATCGACAGACTGGTTCCGTCGACCGTAGATTCTCATTCAGCTTTCTATCACTCGTACCATTCGGCACGAAGCCAGAGAGCATTGTAAAACAGACTTAAGACTTAGGTTTAGTTGTATATATCGTAGAGGAAAAACCCTTTCGTTTCGTACGGAAGGGTTTTTTATTTCCCGCCGCTGCCAACCGCTTGCCAATTCTTAATTCATCCGTATATTCGTACTACTTCGAAAGGCCCTATGTATGGTGAAAGATCCTGAATTACTGAAGCAACTCCTCAAGGAAGGAAACATCCTCCCGATGGAAGAAATGCTCGAGATTTCCAAGAAAAAAGGAAAGCTCATAATTGGTATCCCCAAAGAAATCAGTTTCCAGGAACGTCGTGTGGCCCTCGTACCGGAAGCCGTTTCGCTCCTCACAGCCAATGGTCACCATGTCAACGTGGAAACCGGGGCGGGCGCATCCAGTAATTTTTCCGACAACGAATACAGTGAAGCCGGGGCGCAGATCGTTCCCGATGCGAAGTCCATTTTCCAATGCGACCTCATCCTGAAAGTGGCGCCGCCTTCGGAAGAAGAGGTGGATTACATGCCGGGCAACCAGACGCTGATCTCGGCTTTGCAGCTGAGCGTTCAGCCGAAGATCATCCTCCAGAAGCTCATTCAGAAGAAAATCACCGCCATCGCCTGGGATTACATCCGCGATGAAGAAGGCGTTTTCCCTGTGGTGCGTACCATGGGCGAAATTGCCGGCACAACTTCTATCCTGATCGCCGGTGAATTACTTTCGTCGTTTAATTCCGGGAAAGGCATCATGCTGGGCGGTATTGCCGGTGTGCAGCCTACGGAAGTCGTGGTATTGGGCGCCGGAACGGTGGGTGAATTTGCCACACGCGCAGCCATGGGCCTCGGTGCTTCGGTCAAAGTATTTGATAACAGTCTTTCGCGCCTGCGTCGTTTGCAGAACGACCTGGGTTCGCGTATTTATACTTCCATTCTGCAACCGAAAGTACTGGCCAAATCCGTTATGCGGGCCGATGTGGTTATCGGTGCGATCCGTTCCCCGCTGGGACGCACGCCTTGCGTGGTTTCCGAAGAGATGGTGCAGAACATGAAAGAAGGCGCTGTGGTGGTAGATGTAAGTATTGATCAGGGCGGCTGTTTTGAAACGTCGCGCGTGACTAACCACAACAAACCAACATTCGTAAAACACGGTGTAACACACTATTGCGTTCCGAATATCGCTTCGCGTGTACCGCGTACGGCTTCCTTTGCGCTGTCGAACATCTTCTCGCCTATTCTGCTCGCAATGGGCGAATCGGGTGGTTGCCAGGAGCTGATCCGCAACGATTTCGGGTTCCGCGGAGGCGTTTACATTTACCGCGGTATCCTGACCAGCGAAGTCCTCGGGCGCGTATTCGACCTCAAGTACAAAGACCTCGACCTGTTGATGATGGGACTTAAAGGGTAATGCACAATTCTGAATGCAGGATGCATAATTCAAAATGCACAATTGTCTGGCCGTGATTAAGAATGTAGAATGCACAATTCTGAATTATGCATTCTGAATTTTAAATTATCCCCCGTCTTTACCTCCGTCACGATAGCTTTTCTTTTTCCTGATCCAGCGATGGCGCGGCTTGTCGTTTGATTTGTTTTTCTTCGTTCCGGGCTCAATTTTGTAGACAATTCCCGCAGAGTGTTGCAGGTAGTTCGCATCTGTCCGGTAGAAATTCGATGTAATTCCGAATTTGGCACTCGTTTGCAGCTGTACGCCCCAGTTCTTATACACCCAGAAATTGACACCAATCGCGCTGTTGAGCGTGGGCACAAAATTCGACGGGCGAATCGTTCCGCCGAATCCAAGGGAAACATACGGATCGAGCCAGGTTGTTCGCAACAGGTTGTAAAAACTGTACTTGCCATTCAGATCGAGCGAAATGAACGTTCCACCCAGGCCTGTTGAGCCATTCACCAGGTTCGCGCCGTTATAACGGTTGTAAGCTCCGGTAAATTCCACACTGAAACCTCTGTTGAGGTAACGGTCGACATTCAGTCGCGTCGGATAGGGCAATAAATGCCAGGATTGAGGCGCGTCGAAGGGTTGACAGAACGGGCGTCCATCATCGTCAACGGCGTTCCAGCCCAGTCCGAACATCCAGGTGTACGGCTTTGGCTGCGGCATCCAGGAATGCGGTTGCGCGAATGCGGCAAAACCCTGGAATAACAATACAATCAATAGAGTAGGTGGTAACAGTCTAAGTCTGATCGTCACGGGAATGTAGTTTTTTGAACAACAAAAATAGGCAAATAACATGCCACGCTACGACTTTAACACCTTTTAATAATTAAACCGGAGAATGTTCGGTTTTTTCTCCTGCCCTTCATTGGAAATGAGCAGATCGCCGTTGGAAAGGAAGCAAATGCCTTCCGATTTATTGAACAGCTCGGCATCCAGTACTTCGACCTGGTCGAGCTTGCCTTCCTTATCAAGCACAAAGAGCATGTGATCGGCCGCCGAAAGCATGTAGAGCTTCCCGTTGAGCGGGTTGAGACAGATAGCCGAAGGTTTGAAGCGCACAATAGGCTCGGGTACTTCACTGTTCTTTTTGATGCGTGTGGGCAATTCCAGGTGGTGCTGACGGGCAAATTGTTTGATGTCGTTCACATCGAGTGTGTAAGCGGGATCCGGCAGCATCTTTTTCGTTTTCAAGTCAACGGCGTAGATCATGCGCTTGTGACGCTGCTCTTTACTACTGGCGTTTTTACAGGCCACCAGCAAACGATGATTCTGCTGGTCGTAGCACAAGCCTTCGTTGTTCGAAGATGGAATGTCAGTCACAATAGAATCGACCTTCAGGTTACCGGAAGCGTAATCCGACAATTCGAACAGAACGCCGTCGCTGCGCAGGATGTACATATCCTTCCCTACTTTGGCCAGTCCTTCATAGTCGCCGTCTTTCCCGAAGACTACCTGAAAACTGATGGCTTTTTCTTTTAGGTCGTAGACGAACAACACGCCGTTTTCGTCCTGCACACAGCCCACTTCTGTATCGCTAATGGTTGTCAGTCCGGAAATTTCCTGCAAGGTATCCGGCAGCGACAGTTTTACCGAAGGATCGGAAAAATCGTAGGTCGTGGACGGCTTCGCTGCCGGCTTTTCAGAAACTGAAGCAAAACAGCTGAAAATACCTCCAAACAAGAGGCACAATCCACCCGTGAGGGCAAAATGTCTTCTGTATGCTGAATTCCGGAAAAACAAAACGATCAGGCTTTTTTAAGGAAGCATGTTTTCAACACCAGCTGTACCTTGTCGATCTTACCTTCGATCTCTTCCTCATCATCGGTTAAGCGGATGTTTTTCACCATTGTACCACGTTTGAGCACGGAAGAAGTTCCGCGAACTTTGAGGTCCTTGATAAGTGTTACCGAATCGCCTTCTTTGAGCAGGTTGCCGTTGCTGTCTTTTACTTCCATGAAAATGATTTGGCCTAAAGATACGGTTTTTTAGTTGAGAGTTAGAAGTTGGGGTGCGGAAGCTCAGTGTGTAGTGGGATTAGGGCGGGACTATAGATAAAATCTATGGGTGAAAACAGGAGCGTCTATATATCTAGAATTCTAGAACTACCAAATTTTGAAATTCTGGAATTTCACTGCTGAATAATTTCCAAGTATATCCGGAAGATCTAATTTTACTAGGTCCCGTCCGCCGCGGCGGACTAAAATTATCGAAATTTCGCAGTGTCCCTTTCGCAATATACGACACGTGCCGTATTGATCCGCCCTTCGCTTCCGGGCAACTTTGTCAAAAAAACACGCACATGAAACGAATGGGACTCATCATCGCTGCAATCCTGACCGGAACGATCGGTTTTGCGCAAAACATCAACTACAAAGTCATCCAGGATAACCCGGAAGACGTATCGAACCTCTACATCAACTTCGACATTCTGCAATTCGAAATGCCGCTCAATAATATTACCGGTATGTCTTTTTGTGTCGGGGCCAACGCCTATGCCAGCTACAAGAATAAATTCGGCGCAGAGATCGGTTTTCGCCGCGGATGGCTCAACCTGCACGGCGTTCCACGCACGAATTTCGAGCTGGGAGGCTTCTTCAACTTTTCCTCCCGCATCAAAACACGCAGTCAGCGCGTGATCCTGGATGTCGATAAATACACCAGCGGCAACATGGAATACACCAATACGAAATTCATCAAATGTCCGGCACAGAACCTCCGGTTGATCGGCGCACGGGCGGGTTTTCTGACCAATAAAGAGCTGTACAAAGACGAGCGCGATGTGCTTTCCGGAACGTATACGTATCGCTGGACGGGACTGTATGCCGGGATTCAGCTCACTTCGCAGATGAACTACCGCATCAATACCGATTTGTTCGGAGAAGCCGGAGCGGGTTTCGTACGCCGTTTTTATGCCGATGTGACGTTTCATCCGTTTGCATCGCTGACCGATCAGGAAAGCGGAACCAAGTCCAATACATCTATCGGACGTCTAGGTTTCCGTTTAGGAGTGGTGGCCATGCCTGCCGAACGCCGTAAAATCCAGGCGCCGATTTATATCCGCATCGAAGGTGGTATGCGCCCGCTCGACGGCATCTACATGATGGGTTCGTTCGGGATCAATATCAAGCGCAAGCTGCCGAAGCTGGGAATTCAGGAAACGCGACGTGAAACGGAATAAGTGGAAATTATGAGTTATCAATTAGTAATTATCAAGTAATTCAGTCATGAAAAAGCTACTCCTCTTCTTTTCGATCCTGTTTTCCCTGTCTGTTATCGCTCAAATGCAGAACCTGGGGCCGCTCATCAACACCAATTACGGCGAAATTTCGCCCTACATTACGCCCGATGGCAGCAAGCTCTTTTTCATCCGGGAAGACCATCCGCAGAATACCGAATTCGGTGAAACGCAGGATGTGTGGTGGTGCAGCCTTGTAAACGATTCAGTGACTACACAGGCAAAACACCTGGGCTACCCGTTCAACACACTGAGCAAAAACGCGATCAATTACCAGTCGCCTGATGGCCAGACACGTGTGATCAAAGACATTTTCGACAAATACGGCAAGTACAAAAAGTCGGGGTATTCGATTTGTACACTTGGTGAAAAAGGCTGGTCGGATCCCGTTGCGATGAACATCAAAGGCTACGATAACATGGTCCGGGGAAAATACGTGGGCATGTGCATGGCGCCCGGAGGGAATATCATGATCCTTTCTTTTTCGGAGGTAAAAGACAGTCCGGATTCGGAACTGTACATTTCCAGGCTCATCCGGGGGAATGACTGGACGAAACCGGAAAAGCTGGGCTTCACCGTTCCGGGCGACTTCGCACCGTTTATTGCTTCGGATAACAAAACCCTTTATTTTTCCGGTGTACGTGAAGGAGGATTCGGCAGCGCAGATGTGTATCTCGTACGACGACTCGACGACAGCTGGACATCCTGGTCGGCGCCTGAAAACCTTGGCAGTGAGATCAACACAGCGAACTGGGATGCGTTCTTCAAAGTCTCTCCGACCGGTCAATACGCTTACATGGTCAATGATAAGCTCGGAACTTCCGACATCTACCGCATTCCCTTGTTCAAGCAGGAGATCAAGCCCGATCCGGTGATCATCGTGGAAGGTGTGGTGAAAGATGCAGAAACGGGCAAAACGCTCGGCGCGACGCTCGAATACTTCAACCTTGACAACAATTCCAGCCAGGGAATCGGTCGCTCATCACAAACTGATGGCGCCTACAAAGTGGTGTTGCCTTACGGATCGAATTTCTCCGTCAATGCGCAGCTGCAAGGTTATTACGCAGAATCCATCAACCTGGATCTGAAAGAAGTTGGTGAATTTGCAACCATCAAAAAAGACATTCTGCTGCGACCGATCAAGCTGGAAAGTGTGATTCGCCTGAACAACATTTTCTTCGAAACGAACAAGTGGGAACTGCTGCCGACATCCAGAACGGAGCTCGATGCCCTGGTCGCCATCCTGAATCAGAATCCGACTATGAAAATCGAAATCCGCGGTCATACAGACAATGTGGGCTCTGATGAAACCAATACGTTGCTTTCCGACAACCGGGCGAAAGCCGTGGTGACTTACCTCATCGAAAAAGGAATCGCCGCCGATCGCCTGACATCCAAAGGTTATGGTGAAACGGTTCCCGTAGCAACCAACGATACGCCGGAAGGACGCCAATTGAACCGTCGCGTGGAGTTCAGAATACAGGCACTGTAACATCCGATCCAACTGGTGTCGAAAGCGTGCAGGATGCCCATTTCCTGTGCGCTTTTTTAGTTGAAAGTTACTAGTTGGAAGCTTGAAGTTTCTAGTTTGAAGCTGCTGTTTTCAAAATAAGCTCAGCTGGCCGTCATCGCGGGGTTTGGCTTTGCCGAAAACGGTACGACCGCCGTATTTCCAGGAATCGTCGCGCTCTTTTTGCATGGCTTTTTCGAACAAGTCGGGATCGGGTTCGTATTGCTGCTCCACGATCTGCGAAACCAGCGACAAATGCTGGATCGCCCGGAATTTATCTTCGTCGCCGATCTTCGCCTTTTCAACCGATTGCTGCAGGAGCTGTATCGTTTCATCGTAGATGTTCGTCGGAACGGGAAACGGATGACCATCTTTTCCACCATGGGCGAACGTGAATCGCGCCGGATCGGTGAACCGCGAAGGCGTCCCGTGGATGATCTCACTCACCAGTGTCAGCGACTGGATGGTTCGCGGTCCTACGCCTTCGAGCAAGAGCAGTGATTCAAAATCGCGTAAGCCTTTGTCGTGTGCCATCGCCAGTGTTGCACCAAGACGTTTCAGGTTGATGTCTTCTGCCCGCACATCATGATGGGAAGGCAACAAAATCCGCTGGATTTCAGGAACCGTATGCTTCGGATCTTCCGCCAGCAGGTCGAGGATTTTCGTTTTTGTTCCCGAAGCATTGCCATCCGTGAGGTTCAGTATTTCGCCCTGATTTTGCCCGTAAATGAACGTATGCGGCTCTTCCGTAAAGGATTTCACCGTTGGCGAGTGCCAGTGGTAACGACGCGCCATGCCGGTGTTATCGTTCATGCCCTGCTGGATCACCGACCACTCGCCTTCTTTCGTCACTACAAAGCTGTGCATGTAGATCTGAAAACCGTCCTGAATGGCCGTATTGTCGACTTTTGCTGTCAAACGGCTGTTACGTACCAGCTCATCGCCATTCAAACCGGTACGTTCGCCTAGTCGCATCAATTCGTTCGGTGTCTGGCGCGAATGATGGCCTTTTCCACCTGCGATGTACAAGCCCAGCTCATTGTAGCGATGGTTGACGGCTCCTTTCAAAGCACCCATCACGGAAGTCGTAATACCCGATGAATGCCAATCCATACCGAGTACACAGCCAAACGCCTGGAACCAGAACGGATCGCTCATCCGCGACAGCAAACCGTTGCGGCCATAATCGAGCACAATCGCCTCGACCACTGCTCCACCCAACGATTGCATACGCTGCGCTAGCCAGGGCGGTACTTTTCCGTAATGCAAGGGCAGATCGGCAAATTTCCGGGAATTGAAATAAAGACGGGGCATACCGTAAAGTTACGGGATTTCGAATGTTTTTACGTTGTCGGTTATGTGAATTATTCCTCGTAAAACTCCCACGCGCTTTTGTAGCCACCAGCTGTTTCGATCAAACCGATAAGCTGGCTGTAGAACGGGTCGTTGCCGATCGTGGCGCTGTCGCCGATGAGAATACAATATGTTTTCGCGCGACTGATCGCCACATTGGTACGGCGGTAATCTTTCAGAAAGCCAATTTCCTGTTCGGCATTGCTGCGCGTGAGGCTGATAACAATGTTTTCCGCTTCCTGTCCCTGGATGGCATCGACGGTGGCAATTTTCCAGGATTTCCCAAGCTGTTGCTTCAGTTGCTCGAGCTGTGCATTGTAGGGTGACAAGACCACCGTATCGGTCGGCCCAAAACCGTGATGACGGATAATGGTTGCTACAAGCTTTGCCTCGTCGGGATTGTAGGTACTGCCGGATGATTCGTCCTGCTGTTCGCCTTCACCGTAACCGGCCATATCGATGAACGTCAGCGAGCCAATGCGGTCTTTGAAAACCGTTTGCAGCGCATCCTGGTAAAAATACGGGTTGATGCCCGCCACAATCTCGGGTGCCATGCGGTACTGATCGGTCAGCAGAACGGTATTTTCGGCTGTCATGGCCCGTTCGATCAGCGATTCCTGCAAGCCCAACTGTTGAGCTTTGCGGGAAAACACCACCGGTGGCAACTGCTGCGGATCACCACACAAGACCAATCGTTTTCCGAAGCTGGCAACCAGCCACGTCAATGGTTCGGGACATTGCCCGGCTTCATCGAGGATGACCACATCGGCCGTAAATGTTTTGGATAATTCGTTGAACAATCCAACGGGTGTTCCGGCAATTACGGGAATGGTAGACAACAAATGCTCGCGCGCATCCTGTTCCATTTTCCGGATCGCTTTCCGCAATTCGTTGCGTTCTTTCCGCGCCGATTGTCGTTCTGCAGCCGCTTCTTTGGTAAAGTTCCGGACAAACTTATTCGCCTGGTCGTCTGCTTTGCGTAAATCTTTGCGCAGTTGATCGAGCACGCGCTTTTCAGGACCGCGTTCCAGGTAGCCGTCGATGGTAAACGCCTCTACCCGATCGCTCATTTTTTCTTCGTTGCCGACGCGCAGCAGCGGTATGTTTTTATCCAGTAGCTGGTGACACAAATGATCGACCGCCATATTGCTCGGTGCACAGATCACCACTTGCTTTTTCTGACTTACAAGCTCCTGGATAGCTTTTGCCAGTGTATGCGTTTTTCCCGTTCCGGGCGGCCCTTGTATCAACGTCACCAAACGCTCGCTGAGGATATTCGCCGCAGCTTTTCGCTGGTTTTCATTCAGCTGGGAATCAGCTATCGTTTCCTCTTGAACAGGCGCGTTCAATTCCTGAATCATCTGCTGCAAAACCGGGTGCGTTTCAGCAAGTCGCAGCCCCAGTTCCATGCATTGGTGTGTGCGATCATCGGGAGCAAATTGCAGCTGAACGGCTTCTTCCCTGAAATTCGGCGGATCTTCCTCAAAAACGGTAAAGCTGCCATCACGCTCGCTCAATTCGATCAGCCGACCTTCACCGACAGCATCGCCGCAACGGTAGCGAATCGCAGCTCCTTTCCGGAAATACGCTTCGTTGATCGGGAACGATGTTTTGAACGAAACGAGCGTTCGCGAACCGACGGTGTCCTGAGATACGATCACCAATGGAAACAGCAGGATACCTTGCCGACGCTGTTCAGCGGGCGACAATTGCAGCTGGGCCTGGTAGGCAGTGTCTGTTTCCTGTTTTTCGGCAGCCAGGGCGGTTTTGAGCCGGGAAATGTGATCGTCCATGGATAGGTCACTGGATTTATCTTAATTCAACAGAGTTTCTTACCACGTAAGCAGTAAGCCACCCTCCTCAATATCCTGGCGCTACCGCTTGGTCTTCGAAAGCGGAGCTTTCTCTTCTCAAGGGAGGAAGCAGAACAAGCTCTAAAGCACATTCTGCTCGCTTCCGAAGCGCTTATACGACAGCAAGACCATAATAATCGCCAGTCCGCACATCACGGCAAACGAAAGCCCGATGAGCGACCATTCCAGCGTTCCGGCAATGAGCTCTTTGGTTGCAAGAACGACATTCACCACAGGAATCAATGCTGTCACCGCGTTCAACTCCACGCCCGGGAACATTCCAATCATGGCAGGAAGAACGATGACAATGTTCAGCGGCGAAATAACGCTTTGCGCTTCCTTGAAGCTTTTCGCGCGCACGGCCAGCGGAATCATCACTCCGGCAAAAAAGACCGTGAGCGGCAGGAGCAGCAAATAGAGCAACAGGATGAATCCCGGCGAAAGAATATCGTGGATCACAGCAAGGAATTCCGGATCTTCGACCAGGTGGAAGACTTCGATCGAGAGAATCAATCCGAGCAGGGCAAAAGTTGCAGCCAGCAGGCCCGAAAGTACCACAACCCCCATTTTTCCGAACAACAGTTTCCAGCGCGGAACCGGTGTGGTGAGCAGTGTTTCGATCGTTCCGCGTTCTTTTTCACCCGTAAACAGATCGATCGCCGGATACATACAGCCGAGGAAACCGAACGCGATAAAAATATACGGCAGGATTCCACCCGCCAGCTTCCCGATCATTTCCTTGCTGGAAGCAATGTTACGATACGTCGTCGTAATCGGTGTGAGTGCCGTTTCTTTGATATTCAGCTCTTTGTAACGCTCTTTTTTCAATTTCTCGCTGACGTATTCAACATAGGCTTTAGCACGTTCGATCATTCCGACGTCTGTACCGTTAAAGAAAATGCTCAGCATGACCGGCTCTTTCTCTTCAAGACAGGCATCCGTTTCGCCAGGAATGTAAATCCCGAGCTGAAGTGAATCTTTCCGGATGAGCTCAATCAGCGCTGCCGTGTCTTTTACGGGAATGATTTCCTTTTTTCCCAGTTCTTTCGGCAGGTTCGACAGCTCGGTGTCTAATCGCGAAGGCGTCTCGGCAACCAGACCGATTTTCACAGTCTTTTCAGCCGCTTCTTTCTGGAAACTGTTGGAAATACCCACAACGATGTTGAGGATAACGGGAAAAATCAGGACCGGGATCACCAGCATCATGATCACTGTACGACGGTCGCGGAGCGTGTCTTTGAGCTCTTTTTTAAATATCGTTCCGATCATAGCGCTGCGGTTTTATGCTCGTTCACCCGACGGATGAATTCTGCAGTGAGATTCGGTGCCTGCATCTGCTCGCGGAAGGCATCCATGGTATCGTTGAACAGCAGCTTGCCTTGGTAAATGATGCTGATATCGTCGCATAGCAAGTCGACTTCGCTCATAATGTGGCTCGAGAAAATAACCGTTTTGCCTTCGTTGCGGCAGTCGGTTACCAGCTTGATAATGCTTTCAGCCGTAATGACGTCCAGTCCGCTGGTCGGCTCATCGAACACCACCACCTGCGGATCGTGGATCATGGTGCGGCAGATGGACACTTTCTGCTTCATACCGGTGCTCAGCTTGCCGATGTATTTATTCTGAAAATCGTGCATGTCCAGCAAATCGTAGAGCTTTTCTTTCCGCGCGAGGAATTCCGCTTTCGGAATACCGTACAATTCGGCGAAATACGCGATCAGCTCATTGGGAGTCAAACGGGCGTACAAACCGGCGGAACCGGTCAGGAATCCAATGTGCTTGCGCGCTTCCTGCGGATTGCGAACGGCATCGATACCGTTGATCAGAATACTTCCTTCAGTTGGCTCGAAAATGGTCGCCAGCATACGAAGCGTGGTGGTTTTACCGGCTCCGTTGGGTCCCAGGAGTGCGAAAACGCGGCCTGGCTGACAGGAAAAGCTAACATCATCCACAGCGGCAACAGTCGTCGCTTTGGTATTGAGCTCTTTCCGCTGGCGGGCGTTCAGCGAAAATGTTTTTTTCAGATGTTCGACGTGAATCATGCGGTTTATTTATTCCTCACGAAGATAACAAGATCGCTTAAAGGATGGTTGATGTTGGATGCTTGATTTTTGATGACTCTTCCTCCATCAAGCATCCAACATTAAAAATCAAACATCAAAAGGATCATTCGCTGAAGATCTGGACATAGGTTTTGTATTTTTTGCCTGTCCAGTAGATAAAGAGATTGAGCTTTTCGGACTTGACCATCTGGATTGCCGGATATTTCAGCTGCACTTTCCGGCTGCCGAGTCCGTCGAAGATACCTTTATCGCGGTAAACGAACCACGACTGGCACCAGTTCATGTGATCGCCCATCCCGATATCTTTTCCGCCACCAAGCACATACACGGTATTTTTCCCGCGGTTGATGATCAGGATGCCTTTTTTGCCATCGACTTTGCTTTCAACAAAAAATACGATGTCGTCGAGCTTGTCACCTGTGAAATCGCCTTCGAGGTAAAACGGGTTGATCCCATCGGTGATTTTGTAGTTCTTCGCGACTTCGGATTTTTCGATTACGGGCTTTACCCATGCAGGAATGCGTTTGTCGAGTAATTTGTCGGCTGCCGGAATGGAATCCTGCGCCAACAGGAAATTGCCTGCAAACAAGGCAACGATAACAAGAGAGATAGCTTTCATAAAAGTGTGTTTTGATCAAAAATGCCGAATCAAAACAACGGTATGAAAAATCCCGAAAGGGTATTTCAGGAAGATTATACAGATCTGTTGGAGAACGGTCTATGTGAGCAGTCGTTTGCACATGATGAGCTGTTATTCTTCCGTTCTGAACGGTTATCACAACAATTCGGAGTTTACAACTCTACGAAAATCACGCGATTGCTCCACTATGCAGAATGCTGTTGAATTGACTTCCCACGAATACACGGATAGCAACATGGTTTAGATGTTATACGAATGTTGTCAGCATGCTGACAATAGTGATCATTCGCAATTATTACGATATGCACATCATTCGTTTATTTGTGGGAAAACAAAACGATAGATCGTAGAAACAAAAAACGGGAAGATTGCTCCTCCCGTTTCCTCATTCTCTTTCTGTTTCTCATTCTGTTAATGATGGTGTCCGTGTGCTCCGTGCGAGTGACCGTGACTGATCTCGTCCTGCGTTGCTTCGCGAACAGCTTCGACGGTTCCTTCGAAGTGCAGATCGGTTCCGGCAAGCGGGTGGTTGAAATCCATACGTACATTATCTGAAGTGATTTCCATCACGCGGCCGCGCAAACGGTTTCCTTCGTTATCTGACATTGGTACCAACGCTCCTACGAAAATGTGCTCTTCATTGATCTTGCCGCTTTCGTCGTGAAACACATTCGCGGGAATCGTCGCCACCTGGTTTTCCTGGCGATCGCCGTAAGCTTCAGCCGAAGGAATCCCAAAACTGAACGTCTGTCCGGCTTCCAACCCGTGAATATTTTCTTCGAATGCAGGAATGATGCGTTCGATTCCATAAAGGAATTCCATAGGATGCTCCGGACTGGTTTCTTCGATCTTTTCGCCTGTCTGGTGGTTGGTCAGCTTATACTGTAAGGTAACAACCTTGTTAATATCTATCTTCATATATTGTTTGTGTATGCGCTAAAAATACGGATTATTCAATTTCTTCAGTTACCGGTGCGTTTGCGTTAAGAATTATTAGTAGTCTTCAGTGTTGAACCACATAGGACACATAGGGCACATAGAGATAGTTGTTGAGTTACAAGTTTGATAGCTGCAGAGTTTGTATTCATCTCCGTTCATCAAAAATCAAGCATCTCTTAATGTCTTGATGTCCTGAAGTCTTAAAATCCAAAAGCCCTCTTAATCGCAGATCGTTCCTTTGTGCGAATTATGCTCGTACAGCTCTTCGAGTTCCTGCAATTCTTTAAGCAGCTCGGGCGAAGGTGGTGTATTCGTCAAAGTGGAAAGATCGGGCTGACCGGCATCGACCCAGGCGGTATACCAGATGGAGCCGACAGCGATAATGGCTTCACGCATGCGCCGTTCGATCATGCCGTTGAGCCGCTTGCTGTATTCGTCGCAGAATTCGCGGGAATAGGTTTGAACCAGTACAGTGCCGCGCTGTTCGTAGGTGTATTTTTTGTCGGTTGGAAATTCCGCTGTGAGCGCTTTTTCGATCGTTAAAACCGAATCAACGGCGCGGTGCGAAGCTTCCACGGCTTCCCAGGCGAAATCCAGTACTGCCGGAACGTAAACGCTTTTTCCTACGAAGTAGTCGTATTCTTCCGCTTCGATCTCCACGATCCGGCTTTCCCACAAACCGTGAATGCCTTTCTGACCGGTGAGCTGGCCGTTGTAGTTTTCTGTTGTATGCAGCGGTACATGCGCATCGCCGATGTAATGCCCGATCTCGGACGCGTATTTCAGGATCAGATCAACGTTTTTCGATTCGAAGGCTTTCTGCAGGCGCAGCTTCATGATGTTGATATGCCATGGCACGATGCCGTAAGCCTGCAAAGTATCTTCGGTGAATTTCGCCACGGCTTCGTCCCATTTGCGCGGAACGTGAGCAAACGGATCTTCGCCTTCTGTTTCGTAATGATCGATGTCGATGTAATGGCGCTGTTCTTCGCCTTCTACGGCATACCGGCGCTTGTCCGGATCAACGGCATGCTCGGTGATGTACTCGATATGCTCTTTGAAAAAGCCAAGCATTTCCGGCGGAAGCGTAAAAACGGCAATGCGGTTGATGCGCTTGTGACCGAAAAATCCCCATACGGTGGACTGAGCTGCAGGTGAAAGCGGAACAACGGGCAATGGTTTGGCCGATAACAGGACCGGCAACAGGAAAAAAGCTGTCAGTAATTTAATTCGTAGAAAGGGATACAAGTTTGCCATCTTGCAGGATCGGAATAACGGTTGTCTGATTCGGCGTAAGGCAATATTTGATGTCCTCGTTCAGGTTCAGGTTCTTCAACCTGCGGCGGTGCGAGCTCGACTTGAGGTACCCCAGATAATTGTCCTTGGCGGAAAGGTACAAATATTTCGCAGCAATGGATGAATCTTCCTCTGAAATGAAATTCCCGGTGTTGATCAGGAAATCACAAATCGCCCCTGCACAAATCGTATCTTCGAGGTTGAATTTGTCCTGCCATCCGGAGCACAGACACAGGATGTTTTTATCCTGTTTCGACAGCCATACGGAAAGTGCCTCGAGGTTCAGGAATGAGCCTACTACCACGATTTCCGCGTCTTTGGCCACGTCGAGCGATTTGGTACCGTTGGTGGTTGTGAGCACCACTTCTTTTCCGCGGAATTCTTCGCGCATGTAGCTGAACGGCGAATTTCCGAAGTCGAATCCTTCGACGATCTGACCTTTGCGCTCGGCACCGGCGAGGTAGCCTTTCTGCTTGTAAGCCCAGGCCTCTTCAACCGTCGGAACGGGAATAATGGCCCGGATGCCGTTGTCAAAAGCTGCACAGATTGCCGATGTTGCACGCAGCACATCAATCACAACTACTATCTCGAATTCGTCTTTGAAATACGTGTACTCACCGGGCGTGAAACACACTTCTACATGTTTTCTTGTATCCATATGGTGCTGCGAAGGTAAGAAAAATCACGAACGACGGTACCGAATCCTGTGCGTGAGCCGCATAGCCGGTTTTTCCATCAGGCGATAAAACGCCCAGCTAGCCGCAAATGAGAAGAGTAGTGCCAGCAGCAAACGGATAATTCCCCAGCCTGTTCCTTCGCCCAATGACCGGGTGAAATACAGCAGCAAGCCGCCCGAGAGTCCGTGAACGAGGTAAAAGCTGTAGGTAAAGCGACCGAGGTAGCTCAACACGCTGCGATGTCCCGGAAGAATGAGGAATAACGCCGGTGCAATGAACGCAACCGCGCTTTCGATTTGTCCGTGCAGGAAGAAAACTGTAACAGCTTCTACCACAATGATTCCAGCTACCTGCAGTTTTTCCAATCGCTGGATGAGCAGAAAGTACAATACGATCCCGATCGTAAAATACGGTGTGTAATACCAGACAAAACGACTGTCGTTCCACAACAAATGCAGCACTTCGCCCATCACGAAAAACGCCAGCGTTCCCCACAGCGGCTGTTTCCGGATGAATGGATAAACCAGTCCGATCAGGATGTAGAATTGCATCTCGATGGCCAGTGTCCAGAAAATGGTATTGTACCAGCTTTCATGCACGAACTCGGCTGTGAGGGAAATGTTGGAGAGGAAACGGTACCAGTCCACATGCAGCGGCTGGCTGTTATAAGCGAGAAAAAATTGTTCCAGGAGCAGGATAACGGTCACTACTGCCAGAAATGGTAAATGAACGCGTACCAGACGTTTCAGCAAAAATGTGCCATAATTCCGGATAGTATAGCCTTCCTGTTCGAAATGCACGGGAATCACGATGGCTGTAAGAATGAAGAACGTGAGTACGGCCGTTTTCAGGAATTCAAAAAACAGCTGCGAAGCATCCATTCCGGGAAACAAACGCTGGCCTTCGACGGCAAACAGCAGCAGGTGGTACAACCCAACGAGCAGCGCCGAAACGGTACGCAGCGATTCGACCAGTTGGAACCGTTGAACTGTCATTTAATCAGGAACGCTGTTTGAGCAGAAAAAGTGTATTAAACGTAGCGTCTGAAGATCTTCGCATCGACCACGAACGTGCCGAACGGCAGCAGCGAAGCGAGGTAAGCCCAGAATTGAGTAGAAGCTGACCATTGTTTTTCGCGGGAAACGACAAATACCATCATCACGTAGCCAATGAACAGGATTCCGTGTGCCATTCCTACGATCTGATTCGGAAGCGGCATCTGCATCATGTATTTCATAGGCATTGTGAGGCCGAAAAGCAGGAATGAGCAACCTTCGAGGAAGCCAATCAGGCGGAGCGCACCGAGTGTGGAAGACATATTCATTGTCGTGATTTTTTGCCCGTAAAAATAGTCAAGAATGAACGAACGACGACCCAATTTTTGAGCTATTTCGTCCATTTAGTTCATGAGGTTTATTTTATTCGGAAGCAATATCCCATCGCATGGCTCACTTCCCACGAATACACGAATAAAAGCATTGTACAATGAAGGCGAATATCCACTAGCTGTCAGCATGCTGACAGCCCATTCGCTAACATTTTCTGTCCGCCAGCATTCGTTAATTCGTGGGAGAAAACTAACCTGTCTGTTTGAAACCGGATTTGAACCATTCAAGATTGTTTATTCGCCGTATCTTTGCACCCGCAAAACAACACTTTTATATGCTCACAGCAGATAGTCTTAAGGTAGAATTCAGCGGTCGGACGCTGTTCAGCGATGTTTCTTTTTCCATCAACGAGAACGACAAGATCGCGCTCATGGGAAAAAACGGTGCAGGGAAATCCACCCTGTTGAAAATCCTCGCCGGCATCAACAAACCGACTGGCGGAACCATCTCTTCTCCCAAAGATTATGTGGTGGCTTACCTGCCGCAGCATCTTCTCACCGAAGACAACGCAACAGTTTTCGAAGAAACCAGCAAAGCATTCGCTTCCATTTTCGCCATGCGCGACGAGATCGAAGCACTGAACCAGGAACTGACCGTTCGCACCGACTACGATTCCGAAGAATACTACAAGATCATCGAAAAAGTATCCGAGCTCAGCGAAAAATACTATTCGATCGAAGAGATCAATTACGAAGCGGAAGTCGAAAAAGTACTCCAGGGAATGGGCTTTCTGCGCAGCGATTTTACCCGTCCTACTTCTGAATTCAGCGGCGGATGGCGCATGCGTATCGAGCTGGCCAAAATCCTGCTGCAAAAACCCGATCTCATCCTGCTCGATGAGCCGACCAACCACATGGACATCGAATCCATCCAGTGGCTGGAAGACTTCCTGATCAACAGTGCGAAAGCCGTTGTGGTGATTTCCCACGACCGCGCTTTCGTCGACGCCATCACGACCCGCACGATCGAAGTCACCATGGGACGTATTTATGACTACCGCGCAAAATATTCCGATTACCTGATCCTGCGCCAGGACCGTCGTGCCCAGCAGCAGAAACAATACGACGAACAGCAGAAATTCATTGCGGAAACCACCGAGTTTATCGAGCGTTTCAAAGGAACATACTCGAAAACCCTTCAGGTGCAATCGCGCGTGAAAATGCTGGAAAAGCTTGACATTATCGAAGTGGACGAAATCGACACGTCGGCGCTTCGTCTCAAATTCCCGCCGGCTGCACGTTCCGGAAATTACCCGGTTGTTGTGAACGAGCTTTCCAAGAGCTATGGCGATCACGTGGTGTTCAAAGAAGGTTCTATGACCATCGAACGTGGCGAAAAAGTAGCTTTCGTAGGGAAAAACGGTGAAGGAAAATCGACGATGGTCAAAGCCATCATGAACGAGATCAATTTCGAAGGCAGCCTCGAGATCGGACACAATGTACAGATCGGCTATTTTGCACAGAACCAGGCTTCCTTGCTCGATGAATCGCTGACCGTATTCGAAACGATCGACCGCATCGCTGAAGGCGATATCCGCACGAAAATCCGGGATATTCTCGGCGCATTTATGTTCGGTGGCGACGACAGCACGAAAAAGGTCAAAGTGCTTTCCGGAGGAGAAAAGACGCGACTCGCGATGATCAAGCTGCTCCTCGAGCCTGTGAACCTGCTCATTCTCGATGAGCCGACGAACCACCTCGACATGAAAACAAAGGACATCATCAAAGATGCCCTGAAGAGCTTTGAAGGAACACTCATCCTCGTTTCCCACGACCGTGATTTCCTCGACGGGCTCGTAACGAAAGTCTACGAATTCGGGAACAAGCGCATCAAAACGCACTTCGACGATATCAACGGCTTCCTGGCGACCAAAAAGCTGGAAAACCTCAAAGAGATCGAGCGCCGCTGATTCAGCTTCCTGAGTTATTGTGCTGAATTTGGACGAACGGCAAACCGTTTTTCAGGCTATTTGATACATTTGAGCTCCTGATGACTCCACTATGGAAAAAATTATAGAAGCCCTTTATAAGCTGATCAGCTACGCCAGCGGTCCTGAAAACGCCGAAGCACTCGTGAAACTGCCAATGGAAACCAAGCTGGCCTTCGTTTCGCTGCTCGAACGCAAAGAGTTTCCCAAAGGCTATGTGCTGAACGTTCCCGGAAAAGCAGCTGAAGAAGTCTACCTCATCGAAAAAGGGCTCATCTGTAATTTCATGCTGGTCGATGGTAAGGAAATCGGCGCCGGTTTCTATGCCGAAGGCGGTATCGGTGGCGACATCATCAGCTTCCTGACACGCAATCCGTCTCAGCGAACGGTGAAATTGCTCGAACCGGGCGCTGTCTGGGTCATCACACACAGCAAGCTCGAAGCTTTCTACCGGGATTTCCCCGAATCGGAGCGCATTGGTCGATTGCTCTACAATTACGTGATCATGGTGCAGCAGCAGCGCATCGAAGACCTGGTGACGGAATCAGCGCAAACACGCTATCAGAAATTGCAGGAACGTTTCCCGGATATCATTCATCGTTTACCACTGCATTTCGTGGCTTCTTTTTTAGGGATTACGCAGGAAACGCTTAGCCGGATCAGGGCCCAGAAAGTGAATTAATGAAGTTTACTCGAATCAGTAACCGTCAGCACTTGGTATTGCTTCCTCCCACGAATACACGAATGGTCTACCACATTGAATGAAAGCGAATATACACCAGCTGTCAGCTATGCTGACAGCCTTATTCGTGTTTATTTTCATTGATATTGAAGTGAGCAGCATGAAATTCGTGAATTCGTGGTAAAAAAAATCATCCTTTCCGACCAGGATTGAGCTCTTGATATTTGTCAATTTCTTTCTTGATCTACATCAAAGGACAAGCAAAGACAGTCGATTAGCTTTGTTTCAAATTATACCCCATGAACAAAACTATACGATTTTTAGGTTTGCTGCTTGCTATTGGCAGCATTGGACAAAGCTACGCGCAGTGGCAGAATGAAAGCTTCTTCCACCAGGGCAACAACCGCCAGTACCGCGTATACCAATCACCGAATTACAATCCTTCTCTTCCGGCAGCCATGGTCATTACGCTCCACGGTTTGGGCGACAACATGACCAATTTCAGCGGCATCGGTATGAACTACGTTGCCGACACGGCCAATATCATCGTTGTAGTGCCGCAGGCCATGAACGATCAGCTGGCCGGAAACGCCTGGAATTCGGGCACCGGCATGTTCGGTTATTTTCCCAATTCAGGCATAGACGACGTGGCGTTCATCAGCGCGTTGATCGATACGATCCAGGCAAATTATGCCATCAATCCCAATCGCGTTTACGCCTGCGGTTTTTCAATGGGCGGCTTCATGACCAATCGTCTGGCGGTTGAGCTGAACGGCAAGATCACGGCATTTGCGACTGTAGCCGGCACGTTCGGAACAGGATTGCCTTCTTACGAGCCCGGCAGAGCCGTTTCCATTGCGCATTTTCATGGAACTGCTGACGGAACCGTTCCGTATATCGGAAACGATTCCGGCATAGGTGCCGATTCACTCATGAGCTTCTGGACACTGAACAACAGCTGCGATCCGGTTCCGGCGCATACCGCACTGCCTGATACGCAAAACGATGGATACACCGTCGATCATTACCGCTATACCAGTGGTGATGACAACAGTGAAGTGGAGCTATTCAAAGTCACGGGCGCCGATCACGTGTGGCTGGCACCTTCCAACGATATTTTCTACACGGTCGAAATCTGGAAATTCTTCAATCGTCACCAAACGCTGCCTTACCTCGGAATCCCTGAAACAGCTGACGGTGAGCTGCGTGTTTTTCCGAATCCGGCCAACGATCAGCTTACCGTTCAAACCAACGGAACCGATTGCCGCATTTCGCTTTGCGATCTGTCGGGGAAAGAATTGGCGACAACACAACTGCCCGCAGGCACAGCTTCTATGAGCTGGAATGTTGCAGAGCTGCAGTTGTCAAAAGGCATGTATTTAATCAACCTGTATAATGGAAAAGATTCGGTCAGCAGAAAAATCTGCATCGAGTAATTCCTTATACGTTTAGCGCACACCTCTTGCTTTAAAATGCTCGTTGTTAACAGGTAGGGTATTTTTTTGTGAGAGGTGTTTTTTATTCTTTGGAGTGAACAGATCTGCTCACTATTCACTGCTTACTGTTCACTTTAAAACGGTCAACAAACGATCGATCTCTTCCTCTGTATTGAATGCATGCAGACAAATTCGCAGGCGTTGTCCGTTTTCAGGAACTGTGGGTGGCAAAATGGCCTTTACAGCCAGCTGATTGTTCTGTAAACGTTCGCTCACCGCTAAACACGCTTCGGGAGAATCGTAAGGCAGAATTTGTATCGGCGAACAAACATCGCTGATGAGCGGAAGAGGAGCTGCATTTTTACGGAAATAAGCAATGCGTTCCTGCAATTGTTCCCGCAGGCTTTCCTCTGCTGCCCGTTGAACGACCTGTTGCAAAGTCGTGTAATGCGCTGGCGGAAGCGCTGTTGTGTAAATAAACGAGCGCGCAAAATTGTAGAGATATTCCCTGAGAATCGCGCTGCCGCAAACAACCGCCCCATGCGTTCCGTAAGCCTTCCCGAAAGTCAGCAATCGCGCAAAACAGCGATCCTGCAATTGCTGTGCTTCTATCAGGCCGCGGCCGCCTTTCCCGAAAACGCCACCGGCATGTGCTTCATCCACCACGAACAAAGCTTCGTAGCGCTCGCACAATGCTGCAATGGCTTCCAATGGAGCGATATCGCCGTCCATCGAATACAAGGACTCAACGGCCACGAAAACCGTTCCTTCGGCCCGCTGCAGCTTGTTCTCCAGATCTTCCAGGTCGTTGTGCCGGAAAGCATAACTTTTCGCGTGACTCAGACGAATGCCATCACGCACGGAAGCATGAATGAGCTGATCGTAAAGCACCGTATCGCCTTTCTGGGGCACGGCTGAAAAGAAACCGAGATTGGCATCATAGCCTGAATTAAAAACCAGCGCGGCTTCCGAACCGAAAAAACCGGCCAGGAATTGTTCGGCTGCGATCGCTTCGGGTGAATTACCGGAAATCAGTCGTGAACCCGTGCTGCCTTGGTAAACAGCGCTTTCGGTCGTATGACGGGCAATGCCGAGGTAATCGTTGGAAAAGAAATCCGTATAGCCCTCAAATAACGAAAGGGAGCGCAAACTCCCTTTGTTTTTTCGTTCGTTTAATTTTTCCAGGAAACGCGGTTCCATGGCGCGGCTTAACCTTGTACGGTAACTTTGCGCGGATTGAACTGCGGGTCGCGATTCAGCTTGGCTGCTTCGAGCTCAGCTGCGCGCTGCGCTTCACGTTCCTTGCGTGCCTCGATGATCGGATCGGGCTGTGAAACCGGTTTCTCGCCATCGGCAAATGCTTCTTTCGGGATCAGTCCGAGGATTTCGAACATTTCCTTGTCTTCGTTGAATTCCGGGTTCGGTGTCGTCAACAGTTTATCTCCTGCGAAAATAGAACCCGCTCCGGCCAGGAAGCACAAGGCCTGTCCTTCCATAGTCATTTTGGTTCTTCCGGCAGAAAGGCGTACCACGGACTCAGGGAATGCGATGCGCGTAGTTGCCACCATGCGGATCATTTCCCACTGCTCGATCGGCTTCTGATCTTCCAGCGGCGTTCCTTCCACAGCAACGAGTGCGTTGATCGGAATAGATTCCGGTGGATTTTCCATTTCCATGTAGCTAACCAGCAATCCCATACGGTCTTCAATGGCCTCGCCCATTCCGATAATCCCACCTGAACAAACGCTGATCCCGGCCTTGCGCGCGTTATCGATAGTATTCAGACGGTCTTCGTATTCACGGGTAGAAATAATATCGTCGTAAAAATCTTTGGATGTATCCAGGTTGTGGTTGTAGGCAAACAAACCGGCGTTCTTCAAACGAACAGCCTGTTCTTCACTCATCATACCCAATGTGCAGCACACTTCCATATCGAGGTCGTTCACGGCCTGCACCATTTCGATCACGTTGTCGAAATCGCGGTTGTCGCGCACTTCACGCCACGCAGCTCCCATACACAAACGCGATGAACCATTGGCTTTGGCATTCTTCGCCTGCTCAATCACCGAATCAACTGTCATCAGCTTGTGCGCTTCCACATCGGTGTGGTAACGTGCCGCCTGCGGACAATAACCGCAATCTTCCGGGCAACCACCCGTCTTGATGCTCAGCAGCGATGACATTTGAACTTCCCGTGGATTGTGGAATTGACGATGCACAGTTGCAGCTTCGAAGACCAGTTCCAGAAGGGGTTTGTTGTAAAGGGCCAGCAACGCCTCTTTTGTGTTGTATGCGGGGTTAACTTTCATTCAACTTGTGTTGGTCGACAAATGTAATAACAATGCCGAATTTTCCAACGCAGAATCGGGGATGGTGTGCAGAAAATCAACAGGAGATCAATCCTTCATCAGCAAACAAACCGCATACGCTTTCACGGCTTTGCCTTCGCCGAAGGAATCGACTTTTTCGTGGGTGGTGGCTTTGATCGAAACGCGATCGGGTGTAGTATCCATCAAACGGGCAAGGATTTCCTGCATGGCCGGGATGTGCGGATTGACTTTTGGCTGCTCGAGAATGATCGTGCAATCGGTGTTTTGGAGACGATAACCTCTTTCGGTGATCAATCCCATCACGTTTTGCAACAGGATGGTCGAATCGATGCCTTTGTAGCGCGGGTCTGTATCCGGGAAATGAAAGCCGATGTCGCGCAGATTCAGCGCACCGAGCAAAGCGTCGCACAAAGCGTGAATGAGCACATCTGCATCTGAATGTCCGACAGGTCCAATGGTTCCGGGAAGCTCAACGCCGCCCAGCATGAATTTACGACCTTCTTCCAGCCGGTGAACATCGACCCCGAAGCCAATGCGCAGATCCATTATTCCGGAGTATCGCTGGTTGTTTTCGGTGCACGTGTCCCCAGCTTGAAACGCAGGGTGAAACGTAGTGTATTGGCCAGCGGGTTGTTACGCTTCAGCGCAGCGAGGTAGGAAATGTCCAGTCCGAAAATGTTGTACTGGAAAGCAATACCTGTAGTGAAGAATTTACGGTCTCCTTTGTTGGTACTTTCGTAGAAGAAACCTCCGCGGAGTGCAAATACATTGTTGTACCAGTATTCCAGACCTGTAGCGATGTTGATCTCAGTCAGCTCTTCTTTGAATTTTGAACCTTTCTGAATCTGGTACGTTCCGTCTTCGTTGTATACGATGTCGCCGTCTTCATCGCGAACCGGTGTTCCCGGAGCATCGTAAAACGACTGAACCAATCCGGCGATTACACCAACGTTGTTGTCTTTACCCGCAGCAATTGCATAACCATTGTCCGGATCGCGCAGCGGCGGTGTCGGAACGAGCAGCTTCTGGAACTCGAGGGAATACGTCAGCGTGTTGTACTTATCGATCTCGGCCGTATAAGCATTACCGATCTTCAGGTTCATCGGAAGGAAATCACGACGCTGTGTTTCGGAATACGCGATCTTGTTACCAATGTTATTAATGGTTACACCGAACGTGTAAATCCCATTATAACCAAACCAGTTGATCTCATCATTGCGGAAAACGTAAGAGATATCGGCCATACCGGCGATTCCTGCTTTTGTTTGTGTTCCGGCAACTACCAGACCTTTCGTAAGGTTGGAATTAGCAAATTTTCCGTTGATCCCGATGCTTTGTTTCTGTGAAAGCTTGAAAGCATATCCCAATGCAAGCTCGAATTCGCTTGGCTTATCGTCGCGGATCACGTTTCCATTACCATCGGTAAATGTAATGGACCCAAGGCTGAAGTAACGCAGCGAGCCCGCAATTGCCTGACGATCGCCCAGTCGCTTGTAACCAGACACATACGAAAGGTGAATATCATTGGTGAGCTGGCGCAGCCACGGTGTATAGCTGATGCTGATCTCTGCGTCGTCTTCGGCAAAGTTCAACATGGCTGTATTCCAATAAATTGATGTAGAATTCGCACTAAGAGCCGTTCCTGCATCTCCCATTGCACCGCCTCGTGACTCAGGTGTGATGCTGAGAAAAGGCATCGAGGTAGTGATCGTGTTCAGCTGAAGATCGTCATCGGTAGCCTGAGCGAGCAAGCTGCCCGGAGCTGCTATAATACTGAGAAATAAGAGGAATCTATGTTGCATTATTTAGTTTCTGTGTATAGCTAAACGACAAAAATACATTTTTCTTATAAAGAGCTGGTTTTATTCTTTACAGAAGGCATCAGTAAAAAGGGGAATAAGCAATGAAAAACAGACTATTGCCCATTCACTGTTTACTATTCACTGCTCAGCTGTTCACTATTCACTCAATAATTAGCGAAGCAACACCAGTTTCTCCAGCTTTTCCGCTTTTCCGCCGTCAGGCAGCTCAACGCTCAGTCGATAAACGTAGACGCCTTTGGCCAGCTGGTCACCGAAATCGTCGCGACCGTCCCACTCGATTCCTTCGGCGCGGAAGCCGGTTGTCGGAACGAGTTTATTGATGGTCTTCACGAGTCTTCCCGATACGGTGTAGATCTGAATTTGCGCTTCGAGCGATGAGCACGACTGGTTGTGCTCGAAGAAGAACGTTGTTCGCGTGGTAAACGGATTCGGGTAGTTCAATACATGATCGAGCTTGATCTCGGCATCTTCCACCACCGTAAATTCGATGTGCGCAGAAGACGAGTTGTTGTTCACGTCCCATACTTTCACGTCGAGTGTATGCGGACCTACCGAAAGCTCCTTCATCGTATACATTACTTTTCCCGACTGGTACGAATCCAGGTTTCCTGTATAGTAATTGTTCAGCACAATCGGCTCGGCCGTGTTGCCGTCCAGGATGGCCACAAGATCATGCCCTACCCCGCTGCCGGCTGTGTTGATCCCGTTTTCGTCAAAACACTCGACCATCAGTACCGGTGTCTGACTGGTAATTCCGCCGTTGACGAAATTGTTATCGTTGAGGTAAATATCGACCGTCGGTCCTACAACATCCAGCGTTGCGGAAGTATCAATTCCACCGACGATAAAATTGGTATCGAAGCCCATCGCGTCGTTGATAGTTTCCTGACCGTAATAGCTGATTTTACCCGGCGCGTACTGGTAAATGATGTCTTTCGGAACAATGAACTCAAAGGAGAAATAACCGTTCACAACCGATGCCTTTCCTTTGTACAGCGCACTGTTCTGTGTTTCAAACTGCACAATTGGCGATTCCGGGTCGTTACCGAGTGTCTGCGTGAGCTTCGGCTTATCAAACACAGTTGGTGAAAGCACGCCGTTGAAAGCTGCCAGGACATTTCCGTCGGCATCTTCGAGGTGACCTTTTACCTGCATTTTGCTCAATGCGCGAACAGTGTCCATTTCAATTGTTGGATCCATGTGGTTGATGCTATCCGTCACGACTTTCCAGTAAGGCAATGCAATGCGCAGCGCCGGGTCGCCGATCAGGTTGAAGCTGCGTCGGTTCGGAGATGTTCCGGATGTATTTTTGGTCAAACGCATGATCTCCCCGAATGGCAAGCCATGTCCTTCGGCATCGCGCTCAAATACATTTTCGTAAAAACGCTTGATCGTCAATGAATTTACGTTGATCTGAACAGAACGCGTCGTTGTCATCAACGCAATTGCACCTCCGGTCGGGTTCAGGGAAATCCATTCTCCCGCTGATACGCGGCTCGGATCGTCAAAACGTGTAAACTCACAGGTTGCCGTCACGAAGAGAGCCAGCTTGTCGATGTTCGTCCAGCTTTGGATCTGCGGAATGGTGATGATGCGCTCATCAGCTGCACCGGTCTCGCCGCCGTGTCCCACATAATTGATGACCAACGCTCCACGCTGCACACGATCTGTAATGGCATCGAAGACTTCGGGGTAACGCTGACCACCGGCAGAAGATGTTTGCTGGTAAGCATCCGTATACAGCTTGGTATAGTTCATTTCCGGATGAGAAGCCTGCACGTCTTCGATAATCGGCTCGGCATCGGTCGTGATGAAAACACCACCTTGCTCGTCGTCGGTAACAAGGGCATAATTCAATCGCCAGTCGCCGAATGTGGAACCGTTCGTTCCCGTACAGCAGGCGTTCGGATCGGTTCCCGAAAGGAAAAGGCTCGAACCGTTCTTCATGTAATGTTCGATCTTGTTCACCTGCTCAATCGCATGCTGGTCGTTGGAGATCAGCAAACGTCCAACGGCAATATCCATTCCGTCGGAACCACTTGTGGACTCACTATCATCCAGCACGCCGAAGTAATCATCGGTAGCCATCGCTGAAATATAGTTCTCGGAGTTGACAACTTCGTAAGTCGGTACGAAGTAGTTATTTCCTCCCAGCCTGTTCTTCGGATCGTAAGTCGCATCACCAAATAACAACAGGTATTTCGGCTGAATTGCCGGATCGCCGGCTGCGCGGTCGTAGAACATTTTGGCAAAGCGACGAATTGCCATCGCATCCACCATTCCGGAGGAATATTCGTTGTAAACCTGTGTGGTCGTAACAACATGCGTGCTCGTTCCCTGTTGTTCGTGCAGGTTCGCCAGGCGTTGGGCATGTGCTGCAAAAGCCGGTGGCGTGATAATCAGGTAATCGGCTTGCTCGAGCGCGTGCAGATCCTGATTCGGCACCTGCTCAACGAATTTCGGTTCCAGGAGATTATTTGTTCCGTGGAACACCAAAAATTCACGCAGGGAATCGGTATTGGCTGTAAAGCTGAAATCTGTTCCGGCGAGTGTCCCGGTAACAGCAGCCGGAACACGCGGGTTGGTCACATCCCACACCGTGAAGTTCGCATTCATACCACCGATGGTGAATTGAGACGTATTGCCCAAGCCTACTGAAGCGAGATCGCGGAACAGGATCTGGCTGCCGGTCATGCGCAGGTTGCGACGTGCCGTGATTTCGAGGAAATCGAGGTAGCCACGTACAGCCGGGCTGTTGCGCACCAACGTTACCATGATCGGCAATGCGGTCGAGGTCGGCGTAAAAGAGAATCTTCCGGAATCTCTTCCGTAATTCGGATCGCCGGTAAGTGAAAGCGTATCGCGGTGCAGCAGCGTTCCGTTTAAAGTAAATTCAAAACGGTTCCAGTTCGTACGTGCGTTGGAAGCTACTGCATAATGGGCATTTACCGGGGAAGAAAGGTCGATATCCGGCACATTGAACAGGATTTGCTGCGACAATTCGGCGTCGAACAATTCGCCGTACCAGAGCTGACCGCCTTTAACGAGGTTGGTCTTCTCCACTTCGTGGATATCGCGATACGTATAGCTCGTCACGTTGTGCGTTACCGGATCGGCTGAAGGACCATACGACTGCACCCGCAAAGGCGGATCTGTCGCATCGATACGGATGAAATAGCAGTTCACTTCACTGTAAATATGCTGGTTGCGATCAAAGCCGAACAGCTGCGTATAATCCCAGCGATTGGGGCTTGTACCGTAGAATAAAATGTAATCGTCGTCGTCGAACGTACCGTCAGATTCGCCCACCACCTGGATAGCGTCTTTGGCAAGGTCATCGAAAAAATAGGCGCTGTTCAGCTCCGACAACCGGCCGCTGGAGTTACCATAAATATTAATGTGCTGTGGATTGAGCGTTGCAACATCGATCCCGCAGCTTTCGAGAAATTCCTTATCGATCTTGTACATGCCGTCTTTCTCGACCGATATTTTATACCAATTCCCGCTGCTGAGCACGGAAGTAGCAACGAAATCTTTTTCCAGCATCACGAAATCCTGCCCGAGGTAATCGGCTTCTACCGTCAGTCCTGTGATCCGATGGATCTGGCCGTTCTTCTTCACATACGGAAATACGGATGCATGAAAGTAAGATTCATTGCGTGCTTTGGAAACAACCAGCTGGATGTCGGGCTGATCTTTCACAACGGCGTGCTCGCGGTTCAGGTATTGTATATCTGCAGCCGGCGCCGGCGTTGTTGTTAATGCTGAATAGCTCAGGTTGTACTTGCCGTTCTTCACCCGTTGGCTATAGGAAAAGAAAGGGAGGTTATCCCGGTATTCATTTCCCTGGATAATTGGAATGCTAACCGTCTCTTCTCCCACCTTTACCAACTCATTATCATCCCATTGGATGACGATCGGTAAAGTCTGGTTTTGTGCATGGGTACTGAATGTGCAAAGCAGCACCAGCAGCGGTAAAAGCAGTCGCGTGTTAAAATTGTAACTTGTAGCAAATCTTTCGTTCTTCATGTGGCAAAAGTCGTAAAGCAGAAGCGTTGTTCAACAGAACGTCCTCAATGTTTTTTTATTTTCGCGTTTCAGTAATTAAATGTAACCAATGCATTTTTTTTTCGTAACATTGGCGTACTAATGCTGTAAACTCGCATTTAAATTATTCCGAGACTAATGAAAAATGTCCGAATTTTAGCCATTGCGGCGATGTTATGCACCCTGAATGCGCATGCACAGGATCCGACATTTACGCAATTCTATGCTAATCCTCTCTATCTGAACCCAGCCTTTGCCGGATCACACGGATGTCCGCGTTTCGCACTGAATTATCGCAATGAATGGCCACGCTTGTCCAGTAACTATGTTACGTACAGCGCTTCTTATGACCAATACTTCAAGAATATATCCGGCGGATTTGGCGTTCTCGCTACTCATGACCAACAAGGTAAAGGAACGATCAACACGTCTATGCTCGGCCTTATTTACTCTTACCACCTTCCGGTAAACCGTAAATTCAGCGTCTTATTCGGTGCGCGCGCTGCGTGGTACCAGAAATTCCTCGATTGGGAAAAGCTCAACTTCGGCGATCAGATCGATCCGCGTCGTGGGTTCATTTATCAAACCGGTGACGTTCCGCGTGGCGGGCAACGCGGTTTCTTTGATGCATCCGTTGGTATGGTTGGTTTCTCCAAGCATTTCTTCTTTGGTTTTGCAGCTCACCACCTCAACCGTCCAAACGAATCCGTGATCATCGGTAACAGCCCGATGCCTATTCGTCTTACAGGACACATGGGAGCAGAAATTCCACTGGGCTCACAGTCCAAATACAGCAACAATACCTCCATTATGCCGAACGTGATCTTCCAGTATCAGCAAGGCTTTATGGAATTGAATATCGGTACCTATATTAAATATGGTGCATTCAACGCCGGTGCATGGTTCCGTAACCGGGATGCATTCATCCTGACTATCGGTATCAACACAGGTACATTCAAAGTAGGTTACAGCTACGACGTAACCGTTTCAAGGCTAAACAACGGAGTATCCGGAGGTTCACACGAAGTGTCGCTGGGCTTCAACCTGTCTTGTAAACCAAAGTCAGTGACGTTCAAAACCATCTCTTGTCCGTCCTTCTGATTTTTTTTGTAACCTTTTATACGTAATTCGTTTATATACGTAACTTTGGACTTCCCAAAAAAATGAAAAAACAAACCAAGCATATGAAACTCTTGAGCGTTTTTGCATGCGTAGCCGCCTCTCTGGCGATCATCTCATGTAGCCGTGAAGCCTCTTCTTCCACTGGTTGGGATTACAACAACCCGAAACATGGAGGTTTTCAAAAAGTACCTTATGTTGACCAGGAAACCGGTCCCGGACTGGTGCTGATCGAAGGTGGTACCTTTACCATGGGAATGGTAGAGCAGGATGTTATGTTCGACTGGAACAACCGTCCTGCCCGTGTAACCGTTTCGTCGTTCTACATGGACCAGACAGAGGTAACGAACTTCCACTGGACAGAATACCTTTACTGGCTTTCCCGTGCATATGAAACCTACCCAATGGTTTACAAAAATGCATTGCCGGATACACTGGCATGGAGAAGTCCACTTGGTTTCAATGAAAAATTTGTCGACTACTACCTGCGTCACCCTGCTTACCGCGATTACCCGGTTGTAGGTGTATCCTGGCTGCAAGCGAGCGACTTCTGTAAATGGCGTACAGACCGTGTGAACGAATACATCCTCATCCGTGAGGGCGTACTCGGCTTTGACGTGAACGCTGTTGACGACCAGACATTCAACACAGATGTATACATGCAAGGTCAGTTCGAACAAAGCGAAGAGCTTGGCGGACGCAAGCTGCAGGATCTGAACCCATCCAATGCCAACGGAAAAAAACTCGGCGAGCGTATCGTACGCATGGAAGACGGGATTCTTCTTCCACGCTACCGCCTCCCAACTGAAGCCGAATGGGAATTTGCCGCACTCGGTCTCATCGGAAACCTCACTGAAGGAACCGAAGTAATTACCGAGCGTCGTCAATACCCTTGGAACGGACACTTTGTTCGCCAGGAAAATGAAGAATTTCAGGGAGCTATCCGCGCTAACTTCGTACGTGGTCGTGGTGACTACATGGGGGTTGCCGGTCAGCTGAACGACGGTGCCGATGTAACTGCTCCGGTTGAGTCTTACTGGCCGAACGACTACGGTCTCTACCACATGGCCGGTAACGTTTCCGAGTGGGTAATGGATGTTTACCGTCCATTGTCTTCTGAAGACTTTGATGAGTTCCGTCCGTTCCGTGGTAACGTATTCCAGACCAAGTTGCTCAACAACGAAGGTGTCGTGGATGCAAAAACCACACAAGTACTCTACGATGTACACGGTATGAAAGAATACCTGAACGAATTTGAGCGTGTGCGCTACCAGCGTATTTCTGCTGACAACCATGATCCAAACGATACAGTGATTCCTACAGGAATGTCTGCAAACATTAAATCACGTAACCGCACCCAGCGTGGATACGCTCCGGATCCTTACTATGTTTCTCACGGTAAAGTAAAAGATTCTGTCGAGCTCGCACTGATCCGCAAGATCAACGAAATCCTCGACCGTGCGATCGAAGACAAGAACAACAAATACGACATCGAAGCTTCTGCCCTGATCCAGGATGAGATCTTCGACGGACTGTTCGAGAACTCACTTCGTGAAGGTCGTGACGGTGAAGAGTACGCATTCGAGATCATTACGATTCTGCGTGAAGGCTTCTCTGAATACATCATCAACACGCCAGGTAAACTGAAATACCGCAACGTAACAGAAGAAGAGAACATCGGTCGCTTGAACTACCGTCGTGACGACTACATCGATTACCTCGATGGTGATATCGAAAGCTCGATTTACTATGACAACGACGATCGCAAGAACGCCATCAACCAGGCAACACGCGACCCGAACCTCATCATGTACCAGAACGAGTTCGAAACATACGGACTGGATGGTGCACAGGTGAAACCGGAAGATCGTACTTCCTGGCCAACAACACTGGTATCTGACAAGTCCCGCGTTTACAAAGGTGGTTCCTGGAAAGATCGTGCTTACTGGCTGAATGCAGGCTCACGCCGCTTCCTGGATGAAGACAAGTCTACATCGACGATCGGATTCCGCTGTGCGATGGATCGCGTAGGAAGCCCGGTAGGTCATAACTACGGAAGAAAAAAAGAAAAGAAACGGTAAGAATATCTTACATTTGAACCCCGGCTGAACACCGGGGTTTTTTTATGCTTTGAACAGATGATAGAAGAACTCTACCAACTCTTTCAACAATCTTCCGGCGTGGAAACCGACACCCGGAAAATCACACCGGATTGCCTGTTCTTTTGCCTGAAAGGCACCAACTTCGACGGCAATACCTTTGCCCGGGAAGCCATCGAAAAAGGAGCACTCCGCGTGGTCATCGACAATGCCGATTATGCAATTGAAGGCAAAACCCTACTGGTCGAAGACGTACTCAAAGCCCTGCAATCGCTTGCACGCCATCACCGCCGGCAGTTTGCCGTTCCCGTGATTGGAATTACCGGCAGCAATGGTAAAACCACGTCAAAAGAACTGATCGCCGCCGTACTGGAAACACAATTCAAAGTACATTATACAAAAGGCAACCTGAATAATCATATCGGTGTTCCACTGACCTTGCTCCAGCTCACTTCACAGCACGAAATTGCCGTGATCGAAATGGGTGCCAACAAACCCGGCGATATTCGCGAGCTGGTAGAGATTGCCGAGCCAACACATGGTATTATCACCAATATCGGCCGGGCGCACCTGGAAGGATTCGGCAGCCTGGAAGGCGTTGTTCGTACGAAAACCGAATTGTACCAATTCATCGGGCAAACAGGTGGCGAGCTGTTCGTCAACGCCGACGATCCCATCCTGGTGAAAGCCCTCCCCGCCTCTATCAACGTATCCACGTACGGCGAAGGCGGCGAGCTGACAGGCGAGCTGGTGCGATTGAGCCCATTCGTGGAAATGACCTGGAAGCACCGCGATTACACCAGTCCGTTATTGAAAACGCAGCTGGTCGGAAAATACAACTTCATCAACTTCCTGGCGGCTATTCGCATAGGCCAGTATTTTGGCATTTCTGCGAGTCATTGCAACGAAGCCATTGAAAACTATACACCGGTCAATAACCGCTCGCAAGTAACGAGAACGGATAAAAATACGGTCATCGTCGATTGCTACAATGCCAATCCTACCAGTATGCAGTCGGCGCTGGACAGCTTTGCATTGATCGATCATCCGACGAAGATCTTCATTCTCGGTGATATGCGTGAAATGGGCAGTGATGCGGAGATGGTCCACGAAGAAATCGTGCAATTAACCATTGAACACCGTCTGTGCGGTTTTTTCATCGGAGAAGAATTTCTGAAGTGGAAACACCTGCATCCACAAGCTATTTTCCTGAAAACAACCGAGCCGCTGATCAGTCATTTTGAACAGAATCCACCGGCAGATTTATTGATTTTGCTGAAAGGATCGAGAGGGATACAGTTGGAGAAGGTTCTTCCTTATCTGTGATGTTTGATTTTTGAGGCTGGATGTTAGATTGAAACATCCTCCCCTCAATCCCCCCTGCCTGCCGGCAAGGCAAGCTCCAAAGGGGAAGCAATAAAAAAGAAAGGGGAAGCAATAAAAAAGGCTGCCCGATTGAGCAGCCTGTTCTTTTATCAGTTGGCAACGATTAGTCTGCCAGGATGTTTCTTGAAATAACGATTTTTTGTACCTCAGACGTTCCTTCGTAGATCTGCGTGATCTTCGCGTCGCGCATGAGTCGCTCTACGTGGTATTCTTTCACGTAACCGTATCCTCCGTGGATTTGTACCGCTTCTACCGTGTGCTTCATTGCTACCTGGGAAGCATAGAGCTTCGCCATAGCAGAAGACTGGTCGAAGTTGCGGCCTGCGTCTTTATCGGTAGCAGCGCGGTAAACGAGCAAACGGGCTGCTTCGATTTCCGTTGCCATATCTGCCAGTTTGAACGCAATTGCCTGGTGCTTGGAAATTTCTTTTCCGAAGGCTTTACGCTCTTTCGAGTAAGCCAATGAAAGCTCCAGCGCGCCGGAAGCAATTCCCAAAGCCTGGGAAGCAATACCGATACGACCACCGGAAAGCGTCTTCATAGCAAATTTGAATCCGAATCCGTCTTCACCGATGCGGTTTGCTTTTGGCACTTTTACGTCGTTGAACAACAGCGTATGCGTATCGCTTCCGCGGATACCCATTTTATCTTCTTTCGCTCCAACGATGAAACCGTCCATTCCGCGCTCAATGATCAGTGCATTGATCCCACGGTGTCCCTGTTCAACATTGGTCTGGCAGATCACAATGTATATAGAAGCGGAAGAACCGTTGGTGATCCAGTTTTTCGTACCGTTCACCAGGTAGTAATCGCCCATATCGATTGCCGTAGTGCGTTGGGAAGTTGCATCGGAACCTGCTTCCGGCTCAGAGAGACAGAATGCACCGATTTTTTCACCCATTGCCAACGGACGGAGGAATTTTTCTTTTTGTTCTTCTGTACCGAATTTTTCCAATCCCCAGCATACAAGGGAATTGTTCACTGACATACAAACAGAAGTGGAGGCATCTACTTTAGAGATCTCTTCCATCGCCAGCACATACGACATGGTATCCATACCGCCACCGCCGTACTTCGGGTCCACCATCATTCCCATGAATCCGAGCTCGCCCAGCTGTCTGATCTCGTCTACAGGAAAACGTTGATCACGGTCGCGCTCAATTACGCCCGGTTTCAAAACATTTTGAGCGAAATCACGTGCAGCATCACGTACAGCTTTGTGCTCTTCAGTCAGTTCAAAATTCATCTGTATTGTAGTTTATTTTATTTTTGTTGAGAGAGCAAAGTTATCATTTAATTACAAATTTCCAGCTACTATGCATTCGTATCATTTAATCGGCCTGATGTCCGGAACTTCCCTGGACGGCGTCGATCTCGTCCATACGCGATTATCACGAAATGAAGCCGTTAGCTGGTCGTTCGAAATTCTTCACGCTCATACGTTTGCATTTACCGAGACACTGCTCGATCAATTGCACGCGCTTTCTTCCCTTGCGGGCTCACAGTTGATGCAGCTCGATCACGACCTGGGCTCTTTTTTCGCCGATTGTATCCTCGAGTTTATTGCAACGAACGGTATTCAGAAAGACCAGATCGATGCGATTGCAACGCACGGACAAACGGTTTTCCATCAGCCTGCCAAAGGATTTACCACGCAAATAGGCAATCCGGCGGTGATTGCGGTGAGAACGGGCATACCGACCATAGGCGATTTCCGGACGAAAGACGTTTTATACGGCGGACAGGGCGCCCCGCTCGTTCCGATCGGCGATACGTATCTTTTCAGCGGCGAGGCTGAAGCTTTCCTGAACATTGGCGGCTTTGCCAATATTTCCTTCGTGGAAAACGGCGTGGTGAAAGCGTTCGATGTGTGTCCGGGTAATCTCCCGCTCAACCAGCTGGCACGTGCCAAAGGAATGAATTACGACAAAGACGGATTGCTGGCCGGCAAAGGCGAATTGAATTACTTCCTGCTCGATCTGCTCAACAGCCTCGAATTTTACACCCTGGACGCGCCCAAATCGCTGGGAATCGAATGGCTGGAAAACCATTTCTACCCGTTGCTGAAATTCGACAAGGACATCGAGAATAACCTCGCGACGGTTGTAGAACATATTGCGATTCAAATTGCGAAAACGCTCGAAGATCACCAGCTCGGATCGGTGATGATCACGGGAGGCGGTGCGAAGAACCCGTTCCTGATCGAACGTCTGCAGCGTTACTATAAAGGTAAGATCGTGCTGCCGTCGGAAGAAATCATCGATTTCAAGGAAGCACTGATTTTCTCGCTACTGGGCGCGTTGTACCTTGAAAAAGAGCCGAACTGCCTGGCATCGGTTACAGGCGCTTCGAAGAATGTGTGCGGCGGCGTGCTTCACTTACCGTGATTTTTGATGGTTGATGTTTGATTTTGGATTGATCATCTCAGCTTTATTCTGACGATCAGGAAGTTTAGGAGCAGGCTTGGGGAAGAGTTGCGTTTTCGGCTGATGAGTTTCCTGTCTGTATCTCTCACTCGCACTGAATTGCTTACATTTGTCGCGGATTTTAACGAACGAATGCCATGAAACAACTCCTTGAACAATTTGAGAACAAACGACCGGAAATCGTCTTTGAATGGAAAGACGCAGAAACTGAGGCTGAAGGCTGGGTGGTGATCAACTCCCTTCGCGGCGGCGCAGCAGGTGGTGGAACTCGAATGAGAGTTGGACTGGACAAACGTGAGGTAGAATCACTGGCTAAGACCATGGAAGTGAAATTCACCGTTGCAGGCCCTCCGATCGGCGGTGCCAAATCCGGCATCAATTTCGACCCGAAAGATCCGCGTAAGGAAGGCGTTCTGCGTCGCTGGTATGCAGCTGTGACGCCATTGCTCAAGCATTATTACGGTACCGGTGGCGACCTGAATGTAGATGAAATCCACGAAGTGATCCCGTTCACCGAAGATTGCGGTGTGTGGCATCCGCAGGAAGGCGTTTTCAATGGCCATTTCCAGCCGCGTGAGGCACAAAAGATCAACCGTATCGGTCAATTGCGCAACGGCGTATTGAAAGTCATCGAAGACGCACGTTTTTCGCCTGAAACAGCCCGTAAATTCGTTATTGCGGATATGATCACCGGTTACGGTGTGGCAGAATCCGTTCACCATTTCTACAACATCTGGGGCGGTTCCCTGAAGGGAAAACGCGTCATCGTACAAGGCTGGGGCAACGTAGCTTCGGCAGGAGCGTATTACCTGGCACAACAGGGAGCTGTGATCGTGGGAATCATCGACCGCGTTGGCGGACTGATCAACGAAAGCGGTTTCACGTTTGAAGAAATCCGTTCACTGTTCCTCAACAAAAAAGGAAATGAGCTTTCCCACCCGGAATTGCTGTCTTATGAGGAAGTAAACGCCCGCATCTGGGATATCAAAGCCGAAGTATTCATTCCGTGTGCGGCTTCCCGCCTGATCACCCAAGAACAGGTAGATCGCATGATCAAAGCCGGTGTGGAAGTGATTTCCGCAGGAGCCAACGTTCCGTTTGCCGATAAGGAAATTTTCTTCGGTCCAATTGCCGATTATGCAGACAATCATGTAACCGTGATCCCGGATTTCGTTTCAAACTGTGGAATGGCGCGTGTTTTTGCTTACCTGATGAGCAACGACCTCAAGCAGCTCACCGACGAAGGCATTTTCGAGGACACCAGCTCCATTATCCGCCAAGCCCTGGAAAAGACGCACAATGTGCAGAAAGGCAAGACGGGCATTGCGAAAGCGGCATTTGAAATCGCGCTGAAACAGCTGGTTTGACAAAGTACTGTTCAAATCTGTTCCGGGTGAGATGGTAAGCATGTGAAAATAACGCGTTCTTTTGCGTTGCGAATCAGATAAAAGCAGAATCTTATGAGTGCATTTTTGAATCTTCAGCTGCAAATCACCAGCACAAAAGTTACCGAGGTTTCCACCTGGGACCTGATCATGGACTCCAACAGCGGCATTGGCTGGCTCATCAACCTTGCATTGCTGGCTTTGTTCTGTTATTCCGTTTACATCATTTCCGAGCGTTTCCAGACACTGCGACGCGCCATGCGGGAAGAAACCGATTTCATTACCAAGATCAAAGGACTGCTGCTGGAAGGCAACCTCGATGCAGCGAAAAAATACTGTACGAACTCAGAAAGTCCTTCCGCACGCATGCTCGAGAAAGGCATTTCCCGTATCGGGAAGCCGATTGAAAGTATCGCCGGATCGATCGAAAGCACAGGCAAGCTGGAAGTATTGCGCCTCAAAAGAAGACTGCGTTTCCTGCTCATGACAGCCGGAGCGGCGCCATTGCTGGGAATTTTCGGAACGGTACTTTCAATGTACGGCATGTACAGCGTGCTCGACAACGAAGCCGTGCTCGATGCCAAAGTACTTTCCAACGGATCGATGGTGGCCATGATCACGAGTGCCTTCGGTTTGTTCATCGGTGCTGTGGCCTATGCCGGTTACCATTTCCTGATGTCGAAAGTGGAAGACATCATGTACCAGATGGAAAAAGACGCGATCGAATTCCTCGATTTGTTGTTTCAGCCGGGGAAATAGTATTCTACCGAATCGGAGTTTGAAAAGTTCCTTCCTTGAGGAGGGATCAAGGGAGGTGGCTCATCCCGATCTGAAGTTGATTGCCCCCCTCCTTATTTATCCTTCAGCTTACATCGCTAGCGACTAGCTTCAGTCTTCCAAAGCTCTCGCTTTGTCTTCTCAAGGGAGGAGACCTTTTTGATTTAACATTTATTCGCTGAAACCGAAACAGGAACCGATCGTTACAGATTTGATTAATCATTAGCTTTGGCATATAAACAGCCCGGATCAGTTCCTGAAGTGAACGGTTGTTTTTGAAACTATTGGGTATGGTGATATTTGTTGTTCTGGCCTTGATGGTGCTTGCTATTGCACTGTACGATTTTTTCGTATCCAGAACCTGGCATGAGCTTCTGTATGCCGAGCGCAACGATCAGAATGCGGCTCTTCGCGAGCGGCACCGCCGGGCAAATGCCATCCGGAAAGCGTATAACCGTTTGATGCTGGTGATCGTAGCCGTCATCACGGCATTAGCTGTTTCAGCACTGGTAGCCAATAAGACCTTAGGCGGTGGTGGAAATGTCATTCAGCCCCCCAAACCTTACGACACCATTCAGCTCACGTTGGAAGCACCACCGATGGAACAC
This sequence comes from uncultured Flavobacteriales bacterium, assembly GCA_946482515.1. The sequence goes on along the minus strand of CAMLRS010000017.1, from coordinate 24,359 downwards.
ATCGAAACGCTTCCTGAAAGCTACAAGCTGGAAGGAAATGCAGCGATCGACCAGAACGCGCAGGAGGAACGGCGCAAACAGGATGGCTCTGAGCGCCCTGATGACGGACGACCTTCCCAAAATAACGGAGGCTCCAACAATCCAACAGAACAGGCTTCGAAAACCCCGAATAAGACCCCGACCATTCTTCGCAGCCAAACCGATCAGGAAATCTACAACCAGGGACAGTCTACCTACGAAGAAATGAAACGCCGCTCCGCAGAACGACAGCGACAACGGGAACAGCAACGAGCTGATCAATTGGCGAGACAGCAAAACGGAAACAAACCCACGAACGATCCTACCAGAGTGAACAGCAAAAGCGGTACAGCCGATGTGGATTGGGATCATAGCTGGCGAAAAGCGTTTCAAAACAGAGATGATAATGTTCGTACGCCGAAATACACTTGCCCTAGTGGTGTGGCCGGGAAAGTAAAAATCAAGGTCCGGCTCAATTCCAACGGTGATGTTATTTCTGCTACGCCACTTACGAGCGGTGTGGACCAATGTCTGATCGATCAGGCACTGTTGTATGCCCGCACCAAGTCGCGTTTTGAGACGTCATCGAAAGAGATGGACGAAGGCGTATTGACCTATACTTTTTATCCTTAAACAACGGCTGGCGACTTCCCGTCAATTCCTTTCACACTGATCGCTGTAACCTTTTGGCCCGTTTTTCGTTAGGAAAGCGTGGTAGCTTTTGCTCCCGCCTGCGGCAGGCAGGTCCGGACAGGAGCGTAAAGTTGGCACATCAACTAACATCCCGATTCAACACGAACGGGTTAATAACTAAGTGCATGGTGCTATTTTACGCCGCTTGTTTTTAAGTAGGTTTGAGAGTTTAAACAGAGCATTCCGCAAGCGGGATTGTTCAGTTAAAAAATAGGATTATGACAGTTATTATCTGCGTTCTGATTGTGGCCTTGCTGGTTTCCCTCTACGATTATTTCGATGCACGGGAATGGCAGCACGTCACTTCCGCCACCCGTAACAACGTCGTTTTCGAAACGCGCAACAAGAAATACGGCGCTTATTCCATTCGTCGGGATTACAACGACCTGATCCTGCTGATCCTGGTCTGCATTCTCGGACTGGTCGGCTTGTTCAAGATCATCAACTCGAGCTTCATCGACAAAACGCCTATTGTGGCCGTTGTTCCGGCATACGATACCATTGCGATCACGCTCGAAGCGCCACCGCTCCAGGAAGTGCAAACCGTTAAGACGCCTTACAAAATTGAAGGTGGCGGCGGTTCAGGCACGCCTTCTGATGCTCCGCTCGACAAAACGCCCGAGCCGATGATCAAGATGCCGAATCCGGACATTATCTCCAGCACGACATCCAAAACCGGAAAAGGCAATAAAACCACCGGCAATAACCCAAATAACCCTGCTACGTCCAAAAACCCAAACCCGTTTTCGCACGGTAGCGATGGTTCAGGTGGTGGTAATAACGGCGGTCATGGTAGTGGCTTTGGCGGTGATGTCGGCGACGGACAAGGAACCGGGAATGGTCCGGGCAATGGAGGTCCAGTAGGACGTGAGCTTTTGCGTCAGCCGAACTCCAACAACATCAAAGCCGATGAACATTGTAAAGTGGTGCTGAGAGTAACGATTAACGCCAACGGTGATGTGGTGAGTGCAGCAAACAACCGGGACCTGTCAACAACAACCAATACATCGCTCATTAACCAGGTTATTGCGCTGGTGAAGCGGGAAGCAAAATATTCCGCGGCGCCGGGTTCCAAAAACGTGATCGTTACGCTCACCGTTCGATTGAGACCGAATTAAATGACCTACGCCGAAACACTTTCCTGGCTGTTTCAGCAATTCCCGGCGTACCATTTGCAGGGCGTGAGCGCCTACAAACCCAGTCTGGCGAATATTGAAGCGCTGGCTGCTGCTTTCGGCAATCCCGAGCAATCCCTGCGATTCGTACACGTGGCCGGCACCAACGGTAAAGGCTCCGTTTCGAATATGCTGGCGTCTGTTTTCACCGAATCGGGTGAGCGAACGGGCCTGTTTACATCGCCCCACATCCACGACTTCCGGGAGCGCATTCGTATAAACGGCGAATGCATCAGTGAGCAATTTGTGATTGATTTCTGCGAAAAAGTCCGCGGAAAGGACCTGGAAGTCGAGCCATCGTTCTTTGAGATCACCTGGCTGATGGCCCTTTGTTACTTCCACGAACAGCAATGCAGCATGGTTGTAGCCGAGACCGGTCTTGGCGGTCGCCTCGATGCAACCAACATCATCGTTCCGGAAATCGCGGTGATCACAAACATCAGTCTCGATCACACCAACATCCTGGGAAATACACGTCCTGTGATTGCGCGGGAAAAAGCCGGAATCATTAAATCGAGTATTCCGGTGGTACTGGGCCAGGCAGATGACGAGATCCTTCCGGTCATTCGTACAATAGCCGAAGAGCGAAATGCCCCGATCCGGATTGCACGGTCGCTTCTCTCCTATCCGGCGGGAATTATCGGCTACCAGCAGGAGAATTTCGACACCGTTTCTGCAGTAATCGGTGAGCTCAATGGTAAAGGCTATGCTATTTCGGCAACAGACATCGAAAAAGGCATCCGGAACCTGCGTCGCAACACGGGTTTCTTTGGTCGTATGGAAGTCGTTGGTTACACGCCGCTGATCCTGCTCGACTGCGCGCACAACGCGGCCGGCATTAGCAAAATGCTAGAGAGCATTCCACTGTCAGATGATCGCCAGCTGCACATTGTTTACGGCACCAGCTCCGACAAGGATCTGGAAGAAATCCGGAATATACTGCCCACTGAAGCGCACTATTATTTCACCGTTTTCAGCAATCCGCGCACCGCAACCCGGGAACAACTGGAGGCTAACTTCGGAAAAACCGGAAAATCGGCGTTTTTTTTCGATCAACCGTTGCAGGCGCTCGAAAAAGCGAAACTTGCTGCTACTAAAGCCGATACCATTCTGATTTTCGGGTCATTTTTCCTGGCGAGTGATTTTTTTGAAGTTTTTTTCGATTAAGGTCTTGCTCAACTGAAAAAACGACTTATATTTGCACTCGCATTTGCGCTACAGCGGTAGACAAAACGCAGATGAGAACAGAAAGGGGAGATTAGCTCAGTTGGTTCAGAGCGCCTGCCTTACAAGCAGGATGTCGGGGGTTCGAATCCCTCATCTCCCACTACAAAAAGAAAGAGAGCATTACGAAAGTGATGCTCTTTTCTTTTTCCCTCTACTCTCACACACCACACTCACACTGACGATTTGTGTAGAATGCTCCCTTTCTTTTTCAGGAGCGAGCGTGAGGTTCGAGTGTGAGATTTGAATTGACTATCCACACCTACTCAGTCAACACCGGACTACTTCAATCCAAAACCGACTTGTGCCCAGCGGGTGGAATGACTATCTTTAGGATGCCAAATGAAACAGCCCTGGTCCATCACATTTCCAATCATACGCCTATGAGCACCCAATTGCTTTTTAAAGCATAATCCTAACACAAAATTATTCACACCAAACACAACCAATTGAAAAACATCCACCTGAACCATTCACTTTTGCATTTCAGAAAATAACGGGGCGAAAAGCCGGCTTTTTTCGATCACTTTGGATACCAGATTAGATCCTCTCACAAAACCCTATTTAATGACAGCCCTTAACTACCACCTGTGGCACCACCACCTCTTTGTCCTTCATTGTTGTTTTTCAACACTACTTATTTCCGTGAAAACATTCGCCGCAGGTCGCGATCACCCGGAACAGCAACGTTTTTTCCAGACGTGTATGACGAACCCGACTTTACCGATCACCAAACCATTATTCCAGCTGCAAAAAACGGAATTGCGTGCTCATCCCGTTGTACAATCGGACTTAAAACCACTGGCACTGCCGCTTGCATTGCTTTTAGTGTTCACCGGCATTCGGTTGCGAAAACCGCCAAAAGAGAACACCCACACACCTGTTACCGATGAGACGGTCGATGAAGCTCCTTCATTTACCGTTCGCTCAGAAGGAAAAGAGGTGCAGATCGTTTCGGATACAGTATTGTTTGTACGATCACTTGGAAATTACATCGAAATCCACACAACTCATGGCAAGGCGATCACGCGGGAATGTCTTTACAAATTCCTGGAAACGGTCCCGGATCCGTCGGCTTATCTGCGCATACACCGATCGGTTGTTGTACGCCTGGACAAGATCACCGGGAAAACCGACCAATGTGTCCTCATCGGCGCCAAAGAGCTGAAAGTGGGCAACACCTACCTGGAGCAAATCTCCAGGCTGCATCTGAACAATTGAATTTCATCACAGCTCTATTGGTGGGACGAAATTTCGTCACATTTCACCGGAATTTCGTCACATAACCGCCCTTGCAGAGAGGCTGACAACAGGAGCTAAGTAATTTTGACCGTCCGATTTACAGAGTTGAAAAAAGAAGCGAACAAGGTGTAGACGTGCACCTGTTCAGCGAGCTCCTTTAGCCAATTTCTTTCATCGGCGAAACCGGTTTCAACCATAAATACGGGGTAGCTGAAAACCGTAAAGAGTAAGCCTAATTTATAACTAAATCAAGATCACAGTATGTTTAACAAATTAACTACGCTTGCCGCTGCGCTGTTCCTGACCGCTTCAGGAATGGCCCAAAACACCTGGAATTTCCAGTTCAGGGCCAAAACAACCGGTGGCACAACCATTGCCACTACTTCCGTACTCACATGGGGCGTTCCCGACGAAGGATTCCGCACATTAGGGACGTTGGACCTTTCGGCTTACCTCTGCCAGGGCGACCAGTTCCGATTGGAAAATCTTTCTACTTCCACGGGTACGATGCCTTGTTCAGGAGCCAATACCATCACACCTTCCACACTCTGGGATGCCGGATTCGGTGATTTGCTCGGAGCAGGACACCCAGGCGGATATCCTTCCGTTCCATCATGGTCCGGGTCAGCAAACCTGCTGGACAACGCCGTATGGCCAGCCAGTCCGGGATTGCTGGTAACCGTTCCAATCGGTTATCAACCGGGCGCATTGGGAGCTTCACACAATAACAACAATAACGATCCCAACTACGTGTATTACCTGATCGGAATTGCTCCGGTAATGGGCTGCGAGCTGTTCGGTGTTTACAATACCACAGCGGGATGTACGAGCCTGATGTACCTTCGCATCAAAGTAAAACGCGCCCCGGCACGTCTGACGGATGTGAGCACTTGCCCTTCCTCAATGGTAACCAACGCTCAGCTCGGCATTCCATCCGGCGTTACAGCAACATCCTGGACACCATTCGATCCGCGTACAAACCCGGTGAACACCACCACGAACTTCACGTGCACGGTTTCTAATGGAACCTGCTCTTACACAGACCAGGTAACAGTTACAGTTAACCAGCCGTTTGCAGAGCCATTCAACAGCGCGCATATTCAGATCTGCGCAACAGAGCTGCCTTACTACTCGAATGATCCGCTGAATATGGACCCGTATCTTCACCGCATCCTGGTAAACGGAACGGTAGTATTCGATATCAACGGTGCCGGCATTCTGAATCCAGCATACTTTATCAACGATGTTTTCGTGATCCCAAGTACAGGAACGTCTACCGTAGTTTACGAATACTATACTCCAACCGGTCCGATCTGCTCCAAAACGTACACGATCTTTGCCGAAAAGAACGATATCTATGCCGGTCCGGACCTGACTATCTGCGAAGGCAGCAGCGCCAATATCAACTTTACAACGACCACATGGCCTGTTTCCGTATTCCAGTCAGGAGTAGCCTGGGCGATCGGTATTACGAACACATCACCGTTTACCGTGACTCCAACTGCAACAACGACTTACACGCTTCGCAACGCTGCTACGGCACTTTGTGCGGCAGATGAGGACCAGGTAGTTGTAAACGTAGTTGATCCGGATCCAAACTTCACTTACACGTATTCCGTTTCGGGCTCTACCGCTACATTAACAGCAAGCGGTGGCGGAGGTATCTTCCACACGTGGGAACTGTATCATTGTACCGATATTCTCGGTTCCAACCCGGTATACGTTGCCACACAAACGACTACGACAGCGAACTTTACCGGCCTTCCTGTAACGCAAGGCGGCAATACTATTTACTACAAGCTTTGCCACACCGTACGTTACAACAAGTCGACTCCTTGTCCGCGCACGACCTGCAAAGTCGTTGGTGGAACACGTTCAGCAGGCGTTGCAACGGAAGAAGGTGAAATCACTTCCGAAGCTATCGCAGCTGACGCTACCGTTTTCCCGAACCCTACAAACGGTGAACTGACAATCGAAGCGGTTGCAGGAACACTGAAGAACGTAGTGGTTTACAACGCTATCGGAGCAGTGGTTTACAAGCATACAGCTTCCGAAGAGGAAAGCAGCATGCGCGTTGACCTGTCTGAAATCCCTGCGGGTATTTACATGGCGCATATTACTGTAGATGATGCAGTAGTGATCAAGCGCATTGTGAAAGAATAATTTACTACTGCAAAGTAGGAAGAGGGAGCGCTGCGGCGTTCCCTTTTTTGTTTTGGAACGCGATTTTAACACAGAATTTCACACAAATCGGGAAAGATTTTCATTTCGTCGCAGCAAACGGCTGTCAGACACCACTTTTCGTAAATAATTTTTACCTTCGCAGGCTGGCTGCGGCCTGCACTGTATGAAGTCAACTAACTTAAGTAATCTCGACGCATGAAAATTATCCTCACGTTGTGCCTGATGCTTCCACTCATCGGGTTTTCACAAAAAAAACTTAACCTGCTAAATTCAACCGAAATCCTGGAAAAAGGCTTTAGCTACTACGAAAAAGAAAAGTACTACGAAGCCACCCAGGAATACCGGAAAATCAGTATCAACGATACCAATTACGCTACTGCGCAATACGAGATCGCGCGCAGCTATTTCATGCAGGAGCAATACAAACAGGCACAGCTGACACTGCTCGACCTGTTGGAATACAACCTTCATTTCGATTTCAAACACCGCGTGTATGCTTTGCTCGGATCGGCTTACCTGAACAACAAGGAAAGCGACCTGGCGATCGAAACGTACACAAAAGGCCTTGAGCTCTTCCCGATGGAATCCGGATTGTACTACAACCGCGCCATTGCTTACGAAGAGCGCAAGGAATACGACAAAGCCCTTGCCGATTTCAAACAATCGGTACAATGCAATATGTACTTCTCTGATGGTCACCTGCGATTGGGACTTATGGCCGCCAATGAAGGAAAAGGCATCCAGGCGACGCTTTCGCTGATGACGTTCCTATTGCTGGAACCAACCGATGATCGCAGCCCGAAAGTGATCCAGCTGCTCGACAACATCGCTGATGGATCTGCCGAGCCGGAGCGCAAGAACATTTCACTGGGCGAACAAGGCGACTACTTCGAAGAGCTGAACCTGTTCTTCGACAACAAAGTAGCGCTGCAAAAGAACTACAAAACGAAATTCACTATCCCGACGAATTACGGTAACCAACTGCACTTCATTCTTAAGAACGCGAAATACGACGAGAACAATTACGACTTCTGGAACCAGCATTACCTGCCATTCTATGCCAAAGTATGGGACGAAAAAAAACTGGACGGCCTCGTAATGTGGTCGCTGATCAGCCTCAATAACGACGAGCTGCAACGCAAGCTGACAGCTAAGAAAAAAGTGATTTCCGACTTTATTTCCTGGGCAACACCGACCTTCAAAAACACCATTTCGCGTCAGTACATGGAGTTCGAAGGCACCAAGCAGTTTGTAACTGTTGAGTACGAGCCGGAATACTTCAGTTTCTACGGTAAAGCAGAAGGTGATACGCCTCAGGGCAATTATTACTACTTCCACCCGAACGGTGCGAAGCGTATGAATGCTATTTTCGACAACGAAGGAAATCCGACCGGAACCTGGGAGCTGTTCAATATGTACAACGGCGGACTGGAGCGTAAAATCGAATTCTCCGATGCCGGAAAGCGCCGTGTGTTCTACGAATACTATTACTCAGGCGAGCTTTCGGATAAATACGTGCTCGTAGACGGTGTGCAGCAGGATACGGTTTACGCTTACTACCGCAACGGCTTGCTGAAAGAAAAATACGTTGTCGTTGACGGCGTTAAAACCGGCCCTTACAAAAGCTACTACCAGAATGGCAGCATTGCTTACGAGCTGGATTACAAAGACGGCATGCTCGAAGGGAAATTCGTTTCCTACCACCTGAATGGACAGAAACAGGATGAGTTCGAAGCAAAAGCCGATAAAATCGAAGGAAAACGTCTGCGTTACTATCCGAACGGTCAGCTGATGTCAGAATACACTTACCTCGACAACCTGTACAACGGTACGTATACAACCTACTTCTCCGACGGTAAGATCGAGCAGAAAGGAACTTACAAAAACGGCAAGCAGGTAGGCGAAATGAGCGATTATTTCACCAACGGCGAGCTGAGCACGCAAGTAACGCTCGACGAGTCCGGCAAGCAAAACGGCACCAGCATTTTCTACGACTACGACGGTAAAAAATGCCACGAGCTGCAGTTCAACAAAGGCGATCTGACGTCTATTTCCTTTATCGACAAAGCCGGAAAAGTAACCGAGCTGACGTCCAAAAAAGGGAAAAAGATCGACTACATCATCAACTACCCGAACGGCGACATGAAAATCAAAGGTCAGTATGCAGATGGTGAAAAGAGCGGAACATGGACGTATTACGACCGTTACGGCAATGTCAGCACTGTAGAAAACTACGACAACGGCGTGTTGGTGGACACGGCTTATGCTTACCACCCGAATGGTCAGCTGAAAAGCAAAGTCACCTACAAAGACGGAAGCCGCGATGGGATTTACCTCGAGTACAATGTTTTCGGCATACTGATCGAAGAAGGGTTCTACACAGAAGGCGAATACGACCGCGAGTGGTATGCTTACTACGATGACGGAAGCCTGCGCAGCGAGAATTACTTCGTACGCGGCAACAAAAACGGTATCCAGAAATCGTATGGCGTGAACGGAAAAATGACCTCCTGGGAGGAATTCGACCAGGGCCGTGAGATCACCCACGTTTACCTCGATACGGCTGAAAATACCATGGACCAGTTCGGTGAATACAACGGCAAGATCGAATTGCACAACCCGATCAACAGCTATGTGAACTTCATCGGGAACTACTCCAACGGAAACGCACAGGGAGAGATCAAGTGGCTGTATCCGAACCTGACACCACAGAGTCAGGGCCAGTTCATCAACTCCGAGCGCAGCGGTACCTGGAAATGGTACTTCCCGAACGGACAGCTGGAGCAGGAGCTCACGTACATCAACGGAGAGCCGCAAGGCATCAAAATGAGCTATTTCGACAACGGAAAACTGTCGAGTAAATACAACTACGTGAACGGCGATCTGCAGGGCGAATACAGCATCTACCACCGCAACGGCGCCATGGTCGTAAAAGGAAGCCACCTCGACGACAACCGTCACGGAAAAGTGTACTACTACAGCCCGCAAGGCTCATTGGCAATGATCCGCAACTACGACCAGGATGTGATCGTTTCCTACACGTACTATGACAAAGAAGGAAAAGAAGTAGCAGAGATTCCGCTCGAGAAACAAGAGCTGAAAGTGGTGACGTATTTCAAAAACGGTAAAAAAGCCAACGAACATTTGCGTCGTAACGGATTGATCGAAGGTGCTTATATAGCATACCACGATAACGGTCAGAAGTGGGAAGAGGAAAACTACGTTCACGGCGAAGCTCACGGAAAATTCTTCGAATACAACGAAGCCGGACAGAAGATCTACGAAGCGGATTACCTCTACGGTCGCCTGCACGGAAAAGAAATTCAGTTCTATGCCAACGGCAAAGTGAAAACCGAAAAGAATTTCCTGCATGGTGAGCTGCACGGAACAGTGACCGAATATGCACAGGACGGCAAAGTGATTTCCGTCACAACTTATTACAATAATGAGATCATTTCGACTGAGAAACGCTGATCTGCTGCTTTCGGCTGCCTTTACGGCGCTGGCATTCTGCGGAGTCGCGCAAACGACCGAGGAACTGAATGCCTACAAGGCGAAGTATCCGGGGCAGCACATTGTGATGAAGCAAAATACGTTCGTTACCACCATCAAAATGGTAAAGGACGTTCCGGTTGTGTATCATCACCGTCACCTCGAGCATATGGTGCTCGACAAGAACGGTGTGATCTCTCTTTCGGAGGAAAGCCTGGAATTTTCCAGCTTTGAAATCATGGACGACATCACGGCGTATTCGCTGCTACCGGATGGAAAATCATCCAAAAAAGTACCGGCAACGAACTTCGCTACCCGCGATGCAGAAACAAGCGGATCGGTTTTTCACGACGACTCGAAAGAAACATCGTTTATTTACCCGAACCTTGCCGAAGGATCGCTGCGCATACTGGATTACAGTCAGCACATGACCCTGAATGCTTTTCCGTTCGGGTTCAATTTCTACTCGTACATCCCGATGGAAAATGCTGAGTTCATCATCGAATGCGACACGGCGATCCACCTGCTCACGAAAGTCTTCAATGGTGATAAAACCAAGCTGGAGTACAGCGAGCGCGTGGAAAAGAACAAGCGAATCTACACCTGGAAGCTGGATAATTCCATCATTCTCAAGGACGAAGAATTTGCCCCTGCTTCCCGCTATTATGCACCACACGTGCTGGCACAGATCTCGTACTACAACTCCAAAAAAGGACGCGTAAACGTGACAGGATCGCCGCAGGATTTGCACAACCGCTACAAAGACAACGTGGCGGAAGTGGTGAACGAACAGCCGTCGGTGGAGCTCAAAGCCATGGCTGATTCCATTACGTCGGGTCTGACAAACGATCTCGACAAAGTGAAAGCCGTTTACTACTGGGTGCAGGATAACATCAAGTACATCGCCTTCGAAGAAGGGATGAACGGCTACATTCCGCGCCAGCCTTCAAAAGTGATCAGCAAGCGTTACGGCGATTGCAAGGACATGGCTTCGCTGATCTACAGCATGCTGAAATCGGTGAACGTGCCGTGCTACCTGACCTGGATCGGTTCGCGCGATCTTCCGTACAAATACACGGAGTTCCCCAGCAGCTCGTGCGATAACCACATGATCTCCGTCTACAAAGGTGCCGATCAGCTGTATTTCCTCGACGCAACGAGCTCGTTCCAGACCTTCACCTACCCGACCGGATTTATCCAGGGAAAACAGGCCATGATGCACCTCGGCTCGAACGAATTCGAGATCATCGACGTTCCGGTTCCGGCAGCCGATCAGACCATGCACATCGACACGGCTTACATTTCCATCGACAACAAAAGCATCAAGGGAAGCTCCAGATGTTTCGACAGCGGTTACTACCACATTTTGCTCGGCGATCTGATGCGCGATGTTTCCGATAAAGACATCGACAAAGCGCTGCAATCCATGAACCAGAAAGGCAACAACTCCTTCCAGGTGAAGAACGGAAAGCTGGAGAACCTGCACAACCGCGACCAGGCGATGATCACGAGCTATGATTTCACGGTCAACAATTACGTGACCAGCTTCGAGAATGAAACCTATGTGAACATGATCCTGGAAAAGGACATCGCTTACGCCGGGGAAATGAAAGAAGGACGCATTGCGCCGTTCGAAATGGAGAACAAATCGCACGATTCGTATACCGTTATTCTCGATATTCCACAGGGCTACAAAGTGAAATCCATTCCAAAGAATGCGTCTTACAAGACCGATTTCATGGCCTACAGCGTAACGTACACACAGGAAGCCAATCGCATCATCATGAACGTGCAGTTCAAGATCGATTTCCTGATCCTGTACCCGGATCAATTCGCACAGTGGAATGAATTCATCCGCATCAAAAAAGCGTCGGTTGGAGAAGCCGTCGTACTCACCAAAAATTAACTTGACAATGAAAATCACCGCATGCCTTTCCCTGTTGCTGCTCTTCGCCGGAAAAGCCCTGGCGCAGGTCGGTTACTATGAAAATTACGACTGGGAAGCCGTTCCAAAGAAATACGAGCTCTCAGCCGACGAGCTGCAAGAAGACGAAGTGATCGTATTCGAAAAGCGCAGCATTCAGCTGATGGAGCGCAATGAGCAGTTCGTTCAGATGCAGCTTTTGCACAACATCAAGCTCCTGAATACCGATAAAGCGATCGAAGAGAACAACAAATTCTACATTTCGACCGGCGCCGAATCCGATGTGATCGTTCAGAAAGCGCGCGTAATCAAGCCCGATGGCAAGATCATTGAGCTGAAGCAAGCCGATATCAAGGAATCGAAAGACGAAAACGGGAATGTGGAGTACCGCTACTTCGCCTTCGACGGGATCGAAAAAGGCAGCTACATCGAATACCTGCATTATGTGCAGCAGCTTCCGAACTTCACCGGCGCATCACTCGTTGTTCAGAACGAAATCGACAAAAAAGTCGTGGATGTTGACATCCTGTATCCGAAACACCTCGAATACCTCATCTACCCGATGAACGGGATGAAGGAATTCCAGAAAGATTCGACACAGATCCTGTTTACGCGCATGGCCTGCACCATTACGGATCTTCCGGGACTGGAAGATGAAGAATGGAGCGCTTACGGAGCCGCCTTGCAGAAATGCTATTACAAGCTGAACAAGAACCTCGACAACAATACAGGGAACTTCTACACGTACACAAACGTAACGAAGATCATTCACACCAATATGTACGAGCCGCCTTCCAAGAAAGCGAAAAAGCTGATGGCGTCTTTCATCAAAGATGCGTGTCCGGATAGCAAAGCGCCACTGGAACAGCGTGTGCGCGATCTCGAGAACAAGATGAAAAGCACGATTTCCGTCACTGATGGCGGTTTCGAAGGCTCGTTCGACATCGAAGCCATTCTGACGAATAAAATCACCGACCAGGAAGGTCTGACCAAATTATTCCTGCAACTGCTCCGCGAAATGGGCGTGGCACACGAGCTCGTAATGACCAGCGACCGTACGGAAAACCCGTTCATGACGGAATTCGAAGGCTACAACTTCCTGAACGAAAGCATGGTGTACATCAATGAGCTCGACAAGTACTGGTCACCAGGTTTCATTTCCCGACTGGGATTCCCGCCATACGGTTACACCAATACGAAAGGCTTGTTCATCAAAGAAGTAACGATCAACGACCTCACAACCGGAATCGGGAAAGTGAAGCAGATCAATGGCACCAAAGGCGAGCAATCTGTCGACGAGATCAACACGGTTGTAACCTTCGAAAGCGACATGTCTGATTGCAACGTTGAGCTTGAACGCATCGCTACCGGCTACAAGGCAGAATTCCCGCAAGTGGTATTCGACTTCGTAGACGAAGAGCGCAAGAAAGAATTCCGCGACGATTTCCTGCAATACGTTGACGAAGATGCAAAGCTGGAAAACGTAACATTCGAAAACGACAACACGGCTGCCATGGGTGTGAAACCGCTGATCGGCCGCGCAACGATGAAAGGAACCAGCTTCATTGAGAAAGCCGGTGACAAAACCCTGCTGAAAGTGGGTATGCTGATCGGGCCGCAAGCCGAAATGTACCACAAAGGAGAGCGCAAACTGCCGGTTGAAACGGCGTATACACGTCAGTACAAGCGCAAAATTGTGATCAACATCCCGGAAGGTCAAACGATCAAAAACCCGGAAGAAGTGGTGTTCAACATCAAGCCGGATGAAGCCAACAACACGGCTGGTTTCGTTTCCAGCTACGAGATCAAAGGCAACCAGCTGATCATTACAATTTTTGAATACTACAACACGGTAAGCTACCCGGCTTCACAGTATTACATCTACGAAAAAGTGATGAATGCTGCTGCCGATTTCAATAAGGTGGTGCTGGTGTTTGATAAGCTGTAAGAATATCTTTTTTGATTTAAAATCCCGTTCCAAAAGAGCGGGATTTTCTTTTTTCCCTTTGGAGGAAAATAAAAGAAAAATCCCCCGGCAGCTAGAACCAGGGGGATTTCCCATCTTTAACCTACTCCCGAATTATTAACCCGGCTCTTCAGGTCATCAGCACCGCCTCCTCTGCGTCTGTTTGCAGGTACGCTTGCTTTGCCAAACTTGTAGGTGAAGGAAAGCGTGGCCACACGGGTCTCACGTTTCACATCGAAATACTCAGTGTAGTCCGTAAATGCAACATCTGCGCGGATGCCGTTGGTGAAGAAGATGTCAGTGACGTTCAAACGCACCGTTCCAAGATTGTTGAGGATCTTTTTCTGTATACCGGCTCCGACGCTCCAGATCGGACGAATTTCATCAAAGGCATAAATTTCTTTCGAACGGTAAGAGCCGTTCAGCTCGGCCGACCACGTTTTCCCGAACAGGAAAGTGTTCGAGGTGAAAATGTTCCACGCAAAATTTCCCTGATTGGTGATCGTGGTGTTGGCCACATCGCCTGAATAAAGCGCCACGTAAGCGTTCAGGTTGTTGGTGCTCGTCCACCATTTCGTTACATCGATCGGCGCGGAAATATTCCCGTAAATGAGGTCTACTTTTTCCAGGTTCGTATTGGTTTGTACCGTCACGTTCTGTGCCGACGGCGAAGGAGCGATCACTTCCGTAATGTTATCCAGCGTGCGGGCAATGCCGAGCTGCGTATAATAACGGTCTTTCCACAGATGTGCCACTTCCACTGTATAAGTCGTTTGTGGACGCAGGTAGGGATTCCCTTCTTTGTACGTCGACGGATCGAGGTAGAATTTGAATGGGTTGAGCTGATCGTAGCCCGGACGGTCGATGCGGCGATTGAACGACAGCTCGAGTGAATGCTTATCGTTCAAGCGGTAGCCGACAAAAGCGGTCGGGAACACTTGCAGGTACGATGTGTCGTTGGTCACATTGTAGATCAGCTGTTCCCCCGAAACACCCGTGTATTCTGCGCGGAGTCCCAGCTGGTAGTTCCATTTCCCGATGCGGTGACTGAAATTCGCATAAGCCGCATTGATGTTCTCGCGGTAAACGAAATGGTTGCTTTTGGTCGAATCGTAAATATCGATGCCTGAGCTGCGGTTGTAGAATTGCAGGTTGTTGTCGGCGATCACATAGCTCGATTTCACACCAGCCTCTAAGCTGCGGTCTTTACCCAGCTCTTTGTGGTAATCGGTTTTGATGGAATGAATGGCCAGCTCGCCGTTGATGTCGCCATACAACAGGTAGCGGTCCTGGTATTCCTGGTTGTCGAGGTTGAGGTAACGCGTGGTGAAAAGCTGATCTGTTTTATTGCCGTAACGTGCGTAATCGAGGTCGACAGTCCATTCCGATCCCAGCGTATCGAGCACGCGGCGGTAATTGAGGTTCGCCGAGCCGTTGTACCAGAAATCCTTGGAATCGTTGAAGGTTTCGAAGCGCGATGCCACCTGGTTGTCGGCTCCAACAACGTCGGAAATATTGCGCCCGTTCGGACTGAAGCGGTTGCTCACGCCCGTCACGACGAAGCTCAGGGAGTTCTTCGGATTGAGAGTAATATCAATTCCCGCACGCCCGATGTGGTTTTTGAACGGAAACGTGATGTAATTATCCTGGATGTAAGCACCCTGGAACGTGTCATTCTGGTAGAACCTGCGCTCGAGCACGAGGTGGTTGAATGCTTTGCGGTAGGCGAAATTATAAGAGCCGTAAACGTTCACCTTTTTCGAGCGGTGGTTGATGCTGATGCCTTCGTTGGTTTTCGGGTAAACGCCCTGTCCGTAGCTGGCTGTTACCGTTCCGTTGGTTCCCAGGCGCGAATCCTTTTTCAGCTTGATATTGATGATGGCGCTTCCGGCGGCGTCGTATTTGGATGAAGGATTCGTGATCAGCTCGATTTTTTCAATCGCCGAAGAAGGAATGCCGCGCAGGTAGTTGGCCAGCTCTGTTCCCGACATCGGTGCCGCTTTACCATTAATTTGTACAACGATCCCGCTTTTCCCGCTCAGGCTGATGATGTCGTTGCTGTTGATCGAAACACCCGGCGCTTTTTCCAGTATTTCAAAAGCGGAAGAACCGGTAGCTGCAATTGAATTTTCAACATTCAGGATCAATTTCCCCGGCTGGCGCTCGAGGTAAGGCTTTTTAGCAACCACCACCACTTCTTCTACATTCGATGCTGTGCTGATAAGAACGATAGCCGGAAGAACGGTTTCGCCATTTACAATGATCGGACTTGAAAGATAATCCCCGAACGTCTCGGCCGTTGCTTTTATGTAATAGGTCTGACCGTCGACGACTTCAAATGCAAATGCACCCTGTTCATCCGTGATGGCCGTTTTGACCAGCGATGAATCGGCTGCCAGGAGCAATACGATCGCATCCGTAACCGGCAGCTGGCCATCGGTAATCTTTCCGGAAAGCCCTACAGTTTGCCCGGTAGCCGTTCCTGCAAAAATCAGCAGGAAAAAGGGTAAGATGGCGGCGTACATTTTCATAGCATTTGTTTCGACAAAGATGCCGGAGTTTGGAGCGGATTTTCTTGTCTTTTTTTGCACCCTTGAATGAGTGGTCTGAAAACAGGGCTGAGTGGCTGTATTATTACATGAGAAAAATTTAATTGATATATCAACTATTGATAAAGCAATTAACTTTGTTGGTAACGAAAACCATTCAATCTTCAACGCTATGAGAATTCAAAATGAACGAGACCGCGTTGCCATAGAAAGGCTGATGTCGTACATGAACGACCACTGTATGGAACCCTTCGACGCGAAGAAACACGCAGGCGTGATTTTCTTTTCCGAATCAAAGCTGAACAAGGTATTCAAGCTGTATGCCGGAATAGGACCAGGAGCTTATTTTCGAAGACTGCGCATCGAAAAAGCACTGGATCTGTATCGACAAGGCGTTCGCAGCTGGACAGAGGTAAGCCACATCGTGGGCTATGCTGATCTGCCATCCTTCAGCAAGGCTTTCAAAAAAATCACGGGCAGCTCGCCGAATTCGTATTTCTGTTAATCATTTTTGTCTCCCCCTTTGGAGGGGGATCAAGGGGGAGGATATTATCGGCCAAACACCTCTTTTGTTACGATTTCAATGATGTACGGATAAAAATCATGTTCAGCGGTAAAAATGATGTAAAAGAGTCGAACTGTTTGCTTACATTTGAGCACAAATCAGGCGATGGAAAAACTGGAAAACATCATTTTCTATTCAATGGACCGAGCCATTCGGACCTACCGCCAATATGCCCAGCAGCAGCTTAAGCAGCATGGAGTTTCCATTACGATCGACCAGTGGCTGGTGATCAAATGCCTCATTGAAAATCCGGATATTACGCAGTCGGAGCTTTCTGAGCGCGTTTTCAAGGACAACGCTTCCATTACGCGCATCATCGGTTTGCTGGTGAAAGCCAAATACGTTACACGCCGTGTGAGCAAAACCGATCGCCGCCGATCGCGTCTTACCGTTACGGACCTAGGTGTCGCTACTATCGATTCGGTAGACAAGATCGTTGTTCAGAATCGCAATCACGCCCTGAAAGGCATTGCCAAACCCGAAATAGAAGCTGCCCGCAACGTTCTCCACGCGATTACGCAGAATTGCGCGAAGTAACCACCCTCAAAGGGAGATCAGATTACTCTTCACCACGCACCTTCTCCGTCAGCAAAACCTCTTCGTTCGCTTCCGTTTCCACTTCTTCATCCAGGATCTCATTGAACTGTCGCTTGGAGCTGAATACCCAACGCAATACGAAGAAACCGATCAAGGCGATGAATGCTCCTACAAAGAACGGCAAGCCATAATAAACCGGTTGCTCAGCCGCGTAAGGTGTCGATTTATAGAAAATCCACATCATCAGCACCGGACCTGCGATTTCCGCAAGGCTCATCAAACTGGTAAAGATTCCCTGCAATTCGCCCTGTTCGTTGCGCGCCGTCTGTCCTGAAACGATGGAACGGATACTCGGATCGATGATCCCGGCGAAAGCGTAAGGCAGAATAATGGCGTACATCATCCAACCATAGGGCAGTAAACCTATTCCGGCTGTGATGATAACGAGCGTGATCATTCCTAACAGCGCGGCGCCTTTTTCGCCCAGTTTTTTCACAATCAAACCGGAAAGTCCGCCTTGTACCGCTCCAAAGCACACTCCGACTACAGCCAGTGAAATCCCTACGTCTTTTTGCGTCCAGCCAAAGCGCGACATCGTATAATAACTCCACACGGAATGCACAGCCATATTCGCCATCAAGACGAGAAACGTAACAAGGAACAGGTATTTATTCTGGGCAAAGCGCTGGATTTGTACGAGCGCTCCAACCGGATTTGCCCGCTTCCATTCAAACTTGCGGCGTTGATCAACCGGCAGCGATTCTTTCAGGAACAACAGACCGTAAATAAAATTCGCCAGGGAAAAGAAAGCCGCCACGAGGAACGGTGCGCGAACGCCCCAGTCGGAGATCAATCCACCGATCGCTGGCCCGAGAATGAATCCGACACCAAATGCAGCGCCGATCATACCGAAGTTCTGTGCGCGGTTATCGTCGTTGGAAATATCCGCGATATAAGCCGCCGCAGTTGTGAAGCTGGCTCCGAACATGCCGGAAATGGCGCGGCCAATTACGAGCCAGAACAGGCTTGGCGCGAAGTACATGAAGACATAATCAATTCCCAATCCGAACAGCGACATCAGGATGATGGGCTTGCGGCCATAACGGTCGCTCAGGTTTCCGATCAGCGGCGAAAACACGAATTGCATCAAGGCATACGTCGACAAAACGAGGCCTGAATATTTCGACGAAGCCTGGATGGTCATGTGCGATGCATCAGCGATCAGCGACGGCAATGACGGGATAATAATTCCCAGACCGATCGAATCGATGCAAATAGTTACCAGGACGAAAATGAGTGCGCTTTTGGAAAATTGCTGAGTAGTCATGCTGCAAAATTAGGTATTCTTCCAAAGTTCAATAATCTTTTTCGGTGAATGGTAGCTGGGCGTGGGTGAGTTGTGGAGTTGGAGAGTTTTTGAGCTAGCGGGTCGAGGGTTGCAGAGTTAGGAATCTACCGGAGACAAAGGACTGGAGACTGAAAGACCAACTCATCAACCCAGAAACTCAGAAACTCGTTAACTTTACGCCGTGGAACGACAAATCATCATTACCGCCGACGGCTCCCGGACGATTTACATTCCCGAATGGGACGAGCATTACCATTCTTCGCATGGCGCCTTGCAGGAAGCACAGCATGTATTCATCTCGAACGGATTGAACCGCCAAACGGGCGATTACATCACCGTGCTTGAAATGGGCTTTGGAACAGGTTTGAACGCGCTTCTCACCTACTTTTCGGCCGAAAAACGACAGCAATACATTCATTATATCGGGATCGAAGCATTTCCGCCATCAGCAGAAGAAATCGCGGCGATGGATTACAGCTCGTTTTCGAGCGATCCGGCATCGAATGAGGTCTACAACGCCATGCACAAAGCGGCTTGGGATCGTCCTTGCGAGCTTTCGGAACATTTTGTGCTGGAAAAACAGCAATGCGTGCTTGAAGCAGCGCACGTACAAAAAGGATCGGTCGATCTTGTTTACTACGACGCATTCGGTCCGCGTGTGCAACCGGAATTGTGGACACTGGAAGTCTTTCAACGCATTTACGAATGGATGGCTCCCGGCGGCGTACTCGTTACATATTGCGCCAAAGGACAGGTAAAACGCGACCTTAAAGCGGCAGGCTTTTTGGTGGAAGCATTGCCCGGACCTCCCGGAAAACGTGAAATGACACGGGCCACCAAACCCTGAAACGAATGATGCGATTGCTCCTTGCCTGCTTCCTGTTAATGTGTGTTCAAGCGAACGCCCAGCACGTTTTTTACGGCGAGCGAACTATCGATTCGACCAGAACAGCCCTGTATTTCGATAAAGACGGCTTTCCGTATCCGGATCTGTACATTCCCGATTCGACCATGACCAAAGCCGGTGGATCGCTCTTCGCCTGGTTCATGCAAAACCCCGAAGCATTTATCACCCTTTCGGCGAAATATCAGTTGTTCCCGGAAAAGATCGACAGCGAAACCATTTACCGGTTGCGCGATTCCATTACGGCCGGTCAGCTGCGTTCTATCAATAAGCAATTGGAAAACGGCTACGAAGCTGTGGCTTATTACATCCACGGTTTCCGGAAATCGTACCTGCAGCAAAACGGCGACGTGACTTCGGGCGAAGAATTCCGGCTGCTGGAAACCAATCTGGCGAGCTACCCGGGAGTTTCCATACCGCTGCAAATTGAAGTCTATTGGGATGGGATGTACGATTGCTGCTTTTCGACCAAACGCAAGAAAAACAAAGAGCTGTTCGGCTTATTCGAACAAGCCGGCGTTCATGCACGCGCCGTCGGTCGCGGCTTACGGCCTTTCCTGAACGGCACGCAGACCCATCGCCTGCAAATCGTGGCACATAGTCTCGGTTCGGTTGTCGCTACAACGGCTTTATTCAACCTGGATTCCACGGGCGGCCGCACTCCTGCTCAGCAAGACGTGCGCTTGTGCCTTATCGCTCCGGCAATGGATGCAGATTTGCTGTATGACAACTATTGGAATCACGACAAACTGCTTCTGAGGAGCCTGACTGCCGTGGATACGTACCGCGTGCTGATCGTCTACAACGAAAAGGACTTCGTGCTCCGCAAGAAAGACCCGAAGATCGGCTGGTTTGGGCCCGGAACAAAGCGTTACGGGAATACGTCATTGGGCTGTAATCACCGCAAAGCTGCTGTGAAGCTGCAAAAATCCCTGAAAGAAAAGGACGTCAATCTCCGCCTTGTCGACAAAACTTCGCTGGGAAAAGTCCATTCGCTGCGCTACTATGCGAAGGAGCAGAACCTGAAGGAAGTGAGCGATTTTTTGTGGGAGGATTGACATCCTTCTCGTTAGTAATCCGCCTCAGGCGGACGTGGTGGTTAGTAATATTGCTAATTTCCAAATTACCGAATTTCCGCCGTTTCTTAGAATTCCAATCGGTAGCTCAGCACCGGGATCAGCGGCGTCTGGTACCAGTATTTCACATCGCCGGTTTTCGCATCGAAATACTGTCCGCCGACGTTTTTACGGTTCGTCGCATTCTGAAGATCTAATGCGAGCGTTGTCGTGAGGCGTTTGTAATTGCGTTTCAGGCTCACACGCACATCGAGACGATAGTACGCCGGCATTTGTTCCGCATAGGTATCGGCCGTATTGAATTCCGTTTCGCCCGTTACAATGGAAGCCTCGCGGTCGATTGGTGTGTAGCGGAATCCGCCTACGAATACCGATTTAATGTTCGCTCCGAGCACACGGTTTTTGTCTTTTCTGCTGTTCAGGTTCCATTCCTTGCCCAGGGTGAGCGTGGTCGAGAAGTTGGTATTGAAGCGCGTATCGTACCAATTCCCATCCGCTGCTTCGTACTTAGATTCGTAAACAGAAGCTGAGAGCAGGTAATACAGGTTTTTGTACAAAAAGCGCTCGTACGTCAGCTCGATTCCGTAATTGCGGCCCAGCCCCTTGTTAGTAAGCGCTTCGGCAGGGAAACCGTCCATGAGGTTCAGGATGGAATACGTATTTGTGCTGTCGGTGCTGATCGGCACGTTGAACAGGTGCTGGTAATAAGCTTCCAGCTTTATGTGTGCGTGATCGTTGAAATTGAAATCGTAGCCGACCACAGCGTGGTGCGCTTTGCTCAATTCCAGGTTGCGGTTCGGCAAAACGGTTTTTCCGTTCACTTCCTGTTCGAGGAAATAGACTCCGATAGGCTGGAGCTGGCTGTGCAGACCGTAGCCAAGGGTAAAATGATGCTGTGGCGTGAGGTCGTATTGCATCGATGCCCGCGGCTCAACCGATTGCGAATTGTTCAGGAACAAATGGAAGTAATGCAAACCGACGTTGGTCGTCCATTTCGGCGTAAGCTTACAGTTCCACTGGAAAAAAGCCTGTGCGGTTTCAGTGCCGCCTTTCTGGTCAATTTCGGTAATGAAAACGTCCATCGAATCGCGATAGCTCTGCCCCAATTTATAGCCAAGCCGATTGAGAATAAAACCGGTCCGAATGCTGTTTCGGGCGTTGATCTTCAAAGTATAATTGGTCGAAAGTGTCATCTTGTTCTGAAGGAAGCGCTGCTCGTAATTGCGCACCATTGTTGCATAATCATCCTGCAATTCGTCTTCTTCGTAGCTGTTTTCGGTACCGGAAAGCACAAACGCGGTTTTCACATACGAACGGTTGCCGAAACGCAGAAAATGCGTCAAACCAACAGCGCCGGTGTTTGCGCGGAAATTGGTGTTGTAGCGGAAAAATTCGTCTTCTTCCCAGCGCACCGAGTCTTTTTCAGCTTCCGTAGTCTGGTAGCTCAAACCGCCAAATCCGAAAACGGTGAATTTCCCGACACGACCGGCCGGCAGCGATACATTGAAGGATAAATCCTGGAAATTCGTGTTGGCATCGCCGATTGGAACACCGATCTTGCCCAATACATTCAATGTCGAATAGCGGTAATTCACCAGGTACGAGCCGTCGTACCCTTTTTTGAACGGACCTTCCGCTGCGACATCTACACCCAGAATTCCAGCCTGAACAGTGTATTCGCGTTTCTCATTGTTTCCCTTGCGCAGCTTCAGGTCGAAAACACCCGAAAGTGCATTTCCGTATTCTGCCGCAAAAGCGCCGGTCGAGAAATCCGAATTGCTGAGCAGCTGGGCGCTCAGAATGGAAATACCGCCACCGGAAGTGCCCACATTGGAAAAGTGGTTCGGATTGGGAATTTCGACACCTTCCATCCGCCAGAGCAGCCCATTGGGCGAGTTCCCGCGGATCGAGATGTGGTTGTTTCCATCACCAGCCACCACAACGCCGGCAAACGAGGTCGCCATACGCGCCGGATCGTTCACAGCAGCAGCAAATTTCTGCGTTTCTTCTACGGAAAAGGTACGCGTACTCACGGTCGACATTTCATTCAGCGGCTTGTTCTTTTCCACTTTCGCTTTCACTACGAATTCATCGAGCGTAGTGCTTTCTTCTTCGAGCTGAATGGTCAAAACGAGCTCTTTTCCGGCGTTTACCGTAAGGTTTTGCAGCGTTTGTTCCTTGTAGCCTTCGTATGCCACACGCAAAGTCTGTTTTCCAACCGGCACATTAACCAGCGAGAAATTTCCTTCTTCATCTGTCGCTGCGGCAATCCGGGTCGAATCGGTGAGCTGAACGGAAACCTCAGCCCCGAAGATCGGCGCCAGTGAAATTTTATCGACAACCGTCCCTCTGACGGTCTGCGTTTGGGTAAAACCTGTCGCTGCGAAAAGGCATAGCAAGAGCGGCAGGATGAAAAAATCCTTTGTTTTCATTTCTGGATGTTGTTTTGGAAGAATGGAATGTGGTTAACAGTGCGGAAAGCGGTGTCTGAAATTCGCCTTCCGCAGCTGTACTGAATCAGATGTGGATTACGCTGCCCGAACCGCTGATGTGCGTGCTCACTGTAGCCGATCCTCTGTAACGGATATTGCCGCTGCCGGAAATCGTTGCATCCAGGTGATTTTCCACCCAAACACTGATATCGCCGGAGCCGCTGATTTTGCAATTAGCGTTGTTTGACTGCAGATCCAGCAAATCGATATTGCCCGAGCCGCTGATGGTTACTTTCTGGTTGTTTACCGAACCACCGTCGACCGTCATATTGCCTGAACCGCTGATCGTTGCTTCGAGCTCTTCGGTAACCAGGGAATCCACGTTGATATTTCCGGAACCGCTCACACGGATATCGAGGTAGCTTGTGTTCAATGTTCCCGGTATGTTGATATTCCCGCTGCCACTGAGGTGCAAACCACGCATATCCGGCGCATGAATGGTTATCGTTATCGGGTTGTGCTTGCGTACCCATTTGCTGAATTCGATCTGTAATTCGCCGGCGCTGACGTGCAGATCCATCACATCGAGTACGTTTTGCTGCGCGGAAATTTCCACGAAATAGTTGGCGTCCTGTACGTAAACGATGTCGGCATCGATTTCCAGGAGCACTTTATTAAATCCGGTCAGTTGACGTACTTCGGTTACGTTCGGCCCTTTTCCTTTGACAGAGTTGAAAATGTGTTTCTTGCAACCTGTCAGCAGTACGAACAACAGGGCAACTGGGAGGATCATTTTTGCAATTTTCATGACGTTGTGTTTTTGTTTCTGTTGATAGAACAACTCAGATGATCTTTACCCCTATTCTGAAGTTCAACTTTTTTCTTTTTACCGCAAAGACGCAGAGACCGCCAAGTATAGAAGTGCAAGCGAGTTGTAGTAAAATAGTGTATTGAAATGGCGCAAAACCAGAAAAACCTCTGCGAACTTCGCGCCTTTGCGGTGAAATAATCCCACAGAGGCGCGAAGAAT
>CAMLRS010000016.1 GCA_946482515.1 uncultured Flavobacteriales bacterium | reverse complement strand
CATGCAGAATGAGCAGGGCTTCAAACAGGTTAGCATCGACATTGAACAGGTTGACCTCGACGACACTGATAGCCGCCAGCAAATGGAGGAAATGATCAAGCAAGCTTCGGATGGCGTGGATGTAGTAACCGCAGAAAACCAGGTGCGTACCGATCAGAACCTCGAAGCAGTGAAGGCGAAGATCAACGATACCGATGCACAGCGTGCGGAAGAGGATTACGAAAAAAGCAAGCGCGGTGGCCTCAACAACGAAGAAATGAAGCTGATCGAGGATGAGCATGCGGAATTGAACGCACAGGATCACGAACGGGAAGTAGAAACTTCGCTCGAAATTCGCAACAGCATTGAGGAAACCAACCAGGTAATCAGCGAAGAAGCCATTAAAGATGTAGAATCTGCTACCGAGACTGCACAGATTATGGAAGACCAGGCTCGCTCACAGGAAGAATACGATCGCGAGAATTACAATGCAATGGTTGTGAAATCGATGACCAACGATCAGCAAATTCAGCAAGAAGTGATCCGACAGTCTGAAACTGCACAGGAAAGCTCGCAGAAACCATCTGAAAATGCTGAAATCATCAAGCAGATCCATACAGATCGCGCTGATACAGATGCTGAAGCGGCTTTGGGCCAGGAAGAAAAACACCTGACAACTAAACAGATCATCAACGAAGCAACCCACAAAGTTGGCGAAGATGCCCAGCAGGGAAGCGCGATTGCAACTAACAACGAGCAAGCGATCAAAGGCACTAAAAATGAGCTGAATACTGCTGACCAGCAACAAATCGACGCCCAGGATGCCAAAACGCAGGATAACCGCCAGATGATCGCAGCTATTGAAAAACGCGAGGTTGTGTTCAATGAAAAAGTAGCCAACGAGATCGGTAAATTGTACCCGGAAGGTGTTTCCCAGGAGCAATTCGAGCAAAACGATAAAGAAGGATTGCTGGAAGCAGTAGTTACACGACGCATCGTCGTGAAAAACGGATACGGAAGCGTTTACGTACGTACGCAGACGCTGGGAGCTATCACGTATTCGAAAAACGGCCAGGCGACGACTGAAACCGTATGGCAGCGTGAAACACAGGATGCTGCGCTGATCCGCAACTACTGATACGTCTGCAACAGAATTAAACAGGGAATGTGAGTAACTAATCAGCTGCTCACATTTTTTGTTTCAACCAACCGCTATCTTCGCGTAAAACCCTTGCCCATGAAAATCGCGCTGATAACTGGCTTACTGGTCTTTTCCGTTGGAATCGTCGCTCTGTCGGCTTATTATATGGGCTACCTGCAAATGCCGATCGTGCCGCAATGGGTATTGGTGCTGGGACTGATTTACATTGTCCTGCAATTGCTGCGCACACGCCTCACGGATTACAAAGGAAAGCGGGCCGATTTCCTGTATTATTTCGGTCTGATCATGATGGCCTTTCCTGCATTCCTGAACAATCCCGAGCAAATCCTGCCGTACCGCTGGCTACTGGTTTTTGGAGTAGCGAGTATGATTATTCCGGCATTAATGGATGTTTTAAACTGGAAAAAAGAACAAACAACATGAACGTGCATTTTATTGCAATCGGCGGAAGCGCCATGCACAACCTCGCGATCGCTCTTTCACGCAAAGGAGCACAGGTTACGGGCTCGGATGATGAAATCGTTGAACCATCGAAATCGCGCCTTGAAAAACAGGGGATTTTACCTGCTACGATCGGCTGGGACCCGGCGAAGATCACGCAGGAGCTGGACGCGATCATTTTAGGCATGCACGCCCGTGAGGACAATCCTGAGCTGCTGAAAGCAAAAGAACTCGGAATTCCCGTTTATTCGTATCCGGAATACCTTTACGAGCAAAGTAAGGACAAACACCGTATCGTGATCGGCGGTAGCCACGGAAAAACGACCATTACGTCGATGCTTTTACATGCCGTGAACGCTTTGGGACTAAACGTTGATTACATGGTCGGCGCACAGCTCGAAGGCTACGATTGCATGGTGAAGCTGAGCGAAGATGCACGATTCATGATCCTGGAAGGGGACGAATACCTGAGCTCACCGATCGATCGCCGTCCGAAATTTCATTTGTACCGACCACATACAGCCATCATCAGCGGAATTGCCTGGGATCATATCAATGTTTTTCCGACCTGGGAAAATTACGTGGAGCAGTTCGAACGTTTCTGTGAACTGATCGAGCCGGAAGGAACGCTGGTGTACAACACCGTGGATGAAACGGTCAACCAGCTGGGACAACAGTTTACTTCCCGATTGAAAACACAGCCTTACGGCGTTCCGGATTATCGTATTACAGAAACAGGAACGGTTCTTTCCTTCGAAGGTAAAGAGTATGCGTTGAACATTTTCGGCGAGCATAACCTGCAAAACCTGATAGGAGCGATGTACCTGGCCGAAGCCATGGATATTTCCCACGATGCCTTCCTGTCGGCAATGAGCTCGTTTACCGGAGCAGGAAAACGCTTGCAGAAAGTGACGGAAAAAGGAACGTTTACAATGTTCAAGGATTTCGCGCATTCACCTTCCAAGCTCAAAGCAACCACGAAAGCCGTTAAAGAACAGTTTCCGAAGCGAAAAGTCGTAGCCTGTATGGAATTACATACGTTTTCGTCTCTGAAAAAGGAATTCCTGCCGCATTATGAAGGAGCAATGGCAGCAGCCGATAAAGCGATTGTTTATTTCAGCCCGGAAGTAATTGCCCATAAAAAGCTCGAGCCGATTACCAAAGAACAGGTAAAAGCGGCTTTTGGCGGCGATGTTATCGTCGTGAACGAAACAGCGGAAGTACTGGATTTAATCCAAAAAGAATCGTGGAATGACGCCGTCTTACTGATGATGTCGTCCGGAAACTTTGACGGGATTAATTACGAAGAACTGGGCGCCTCTTTAATTCAGACTGCATAATAGATTCATCCACCTCGGCGGACACAATTATGCATTCTGAATTATGCATTCTGAATTTATAAAGTGCGTTGCTTGAACAAAACCCTTCGGAAGATAATCGTCAGGATAATGGCATTGATGGTGGTCAATAACAGCATCCCCAGCAGGGAAAGCGTCATGGTCGATCCTGCGCTGAAAATGGCTTTTTGATTCATCATCCCTTTCTCAAAGATCTCTTCTTTCGTAAGGGAAGCCAGTTCAGGATTGTTTTTCTTTACGCGGGCCAACTCCTGCGGATCATCGAGCATTTTGCGCACGCTTTCTTCCGCAATGGCCATCTGGCGTTCGTTGTAGCTGGGATCAATTTTAGCGTAATACACATAAATCAGCGTTGATACGATGATCGTGTAGATCATACCGCCGCCCATGGCGCTTTTGATGTCGCCGAGAGTTGTGCTTTGCGCACGGTCTTCACGGCGCTTTTCAATCAGGATACCGGTAGTCATTCCCATGAGCAGGCATAGGATATTCCACATAACGAGGACTTTTACTCCAGCTTCATCCTGGAATAAGTTCCCGTAGAAAAACAACATTTTACCGGCAAACCAGATTCCGGCAAACAAAAGAGCGATTTTGATCGATGGACGCATGGCGACACTTATTGTTTGAAATGCAGAACGCCCGTTGCCGGGCGCTCATGCAGTATTATGAATTCATGGAAATTAAAAATTCTTCGTTGGATTTCGTTCCGTCCATGTGGGACTTCATGAATTCCATGGCTTCTACCGGGTTCATATCGGCAATGAATTTGCGGATGAGCCATACGCGCTGCAGCACGTCTTTCTTCACCAGCAGGTCTTCGCGACGTGTTCCGGAAGCAGTGATATCGATTGCCGGGTAAATACGACGGTTAGCGATCTTACGGTCGAGCTGCAATTCCATGTTACCCGTTCCTTTAAATTCTTCGAAGATCACTTCGTCCATTTTGGAACCGGTTTCTGTCAATGCTGTTGCGAGAATGGAGAGCGAGCCTCCGTTTTCGATCTTACGCGCCGATCCGAAGAAGCGTTTTGGCTTGTGCAATGCATTCGCATCCACACCACCGGAGAGTACTTTTCCGGAAGCAGGTGATACGGTGTTGTATGCACGTGCCAGACGGGTAATGGAGTCAAGAAGGATGCAGACATCGTGGCCGCATTCCACCATACGCTTGGCTTTTTCAAGTACAATATTGGCCACTTTTACGTGACGATCGGCCGGCTCGTCGAAGGTTGAAGCAACGACTTCGGCTTTTACGCTGCGGGCCATGTCGGTTACCTCTTCCGGACGCTCGTCGATGAGCAGTACGATCAGGTAAACTTCCGGGTGATTGGCTGCGATAGCGTTGGCCACGTCTTTCAACAACATGGTTTTACCGGTTTTCGGCTGCGCCACGATCATACCACGCTGGCCTTTACCGATAGGGGCAAAGAGGTCCATTACGCGTGTCGACATTGATTCCTCGCGGTGACCGGTGAGCTTGAATTTCTCGTCCGGGAACAAAGGCGTAAGGTATTCAAACGGAACGCGGTCGCGGATATAGCCCGGATCACGGCCGTTGATGGAATCCACCTTCACGAGCGGGAAGAATTTCTCACCTTCACGCGGCGGACGGATCGTACCGCGAACGGTGTCTCCTGTTTTCAGACCGAATAATTTGATCTGGCTTTGAGAAACGTATACATCATCCGGTGAAGGAAGGTAGTTGTAATCGGAAGAACGAAGGAAACCGTAGCCGTCCTGGATGACTTCCAGTACGCCTTCAGCTGTCACAATTCCCACCAGGTTGTAGGCTTCTTCGTCTACTTTTTCTTCCTGGCGCGCCTGCTGCTGTTGCTGACGCTGCTGGTTGTGCTGCTGTCGGTTTTGATTCTGATTCTGGTTCTGATGTTGGCCCTGGCCTTGTCCCTGGTTAGGGTTGTGCTGCTTTTGCTGATGCTGTTGACGTGGCTGTTGTTGCTGTTGTTGCTTCTGCTGCGGCTGGGCTTGAGCCTGAGGCTCTGATTCTGCTTGTGGCTGTGGTTGGCTTTCGGTCGGTTCTTTCTCTTTTTCCTTTTCCTCGTTGAATTTTGCAATATCCTGCGGGGCGAAAGATCTTCCTGGACGGTCGTTGAATTTCTGTTTTTTCTGATTTTGCTGCGGTGCAGCTGTTTCAGGAGCTTCGGTAACCGTTTCAGCAGGTGCAGCCGGTGCTTCAGGAGCGCCATCCCTGGAGATGCGTGCTCTTTTCTGCTTTTGTCCGGATTCCGGAGCTGCGGCTTCTGTTGTTTCGGCTGAAGAGAACAAATCTGCTTTCGGAGCCGGGTTCGAAGTAGCTACAGGAGCGGCTTCTGCGGCTTTGCGTGGACGACCGCGCCCTGATTTTTCTGCTGAAGCAGGTGTTTCAGTAGCTGCATTGCTGTTGCTGCTGATCCATTCGACCAGGTCGTTCTTTTTATATGATTCAACGCGTTTCGCGCCAAGGGATTTGGCAATTTCTCTTAATTCAGGTAATAACTTACCCTCTAAGTCTTGTATGTTCATAAAATGGGATTGAACTAACTACTTGTTGTTTTGGAAAATAGGTGCGATTTGCACAAGTGAGTGTCATGACGAATGACAGTGCAATGATACAAATATTCCGCGAACCCCGACTACATATTGATTTTTTTTCAAAAAAAGAAGGCGATTTTGTTTTCGGTAATATCCTTTTAAATTTGTCCGTCCGGCATTTTCGGGTTAAAACAACTGTTATGAAATATCCCTTTTCTCTTTTTTGGTTCATTACGGCTTTCCTGTTCTGCGGGTTCCTGTTTTTCCTCGAAGTGCAACTGCCACAGGTTAATCCGGTGGTCTTCAAAAGTATCCGTTGGGTAGCAATGGCTTATTTGCTGGTGAATTCACTGGTGAGCCGTAAATTATCGCTCTGGATTTTCTCGGCTATGCTTATCGGAGTGGAAACAGGGATCGATTTCCCTGCTTTTTCAGCTGAAATGAAACGTTTCGGGGATATTTTCTTACGCATGATCAAAACGCTTGTCGCGCCGTTGCTTTTTGCAACACTGGTTGTGGGAATCGCCGGACACAGCAACCTGAAGCAGGTAGGACGGATCGGATTAAAAAGCATTCTCTATTTCGAGATCGTGACCACATTTGCGTTGTTCATCGGTTTGCTGGCTATTAATATTTCCAAGGCAGGCGAGGGCGTAAAAGCAACCGCTACGGAAGCCAACATGGAAAAATCGGCTGAGCTGATGCAGCAAACGCACGCACCTAAAGACCATTTCGTAGAGATTTTCCCGGAAAACTTCGCCAAAGCCATGGTTGAAAACCAGGTGCTGCAGATCGTGGTGTTCTCGGTGATCTTCGCCATTGCGCTGAGCCTGATCAAGAACCTGAACCACAAGCAAACCATGCTCAACTGGACGGAAAGTCTTTCCGAAGTGATGTTCAAATTCACGGACATTGTGATGTACCTGGCGCCACTGGCGGTTTTCGGAGCGATTGCAAGCACGGTTTCCAAATCTGGCGCCGATGTTCTGCTCAGCTTGATGAAGCTCGTAGGTACGCTGTATGTGACGCTGATCGTATTCGTGCTCGCCGTCCTGCTTCCGATCGCTTTGATGGCAAAAATCCCGCTGAAACGATTCTTTAAGGCGGTAACGGAACCACTTTCACTGGCTTTTGCTACGGCAAGCAGTGAAGCAGCTTTGCCAAAAGCACTCGAAAATATGGAGCGTTTCGGTGTTCCGAAAAAGATCGTGGGATTTGTCATCCCGACGGGTTATAGCTTTAACCTCGATGGCACAACACTCTATCTTTCAATGGCTACGGTTTTCGTGGCACAAATGTGCGGTGTTGATCTGACGATTGGCCAGCAGATCGGGATTTGCCTCACGCTGATGCTGACTAGTAAAGGCGTGGCGGGCGTACGCGGGGCTTCATTCGTGATCCTGACAACCACGCTGATGGATTACCGTCATCTGGGAATCGATGTGGAAAAAGCGAGTATTATTTTGGGGGTCGATGCGCTCATGGACATGGCCCGGACTTCTGTCAATGTATTAGGGAATTGCCTGGCATCAGCGGTTATTGCCCGCAGCGAAGGCGAATTGCACTTCGATAAGCCCTACGAATTAACGGAGGTAGAATAACGATCAACGGTGCGCTTTGCACCCGAAGAATTGTTGCGTGATCACCGGAGCAGCAGGTTCTTCCTGCTTGGGATGAGACTCTGCTGCTGTCAGCTTTGCTTTTCCGGTTCGATCCGGCACTTTTCCTGCACAACTGTGCAAGGCCCCAAAAACGATTAAGCTGGTTAAAATGGTCGCGAAGTGAATGTGTGTGTTCATATCACCAAATTAGCTCAAATCACCCTTTGTTTTTCATTGA
Organism: uncultured Flavobacteriales bacterium; assembly: GCA_946482515.1. The sequence continues at coordinate 65,929 of CAMLRS010000016.1, read as the reverse complement.
GATGAGTCATTTGTTAGTTTCGTCGATTAAAAAGTGTGTTTCGTCGAATCTGAAAATGCAATATTGCATTAATGCAAAAAACGAATATTGCAATAATGAATCGAGCCTGGTGGGTTGAAAACCAACTATTGGATTACTACAGAATTAAGCACACGTTATTTTCCGACATGCTCAGCCAGCTTGCCTTTCAAATGCTTAGCGGTGTAATTATTGTCTTCCAGAGCCAAAGCTTCGGGTGTCCCTTCAAACACAACTTTTCCTCCTTTGTCGCCGCCTTCAGGACCAATATCGATGATCCAGTCGGCTGCTTTGATCACGTCCATGTTGTGTTCGATCACAATAATCGAATGACCATCATCGACCAGGCGATTGAAAGCGATCATTAGCTTTTCAATGTCGTAGAAATGCAGACCGGTTGTCGGTTCGTCGAAAATGAACAGCGTCTTTTTGGTGTTTTGCGCGCCTTTGATCAGGAACGAAGCCAGCTTCACACGCTGCGCTTCACCACCACTGAGCGAGCTGGATGACTGCCCGAGCTGTAAATAGCCCAAACCGACATCTTCCAGCGGCTGGATTTTTTGCAGGATTTTCTCTTCCAGCTTGTCTTTTCCGGCTTTGAAGAACTCAACGGCCGTCGCAATATCCATCATCAGAATGTCGGAAATGTTCTTGTCACGATAGGTCACTTCGAGCGCTTCCTGTTTGTAACGCGTCCCGCTGCAGGCTTCACAATGCAGGTGAACGTCGGCCATGAACTGCATGCTCACGGTTACTTCGCCTTCGCCTTCGCACATTTCGCAGCGGCCGCCTTCTACGTTGAATGAAAAGAAGCCGGCTTTGTAGCCTTGCTGCTTGGCCAGCTGCTGACGGGCAAATAATTCGCGGATGTCGTCGAATGCTTTGACATACGTTACCGGGTTACTGCGCGACGATTTCCCGATCGGATTTTGATCAATGAGCTCTACTTCATGCAGTGTTTTCAGATCGCCGTCGAGCGCTTTGTACAATCCCTGCTGATCGCCGTATTGGCCGAAATGCTTGCGCAGGGCAGGATAGAGGATTTCTTTAACGAGTGTCGATTTTCCCGAGCCACTCACGCCGGTAACAGCAACGATACGGTTCAGCGGGAAATCTACGGTAACATTTTTCAGGTTGTGCTCGCGGGCACCGCTTACGGTGAGCTTGTTTTTACCGCCACGACGTTTAGCCGGAACCGGAATGGATTTGGTTCCCAGTAAGTATTGCGCCGTTAAGCTTGTGCCGGATTGGATCAATTCATCGTGATCGCCCTGGAAAACGACTTCACCACCGAATTTTCCCGCTCCCGGACCAATATCGATAATTTCGTCGGCCGCGCGCATCACATCTTCTTCGTGTTCCACCACAATAACGGTATTGCCGATATCGCGCAATCGTTTCAACACGCTGATCAGTCGCTCTGTATCGCGCGGGTGCAAGCCAATACTCGGCTCATCGAGAATGTACATCGAGCCCACGAGGCTACTTCCTAATGATGTAGCTAGGTTGATGCGCTGTGATTCACCACCCGAAAGCGTATTGGCAGCACGGTTCAGGGTTAAGTAGCCCAGTCCGACATCGCAGAGGAAGCCCAGGCGCTGGGTGATTTCCGGCAAGACACGCAGTGTGACCTGGCGATCGTAGTCGGAAACTTCCAGTTCGCGGAAGAACACGAGTGCTTCTTCAACCGGCATCAATACCAGCTCGCGGATACTTTTGCCGCCAATCTTTACGTAATTGGCGTCGGCACGAAGACGCGTTCCGTGACATTCCGGACAAACCGTTTTGCCACGGTAGCGCGAAAGCATGACGCGGTATTGAATTTTATACGACTGGCTTTCCACGTAGCGGATAAAGCCGTTAATGCCTTCGAAATAGCTGTTTCCGGTCCAGAGCAGCTCGTATTGTTCGGGTGTCAGCTCATCGATTGGTCTGTGAATTGGAAAATCGAATTTGCGGGCGTGCTGGATCAGCTGCTGCAGGAACTCGTTCATGGTTTCGCTTTTCCACGGCGCCACAGCTCCTTCGTAAACGCTGAGGCTCGTATCCGGAATCACGAGGTTCGGATCTATGCCGATCACGGATCCGTAGCCTTCGCAGGTTTTACAAGCTCCGTAAGGGTTGTTGAACGTAAACAAATGCGGCACAGGATCGGCGAAGCTCATGCCATCGAGCTCGAATTTGGTCGAAAAAGGCGTTTCTGTTTTGGATTCCGCGTCTACGATCAAACATTCGCCACCGCCTTCAGTGAAAGCGAGGCCAACGGAATCGGCCAGTCGTCCGCGTGTTTCGTCGTCCATTTCTTTTGTCACAACGCGGTCGATTACCAGGAAAATGGGTTTTTCGCTGTCCAGATCATCCGGTTTCAGCTCATCGATATTCACGATCTCGTGGTTGAGGAGCAAACGGCTGTAGCCCTGATCACGCAACAGTGTCAGGCTGCGTTCTTTCCCGTATTTCTCCAGGTGAATGAACGGCGAGCAGATCAGCAAACGGCGATTATCCGGCAGCGTAGCCAGGAAATCGAGCACGTCGGTTACGTTGTCTTTCTTGACCTCACGTCCTGAAACAGGGGAGATGGTCTTTCCGATGCGCGCGAAAAGGATCTTCAGGTAATCGTAGATTTCCGTAGTTGTACCAACAGTCGAGCGTGGGTTATTGGAAATCACTTTCTGCTGGATAGCGATCGCCGGCGCAATGCCCTTGATGAAATCCGTTTCGGGCTTGTCCAGCTTGCCGAGGAACTGGCGGGCATAGGACGAGAGGCTTTCGATATACCGGCGCTGACCTTCGGCATAGAGCGTGTCGAATGCCAGGGAAGATTTCCCCGAACCGGACAATCCTGTAATAACAGTTAACTTCCCATGAGGGATCTTTACTTCCAGGTTTTTCAGGTTATTGACCCGCGCGCCTTTGATGTGAATGTGTGAATTTGCCATGCTGAACAATGCCCGTTGAAAACGGCTTACGAAGATACAAACTGAATCATCAATCATCAATTGGCGGAGCGGATTTCGGACGTTTTTTTAGGAAATTGGGAAATCTTCCCGTTCATCGGCGCCGCAGCGTGAATTTCACCTCCTTTTTCACCCAAAGACAGATGCATCTTTGCGTGTTTTATTGTGTGACAAGAGGTTAAATCCGACTTTTTTCATCGGTTTTTTTGTTTTTTTAAGATTAAGTGGTATTTTCGGTGAAATTAAACGCAGAAGCCTATAGAGAGAACTCTACATTAAACAAGTGTTAAACAAATAAGTTCAAACTTTTTAAGAGTAGAGTTATGGCTATGAAAAATCTGGACGACCAGGAGCTTGTTTCCTTGTACATGGAGGGAAAGGAACAAGCATTCGAGGTTCTATTACTGCGACATAAAGACAAACTATTCCGGGCAATCTACAACAAGGTTCGCGATCGTGAGCTGGCTGAAGATATTTTCCAGGAATCCTTTGTGAAAATCATCAACACCCTGAAGCTGGGCAATTACAACGAAGAAGGAAAATTCCTTCCATGGGCAATGCGCATAGCGCAAAACCTGGTAATCGACCATTTCAGGAAGGCAGGACGCATGCGCATGGTAGGTGAGCGTTCGTCCAAAAGTGAAGACTTCAATATCTTTTCCATACTCAAACTGGAGGATGAGAACGTGGAACAAGCTATTACCCGCAATGAGCTGGAGCAACAAATGCTCGGACTTATTGAGTACCTGCCTGAATCGCAACGTGAGATCATCGTTCAGCGTATTTTCCAGGACCTTTCGTTCAAGGAAATCGCCGATGCAGAAAATATTTCGATCAATACCGCGCTTGGAAGAATGCGTTATGCGCTTATCAACCTGCGGAAACTGATTGAAAAGTACCAGCTGGTCACCGACATCGCATAATTCGTTTTTTAAGTATTGGGTTACAAGACGGCTTTCGGGCCGTCTTTTTTATTACGGCAAAGAGTATTGAACCGAATTTCATCACAAAAACACAAGCATGCTGGGCGCTATGGCAACCATTTTCCTTTGTAGCGGAGAGTTACACAAAGGATTTCGCAAATATGCATTATTGCAAAAACGTAATATTACGTGTGACTCTTGAATCATCTGCTACGGCGGATGACTTTTGTGGTGAAAGATAAAAAACGCCTGTATTTTAGATTACATTTGTTCGCACAAGATGATGTTCACGGCAGTCAAAAACACATTCAAATCACCCGTTTCGCTCACGATTCTCCTGATCGGAGTAGTGCTGCTGTTTGCCGATTACCAGTTCCGCTGGAAGAATGAAAAATGGCGACATGCCGTTCATACCGATGCAGCCGATTATTACCGCTACCTGCCCATGGTGTTCGTGGAACATGAGTTCGATGGACAGGCAGAAAACCCGGAAGTGGTGAAATACTTTGCCGGCACGGCGATCTGCTACCTGCCGTTCTTTGCTATTGCTTATGCTGCCAGTGTCGTGACGGGAATCCCGCCCGATGGCTATACCGTATTTTTTCCTGTGCTGATTTCGATCGGCACTTTGTGTTATTTCCTGTTCGGACTGGTTTACCTCACGAAGTTATTCCGCTATTACCGCCTGCCCGACTGGATCATTTGCGTGGTCCACGGCACAATTGCTTTCGGAACGGTCGCTTTTCAATATACCGTTATGGCACCGGGCTGGTCGCATATGGTGGCGTTCGGACTGGTTTGCTATCTGCTGTATCATTGCAAAAAACTGCTCACGGAGTTCAATTCGGGGAGTATTGTAGCCATCATCGGTGTTACTTCGCTTTTGTTTTTCGTCCGGCCAACGGATGTGATCGTTTTGCTGGTAGCGCCATTCCTCGCAACAGATGTTCGTCATTTCCGGGAAACGTTCAAACGCGTTTTCAGCCGACCGAAAGCTCTTGCTCTGGGATTGCTGCTCGCTTTTATTCCGGTTGTTTGTCAGTTGATCGTTTACCGCTGGGGAACCGGCGAATTCCTGGTATGGTCCTATACAAAAGAAGGCTTCGACTTTACCAAACCCGAAATAGCCAATGTATTGTTCAGCTACGCAAAGGGATTGTTCGTTTACACACCGATCTGTTTCTTGGCTTTGTTTGGCTTTCCGGTGTTGTTCCGACGCAATCGCTATCTGTTCTGGGGCGTTTTGCTGTATATGTGCGTGAACATTTACGTGATTTCCTCCTGGTGGTGCTGGAATTACGGCGCCAGCTACGGAACACGGGCGTTTATCGAGCATTATCCGTTGTTTTTCCTGCTGTTGGGCTTGCTGCTTTCGGTGCCGAATAACTGGCTGCGCGGAAGTGTGCTGACCTTGCTGGTATTGTTCACTGGTCTGAATCTGTTTCAAACCTACCAGGCCAATACTGGCATCTTAGATCACGACTTCAAAACGACGAAACAAGGCTATTGGCATGTGTTCCTGCGAACGGATCGAGGAAACAGCGGGCAGTTTTACCGTTTCCCGGCTGATGAGCGTCCCGAAAATGTGGTGCAGCGACTGACGTTCTTCCACGATATAGAAAGAGTGGATTCGTCCTGGATCAATTGCGGAAACCGCACCACTGAACGTCATCATTCAGGATTGTATGCGAGTCGTGTGGATAAGCAAGCCAATTTCAGCGTGGGGAAATACGTCCCGCTGGATTCGGTGCCGTATAAGCGCAATGTACTGATCCGTGCTTCGGGCTGGTTTTTCCTTCCGAGTCCGCAGAACAATGCATTCTTCGCGATCTCATTTGTTGGAAACGATCAAAGCATCAATTACAATCCGTATCAATTGAATGGCTTTACCAATCATTTCGGTCAGTGGGAATACCATGTATTCGAATTGCAAATGCCGAAATTATCTGCGCTGAAGGAACAATTCAGTAACAAGCGTGTGGAATTCTACCTGTTCAACGATGGAGAGCAGCCGTGCTACGTCGACGACCTGAAAATCGAATTCATCGAGTTTAAAGCGATGGAGCGGCCGTTGGATCTAAGCTGGGAGTAATTAATGCACAATCTCAGAATGCATAATGCATAATTTGTCAGGTTGGGACCACATAGACACATAGTTTTTTCGGTCTCCAGTCTTCAATCGTTCGGTCTTGATGTCCTAAAATCTTAGTATCCCAATTTAAACCACATAGAAACATAGGGCACATAGATTCTGCTTCGGACAGGAATAAATACCATAATGCATGATTTTCGATAACAACATCTGCTCCAATATTTTCCACCTAAAATATTCGCGTTAATTCGCCAATTTGCGGGAGAAAATCATTCGTGGTATAAACAAAAAAACGCCCTCCGCGACCGGAAGGCGTTTTCCACAATGTTACTTGTGCTGTTAAGCAGTGACTGACGCTTTTGGAGCTGCAGCCAGGATATCAGCTGAAGTTTCCGCTGCGTACAGCTCGAAATTCTTAACGAACTGATCGGCCAAATGGTTGGCAGTTTTGTCATAAGCTGCTTTATCAGCCCATGTTTCGCGCGGATTCAAAATTTCTGAAGGAACACCTTCGCAGCTTGTCGGGAATGCCAGGTCGAATACCGGCAGCTTCGCGAATTCTACGTTGTCGAGCTTGCCAGTGAGTGCTGCAGTGATCATTGCACGTGTGTAAGACAGCTTCATGCGGCTTCCTACGCCGTAAGATCCACCAGACCAGCCGGTGTTGATCAGCCACACTTTGATATCCGTTCCTTCGAGCTTCTCGCCCAGCAATTTTGCGTATTTCGCAGGGTGAAGCGGAAGGAAGGCTTTACCGAAGCAAGCAGAGAATGTTGTTGTTGGCTCAGTTACACCTACTTCAGTTCCGGCAACTTTCGCTGTGTAGCCCGACATGAAGTGGTACATGGCCTGCTCTTTCGTCAAACGGGAGATCGGAGGCAATACACCGAACGCGTCTGCTGTCAGGAAGAAGATATTTTTTGGTCCTGTTCCAACGGATGGAACCATGATGTTATCAATGAAATTGATCGGGTAGGAAACACGTGTGTTTTCCGTGATGCTGCCATCGGAGTAATCCGGTGTCGAAGAATCGCCCTGGAAGCCAATGTTCTCGAGGATCGCTCCGAATTTAATCGCATCGAAGATTTGCGGCTCTTTCTCGCGGGAAAGGTCGATGGTTTTCGCGTAGCAGCCTCCTTCGAAGTTGAATACGGAATTGTCGGACCAGCCGTGCTCGTCGTCACCGATCAGGCGACGGTTCGGGTCGGAAGAAAGGGTTGTTTTTCCTGTTCCGGAAAGACCGAAGAAGATAGCTGTATCGCCAGCTTCGCCTACATTGGCAGAGCAGTGCATGGACAATACGTTTTTCTCGTGTGGCAATACGTAGTTCAAAACAGAGAAAATTCCTTTTTTGATCTCGCCTGTGTAACCTGTACCACCGATGATGATCATCTTGCGGGTGAAGTTCAGGATGGCAAAGTTGGACTGACGTGTACCGTCGATAGCCGGATCTGCTTTGAAGCCAGGAGCGCAGACAATGTGCCACTCAGCGTCGAAGTTTTCGATCTCTTCGATAGTAGGACGGAGGAACATATTGTATGCGAACATATTCGACCACGGGTATTCGGTCACGACACGGATGTTCAGACGGAATTTGTCGTCGGCGCAGGCATAGGCATCACGTACATATATGTCGCGGCCGGTCAGGTATGCTTTCATGCGGTTGTACAGCGCATCGAACTGCTCGGTTGAAACAGGAATGTTTACATCGCCCCACCAAACGCTGTCTTCGGTCTTAGCATCTTTTACTACGAAGCGGTCTTTTGGTGACCGTCCGGTGAATTCACCGGTTTCAATAGCAATAGCGCCTGTGTCTGTTAAAATCCCCATGCCCCCGATGATAGTATCTTCTACCAGCTCGGCAGGTTCCTGGTTCCAGAAAATTGTTCCCAGATTTTCTAATCCGATTGTTGCTTTCAGGTCGGCGTTTTTACCCCGTTTACCAATTTCGTTCATACATCCGTTTTTTAGCTAACGCTTTTTATTGCCGCAAAAGTACGTCACTTCTGTTAAAAATCCCCTTTTTGAGACGTGTAAATTTCAACAATTGTCCCGGTTTCAAGGAGTGTTTTTGAACTTATTTAAATGATTATCAGTTTGTTAATCGAATATTAACGTTGATAAGTCAATGAACAGGAAATTTAGCTGGATAACGATAAGTCGTTGTAAAACAGCTCAGACTAATGCTTTAAGGGCTTCTACAGCCGATTTGATATTGCGGCTGACTTCCACGATATCGGCTTCCATCATGTAGCACGGAGCTGTCACAATCTTGTTTTCTTCGTCGATGTGGATCTCTCGCACGCTTTTCATGCTTGGAATCACACCTGTGTGTTCCAGTCCGGCTGCAAAAGCTGTAATGTCGTACGGAGAATCTTCCTGGTCAGTGCCAATGGTCATGGTAGTTTTTAAGCCTGCATCTTCTAATGCTTTCGCGAGTACAACAGGGCTCACACAAAGCGCCGCGATTGGTTTTCCGACGTTGACCATGTTCACCAACAGTAGCTTTACTTCCGGCAGAATGGAGCCATCCGGTCCTTCGAACGCCCACTTGGTGAAGTTTTTCGCACTGCCGAAACCACCCGGAATAATCAGACCGTCGATGTCGGCCGGTGTGACGTCTTTGATGTTGTGGATATCGCCGCGGGCAATGCGGGCCGCTTCGACCAGCATATTGCGCGATTCGTTCATTTCTTCCCCGGTAATGTGGTTCACTACATGATGCTGTTGTGCGTCCACGGAGATGCAGAGATAATCAGCGCCGGCTTCCTTAACGGCCAGCAAGGTCAAAACCGCCTCCTGGATCTCAGCTCCGTCATAAACACCACAACCTGAAAGAAGAATTCCGAATTTCATAGCTTTTTTTGTTCTAAAAATACGGACAATTGTCCTTTCATCCGGTAAAAACAATGCTACAGTCAATAGAATTTGAGATTGACGTTTTAAAACCTGATTTAATGATAACTGTAGTTATTTTTAACCTTTCGACTGCCTGGTTCGTCTATTATAACGAAAGAACGCTATGCGCTACCTATTATTGATCATACTGCTTTTTACCTGTGGCGCCAGTCATTCACAAAACCTTGTTCCCAACAATAGCTTCGAGACCAGTACGGGTTTCCCTTCAGACGCCGGACAATGGTCACTTTGCCCACCCTGGTCGAATGTAAACGGCGTAGTAGCTGTCGGTTTTCCGTACGCTTCACCCGATTATCTTCATACCAGCGGCACCGGAATTGTGGGGATGCCCGGTTCTATTTTTGCAACGCTCATGCCGCATACCGGAAATGCTGTCATGGGATTCCTGGCTTCGGCGAGTCAATCGGTGCCTGACTTCCGCGAGTATCTTGGAATAGAACTTACTACACCGATGATTCCGGGTGAAACGTATACGGTTTCTTTTTGGACGACGAACGGCGCGAGCAATCAATATTCCGGCAGTGCGAGCAATCATGTAGGGGTTCATTTTTCCGTAGGTCCGCTGACCCAGGTTGACCATGAGCCGATAGGAGTGACACCGCAGCTGGAGATTCCCGGACAACCCTGGTCGACCAACTGGATTCAACACACCTTTACGATCGTTGCCACGACAGCGTGGACGCATTTAACCGTTGGCGTATTCGTGCCGGATAGCCAGGTTACAACGGTTATGCACGAACCTACGGCCGATTTCCCCCCGCAATCTTATTATTTCATCGATGATTTCGAAGTGATCCTGCAAGATCCAACCCTTGTTGTAACTGGTGATCTACTGATTTGTGAAGGGGAATCAACTACTTTGACAGCTTCGGGTGGAACAACATTCTCCTGGGCAGAAAGCACGGCACCTTCCACCATTATCGGAACGGGAAGCACACTGACCGTTTCACCACCACAAACAACAACTTACCTGGTTTACAGCGAATCGGATACGACGGATGTAACCGTTCAGGTAGTGCCTTATCCTGAAATTGCGGTCACATCGGCGGTTATCTGTCCGGGTGAAAGCGAATCGCTCATTGCTTCAGGAGCCGACACGTATGTCTGGTCGCCGGCTACAGGATTGAATACCACAACGGGAGCAACGGTAATTACTTCAACGCCTGTCAGTACGATCTATACCGTGATCGGAACCACCAACGGATGTAGCGATACCACTCAAAGCACCGTAACGGTGTTGCCGGAACCGGTCATTGTTGTGAACGACGCACAGGTTTGTCCGGGTTATTCAGCTGTACTATCAGCAACCGGAGCGGATGATTATGCATGGTCGCCCGCAACCGGCTTAGATGCTACGACAGGACCATCTGTAACGGCTACACCGACTGCAACGACGATTTATACTGTTACCGGCACGCTAAATGGCTGTACGGCTTCTGTAGATGCAACTGTTACGGTAACAGAACCATTGGCGATCTCTGTAAACGATTTTCAGATCTGCGCAGGTGGAACAGCCGTTCTGATTGCTGAAGGTGCTGCAACGTATACGTGGTCGCCCGATGTAAGCTTTGTCCTTCCGGATGGCAGCCGCGTATTGGCTTCGCCGGCCGTCACAACTGTTTATACGGTAATAGGAACAAATGCAGATAATACCTGCTCGGGAACTGCCCAGGCAACGGTCGAACTGATCGATCACGTGGAGATGGACCTTTCTGCCAATCCGAATCCTGTATTGGCGGAATACCCGCTGGTGAGTTTCCATGGCGAGCCTGCCAATGAAACACTGGTTTGGGATTTCGGCGACGGCACTTCAGCGGAAGGTCCTACGATTGAGCATCTGTATCCGACCGATGTCGAAGGAACATATACCGTTATGCTGATCGCCACTACAGCAGGCGGCTGCATCGATACGCTGTATACCGATATCGTCGTGGAATCGGGTGGGCTGTATTATGTACCGAATGCGTTTACCCCGAACAACGACGGCATCAACAGCATTTTTAAACCCGTTTTCTCACTGGGGTTTGATGCGAAGAAATACCAGTTGTCCATCTACAACCGCTGGGGCGAGACGGTTTTCGAAACCAACAAATTCGACGAAGGGTGGGATGGAACTTATCGCAGCGAGCAATGTGAGGACGGCGTTTATACCTGGAAAATCACAACCGGAAAAGAAGCTACAGCCGAATCGTTGGAAATTACGGGCTTCGTGACGTTGCTGCGATAGTATATCCTCACGAACAGTTCATGCTCGTTTGAACGGTAAAAATCACAGCGCAGTCAATAACTTGTTTTCTTTTCGAAAAACCGGCAACTCCTTTCTGTATTCATCCGTCATTGAAATGCAGCGTTTATGCTTAATATGCATCATTGCTAATGATAAAACGATTAGCAGAAAATTGAAACTACAATACATCGCTACATGAAAAGGGCCTTGCTACTTACCGTAATTCTTCTCCCGGCTTTCACGTTCAGTCAGCTTAGCCATGAATGGACCGATGCTATTACAGGAAGCGGTCAGGTTATTGTCGATGATGTGGACGAGGATAGCGATGGCAATTCCTACATCATTGGTCAGCTGAATGGCACTGCTGATTTTGATCCTGGAGTCGGGACTGCTGTCAGAACGTCACAGGGAAATATCGATCTATTCCTGGCCAAGTATGACATCAACGGAAATTTTGTGTGGGCACATGTGTTTCTTACTGATTTCAGTGGTTGGGGCGTGATGTCGTTTCAACTGAAAATTGCTCAGAATTCCATTTATGTCGGCGGAACGTTTATCGGAACAACGGATTTTGATCCCGGACCAGGAACGGCTATCCTTACGAGCATTGGCAACCTGGGGCCGTGCTTTGGCAGATACGATCTGAACGGGAATTATCTATGGATGAAAACGGCTGGTACACTGAATAATGACCATATCACTGGGTTGGATGTGGACGCTGCCGGAAATCTGTACCTTTCTTTTGTTGCAGGAGGAACGAGTCCGGATTTTGATCCCGGTCCGGGCGTAACAACTGTTCCCATTACCTGGAACGATGGCGTTTTTGCCAAGTACGATCCTATGGGAAACCTGATTTTCGCCAAGGGAATTGCTTCCACAGCGGGCAATTGGCATCCTTGTATGGATATCGTCGTGGACAATGCCAATGAAATTTACATTATCGGGGTTTTTGAATCGTCGATAGACCTTGATCCTAATGGCGGAACAGTGATGCTGAATGCGAGTGGAGTAGATGCTTACATTGCGAAATACAGCGCAACGGGCGATTACCTCTGGCATGGACAATATGCCGGCAGCGGAACAGAAGTGGGCACCTGTCTGAAATTGGATACGGATAACAATATGATTTACGCAGGCGGCAGTTTTGGCAGTAGCCTGTTCGATGTCGATTTCGGTCCTGGAACCAATAATTTGAACCTCGCCGGACCGGAGAACGGTTTTGTTGCAAAGTACACGACAGCCGGTGCTTTTCAATGGGCTGTGAACATGTATGGAAATGGCTCCGAAATCGTCAATGGGATCGATCTGGATCGCTGCGGCAACGTATGCGTTACGGGAGTTTCCAATTCGGCCTCTCTTGACGTCGATGCGTCCATTAACAATACCGCTTTTCCGGGAGCAGGCAGCCACGATTTCTTTCTTGCAAAATATTTCCCGGCAGGTACCTACAATCAGGGTTTCCGGATCGGTGGCCCGGGATATGATTTTGCATCAGCTATTTCCGTTAATCCGGTAAATGGCAGTATTTCACTCAGCGGTCATTTTGGCGGCAGCGTCGACTTCGATCCGAGTGCCGGTTCAGTAACGCTTACTGCAAGTGCTCCCAACAATGGCTTTCTTTCGAATTACTCCGAAGCACCTCCGACACCAACTGATCTCACACCATCTGCCAATCTCAACATCTGTCCCGGAGACAGCACTACACTGATCGTCAGTGGTTCGCCGGCAGGAACTGTTTACTGGTACGACAGTCTCGGAAACATCATCGGCTCGGGCGATACGCTGCATACAGGTGCAATTGGCTCGACACCTACCGTGTTTTACTTCAAAGACAGCCTGTCGTGCCTGGCATCTAGTGCGCTGGACAGCATCGTTATCGGAACCGGAACGATCAACGTTGTTATCACGGCAAGCGATACGGTCATTTGCGATGGAACCCCGGTAACACTGACCGCTTCGGGAGCATCCGGCTATGTGTGGGGACCGAATGGCGAAACGAGTACTTCGATCACCGTCTCGCCAACTTCTACAACAACTTATACTTTAGCCGGACAATCGGCAACATGCACCGATTCTGCCCAGGTAACCATTACTGTTTTTCCTCCGCCGAACGTCAGCATACAGGGTGATAGCATTCTCTGTTCGGGAGAATCCACACAGCTGATTGCCAGTGGGGCGAATTCCTTTACCTGGTCTCCGGGCGGTTTTACGAACGATACCATAGCCGTTTCTCCAACAAACACAACTGTTTATCAGCTGATCGGTCAGTCGGCTTCTTGCCGGGATACCGCTTATATAACCGTTACTGTTTCGCCTTCGCCGGTCGTTACTGTACAGGGAATTACGACGATTTGTCCGGGCGGAACATCCGTCATGACGGCACAGGGCGCAGCAACTTATACATGGTCGCCCGCAGTCAGCTTTGTTCAGCCAGATGGCAGTCATGTACTCGCATCGCCGCTCACGACAACCACTTATACCGTTACCGGAACCGATGCCACGGGAACCTGTTCTGCTACTGCTCAGCTGACCGTTCAGCTGGTGACACATGTTAACATGGACCTTTCTGCCAATCCGAATCCGGTCATGGCGGAATACCCGTTGGTAACCTTTCATGGAGAGCCTGCGAACGAGCTGCTAACCTGGGATTTCGGCGACGGCACTTCTGCCGAAGGCGCTACTGTTCAGCATTTATTTCCGGAGAATGTGGAAGGCACCTATACGGTTATGCTGATTGCCACTACAGCAGGCGGTTGCATCGATACGCTGTATATTGACATTATTGTGGAATCGGGCGGCTTGTATTATGTGCCGAATGCGTTCACGCCTAACGACGATGGCATCAATAGTATCTTCAAGCCGGTTTTCTCGCTGGGATTTGACGCCAAGAAATACCAGCTGTCTATCTACAACCGCTGGGGAGAAACGATTTTCGAAACAGATCAGCTGGATGAAGGGTGGGATGGAACCTGCCGCGGTGAGCGCTGCAAAGACGACATCTATACATGGAAAATCACAACAGGGAAGGAAAAAACAGCAGAAATTATCGAAATTACCGGTTTCGTTACGCTGCTTCGTTAAACGACATCGCAGGAATGTGTACTTTTAGGTATGGATTTTCCGGTGGTCTTTTACGATGGCGATTGCGGTTTCTGTAACAGGAGCGTGCAATTTGTGCTTGACCATGAAAAAGGAGACGTTGTGCATTTCTGTGCGCTGCAATCGCAAACAGCCAAAGATTTCTTTCACAAACACGGCTTTCCCAAGCCCGATCTGAGCACCTTTTATTTCTGGGATGGTCGCCGGTTATTCGAGCGTTCCACAGCTGCATTGACGGCTGCCGGTTACCTGAAAACTCCCTGGAGCTGGCTGCGTTTCTTCCGGATCGTTCCTCGATTTATCCGCGATGCTGTGTACAACTGGATTGCCCGCCGGCGCCACCGTTTGGCAGCTGAGCAATGCGCACTGCCTTCTGTTGAGCAGCGTAAGCGTTTTTTATAGAACCGGTTTTTACGTTCGAAATGTTGAAAAAGGCTTCACTAGTCGCAAATGAATTGCGGGTGGTTATTACTACTTTTACCGCATGAAAATTTCGGCGTCCGTTTATTCCGACAAAAAGCGCGATCTGGAGGCAACTATTGCCGATCTGGCAGCCCACAAGGTAGATATGCTCCACGTTGACTGCAACGACGATCTGTCCGTATTCGAAGATATCCGCAGGATGCGCGAATGGACGAACATTCCGATCGATCTGCACATCATTACAACCGAGCCGGAAAAATACTTCGACCTGCTGCGTCAACACCCGGTAGAATATGTCACGTTCCAGCTTGAAGACCTGAACAAGCCCTTGCAGCTTCCGGCCGATATTCCCGGAAAAAAAGGACTGGCGATCATTACACCGACGCCGATCAACGCCTTCGACGATTATGCATCGTTCGACTTTATCCTGATCATGGCGACCATTCCGGGACAAAGCGGCGGCGTATTCGATGCAACGAACTTCAAAAAGATCCGTGATTTCCGGAAAAAATACCCGCAGAAACGCGTTCATGTAGATGGCGGCGTTAACGGCGAAGTTTCCTTCATTTTGCGCAACATGGGCGTTTATTCGTCCGTTTCGGGTTCGTACCTGTTCAACGCGCCGAGCATTGGTCACGCCTTGATGGACCTGACCAAGCGCGAAATGGATTCGCATTTCGAAGCCCGCGATTTCATGATTCCACTCGACGAATCTCCGTGGATTCAGCTCAGCGATGCAACGTTCCACACCGTATTGGAGTCCATCGATGAAGGAAAATTGGGTTTTACGCTCGTGATGAACAATAAAAGACTGGTGGGACTTGTGTCAAATGCCGATGTGCGTAAGGCCATCCTTAAATTCGGCCCTGAAGTATTCAACCAGCCGGTTGAGCAATTCATGAATCAACAGCCTGTGCTTCTGAACGAAACAGCAACCGTGAATGGCATGCTGAAACTGATTCGTTCGTTCGCTTTCCCGATTTCCTATCTTCCTGTGGTGAACGATGCGGGGGAAGCGCGCGGAATTATTACCTTTGTGAACCTGATTAAGGGAGAACTATGATCATACACCTTAAAGACACCGTTTCCGCTTCAGAAGCTGCAAAGCTGGCGGAAGAAGTAAAGGCCTTTCACCTCGTTTCCAACGGAACAAATGTACTGGTACTCGGTTCGGGCGTGAAAGAAGTTCCGGCACTGGTCGAAGATAAAACGGCAGAACACTGGGTTTTCCCGAACGATATGCAGCTGGCTGCAAAAAGCTACCGCTCTGAAACACGTACCGTGAAAGTCGGTAACGTGAGCATTGGCGGCAACACAGGCAACACCCTGATTATTTCCGGCCCTTGCTCGGTCGAATCAGAAGAACAGATCCGTCAATCGGCGGCATTGCTCAAAGCCAACGGACTGACATCGCTTCGTGGCGGCTGCTACAAGCCGCGCACCAGTCCTTACAGTTTCCAGGGAATGGGATTGGAAGGCTTGAAATTACTAGCGAAAATGCGTGAAGAATTCGGCTTTACAGTCGTAACCGAAGCGCGTGACGCTACTCATATCGACGAAATCATCGAACATGCGGATGTGATCCAGGTCGGGGCGAAAGCCATGTACGACCAGGGAATCCTGCGTGCCTGTGCCAAAACGCAAAAAACCGTGCTGATCAAACGCGGCTTCGGAACAACCCTGCAGGAATTTGTGCAGGCTGCCGAATTCGTGCTTTCCGGCGGTAACGAAAACGTATTGCTGTGTGAGCGCGGTATCCGTACCTTTGAAACGGGAACGCGCTTTACGCTCGACCTGTGCGGCGTGGAATGGCTGAAGCATTATACCAATCTGCCGGTTGTGCTCGATCCGAGCCATGCAATGGGCTATGCTTACGGCGTTGCGGGATTGACCCGTGCCTGTGTGGCTTTAGGCGTTGACGGATTACTTGTCGAAGTGCATCCCAACCCAAAAGTGGCCAAATCGGATGCTTCCCAGCAGCTCGATCACGCTCAATTCGAAAGCTTGCTTTCATCCATCAAACCGATTGCGCAATCCGTTGGTTATAAAATCGTTTAATGCAGTTTCTTGAACAAAATATTAAAGGCCTTTGCACGAAATTCGGCGTGGATTTTTACCAGCTGCTGAGTGACTTCCAGGTCGATGGCGTAGGGGAGCTGTCCATGCTCGATCTCGAAGCCTTTGCCGAAGAAAACGAAGTGGATTTGTACTCACTGCTGTACAAGCCGTTATTCATGGTGGAGCACCTGAAGCCGAAAATCGCGAAGATCAAATTGCTGATCCTCGACGTAGACGGCGTTATGACGGATGCAGGCATGTATTACACGGAATCCGGCGACCAGATCAAAAAATACAATGCCAAGGATGGTCGTGCGATCATTGAGGCGCAGAAAGCCGGTTTGAAGATCGGGATTATCTCGTCGGCATTTACCGATCAGATGGTCATGCACCGGGCTAAAACATTGAAAATCGAACGCGTATACGTGGGCGAGAAATCCAAGCTGGAAGTACTGGACATCTGGTGCAAAGAGCTGGGGATTTCCCACGAAGAAGTGGCTATGATCGGAGACGATATCAACGATTTTTCCGTTATGGATGTAGTTGGTGTCCGGTTCTGCCCGGCCGATGCCGTTCAGGTAGTAAAACACAAAGTGGATGTAGTGCTGAACCTTAAAGGTGGCGAGGGCTGCGTTCGTGAAATGATTGATAATTATTTATTGGAGCGACCGCTTGGAAGCGCCGAAATCGTATAAAAAATGAATCGGGTAAAATTAGGTGTCATACGCGAAGGAAAGGTTCCGCCGGACAGGCGCGTGCCGCTGACCCCTCAGCAATGCCAGCTGGTAAAGACGAAATTTCCGCATGTCGAAGTTGTCGTGCAGAAAAGCGCTATCCGTGCGTTTACAGATGAAGAATATGCCGCTGCAGGAATACCTGTGGTCGACGATCTGCACGATTGCGATGTCATCATAGGGGTAAAGGAAGTGAACATCGAAGACCTCATTCCGTCGAAAAAATTCCTGTTTTTCTCGCACACGATCAAAAAACAGCCTTACAATCGTAAGCTGCTGCAAGCGATCCTGGAAAAACGCATTCAGCTCATCGATTATGAAGTGCTGAAGAACAAAATGAACAAACGCATCATCGGTTTCGGGCGCTACGCCGGAATCGTTGGCTGCTACAATGGTTTCCTTGCTTATGGCAAAAAGCACGGATTGTATGAATTGCGTCCGGCTAACCAATGTGCCAACCGTGCTGCAATGGAAGACGAGCTGAAAAAGATTGCGCTTCCGAAGCATGCGAAGATCGTGCTCACGGGCTTTGGCCGCGTTGGACACGGAGCGCGTGAAATCCTCGACCTATTACCGATCACGGAAGTAAGCCCGGAGGAATTCCTCACGCAAACCTTCGACGGACCGGTGTTTACGCACCTCGATGTAGAAGATTACTACGCCCGTATCGATGGAACTGATTTCGAAAAGCAGGATTTCTATTCCCGCCCGGAATTGTATAAATCCGTCTTCGCCAATTACCTCCACGCAGCCGATATGTACATCGCCTGTCATTTCTGGAGCAGCAGATCGCCGCTGATCGTTACCAAAGAAGAGCTGAAATCGCCAGGGATCAAAACCACGGTGATTGCCGATATTTCCTGCGACGTCAACGGACCAATCGGCTCGACTATTCGCGCATCGAAAATCAGTGATCCGGTTTACGGCTACGATCCGGAAACAGGGCAGGAGACAGACCCGATGGCACCGAACGCAATTGCCGTGATGGCTGTTGACAACCTGCCGTGCGAATTGCCGAAAGATGCTTCCGAAGACTTTGGAAACGAGCTGATCCGTCAGGTATTCCCGTTCCTGTTTGGTGAAGACCCGGACAACATCATTGGACGTGCCAGCGAAACAACACTCGACGGCAAGCTGTCACCGCTGTTCGAGTACCTGCAGGATTACGTGGCCGGCGACCAGGTTCCGCAATAAGACACTACTAACTTAACACGCTGCTTATGGACATTCAGAAGGGCGACAAGCGCACGATCAAAGGTTGGGTCATGTATGACTGGGCGAATTCCGTCTACAACCTCGTGATCTCATCGGCGATCTTTCCGATTTTCTACGATACCGTTACAACGAAGCTGTACAAAGTAGAGAATTACAAAGGCGTTACCTGGGAAAATGCGGATGACCATCCATTAGTGGCTGGTGATGTCGTAACCGTGAATTTCTTTGGCTGGGAAGTCTCGAACTCCGTTTTGATGAGCTTCGTCCTTTCAGCGTCCTTCTTGCTTGTTTCCTTCCTGTCGCCATTTCTGTCCGGTATCGCGGATTACCTCGGCAACAAGAAGAAATTCCTGAAATTTTTCTGCTACCTCGGTGCGCTGGCGTGTATGTCGCTGTTCTTTTTCACCGACCTGCTGAAAGCCGGCTGGATCGAAATAGGTTTGCTGAGTATGTTCCTGGCCAGCATAGGCTATTGGAACAGTCTCGTGTTTTACAACGCTTACCTTCCGGAAATCGCCGAGCCGCAGTTTCACGATCGCATTTCCGCCCGCGGATTTTCCATGGGCTACCTCGGAAGTATGCTGTTGCTGATCATCTGCCTGGCGATTATTATGGGATTCGGTGGTCAGTACACGAAATACGCTTTCCTGCTTGTCGGGCTCTGGTGGGTGGGCTTTTCGCAATTCACTTACCGCGTGCTGCCGAATACGCAATCCATTCACGCCAAGGAAAAAGGCTATATCTGGAAAGGTTTCCGGGAATTGCGCATGGTGTTCCAGGAATTCCGCAGCACTTTCCGTCTGAAGCGCTACCTGTTTGCTTTTTTCTTCTTCAATACCGGCGTACAAACGGTGATGCTCATGGCGACGTTGTTTGCCAAAAAGGAAATTGACTGGGCGGTGAATCCTGAAACCGGAAAAGCCGACGACAGCGGACTGATCATCGCTATTCTGCTCATTCAATTGCTGGGAGCAGCCGGTGCCTTCCTGATGTCGCGCCTTTCGGGCCGCATCGGTAACCTGAAAACGCTGATGATTTCCATCGTGATCTGGATGGCCGTTTGTGCCGCTGCTTTCGTGATCACGACTCCAGTTCAGTTCTACCTGCTGGCTTCAGCCGTGGGACTGGTGATGGGAGGTGTGCAGGCAATCGCCCGTTCGACTTACTCAAAATTCCTTCCGGAAACCGAAGACCACGCGAGCTACTTCTCGTTCTACGATGCTACGGAAAAGATCGGGATCGTATGCGGTACCTTGTTCTTCGGATTGATGGAAATGCTGATGGGCTCCATTCGCTTCTCCGTTCTGGCGGTCGCATTTTTCTTCATCGTCGGGTTCATCCTGCTGCTGTTCGTTCCGAAAGAAGAACGTCCTTCGACAATTCAAAATGCATAATTCAGAATGCACAATTATGCATTCTGCATTTTGAATTCTGAATTAATGAAGCGGTCGTTTCTTAATCATCCCGCCTTTCGTATCGTTGATCGTATGCTGGATCATGAAAGCCGTTGGATCGATCTTTTCGACTTCGAAGCGCAGCTTCTGGACTTCCAATCGGGTGACAACGGAGAAAATGATCTTCCGCTCGTAGTCTTTGGCTCCTGATTTCCCGTAGCCACCTTCACCTTTGTAAACCGTAACGGCCATTCCTAGCTCGGAAATAATTGCAGCCTTGATTTCTTCCGCTTTTTCGGAAATGATCGTGACACCGATGTATTCTTCGATACCGGTAATGATAAAATCGACTGTTTTCGAAGCGGCAAGGTAGGTGAGCATGGAGTACATAGCTGTTCCCAAATCCACTATAAATGCAGCGGTGGCGAACAGGATGATGTTGAACACAGCGATAAAATCGCCTACGGAAAGACTCGATTTCCGGCTGACATACACAGCCAATACTTCCGTTCCGTCGATAACAGCGCCACCACGAATGGTGAGACCGATTCCGGCACCGAGGAAGAAACCGCCGAAGACAGCGATGAGCAGTTTGTCATCGGTAACGGTTGGGAAGTCGATGTAATGCACCGAAATAGCGAGCGCAGCTACCGCAAAAACAGTTCGCTTGGCAAAGCCGCTGCCTAGCTGTTTCCAGCCGATGTAAATGAACGGCGCGTTGATCAGAACAATCAGGTAGGAAATGTCGAAACCGGTTTGGCGATTAATGAGCAGGGAGATTCCCGTTACACCACCGTCAAGGAAATCATTGGGGAGCAGGAAGCAGGTCAGACCGACAGTTGCGGCCACTGTTCCGCAAAGAATGAGGAACATGGATTTGAGCTGATCCTTCATTAGCAAGCGCTCAATCCGCAGCGCATCTGTAACCTGTTTTGCTAACTTCACTTTTTTCATTTTGCCTGAAAATAGCGATTCTTTAGCGAAAACCGGCCGGTTTTAAGCAAAAAAGACCGTCCGGGGACGATCTTTTACATTTTTTGCTTTGGCCTTAGTGAGCTTCGTCCTCAGGATCAGGAGGGAACATCTTCACCGGATCTTTGACATTCTGCAGACGGTCGAGCAGGTCTTCCAGCTGTGAAATAGTGAGCTGCTTGGCTACAATTTTCTTGTCTTTATCGAGCACGATGATACGTGGCGTGGCGTAAATATCATACGTGTCGTGGTAGTTCAATGATTCGAGTGTCGTGTATTTCGGAACAAACTGGCGGGCGTCTTCCATGGCTGCTTTGTAAAGCGTGTTGGTCAGACCGACATTGATAAAGGTCAGCTTGTTGTCGCGGATGTATTGCTTCCATTTTTCGAAATCTTCGCCTGTTGCTTTTCCTACAGCAAAGATCTCTACACCGCGCGCTTTGAGCTTTTCAGCATAGAGCTGCTGCAGTTTCGGTGTTGTTTTCTTGCAATGTCCGCATTCCGGATCCCAGAAATAGAGGATCACGTATTCGTTTTTCAGGCTGTAGAAATCGCGCCACGTGGCATCCGTTGTATCGCGCAGAATGATGTTTGGTGGCACAACGCCCTGAACGAGGTGTTTCTTGATGTCGATATCCTCACACAATGATTTCAATTTGTCTTCCGGCATCCAGTAGGCGTATGATTTGCCCGTTGCAGGATTGGTGCGGCAGTAATAACGCTCGCACATGCGCACGAATACTTTGTCCATCCCCATAATGTTCGACTTCGCCGAGCTGTTGGTGATGTAATCGACGCTGTACTTGAACAGCTCGCCGCTCGGATTCAGCGCATCGCAGAATGGGAAAGCAGCTGCCAATACCGAATCCGGATGCTGAATGATCATGTTCTTTCCGAAGAAATACTCGAGCTTCTGGTGGAAAACCGGTGTATTTACCAGGCGTTCGTCTTTCAGGTCGATATTGTCCCAGAAATGGGCACGATAGTACTTATAACGGTAGCTGGAATCGGTCACGTTGCCGTTGGCATCGCGCGGGTAATCCGGAATCTCAACATCAACCGACATTTTGATGATCTTCGCCGTAAGCAGGTTTGCATGATCTTTCAGGAGCTTTTGCTGGTAAGCTGATACCAGTTTGGAAACGGAATCCATTTGCTCTGTCACACGTGTGTACTTCGGATCGTCTTTTGAAAGCCCGTCACGGATTTTACTCAGTTCCGTCGATTTATTGCGCTGCTGCTGGATGTACTGAATGTAGCTGATGAAGACCTTGTTCTCTTCGGATTTCTTCACTTTCATGGCTCCGATCAGATCCTTAGCCGAAGTTTCGATGTTGATCTCTTCGTTGTTGTAAACGAATTCGAAATACTTCTGTCCCGGCATCAGGAAAGCGAGGATACCCGGCTTCAGGTTTTTCTTGTCAAACTCAGCGATTCCGTTTTTCAACTGCGCCGTATCGGCATAGTACAATTTCTGACCTACGTACTTGGTGAGGAAAACCGTGGTGTCTGCCACACCGTCGACTTTAAACCGTAGTTTTTGTCCGAAAGCAATGGATGATAAACAGATGCATCCCAGTATGAGTAGTTGTTTCATATGATGATAGTCTTATATACCGAATCTATGGAGTTATGACGTTGTAAAAGTAAGAAAGTAATGGGTTTAACACTTCCTTAACCATTATTCGCCTGTTCAATTCCTTTCCGTGCATTCAGGAAGGAAGCGAGGGCAAAAATACCATAAGCCCCTACTAATGAAGCGATGCTGGCAAAGGTGTAGCTGGTGCCGATGTACAAGCCGCCGTCTGCAAAAAGCGAGTCGAGGAGGAACTTGAATCCGGAGAACGCAACGAGTCCCAGCAAAGCCACAATTCCGAATACTTTGGTAAAGTAAATGAAGAAGTGGCGTGTGAGCACTTTTGGCGGATAACCGAGTCGCAGCAGCGTTCGCACCTCATACATATTCTTACTGAGCAGCAGTTGTAAGTATTGAATCAATACCAACCCGGAAACGAACACCGCAATGACAGAAATACCGAGTACGACGATGATCAGCGTACTCACCATACTTTTCAGCTGACCGATCACTACCTGCGATTTTTTCGATTCGAGGTGCTTGCGCTCCATCAACTCTTCTACGAGTCCGAATTCGCTTTCTTTCCCGGAAATCATGACCTGCGTGATCTTGTTCTCGTTGTTGTTGCCGTATTTGTCGTTCGCCCAGTTCATAAATGATTCCGGTACAAGGATGGACGGCACTTCGTTCGTAAAACCGATAATGCGTGCGTTGATCCATTCTTTGGATGTTTCGTTGTGCAGCGTGAATTTGAACTTGATATCCATTGCCAGCTCATCGCTCACCTGCGGAATGCCGGAAGCACTCATAAAGGTATTCAGCATCACGAGGAAATCGCGCGGCATGATGATGGGAACAATGGTATCGCCGGGTTTCCATTTCCACTTATCGGATTTCACATCGAGGAAATCCGGATCGACGCTCTGAATGAACACATCGGAACGGAAACGTGGCACGAGTGGATCGGCTGTTTCGAAGGAAACATCGAAGTTGTTCGTTACAACCGGCTTTACTTCAAGAATGTAGGGCTCCTGGCGAAGCAATTCCAGCTCGCGCTCGGAAAAGTCGGTTTTGGCGAGCTTCAGCGTATTGGCGCTGGAAACTTTTTTCTGGACAATGATCGTATTCGGACCGAGAATATCGGCTCCTTCACCGAATTCATTCACTTTGATCAGGTAATGAATGGACGTGAGGAGAAAGGTCATTCCAAGGAACGCACCGATCACGGCAATAATGAGCTGCACCCTGTCCTGGTGACGGAATAAAAGCTTGCGTAACATGGCTGTCAGAGTTTAAGTTCGTAATCGTAAGCGAAACGGTTGTCGTCGTCGAGTGACGTAAGTACGAAACCGGCTTTTTGTGCGTCGCATTCATCGGCGATCATTTGCAGGCAAAGCCGGCTGTTTGCTTCGTCGAGGTGCGAAAATGGCTCATCCATAATGAGCCAGTCGAACGGCTGGCACAAGGCGCGAACGATGGCAACACGCTGCTGCTGTCCCATCGACAAAAGTCCGCAGCGGTCATTCCATTTGTGTTCGATTCCCAGCATGGCCAGCATCTGACGCATTTGCTGTTCGGTTTTGAAATTCGTAAGGCTGTTTTTCAAATGCAGGTTTTCGGCTACAGTCAGGTTGTGAAAGAGCTGCAGGTCCTGGAATACGGTCGACATTTTACGCTGACGGATTGTTACCCATTCATCGGTGCTCAGCGTGCGGATGTCTTTTCCATCGAAGCGGATGGTTCCTTCGTAATCGGTGCGAATACCGAAAATGGTCATGGAAAACGTGGATTTTCCTTTACCACTGGCCGCATTCAACAGGATCTTGTGTCCGGCTTTCAGGGAAACAGCATGTCCCCAGATACTGTCTTCGCTGTGTTGGATGGCAGCGAGCGGGTGGGGCATGACCTGTTCAAATTGAATGTTCATAGTTTTTTGGCTTTGAATGGGTAATTTTCAATAATCGTTCCAAGTTTATATGCAGCTGTTTTTCAGGCGGTTTATTGGATGGCCGTTGCAATCCGAAGGAGAAAAATAGCGATTATTCTACAGATTGGAAGGCAATCGGCGATGCTTCTGCCAAAGAATGAAAGGGCTAAAAACAATTCTGCAGAAACCCTTTCGAGATTTCTGCAGAACCTGTTTTGTTATATGGTTGTGTTAGCTAAGGGGCAAATGTGATCGTTGTGTCACGGTCTGGCTTGAATTCCAGGCTCATGTAAAATGTGGCCGTGAGTGTGATGCGGGCATTTCCGAAAAACTCGCCCTGCCAATAGGGTGGCAATCCGGCGCTGAACCAACGCCATTGGATGCGGGTTCCGGGATTTGACATATACATTTTATTCAGGTAAATCGTTCCGACATACCATTCGACTTGTGTCCACCTTCCGGCAGGACAGAAAACAGCGGTTCTTGGAGCTGGCATAATAGTGTTGTTTTAGGTTATTTATTCGGGTAATAAGGGATAGGCTCAGGGGTAGGAATGAGGTAGACGTTCTCTTTTTCACTGAACGGCTTAACAGAGCCTTGTTGCATCGTGTCGAACTGATGCGTTCTCCGGGCGATCTGGAAGATCATCAACATACGCATCAGGAAGTCTTTTTCCGTTTCCATCGGGAAGAATTCCTGCGGAGCGAATTTGAGAAAGGTTTTGTAGCTGATTTTCCAGTCACGGAACTGGAACACTTTCTTACTCCCGAAAATCCCGGCCAGGTCTTCAGGCGATTTAACGGGATACTTCATTGTTTTCCTTCCTAATTTGGCAGCATAGAGCACCATGTGGAGATCTTCGAAGAGCGTTAGTCCTTCCTCAATAAGCAGCAGATCGCCAGCATCAAATAGTGGTTTGTAATCATCTTTTGTTTTCATAACCGATTGATTTTTAGATGAGCAAGATAGTATGCTTGCCTGTCTCAATCAACGGTGTTTGTACGGATTTTTAAGCGTATTAATACGGATTTTATACACCCGAATGCTTCCGGATAAGTGCGGTCATCTGTTCATTTGTACCAAAAGGGATCACTACTGTTTCGGGATGCCTGCGGAACCACGTCAATTGGCGTTTGGCGTAATTACGCGTGTGCTGCTTGATCTTTTCAATACAGGTTTCCCGGTCGGATTTTCCTTCGAAGTAATCGAAACATTCCTTGTAACCAACAGTCTGCAAAGGTGCCAGGTGTTTCAAATGATGTACGCTTTTCGCTTCTTCCAGCAAACCATCGGCGATCATGTTGTCCACACGGCGATTGATGCGATCGTACAATTGCTCGCGCGGGTGTTCGATCAGGAAACGCTGCACCCCAAATGGCCGCTCGGGCGGACTGCTCTGACGCCATTCGGAAAAAGGTTTGCCGGTGAGTCGGATGACTTCCAATGCCCTTAGAATCCGCGCAGGATTGTTCTGATCGACAGCAGCGTAATAGCCGGGATCGGCTGCTTTCAGCTCGTCACATAGCGGTTTCAGGCCATTTATCCGGTGTTCTTCCCGCAATTGCAGCTGAATGACTTCATCGTGCGGAATCGGATCGAGGCCGATGCACAACGCGTCGATGAACATGCCCGAGCCACCGGCTACGATCACAAACGGATGGTCTTTTAATGTCGTTTGAAGCAAGTCCATCGCTTCCTGTTCGAATTGCGCCGCCGTAACCGGTTCTGTCACGCTATGTGAATCGATAAAATAATGTGGAATGCCCTGCATTTCTTCAACCGTCGGTTTGGCAGTTCCTATGGCCAGCTCTTTGTAAAATTGACGGGAATCGGCTGAAAGTACGACTGTTTGCAGTTGTTGGGCTAATGCAACGCTCAATGCGGTTTTCCCACTGGCGGTGGGACCTTCGATCACAAGGAGCTGTTGTTTCATGGGGTAAATCTACCGCAAAGACGCGAAGAGCGCAAAGATTAATTGTTTTACCTGCTCTTAAAACATCGACTTATAGCTCTCGTAGCGCGTCATGATGGAACGTACGTAACGAGCGGTAAAGCTGCCCCGGAACG
The DNA here is from genome assembly GCA_946482515.1 of uncultured Flavobacteriales bacterium. Next base: position 39,328 of record CAMLRS010000016.1, on the reverse strand, counting down.
CGCCGTTTTCCACGACAGGATCGGAGTAGTATTCGTTCTTGCCAAGGTTTTGCACCATTTTCTCTACGTTGTCATCCCAGACTTTGGGATTCAATCCGCGTTTGGCGGCCAGTTTCTGGGCGTCTTTGATATGCCCGGAACCGGCATTGTAGCTGGCCAGCATGAATTTATGACGCTCGTTCTCATCCGGAATGTCTTTCCACATGCCGCGAATGGTGTTGATGTACTTCATTCCCCCGCGAATCTGCACATCTGGAGGAGAGCCCGGATAAACGCCGTAACGCGATCCTGTGCCCGGCATGAATTGCATCAGTCCGTAAGCGCCGGCAAAAGCGTGGGCGTTCGGATTGAATTTACTTTCGTGGTAAATGATTGCTGCGAGCAAGCGCCAGTCGAACTGGTGTTTTCCAGCTTCCGCTTTCATGATGGCATCGAAAGGCGAGAGCTGTCCTTTGCGGATAGCGCCAGGATCCTGTGGATACTGTACATTACTGGCGAAGTCGTAGTATTTCTTTTTGATGTAATCGAAAGCAGCTTTCTTCATGAATTTCAACAACCAGGCATCGAGACGCTTTTTCAGCAGCGGCGCTTTTTTACTCAGTCCGAACGCGATGTTCTGCTTGAAGGAAATGGCCAGGCTGATATCCAGGTTCGGGTAAAATTCCTGGTTGATACGCGCCAGGTTCCGTTCGGCTACGGTGTAATCGATCTGTCCGTCGGAAACCATTTCCATGAGCTCTTCAACGCTTTGGTTGCTGTGCGTAGGGCGGATATAGATCGTGTCACCGATCTCGTTTTGCAGGTTGAGCAGGTGGTAGTAATGGCCGGAGTTACGGCGTACATCGATTTTCTTGCGGGCGAGCTCGAGCGGATCACTGATATGGTATTTATCCCAGGCTTCCTTGGTGATATCGATCAATGGATCGGGCTTGCGCTGCACCAATACCTGGTTCGATTGAAAATACGGCCGGGAAAACGCGATCTGGTCCTGCATATCGCGCGTAACGGTGTAATTGCAGGCAATGATATCGCCTTCGCCATTGTTAAGTCGTTCATTGATCTCGTTGAGATCGTTCACACGAATGATTTCCAGCTCAACACCGAGGTTTTCGGCAAATTCACGCAGAATTTCGTATTCGAATCCCATGCGCTTGCCCTTGTAGATGAAAAAGGAAGTGGCAGAGTTCTCCGCCAGTACACGCAGCTTTCCTTTTTTGAGAATGGCAGGTAAATCCTGTTCGTTGGCAACCAAAGGCTGCTTGCGTTCATCGGCAACCGTGTCGGAACAACGGGCGAGGAGCAGCAAAGAACCGGCTAATCCGGGCAGCAGGTAACGGTTAATGATTTTGTGTGGACGAATCATACATGTCGTGTGGCTGCAAATTACGACAATATTCGCGGATCTTCCCGAAGGAAATATTCATTGGCGGCAATCATATATTCAAAGAAGCATTCCGTTATTTGAAGCTCATGCTTCCTGAAAACCACACTGCCATTGACGAGCGCATTCGGAAAAGAGAGTTTTGAGCTGACACCGCGACACATCTTGTCGAGACCTTCGGTGGTGTGATAATGACTGATCCAGTTATAGCGCACCATTGCCTGTAAAAAGGAGCGGTAATCGGAGGAGTAGAACGGATTCAGGAAATCGAGGTTCAGGTAGATGTAATCGAGGTATTCCTGCAAATCCTGCGGATGAAATTGCTTCCAGTTGCGGGCCAGCAGGTGGTCGAAGTAAATATCCACAGCCACGCCGGCTACTTTGGGCAGATCGGGGCGTAAAAGCACCAGCAGCTCATGTACCAATGGATGGTGGTCAATGAAATCATCGATTTTCCGGTGCAGTTGCACACCTTCACGAATAGCAGCAGGAAGGTGGTCGAGGTGCGAGCCTTTCACGAAATCGCCATACAGGTTTGCCTGCATACGCTCGACGTCGTTTCCGGAAAAATAGAGATGCCCGAGATAGTTCATGAGAGGAAACAGGGAACAGTGAATAGGAAACGGGCACTATTCCCTGTTTCCTATTCACTATTCCCTCTTAGTTATAAAAAGCTATACTTCTTGCCATAATAGAGCATCTGCTCTACAAAGCCCATTTTGTTTTCCAGCTTGATGTCGGTGATTTCACCTTTGGCATTGGTCACCGGAACAAAAATCGGGTAAACGAATCCGCTGTAAGGAGCGAGATTGAGTGGCTTTACACGGTCGAGCACTTCTTTGTTCAAGGCCTTGTTGACTTTCACACCGTAAGTTTCCACCAGATTGCGCCCGGCTTTGTAATCGCCTTCGGATTTGATTCGCTGGATTTCGCGCAGCAATTCACCAAACAGCTTGCGGAGCTTGTTGTAGTCTTTGATGTCGTAATACGTTTTGCCACCGTGCGTCATTTTGGCAATTACGTTGTCTTTCTGACCTTTTTCAAATACCCAGGCTGCAACCAGCTGACGGTTCTGCATGTGCTCTTCCTCGAGGTTCTGGCCAATTTCCAGACGCTGCAGCTGTGTCATCATACCGTTGCGGATGTAGCCGTCGTATTCGGCTTTCCCGACTTCCTGTGAAGGAATCAGTCCCAGCTCGACCATTTTTGGGTCCATGATGTAATACAAGCCTACGAGATCGGCACGGGCTTCTTCCAGTGTGGAAGCATAGTTCTTCAGCGTTACATTCGGCTGACCAACGCCTTTGTTGATCTGGCCGCTGGCGTGACCGATCACTTCGTGCAGCGCGGTGTGCATTTTGCCTGCTAATGAACCGTATTTCTTCGCACGTTCGATTTCTTCTTTGTCATGAGCGAATTCTTCCACCAGTGAAGGACCGCCGGCTTTGTCATACGCTTCGATGATATTTCCAAGTGAAACGGATTTCGAACCGTATTCCGAACGGATCCAGTCGTTGTTGGGAAGGTTCACACCAATAGGTGTAGATGGAGCAGCATCACCGGATTCGCTGGCCACTTGGACTACTTTGTAAGAAACGCCTTTTACTTCCTTGCGCTTGTGTTGTGGAAATAACGGTGAATTGTCTTCAAACCACTGTGCGTTTTCCGCTACCACAGCCATACGCTTCGACGCATCGAAATCGTTGATCTGTACCACCGATTCATAGCTTGCACGTGCGCCGAGCGCATCGCCGTATGTTTCGATGAAGCCATTGATGTAGTCGATATCGCCTTCGGTTGCTTGTAGCCACAATACGTTGTAGGCGCTCCAGGTTTCCAGGTCGCCGGTCTGGTAATATTCAATGAGCTTCTCTAATGCAGCTCCCTGTTTTGGATTCTCTGCCACAGTTACAGCCTGTTTCAGCCAGTAAACGATCTGATCGATCGCTTTGCCGTATTTGCCACCGGATTTCCAGACATCTTCGTAGAGCTTGCCGTCTTTGAGAATGAGCGTCGAATTCAGTCCGTATTCAATCGGCGTCGGATCCGTCGTGTCGATCATGGCCGTATAGAAATCCTCCACGGCTTTTTGCGTCACGCCTTTGCCATAGAAGTTATTGGCTGAAGCGACGATCATATCCACTTTCGGATCTTTCACCTTACGCTTCATATAAGCTGTTGTGCTGAAGATGGCATTTTTCGCTTCCATTGACAGTTTTGCACCGGATTCTTTCAGCAATTCAGCTAAGTAAGCCTGACTGAAACCCGGTTCGATTTTTTCCATGCTGTAATGGTGGTGAATCCCGTTGGAAAACCAGACTTGTTTACTGTACGCGTCGAATGCTTTCCAGTCATCGGAGTTTTTATCGCCTTTGTACGATTCCGTGATTTTTTCCAGCGCTTTGCGGATTTCGAGGTTGTAGGCGTTGTTCTGGTCGTAAATAATATCGCGACCGGCCAGACCTGCCTGCGAAAGGAAGTAAACGAGCTTCTTCTGGTTCAGGGATAATTTGTTCCAGCTATTGACATCGAAGCGCAGGATCTGCACATCGGCGAAACGGTCTACAATATGCGGATTCTTTACGGCTTCCGATTGTTTGGTATCGGTGTCGCCGCCACAGGATCCCAGCAGCAACGCGCCCGAAAGCCCCAGGATAGATAAATATGCTGTTCTCATAACGTTTTATTGGTAGGGAAAGATACCAAATTCAACGCGAGATTGGGAACGAAAATGAGGAGCGGTCGATAAGTGTGTTTACTCTTCGGGATGACCTTCGTAACATTCACCGGCCATAATGGCTGGCTCGATCACGTTTTCAGCCGGCGGAATAGGACAGGAATAACGGGAAGTATAAGCGCAATACGGATGATAAGCGCTGTTGAAATCAATGATCCATTGGTCCGAGCTGCTTTTTTCAATGTCCATGAAACGGCCGCCGCCGTAAGTTGTCGTATTGGTTGTTCCATCGCGGAACGGCAGGAACAGGTAATTGCGGAATGCTTTTTTGTGCTTCAGGTCGAGGTTTTCGTAAACGGTCAATACACAAACGGTATCGCGGATCGTGAACGTCAGCGTTCCGTAAGCGCGGTAGTAAACGGTCTTCAGACGTTCGCGCGTCATCGGCATGGCGAATTTCTTTCCTTTTTTCTTCTGGAAGGTTGCTGTGACACGATAGGTAGAATCGACAGGGAAGTAGCAGAAGCCTTTGAAATGCGCTGCTTCTTCTTTGTTGAGGACTTGTGTTACGAAAACAGAATCGTGTTCGTGACGGGCTTTCTGGATGCTGTCGGCATAGTTTTGCGCAGCAGCTGAAAAAGCTACACAGCTGAATAGGCAGAAAAGAAATGCTTTCATCGTGTTCCGAAAATAGTGCTGCCGACGCGAATCATGGTGCTTCCTTCCTGGATGGCAATGCGGTAGTCGCTGCTCATGCCCATGGAAACGTGCCGGAATTCAGGATTGAACTTGAAATAATGACTTTTGATGATCTGGAAGTAGTTGTTCAGGTTCCGGAATTCATCGGCGATCTGTTCTTCGTTGGATGTAAAGGTCGCCATGCCCATTAATCCGGCTATGCTGACGTTGCGCAGCTCAACGAACTCACGCGATTGCAGCAGTTCTTCGGCTTCGGTGAAATCGAGTCCGAATTTGGTTTCTTCGTCGGCAATGTGGAATTGCAGCAGGCAGGGAATGACGCGGTTGTTTTTCGCCGCCTGTTTATCGATTTCCTGCAACAGGCGCAGGCTGTCGACCGAATGGATCATGTGCACGAACGGCGCTATGTATTTCACTTTATTGGTCTGCAAATGCCCGATAAGGTGCCATTGAATGTCTTTCGGCAGGTTTTCGTATTTACCCGCCATTTCCTGTACTTTGTTTTCGCCAAAAGCACGCTGACCGGCTTTGTAAGCCAGCAAAATATCGCTTTCGGGCTTGGTTTTGGAAACGGCGATCAGCTCCACATTCGCCGGAATTTCCGTGCGCAGGGCCAACAGGTTTTGGGCAATCGGATTATTCATTGATCATGTAAATGGTAAGTCCGCTTCGGATTTTGGGCTCCACCCAGGTCGATTTCGGTGGCATGATCAGCTCGTGGTCGGCAACGGCTTTCACCTGTTCCATACTCACGGGATACAATACGAATCCCACTTCCGCCTGTCCTTTGTTCACGGCGTCTTCAATGGCCGACAAGCCTTCGGCTCCGCTCATAAAAGCAATGTTGCTGTCGGTTTTCAGGTCGCGAATGCCGAGAATAGGCGTCAATACCTGGTCGGTCAGGATTTGCGCATCAAGGGATTTCACCGGATCTTTCGACGAGCAGATTTCCGGCTTCGCTGTGAGGCTGTACCATTTTCCCTTCAGGAAGCAGGTCATTTCGTGCTCCTTTTTCGGATTGCGGCCAATCGTTAAAGGCTTTACTTCAAATAACGACCCTAAAGTTGTTAAAAAAGAATCAGTTGTATGGCCATTCAGCGTTTTCACCAAACGATTGAATTCCAGGATTTGCATGCGTCGTTCGTCGATCAGAAATGCCAGGAAGTACTGTGGATTCTGAAGCGCAATACCCGCTTTCCGGTATTTCTCAGCCAGCCTGGCCGAAGATGCCGACCGATGGTGGCCATCGGCGATATACAATGCCGGTAACGCATCGAATAAACGTTGTATTTCAGCAGTTTGCTCAGGTGACAGGACCCACAATTCGTGTTTGATACGATCGGTTGTCGAGAATTCGTATTCCGGTCGCGGCGTGGTTGCATCGGCAATAAAAGCTTCAATAGCATCCGACGGCTCGTGCGAAAGCAATACCGGTTCGGCGTTGAAACCCACGATATCGAGGTAATTGGTGAACATTTCCTCGCGCGATGTGAGTGTTGCCTCGTGTTTTTTAATCAATCCGGCATCGTATTCGGCAATGCTCGCTCCGGCTACAATGCCTGTAAACTCGTTCGTCGGCGTTGTCTGACGGTAAACGTAAATTGTCGCTTCCTGGTCCTGGAAGATCACGCCTTCGTCTTCAAATTCATGAAAACGTTTCTTCACCGCCTGGAACCGCTCAAGGGAATTCGGCTTGGTCTTGAATGCCTTGTTGACTTCCGGGTGAATGATGTGAATAAACGTATAAGGGTTCTGCTCCAGTTTCGCTTTGAGAATGTGTTCTTTATAGGAAGCCAGCGGACGCGTAGCCACGAGGTGGGCTTTATCGCGCGTTGGTCGCACAGCTTTGAAAGGATGAAGCTTTGCCATTTGAGTTTTTTAAGCTGTCGAAGGTAGTGAAAAGTGGGGATTTTTGGTGTTTGTTAAGAAGGAATTGCGTTCGTAATATTACTAACCGCTACGTAATATTGGGTACCGGTTAGTAATTTTGGGAATTCCCTAATTTACCCTTGGATTGTTTTGGTTCAAAGTGATCTTTTTCACTAACTTAAATAAGAAACACCAAAAATGGGAGCAATAAAATCGAACAACTATTCATTAGAAGAAATGCAATTATCCTTGTCAGCCAGGGCATTGGCGCATCCCGCGAGAATAAAAATGGTTGCTGCACTCAAACAACAGGATTGGAGAAATATTGATTTTGTAAAAAGCTTAAAGCTTTCCAAATCGACAGTCAAAGACCATATCGACAAGCTTATCGAAGCAGGAATTGTCGACATTGAATACCATCCACATTTTTACGCTGTCTCCCTCAAACGAAAAGCCCTGACGGATCTGACCGATTTCACCATCGACTGAAACAAAAAACGCTTCCATCAGTGACAGAAGCGTTTCAAAATAAGTATTGATCTTTTTATTAAGCCGGAACCTGTTTGCCGAACTCAGCAATGATCAGGCTGGCAAGCTCCAGTCCGATGCGGTCCTGTGCTTCGCCTGTTGCAGCACCAATGTGCGGCGTTGTTGCAATAGCGTCGTTGTTGAGCAGATCAGCGCGCGGATTCGGTTCGTTTTCGAAAACATCCAGGCCGGCGAACGCTACTTTTCCGGAAGCAATGGCTTCCAGCAAAGCTGTTTCATCCACCACGCCGCCGCGAGCAGCATTTACGATCTGTACACCGTTTTTCATCAGCTCGAATTCCGCTTTTCCAAGCACGGCTTCACCGTTTGGTTGTTTCGGAACGTGCAGCGAGATGAAATCGGCATTTGGCAAAGCAGAAGCGAGATCAGCCACAACCGGAACAGGCACGTTAAACGTTTGCGTTCCCTGTATAGTCAATGGAATATTCACTGTTTTGTTCTCACGGCCGGTAGCAACGACATTCATACCGCAGCCTAGTGCGTAGCTGGCCAGTGATTGACCGATACGACCGAATCCAACGATCAGCAGGGTTTTTCCGCGCAGCTCGATGCCGTTGGAATAACGTTTCTTCAAAGCCGAGAAATCGCCGGTTTCCATGTTTTTGAACGAATGGTGCAGCGAACGCGCTCCGGCGAACAGCATTCCCATTACCAGCTCAGCAACGGATTGGGAAGAGGAAGCCGGTGTATTGATCACCGTCAGGCCTTTTTCGCGGGCATAAGCCACATCGATATTGTCCATTCCCACACCGCCGCGACCAATGAGCTTGAGTCCCGGGCAGGCGTCGATCACGTCCTTGCGAACGGTTGTAGCGCTGCGCACGAGCACAATTTCGATTCCTTGCTCGTTGACAGCCGTTGCCAGGTCCGCCTGGGCAACTTTATCAGTGATCACTGTAAAACCGGCTGCTTCGAGCGCTGTTTTACCTTCGTTGGAAATGCCGTCGTTCGCTAAAATTTTCATAATTAAGCGTTTTTGTTTGCCAAATCGCGCATAACGTCTACAAGTACCTGAACGCTGTCGAGCTCAAGGGCGTTGTACATGGAAGCGCGGTAACCACCAACCGAGCGGTGTCCGTTCAAACCAACGATCCCGGCTGCTTTCCACGCTGCGTCAAATGCTTCTTTGTGTGCTTCGTCTTTCAGTACGAAGTTTACGTTCATCAGCGAGCGATCTTCAACCGTTGTTGTTCCAACAAACAGCGGGTTGCTGTCGATTTCGTCGTACAGTAATTTTCCTTTTGCTTCGTTGCGTGCCTGCATGGCTTTTACGCCGCCGTTTGCGAGCAGGTGACGCAGGTTCAGCATGGCAACATATACCGAGAATACCGGTGGCGTGTTGAACATGGAATCTTTCTCTGCATGAACTTTCAGGTCGAGGTAAGACGGCATGAAAGTCGAAGTGGATTTACCAAGAACAGACTTTTTCACGATGTACAGCGTCGCTCCGGCAGGACCGAGGTTTTTCTGTGCACCTGCGTAGATCAGATCGAAATCAGCTACGTTGACTTCCTGGGAGAAAATATCGGATGACATATCGCACACCAGTGGAAGATCGGTTTTCGGGAATTCTTTGAATTGTGTACCAAAAATGGTGTTGTTCGACGTGAAGTGGATGTAATCCACATCTGTTGGAACGGTATAGTTTTTCGGAATGTAGTTGAAGTTCTTGTCTTCGGATGACGCAAATACATTTACATCGATTCCTACTTTTTTCGCTTCTTTAATTGCACCGGATGCCCACGTTCCTGTGTTCATGTAGCCGGCGCGTTTGGTATCGCGCATCATGTTCAGCGCTGCGATGGTAAACCCGAGCGTTGCACCTCCCTGGAGGTAAAGCACTTCGTAATCGTCCGGAACGTTGAGCGCTACTTTTACGAGGTTGCGCGCTTCGTCCATTACGGCTTCGTAATCCTTGTGACGGTGGGAAACTTCCAGGATGGAAAGTCCGTTGAAATCAATAACCGCATCGGCAGCTTGTTTGAAAACCTCCTGCGGAAGAATGCAAGGTCCCGCTCCGAAGTTGTGCTTTTTCATGATGATGTAATTTAATTCAGTTTGTGTTTGTCATGCCCGACAAATGTCGTGTTTTTTTAACCGATAATCGGCAAATTGAACGTGAATTTTAGAATAAAAAAATGGCCCTTCGGTTGAAGAGCCATTTCATATGATCGGTGAGCATTCATGGAATTATTCTTCCGTTTCAGCTTCCTTTTTGGTCGTCTTTTTGGCAGCCGGTTTTTTGGTTTCCGCTGCTTCTTTTTTAGCTGCTGGCTTCGCTGCCGCTGTTTTCTTAGCTGCAGGTGCTTTTTTCTCGGCAGGAGCTGCTACTTTTTCTTTTTTCTCAGCTTTTGCGGCAGGAGCTGCGGCTTTATTAACCTTCTTGCGCTTCCTGGTGTTACCGTAAGAACCGTTTGTTCGTTTACCTTTTCCGGTTTTGATATCTCCCTTACCCATGTCGTATTGAGGTTTTATAGTTGTATTCTTACAAATATACTATTCCTGACGACATGCGGTTGCTCGTGCGGAAGAAATCTGCTTTCTGTTCAGCCAGTTAGTCGGCCGAAAGGCGCTTCTCCAGCTCGGCGCGAACGATCTTTCCCTGGTTCATAATACTTTCCGACCAGTCGAGCTTAATGGCGATTTGTTCCTCCTCGGTGAGCTTCCAATTCTGGTCGCCGGTTTCAAGCCGGTGACGCAGCGTTTGAAGTGTCAGAGCAACAGAAACGGAAACATTGAAGCTTTCAGTGAAACCCACCATCGGGATGCGGACGGTCAGATCGGCCATTTCCCGAACCGTATCGCTGATGCCTTCCCATTCGGTTCCGAAAACGAGTGCTGTCGGCTTATCGAGCGGCACATCAAAAATGGAATGACTATCGGCATCCGGCGTAAGCGCTGCGATCTGAAAACCGCGATCTTTCAATCCCTGGATGCAGTCTGTGAGTGGTTGATCACCTTCCGAATAATTGTTCAGCTCGACCCAGCGTCCGGCGCCACGGGCAATATCGCGCTGCGGCTTGTATTCATTTTTGCTCTCGATCACGTGGAGTTCCTGGATGCCAAAGCTTTCGCAGGAACGCATAACGGCGCTGGCATTGTGTTCCTGGTAAATGTTTTCCAGTACAACGGTCAGGTAACGCGTGCGGTCGGCGGCGATACGATCAAACATGCTTTTCTTCGATTCAGGGATCATTTCGTAAAATGCCCGGAGCAGTTTTGCATTCATGCGGCAAAGATACGAAGGGTTCGGCTACTGTGATGAAGACAGTGGAAGAAGGTTTTTCACCACAAAGGAGCAAAGGATAAGTGCCAGCTATGTTTGTTAAGACAGCAAAGAGATTGTGGATTGAAAAACTGTCTCCCCCTTTGGAGGGGGACTAAGGGGGAGGATGTCACAAAATGTTGATTTCTACCACCCTCCTCAATATCCCTGCGCTACCGCTTTCTCTTCTTAAGGGAGGAGGTATGAATCCTCGTTCTAAAAAATAATACCAGTATTTCCTTTGCTACCCTAAGCAGTATGCTTAGATATGAATCTTTGCTTCTTTGTGGTGAAAGGAAAAAAGAATGTGAGGGGTGCAAAAACGAAAAAGGCCTCCGCCAATGACGGAAGCCTTTTAAAATAGCTTATGCAAATTAGTTTACAGCTCCTGAAAGCTCAGCACCAGCTTTGAATCGCACAACATTTTTAGCCGCGATTTTGATTTCTTTTCCAGTCTGTGGGTTACGACCTGTTCTCGCTTCACGCTTGGAAACAGAGAAAGAACCGAAACCAACGAGGGAAATACGGTCACCTTTTTTCAATGCTTTACCTGTTGCATCTACAAATGCATCCAATGCTTTCTTAGCATCTGCTTTTGACAAACCTGCTCCGGAAGCAATCGCGTCAATCAATTCTGCTTTGTTCATAGTTTGGTTTTTAATTTGACTATTCAATTATTTAACGAGACAAATTTAGCCGAATATGCACGCCAGTCAAGGGTTTCCGAAAAAAAATCGATTTTTTGTTGATAAACAGGCGTATTTGTTGATAAAGACCGACGTTTTTAGCGTTTTAAGCGCTGAATACGGCCGTTTTGTCGACGAAAGCAGGAATCGTTTTAAGGAATATTAACAATTCTCAACCGTCGATTTTCCACTCTGAAATGGCATTTCCGACCAGCCATTCTTTCGCAGCCATTCTTTTTTTGCCTTCCAGCTGTAATTCATGGATAATCAACGTGCCGCCATTGCAGTCTACCTGAATGGTGGTTTTGTCAGCCGACAGCTTTCCTGTGCCGGAGCCGGTTGTAGAGCCAACAGTCGTGCGGAAGAGCTTTACCTGTCGTGTTTCGCCTTTGGAATTCGTCCAGCGGGTCCAGGCTGCCGGGTAAGGCGAAAGCCCGCAGATCAGCTGATGGATCTCATTCACCGGCTTCGACCAGTCGATTTGGGTGTTTTCTTTGAACAGTTTTGGCGCCGGTCGACGCGGGCTGTCGGTAAAGCGATCCTGTGGAATCGGTGCAACAGTACCGTTTTCAATCGCGCGAATGGTTTCCACCACCAGCTCGCCGCCGGTAACGATCATGCGGTCGTGGAGCTCACCAGCCGTTTCGTTTTCGCCTACAGGCATGTTTCGCTGACCAATAACGTGTCCGGTATCGATGGCTTCATCTATAAAGAAGGTACTTACGCCGGTCTCCCGATCGCCGTTGATGATCGTCCAGTTGATCGGCGCCGCACCCCGGTAATCCGGCAGGAGGGAAGCATGCAGGTTGAACGTTCCTTTGGAAGGCATTTTCCAGACTTCTGCCGGCAGCATACGGAATGCCACGACGACAAATACATCGGCTTGCATGGCCTGAAGCGCTTTCAGGAATTCAGGATCTTTGAGCTTCTCTGGCTGTAACACAGGAAGATCGTGCTCTACGGCAAATCGCTTTACGGCACTCTGCTGTACCTGCTGACCGCGCCCGGCCGGTTTATCGGCTACGGTTACCACACCGGCAACAGTGATCTGTTCTTCCAGCATTTTGCGCAGAATACCTACTGAAAAATCCGGAGTCCCCATAAAAACAACGCGCAATGAGCTCATCGATTTAGTGCTTTTTAGTTATCAGGCTGCAAACATACGAAGCTTGCAGGGAACAGCACATAAAAAATGCCACCTGGAAACAAGCGGCATTTTTGAAAATGGACTAAAGTTTCAGAAAGAAGTCTGGCCGTAATGGTCTTTGATGTAATTGGCGACTTTCGTGCGGATAGCATCCTGCTTTGGCTTAATAACAAAGAGAAAAATAGCTCCTCCGATGACTCCCGCGGTCAGAACGAGCAATAACATAAACAGCATTTGTGTACCCATGGAGGAAAATCCGTTGTACAATACTGCTTTGGTCTTTCTTGCCTGTACGCTTACGCCGGCTTTCTCGCCATTCTGGGAGATCATCAGCATTTTGTTGCCCGGTCCCCAATTGCATTTAACTTCAGGATAAACTGCTTCGAGCTGTGTTTTTAACTCTGCGAGATCTAGTTGTTTTAAAGTAGGTACGTTCATAAGATTCAGGTTTTGAGCCCCGAATATAGTATAAAATCGTTTACGTAAACCCTTGCTGGAGAATTGAATGAAAAGCCTGCTTACTGTTAAAGCGGTTTGATTTCTTTTGTCCAGTTAAACCACTTCAGGTAAATCAGTGAGGCTACGCCCATGGTAATGAAATAGACGTATTCCACCAGCCATACGATGTGAACAGGCGCTTTCCACACTTTGATCAGCAAATACGCCGAAAGGACATAAAACGCCGTGCTGATGCATTCCACTAAAAAGGTCACGCGCGTATTCCCGCTGCCACTGATGGTCTGGAAATAAACACTGACCATGCCGTAAATCAGTATCGAGCCGCTCACCACACGCAATACGCGGGCGCTGTCCTCAATATAAGCCGATTGGTCGTTGACTAGCCAGATCAGTTTTTCAGGGTACAGGATGGCGCCGTGAAAAGTCAGCAGCAGAAAACCAACCGTCAGCAATTGGATGCGGCGCTGAATGATTGGCAATGCGGCGTAGTCTTTGGCTCCGACAAACTGCGCGATATAGGTTTTCGTAGCTGCCGCAAATCCCCAGATCGGCACAAACGCCAGGAAGTAGATATAGCGGATGTTCAACGAAACGGTCAGATCGTGACTGCCCATTTGTTCGATCCAGATGAAAAAGATCGTCCAGACGGAAAGCGCCACGATTCCCTGCAACAACAGCGGAAAACCGACATGAATGTGTTCACGGATCTGCGTAAATGTTATCAGCCATCGCTGCCAGAAAGGATACAATTTCCGAAGCTTTCCGCTCAGCAGACTGATCACCAGGAAGAGCATTCCGAGGATTTCCGCAATGGTAGAAGCCAGCGCTGCACCTTCCAGTCCCATGGGTTTGATGTTCCAGAAGCCGAATACGAGCAAATAAGCAAGCAGCATATTGGAGCCGGCCACAATAGCGGCGCTGATCAAGACAACGTGCGTTCTTCCCGTTGCGTAATACGTCGACTGGATGGTCATGATGATGATATTCGCCCAGAAGGCATAACCACGGATTTTTAGAAAAGAAAGCTCGGCAGCAGCCAGCTCACGGTTCGTAACCATATACTGCATCAACGCAGGAACGGCAAAATGAATGAGCAAAGTGAGCAGGACCGCAATGCAGATGTAATTCACCAATGCCGATTGAAACACGCGGGCCACACCCACAGGATTTTGTTCCCCGATGCGGCGCGCCATCAGGATCTGGGCACCATCGCCCATACCCACAAAAGCCATGTGCAGCGTCACATACCATAACGAGGCGCTTCCGGCTGCGTCAAAAGCCAGCGTACTGTAACGGCTCAGAAAGGTCGCATCCGTCATCGCCAGGATAGACTGGATGAACCCGCTGACCATTAAGGGCAGGGCAACACGTAAAATGCTTTTATACCGAATGTCGAGCATTAGTCGATTTGCAATAACAATCCTTTTAAGTATTCACCTTCCGGATGAAAGGCATTGATCGGGTGATCGGCCGGCTGGTGCAGCTGTTCGAGGATACGAACCGAACGACCGCTTTCAATAGCCGCTGCAATGATCGTATTGGTGAACAATTGCTTGTCCACGACCTGCGAACAGGAATAGGTCATCAGCAACCCGCCCGGACGAATGTGCGACATCGCCATCGCATTCAGGCGTTTGTAGCCCTGAACAGCCTGGTGACGCTTATCGCGGTGTTTGGCAAAAGCCGGAGGGTCCAGTACAATTATGTCGTATTCTTCACCTGTTTCGCGTACATAAACCATTGCATCGGCGACGATAGACGTATGCTGGTCGCTGAAGTTGTTGAGCGCAATATTGTTATCGGTCAATTCGATGGCTTTTTTCGAGCTGTCGAGCGAATGCACTTCAGTAGCACCCTGCTGCAACGCCGAAAGACTGAATCCACCGGAATAGCAGAACGTATTCAGTACTTTCTTGCCGGCGGCGTATTTCGCCAGCAGCGCACGGTTTTCGCGCTGATCGATGAAAAAGCCTGTTTTCTGGCCGGTGATCCAGTCGAGCTGGTATTTTACACCGTTTTCAAGTGCCACATGCGGAGTTGAAGCTTCCCCAAATAGATAGCCGTCTTCTACAGGAATACGGTTCGGCAGCGTTTCGCGCGATTTGGAATAAATAGCCGTGAGCTGATCGCCCAGTGCGGCTTTCAATGCTTCGGCAATCAAATCCAGTTGACGATACATACCAAGACTGTGGCATTGAATAACCGCCACACCGCCGTAATAATCGATGATGAGTCCAGGCAATTGATCGCCTTCGCCATGTACCAGCCGGCAAATAGAATTGTCTTCACGGAACAGGTTCAGTGTCTGGCGCAGACGAACTGCATTCTCCAGTCGCTTGCGGTAAAAAGCCGTATCAATAGCTTCGCCCTGGAACGTGAGCACACGCACAGCGATCGATCCATGCTGAAAATGGCCCTTGGCCAGCTCATTTCCCTGTTTATCGGTTACAACAACCACTTCACCGTCTTCCACATCGCCGGGCATTTCTTTCAGCGCCCCTGAGAAAATCCAGGGGTGGCGACGTTCGATGGATTGCATTTTTTGAGGAAGAAGAATAACCGAAGGCAACATGCAGTATTATTTGATGCTGCAAAGATAGCTTTTACGACTATGTTAAGGCATTTTACTGCTCGGTCAGCCATTTGAGTGCCTTATCCCTGGTAGAGAACACCTTGCAGGGATAGGCCTGGTTCTGGAAAAACAGGTACAAATACGATACGGCTTTGCCCAGCGAAGAAGAGGCCACAATCGCCTCTGCAATAATCAGATGCTTGCGTTTGGTGTTCTCGGCAGCAATGAATTTTCGCACCTCTACATCTATTTTGAACGCTCTTCCGGTGACAAGCTTTTTATACGGCTTGTTTTCCGTGAACTGTTCATAGATGCGCATGTCTTCTTTCGCAAGTTCGATTGTAATAACGACATCTGCGTGGTATGTAATCTCCACGATATCAGAAGTTAACAGGTGCAGGGTTCGGGTTTCCGAAGTGACTTCTTTCATTGTAGCAGGCATAGAGTGTAATCCAAATATACTTTTTTCGATCGGTTGGCAATGGCTTATTCGGGAGAATTAATCACGGCACAATACGTATATTTTTTATATAAAAAGAAACGTATTATTCTTATTCGAAGTGATTTGCAGCGCGATACCGGGGGATTGACTACTTTTGATCTATGGCATTTAACGTACAGATTTTTTTAAGAAGCAGCGATTTTTCACAGGAATTCGCAGATGAGCAAAATAATGGCCAGGAAACAGCCGAAAATGTAAGGCATGAATGGGAGGATGAATTCCGTATCAATGGCGATTTTTCGAAAGTAGAAGTACTGCGCGAACAGGTGTATCTACTGGCCGGCGAGCGCGGGGATGGAAGCTCGTTTTCGTTCGACATTCCGAATGTCACCCTGTTTGCATTTCACAGCGAAGCAGGTATTACACCGATCGTGGTTTCTGAACGATCGCTGGATGAATACGTTCTGCAAACCGACAAAAAGCGACTCGAAATCTACCTGAACGATTCCGAAGTGGTCGAAAACCCGATTCCGGGCATTTACATCGCCCTGCCGGATTTCCCACAAGCATTGCGTAACTGATTATGCTGCGTGTCGACGAGCTCCAACTGCATTTCGGGCGCAATGTGCTCGACGGACTTTCACTGGAAGTACCGAAAGGGCAGATTGCAGGCATCGTCGGACCAAGCGGAGGCGGAAAATCATCATTGCTGAAAATCATCGCGGGCTTGCTGGAACCGGCTTCCGGAACGGTTAACTGGGACGGCAAACGCGTTAAAGGTCCGTCGGAAGTACTGGTGCCCGGCCATCCGGATATTCAGCTTGTCAACCAGGATTTCGGCCTGGACAATTACCACACGGTAGAGCAGAACATCGTTCAGAAAATGCTGTACCTGCCGAATGACGTTCGCGAGCGGTTCTGCGACGAATTGCTGGATCTGGTCGAGCTGAAGGACCTGCGAAGTCAGCAGGCGATTCTGCTTTCCGGCGGCGAACAACAGCGACTCTCCATTGCACGTGCGCTGGCTGCAGAACCTGAGCTGTTACTGCTCGACGAGCCATTTGCTCACCTGGATGTGCATCTGAAAGAGCGCATCGGCCGTTACCTGAAGCAATTATCGGAACGCCGCGGCACGACTTGTATCCTCGTTTCCCACGAAGGACAGGACATGCTGCAATGGTGCTCGGAAATCCATTTTATGCGCAATGGCCGGATCGAACGTTCCGGATCACCGCAAGCGTTTTACTTTCAGCCCGAATCGGCTTATGAAGCCTTGTTTTTCGGAGAAATCAATGCTATTGAGCTGGATAAAAAACAACTGTTGTTTCGTCCGACGGAATATGAAATCGCTGAAGCAGGCGAGGGGATTGCCGTTACATTCGAGGCTGCTGCCTTTGCCGGTGCTTACTGGCGCAATTTTGTTTGCACAAATCAGGGTGAAGAACTAGTTTTGTTTGCCCCCCAATCACTGGAACATGTCAGAGCTATCCGCATCCGAAAACAACATCCGTAAGCTTAGCTGGCCGGAAATCGGTCAACTGATCAAGGAAACGTTCACCGAATTTTTCCAGGAGCAATCGTTCTTTCACGGCGCTGCACTGGCCTATTACACGGTTTTCGCCGTGGTACCGATCATTTACCTGTCGCTCATTTCCTTCGGGAGGTTTGTAGGGCAAAACACCATGCTGACGATCATCGACAAGCTCCTGCACGAACAGGTTGGACTGGAAGATACCAGCGCTATCATGGATGTGATGCAGAATGTGAATTTCGAAAAGGGAAGCGTTGTCATGAATATCGTGGGAATCATTGCGTTGTTGCTATCCAGCTCGGCTTTGCTGGCGTCCCTGCGCACCAGTCTGAACGCCTTCCTCGATGTAGAAGTCGTGTTCGACAACCGGAAAAAGCAGTTTCTCCATACGCTCGGCTCACGAGGCATGACGGTGATTTTCCTGCCTGTGTTCGGTCTATTGCTCATCCTGACGTATTTCGGGCAGACGATCCTGCTGTCGTTCGGTCAGGATTTCTTCGGCGACCTGAATGCCGTTGAATCCGTCATTTTGTGGCTGGCACAGCACGTGGCAGCGATTTTAGCGAATGTCCTGCTGTTTGCGCTGGTGTTCAAATACCTCCACGACGGCACGGTAGAGTGGAAGCTGGCATTTGCCGGGGCTACGGTGACGGCGATCCTGTTGTATATCGGGCAGTTGCTGATCAAATATTACCTGAAAAACTACTTTTTCGGCAGCAGTATTGGCGTTCCGGGAACAATCCTCGTATTGCTCGCCTGGATGTATTATTCCTCGCAAATCATCTTCCTGGGAGCCAAATTCACCAAAGTCTACGCGGTGAAAGTCGGTCACCCGATCGCGTTCACCCCGGCTAAATTTCATCCGAAGCACATGATCAATCGTTTTCGGAAGCCGAACATTCCTAAAGGACCGGTAAATTGATTATAGAAAAGTCATCAGTCTCCAGTCTTTTACCACATAGAAACATAGGGCACATAGATGTACTTGCTGAGTTATGAGTTTGATAGCTGCAAAGTTGGTTTCAGTCCCCGGTCCAGTCTGACCACATAGATACATAGAGCACATAGGGACAGTTATCGAGTTATGAGTTTGATAGTTGGAGAGTTGCGGTTTCAACAAGCAACTCCCAACTCGTAACCAGCAACTTCTAACTAATCACATAAGCCGTTTTCAATCGCAAATTTCACCAGTCCCACGCTGCTTTTAACGCCCGTTTTGGCAATCAGGTTCTTGCGGTGCGATTCCACGGTATGCGAGCTGATGAACAGCGAATCGGCGATTTCCTGGGTGGTCATTTCGCGGCAGATCAGTTGGAGAATATCCTTTTCGCGCGTCGTAAGACGGATTTCGGTGATCACTTTCTCCGACCGGAAGCCGGCAATCAGCGTATCCTTCACCTGGTCGGCAAAATACGTTTCACCGTTGAGCACGGTTTCGATGCCGTAAATCAGCTCCTGTTTCGAAGAATCCTTGAGCAAATAACCCTGTGCACCGGCTTTGATGACAGCCTGGATCGTTTCGGCGTTGTTGTGCATCGTCAGCACAATCACCTTGATATCGGGGAAACGTTCACGGATTACGGTCGTAAGCGCGATACCGTCCATTTCCGGCATACTGATATCGAGCAGGGCCAGGGCTACAGTTTCATTTTCCAGAAAGTGCAAGGCTTCCTTTCCGTTGGCCGCCTGACAAACGATTTCCAGGTCGGGATGCGTTTCCAACAGAGAAACGACGCCGTCGCGAAACAATTTGTGGTCATCGGCAATGAGTATGCGGTTCATGATTAAAGTGTTTGTAGAGGTATTTGTATGATGATGGTGCTGCCTTTCCCGATGCGACTGTCGATCGTGCATGTGCCATCCAAGTGGCGACAACGTTGCACGATGCCGTTCAGTCCCATACCGCGGCGAATGGTCTCCGGATCGAACCCGATGCCGTCGTCTTCGTAAATCACCTGGATATCGGTATCCGGCTGGGAAATCTGCAAGGTCACGTTCCGGGCTTTCGCATGCCGCAGCGTATTCGTCACCAGTTCCTGGATGATCTTGTACAATTCGCCGGTCAATTTCGTAGACAATTGCGCCTCATCGGCTTCGTAAAACAATTGCAAATGCAATTTTCCGGTGGAGTTCAATCCTTTCTCCAGCTGTTCGAGCGCCAGTCGCAGATCCGTTCCCTGTCCGATGCCTTCGAGGTTATGCGAAACCGTTCGCACCTCCTGGATAGCCGTTTTGACCAGATCTTTCAAAGGAGCGCTGTCTTTCACGCCATTGTTCTTCTCGGTAAACGCCTCAAAATGCAGGTGCAAAGTTGCCAGCAAACCGCCCACGCGATCGTGCAGCTCCTGTGCAATCCGGCGACGTTCCTGCGCTTCACCTTCCAGCTGCGACTGAAACGCCAGTACTTCCTGCGAGCGCACCATGCGATCAATCTCTTCTTCCTGCAGCTTCATTTGCTGGCGGATTTTGCGGCGTTTGCGTTCAAGGATAGTCCAAAAAATTAGAAGAAGAATAATTGCGGTTATTACAGTAAATAATAACCAAATTGTAATTCTATCTTTTTTGAATTTTTCATCCGCTGCTTTACGATCGCCATCACGACGCGCTTTTTCGGCATTGTATTTCGCTTCGGATTCCTGAATATCCCTATCGGTACGTTCTTTAAAAAGTCGTTCATTTAAACTAGCCAACTCGAAATAATAATATTCAGTGCTATCTCTGTTGCCAAGTTGGTTATGAATCATCATTAGACCTTCAAGTGAGGAAGAAATGTCTGCAGAGGGATTTGCCTTTTGAGCGGTTTTAATACTCAGATGATAGTAGTAGAGCGCTCGTTTATAAACTCCTAACATTTCATAGTGATAGCCAAGGTTGTTATAGGTTTTTGCTAAACTTTCGGGATTGCCGAGACGTTCAAAGAAAGGAAGAGCTTTGTCATAATAATATTCTGCTGAGTCACTTATGCCTAGTTGATCGTAAATCCCGCCTTTATTCAATAATAGATTTGCATAATCAATAGGGTCTGAAACAGAATCCATAAAAGCAATTGCTTCATTATAAAACCTGAGAGCTGTAGTATCCTCACCTTCAATGTGGTAATTAGCTCCTATATTGCTGCAGGTGCTTGCGTATTGAGTTTTGTCACCTGTTTTTCTGTAATAAGCTAGTGCCTTTTTATAATAGTTAATAGCTTGTTTTGGCTGCTTTAACTCGTGGAACAGATTACCCAGATTATTACAGACTCCTGCTACTTTATTCCAAAGCTTAAGCTCTTCATATAAATTAAGTGATTTACGCAGGCAAAAAAGTGCCTTTTTGTATTCACTGTTACTCTGCCAATAAAGACTCTTAAGGCCATAATATTGAGCAATACCTTTTGTGTAATGTATTTTCTTTGAGTCACGGTGCAATTGCTGAAGTGACACCAGAACGTCTGGATTTCCCCTCTCGAAGGATTGTTGTAATCTAGCTCCTAGTTTATCTATATCAGCTTTGGTTTGCGCATGAGAAATCCCTGCCGTTATTAGAAACAACAGCAGGGATATTTTTGTTATGGTAATTCGTTTAACCAATGGAGATTAAATGAATGTCAATAACAGTTCCACCGATTGTTACAATGGACTGTGTTTTGCGTTTGTAGTGCCTTCCTTTACCGCCAACTAATGTTAGAATATGTAATGGTTTTCCTTCTTCATTGAGTTTAAAAGGAGTGTCGATAAGTATCAATTCGGAAGGTTCATATACATTTGAAAATTCTCTATCAAAATGTATTAACAATAGAAATTCACCATTTTCCGCATCCTCTAGTTCAGCAGCACTAATACCGTCAGGAAGATTATCCAGGTCGATTTTAAAATGTTCAATTTTTGTTATAGAGCTAATTAGTTGTCTTCGAAAAACCACTTTCACAGGCTCTCCTTCTGCAACTTTCAAAACATACCCCTGCGCTTCACAACACGCAAGTACGAATGGACTGGTAAGATCTTCTTCTTTCAGTTTTTTACTTCTAGGCGTTGTCATATTAAAATTAGTTTAATTGGATATTTAACAGATAGCGCATTGGCTGTTGATTCGTGACAATGGCTTGTGTTTTGCGCTTGTATTTACGGTCTTTATTGCCATCGACATGCAGGGCAATAAAAAATGGTTTTCCACCGGAATTCACTTGTTTCAGTCCTGTTGGAACTGTTGTGGTTCCGGGCTGACCTACAGGTTCATTCGGCACTTTATCCACTTCAACAAAGATCACGTAGTCGTTATCTTCGAGTCCAGCATTTGGATCTGTAATCGTGTCCAAGAAATTTTCAGGAAGCTCACTGATGCCTAATTTGGTTTTGACGTCAGCAATCGTATGGATTTTTTGAATATTGACTTTATAGTTCAGATCTTCCATCGTAAGTTCAATAAAAAGAACATCCTCTCCATTGACTCTTTGAAACTTTCCAATAGCATCCCAGCTACCAGCACGATAGATTTCAGTGTCGTGCGGTTCAGTTAGTTCTCGTGATTCTTTCATAGCGTTTCATTTAGTGATTAAACATGAAGCAAACCTAAGCGCTTCACGGCCGAATAGCTCCCCTAAATGTAGCCAAATTTCTATCCCTGAATTCAGGGATGCCGAAATATAAATCGTTGTCGGACAACTAACAGTCTCCAGTCGACAGTCCTTCGGTCTTCAGCTGTGGACTGCAAACATAAAATTGATAGCAGTCACCTGGCAACTATGAACTATCGACAGGAGACCGAACGGCCGAGGACTGCAAAAACCAACTCAATAACCCGATAACTCAGCAACTCATCAACTAACTTATTGTCCAAAACGTGTTGATAAACTATTCTGCTGCTACCTTCGACGCGACGATTTTATCGTACCTTTATGGAAACTAAGAAAACGGTCTATGTTTGATTGGGAAGAGGAATCACAAGATGGTCATTTAGGGGAGGACCTGGAGCGTTTCGAGTTACAGTTATCCCAGGACGCAGTTGGTTTTTACGACAGCGACCGATTCGAAGCCATCATCGATCACTACATCATCAACGGTAATTACACCAAAGCCAATATGGCTGCCGAAGTCGCGCTTCAGCAGTATCCGTTCTACGCCCTGTTTTTTGTGCGCAAGGCACAAGCTATGTCTGGGCTCGGACAATTGCGCGAAGCATTGAATACACTGGCAGAAGCCGAGAAAATGGACGCACATTCGGTGGAGCTGATGCTCACAAAAGCGGCTATTTTCAGTCAATTGCGCGACAGCAAACGCGCGGTCCGTTATTACCGTGCAGCGCTCGACATGGCCGAAAAAGAAGACAAAGACGAAATTTACCTCGACCTGGCGACAGAGCTCGAGCAATTGAAAGATTTTTCCGGGGCAATCGAAGTACTGGAAGAAGCCATGCGCCTCAATCCGAAAAACGAAGGAGCGCTGTATGAGCTGGCATTTTGCTTCGATCAGCTGGGCGACTACCACCGTGCGGTGAAATCCTACACCGATTTCCTCGACGAAAACCCGTATTCCTTCACAGCCTGGTACAACCTCGGTAATACCTATTCCAAGGAAGAGAAATACGTGGAGGCGCTGAATGCTTACGAATACTGCGTGGCGATCAACGAATCGTTTTCACCGGCCTATTTCAACATGGGCAACGCACATTTGTCGCTGGAACAGTACCGCGAATCCATTACGGCATTCAATAAATGCATCGAGCTCGACGGCGACGATGCGCTGACATACTGCTACCTCGGCGAAAGCTACGAACAGCTGGAAGAGCTGGAGACCGCCTGGGATTACTACCAGAAAAGCCTTACGCTGGCACCGAATCTGGCTGAAGCATGGCTGGGACTGGGAATCGTGAAGGATTTGCAGGGAAAGCCGCGTGAATCGCTTCATTACATTGAGCGGGCGCTGGAACTGGAACCGGAAATGGATGGCTATCACCACGTGTATGCCGGAGCGCTGGAAAACTGCGATTTGCTGGAAGAAGCAGAACGTGCCTATCAGACCTGTCTTTCACTGGAACCGAACAACGAGGATGCTTTCTTCGATTACGTCGATTTCCTGCTGGACCACGATCCGAAACGCGTTCGGGCATTTGTAGAAGACTACGTAATGACCAGCAACGCTTTCTTTTCCATCCTGCCGGTGATTTACCTGAACTGGTCTGCTGGTCGAATGGAAGAGGCGAAGATCATCCTTTCCGAATGCTATGCCAAGAACCCTGAAAAAACAAAAGAGGTATTTGTTCGCTATCCCGAACTGCTGAATGTGCCGGATTTTGTAAATTTGACCCAATAAAAAACGCTCGGCTGCTCCCCAAAGCCCTGTAACCTATTGACAGAAGAGACGATGAATTTTGAACTACCGTTCATTCCTGAACGCACTGTGACCCCGCGCCAGCATGGATTGACCATGATGATGGACAAGGGATTGAGCTTGCGTGAAGCCGAACATTTTATAGAAGGAAATGCCCATCTCACGGATATCGTGAAACTAGGGTTTGGTACAGCCTATGTTACCAATAAGCTCGAAGAAAAGCTTAAAGCATATAAAGAAGCAGGCATGAGAACCTATTTCGGCGGAACGTTGTTTGAAGCGTTCTATGCCCGTGGTAAGTTCGAAGATTACCTGCGCCTGCTTGATCGTTACGATATGGATCTGGCTGAGATCTCAGACGGTTCCATCATCATCAATCACGATGAAAAGTGCGAATTGATCCATAGAATGGCTAAAAACCGCACCGTGATGTCGGAAGTGGGATCGAAAGATTCCGGTATCCTGATCAGTCCGGGACGCTGGATCAAAATGATGAGCACCGAGCTTGAAGCCGGTTCCTGGAAAGTGATCGCAGAAGGCCGTGAAGCCGGAAACGTCGGAGTTTTTCGCCCGAACGGAACAGCTCACACGATGCTGATCAACAAGATCATCGCCCGTGTTAATCCAAACGATATCATCTGGGAAGCACCGCAGAAAAACCAGCAGGTTTGGTTTGTTCGCCTGTTTGGCGCCAACGTGAACCTTGGAAACATCGGCCCGAATGAAGTAATTCCATTGGAATGCCTTCGCCTGGGACTGCGTGGTGATACCTTTTTCGAATTCCTTCCAGCCGATTACGCCGAGCGCCTCAAGCAGGTCGATTCGGACGATCCGGAAGAAGAATAATCCCTTGGTGAACTGCGATGTGGCGTAAACTACAGGAATTTTCCGGTCACGCTGCTCCCGTTTATGCCTGTGCAGCCGACGATCAGTGGATTTACAGCACGGCTGGCGATCGCTTTGTAACTCGCTGGAATCCCGAAACCGGAAGCCAGGATGCATTTGCCATCAAGCTCGATTCACCTTCGTACGTGATCGGTTTGTGTGAACAGCAACCCTTGCTGATCATAGGATGCGCCAACGGCACCATCATCGCAATCGATAAAACGACCAAAACGCTGATCTGGGAACACAATTTCCGAGGAAAAGCCCTGTTTAGCTGCATCGATTGTCCGGAAGAAGGGTTTATCATCCTCGGCGATGCAGAAGGCGAGCTGCTGGTAGTGGATTACAGCGGTACGTTGCTTGCAGGTTTTGCATTGAATTGCGGCAAGATCCGCCAGCTGAAACGCTATGACAATCGGTTGTTTGCAGCCTGCCAGGATGGGACATGGCGCTTGTTCGATCTGCCTTCCCTGAACGAATTGGTGGTGCAAAAAGCACATGAAGGAGGAACGAATGCGGTGTTGCTGTTTCCTTCCGCACATACTTTGCTCACCGGTGGTAAAGACGGGCATTTGCGCTTGTGGGATTTGATCACATTGCAGGAGTTACAGTCCATTCCGGCGCATTACCAGACCATTTACGGCCTCGAAGCCTGTGGAGTAGCATCGTTCGTAACCACTTCCATGGATAAAACCATCAAAATCTGGAATACCGACGAGCTGAAGGTGATCCAGCGCATCGAGTTCAAGCAAGGTGGACACAATCGTTCCGTGAACGGCTGCGTGAGCATCAATGCCGGGCGTTTTGTGACTTTTAGCGACGATAAGAAAATAATCTTATGGACGTCAGGACCTGTGAGATTCTAAGACTGGAGACCGAACAACCGGAGACTGAAGACGCCGAAAAAAAGTGGCTTGATTTTCGTTTCCTTCTTCCGTATATTTGTTAACAAGCATGAAAAACGAATTTGATTCTTTTTATCCCCAGAAGCCTTTTCTCGAAAAAGAGGCGCATAAACCCGGCCACGTTGCGGTTACGGTGTTTTCCATCATTTTGTTTGCCATTGCTTTCCTGTTCTTCTTCGATCAGCAAGTCACCTTCCTGGTAGAATTACTGGCTGTATTACTTGTGCACGAGCTTGGACATTACCTGCTGATGAAGCGTTTCGGCTACGAAAATGTGCGTATGCTCTTCATTCCACTGATGGGGGCATTTGTACACGGCAGCAAGCCCGAATACCGGCAAAAAGAAAGCATATTAGTGATCATGGCTGGGCCTGTTCCGGGAATTGCGATCGGAATTGCTTTCTGGATGATTGGCCGCGAACAGGGAATTCCGTGGATGATTGACACAGCTTTGTTGTCGTTTGCATTAAATGCGATCAACCTGTTGCCCTTGTTGCCTTTCGATGGCGGTCGTTTGCTGAATGTGCTGTTTTTCGAGCGAATGGAGCTCTTCCAGGTCGTTTTTGCATTTTGCTCGTCACTGGCCATTATCGGGCTGGGATTTTTAATTGACAGCTACATCCTGATGGGCTTTGGCTTCCTGATGGGATTGCAGGTTCGCGGCATGCACCGGAAATACATCGTACACAAATCCCTGCGCGATTCAAACGTTGAATACCGCACCACGTATGATAATCTGAGTAATAAAGCTTATCATTTCATCAAGAATGAAGTACTCGAGCACACACCTGGGCTGCGTCGTTTCATAGACGAATCCGAATCTTCGGAAGATACGACAACCATTGTAGCCGGGGAAGTAAGCAACATGCTGGTGCCGCCGCATCACCGCGATGCCGGCTTTCTGTTCCGTGCGCTGGCTTTGCTGGTATGGATCGCTTCGATTGCCGTGCCGCTCTACCTCGTACTGAATGTTGATTTTATCCAGGCTTTCCGTGCAGTTTAAAGAAGGACAACGAGTTGGTTTCCTGTATGAAAAAGGATACGGGATTGTGCGTTCCATTCGTGGGCAACAGGCTATGGTGGAAGACGAATCCGGCTTCGACCGCATGATGCCGCTAAACGAGCTGGTGTACATTCACAGTGAGCGTTATGGCGACGATCCGGGATTAATCATGAAAGAAGAAGTCGAATCGGAGTTGCAGTACCGCATTATTCCTGAGAAAACCGGCCAGAAGAAATCATTGGTGACCTGGGAAGTCGATCTGCACATCGAAGAATTACTCGATTCACACCAGGGATTGAGCAATACGGAAATCCTCCTCAAGCAAATGACGGAATTTCGCCGGATCTTCAAAAAAGGGAAGGAGCAGCATATTCACAAGCTGATCGTTATCCACGGTGTAGGTGAGGGCGTGCTCAAAAGCGAAATCCGGAATTACCTGATGAACCAGCAGCAGATCGAAGTGTACGATGCCGATTTTTCAGAATACGGCAAAGGCGCTACGACAGTCGAATTTCACCCGAATTGGAACGCTTAAATTCAGAATGCATAATTGTGTATTCTGAATTGTGAATCATGCATTTTAATTGTCGTATTCCCCTCTTAAAGCATAGTAGCCAAAAATGCCTAATCCGTAGACGATAAGCGGTGTAAGGATGAATACAATGATAATCCCAAAGACAAGATCGTCCTGGTTGCCGGTGGTGAATTTGGGCAAACCAAATACAAAAATGCAGAAGTAGGCTGCCGCAGCTGCCAATGCAAGCCACAAAATACCGGCCAATCGTTTGATCGTATTCATCACTCGTCGAATTTGGTTTTCTTCTCGTTAATATACAGCATCCCGATGACAAAGCTGATTCCGGCAATGATAATCGGGTACCACAGACCGTTCAGGTAAAACTCCGTGTGGCCGGCTTCTTTTCCTTCCGTTACCATGTAGGTCGCTATAGCCGGCAGCAATCCACCGAAAATACCGTTCCCGATGTGGTAGGGCAACGACATCGATGTATAACGGATTTGTACAGGGAATAATTCCACCAGGAAAGCGGCAATCGGACCGTAAACCATGGTTACAAACAACACTTGCAACAAGACCAATAGCGCGAGCTTTACACAATCCGATGTAGCAGCTTTCATCACACGCTTGGTTTCGGATTTTCCGGTTGCTAAATGCAGCGTTTTCGTTTCAGATAATACCGAACCGTCCTGGAATGTAGTAGTTGAAGTATAAATTGAATCTTGTTGATTTAACTTATTTGTTTTTAGTTCACTATGAATAATTGTGGTGGTGATTTGTTTACCTGCCGGATCGGTCGTGTTGTACATTGCCCGGTAGATAGGTCGGTAACAGCAGATCGCCAGTAACATGCCCGCCATCATCACCGGTTTCCGCCCGATTTTATCACTCAGCCATCCGAAGAAAATAAAGAACGGTGTGCCTACGAGCAAGGCCGCGCCCAGTAAAACATCTACTTGCTGGGAATCGATGTTCATGACCGTTTTCATGAAGCTCATGGCATAGAACTGGCCGGTATACCACACAACACCTTGTCCCATAGCGACGCCAAACAGCGCCAGGAGTACGAATTTGAAGTTGTAGCGGTTCCCAAAGCTTTCTTTCAGTGGATTTGTGCTGGTTTTTCCTTCTGCCTTGGCTTTCGCAAACACCGGCGATTCGTGCATTTTACGTCGGATGAAATAGGAAACAGCGACCATGAGAATCGAGATCCAGAATGGAACGCGCCAGCCCCAATTGTCAAACGCGGCTTCGGAAAGCGCTGCTTTGGTTACTAAAATCACCATGAGCGAGATGAACAAACCAGCTGTGGCCGTGGTTTGAATCCACGAAGTCCAGTAACCGCGTTGTCCGGACGGAGCATGCTCAGCGACATACGTAGCAGCTCCGCCGTATTCACCACCGAGCGCCAATCCTTGTAGCAGACGCAAGACCAACACCAGTATCGGAGCAAAAACGCCAATGGTTTCATAAGACGGGACACAGCCGATCAGGAAGGTAGCGGTTCCCATGAGCAACAGCGTCACCATGAAAGTGTATTTCCGCCCGATGAGATCGCCCAGTCGACCAAAGAAAATCGCGCCGAAAGGTCGAACCACGAAACCGGCAGCAAAGGTGGCCAGTGTTGAAAGAAATGCCGCAACGGGATTATCGGCAGGGAAGAATTTCGTGGAAATCACCACGGCCAGGCTGCCGAAAATGTAGAAATCGTACCATTCGATCAACGTTCCGGCCGAAGAAGCGGAGATGACTTTCCAGATTCCTTTAGTAGGTTTGTTTTCCATAGTCCTTTTTCAATTCATAATGCAGAATTCATAATGCACAATTCTGAATTATGCATTAATTCTGCATTCCATTATATAGTCTTCCATCAAGTAGCCGTTTCCAATGTCGATATCTTCTTCGCCAGTGATGGTGAATCCCAGGTGCTCATAGAATGATCGCGCTTTATTGTTACGGTTTACATTCAATGCTATA
The DNA here is from genome assembly GCA_946482515.1 of uncultured Flavobacteriales bacterium. The sequence goes on along the minus strand of CAMLRS010000016.1, from coordinate 10,456 downwards.
ATCGATTGATTTTTAGAATCTAATAATCCAATAATGTATTGAATCAATCGCTTTCCGACCTGTTTCCCTTGTGCCGAAGGCAGGACATAGATTTTATGAAGCTTCGTTGTACCGGTAGCCGGATAATTCCATTGGATGCCCATAAATCCATAAGCTGTTCCATTTTCTTCCGCGATGAAAAACTCCTGGTCCGGATGAGAAAGCTGCTGATGCAAGGCCGTTTCAGAGTACATCATATCGAGCATATACGCGATCTGTTCCTGAGAAAGGATTTCTCCATACGTCACCGGCCATGTTTCGTTCGAAATCCGGCGAATCAAAGGAATGTCCTGGATCGTGGCTTTGCGGATATTCATAGGTCTTTTCCGAAGGAATGAATGTCGTTGTGGTTGAACTCGATATCGTCTTTGACGGATTTAATGGTCCTGGCCAGCAGAAACAAATCTTCCGTAGCGTTTGCTTTCAGCCAGGCGAAGCTGTCCATTTGTCCTTCGACCGCTTCGGCAATATGATAAAGAATATCAAATTGGTGCACTTTCAGCCAGTTGAGCGCCGATTCGTTTCCTTCCGCTGCGTTGATCATGGCCATTAAATGCGGATAGCCGTTATTCATCAGCCATTCGCGCGCTTCTGGTTTTAGCAGAATAGCTTGTGTGGCGTAAAACAGTTCCGGGTAGCCGTTGTTGAGCAGGTAAGCCCCAAGATCCGTATTCCCTTCGATGGCTTTGCTCCACGCCAGGACGATCTTTGGCGGATAATCGAGGTTTTTCATGGGCACCACAGCCACTTGTTTCCGAACCGATTGCGGCTCTGTATCTTTTCCGAATATGCGTTTGAACCAGCTCATTTTATGGGTAATGGAGGAACGTCATAGAACAGGTAAGATACGAGAATGGCGATGATGATCCCAATTATATCGACAATTAATCCGACGCCGGCCGCGTAACGGGTTTTCTTGATACCAACGGAACCGAAATACACAGCCAATACGTAGAACGTCGTTTCCGTTCCGCCCTGCATGGTTGCAGCGATCTTCGAACGGAAGTCGTTGACGCCCACTCCGGGTGAATTGAACAGATCGACCATCAATCCACGAGCGGCGCCACCACTAAAAGGTTTCATGATTCCAACAGGTAACGCATCGACAAATTCGGTGTGCATGATCCCCATTTGAATAAACAACCAGCGCAAACCATCCATCAATGCATCCAAAGCACCTGAATTACGGAAGATCCCGATTCCGACGAGCATTGTTACGAGGAACGGAATGATCATGATCGCCACCTGGAATCCTTCTTTAGCGCCTTCAACGAATTCCTCGTACACATTCACCCGTCGCCTCATGGCCAGCACAATGAACAGGATGAAAATGCCAATCAGCAGTAAATTTCCACCTACATTGGCAATGTTCTGCGTGTATTGAGGAAAATAAGCTGCGGAAGCCAATATAGCCGCAAGGAAAGCAAAACCGCTGCCGAGATAAGCTATTACTACCGGATCCAATAAGCGGATTCGCTGGCGAATAGCGACAAGAATCAGGGCAACAAGGGCTGAACAACAGGTTGTGATCAGAACCGGCAGAAAAATCTCCGTTGGATTGGCTGAGCCATTGATAGACAGTATCGACAATACACTAACGGGAATGATCGTCATACCGGCCGTATTCAGCGCCAGAAACATGATTTGGGCATCTGAGGCCGTGTCTTTCTCCGGGTTCAATTCCTGTAGTTCTTTCATCGCTTTCAATCCCAATGGGGTAGCAGCGTTATCAAGACCGAGCATATTGGCACTAAAATTCATCATGATCGCACCTACAGCCGGGTGATTACGGGGAACATCAGGGAACATGCGTACAAAAAGCGGGGCAATGGCTTTGCTGAGAATCTGAACTGCGCCGCCTTTTTCGCCTACGCGCATAAAACCGAGGCACATACACAAGGCGCCCGTCATGTAGATCGATAATTCGAAGCCCAGCTTGGCGGATTCGAACAAGCCGTCGCCCATGGTTTTGAACACCACAACGTCCTGCCAGAAGATGAGCTTACAAAGGCCTGTGATTAAGGCTACGAGGAAAAATCCGATCCAGATCCGGTTCAAAAGCATAGGCTAAAGATCGGACTTCGGCTTTAATCTATACGCTGATGGCGCTCACAGATATGAACAAAGTTTTCAAGAATGACCGCGCCTAGATTACCGGATGTTTCCGGGTGAAACTGAACGCCAAATAGTGGTTTGGTCTTGTGCATCATGGCTTCGTTGACGCAGTAGTCGGAAGTCGCCACATGAATAAAATCAGCCGGGATGGAAATCGCTTCGCAATGGTCTTCCATGAGCTCCAGCTCGTTTGGCAGCTTGTCAAACAACGGACAATCCTGTAGAATTTCGATCGTTTGCCAGTCGCGGTCTTCGCGCTGACGGTTGACCATGGCGCCGTGCAATAGTCCGATGATCTGGTGACCAAAACAAATACCCATGACCGGAAGCTTGGTTTCTTTGATCCAATCAAACAGCTGAAGATACGGTTCGGGATCTTTTTCCGTGATCAGGATAGGAGCCCCGGAAAGGATCACGCCTTTGCAATCCTTGAGATCCGTATGGATATCGAAATCGTGCATACCGACAACGTGCGTGTCGTCGTATTCGTAAACGATGGATTCAATTTGGGGTGTTTTACTGCTGCCGCAGTCGATAATACAGATCATGCGTCGAGTTTTCCAAGTCCCTGGCGGATAATTTCCGGGCTGCCGGTGGTGCAATCCACAATAGTCGATCCTTCCAGGTGCCCATAACCGCCGTCAATGATCATTTCAAATTCATCGTCGTAACGTTCGTAAATAGCAGACGGATCAACGAAGTAGTTGGTGATTTCATCTTCGTCGTCGTGCAGGGAAGTACTGGCCATCGGGTGTCCAAGCGCCGCTACAATTGCCAGTGCGACCTTGTTATCCGGAATACGGATACCGATTTCTTTACGACTGGCTTCAAAAAGACGGGAAACTTCGCCGGTTGCTTCGAGAATGAAGGTGAATGGTCCCGGAAGGTGTTGTTTCAGCAATCGGAACGTCGAACGATCGAGCTGACGCACGTATTCTGAAACCTGTCCGAGATCGGAGCAGATCATCGAGAAATTGGCTTTCTGCAACTTCACGTTCTTCCATTTAGCCAGCTCGGCAAGCGCTTTTTTGTTCATGACGTCACAACCCACCGCGTAAACGGTATCTGTCGGAAAAATGACCAGGTTGCCTCCACGAAGCGATTCAACGACCTGTTGAATGAGTCGCTGATCGATATTATCGGGATTGATTTCAATAAACATAGACGCTTTTTTGGTAAAGGTAGGAGTTTGACCGTTTTGCGAAAGGGGCGAAGCGGAAAAAGTCGGTTCTTTTAAATTCCATTAACAGAATGAAGTCCTTGAAATCGTGATATCCCTGGTTTATTTCACCACAAAGGAGCAAAGGGTAAGTGTTTTTCTGTGTTTGTTAAGAAAGCAAAGACACTAAGTAGGTTTATTACAGAGGGTTGAAACCCTCTCCCCTTGAGGGGAGACTGAGAGGGGTGGCAAAACCTAATCGTGATAGCCACCCTCCTGAATCCTCCCTCAAGGGAGGAATATTATCAAAACCGATCCCTTTGCTTCCTTTGGATAAGTACGGCAGAAAAAATCTTTGCTCCTTTGTGGTGAACAATTATTTCTTCTTCAGTTTCTTCAACTCGGCTTTTGCTTCGTCTTCCAGCAAACGGAATTGAACGATCTGCGCGATGAGATCGAGCGGTAATGGCTGGTTCAGTGGAAATTTCGCAGTGCCTTTGCTGCTTTTGTAGCGGGCAAGCTCCGGACTGGATTCCAGCAATGCCAACGGAAGCGGGTAGAGGGCAATGTGTTCTTTCCAGGCAGCGTAGTAGACCAGCACATCGTGTTGTTTGAATGCTGGCATGCCGTAACTGAGCATTTCCGTAGCTTTTGGCGCTGCCTGTTGAATGGTAGCACGCAGGGTTTCCATCAGCGAACGGGTTGTTTCCGGCAATGCAGCGAAATACTGCTCAACAGTTGTGGGCTTGGCTGTTTCCATAACCGGAAGATACGGAAATTAGCAAAATAGGTAATTAGCAATATTACTCACGGCTACATAACCTTTCAGCTTTTTCATTTCTTAACCCAGGTCAATGCACAACCAGTTTGAACATTCGATTTTTGCTTCGTATTTAATTGGAAACGATGATGAAATTGACTGCACAACACACCCGACTGACCGGCTTACTTTTTATCCTGCCCTTGCTGGCATATGGATTTGGAAACAGTTTCCTGGAAGCAGCCATGAGTGATCCGGAAAATCAAACTGCTTTAGGACTTGGTATTGTACTCGTTAGTCTGAATTCGGTCATTGTTGCCATTCTCGGTTTCCTGCTCTTTCCAGTGATACAACCCCACAAAAGAACAGCTGTTCTTTATTGTGTAACCCGGCTGTTGGAAGCGCTACTTTTGTTGATCGGACTCGGAATACTGGTATCTGCGATCACAACAAATGAACTGGAAGCAGCCAAAGCGAATCAGTTTCTTCTCTACCAACTGGCCATGCTGATCCTTGGAATCGGAAGTGTCTTTTTCTGTCTGGCGCTTTACCAATTGAAGCGACTTCCTGCCTGGCTGGCGATTGCCGGTTTGATCGGCTATGCATTGCTGGCTATCGGATCTGTTGCCGAATTGTTTGGATTTCCCATCGGAATAGTACTATCAATCCCTGGAGGCTTATTCGAGCTGACGTTGGGAATCTGGTTACTGGTGAAAGGGTGGAAGCCTTCTACGAGCGCTTAACGGTTTCCCTATCCTGGATGCGCTTGCGGATGCGACTCAGCGATTCAGGTTTAACACCGATGTAGCTCGCCAGCTGGTATTGCGGTACGCGTTGAAAAAGATCGGGGCGCGATTGCAAGAGCTTCAGGTAACGCTGTTCCGGACTGTCGGTTAAATAGGAAGCCGTCAGCGTTTGTTGTTCCGCCAGCATTTCGCTCATAACAGCACGTGAAATGCTTTCAAACCGCGGGAAGCGATCATAGAGATCATTTTCCTTTTGCTCGTTGCCGATCACCAGCGTGGTATCTTCACAACACACCCAGTAATGTGTCGCAGGTAGCTGTTGCAGGAAGCTGTTCATGGACACCACCCATTGTTCTTCAGTAAAAAAGCGATCGGTTTTTTCTTCGCCATCGATGAGATAGTACTGCCGCACGCAGCCTTCCATCACAAAGTAACATTCGGTCGAAACCTGTCCTTCACGTAGCAGCACCGATCCTTTTGGAAAGGTTTTCACCACCATGCTTTCGGCAATAGCATCGGCTTCGACTTCCGAAAGCTTCGAAAAACGCATAAAGTAGGCGATAAGCTTGTTTTCTGCTGCCATGAACCGAAGGTAACAAAAAAAGGCCGCCTCCAAAGAGACAGCCTTTTCACCTGTTATACTTACTACTTCAGCAAGCTCGTGTGACCATGGAATTCATGGTATTTGTCACGCGATTTCTCTTTAACAACGATCTTCCAGGTATAAACACCTTCCTTACAAAGTTTGCCCATGTAGGTTCCGTCCCAACCAATTGAAGCATCGTTCGTTTCGAAAATGATCTCGCCCCAGCGATCGAAGATCAGCATGTTGAAATTGAATGGATCAAGTCCTGCGCCGATCACTGCGTTGAATGTGTTGTTATAGGCATCACCATCCGGTGTGAAGGCATTCGGCACGTAAATGATGATCTCAGGTGTAATTGCAATCGTCACCCATGCTGTGTCCGGGCAGCCGTATTGGTTGTCAGCGATCAATTGTACGACATAAGTTGCTTCCTCGTCGTCGTACATATGCGTCGGGTTAATATCTGATGAGCCTTCCCCATCGCCAAAGCTCCACTGATAGCTTGTTGCATTGGTGCTGTTATTGGTGAAATGGAAAACCGGATCGAGAATCGAGTGTTGCGTACCATCTACACCGAATGAAGCATGTACGGCCGGATAAACGGTAACGTAATCATTTTCGGTGTGCGTATTGGTACAACCAAACTGATCGATGATCGTGAGCGTTGCGTCATATACACCCGGATTGTCGTATGTCAGCGTAACCGGTCCGCAATCGTTGATGGTTCCTATTCCTTCAAACTCCCAGGTACAGATGGTGCTGTTTGGTGAAGTATTGGTGAAGGTAACATGCAATGGTGCACAACCGATGCGTGGAGCAGCGATGAACGAAATTGGTGGTGTCGGGTGAACAGTTGCCGTGACATTGTCCGTAGAAACACAACCCTGGGCTGATGTAACTGTAAGCAGGTAGTTCGTTGTTCCCGGTGTTAAATCATCGACAATCGTTGTGGCCGAGTTAGGAGAAGCCAGACCTGTAGCCGGACTCCATTGATAGCTGTTGCCTCCAACCGCAGCTGTTCCGATGGTCATTACTCCGGTGCCTTCGCACGTGCTCACATCCGGACCGGCATTCGCAACCGGTAATTGATTGACCGTAATCGTAAACGTAGCCGCTTGTCCCACACAGCCGTTCAGTGTTGGAATATAGCTGATCGTGCCTGAAAGTGGGGAAGAGCCGGAGTTCAATCCTGTAAAGGAAGGAATGGCACCATTGCCGGAAGTCGCCAGACCGATTGAACCGTTGGAGTTCGTCCAGGCAAAAGTAGCACCGGTAGGAGTTGATGTAAAGCCCGGTATATTTACTGTCTGACCGGCACAAACTGCGATGTCTGTCTGCGGATCAGCTACCGGAATCGGGTTCACGGTTACCGTTGCACTTGCGCTCAAGGTAGCCGTACAGTTGCCCGGAGCCGGTGTTTGAACCGATTGCAGCGTGTAAGTCGTTGTTGTAGTCAACGCCCCGGTATTGATAATGCCGTTTCCGGCGATGCTCAGTACCACTGTTCCGGTGTTTGTGCCATCCGTATAAGTAACGGTTGCATTCGGCGTTCCGGTTAAGTTCAGCACAGCCGATTGGCCCGCACAGATCGTCGTAGAGCCTGTAATATTGGCCGTTGGTGTAGCAATCACCGTGATTGTAGCCGAACCGGTTTGCGCCTGTGCACAACCATTGCCGCTTTGAACAGAAACAAGGTTATAAGTAAACGTTCCGGCTGTTCCTGTTGGAACATTCAGCGTCGCTGTATTGCCTGCACCGCTGGATACCGTTTGACTCGCACCACTGTTGATGTTGTAAGTGAAGACGTAGCTTGGAATATCGTTGCTTCCGGTAAACGTAACAACCGGCGAAGGATCGTTCTGACAAACAGTTGCCGTTCCAGCAATCGTTGCCGTTGGCAAAGGGACAATGACAACAGTAACCGTACCTGTTTGAGCCTGTGCACAGCCGATCGAGCTCGTTACGTTTTGCAGCGTGTAGACATAAGTTCCCGGAGTGGAAGTAGGTGCGGTAACCGTCGCTACGCCGTTGGCCGCACTTACAAGCGTAAGGGTTCCACCACCATTGATGTTATAAGTGAAGGTATATGGCGCTGTTCCATTCGCACCGGTAAAGGTTACGACCGGAGCCGTAGCATCCTCGCAAACGGTTACATCTCCGGAGATCGTCGCTGTTGGAAGCGGATCAACTGTAATAACCGCAGAACCCGTTTGGTTTTGCGCACAGCCATTTGTTCCGGCAACGCTGACCAGGTTGTAGGTAAACGTTCCGACTGTATTCGTAGGCGCTGAAACAGTTGCCGTACCACCGGCGCTGCTGACTACCGTTTGGTTCGCCCCGCCGTTGATGTTGTACGTGAAGGTATAAGGTGCTACACCGTTATTACCCGTGAAGGTAATTGTAGGGGAAGTGCCGTTCTGACAAACACTGGTTGTTCCTGAAATGGTTGCCGTAGGAAGCGGATTAACTGTAATAACAGCTGTTCCGGTTTGGTTTTGCGAACAGCCGTTTCCGCTGGTAACACTGATCAGCGTATAGTTGAACGTACCAGCCGTTGCAGTGGATGCTGTAACAGTCGCCGTGCTTGTACCACCGCTGGAAACAGTCTGACTGCTACCACCATTGATTGAGTAGGTGAACGTGTAAGGCGTTGTGCCATTTGCACCTGTAAACGTGACAACCGGTCCCGCTGCTCCCTGGCAAACAGTTGCATCACCTGAAATAGTTGCTGTTGGAAGCGGATTAACTGTGATTGTAATAGAACCTGTTTGTGCCTGCGTACAACCGTTGGCAGCTGCTATGTTGAGCAGGTTATACGTAAACGTGCCTGCTGTTCCGGTTGGCGCATTGACAGTAGCCGTAGCTCCTGAGCTGGCTACCGTTTGGCTGGCTCCACCATCGATATTGTAAGTAAAGGTATACGGTGTTGTTCCGTTCGCACCGGTGAAAGTCACCACTGGCGATGCAGCATTCTGACACACGGTTGTCGTTCCGGTAATCGTTGCTGTTGGCAGAGGGCCTACTGTTACAGTAGCTGAACCGCTTTGTGGCTGCGAACATCCGTTAGCTCCGGCAACACTTACAAGGTTGTAAGTAAACGTCCCGGCAGTTGCTGTTGGAACATTGACTGTAGCTGTTGTTCCCGCGCCGCTGCTGATTGTCTGATTGGCACCACCATTGAGGTTATACGTAAAGGTATATGGTGCGGTGCCATTCGCTCCGGTAAACGTGATCGTAGGTGATGGAGCATTGAGACAAACTGTTGTTGTACCTGAAACAGTTGCCGTTGGCAGTGGATCAATGGTTATGATCGCCGATCCTGTCTGGTTTTGTGAACAGCCGTTTGCGCTGGCTACGCTTACCAGGTTATAAGTAAATGTGCCAACTGTTCCGGTCGGAGCGCTGACAGTTGCTGTCGTTCCGCCTCCTGAAGAAGCCGTTTGGTTCGCCCCGCCATTGATGTTGTAGGTAAACGTATATGGAGCAGTACCACCGGCTCCTGTAAACGTAATCGTTGGCGAAGGAGCATTCTGGCAAACGGTCGCTGTACCGGAAATAGTTGCCGTTGGAAGAGGTGTAACAGTTACGGTCGCTGATCCTGTCTGGCTTTGCGAACATCCGTTGGCTGAAGAAACACTTACAAGGGTGTAAGTGAAGGTTCCGGCTGTTGCTGTCGAAACCGGAACAGTGGCAGTTGTTCCCGCACCGGAAGAAACGGTTTGGTTGGCGCCTCCGTTAACGGAATATGTGAAGGTGTAAGGAGCCGATCCATTCGCACCGGTAAAGGTAATGTTCGGGCTTGTGCCATTCATACAAACCGTAGTCGTGCCGGTAATTGTTGCCGTAGGAAGCGGGTTAACCGTAATAATTGCCGATCCTGTCTGGTTCTGAGGACATCCAGCGCTGGAAACGCTTACGAGGTTGTAGGTAAATGTTCCGGCTGTTCCTGTTGGTGCACTCACCGTGGCGGTTGTTCCTGCTCCGGAAGAAACAGTCTGGTTCGCCCCACCATTGATGTTATAAGTGAAAGTATACGGCGCTGTTCCGTTTGCACCTGTAAAAGTGACTGTTGGCGCAGGAGCATTCTGACAAACCGTTGTTGTGCCGGAAATGGTCGCCGTTGGCAATGGTGTAACTGTTATGATCGCTGATCCTGTCTGGTTTTGCGAACATCCGTTAGCAGATGAAACACTCACAAGGGTATAGGTGAAGGTTCCTGCCGTTCCGGTTGGTGCATTGACAGTAGCCGTAGCTCCTGAGCTTACAACCGTTTGGTTGGCCCCACCATTGATGTTGTAAGTAAATGTATATGGTGTTGTTCCGTTGGCACCGGTAAACGTTATTACTGGTGATGTAGCATTCTGGCAGACAGTTGTCGTTCCGGTAATCGTTGCCGTTGGAAGAGGCCCTACTGTAACAGTAGCCGAACCGCTTTGTGGCTGTGAACAACCGTTTGCTCCTGCAACACTTACGAGGTTGTAAGTAAAGGTTCCGGCTGTTGCGGTTGGAACGCTCACCGTAGCCGTTGTTCCGGCGCCGCTGCTGATCGTTTGGTTGGCACCGCCATTGATGTTATAAGTGAAAGTATACGGCGCTGTTCCGTTCGCACCTGTAAAGGTAATCGTTGGTGATGGAGCATTCTGACAAACAGTTGTTGTACCTGAAACAGTTGCTGTTGGCAGTGGATCAACGGTTATGATCGCCGATCCTGTCTGGGATTGTGAGCAGCCATTTGCACTGGCGACGCTTACCAGGTTATAGGTAAACGTTCCTGCCGTACCTGTTGGTGCACTGACAGTTGCCGTCGTTCCTGCACCTGAAGAAACCGTTTGGTTGGCGCCACCGTTGATGTTATAGGTAAAGGTATACGGCGCTGATCCGTTTGCACCCGTGAAGGTGATCGTTGGCGAAGGAGCATTCTGACAAACGGTCGTTGTACCTGAAATGGTAGCCGTTGGTAATGGTGTAACAGTTACGATCGCTGATCCTGTCTGGTTTTGCGAACATCCGTTGGCTGAAGAAACACTTACAAGGGTGTAAGTGAAGGTTCC
>CAMLRS010000015.1 GCA_946482515.1 uncultured Flavobacteriales bacterium | reverse complement strand
GATCACCGCGACCGAGCTGAACGCCATCGCCGCTCCGGCAATGATGGAGCACTTCAGACGGCTCAATGTTTCGTCGTTTACCGTAGCACCCAGTGCACACGGCGCGTAAATATCCATATCGATATCGTAGATCTCGTTGAGTCCTACCACTGTTGCACCGTATTCCGAAGAAACGCGCTTCAATGTGTCTTCGTGAATGTCTGTAATGAACACTTGCGCCCCTTCTTTCGCCAGGCTTTTCACGAGGTACTCACCTACGTGTCCAACACCTTGTACGGCTACTTTCTTTCCAGTGAGGGAATCAGAACCGAAACGGGCTTTCGCACAGGCTTTCATTCCTACGTAAACACCGTGAGCAGTTACAGGCGAAGGATCGCCGCTTTTACCCGGCAGACCAACTACGTGATCGGTTTCCATGTTCACCCACGACATATCTACCGGTGAAATACCCACGTCTTCTGCCGTGATGTACTTTCCAGCCAGGGAGTTCACGAATTTACCAAATCGACGGAACAGCGCTTCGGATTTCATGGTACGGGAATCACCGATGATCACTGCCTTTCCTCCACCGAGGTTCAGTCCGGAAATGGCGTTCTTGTAAGTCATACCACGCGACAAACGGAGAACATCCGTAAGGGCTTCCATTTCATTGTTGTACATCCACATACGGGTTCCTCCGAGTGCAGGTCCCAATACGGTGTTATGAACAGCAATGATTGCTTTTAAGCCGGTGGCGTTGTCGTTACAGAACAACAATTGCTCGTGGTCGTAAATACCCATTTGAGCAATGACAGGATTTTCATTCAGGTTCAAATCCTTACTATCTTTTACTTCAAACATGCGCGTGTTTTTATGCCTAATTCACCGCGAATGGCTACTTTTACACGGCCTTTGCCGGAGCGCATTCACGGCGCAAAAATAGGAAATTAATCGCATGAAGTCTCTAAGCTATCTGAACAAATATTTTTACAAATACCGGTGGCGGCTATTACTCGGACTCATCTTCCTGATCATCACCAATTATTTCGCCGTAAAAATGCCGCTGGTGGCCGGTGAAGCAACTGATACGTTCCTAAAGTCCATCGAAAAAGGCGAAGCATCCGATGTAGTTGTCAACGGCGCACTGTTCCTGGCCGGTTTTTATATCCTGTTGTCCATTTGCAAAGGTTTTTTCCTTTTCCTGCAACGCCAGACCATCATAGTAGCTTCGCGTTTGATCGAATTCGACCTCAAAAACGAGATCTACGAAAAATACCAGCAGCTCGATTACACCTTCTACAAGTCGCAATCGACCGGCGATCTGATGAACCGCATTTCCGAAGACGTTTCGCAGGTGCGGCAATACCTCGGCCCGGGAATCATGTACACGATCAACCTTGTTGTACTCTTCCCCTTCGTAAGCTACGAAATGCTGGCGATCAGCCCGAAACTGACCTTGTATTCCCTGCTCCCACTGCCGATCATGGCCATTATGATCTACTTCGTTTCGACGCGAATGAACGCGCTAAGCAAGGAAGTTCAACAGGAACAATCGAAGCTGAGCACCATCGGGCAGGAAACATTCGCCGGTATGCGTGTGATCAAGGCTTACATCCAGGAACGACAAACACGCAAACGTTTCAACGACAGCGCCGAAATCTACCGGAAGAAAAACATGAAGCTGGTATTCGTCAACGCGTTGTTCATGCCTACAATCTCGTTCCTGATCGGTACCAGCACATTGCTCAGCATTTACATCGGTGGATTGATTACAGCGCCGGCAGGTACAAGCCCTATTCCTGCAGGACAAATCAGCCCCGGCGACATCGTAAAATTCATCATGTTCATTTACATGCTCACCTGGCCATTCGCCAGCGTAGGATGGGTAACGGCTATTATCAACCGCGCGGCCGCTTCCCAGCAACGCATCAATGAATTCCTGCTCGTGCAATCGTCCATCAAAAATCCTACAGCCGAGCCCAATCAGCCTTTGGAAACCATTCGCTTTGAAAACGTCAGCTTCCACTACCCCGGTTCCGAAACGGATGTTTTACAGCACATTTCCTTTACAATAGCCCGCGGTGAAACGATCGGAATCATCGGTCGAACCGGCTGCGGAAAGTCCACACTGACAAACCTGCTGCAACGCCAGATCGATCCGACGGAAGGTAGAATTACCTACAATGGTCAGGATCTGCGAACGATCAATCTGCATCAGTACCGCGAAGACAGCAGCGTGGTTCCGCAGGACGTTTTCCTGTTCTCCGATACAATCGGCAACAACATTGCATTTGGTGTCAACAAAGAACAGCACAACCAGGCCGCTATCGAGGAAGCCGCAAAAGACGCACACGTGCTGCACAATATCAATGCGTTTGAACACAAATTCGAGACCTTGCTTGGCGAACGCGGCGTAAACCTGAGCGGCGGACAGAAACAACGCGTGAGCATTGCCCGGGCGCTGATTCGCAAACCAGACCTGCTCGTTCTCGACGATTGCCTATCAGCCGTAGATACTGAAACAGAAGAAATTATCTTAAGCAACTTACAGCGTTACTCCACAGAATATAAAACCACGACTCTGATCGTCAGCCATCGTATTTCTTCCCTTCGGAATGCGAATAAAATCCTTGTTATCGACAATGGAACGATCGTTCAGTCGGGCAGTCACCAGGAATTATTAGCCCAGGAAGGTTTGTATGCGGAGATGTATGAGAAGCAATTGGCGGAGGAAGACGATTTGAATTAATTATCAATTATCAATCATTAAGATAAAGCTGTATCAGCTCAAGTTCCCCAAGCAAAGGAGAGAACGTCTTGATAATTTATAATTGCTAATTACTAATTTGTTTGTAGTGCTCGAACTTGTCCTTGATAAACGTGATCAGCTCCATATCTGTAGCTGTTTTCAGGAAATTCTCATCGATGGACAGGAAGTCAATAAAATCGGAAAATTCCTCGTCTGAAAGCTCGATAACGTCATACGAAACATAGAGCTTTAACAATTCCTGCAATACTTTCCGTTGTTCGTCCTCGTGTTCCATGGCAGCAATCGCCCGTTCGTTGCGCTCTTTCTTGGAGAAACGCTCATACAAAGCCGTAATCGGACTCTGGAAAGCTTCCAGACCTGTGATCGTTCTCGTTTCCCGCATAGCCAGTGTAGCGCGCTCTTCCTTGATCTGCTGCAAGGTTTTCAGAGGCTTTACAACGAACTCTTCGAGCTCTGTAGCTTTGATCATGATCGCGTATTCGCAAATGAACTGGCAATTGGAGTCCGGAACGGCGCGAAAACCAATCGGATGGTAGCCTTTCACCGAAAGCACAATAGAATCATTCGGGTTGACGTACACCGCAAAAGAACCGTCCGGCTGACCAAACACACCTTTACCGGTCGTTCGGTTGATCACCATCAGGTTGTAAAACGTCTGATAGCGGTTTGTATCCACTACTGTTCCTTTCACCCAAACACTGGTGCATTGCTGTCCGAAAGCGGAAGCAGAACAAAGAAAAAGCAGGAATAACAGATATTTCATTGATACGAATATAGCAGGAATGGTGCGTTCCGACATAAAAACTCCAAAAAAGCGATTTTAGTATGACGCAAGCAATTCCAGTGCCGAATTTAGTAGCAACAAATGTATTCTAAAATATTTCACATTTGTATCCAAATTATTATTACTGTTCAACTACTGATTAAACAGCCATTCGAATTGCTTTCCCACGAATACACGAATGAGCTGCACAATTGAATGAAAGCGAATTTTCATCCGCCTCAGGCGGATATTGACAACTCTTACCCGTGCCCATTTTGATCGCAGAACAAAACAACTGCTACAATTCGTGTATTCGCGGGAAAGATTAATCACAAAACCAGGTGTCATTATTAACCATGGTAAATTTTTCCTTCAGCGAAATATGCCGTACTTTTGCACCATGAAACGAGTGGTTGTCGGTCTTTCCGGCGGTGTGGATTCGAGCGTAAGCGCTTATTTGCTGCAACAGCAAGGTTATGAAGTTATTGGCCTGTTCATGCGAAACTGGCACGATGAATCCGTTACGCTTTCGAATGAATGCCCATGGATCGACGATTCCAACGACGCACTGCTCGTAGCAGAAGGCCTTGGCATCCCCTTCCAGGTGCTGGATCTCAGCAAAGAATACAAGGAACGCATCGTAGATTATATGTTCCGCGAATACGAATCCGGTCGCACCCCGAACCCGGATGTGCTTTGCAACCGCGAAATCAAGTTCGATGTATTCCTGAAAGCCGCACTGGAGCTCGGTGCCGATTATGTTGCCACCGGTCATTATTGCCGCAAAACAACCACCGAAGACGGTATTCACCACTTGCTGGCCGGCGTAGATCCCGGCAAGGACCAATCGTACTTCCTTTGTCAGCTTTCCCAGGAACAGCTTTCCCGCGCTTTATTCCCTATCGGTGAGCTGCACAAGCACGAAGTTCGCGCCATTGCCAAAGAAATTGGCCTGGTAACAGCCGAGAAAAAAGACTCGCAGGGATTGTGCTTCGTTGGCAAGATCAGCTTGCCTGAATTCCTTCAACAACAACTTCAGGTAAGGCATGGCAATGTTATTGAAATAGAGGACACTGAACAACAATTCGATTCGTACCACACATTGGCCAGAACGCCGGAAAATGTGGAATTGCTCAGCACACCGTTTGCTTTCCGTCCGGAAATGGGCATAACCGTTGCCGAGCACATCGGAGCGCATTATTACACAATCGGTCAGCGCAAAGGACTACACATCGGCGGTCGCCCGAACCCTTCGTTCGTTATTGGCATCGATACGACTGAAAACGTGGTTTATACGGGCCAGAAAGAAGACCATCCGGGTCTGAACCGCTGGGCGCTGAAAATAGAGCCAGGCGATATTCATTACATCAATCCGCAGCACGAGCTGAAAATAGGTGAAAGCAAAAGCTACGATGTCCGGATCCGTTACCGTCAGTCGTTCCGGAAAGCCCTGCTGATCCGTCGCGAAAACGGCTTATACATGCTGTTTGAAGAAATGCAGCGCGGTATCACGCCCGGACAGTTCGCAGCGTGGTATGAGAACGATGAGCTGATTGGGTCGGGAATTATTCAACACTGATATCTTTCACCACAAAGAAGCAAAAGATAAGAGCTTAGTTGTGTTTGTTAAGAGAGCAAAGCTGATCGTAGTTCGTTAGTAAATCAGAATTTCATAATGAATAATGTGATACAAGCGATTTATTGCATAAATCGCCTTTGCTTACTTTGGATAAGTACGTCAGAAAAGATCTTTGCTTCTTTATGGTGAAGCTGGCGTGTAAGTATCAAACGTAAAATCATCATAGAACGTCACGATTTTCACCACTTTCTTTTCATTTTTAGCAACTGATGGAACCTGTTCAGGCTGTTTAACTTCACTTACGGGCTGTAACGGGGCACTTCCCTCCTGTTTCAGGTGCTTACCGGTGATGAGCCAGTGTGCTTGTACTTTTGGAAATGCCAGCAGGACTTTCTCCAGGAATTCAAAGCCCGGTTTATTACGGCCTGTAAGGATGTGACTCACATTGGAACGCTGTACGCCTATACGATCGGCAAAGGCTCCCGCACTCAGCTGGTGCGATTCGATGATCATCCGGATGCGGTCATTGATTTCCATGACACAAATGTAACCATTCTTAATTTACATTTGACACCACCATGTTTTCACAAATGTATACAACAAGAAAAGCCACCCGTTCCCGGATGGCTTTCTCTACTGGTTTATTTATACAACTATCAGTTAGCCTGGTAGTTGAAGAATACTGATTTGCTTTTGATCTGTGGTAAAGATGGTCCGAAAGTGACCAGATCCATCAATTGAGCAACTTCCATAATAGAAAGGCTGCTTCTTTGTCCGAGCTCTTTGTGTTTCGCCAATTTATGTTTTGCGAGTGTTACTGCGTTGTTGATCATCGTTAATTCCATATTTCGTTAAGTTAACCGTGTCATCGTTACAGGCTACTTTACGGGATGATCTTAAGCAGGTTACAAAAAGCAACAACTTTTTTTGAAAATTTCTTTCAGCTCATTCAAATGACACATGAGAACAAAAACATTAATTATCTATAAAACAGCTAATTAATACCAAAAATGATCAATAAAACTTTTGTAACAATTCAGGCCAGAACGACCTGTAAATATTCGTAAGCCTCCTGAATCTCACGGAATTTGGCCTCCGCTTCTTTACGAACCTGCTCGCTTTCCTGCTGGAATTTATCCGGGTGACAAAGCTTTACGAGCTTTCGATAGGCTTGTTTGATTTCCTGGATAGTTGCATTGACTTCCAAACCAAGTGTTTCGAACGCTTTGGCTTTTTTGGAAACGCTTGCTTCACGGGTTTCGGTCGCTTTATAACGCGATTCCCGTTCATAGCGTGCGCGGTGTTCCTGATCAATCCGTTGATCAAGCCAGTCCTTCCCTACTTCCAGCGACTTCGCAAAATACACCAGCAGATCGTATTCGCGACTTTGCACGGTGTCGTCATAGAAAGCCAGCTGTAATAGAAACGCCAGCAATTCCTCCTTTTGAGCCGGATTGAGGTGCTTGTTGAACCAATTTCCCAGCGACTCGACCTGTACCGGGTTGTCCATCGCTTCCTCGATGTAATCGCGAATCGTGATCTTTACCTCCGGAAAGCGCCGACGAAGCCACAGCTGCAGGAATCCCATCTTTTTCAGCAACAAAGCTTTGTCGCAATGAAACAGCAGCACAGCCGCACACAGGTAGGCCATCATGAGGTTCATTCCTGACGATGGCAGGTCTGCCGGAAAAGCGCCACCTGACCAGTATTTGTATTTGCGTTTGTACTTGATCCGGAGGTACACAAATCCTACGAAAGCGAGTGCAAAGGGCAAGCACCACCAAAACATGGATATTTCACCATCAGAAGCGCTGCCGTTGCCTATATGAATATGAAATCGAAGTAAAATATGCTCCACGAATCCGTTTTGTTAGTCAATCTGGCGTTTCTGTCTGTTTTTCCCGACGCTGATCGTTCAGCATCCTCTCCAACTCGGGTTCCAGCTTCATTTTTTCGGCGAATTCCCGCAGCATTTTCTGTTCACGCATCCCTACGAGATCATCGAGCAAGGCCAGCGTAAAGAAAAAAGCCAGAAATTCTTCTTTTTCCTGCTGCTTCGTGTGTTTATTCAGCCAATGCGCAACAGATGCAACGGTAACCGGAAGATCTATCGCCGACCGGATGGAATTGGCCATGGAACCTTCGATGTCCGGGAATTTTTTTCGCATAAAAGCGCCAAGGTATTCCTGCTTTTCAATGTAATCGGTCCGATCAGTCCTCAGAATATTCATTCCTATATTAATCACCGCTTCGTAATGATTGGATCGTCGGTTCAGCATCATGGGCGGAAAGATCCCGCGCTGCCAGTAACGGTTATTGAAATAATTGTAGGCCAGGAAACCTCCGAATACGATAACGATCACAGCGATGGCAACTAGAGTGGCCGCATCATTTGCATTCATACCGCGATGACGCGCCTCCGCTTCAACGTTTATCAGATGAATGATAGAATCGTGAGCTGAATAATCCGATTCACCTGGTGAAAGTGTATCGGCCAGTTGTGCCAAATAAACCGGAATGCTCATTCTTTCGGAACTAACGGATAAATCAGCTTCTCCAATCCGTTTGCTTTGATTTCGTACATCAATCCCAGCTGCTGACCGAGTTTTCCGGGCGGAAAGCCTTTCTGGTGATACCAGGAAAGATAATGCTCGGGCAAATGGATCAGATAGCGCCCGGCATATTTGCCATAAGGCATTTTGGTGCGGGCGAGGATGATTAATTCGTGCTGATCAGCTGACATAAGAATCGAAACAGGAATCCTGTAATCAGGCAATTTTAACGGCTGTACCGGAAGCAGCGACCATAAGCATTCCTCCCCTGTCACCAACCGTTTGAAAATCAAGATCAATACCGATGACAGCATTCGCTCCCAAAGCTGCAGCACGCGATTCAAGCTCGGCCAGCGCCTGTTTTTTCGCTTCGATCAACACTTCTTCGTAAGCATTGGAACGACCACCGAAAAAGTCGCGGAAACCGGCAAAAATATCGCGTATCACATTGGCTCCCAGGATCACTTCGGCCGAAACAATGCCGATGTAGCTTTCAATTTTCTGGTCCTGGAGCATATGTGTGGTTGTCATCAACATGGTCTTGTCTTTTGGTTTAACAAGATTACGAAAAAAGCAGGAGTCCATGAAATACCCGTTGTTTTTTGATTCCGCTCCGACTAAATGTTAATTAGTTTCTGAAAAAGCTTTACTTTAGACATTAAAGTACCCTGGTAACTAACGCACCCACACCGTTTGCTCAATCGAGTCGAACCTTGTGTATTTTCGTGCGTCTGTTAACCAGATAGCTAAAAATTACTAGTGTATGAAGAGACTCCTTGCGAGCAGTCTGATGCTGTTTCCGTTGGCCCTGTTAGCCCAGGAACCGGAACAAACCGATTCGACTGCGATCGAAACCATTGAAACCACTGAAGAAGTATTCGAAGAATCCGATGAGCCCTGGCTTTCGGGATCATTTAAAGCCACGCGTATCATCAACGGTCATGCGGCACAAACACTGAATAAAGGCGAGCTGGAGTTCCGTGTAGAACACCGCTTCGGCGATCTGGCCGGCAGCAACGGCGGTGTGCACCAATGGTTCGGGCTGGACAATTCTTCCGATATCCGCATCGCGCTGGAATACGGAATTACCGACAAGCTGATGATAGGCGTTGGCCGCAGCAAAGGTACCGGTCGCCCCTATCGTTCGCTCCTCGACGGTCTGGCAAAATACCAGTTCCTTGACGAGAAAACCGGTGCACCACTTTCCATCGCTTTAATGGGCATGACGACCTACACGTATATGAAAGCATCGCCGAATATCTACGATGTAGCGCACTTTCCGAAACAGGAACACCGTTTTGCCTATGCAACACAAGTAACGATTTCCCGTCAGCTGACCAAACGCATCAGCGCGGCTATCATGCCGGCTTTCGTTTACCGCAATTACGTTCCGGCCGATGACGTGAATGCTTTGTTCGCAGTCGGTGGAGCGTTGAAATTCGGCGTTTTCAAGCAAATGGGACTAATCGTGGAATATTACCACGCGTTTCATGGCAGCGACATCCGCACGCAAAATACCCAAAGCCTGGGTGTTGGTGTGGAATGGATCACCTTCGGACACACATTTACCGTAAACCTCACGAATTCCAGAGGTTTCGGCGAAACGCAATTCATTCCTTATACTTACGAGGATTGGCTGAAAGGGCAATTCCGCCTCGGATTTACCATTACACGCATCTTTACACGCAGCTGATCATGAAACAAGTACTTTTCGGACTCTTAGCAGGTTTGGCACTCACCGCCTGCACCAAGGACAAGGCCGCACCGATGCCGCCTATTCCCAGCGAACCGGTTTCGTTCAGCCAGCAGATCGTTCCGCTGATCAACACCAATTGTTCCACCAGCGGCTGTCACGACGCAGGAACGGCCAGCGCGGGTTACAACCTTACATCGCACCAGCTCATTTCCGATGCAGCCAACGATATGCTGAACGCCATGCGCGGCCAGAACGGGTTCACTCAGATGCCGTTCGGACAAGCTCCACTCCCCGATACAGCGATCCAGCAATTTGAGGCATGGATTCTGCAAGGGAAACAGAACAACTAAACAGAATAGTCTAAAAACGCATAAACTGAATACCATGAAACGACTCACATATCCCCTTCTTGCCGGCATTTTGTTGCTCAGCTCCGCATTTATGAGCATTACCTCCCAGGAATGGAAAATCGGGAGTGATCACTCGATCAAATTCACCAGCAAAGACCCGACGGGCGTGTTTTCTTCTTTCAAAGGAACGATCAATTTTGACGAAGCCGATTTGTCGACCGCCAAGTTTGATCTGACCATCGACGTGAATTCCATTAATATGGGGAATGGGATGAAGAACAAAAAAGCCCTCACGGATGAATGGTTCAACGAGCCGAAGTACAAGACGATCACCTATGTTTCTTCCAAAGTGGAGAAATCAGGCGAAAACTATAAAATCACGGGCAACCTGAAGATCAAAGGCATCAGCAAGCCATACGTTATTCCGGTGAAATTCACGAAAACGAGTACTGGTGGCAAATTTACCGGTACGTTCAACGTAAGCCGCAAGGATTTTGGTGTTGGGAAACCGTCGGATGTGGTGCCTGATATTATGAAGGTGGATTTTTCGGTTCCTGTAACGAAGAAGTAACCACCTTAATCACATAGAGCACATAGGTCACATAGAGTTGTTGGAATTGGTTATATTAGGGAATAACTAAACGGGCAACTATGTTCAAACAGTGTTTTTTCCTGGGAATTTCAGCGGCAATTTTGTCGTCTGTAGGAGCAGTCGTTTATGCCTGGTGCTACAACAGCAATTTGTTTGATTACTCGCATATCCTTGATTACACCTCGATTGCGGCGGCCTGTACGTTTGTATGTATTTTTGCCTGTGTGGCCTTCTGGGCAGCTGCTATGGTGTTGAAATCGTGGGGAGAATTCATTTTTAACACCTTGTTTGCTTTCGGAAGTATGGCGAGTATCTTCTATCCGATCAATTCGGCTATTCCGGAAGACAGCTTCGGCTATTTCGTTGTCTATGCCCTACCGCTGCACTTTTTCCCGGTGCTGAGCTGGTTTGCGTTGAAACCTTTGTTTTTTAAAGATGCTTGATTTTGGATTTTTAATGTTGAATTAAGCATCCAAAATCAAGCATCAAACATTTATTTCAGGGGAATACGTTCAAGTGTAAGCAAAAGGAATTTCCAGAATTTCTGTACGGATGAGATCTGCACGCACTCGTCAGGTGAATGTGCGCCGCGGATATTCGGCCCGAAGGAGATCATATCCATTCCAGGGAATTGCTTCAATAAGATACCGCACTCCAGTCCGGCGTGGCACGCTTTGATCTGAGGCTCGTCGTTGAACGTTGAACGGTAGAGCTCTGCCATCAGGTGGACAATCTCGGAATTCGGATTCGGTTCCCAGCCCGGGTATTCGCCGTTTTGAACGACTGCTGCTCCCACGCTTTCAAACGCGGCACGAACGGCATTGGCAACATCGGCTTTAGTCGATTCTACCGAGCTGCGCTGCAAGGATTGCGTGGTGTATTTACCGTCTTTCACCGTTACTTTTGCGAGACTGGAAGAGGCTTCCACCAATCCTGCAATGGCTGGACTCATCCGGAAAACGCCATTCGTAACGGAATAGACTGATTGCATAATACGTTCTGCATCAGCATGTGTAACAGCCTTACCTTCATGCGTTGCTTCAGCAACAGTAAGCTTAAATTCTTTTTCAATCGTAGCATATTCGGCCTGCAGCAGGGTTTTGACCTGATCTACCGCTCCCAGGAAGATTGCTTTTTCTTCTTTCGGAACGGCTACCAGTGCCGTTGACTCACGCGGAATAGCGTTTCGCAAGCTACCACCGTCGAGTGTGATCAATCGCAGGTCAACCAGCGCAGTCACGTGGTAAAACAAGCGGTTCATCCATTTATTGGCATTACCGCGACCGAGGTGAATATCCATTCCGGAGTGTCCGCCGAGCAAGCCGCGCAGCTGAATCTCAAATGCAACGTAATCAGCCGGAATTGGTTCGTACGTCACTTCCATCGTGGTGTTTGTGTCGATACCACCTGCGCAGCCAATAGACAACTCATCATCGTCTTCGGTGTCCAGGTTCAGCAAAATACTGCCCGAAATGTTCTTCGGATCGATCTGCATGGCACCGGTCATACCAGTTTCTTCGTCAATGGTGAACAATGCTTCAATCGCCGGATGCGGAATGTCTTTGGAAGCCAGCACGGCCATGATCGCCGCTACTCCGATACCGTTGTCGGCGCCGAGTGTGGTGCCTTTCGCCCGAACCCAGTCTCCGTCTACCAGCATTTCGATTCCCTGTTGATCGAAATCGAATACCGTATCGGCATTTTTCTGGTGCACCATATCAAGGTGCGATTGCATCACGATGGTTTTCCGGTTTTCCATACCCGGAGTGGCTGGTTTCTTAATGATCACGTTCCCGATGTGGTCTTCGATCGTTTCCAGTCCCAGCTGTTTTCCGAAATCGAGCATGAATTGGATCACGCGCTCTTCTTTCTTCGACGGGCGCGGCACAGCATTCAGGTCAGCGAAGTGATTCCAGAGTGCTTTTGGTTCAAGGTTTCTGATTGGCATATTTCAGTGTTTTATCCTCCCCCTTATTCCCCCTCCAAAGGGGGAAACAGATTCGGCTATTTCTTATTAATGATTCGTTCGATGTAGAGTTTCTCGACCTTCTCTCTGGCCCACGGTGTTTTGCGCAGGAATTTCAGGCTGGATTTAACACTCGGGTCTTTCAGGAAACAATTGATCGGAATCATATGCCCGAGGTGTTCCCAGCCGAATTCGTTTTCCAGCTGCTTCACAATACGCTCCAGCGTAATACCATGTAAGGGGTCGTTACTCGTCATGATTTTGGTTTGTAAATAACTACCGAGCCTGTTACAAGATCATGTATCGCCCGACTTTCTTCATTAAACGACATTGATATAAAAGAAAGCCAGCCCAACACATATTTCAAAACGAACCTGATGGCTGCAGCAACAATGTTGATATTTTTACTTTCGTTGTTCTTCTTTTTTACCCGAATTCCAACGGCAAAATGCCCAATCGTTCCCCCCAGTAAACTGGTCATGAGTGGGTCATACAGAAAAACAAGCGAAAACAAAGTGATTCTAACAGACCAGGGATAGTCGCTCTCGCCAATTATCGACGATACGATCAGAAAGTAAACTACAGCTACTATCGAATCAAAAACTACCGCTTTTATTCTTTCTGAAACTCCCGGGTACATTATTTCACGAGTTTGCGGTACTTGATACGTTTCGGACCGGCATCACCGAGGCGTTTACGCTTGTTCTCTTCGTAATCGGAGTAAGTTCCTTCGAACCAAACCACCTGAGAATCACCTTCAAATGCCAGAATGTGTGTACAGATGCGGTCGAGGAACCAACGGTCGTGACTGATCACTACAGCACAGCCGGCGAAGTTCTCAATTCCTTCTTCGAGTGCACGCAGCGTGTTGATATCGATATCGTTGGTAGGCTCATCGAGCAGGAGCACGTTCGCTTCCGTCATCAATGTCATGGCCAGGTGCAAGCGATTGCGCTCACCACCGGACAAAATGCCCACTTTCTTGCTCTGATCGGAACCGGCGAAGTTGAATTTCGACAGGTACGCACGCGTATTGATCTTCTGATTGCCGATCTCCACGAACTCATTACCGCCACCAACGACTTCAAACACTGATTTATTCGGATCGATATCTTTATGGGTCTGATCGACGTAGCCGATTTTCACTGTTTCTCCCACGCTGAATGAGCCTCCATCCGGTTGCAGCTCGTCCATAATCATTTTGAAAATGGTCGTCTTACCGGCACCGTTCGGCCCGATAATTCCTACAATTCCAGCCGGTGGCAGGGAGAAATTCAAATCGTCGTACAGCAATTTGTCACCAAAAGCTTTCACCACGTGGTTCGCATCGATGACGTTGTTACCCAGACGCGGACCGTTCGGAATCGGAATATCGAGCTTCGTTTCCTTTTCTTTCTGGTCTTCGGCCATCATTTTGTCGTAGTTGGCAATACGCGCTTTGTTTTTCGCGTGACGGCCTTTCGGGTTCATGCGCACCCATTCCAGCTCGCGTGCCAGTGTTTTCTGACGGCGTGACTCGGTCTTTTCCTCTTCTTTCAGGCGGTTTCCTTTTTGCTCCAGCCAGGAAGTGTAGTTTCCTTTCCATGGAATACCTTCTCCGCGATCGAGCTCGAGGATCCAACCGGCAACGTTATCGAGGAAGTAACGGTCGTGGGTTACGGCAATCACCGTTCCCTTGTATTGCTGCAAGTGCTGCTCCAGCCAATCGATGGATTCAGCGTCCAGGTGGTTGGTAGGCTCATCGAGCAGGAGAATATCCGGTGTTTTCAGCAACAGACGGCACAAAGCCACGCGGCGTTTTTCACCACCGGAAAGTGTTTCGATCAGCTGATCATCCGGCGGGCAACGCAGTGCGTCCATCGCGCGATCGAGCTTCTGATCCAGCTCCCAGGCATCCAGTGCATCGATTTTATCCTGCACAACTCCCTGGCGGGCAATCAGCTTGTCCATTTTGTCCGGGTCGTTGAGCACTTCCTCGTCCATGAACATAT
This sequence comes from uncultured Flavobacteriales bacterium, assembly GCA_946482515.1. The sequence continues at coordinate 65,291 of CAMLRS010000015.1, read as the reverse complement.
TGTTGATGTCTTCGTATTCTTTCAGCACGTCGACTGTTTCCTGCGCGCCTTCCATCACGATCTCTTTCACCGTTTTCTTCGGATCGAGCTCTGGTTCCTGCGGCAGGTAGCCTACTGTGTAGCCATCAGCGAAAACGACATCACCCTGGTAGGACTGATCCAGCCCGGCGATGATCTTCATGACGGTTGATTTTCCGGAACCGTTCAAACCGATGATACCGATCTTGGCGCCGTAATAAAATGAAAGGTAAATATCCTTGATTATCTGTTTTCCCTGTGGCGTCACTTTGGACACGCCGACCATGGAAAAAATGATCTTTTTATCTTCTGACATAGCTTTGTGTAATTTGCACCTGTTTGACGACAGGCAGGGACAAAGATAATGTCAATTTTTTGACCGCAAAGACGCAAAGGGCGCAAAGATTCAGGTCCTAAACTGTCATTAGGTATAAAGTATCATTTTCCCACGAATACACGAATGATGCACTGCATATAATTACAACGAATAATCCCGACTAGTCGGGATTTCACGAAAGAACTACACCAAAGGTTTTTCACAACCCTATCCAACATCAAACATTAAAAATCAATCATCTTTAATGTCCAGTTGCCGAACATGAGGATGGCGGAAAAAGCGAAAAGGCGTACAATCCAGGTCGGGCCTGAAGAAAATGGGCGTATCAAATGGATAATTGCCAGTATGACAACTGCTATGAGTGGGAACAATGCCGGAAACAGCTGAATGCTTTCCCAAAAGTGTCCGTGAAGCAGCTCTTCAAAGGAACGCTGTGCACCGCAGGAAGGACATTCGATCCCAAGGGTTTCTTTCCACGAACAGCTTAGCATGGCGACGTTTTTGGCGAATCAACGGAAAGCGCCGTTCATACCTATTGAGAGGAGGCCGATGACCAGGATCAGCAGAAACAAACCCGATAAGGAAACACCAATTACAGCACAGGTAAAGCCCGCACGGGAATTTTTATACGACGCTTCGTACTTGGTTGGATCGGCCTGGTACAACGTGCGGTCTTTTTTGTGCAGAAACAAGGCAATAATGCCACAAATCAATCCGGGAATACCATAAAAGAGACAACCGACGATGGAAATAATACCCAGTACAAGCACAGCAACCGCGTTGGGCAAAGCAGCTGGCATGTTTTCGTTTGTATTTCGGTTACCGGTATCGAGCAGATCGTTCATGAGTTGGAGTTAATGAGTTTGTGAGTTATTGAGTTATTGAGTTATTGAGTTATTGAGTTATTGAGTTTGTGAGTTATTGGGTTGGGAGTGTAAAGTTAGGTAGTTTTTTGAGTTGGATTGCGGCTCCATCTCATGGCCGGTACGTTGATGGCATACAAAGCAATGAAACCAATGGGAATAACATTTCCGAGAATTGTAAAAATCAACGAAGCGCCCTGGATGCCATGAATCGCGATGGCCATGTAAAATGAAAAGACGATCGGAATGAGCTGGCCGATCAGGTAGATGACAAATCCCCAGCGATTCAGCAGCCACATCAGAACCGCACCGCCGGCACACAAAACAGGCGCTAACGTATGGATTAAATACCAATAGGATACATTTTCTCTTTCGGGCATCCTGAAGCCAACAACTTGGTTTTCGCGCGTGTTGAACACGGCCCAGATTACCCAGAATAACAGGAAAGCACAATAGGTCCAGGTGAGGATACACAATACGGTCAGGAAAGCAGAGCGCTTTCTTATCGGGCTTATTTCCAGCTCGTCGACTGTATCGAATTCGTCCATTACCAGCGCAGGATTTTCCAGTTCAGGATATACAGGCAGATGAACAGCAGCTGCATGGCGCCGTAGCCGATCATGATAACCGATTTCGGGTATTCGACCGGAACCATGACTATGAAAATGTAGAAAATCAGCGCAGCCGGAATGATTTGTCCGAGCGCGTAGATAAACAACCCGATGCGGCGCATCCGCCAGATAAAGATCGAACCGATAAAGCTCAGGAACGATGCTCCGATACTCACTTTCATCAGCATATACTCCAGGCGGCCTTCGTCAAAATGGTACACCGAGCGCTCGATATCATCTACTTTATTGATGTAAAGCGTATAGTACAAAATCGTGACCCAGCTCCCGATAAAGGTCGCAATACAAAGAATCGTCAGGAAAACCGTACGATCGTATTCCTTTTTAGGGGTGCCGAACTGGTCAACTACGTCAAATTCATTCATGATGGCAGGTTGATGGAGGGTTAGCGCATGTGTTTCAGGTTCAGTCCGTACATGATGACGAAGCCGACTGAGAAAAGTACAGAGAAGATAGCACCAATGATCATGGCAAAGCCCATGAACGGGATATCTTTCACAGCACCATACATTCCGAAAAGTGTAACGAATGGTGGAATTTGTCCCACAACATAAATGAAAAAGCCTGATTTGCGCAGCTTCCACATAAGCAAAGCGCCTGTCAAGCCAAGAATAGCACTTCCCAATCCGAGGTAATTCCCCAGGATGGTCCATTTGTGCAATTCAACTACATGATCGGCAAGACCGTTGATGAAAGCATTGCTTTGGCCTGTCACCGCTTGCATACGCTCCATTTCAACGGTCATTTCAGCCACGGTTTTCTGGGTAATCAGACCGAATACAGAGCTCAGGAAGGTAATTCCGCTTCCTACAAATGTCAGGATGCATATAACGGTGAGGAAAACAGGACGTTTCTTAGGTCCTTGTTCCAGGTCAAACGAAGCATCTACAATTTCAGACATGGGTTCGTGTTTTAAAGAGCGTACAGAACTGCGAATCCTGTACGCCTGGTTTTAATAGGATGTATTGAATTCGCTGCTGGCAACGGCTGCAAAGAAAAAGATTGCGAAAATCCAGTAGATCAGGTAGATCACGGAAAGACACAAACCAATAATTCCCGTTACAAGTCCGCCGGTAGTCATTCCTTTCGTAGAAGCGAGATCCGGATTCTCAGCGATGAGACGCTTGGATTGGTTGGCAAAAACGATTGCCAGGATGCCCAGTACGGTTCCGATAATCGGCACCCATGAAAGTACGATGGAAATAATTCCCATCACCAGGGCGAGCACTGCTTTGGAATTGGATTGTTGTGTAGACATGGCTTTTGTTTTTTTCTAAAATTAAAAAACCCCGGCCATACACCGGGGTTTTATCACTGCAACTTGTGCAGATTATTTCATTGCTTTCAGGTTAGCAGCGTACATAGCGATGAATGCAACGGCGAATACAATCCCCATTACGTTCAAACCAGCACCGAGTACGATGTCAACGATGATACCAGCGATAGCAGCAACTGTGTACATATAGAATCCGCTTTTTTGCAGTTTCCACATTTTGATTACACCTACCAAAGAAGTAATAATCAAAGCAGCAGCTACACCAAGGTAAGCCCAGATGTTTCCTACAGCGGATTCAACTTCAGCACCAGCATTTTCTGCTGCTGCCAGACCAGCTGTAGCAGCACCTGCAAATACGGTTGCTAAAAGCAACACAACGATTGAGATACCCGCTCCAACGAAGCTAAGGATACAAAGTACAGTCAAAAAGGTTGGCCTTTTGTTTTCTACTGCTACACTGTCTAATGTTTCTGACATAATATTTAAGTTTTGAGTTACGAAAACGAATATAGTATCATTTTTTAATGGTTGACAATTTTTGTTAAAAAACAGTCGCTTTTTTTAATAACATTTGATTGTTACTTATCACTCACCAGAAGCTACCAATGGCTCAACATCCATGGCCCGTAAGGTCAGCAATCAGAAAATGACGTATCTTTCCAGCAGCTAAAACGGTGACAATGAAATACGCAGCACTGCTCCTCCTGATTTTTACCCTGTCGGCTTCCTGCAAGAAAAAAGGAATTGAATACACTATTGAAGGTGTTGTGACCGATGAGACCTTTAATACACCCGGCAGCGGCATGTTGGTGGAATTATACGAAACACCGGCCGGCGGATTGAAACAATTAAAGGCTTCTGTTGTGACCGGATCCGACGGAAAGTTCTCTTTTAAGGTCAAACGTGAAAAGATCGAAGCGTTCGAGCTGTCTTATACGAAGAACCTTTATTTCTCCAAATCGACATCGTTTAACTTAGGCGACCTGAGCTCCAAAGATCCGAACGTGTTCAATACTTCGCTGACCGCCAAATCATGGGTGCGCATGGTATTCAGCAATTTTGATGCGGACCAGAACCTGAAAGTGATCAAAACGAACGGAAAATCGGGCTGCGATGAATGCTGCACCTGGAACGAAATGTATTTCTACGGCGTAACGGATTCAACCCTTTACTGTATCAACAACGGAAACACGGAATACAGCTATCACTGGTTCCTGCTTGGAACCGCTGCTGATGACGAACGCTCTGTGATTACCGTGCCATTCGATACGACAGACATTATTCTCAATTATTAATTGATCAATTATGAATTATCAAGGGTAGCCCCTCTTCATAATTGATACTTCATAATTCATAATTGCTCTTAATCTTCGTCCAGATCGTCGAGCGCCATGCGCAATTCCTGGCGAAGCTGACGATTGTACGTTTCCAGCAGGTATTTGAAGTAATTCGGTGTGCTCTTGGCGATACACTTGGTGTACGTTTTCAGACGGTGCTCAATGTGTTCCTGCAAGGCTTCCTGAACTTTCAGCGCTTTGTCGAAGTTCTTCGTCATGCGGATGATGCCCTCGCTGTGGTTCTGAAGCGAAAGATCAACGGCCTGCTTGCCTTTATCGCCTTTGTCGAGGCAATCGTAGTAAACATCGCGCATGCTGAACGATTCCAGGTATTGGGTATCGACCAGGTTTTCCATGTGTTTCGGGAACTCGAACTCTACTTCGAACTCGAGGTCGTCGTCTTCTGAAAGGCGCGATTCGAGGAAACGGTCCGGAAAACGGAAAGCGTCCTGCCAGTTGATGTAATCCTGCCACAGACCGAAACGACGTACGTTATTCCCCAGATCGATCAGGCGGAACTTGTCTTTATTCGGCAAACGGCGCGAGCCACGACCGATCATCTGATGATACAGCGTAAGTGAACGCGTGGCGCGGTTGAGGATGATCGTTTCTACGGTCGGCTCATCGAAACCGGTGGTGAGGATCCCTACCGAAGTCAGGATCGCATCCGGTGTATGCTTGAACCAGTGCAGGACATCTTTACGGTCTTTGTCGCTGAAAGTAGAATCGAGGTGGCGGATCTTATAGCCGCGCTTCTTGAAGGTTTCTTCAACGCGCAGCGAGGTTTCGATACCGGAGTTAAAAATCAGGGTTTTGTTTCCTACGGATACTTCTTCGTAGGCAAACAACAGTTTTTCCTGCATGAAGTAGTTCCCGTAGACCAATTCGCTACTGCTTACGGTAAAGTCGCCGTTCGTACCGATCTTCAATCCGTGCAGGTTTACATCATAGGTAAACGTTTCGGCATCGGAAAGGTAGCCGCCCTGGATGAGCGATGAAATGCTCTCCCCTACGATCAGCTTGTTGTAATGGTCGTTGAGCGGCAAGGTTTTGTTGGAGCTCAGCGGCGTGGCCGTTACTCCGAGGATATTTGCCCCTGCATAGTACTGGAAGATCTTCCGGAAGCTGTTGTAGTGCGCCTCATCCACAATCACGAGACCTACGCCATCGACGAAATTTTCGTTTTCCTGCAAGCGGTTGTTCAGCGTCTCCACCATGGCGATGTAGCACGGATAATGGCTTTCGTCTGTCAGGTGCTTTACGTCGCTGCTGATGACCTTGTTTTCGATACCGATAGCCGACAGCTGACGCGATGTCTGAATAGACAGCTCAATACGGTGTGTGAGGATCAGTACCTTCTTCTGGTATTTATCGATGTAGCGCTTGGCTACTTCAGAGAAAATAACGGTTTTACCACCGCCCGTAGGCAGCTGGAACAGCAGGTTAAAATCAGCACCGTTTTTGTCCAGCTCGTCGATAATGATCGTAACAGTCTTTTCCTGGAAGGGATATAATTTTTTTGCTTCGAACAACCCGGAGTCTATCATAGAATGCGTAAAAGGGGGTACAAAAGTACTGCTCTTTTAAGGAAATGACAACAATTGGATGCAACTTTCGGAAACTATTTGTTGGAGTGCCCTAAAACCGCCCGTTCGCAATTTTCCATCTCATCAGCTTCCGCTCGAAATGTTAAAACAATTAAGAACGAATGAAACGTTCTTTTTCACTTTGAAAAAATTCTGATGCCGTTCTGAAAAGGTTGAATCAACGAAAAGCCCCGTCCAATCAACAACGCACAAAAAAGGCATTATTCTTGTTTAACTTTTCTCAAAAGATTTCAATCATGAAAACGCGCAGTATTAAACCGACACCAAAAAAGACGATTACAAACCGTTTCGATATGGCGCTGCTGCGGTTGGGACAACACCTTGCCCCGCAACAACCGTCAGCAATGCTGAAGAAACATTAAAGAACGAATTATCCCATTAAACGAGGGTCGGTCATAGCAACCACCCGATCACCGGATCGTCAGGGAACAGCAGCAGAGAAACAACATTCATTTTCTGCTTCTGTTCCTTTTCTTTTTGAATTCAGTTACAGAATCGGGTTGGGCTTTCCCGCAGATTAGCGAATTATCGCAAACGGTTATGTGTGGAAATTTGTTCGAATTAATCTTCCCATCAGCAGATTATAATTTAGAAATCAAATCCACCGCCGCCATTGCCAGATGGATCATCCTGTCGTTTCTTCTGGTCAGTGAGCTCGGTCTTACCGAATTTGTAGCGCACGCTCAGGAACACACGACGCGTTTGCCATTTCGCTTCCGTATTCTGGAAAATCACTCCCTGGTCTACTTCATAGCTGAAGCCTTGCGTATTGAAGATATCCGAAACGCGCATGCCTATGCCCCACTTTCCGCCTTTCAGCGATTTATCTGCTGAAAAATCAACCGATCCGCGCGGGTTCATTCGTCCCTGCGGTGAAACGGATGGTGCATTGTAGCGGGCATTCATCTGCAAAACAAGCGTTTTCTTCATCAGCTCAACGGCGCTGGTGAATTTCATGCCCCATTGGAAGCCCTGACGGTTCCAGTCGGCCAATGAGTTTTCATCGCGGTACACGATGTAGTTTCCATTAACCGAAAGTGTGTTTCGCCAGATCGAAAGCGGACGCGCCTGCAAGACGATTTCTCCGCCTGTGCTGCGGCTGTTGTCGACATTCGCAAAGGTTCCGGCAGCTGTTCCATCCGGGTAGAAGATCTTCACACGCTGAATCACATCGAAGGAATAGCGCTGGTAGGCCGAAACCATGAGCGACCACTTTTTCCCCGTGAGCTCGTAGCCGATATCAATTGAGTGAATGTATTCCGGATTCAGGGCCGGGTTACCGCGACGCAGGTTGAATGGATCGGCATAGCTGGTAAACGGATTCAGGTTATTGGCCGAAGGACGGTTGATACGCTTGCTGTAGCCAATGGAAAATTCACCTTTCTTAAATGGTGTGTATCGCACGTGTACGGAAGGGAACACATTGAAATAATCATTGCTGTAGGATTCATTCTTCGAAACGAGGTTCGGCTCCTGGAAGCTTTGCTCGAAACGCAGACCGGCCTGCAGCTTTACTTTCTCGTAAGCGCGCGCTACAATTCCGTAAGCCGAATAAATGCGCTCGGTATATTCGTAATCGAAAAATGCCAGTGTATCGGGCTGGTAATTGCCAAAGACATCACGCGCATCGGAATGCGTATTCACGGCCATATCGCGGTGAATGAGTTTCAAGCCACTTTCGGTGCGCCACTTGCCATTGAAAATACGCACCATGTCCATCGAAGCTGTCGTAATGTTATTCAGCTCTCGTCCGAACAGGCGCTGGTGTGTTTCCGCCGAATCAGCCGGGATCGTGAACTGCTGGTCGTAATAGCCCTGGTCTTCCTCCTCACCCAGCGATTGAAAGGCGTTCCATACGAGCGAGCCTTTTTCGTCTTTGAACTCCCAGTTGTAGCTGAGACCGAAATCGAGATTGCCGTTTTGTTCCGGATCGCGTGAATCGCGGTTCCAGAAGCCAATTGTATCTGTTTCGGAACGGTAGCGGAAATACGTTTGCTCCGCTTCTCTGTATTGACGGCCGGTATTGCCCGAAACGTTCCAGGAAAGCGTGTTGCGGTCCTTGAGGTAGATATCCATCCCCAGGTTCAGCGTGTGCGATTGACGCAAATCATTCCCGTAACGGCGCTGACGGAAGTAAACGGTCGAATCCGGATAAACTTCCCACTGATCGCTGAACATATTGCGGTAGCTCTCGCGGTAATCGTAAGCGTAATTTCCGAACACGTTGAATTTCGTATTCCGCATGCTCAACGATACCGCTCCATTGTAAGCATTACCCGTAGCCCCGGAAAGACTTACCTGGCCATTGAGTCCGCGCTTGATGTTTTTCTTTAAAACGATATTGATGATCCCCGAAGTACCGTCCGGATCGTATTTGGCTGAAGGATTGGTCACAATCTCGATGCGTTCGATACTGGCTGCCGGAATGCCTTCAAGCAGGCTTTTGCCGTTTCCACCCGACAACGAGCTCGGGCGGCCGTCGATGAGGATCGTTACATTGCCATCGCCGCGCAGGCTGATGTTGCCATCCTGGTCAATTTCCACCGAAGGAACATTGTTGAGCACATCGTTGACCGAACCGCCCTGTACGGAAATATCTTCGCCCACGTTGTAGACTTTTTTATCGATCCCGGTTTGCAACACGTCTTTCTGGCCTACCACCACTACTTCATCTATCTCCTCGGCATCTTCGGGCGCCAGGGAAATATTTCCGAGCTTGCGCAACGGTTTCTCGCGTGAAAGCTGAACTCCTGAAATGAATTTGTCTTTGTACCCCGCCGCATAGACTTTGAGGTAAAATTTGCCGGCTGGCAGGTCATAAAGCGCAAACTGTCCTTTTTCGTCGGTGAAAATACCTGCCACCAAAGCAGAGTCTTCTGCATTGAAAACTCCCACAGAAACATATTCCAATGGCGTTCGTGCCAGCGAGTCGAATACCTGCCCATCGATCGAGCCTATGGCGGTGGCGGGTTTCTGCGCCGAAGCTGCAACGGTGATAACCAGGAAAAGGAGAAGCAGCAAACGCATTATGTTCAGTAATTGGGGCCTGCCTTAGACGGCAGACAGGGTTCAAAAAATAGAGTTTCCGGAGTGTTGGATCACTCTCGGAGCAATTGGTTTAATCCGTAACCGGGCTCTTTTTCCACAAAATCAGTATCATTTTCGGCACCGCCGGCTATTCGTCTTTAGAACAGGATTTTAGCGCGCAGTCACCACGCATTTTATCCAGCAGCTGGCTGAGCTGCTCGGCTTCGGCATCGGAGAGGTTCTGGGCAAAAATGGACGTATCTTCCATGTCGATGTCGATCTGTGACAGGAGCTTCAGTCCGTTTTCGGTGATAGAAACGTAGACCACCCGGCGATCGGCATCACAACGTACGCGTTCCATGAATCCTTTTTCGATGAGCTTGTCCATCAGTCGCGTTGTATTCGGCGAGCGCTCGATCATCCGTTCTTTCACGGTATTGATACTGATTGGCTTGCCCGATCCGCGCAGGATTCGCAGGATGTTGAACTGTGGCATCGACAAGTCGAATTGCGCCATGTAATTGTTGTGGTACTGTCCGATAAAATTGGACGTATAGCGAACATTCACTACCGCTTTCTGCTGTACGGATTTGAACTTCGCCTGAATGATTTCACCGATTTCCATGGTGCAAAATTAATTACCAAGGTAATATATTCAAAATATAACGATGATTTTTTAATTGTGGAGCTACTCTTTCATGTTTTTTTTAACCGTCTACCTCGGCGGATCTTCGACAGAGCACGATGAGACCACGCAAAGTTATGACTTCTCACACCCAAAAAAATTGTGCATTCTGCATTCTGAATTATGCATTAACTAAAGCCATATGAGCTCAAAGTCAGAAAGCGCAGGCAAGTTCTCAAAGGAAATCTTCACATCGTGCGTGCCCGGGATCAGGTCGATAAAGTTCCGATCGAAGCGAACGCCTTGTTTAGCAGAAGTGATCCAAAGCTGCTGCACAAAAGCCTCATTGGTGATGCGGATGACAGCCGTTTTGGTTTGCGGATCAACCTGCAGCAATTCGAGCTTCACCTGTCCTTTCGTCGCCGATGGTACCGGTTGGGAAAGGTGGGTGAAGTCGCGCGTGAGCTTTGACCCATCGGCAGCGTTCCAGTGAAAACGGATGAAGTAATTGGAATGGCGGTGCGGCGCCAATTCGGTTTTGAATACTTCCTGCACCGAACGATTGATCACCGCCAGGTTACAGGAAAACGTATCGAGCTGCTTGCCATCGAGATCGAACAGCTCAGCGGTAATTTTGCACGCAAAGCCTTTGTAGAGGTCCGAAACGAAGAAATAGCGCTCCTTCCCTATTGTATCGGTTTTGGCCAGGATGGCCACATCGCGGAAATCCTGCTTCACGGCGTATTGCAGTGCTTTCCAGTTGCCGAAATAATCGATGCTCGACCACGTCGGTGCCGGCCAGCAATCGTTCAGCTGCCAGAAGATCGTTCCGCTGCAGCGTGGCATGTTGGTGCGGTGGCCGCTGATGGCCATGCTGACGGCCGTTGCCTGCGTGAGCTGTGAATAATACACGAAACGCCTGAAATCAGTGGTTTTGCCGTACAACAGGCTGGCGTGTTTTTCGATCATGCCATTGCCCACGTAGCTTTTCTGATGGTGCCGCATGACTTCCGAAAGCAAATCCCACTGGCTGGTATCGCTGAACGACGACAACGTTGCGTATTCCGGGAACGACTGAAAACCGTATTCGGCATTGAAACGACCGGTTTTACGGCCAAAATCCTCGATGGCATCTTTCCCGTGCCACACGCCCCAGTAATGCATCGTCCCGTGGTTGAAATATTCGTCTTTGCCCCAGTTGCTCAGCGGCGACGTGTGCACATACGGAACATCCGTCCATTCGCTGACGGCTTCCGGGATCACTTCCTTGAACAGCTTGTTGTAGTATTGGGTAATAAGCACCGAATCTTTCTTCGAAAGCTTGTAGGTTTCCATGAAACCCCAGTTTTTCCAGGCTACATCCACCTCGTTATTCCCGTTGAACAGCACTACCGAAGGATGCGAAGCGATGCGCGGGATCTGCTGGGCGAATTCCTGTTTCACGTTCGCAATGAATTCCTTGTTTCCGGGATACATCGCACAGGCGAACATGAAATCCTGCCAGACCATGATACCGGCTTCGTCACAAGCCTCGTAAAAGCCCTCATCCGGATAATAACCACCGCCCCAGATGCGCACCATGTTGAAATTGGCGTCCTTCATCTGTTTGACGTAATTCCGGATCTGTAAATGGCTCACCCGGGCAGGAAAAATATCCTGCGGAATGTAATTGGCGCCTTTGCAGAAAATGTCTTTCCCGTTAATTCGAACAATATAAGATGTTCCCCACTGGTCGGGCTGCGTGATGAGCTCCGTGGTCCGGATACCGAAATAAATATCCTGATGGAAGTACTTTCCTCCTGTTAACGGCTGTAAATTCCAGGTATCGGCATACAGGTGTTGCTCGCCGTGTCCGCGTGGCCACCAGCATTGTGGGTTTTTCTCCTTCACAATGCGCTTCACGATCCCGTTTTGCGGAACCACTTTCACATCGCCGTAAAACTGGCTTTTCCAGAGCAGCGTGTCTGTGGTCGGATGGCGCAGGATCAGGGTAAATTCCACCACGGCTTCCTGCTCGTTGACGCTCAGCGTGCGGATGTTCTTCCCGATCACGCGGTTGTCGTTAAAAGCGATTACCTGCACAGGATTCCAGAATCCGATCGTGGTCATGCGCAACGCCCAGTCCCAGCCGAACTGGTATTGCGGTTTCCGGCAATAAGGTGCTGCCGATACTTCTCCTAAATCATTGGGCGACGGCAGGATCACGCCTACTTCCGCCATGTGTTTTTTCTGGTAAGCCACCGGCGATTCAAACACCATGCGAATGGAATTCCTGCCTGCTTTGGCGTATTTCTTTACATCGAAACGGTAAACGACGTAGCAGTTTTCCGTAGAACCGATGAGCTTGTTATTGAGGTAGATTTTTGCGTAAGTATCGACGTTCGGGAGCTCCAGATCGATACGGTTTTTCTTAAAATCAGCTTCGGAAAGGACGAAATCGGATTTGAATTCCCAGTTGTAGCGTTCGATCCACTGGAACAGCTTCTCATTCGTTCCAACGAACGGATCCGGTAATTCACCGGCTTCCACCAAAGCTTCCTGCACCGATCCTCTTACTCCCAGTTTAAACCATTTCCCCGAAACGGGATGTTTGAACTGCCATTCGAGCACCTGTCCAACAACCGATAGCGTACTCATACAGCAAAGAAAAACGAGCAATCGCATCATTCCCAGCCGCGATTGTAAGTAGCATCCATGAGCTGCTCGTCGAGGTTGTTCCGCAAAGCGTAGTTGAATCCGCTGTAGACCGAATAAGCACCTACTCTTCCACGCGTATCCATGGCGATGAAACCGCATTGCAAACCGGTCAGGTCTTTGTGTTTACGGATAATGCGTTCAACCGCTTCCTGGCAGGCTTCCTGTGGCGTCATTCCCTGGCGCATCAATTCGACCACGGTATGACTTCCCGCGATACGGATAATGGCTTCGCCCAATCCTGTGGCAACGGCGCCTCCTACTTCCTGATCGATGAACAATCCTGCTCCGATCAACGGTGAATCGCCCACGCGTCCCGGTAATTTATAGGCCCAGCCGGATGTCGTACACGCTCCGCTGATACGGCCATTGCTATCCATCGCCAATAAACCGATGGTATCGTGGTTTTCGTGATTGATTTCGGGATGCTGGGGCTTATTTTGTTCTTTTTTCCACTTTTTCCACTCCTTTTTGACTTCAGGAAGCGGTGTGCGGATCTTGTCAAATTTGTTTTTCAGCGCGTATTCCTTTGCGCCGGAACCTACGAGCATCACGTGTGGCGTGTTTTCCATGATATGACGCGCTACACTCACCGGGTGGGCAATTCCTTCGAGGTAAGCCACCGAACCGCAGCGCGATTCCCAATCCATGATACAGGCGTCGAGCGTTACGTGTCCTTCACGATCGGGCATTCCGCCGATACCTACGCTCCGGTTTTTGCGATCAGCTTCCGTCACACGCGCGCCGGCTTCCACTGCGTCGAGTGAGCTGCCACCGGTTTTCAGGATTTCCCAGCCGGCCCTGTTGGCTTCCATTCCGTGTTCCCAGGTGGAAACCATAACCGGCATGTAGGCCACGAATTTGTCCGGCTCTGACTGCATTTCGGCCAACGGAGCTGCGCCCCACAAAGGCTTGGTGACACCGGCTGCCACACCGATCATTCCGGCTCTTACAAACGAACGACGATCCATGAGTTAGTTGTTATTGTTGCGCTGCCAGCCAGTTTTGGAATTCTTTGGCATTTCGGGCATGAACGGCATAATCGTGGGTAAAATTGTGCAGGCCGTCATAATTCGGCTGTGCGCACATATAGAGGTAATTGTTCTTATCCGGGTTCAGCACGGCATCGATCACGCCTGTTGGCGGCATGGAAATCGGTCCCGGAGGCAAACCGGCGTATAAGTAGGTATTGTAAGGACAATCTTTTGCGCGGTGTTCGTAGGTCAGACGCTGAACGCCTTCGAGCTGATCGCCCCAGCAGAATTTGAACGTCGGGTCGGATTGCAGCTTCATGCCTGTACGAACGCGATTGAGGTACAAACCGGCAATAATCGGCCATTCGGAAGCATTTTTGGATTGCTCGCCGTAAACGATAGACGCCAGCGTTACAGCCTGTGACGGCGATTTGAGCCCCACTTCCTTCAGTTTTGCCAGACGATCGGCTGTCCAGAATTTCTTGAACTCTTCGGCCATGCGCTCCACGAACTGCTCTTTGTCGGTATCGTAGTACATGCGGTAGGAATTCGGTAAAAACAGCGCCGGAATGGTTTCAACGGTGAAATCGTATTTGTTCAATGTTGCATCAGCGAGGATAAACTGCTCGAGCTCCGTACTGTCGATCATGAGGTTTTCACTCACTTTTACGGCCAGGTCGTGGATGGTTTTGCAATTATTGAACGTCACAACTACTTCCACTTCCATGCTTCCCGACAACATGGCGTTGCAGAGATCGCGGTAGGAAGTCTTCGCCGGGACGGCATACATTCCAGCTTCCAATGTTTTACTTGTCAATCCTTTAAGGTTGGCTATATAAAGAAATGATTCAGTGTCGTCAATCAACTGTTCTTTCTTGAAAAAAGCGGCTATTTCTTCGATCGAAAGACGGTTATCGACTGCAATCTGCTTTTCAGTCGTGTTGATGGTTTTGGTGCTGCCATAGTACAGCATCATTACTTTGTCCCATTTCCAGGCTACCAGTGCCAAACCGACCACTGCAACGCCCAGGATCATCATGCGTACGGTTCGTTTCTTTCCGTTTACTTTTTTTCCAGCCATTTCTGATATAAAATTTCGTCAATCCATTCCTTGTTTTCCAGGAACCAGTTCTTGCGTCTTCCCACCAGCTCGTAGCCCGCCTTTTCAAATAATGACCTGCTCGCTGCATTGTCGCTGTGAACGGAACAATACAGGTTGTGGAATCCGAGGATCCGCGTTGCGTATTGTTCGGCCAGCTCCAGCGCTTCGATCGCATAACCGTTCTTGCGGGATGCTTCTTCGGCGATCAGGATGCCCACTGCGGCGCGCAGGTGTTTGAAATCGGCATTGTACAGATCAATCGTGCCCACAGGCTCTTCGTCTTCGACACGGCAGATCATCAGGCGCAATTGTCCGTGCGAACGGATGTGCTGTGCCTGCGAAATGTACTCCAGGATCGTGTCCATGGAAAAAGGGACTTCGGTACCAGTTACCTTCCAGTGCCGCGGGTCGTTTTCCCACAACAGCAGTCGGGTGGCATCTTCCTTTTCAACGGGACGCAATCGGACTTTCTGACCTGTTAGCATCATGTAACTGTTCTATGCGCTGCATAATATCGGAAACCGAATAGGTGGGGATTCCGTGGTAGTCGCTTGTCAAATGTAATGCAAAAACCTTCGACAATTTTCCGGTGTGTTCCAATTCTGTTAACAACTCAGACAGCTGACCGATGGTTTCCGGGAAGCCAAAAATTTGTTTTATAGGTGTAAGACAGGTTACCTTGTTGCTGGCAGCGCTTTCGTACTGTTGAAAAATTGCTGTGAAATCGCGTTGCGGCTCACTGGAAGACAGGTCGACGAGCACGAGCGGGATCTTTGCGCGTTTGGCTTTGCGCACCATCGCTTTCACGCTTTTGGCGATCTCACAATCCTTATATGTAAGGCTGAAATAGCTGTCGCCGATAGAAACAGCCAGGTGTGGCGGAATTTTATCTGCATTCCAGATCCACAGCCACGTTCCGGCGGTTAATTGCTCGGGCCAGGCAAATTCCAATTGCTGAAAACGGTAACCGGTCATTCTCCGAAAGTGCCTTCAAATACGCGTTTGGCCGGACCGATGAGGTAAATCCGTTCGAATTCCATTTCGCCGGTTCTGCTGAAATGCACTTTCAGATCGCCGCCGCTGGTAGTTACATCGATGAGCTGCTCGCCGTGCAGGTTTTCTTTTGTCGCATAAGCCAGGGCCGCAGCCGTTACGCCTGTTCCGCAGGAAAGCGTTTCATCTTCCACGCCGCGCTCATACGTGCGTACGCGGATGTGCTTATCGCCCACTATTTCAACGAAGTTCACATTGATGCCGTTGGCGCGGTAGGTATCCGAATAACGGATTTTCCGGCCTTGTTCGCGCACATCGAGGTGTTCGACCGGAAGGAATTGAATATAATGCGGCGAACCGGTATCGATCACGTAATCGCCTTCATGCTGCTGCACCAGCGATACATCCTTCATGAGCAGCGATACGGTTTCGTATTTCTGACTGGCTTCGTGTTCGCCATCAATGGCTGTAAAATGGGCTAAAGACGTGTTAATACCCAGTGTTTTGGCAAATGCTACTGCGCAGCGCGCGCCATTTCCGCAAAAGCTTTTCGATCCGTCGGAATTATAGTAATCGACTTCAAAATCGAGTTTTGGGTGGGAATTAAGCAGGATAAGTCCGTCGGCACCTACACCGAAGCGGCGGTCACAGATGCGGCGAATGTCCTGAACGGTCAGCGCATTCCATTTTCCCGACCGGTTGTCGATCATCACGAAATCATTTCCCGTTCCCTGGTATTTGACAAAATCGACCTTCATTTGGATTGATGGGGCTTAACAATCTTTAACATAGGCAAATGTACTAAAAGCACGGGTTTGAGTGTTATTATTGAGCTTAAAAATTCACAAAACACACACAACAATGAACAACACCTGGAAGTATCTGGGAGCGGGCATTCTGGGAGGAATGATCCCCTTCGCTTTTGGTTATATCCTACATTCAACCAGCTATTCATCGCTGTCTGACGAAGTCATCGATGGTAACCGCCTGATCAGGCCTGTTAGTTATTCCGGCATGCCTGCGGGCACCGAAGGTTTCATCGAAGCTTCCGAAGGAAGTATCAATTCGGTTGTACACGTTACCACCAAAGTGGTGCGCACCACCGTTCAGCGCGATGCGATCTACGAATTTTTCTACGGTCCGGGAACCGGCGGGCGCGAATACAAGCAATACGGTTCGGGATCAGGCTCGGGCGTGATCGTTTCGAGCGAAGGCTACATCGTGACCAACAACCACGTGATCGAAGGCGCCAGCGAGATCGAAGTGATCCTGAACGACAATTCAAAATATTCAGCCAAGCTGATCGGTACCGATCCTTCGACTGACATTGCCGTGCTGAAAATCGACGCAAAAGGCCTGCGACCAATGCCGTTGGGCAACAGCGACGATCTGCACATCGGTGAATGGGTACTGGCCGTGGGCAACCCGTTCAATCTCACATCGACCGTTACGGCAGGGATTGTGAGCGCCAAAGCCCGCAACCTGAATCTGCTGTCGGATAAATCGCGCAACAACCTGGTTCCGATCGAATCGTTCATTCAGACCGATGCAGCCGTGAATCCCGGAAACAGTGGCGGCGCGCTGGTAAATACCCGCGGCGAACTGGTGGGCATCAATACCGCCATCGCTTCGCAAACCGGCTCTTATTCGGGCTACAGCTTTGCCGTTCCGGTGAATCTCGTGAACAAAGTGATGCGCGACATCATCGATTTCGGTATCGTACAGCGTGCTTACCTGGGCGTTCAGATCGCCGACATCAATCAGGAGATCAAAGAGCAGAACAAGCTCTCCTCTACCCGCGGCGTGTTCATTTCGGCCGTAACAGAAGGCGGCGGCGCGGATATTGTCGGTATCAAGCCAAAATCCGTGATCACCAAAGTGGGCTCGAAAGAAGTGTATTCGGTCGCATCGCTTCAGGAAGAGATCGGAAAACGCCGTCCGGGCGACAAAGTGACACTGACGCTTACCAATGAAAAAGGCGATGTAGAGATCAAAGAAGTCGTTCTTCGATCGGAAGATGGCAAGACAACGTTAAAAACAAAAGAAGAAATCAGTAAGAATTCCGCACTCGGGGCAACTTTCGTTGAATTGACCGAAAAAGAAAAGAAAGAGCTGGATATTGAAAGCGGCGTACGCATCAAAACCCTCGAGCCGGGTCGTCTGAAAAACGAAGGACTGGAAGAAGGAATGGTGATTTACAAGATCAATTACGAGCTCGTCGATTCACCGGAAAAGCTGGCTAGTAAGCTGAATACCATCCACGGGGATGTCTTCCTGGTGATCGTATTGGAAAACGGTCAGAAAGTCTATCACGGGTTCGGATTGTAACAACTATTGACGGGTTGGTTTTGATACTTAACAGGGAGGTTGGACCTCGAAATCAATCATTCAACATGAAAGATTTAAAATCATAACATGAAGGGCATGGTTTTTGAGCGGCACTAACCGCTTAAAAATCTGCCTCTTTTATTTGGAAATCACTTTGCTTTAGTCGTAACTTTGCACCCTGATTTTAAGAAATCATTATCCTAATTCGTACGTCAATACATGAGACAACTTAAGATTACAAAATCCATTACCAACCGCGAAAGTCAATCCTTAGATAAGTACCTTCAGGACATTGGTAAAGAGGAGCTAATCACCGCCGAGGAAGAAGTAGAACTGGCACGCAAGATCAAACAAGGCGATCAGCGGGCACTGGAGAAACTGACAAGAGCGAACCTTCGATTTGTCGTTTCGGTGGCAAAACAATACCAGAATCAAGGACTTACATTACCGGATCTCATTAACGAAGGCAACCTTGGACTGATCAAGGCGGCGCAAAAATTCGATGAGACCCGCGGATTTAAATTTATCTCTTATGCAGTTTGGTGGATTCGTCAATCCATTCTGCAGGCACTGGCTGAGCAGGCACGTATCGTTCGTCTGCCGCTGAACCAGGTTGGTTCACTGAACAAGATCAACAAGGCATTTTCCCGTCTCGAGCAGGAATTCGAGCGCCCGCCATCCGCTGAAGAGCTGGCAGAAGCGCTGGAAGTTCCGGAAGACAAGATCAAGGAAAGCCTCAACGTATCCGGTCGCCACGTATCCATGGATGCTCCGCTCTCTTCTTCTGAAGACGGTGGTACACTGATGGATGTTATGGCGAATACCGACTCTCCGAAAGCCGACCACGCCCTGATGGCTGAGTCGCTGCAACGTGAGATCGAGCGCTCGCTGAGCACACTGACAGATAAAGAGCGTGAGATCATCCGCCTGTTCTTCGGGATCGGGATGAACCACGGACTGACGCTGGAAGAGATCGGCGCGAAATTCAATCTCACGCGAGAGCGCGTGCGTCAGATCAAGGAGAAAGCCATCCGACGACTGCGCCATACTTCGAGAAACAAGCTGCTGAAAGCTTATTTAGGATAACAGTAAAAGGCTGTCTGCAAACGCGGGCGGCCTTTTTTACTTTACACAACGGATATAATTGTTTAATCATCAATAGGTAACATCAAATGGAAGCTGTAGTAGGCTACGAAAAAGTGCTCAACTCGCACGTTCAGCGCGAACGCGCCGCAGTGAAATTGTCCAGCCACGTTGGAGAATTGCTGTACGACAAAGGAATCGAACTGGTATTGTTCCGCAACCACCTGACGGACATTACTATTTCCGAAATCCTCAACCTGCATGAATATGCCGGTAAAGTGGTCAACAAGCCAATCGACATTGAAACCAGTGCTGCATTGGCGGAAGAGCTCCTGAAAATGGATCTCGCTCCTGCGAAAATCGACATCGGTAAACTGGCTAGCGAGTGGGCTGCTGAGTCTGCACAACACGCTTCGAAAGCAGATTTCCTTTCCAGCAAGCTGAAAGGCTTCGGTAACGACACTTCCGGTGGTTTCGAGCCACGCGACGTAGTGCTCTACGGTTTCGGTCGTATCGGTCGTCTGGCTGCCCGTGAATTGATCAAACAAGCCGGTAAAGGACAGCAATTGCGTCTCCGCGCGATCGTTACACGCGGTTCTTCCGACAAAGACATCATCAAGCGTGCGGCTTTGCTCCGCAGCGACTCCGTTCACGGTGCGTTCAAAGGAACGGTTGTGGAAGACCTTGAAAACAAATCGCTCATCATCAACGGACAGATCGTTCGCATGATCGATGCTTCGAACCCTGAAGATGTGGATTACACGGCTTACGGAATCAACAACGCCCTGGTAATCGACAACACAGGTGTGTTCACTAACCGTGAGGCACTTTCCCGTCACCTGAACGCTAAAGGCGTTTCCCGCGTACTGCTTACGGCACCTGGAAAAGAAATTCCAAACGTCGTTTACGGTATCAACCAGGGAACACTCGAGCTGGAGACGGAGAAAATCTACTCGGCAGCTTCCTGTACAACAAACGCCATCTCTCCTATTCTGAAAGTAATCAACGACGCTTTCGGAATCGTGAAAGGCCACATCGAAACGGTTCACGCATACACCAACGACCAGAACCTGCTCGATAACATGCACAAGAGCTCCCGTCGCGGACGTTCAGCTGCCATTAACATGGTCATCACTTCTACAGGTGCAGGCGCTGCGGTAACGAAAGTTATCCCGGACCTGAAAGACAAGCTGACAGCTAACGCGGTTCGTGTACCAACTCCAAACGGTTCCCTCGCTATCCTGGCTTTGGAATTGAAGAACGGTACCGATATCGATGCCATCAACAACGCAGTGCGCAAGGCTTCCCTGGAAGGCGACCTGGTAAACCAGATCTTCTACTCCTACGATCCTGAGCTCGTATCCAGCGACATTATCGGCAATACATGCTGCTCTGTTTACGATTCGCATGCGACCATCGTTTCCCCTGACGGAAAGAACGTTGTTCTTTACACATGGTATGACAACGAATTCGGTTATACCAAGCAGGTGATCCGCATGGCGAAATACATCACGAAAGTACGCCGACTGATTTACTATTAATCGTCAGCAAACACTATAGGAAAAGAGGTCTTCGGGCCTCTTTTTTTTATGGACAATAGCGAAGAACGCGATTGTTAAATTATTTTCTACTTTTACACGAAATCACTTCTAAATCAACCGAATGAATAAGATCACCTTTCTCCTGTTTTTGCTTCTTCCCCTGTTCGGGTTATCCCAGCGCGCTTCATCCGGTGTTTATTGCAAGAACGGCTCGTATGAAGATCATTGTATCTGGATCCGAATAACCGAAGAAGCTAAAAATCCGGATGATCCCGCGTCTGCAATCAACTTCTCAGCATACGAAGCAACAAATACCGCTTTTTACGACACGAAGGAAAAAAAATACTTTGTGATCATTGACGGAGCGAAGGCCTACTCACTTGAATTCAAGGATAATTCGCAAATGGTAGATTTATTTAATTACGATCTCGAACGCTCCAGTACATTCATTTATACGGGACCGATAGAAGAGCCTCCATACGAAGAGGAAGAAGGTCGTGTTTCCGAAGAATACTCCGAGATGTATGACGAAGAAAGCGGTGGCGGTTATGAAGATCCGGAACTGGTTGGAAATCCGCATCACCTGCACAACATGGAGTTTTTCAATCCAACTAAACTAGCTGGTCTTCCGGATATGCTGATATTTTATGATTACAGCAACAGAAACCGTATCGAAGAATTATTGAATCCTCAACTAATTCCCGAAGCGACCAAGGCAAAAATCGTCGGTATTGTAGAATGGATGACGAAAGCTGATATAGGAATGCTGTATACGGTTTTCAACGAACAGGAACAGGTCTATGAATTTTACACCGAAAAGAACAAGCTGCTATACAAAGCCCGGTTGAATAGCGAACAAAATGAATTTACATTCCTCGATCTTTCAACCGGAAAGGTATTGGGAACCATGCGACTCACTGAACTCGAATCTGCCGAATCTACTCCGGCCGGGATCATTATGATGGGCCAATACACCATTGAAGGCAGCGACGGTCAGCTTCTGAGCCTTTCTATGATGGAGGGAGAAGTAAATCTCCCGGTCAACCTGTATTTCCCTTCTTCACCTTATGGCAGGTTATTCGAAGTCCGCTACACCAATCTCGATACTGGCGATCGAGCGTGTTTCCTGGCAGGTGAGCAAAACGCCCGCTATGAATTGACTTCCGATAAAACAGAAGCCGGCAAAATTTACCTGACGGATCTTTCGACAAAAAAAGTGGTGACGGCGAATTATATCTTTGAATAAGCTTATACAATAAAAAAACCGCCCCGTTTTTCAACGAGGCGGCTTTCATCTAAAAACGATCTACCGTTTACTGGCGGGAGATTTCGATTTTGCGAATGATGCGTTCATTGGCTGCATGGATTTCAATGAAAACCATACCATTGACCACCGACGCAGGGATTTTCAGAACGAATTCCTGATCGCCTGCTTCCGCAGTTCTCTTTTCAGTCAGTAATTCTTTTCCGTCCATCGATTTCAACAGAAGCGTTACCTCACCTGCTTCCTCCAATGTGAAGGAAATGTTCAGCTCATCGCTGGCAGGGTTCGGGTACAGCAACATCGATTGCTCGATAGCTGATTCTTCGTTGTTCTGCATGATGCCTGTAGGATCTGTCGGTACACCGATACAGTTCTTCACATGCACCGGTCGGCAAACCTGACGCTGGCAAACCTGTCCACTAGGCGTGGTTCCTGTTACAACAACACAAACGTTATACGTTCCGTTGCCCGGGAAGCAGTAGTTGAACGGATTTCCGGCTCCAACATACACACCGTTTACGAACCATCTGTAAGTTACGTGGTGCATGCACGGCGGAACGCCGGCAACAACACTGAACTGTGCACAGCAGCCGTTGAGTGCGATATTGATCTGCGGCATCAGCTGCTCGCAGTTACAAGGACCACAATTGGTGATCGTAACCGGTCGGCAGTATTCGCGCTCACAGATCGATCCATCCGGCATCATACCTCTTACGATGAGGCAAACGTTGTAAGTTCCGTTGCCTGGGAACGTGTGCAGGTAAGGATTACCTGATCCTACATACATACCGTTTACGTACCAGTCGAATGTTACGTTTTGCAGACAGTCAGGGATATTGCCACCGGCAGTAAATCTGACTACGCAACCATCGATCACATAAGTGAAGATCGGCTGCAGCAATTCGCAGTTACATCCGCAATTGGTTATCTGTACTTCCTTGCAGATATCTTTCGAGCAAGTACTTCCGTCAGGCATGATTCCGCTTACCTTGAGGCAAACAACATACCAACCGTTTCCAGGGAATGTGTACGAGAATGGCGTACCGGAACCAACATAGCTTCCGTTAACGAACCAGTCGTACTTGATGTTCTGGAGACAAGCCGGGATATTTCCTGTTGCGGTGAATGTCCCTTTACAGTTGTCGATTACAAAGTCGAAGTCTGGCTGTAATTGCTCACAGTTACATCCGCAATCCGTGATGTGGATTTCTTTGCAGAATTCTTTCGAGCAGATGCTTCCATCCGGCATTGTACCGCTGATTTTGAGGCAAACAACATACACACCGTTACCTGGGAAGGTATATGTGAATGGTGTACCTGAACCAACATAAGAACCGTTTACTGACCAGTCGTATTTAATGTTGGTCAGACAGTCAGGAATGTTGCCACCGGCATAGAATGTACCTTTGCAGAGATTGATGTAGTAATCGAAGATCGGCTGCAGTTCTTCGCAGTTGCAACC
Organism: uncultured Flavobacteriales bacterium; assembly: GCA_946482515.1. The sequence continues at coordinate 42,131 of CAMLRS010000015.1, read as the reverse complement.
ACAATCGGTTATTTCCACTTCACGGCAGAATTCTTTCGAGCAGATGCTTCCATCCGGCATCGTACCACTGATCACAAGGCAAACAACATACGTTCCGTTGCCCGGGAATGTGTACGTGAATGGTGTACCTGAACCAGCGTAGCCGCCGTTCACATACCAGTCGTACTTGATGTTTGTGAGGCATGCCGGGATGTTTCCACCAGCGTAGAAGACGCCCGTACATTGATTGATCTGGAAGTCGAAGTATGGCTGCAGCTGTTCACAGTGGCATCCACAATTGGTAATGGTGACTTCACGGCAGAATTCTTTCGAACAGATACTTCCATCCGGCATCACACCGCTTACTTTCAGACAAACAATGTATGTTCCGTTGCCTGGGAATGTGTAAGAGAATGGTGTTCCTGAACCAACGAAGCCGCCGTTCACATACCAGTCGAATTTCACATTGGAAAGGCAAGACGGGATGTTACCACCTGCGAAGAACGTTCCTTTACAAGCATCGATCACATAATCGAAGGTTGGCTGCAGCTGTTCACAGTTACATCCGCAGTTTTTCACTTTGACCTCACGGCAGAATTCTTTCGAACAGATACTTCCGTCCGGCATGGTTCCGCTGATAACAAGGCATACGGTGTAAATACCATTTGAAGAGAATGTGTAGCTGAATGGTGTGCCAGAGCCTACATACCAGCCGTTTACATACCAGTCGTATTTCACATCAGAAAGACAGTCAGGAATATTACCACCGGCGTAGAAGGTTCCTTCGCAGAGGTTAATATTGAAGTCGAAATTCGGTTGCAGCTGCGAACAATCGCAATCACAATCGGTGATACTGATGCTCTTACAGAACTCTTTCTCACACTTGGTACCATCCGGCGTTGTGCCGCTGACTTTGAGGCAAACTGTGTAGGCGCCGTTTCCAGGGAAGGTATACGTAAATGGTGTTCCGGAGCCAACATAGCTACCGTTCACATACCAGTCGTATTTCACATTGGAAAGGCAGGCAGGAATGTCTCCGCCGGCATAGAAGGTACCTTTGCACAGATCGATGGTGTAATCGAATATTGGCTGCAAATCCTCGCAGTTACATGGCTCATCACCACAGGTTGTACGGACGTGTCCCGATAACAGCCAGCCTCCGAGCGGATCTGCGAAATACACACGCGCCCGGATTTTCCACGTTCCCATCATCGGTGCGACCTGTGTATAGTTTGGTACAGGCTGCAGGAATGGTGAGGATGGCGGAACACCGAGCGGGATGATACCTCCCATCGGATCTACCAGCTCGAGCGTTAGCAACAGGTCATCGACAGCCACATCGAAATCGGTAGTGAAGCTGCTGATGGAGTTGCTGATAGTGAACGAACGCTCGAACGTGTACGTTCCCGGAGGGTTATTGTACAGTGTACCTGTACCGTTAATCCATCCGGCATTTGTACCGAGGACAGGTGTCGGCTCCCACATTGGGTGTGATACGACCCGGTAGGCCGTTGGCATGATCGGCCCGGCAGTGATCTCCCAGTTGGGATCGACAGCACCGACGGGAATAGAGTTGCCCGCGTTGTCAGTTCCTGTGCTGACATTTTGCGCGAGAAGATTGCTGCCTGCCAGGAATACTAACCCAAGACAGAGCATAGATCTGATCAATCTTTTCATAAAGTGTGTGTTTAAGGAAATGAATATTGGTTGTGGTATTGGAACAGTGGATTATGGGGAAATGGTCCTCTCAGGAGGTATTGAATTGTGGTTGCATAGCAGTGAGTTTAATGGGTTATCAGGGCAATTTATGGAAATAGGATTAACGGGTGGTAATGGAATTGTTCTTTTAACGTAAAAAATCACACAATAAAGTCCGTTGTTAGAATTTATTAGTGCTTTCGTAGCGATCCTTAACGTATTGAGAGATGAAAGTACTGAGACCTAATCCTTTCAAAGCCAGTTTTTTCATGTGCTCGATCTGTTTTTTACCTGCCGAACGATAGGTATAACGATATCGTCCACCGTCTTCGAAGACAACAACGATGTAATCGTTCCCGATTTCAAACGAACGCACCCCCGATTTCCGGCTTTTATTTCCGTAACGTTCCATACTTACTTAAGCTAACGATTTCTTTTCCAATTTCCGGGACTTGAGTGGAATGATGTAAGATTTTCCCGCAATGATGTAAGCATCCGGCGACAGGTGCGTGCACTTTTGTTAAAACAAGCAGTATGTCGCAACAACCGGGGATTCCTGAAGAACTGGCCGGACTGGTCTACGTTACCGATCACGAAGCCGGCATTGTCCGTGTGCGTGACGGAGATGAATTCCGTTATTTGCTGGATAATGGGAAACAGGCTTCCGAACGCGACATGGAGCGCATCCGGAAACTGGCCATTCCGCCGGCGTGGACACAGGTCTGGATCTGCCGGAAAGCGAACGGGCATCTGCAAGCCACAGGAAGAGATGCTCGCGGTCGAAAACAATACCGCTACCACATCGAATGGCAGCAATCGCGCAATCAGAGCAAATACGACGATCTGCTTGCTTTTGGGAAAGTGTTGCCCAAGCTGCGGAAGCAAATCCGGAAAGACCTCGCACAACGCAGCCTGACCGAAACAAAAGTCATTGCCACCGTGCTTTCGGTCATGGAAAACACCGCGATCCGCATTGGCAACGGCGAATACGAAAAGAGCAACCGTTCCTACGGACTGACAACGCTCAAAGACCGCCACGTGAAAATCAACGGCAGCAGGATGGTATTCAGTTTTTCCGGTAAAAAAGGCATTGCACATACCATTACACTAAGCGATCGCCGCCTGGCACGTATTGTTGGTCAATGCCGCGATATTCCCGGACAGGAGCTGTTCCAGTTTTTAGATGAAAATGGCCAGCGCAAATCCATCGACTCCGGAAAAGTAAATTCCTATATCAAAAACATAGCCGGACCATCATTCAGCTCCAAAGATCTGCGGACATGGGTCGGAACTGTTCAGGCGCTCGAGCTGTTACACAGCGCCGGCAAAGGCGAATCGGCAGCCGATAAAAAACGGAAGATCCTGGAAACACTCGACGAAGTGAGCGCCAAGCTGGGCAACACGCGCAATGTCTGTAAGAAATACTACGTCCACCCGTTGATCTTTGAGCTCTACGAAAACGATCAACTGGACATGCTTTCTGCAAAAGCTGCGAAACCGTCGGGCGAGCTCACAGCTACCGAAAAACGCCTGATGCACCTGCTCAAGCAATTGAAACAGCCAGCGGAAAAGCAGAAAAAAGGTATCTTGTGACATGGAATTTCATCCGCGAATCGACATCGAACGCCCACAACTGGCTGAATCGCGCATCATCCTGGGCAGCTTCCCAACGTTTCCTTATACACTCAAAGGCAATCCCAAACCAATGGCAACCGACAATCAGCAAAAACCTGCTTTTTTCTACGGCAGCGAACGCAACCGGTTCTGGCATTGGTACCGCGAGTTTATTGACCACGAAAGCGAAAAAGCAGCCGTTGAAAGCCTGCTCCACAGCCTGAAACGCCACCAAATCGGGATCACGGATGCCATTTATTCCTGCGAGCGCAAAGGGCAATCATCTTCCGATACCGATCTCACCAAACGCGTTTACAATCACCGCTTTTTCCGAACTCCAGCCACAGGCGAAACCATCCGCATCCTTTGCACTTCCAAAGGTGTCATGAACAACATGCTGCTGATTCCTGCTTTCTTCAGCGTTCATACCGAGCTGACCATCAACAAAAAAGCCTCCGAACAACAGCAACACGCACTCATCGCGCAGCTGGGCGGAACCGATCCTGTGAATCCCATTATCCGCGTGCTGGATGTAGCCGGTGGTGGAACAATCGAATGCCGGGCTCTGCCGTCACCGGGAAGTCCTTACCGCAGTCTGAAGAATTTCGGTTTCGTTTCAGGCAATGCGCAACAGTATCTTCATTCTTATCTTGAAACGACATTCAGCTGGTTCTTAAATGATGTTTGATACTTGCAATATTACTTTGCGATCATTGCGATAACCCTGCATCCTCTGTCGAAGATCCGCCGTGGTGGACGGTAAAATTTCTTGTTACCTTTTTCTGTTTCCGACATTCTATCGAAAACGAAGCCTATGAAAACCATCTCCTTACTGGCTGTATTCTTTCTTTTTGCAAAGGTGGCCGTCGCTCAGGTAAGTGTCCATGAAACCATTAAATTCCGCGACACGGTAAAAATCGAAAAGTATAAAGTCGAGGATATCGGCTTCGACACCAAAAAGGTGAAAATGACGCCCGGCGAGCACACCATTCTGAACCCGGATGATGTGGCTTTTCTCCGCCAGCAAACCATTATCCGCATCGACCTGGTTTATTCCGACTACCCGGTTGGAGCGGATTTCTCAGAGCTCAACCGCAAGCGCATCCTCGAGCTCTATATTCAGCTTCCCGAGGCGTTCAACAGCGGTATCGTCAAGTGGAACCTCGTCAAGCAAACCGGCATCAAATCGACCGCCGAGATGCAAAATTACTTCCACGGATTTGTCGTTTACTACCGCCCTATGCCAACGTTCGAAGAGGAACACCGTGATATGATGGGTGTGATCAGTGGCAAAACACCTCCATCCGATTCAACGCTGCTGAAAGTTTTCGGACGGCAATCGAACTGGAAAAATATGCTGGTTGTCATGGACGTTACCGGAAGTATGTCGCCATATACTGCCCAGCTCCTGCTATGGATCAAAGCGAATCAGAAACTGAATACATTTAAGCAGATCGTGTTTTTCAATGACGACGATGAAAAAAGCAACAACCAGGTAGCCAAAGAAGATCCAACCGGGATGTGGACAATTGAAAGCGGCAACGCAAACAAAGTGATCGATAAAGCCGTGGAAGCGATGCAGAAAGGTGATCATATGGAAAACGACCTGGAAGCCATCTGTTATGCGCTGAAAAAATACCCCGAAAGCAAAGGAAATGTGGTGCTGATAGCCGATAACTGGGAAAATCCCTGCGATATGTTCCTGCTCGAATACCTGAAACAGCAGAAAATCCCGGTGAAAATCGTGGTATGCGGCGTCACCGACCGCATGAATACGCTGTACCTCGATATCGCCTACGCAACCGGTGGAAGCGTGCATACGATGGAAGAAGACCTGGTGAACATCGCAACAATGGGCGACGGGAAAACGTTCAAGCTCTCAGGGATGAAATTCCGTATGGCGAATGGGCGGTTTGTGCAAGTGCAATAGCTTTTAACCGCGGAGGACGCAGAATTTTTCGCAAAGCCCCAGAGACTCTGGCAATGCGTAAAATGATATGTACTTTTTCACCACAAAAGGCACAAAAGAAAATTGGACGTCCTGTGTGTGGTTCGAAGCATCCCGATTGCATCGGGATTACACAAAAGTTCTGTTCTGGATATAGATTTCCTTTTGTGTAGGTCACGACCGAAGTGTCGGGAGCGCTTTAAACTATGCAAGCACTTAACCTACGCTTTTGTGCCTTTTGTGGTGAAAAAAGAAAAAACACTGCGTCCTCTGCGTGTTCTTAGCGTCCACTGTCGAAGATCCGCCGAAGGAGGACGGTTACAAAAGATCGATATAATGAAACCCGGAAACGCCTTTCCCACTCCCACAGGTATCATCCGAGTCGCCTGACGGAGCCGGATAGTTGCGAAACACGCGCTCGCCTATCGTAAATGGAACGGGTTGTTTGAAAATCGGGCCGTCGAAGACGAAAGTGTGGAACTCGCCGTTTTCACCACATGGGTCGACATCGGCAGGAAGATCTTTCAGAAAATCGCGATCGATGATTCTTCCGGTAAACGATGCATCGAGCTTATCGGCTTGTGTGCACACGACAATGGTTTTGAATCCCATGTCGATGAAAGTTTCCACCAGCGCTTTGGTATCCTTTTTCCACAATGGAAAAATTCCGGTCAGACTGAACTCCCTCAACTTGTTCTCGCGGTACTGGCGCAGGTCTTCGAGGAAAATATCGCCGAAAATGCTGTGCGTTACGCCCTGATCGAGTAAGGGCTGCAATCCGTTGGCCATGGCCGTTTCGTAATCCGACATGGAAGGACTATCCGGAACAATGATCTTATGCAAGGGAATCCCAATCGACGCAGCCTGTAGTTCCAGCAGCTCTTCGCGCACTCCATGCATGGAAATACGACGATGCGCGGCATTTACTGTCGTGACGAGTGCGGAAACCTGGAAATCCTGTTGAGTTAAAACCGTGTGCAACGCGAGTGAGCTATCCTTGCCCCCGCTCCAGTTCATGTACGCAAGTGGCTTGGTTACTGCTGCTCCCACTCTTCGTTGAGATAAGCAACCAGCTTGCGGGCTGTGGTGTTGAAATAACGCTTCGTGCGGTAGCCGCCTACCCAGGTAATGCCGCGCACGGCGTTGGTAAGGAATACCTCATCGGCTACGAGCAGGTTCGACGGCAAAATGTTGCATTCGTAGACCTTCAGACCGTGCTTGATCGCGAGGTTGATAACCTGCATGCGCATCGTTCCGGCCAGGCAGCCATCTGTGAGTCCTGGTGTATACAACACGCCGTTGCTGACTACAAACAGGTTGCTGTTGGAGCTTTCGAGGATCTGCCCTTTTTCGTTGGTGAGCAGCATATCGTCGAGGCCTTTTTCACGGGCAGAAATTGCCGCCAGCACGTAAATGATGCCGTTTTTGGTTTTGTAATTCGACAGCGGCGACTTGACCTTTTTCATATCCTGGTACAAGTCCACTTCCAGCCCTTTGGCGTTCAAACCAAACAGGTTCGCTTCGATCGGATAGACTTCAATGAAAAAAGTGACTTCGTTGACATCCGGCAGGTACGTTCCGCCACCCAGGCGATCGATGGAAAGTCGCACACGGCCGCCTTCTGTGATCTTCGACAGGTCTAGCAGCTCGCGGATGTGTTGTTCGAAAAAAGAAGCTGTGTAAAAAGCAGGAAAACGCATTTTGAGCACCTTGGCACCTTCAACCAGGCGATTGAAATGGTTTTCGATGTTCAGCACACGACCGTTCATCACGCGCATACTCTCGAAAAGTCCGTCGCCATAAGTATATCCGCGGTTGCCCGCCATAATGGATGGTCCTGAGTTACTGATGATTGTGCCGTTGTTATTGACGAAGAGTTCCTGCTGATCCATTAGAATAATAAATTGATGCCGTCTTTTACACTTTCAATATTAGTAATTAAAACGAATAAAATCCCGAAAAGCGCGCCGCCAATATGTGCATCATGTGCGATGCCCGTTCGGTTGTTCCGATCGGCCCAGAATTCGAAGGCAAGATACAACGGTCCGAAGATCCACGCAGGGATCGGAATGGTGTAAATATAGATGTTCGCTGACGGATGAAACAGGATACCCGCGAAGATCACCGCGGAAACAGCGCCGGAAGCTCCCAGGCTGCGATAGCCCGGATTTTCATTGTGCCGCAGGTACGGGATGGCCGTAGCGAATAAGCCGCCCAAAACGTACAGCGCAATGAAATAAGCCGTGCCGAGCGGTTTGCCGAAATCGTAGATGTATTCCATTTCCACCAGTCGGCCAAAGCCATATAAGGCAAACATATTGAAGAACAGGTGCAGGTAATCGGCATGCAACAGCGTGTGCGAGAAGATCCTATACCATTCCCGGTGATGTTTGACGTCGTAAGGTTTGTAGAGGTATTTTTCGGTAAAATCCCTATCACTGAATCCTTTGAGTGAAAAAAGGACGGTTGCAAGGATGAATATGTATGTTGTTAATAATTGGTCCATCTATGGGCTGGATTAAACTGTATATTTAGCACAAATTTGGCTATTTTCCTGTTATGAAGCCTTTCTGCTGTTACCTGATATTATTCATTGCGCTTGCAGCCACTTCCTGTGCGGAAAAAATTCCGGACACCGATCCTATTTTCGACGATAAACAACCCTTGCATACGCGGATCCGCCTGGCACTCGAAAAAGGCTATATCAAAGAGCTGGGCGTTGACGCAACCACTGCCGAATCCATCAAAACGTTCTACCGCGAGCGTGGCTACCGTCCGCTGTGGGCCAATGATTCCCTGCTGACAGAAACAGGAAAAACCATGCAGCAGATCGTTACACAACCCTCTTGCATCGGTGTGCCAACGAGTCGCTGGAAACAGAAAGTGAACAACCAAAAAGAGCTGATCGCCAAAGAGCTGTTGATGACCACCCAGTTCGGTTATGCCGTAAAGGATCTCAAAACCGGTTTCCTCGATACCGCCGCGAAAAGCCTGAAGCCTTGCTCCTGGCCTGATGTGCTGGTCGTTCAAACGCTTTCTAAGCAAGTCGATACGGTGAAAAACTGGGGCAAATGGTTTGCCGATATGGGCTCGCCACACGACGATTACAAACGCATTGCGCAGGGATTGTTCAGCTATTCCTTCGGGAAAAGCTTCTCCGAAAAGACATTCAAGCTGCCCAACATCAAGGAAGATTCAGCAGGCTGCTACGAACAGGGGCGTTTATCGCTCATCGACAAAGGCTACCTGCCCAAAGATGCCGTTCCCGATTCCATCTTCCTGCAAGCGCTTTCCAACTTCCAGCTCGACAACGGTCTGAAAACCGACGGCGTGATCGGAACCTATACACGAAAAGCACTGGAAGAATCCGCTCAGGCAAAAGTCGATCGCATTGTGCTTTCACTCGAGCGCTGGCGCTGGCGGGAACGCTTTCCGGAACGCTATGTCTGGATCAACATTCCGGAATACGTGCTTCGCATTTACTACAACGATACGCTCTTTTCCATGCACAACGTCGTGGTAGGAAAAATCGACACCAAAACGCCGCAGCTCAAATCGCGCATTCGCACCATCGTTTCCTATCCTTACTGGACCATTCCTTACTCGATTACCAGCAAGGAAATCCTGCCGGAAGCCAAGCGCAATCCCGGTTATTTTGCACGGAACCATTACCGTGTCTACAACAAATCCGAAGAAATCGATCCGTATTCGGTGAACTGGAAACGCATTCGTGACAAAACATTTCCGTATAAAGTAATACAAGATCCAGGAACACACAATTCATTGGGAATCATCAAGTTTGAATTCAGCAATCCGTATGGGGTTTACGTACACGACACACCTTCGAAAAGCCTGTTTCGCAACGACGTCCGCTCTTATTCACACGGTTGTATTCGCTGTCAGCTACCGGATTCTTTGGCGCGCTTTATTCTCCGTCGCGATGAACAACGCATGATGCCACCCGACTCGCTCGATTCCATGCTCTACCGCCAGGAACACCGCAAAATCCAGCTCAAGCATCCGATCGATATCCAGGTAGATTACATCACCGTTACGGCCGATGAAACCAATCGCCTGACCATCCATCCGGACATTTACGGCCGCGATGCTGCTTATGTAGCCTGGTTTTACCCAAATTGATTTCGGGACTTCAGGACCTGCCTGTCGGCAGACAGGTTTTAAGACATTAGGACATCAAGACTGATTGACAGGAGACCGAAAGACTGGAGACTGAGAAGTTGAAGAGTTAGTGAGTTCACTAGCTTCAAACCAACTCGTAACTTCAAACTACCAACTTCCAACTAAATACTATCTTTGCGCAACTAAATTGATTTTATGTCGGTCATCATTGCCCCTTCCATTCTTTCCTGCGATTTTGGTAACCTCCAGCGCGACTTCGAACTGATCAACAACAGCCAGGCCGACTGGTTCCACGTTGATGTGATGGACGGCGTTTTCGTTCCGAACATTTCCTTCGGGTTCCCGGTGATCGAAGCATTGAAAAAGGTGGCAAAAAAACCGCTCGACGTACACATTATGATCGTGAATCCGGATCAGTACATCGCTCCGCTGGCAAAAGCCGGCGCCGATATCCTGACAGTTCATTACGAAGCCTGCACGCATTTGCACCGCACGATAGCTGCCATCAAGGAAGCTGGAATGAAAGCAGGTGTAGCTTTGAATCCACACACACCGGTGAGCGCATTGGAAAACGTAATTGCCGATCTCGACCTCGTACTGATCATGTCGGTTAATCCGGGCTTCGGCGGACAGAAATTCATCCGCACGGCCATCGACAAAGTGAAACAAACCAAACAGCTCATCGCTGAAAAAGGCTCTAAAGCACTCGTTGAAGTAGACGGCGGCGTGAATACCGAAACAGGTGCAGAATTGGTTGCCGCAGGTGCCGATGCGCTCGTTGCCGGAAGCTTTGTGTTTGGGAATGCAGATCCGACGGCCGTGATTGCTTCTTTGAAAGCACTTTAAACTTCTGTTCTCTTTTGTAAGGAGAAACTACTCCCCCTTTGGAGGGGGACTAAGGGGGAGGATGAAACGCTTTGTCATAAATTTTCCGTATATTCAATAGAAACAGGCTATTGAATGAATGATCACTACAACAAAACACTGAAGGAATTCGCTCATGAATTAAGGACAGAAACTGTTTCCCGTGCAGAAAAGTATTTGTGGAAAGCAGGGCTCTCCAGGAATCAATTAGGCATAAAATTCAAACGTCAACGACCACTCGATCGTTTTATCGTCGATTTTCTCAGTCAGGAAGTTGGTCTTGTTATAGAGATCGATGGCAGCTCACATAACGCAAAAGGAAACTACGATGCTTACCGGCAACGAAGAATCGAAGAACTTGGATACACCATTATACGCTTTTCAGAAGGAGAAGTGTTGAATAACATCGATACTGTAATCCAGCAATTACAACACGTTGTTCATTCCATGAAAGCCCAATCGGAGTAATCCTCCCCCTCAGTCCCCCTCCAAAGGGGGAGGCATAAAATCCTATTTACTTCACCGGTTGCAACTGCTTCACCACGCTTTCATACAGCTCTTCGTAAACCGGCAGAATGACTTTCAATGAAAACTTGTGGGCCTGTTCGAGGGCTTGCTTGCGGAATTTCTGCAGTGTTTCCTCGTTGGAAAACAGCTGAAGCGCGTATTGCGACATTTCTTCTACGTTGCCTACGTCGGATAAGAAACCGGAGAAATTGTGCTCGTTCACTTCCGGAATACCGCCCGTGTTGGACGAAACCACCGGAACGCCTTCTGCCATGGCTTCCAAAGCCGCAAGACCAAAGCTTTCCGTTTCGGATGGTAACAGGAACAGGTCGGCGATCTCGAGGATAGGCCCCGTATCGCGGACTTTCCCGGTGAAAATGATCTTGTGACAAATATTCATTTCGCGGGCCATGCGCTCTACCAGCGGACGTTCGGGACCGTCGCCACCCAAGATAAGCTTGGCCGGAATCTGATCCTGTACTTTTTTGAAAACAGCCACCACATCTTCGATACGTTTCACTTTCCGGAAATTGGAAATGTGGCACAAAATGCGCTCGTGGTCTTCCGCATAATGACGGCGTTTTTCCATATCGATCACCGGCAGCTCAGGCTTGGCCTGGATGAAGTTCGGGATTACGTGAATCTCGCGCTCGGTGGCGAAATGCGTATAGGTGTCTTTTTTCAGGCTTTCTGAAACCGCCGTAACAGCATTCGAAGCGTTCAGGCAAAAAGTAATGACGGGTTCAAACGAAGGGTCTTTCCCTACAAGTGTAATGTCGGTTCCGTGCAGCGTAGTGATGAACGGAATATCGATTCCCTGCGATTTAAGGATCTGCTGGGCCATAAACGCCGCCGAAGCATGCGGAATAGCGTAATGTACGTGCAAAAGATCGAGCTTTTCGTATTTCACCACATCGACCATTTTACTGGCCAGCTCAGTCTCATACGGCTGGTATTCAAACAGCGGGTAATCGCTCACGGCGACTTCGTGGTAGAAGATATTCTCACGGAAGCTGCCCAATCGAACGGGCTGTGAATAGGTGATAAAATGAATCTGGTGGCCTTTCAGCGCGAGCGCCTTGCCCAGTTCGGTTGCCACCACTCCGCTTCCGCCGAAGGTGGGATAAAGTACAATTCCTATTTTCATAATCTGTTGCTGCATCGGGGTCGCTTATTGTGGGTTTCCAGCCTGTAAAACGGCTTCGTAAATAATGCGTTGGATTTCCGTGCGGATCCCCATATTGGTAATTTTCCAGTTGTCGGCGTCGGGATAGACGCGGTTTGATAAAAAGACGTAATTGATGTGGTATTCCGGATCGGCCCAGGCCAGTGTTCCCGTAAAGCCCGAATGACCGAAGCTCGCCAGTGAAACCAGCGACGATGTTGGTCCGCCCTGACGATTCACAGTCGGTTTGTCGAAGCCAATGCCGCGACGATTCCCCGGACAAAACTGACAGCGCGTGTATTCTTTCACCACAGCTTTATCTATCAGGCTGTAATCACCGATCTGTCCGTCATTGAGGAAGAGCTGCATAATGGCCGCCAAATCGGTTGCATTGGAGAAAATGCCGGCATGACCGCCTACACCACCCAACATAGCTGCTCCCGGATCGTGTACATAGCCGTGAACAATCTGCTGACGGAATTCCTTATCGAATTCGGTCGGAACGATCTGATTCAGCGGGTAACGCTTCATCGGCAAATACATAATCCGGCGCAATCCAAGTGGTTTGTACAGCGCGTTCAGCACATACTGGTCCTGCGATTGACCGCTTATCTTCCGAATATATTGATTGAAGAAATAGTATCCGAGATCGGAATATTCGTAGGCTTTTTTGCCCGAAAGCGCCGTATTCAGGATGGTTCGCATCATGGTCTGCGCATAATCATCGCGGATCCAGATATTCTCGGCTACAGGCGTTGAAAAGCCTTCTTTTTTCGTGCGACTGTAAATCGCCGGATCAAGCGCACCGCTGTTGAGCGTCGATTTGTAGAACGGAATCCACGGCGTTAATCCTGCCTGGTGTGTGAGTAAATCTCGTGCTTTGAGCTTCGCGTACGGCGTTCCGTTGGTTACATCCGGCAACAGCTCGCCCAGCGTCTGGTCCACATCGAATTTGCCTTCCGAAGCGAGCTTCATCAAAGACATGGTCGACGAAGCGATCTTGGTCACCGAAGCAATATCGTACAAATGATCGTTCGTAATGGAATCACCCTGTTCGTACATCGTCGTTCCGTATGCTTTCCGGAAAATGATCCTTCCTTTTACCGCCACCACAATCTGACAGCCCGGTAAAGCGCGCGAACGAATGGCGTTGTCTACCACCGCGTCGATTTCGTTCAGTTTTGCTGAAGAAATGCCCAATTCTTCCGGAACGGTGTATTTCAAACGACCATTTCCATTGACTTTGATGCCTGATCCAACCGGAAATGCATCGTTAATGGCCGTTTGCAGTGTGCCATTGGCACCGATCGCTCCTACTACCAGCTGACCGGCACGTTCCTGCGCCACTGCATGGTTTTCGTATGCTACCACGCAGGCGTCCATCTGTGTAGGCAAAGTCGCTACGCGGGAAAGTCCGGCTGGATTACCGAAAAAGACGGAAATCACTTTCGGTTTCTCCGGCAGTCGCTGCAGCAGTTTTTCCCACAAACCGAAGCCGTAGTAATCTTTCTGGCGCTGTGTACTGGCATGAAAATCGGTCAGAATGACATCGTATTGCTCCCATTCAGCTGTCGCTTTCATACGTTCCAGCGCTTCATCAACGGTGAAGTAATGGAATTGGTCCATCGTCGCATAGCGCTCCAGGCTTTCGGCAAACGGACCGGTGTGCATACCAATGCTGATACGCGCGATTTTGATGTCGAGCCGGTCGATCGGCAACGCATTTCCTTCGTTTTTGAGTACCGTGAATGCTTTTTCATAGGTCTGCGCAATGGCCAGGCTACGACCGGTTGTTGGGTCCGGACGCTTGATCATAGGGCGGTTCACAATAGCTTTGTATTTGGCCCGCAAGACGCGTTTGCAGCGCTCGTCGACGTCGTTCATCGTAAGCTCGCCCGCAGCTATTTTCTGTTTGATCAGCGCAATGGCTTCGGAAACGCTTTCAGGGTACAGCAAAATGTCGCAACCGGCAATGTAAGCTTTGGCCACCACTTCGGATTTGCCGTATTTATCGCTCACCGCCTGCATATTGAGCGCGTCGGAAACTACCAGGCCTTCAAAGCCGAGCTTTTTGCGCAGGTAATGCTGGATAACGGGCTTCGACAAGCTGCTCGGCGTACCAGTGCTGTCGAGCGATGGAACGTTCAGATGTGCAACCATCACCGCACTTGTTCCGCCCGCAATGCCACTGCTGAACGGAATAAAATCCATGTTTTCAAAGGCCGCCAGCGTATGCGAAACGACCGGCAATTCGTAATGCGAATCTTTATCGGTGTCGCCGTGGCCGGGAAAATGTTTCACACAGCTTAATACGCCGGTTCCTTCCATACCACGTACGAAAGCGTTTACGTGTTTGCCCACATGATTCGTCGACGAGCCAAAAGAACGGAAACCGATCACTGGGTTGTTGGGATTGCTGTTGATATCGGCTACAGGTGCGAAATTGAGGTGAATACCCAGCTGACTGCATTCGATGCCCATGTACTCGCCGATTTTGCGTGTCAATTCGAGGTCGTCGGCCGCGCCGATGGTTTGTGCATACGGGAACCGCTCTTCACCGAAAATGCGCATCGCGATCCCCCATTCAGCGTCCATTCCAATCAACAGCGGAACAGCTGCTTTCTGCTGAAAACGGTCGATAGCGCTCACCAGGTTCTTGCGTTCGCCCTGGAAAAAGATCACACCGCCTATCTTGTCTTTCTGGATTTGCTGCTCAATCTCAAGCAAATGGGCTTCGCTTCTGTTCGACCAGCAAGCTACCATAAACGATTGCGCGATCTTTTCTTCGGTTGTCAGCTTCGCCAATTGACTGTTGACCCATTTTTCCTGTCCGGCATCCGGCGTAGACGGCTTCGGCAAAACACGCAGCGGATTAGCGCCAATGGAGAAGAACAGAACAAAAGGAATCGTGAGGCTGGAGAAGGCAAAAAACCGCGTATGGGTCATCTTATCTATTTTTGACAAAAATAAAGATTATCACCGCTCGAAGATTGGAAAGCTACGATAGAATCACACAATCGGAAGGTAGCGTGAAGGAGCGTCTTTTCAATGATGCATATCATTTTATCCAAATGCATTCTCTCGTGAATTGTCGAATTTGCACGAATCTGAATGACTGTGAGGCGCATAAACTGACGCATTGTCAGGTGATGAAAAATGGAACGGAATTGGTGGAAAATCGGTTCACAAAAAGGATTATAAATCGTATGTTTGCAGGATGTGTACCAGAAGAGCGGCTATGCGTTTCAGCTATCAGGAATCCAATAATAATGGTTCTTTTTTCGGGGAAATTCCCCGGAGCTTCAACAGTGAAAAACGAACCTGTTTAACCGATCCTGTATGGCTGACGTAATCCGTTTACTTCCCGATCATATTGCCAACCAGATCGCTGCCGGCGAAGTGGTACAACGACCGGCTTCTGTTGTCAAGGAGCTGATCGAAAACTGCATCGATGCCGGTGCGGCCAAAATTGAAGTGGCGATCAAAGATGCAGGGCGTACGCTCATTCATGTTTCCGATAACGGAAAAGGTATGTCGCTGCTCGATGCGCGCATGTGTTTCGAACGCCACGCCACCAGCAAGATCAGTCAGGCCAGTGATTTGTTTGCGCTCACTACAAAAGGTTTCCGTGGGGAAGCATTGGCTTCCATTGCTGCGATCGCTCACGTGAGCCTGAAAACGCGTCGCACGGAAGATGAGCTCGGCACGCTCCTCCAGATTGAAGGCAGCACGGTCGTCAAACAGGAACCCGTTCAATGCAACGTAGGCGCTTCCTTTGAAGTGAAAAACCTGTTCTACAATGTTCCGGCGCGCCGCAACTTCCTGAAATCCGATAACGTCGAGTTTCGTCACATCCTCGAAGAATTCGAGCGCGTGGCCCTCGCCCATCCGGATCTATCGTTCCGTTTAACGCACAACGACCAGGAAATTTACCATCTATTGCCAGGGCCGCTGCGCAAGCGCGTGGTAGATGTATTCGGCAAAAACTACAACGACAAGCTCGTTCCGGTAAACGAACAAACCGATATCGTGCGCATCGAAGGATTTGTGGCCAAGCCCGAAGCCGCCAAGAAAACCCGCGGCGAACAGTTTTTCTTTGTCAACAACCGCTTTTTCCGCGATACTTATTTCAATCATGCCGTTACGTCAGCCTTCGAACAATTGCTGCCGGCGAAGCTGTATCCGGGCTATTTCCTTTTCCTGGAAGTTGATCCCAAACACATCGACGTGAACGTTCACCCGACGAAAACGGAAATCAAATTCGAAGAAGACAAAGCGATCTATTCCATTCTGCGCAGCGCTATCCGTCTCGGACTGGGGAAATTCAACATTACTCCTACGCTCGATTTCGACCGCGAAAGTGAGTTCGACCTGCCGATGGCTATGCTGGACGCACCACCTGTTGAACCGGTGATCCGCGTCGATAAGACCTACAATCCATTCCGCGTGGAAACGGCAGCGGCTTCAACGACCAAAACAACGTCGTTCAGCAAAGCATTGAACCAGGCCGGATTCGGAATCAAAAAACACGCCGAGACATCCCAATGGGAACAATTCTGGAATACCGACGAGCTGTCGGTTCCGGAACAGGAAGCAGAGCCGGAGCAACAGCAGCTCGACATCGCTTCCCTGCATCCGCACGGTCCGTATATCCTGAAAGGCTCGTTTATCGTTGCTGCCATCGATACGGGATTGCTGCTTGTACATTACCGCCGGGCGCAGGAACGCCTGCTCTACGAAGAGCTCATGCGCGGATTTTACGTTTCCCCGCTGGCTTCGCAGCAATTGCTGTTCCCGCTCGAAAAAAGCCTGTCGAAACAGGAAAAGCTCTCGTGGGATGAACACCGTATGACACTTGAACGCATCGGTTTTTCGTGGAACTGGGAACAGGAAATGTTGCACCTGACCGGTATCCCGGAAATCCTGACAGAATCGACCGTTTTATCCTGCGTCGATAAAATCCTCGAGCAGCTCCAGATGGGAACGCTCGACAAAGGTGAAATCGCCCACACGGCCATGTCGCAGCTGGCATTCGCCGGCAGTATGCACCTGCGGATTTCAGCCGAGGAAGAAGTCATTGCCGACCTGCTCGAACGCCTCTTTGCCCAAAGTGAACACCAGTTCACACCGGGCGGAAAACGCATTTTGCACACCATAACCAATGAAGATTTAATCCAACTGTTTTAGCAATGCTCAGAGACATTCCATCCGTCACCAAAAACCTGTTGATACTGAATGTGCTAATGTTCATTATCACCTTGTATTTCGAATCGAATAACCTGGACCTCTCCTATTTATTGGGAGGACACTACATCAACGCACCTTCCTTCAAGCCTTACCAGCTGGTTTCGCATTTTTTCATGCACGGCGGCTTCATGCATATTTTCTTCAATATGTTCGCCCTGGTGATGTTCGGCGGCTTTTTGGAAAAGCTCTGGGGACCAAAGCGCTTTTTCATCCTCTACATCGCTTCAGCCTTTGGTGCCTTTATTCTTTACAACAGCATCGGCGTTTATCAGCTTATGCAGGTAAGAGCACAATTGCCAGCTGATTTCCTGGCACAAGCCGACCAGATCATTAAATACACCTACGACAGACACGAGATCGTTGATGCATTGAATAATTACATTCACAACCGACCTGGTTTATTGGATATGGACGTTGTCAAAAAATACTTTGACCTGACAACAACGCCAATGGTAGGCGCTTCCGGAGCCATTTTCGGGATCATGGCAGCCTTTGCTATCCTGTTCCCAAATACCGAGCTGATGCTGTTGTTTCCGCCTATTCCGATCAAAGCTAAATTCTTAATCGGTGGTTACTTCGTTTACGAATTGTACCGCAGTATTTACGAGGTCGAAGGCGATAATGTAGCCCACCTGGCTCACGTCGGCGGTGCGATCGTGGGAGCGATACTCGTACTGTTCTGGCGCAGGAACCGAACGAATTTTTATTAACCCTAGTTGACTGCTAACATGCAAACCGAACGCACTTTTATCGATGAGCTGAAGCACCAGTACACACATGGTGGAGCGCACATCCGGTTGATTTTCATCAATACGGTCGTGTTCCTGGTGATCGGGATTTCCCTGATGATCGAAAAATTAACCGGGAATGCCGGCGGAATAGTGTCGAACGTCATGACGGACGTTTTTACGCTCGAAACCAACTTCAGTGAGTTCCTCCGCAAACCATGGGGGCTCGTTACCAGCATTTTTTCCCACTTTGATTTTCTGCATTTCCTGCTCAACATGCTGTTCCTGTATGTCTCGGGTAATATGTTCCTGCAGTTTTTCAATGCACGGCGACTGACGCACCTCTACGTAATCGGCGGTTTGGTGGGCGGTTTGTTCGAATTGCTGGCCCATCTGCTGTTTGCTTCCATGAACGAACACGCTGTGGTCGTGGGTGCTTCCGGTTCGATAACAGCTATCTTTATTGCCATGGCTTTTTACCGTCCGTCGTTACAGGTGAACCTGTTTGGCTTGATTCCGGTTCCGCTCATCCTGCTGGCGGGGATTTTCCTGTTGTCGAACCTGCTTAGTCTCGGTTCCGACGACAGCGTAGCCCATTTTGCGCACATCGGCGGAGCATTGACGGGAATCCTTTCGGTACAAAACCTGCATTCGTCTTCCAATATCATCAATATGTCTGAACGATTCATGCAACGTGTTCGTTCGTTCTTCAATAACCTGTTCAAGCCGAAATCACGCCTGCGTGCCGAGCGTGGCGGCGGTCGTATGGGCAAAACCGACGAACAATACAACATGGAAGCCAAGGAGCGTCAGCGTCGTATCGATGCGATCCTCGATAAGATCTCGAAATCGGGTTACGAATCGCTGACCAAGGCGGAAAAAGAATTTCTGTTTACCCAAAGTAAAAAGTAGATGGCGAAACAAACAGGGAAATCGGGGCGTTTTGCTACGCTGATGAAGGTACTGACGATTCTGTGCCTGATCTCCCTGTTCCTTGCGTATTTGTGTCCGTATGTACACCCGGAAACCCTTTGGATCCTGCCGTTCTTCGGACTCAGTTATCCGATCATCATTTCCGTTACGCTGCTGTTCCTGATCTACTGGGCACTTAAGCGTTCCCGCTGGGCATTGGTGATCCTTGGCATCGTTCTGCTGGGCGGCAATCTGCACTTTCGTACACTGGCCATTACCTTTTCGCCGCCGGAAATGCCCGAAGACGTGACGTCGTGGAAGATCATGAGCTACAACGTGCGCCTGTTCGACCGCTACAATGAATCGCTGGACGTAGCACGACAAAACCGCGATTCTATTATCGCCTACGTCAACGAATTTCAGCCCGACGTTGTCTGCTTCCAGGAATTCTATCACCAGGACGCGCCTACCAATTTCTCGACCAAGGACAAGCTGATCCAGCTGCTGAAGATCAAAGATTACCAGGAACGGTATTCGCACAAGCTGAAAGGCCGCCAGTATTATGGTATCTGCATGCTGTCCAAATACCCGATGATCGCGAAAGGCGATGTGATGTTCAAAACACAGAACAGCGATAATTACTGCGTGTTTGCCGATATCGTGAAAGGCAACGACACGATCCGTTTTTACAACATCCACTTGCAGTCGATCAAGCTGCAACAGGACGATTACGCCTTGTTCGGGGAAGAAAACGCGAACAGCGCCGAGCAGAAATCCACTTTCCGACTGCTGATCGAAAAGCTGCGCATCGCCTATCCTGAGCGGGCTAATCAGGCGCGGACCGTTATGGAACACGTGGAAAGCTCGCCTTATCCGGTCGTGATCTGCGGCGATTTCAACGATACGCCGCTTTCATATGTCTACAACCAGTTCGACAAATTGCTCGTGGATTCCTACCGCGAAACATCGAACGGTTTGGGAGTGACATACGTAGGCAAAATTCCCGCCGGACGAATCGACTACATTTTCCATACGCAGGAGCTTGCAGCCCGCAATTTTACTATTCAGAAGAAAGCTTATTCCGATCATCGCGCCATTGCCTGTGAAATTTGGCGCCGAAAACTGGAAAAATGAAAAAAGTTAAGCGGGCGTTGTTCCCTTTTCCGTCATTGGTTATATTTAGATCATGAAAACTATTTACGCTATCCTGATACTCGGTTCCGGTATGCTGGCAGCATGTTCGGAATCAACAGAAAAAACCACAAAAGAAACAGCGCAGCCGCTCGAAGGCAAATGGAAGCTTCAGAAAGAAGAGCGTACTTCCACACGTGAGAAAGGTGTACCGTATGCCGATCAGCCTACTTACGTGATCCTTCACATTCAAAAAGGCGGCTATTTCCTCATTTACGACACGTTCATCGATCCTTCCTGGAAGAACAAAGGCTTGCCGATGATCAACGAGCGCTCACACGGACAGTGGAAAATTGAGGGCAAAACGCTCACACTGAACCACCTGAAGAACGACACCTCGTATATGGAAAAGCTGCAGATCAGCCAGCTCGACGATCAAACACTCATTACACAGGGAAGCGATCGCAAATCGAACGTCTACAAAACTTATCAGAAATAATATTGATCAGCATAATGAAAAACCCCGGCTTTCGTCGGGGTTTTTCGTTTTATATCTTCACACGAAGATGCTCATCAAAATCCAGCATCCAAAATCAAACATCAACTAAAAAACCCATGCAGCGGATCTTCTGAACGTCTCAGAAAAAGCACGATTTAGTTCGCTGCGCTTCGTTGTAATCCGTTGTTTGGAATCCTTCCTCTTCCCGATAAATCGGGATACGGCCCGCCATTGAATCGTCAAGTCTCCCCGTTCGTTAAAAATGTTAGACGTCAACAAAAAACTGCATGGGTCTTCCGACGAATCGGAATCCTGTTTACACTCCCGATCTATCGGGACGAACAGTTAGAACAAAGATACAAACAGTTCAGCATTCCTGCCCGGTTGAGGCGCGTATAAATTATCTAGTTCAGGACTAGATTAATCAACAGCAAAAGAGTAAGTTTGTGACAAAAACAACAAAATGGAAAAAATTGCGGTTATCGGATGCGGAAACTTAGGATTGGCACTTGTAAAGGGATTGCGGAAGCATTACCCCGAGGCCCTGATCTACGGTACGCGCCGAAACCCCGAAGGCCTGCAACCACTGGCCGATGACCGCACCATTTTTACAGCCGATAATAAACGTGCGCTACAAGAATGCGATACGATCATTCTTGCGCTGAAGCCTTTCACTATCCTGGATTTCGTGCGCGAACATGCCGCTTCTTTCGATGCCAGCCGTCATACGGTGATTTCCGTTGCAACAGGCATTCGCATCCAGGAATTAAGCTTCGCACTTGGGCAGGATGACTATTCCGTATTCCGAGCCATGCCAAATACCGCTGCCGATGTGCAGGAAAGTATGACGGCGCTGAGCGTTCACAACGATCCGTTGAATAAAAAAGCCACGGTTGAAGCTTTGTTTGAAGCCATTGGCGAAACGGTCTGGATCGACGAACAGCTGATGGAATCAGCGACCATTCTCGGGGCTTGCGGCGTTGCTTATGCCTTGCGTTTTATCCGAGCGATGATCCAGGGCGGTATCGAAGTGGGCTTTGATTCGAAAACGGCGAATAAAATCGTGAATCAGACTGTAAAAGGCGCAGCGGAATTATTGATCCGCAACGGCCTCCACCCGGAAGAGGAAATCGACAAAGTGACCACGCCGAAGGGCTGTACCATTGTCGGACTCAACGAAATGGAACACAGCGGCTTCAGCTCCGCGCTGATCAAAGGCATCGTGACTTCTTACCAGAAGATCGAACGCAAAGCTTAATCGTTATTTCGACCGTTTTTCCAATACGTTCAGTACATCACTGAGCGGTACGTTTTTAGCACGCAATAAAACCAGGTAGTGAAACAACAGATCGGCTGCTTCTCCCAGGAACAATTCCGGTTCGTCACGTAGTGCTTCGATTACCACTTCCACGCCCTCCTCACCTACTTTCTGAGCGATTTTTGGCAAGCCTTTTTCGATCAATGTTTGGATGTACGATCCTTCCTTCGGATTGGTAAAACGGTCATCAACAGTTCGTTCCAAAGCAGAAAGAAACGCCAGCTCGTGTGCTGTTGCATCCGGAAAGCAGGAAACGCTGCCCGTGTGACAGGTTGGGCCGTCGGGAAGTGCCTGTATCAGCAACGCGTCGTTGTCGCAATCATCCGACCAGCTCACCAGTCGCAGGTAATTGCCCGAAGTAGCGCCTTTTACCCAGGTTTCCTGTCGCGAACGACTAAAAAACGTCACAATTCCTGTTTCTTCGGTTTGTTTGACCGTTTCCGCGTTCATATAGCCCAGCATCAGTACCTGCTTCGAAACGGCATCCTGAACAATGGCCGGGATCAATCCGTCTTTGTCAAATTTCAATTCCATATTCTGTTGTTTTCGGCAGGCGCATACGAATTCCGCGTTCCTGCAATTGTGTTTTCAAAACCGGCACCGGCACTTCTCCAAAGTGGAAAATACTGGCTGCCAGACCTCCTGTTACTGGTGTTTGGAGAAATAATTCTTCGAAATGCTCTGCTGAACCGGCTCCACCCGAAGCAATAACCGGCAGATTGGTCAATTCACCCACCACGCGGTAGCAATCGCAATCAAAGCCGTTTTTCGTTCCGTCGCCGTCCATGGAAGTGATCAGCAATTCGCCGGCTCCCAGCTCCACCACGCGTCTGATCCAGTCACGCATGGAAATCCCGGTATTATTGCGGCCACCGTGGGTAAAGACCATCCAGTCGTTTTCCTGTCGTTTAACATCCATGGCCACTACAACGCACTGACTGCCGAATTGTGCCGCCAGCTCGCTGATCAATTCAGGTCGGTAAACGGCTGCCGAGTTCACCGAAATTTTGTCGGCGCCCGCTCGCAGCAGCTGGTAAGCCGTTTCCACCGACGTGATGCCGCCACCTACCGTAAACGGAATGTTGATGCGGCTCGCCACGGTTTCCACTACGGGAATGAATGCGGAACGTTCTTCGATCGTAGCCGAAATATCGAGCAATACCAGCTCATCGGCGCCTTGTTGGGCATACAATGCTGCCAGCTCGGCCGGATCGCCGGCATCGCGAATGGATTCAAACTGAATGCCTTTCACCGTTCGTCCGTTGCGGATGTCCAGGCAAGGAATAATGCGCTTATACATAGCTTCGTTCGTTAAATTGCTGGAGCTCTTCCGGGGTGATTTTTCCTTCCAGCAAGGCTTTTCCGATCACACAGCCGTAACAGCCGGCTGCACGCAGCTCTTCCAGGTCCGACAACGATTCCACGCCGCCGCTGGCAATCCAGCGAATGGATGGATACGTGTTTACAAGCTCGCTGTACAGTTCCGTATTAGCACCCGTTCCGGTTCCATCGCGACGAATATCGGTAGTGAGCACCGTAATGCCTTCGAATGCTTCAAATCCGGCCACGACTTCCATCAGTGTTTTTCCAGATCCTTCCTGCCATCCGTTGATTTTTACTGTCATTCCGTCCGTGTCGATGGCCAGCAGGAAACGCTCCGCGCTATATGTTTGTATCCAGGAAGCCACCAATTCGGGCTGTTTCACACACAAACTGCCAATTACTACCTGATTAGCGCCGGTAGCCAGAATGGTTTGCACATCAGCTTCCGATTGTACGCCACCGCCGAAATCCACTTTCAGGCTTGTCGTGTCGCAAATCGTTTTCACCAGCTCTGTGTGGACCAGTTTGCCCTGTTTCGCGCCCGAAAGATCGACCAGGTGCAGGTAATTCAGTCCTGCCGCTGCTAGTTGCTGCGCGTAGACCAGCGGATCGCGGTTGTAAGAAGTTTGTTTGCCGAAATCGCCCTGTAAGAGGCGAACAACCTGTCCGTCGATCAGGTCTATGGCTGGAATAGCTATCATATCGTTGCTAAAAAATGGGTTAAGATCCCTTCACCGGCAGCACCGCTTTTTTCCGGGTGAAACTGGACTCCGGTGAAGTTGTTTTTTTTCAGGGCCGCGGAAAAAGGCTCGTCGTAATCGCAAACGCCCCAGGTATCGGCGCAAATTCCGGCTTTGAAGCTGTGAACGAAGTAGAAAACGCCCTGTTGTTGTTCATCCGGAAAACGGACATCGTTCCATCCCATGTGCGGAACCACAACACGTTGCGTGAAGCTGCTCACGGTTGTATCGAAAACACCCAGGCCGCTTACATTTCCTTCTTCAGTTGATTGACACAACAGCTGCATTCCCAGACAAATACCGAGTACCGGCTGCTGCAATCGCGGGATCAGCACATCCAGCTCTTGTTTTCGAAGCTGTTCCATAGCCGCTTTTGCGTGACCAACACCGGGAAATACCACACGGTCGGCCGTTGCAATGAGCAATTTATCGGCCGTTACGACCGGTTCAATACCCAGCCTGCGAAAGGCCTGCTGCACGGAGAACACATTACCGGCACCGTAATCAATGATCGCTACCTGCATCACAATTCGTTTTTCGTGGTGGGCAATAATTCCAGGTTTCCCGAACGACGTTTGGCCATGAGAATAGCTTTGGCAAACGCTTTGAAGATGCTTTCCACCTTGTGGTGTTCATTTTCACCTATTGCTTCAATATATACATTACAACGAGCTGAAAAACAAAAGCTTTTAAAGAAGTGTTGAATCATTTCTGTCGGCATTTTACCGACGAATTCCCGTTGAAAGTCCGCTTTCCAGATCAGCTCTGCCCGACCACCGAAATCGATCGCACAGGTTGCAAAACAATCGTCCATTGGTAGGGAAAAACCATAGCGTTCGATTCCGCGTTTCGAGCCCAATGCCTGGTCAAATACTTGTCCGAGTACAATGGCCGTGTCTTCGATCGTGTGGTGCTCGTCCACTTCGAGGTCGCCTTTCATCTGAATGGAAAGATCCAGTTGTCCGTGTCGCGCCAGCTGATCGAGCATGTGATCGAAAAAGGAAATGCCGGTATTAATCTCCGAAACGCCCGTACCGTCGAGATCCAACGTGATGGCACAGTCGGTTTCAGCTGTCTTGCGACGAACTTCCTGCTTGCGAACCCCCAGTCGCAGATCGGCTACCAGGTCGTTCCAGTTGTCCACGCGACGCGCTATGTACGCTTCCAGTTCCTGCTCGTTGTTTTCGGTCTCGCCAGCCCCAAGCTCACTGTTGCATCTGTACAGAAAGGCTTTGCATCCGAGGTTTTTCGCCAGCTCCACGTCTGTGAGCCGGTCACCGATGACAAACGAGCCAGCGAGGTCGTATTGCTCTCCAAAGTAGCGCTGCAACATACCCGTTCGTGGCTTGCGATTCGGTGAATTGTCCTCCGGAAAGCTGCAATCGATGCATTCTTCGGCAAACGTGATACCTTCGCTCTCCAATACGGATAGCATGAGGTTGTGCGGACCGGTAAATGTTTCGCGCGGGAATACATCTGTTCCCAATCCATCCTGGTTGGTCACCAGCACCAGCTCGTATTCCTGCCAGGAAACAATGGTTTTCAAAGCGCTGATAACACCTTCGGTGAAAGCCAGTTTTTCGTAGCTGTCGATCTGGTAGCCCGGCGGTTCTTTGATGATCGTACCGTCGCGGTCGATGAACAATACTTTTTGTTTAGTCATTGTAGTTGTTTAAAGCGTTGATAAATCGGTTGTTTTCTTCAGGTGTCCCGACCGTAATGCGCAAGGTATCGGCACAATTATACTGGCTGCTGCGATTGCGAACCACAATGCCCTGCTCAGTCAGGTAGCGGTAAACATTCCCGGCGTCCGAAATGCGGAAAAGAATGAAATTGGCTTCGCTCGGGAACACTTCCTGTACCAGCGGATTTGCCTTCAATGCGGTTTCCAGGCGTTCGCGTTCCTTCAAAATACTTGTCCGGATGGCCGACCAATCGATCGTACGCAACAAATCGATAGCTGTTTGCTGGGTCAGCGAGCTGATATTGTACGGTGGTTTAACGGCGTTCAGTGCGGCTACCCATTCCGGACGGGCAACTGCCATTCCTATACGCAAACCGGCCATTCCATAGGCTTTGGAAAGTGTCTGAACGACTACGAGGTTTTGAAATTCCTTCACCAAAACGGCAGCTGAAGCTTCCGGACAGAAATCAATGTAGGCTTCGTCGACCACTACAACGCCTTTAAAATCCTGCAGCAGCGAACGCAGATCGCTCAATGGAAACAGGTTTCCCGTCGGATTGTTCGGTCGGCAGATGAACAACACCCGCACATCCTCCAATTGCGCTTTTACGGCTTCAATATCCCACTCAAACTGTGCATCCAGCGCAATTTTTCGGTATGTCAGCGCGTTCAGTTTTGCCAGCACTTCGTACATGCCATACGACGGATCGAGCGACGCTATCGTGTCTTTGTACGACTGACAGGTCAGGCGCAGGATCAGATCCAGTACCTCATCAGAGCCATTTCCCAGGAAAAGCTGCTCGGCCGGAATGCCTTTGAGCTCGGAAATCACGGTCTTCAATTCCGACTGGAACGGATCGGGATAACGGTTGTAATACGTTGTCAGCGGATTTTCGTTGGCATCGAGCCAGGTATCGGCCGTGCCGGTGAATTCGTGCCGTGCGCTTTCGTAGGGGCGCACATCCAGCAGGTCTTCGCGTATATAGTCTTTCAACTGCTTCATGTTACGGGTTGTTTAAGTGATGCGAGCCGAACCGAAATGGCATTGGCATGTGCCTGCAAGGATTCCGCTTCGGCCATGGTGATCACTGTGGGACCGAGATTCGTCAATCCTTCGGCATTGACGCGTTGGTAGGTGATCTTTTTCACGAATGTATCCACCGAAACGCCGCTGTAAGCCCGGGCAAAACCGGCTGTTGGCAAAGTGTGATTGGTTCCGGAAGCATAATCTCCAAAGCTTTCAGCCGTGTATTGACCGAGAAAAACGGAACCGGCATTCACCACTTGGTCGGCGATCTCGTCTTCGTACTTTC
Source organism: uncultured Flavobacteriales bacterium (assembly GCA_946482515.1). The sequence goes on along the minus strand of CAMLRS010000015.1, from coordinate 15,321 downwards.
CCATCAGGATCAAGTGCTCGGGCGCGTAATCGTTGATCACATCAGCCCATTTTTCCACTGGCAAGACGATTACAGCACTTTTCGATAATGCTTTTTTCACGATCGCGGCGCGCGGCAAAACTTTCAATTGACTGGCAATCGCCTGCTCCACTTTTTTCACCAGCTGTCCGGTATCGGTAAGAAAAATCACCTGGCTGTCAGGACCGTGCTCGGCTTGTGCCAACAGATCGGCAGCAATGAAGTCCGCCGATACGGAATCGTCGGCAGCTACCAGTACTTCCGAAGGTCCGGCCGGCATATCGATGGCAATTCCCCGTCGCTGAGCGTATTGTTTGGCGGCCGTTACGTAGCTGTTACCCGGACCGAAGAGCTTATCCACCTTCGGGATCGTTTCCGTGCCAATCGTCATGGCTGCGATCGCCTGCGCACCTCCTATTTTAAAGACGGTCTGAACGCCCGCCACCTGCGCGGCAAAAAGAATGGCCGGGTGAACACGGCCGTCTTTGGCCGGTGGTGTACACAGGATCCGTTCACGGCAACCAGCTATTTTCGCCGGAATGCCCAGCATGAGGACGGTTGAGAACAACGGCGCTGTTCCGCCGGGCACATACAAACCTACCGATCCAATCGGAACCGAACGGCGACGACAGGTCACGCCCGGCATGGTTTCCGTCACTTGTTCCTCCGTAAGCTGTGCTGCGTGAAAGCGTTCGATATTGCCGGCTGCTGCGCGAATAGCGGTTTTGAGCTGCTCAGGCAATGCTTGCTCGGCCAACAGAAATTCGTCCGGCGTTACTTTCAATTCTTCCAGTACTACGCCATCGAACTTTTCGGTGTACCGACGCAATGCAGCATCGCCGCTTTTGCCGACTTCATCAAAAATGCTGGTCAACAGCACGTCCATGTCAGGAGCCGCCGCTTCCGGGCGCTGAAGAATGATTTCGAGCAGCTTATTATCCGGTTGTATATATGTATTCATCGTGCGTTGGTTTAAGCGATCATTTTTTCAATAGGCACTACAAGAATCCCTTGTGCACCGGCGGTTTTAAGATTGTGAACTACAGACCAGATATCAGCCTGCGCTACAACCGAGTGTACGCTGCTCCAGCCATCTATGGCAAGTGGCAAAATCGTTGGACTTTTCATACCTGGTAAGATGCCACAGATATTGTCGAGCTGATCGTTTGGCGCATTCAGCAGGATGTACTTGTTCTCAGCAGCCGCCAATACAGATTGAATGCGAAACACTAATTGATCGAGCAAGGGCTGTTTTTCCGGGTCGAAATTGTTGCCGCGAATGAGTACCGCTTCCGATTCCAGGAAAGAGAACACCTCGCGCAAACCATTCTGAAACAAGGTGTTTCCGGTAGAAACAATATCGGCGATCACATCCGCCAATCCAAGAGACGGGGCTATTTCGACAGAACCGGAAATGGTATGAATATCAGCCGTGATCTGCTGGCGTGAAAGGAACTTTTCGACCGTATTCGGATACGATGTGGCGATGCGTTTCCCTTGTAAATCGGTAACATCGCGAATCGGTGAATCTTTCGGAACAGCAAACGATACGCGGCATTTGGAGAAATTGAGCGACTGTACGATCTGTACCGGTGCGTTTTCTTCTTCGAGCAGGTTGCTGCCTACAATTCCCAGGTCGACCACACCGTCGGCTACGTATTCGGGAATGTCGCTGTTTCGCAGGAACAACAGCTCGGCCGGGTAGCCACCTGCCACTACTTTGAGCTGGCCGTCGCGGTAATCGACCTTCATACCGCAATCGCGTAGCAGCTTCAGCGAGCCTTCCTGCAGCCTTCCAGATTTCTGTAAAGCAATAATCAAACGTTTCATCTTCGTTGTTTATGCCTGGCTCCCGGAAAGTTGTCTGAAATAAAAAACCCGCCTGGAAAGCCAAGCGGGTTTAAATTTTGTATCGTGTACAATTCTCTCACCAATGCGCTTAGCAAAGCATGCAATGATGGTAATGATGGAATTGTGACTTGTACGTGTTCATGGACGCAAATGTAATCAAAGATTTAGTACTACAACCTTTTTGTGTTTATTTTTTAAATAAAAATAGTACTAAGGTGATTTTTCAAACGATTATTCCCCGATTTTCGGCTTGAGATCGTAAATGGAACGGATAGCTGAAAACTCCTTTTTCAGGTCGAGCTGGAGGTCTTTCAAGCGACCGGTACGCACATCGAAGACCCAGCCGTGAATGGTCGGAAAACCGGTGTTGTACCAGGCACGCTGCACGTGGTCGATTTTCATGATATTGAAACACTGTTCGAGTACGTTCAATTCCACCAGACGGTCGAAACGCTCCTGATCGCTGGTAATTGCATCCAGCGTTTCCTGGTGAAAGCGGTAAACGTCGCGCAATGTTTGCAGCCAGGAGTTCAGCTGTCCCATGTCGGTGGGATTCATAGCCGCCCTGATACCGCCACATTCGTAATGACCGCAGACGATAATGTGCTTCACTTTGAGGAATTCAACCGCATATTGGACTACTGCGTTGATGTTGCTGTCGGAATTCACCACGAGGTTCGCGATATTGCGGTGAACGAAAATCTCACCGGGCTCCGCTCCCATCAATTCTTCAGCCGTAACGCGGCTATCGGAGCAACCGATGTATAAATATTCCGGGCTTTGGCCTTCTGCCAGCTGCTTGAAGTAATCGGGGTTAATGCCCAGTTTTTCCTGCACCCATCGTTCATTATTCCTGAACAGTTCAGTGAAATTGATCATGCTGTGTCGTTATATCAGTAGGAAAAATAAGTAAATCCTGTTAATCGGCATCATTTCCCGGAAGTAAAGCAAAGCTATGCAGGTGTTCGGATAATTGCATCGCATTTTCGAGCCCCATTTTTTTGCTCAACCTGTTCTTGTACATTTTCACGCTGTTTTCGGCCACGTTCATTGCGGCGGCAATTTGCTTGTTCGAGAAGTCGAGCAGGATGAGCATACACAGCTTCAGCTCTGTTTTCGATAAATCAGCGTACTCTTCCTTCAACCGTGCTTTCAGCAATCGCAGATTTGCCTGTGATTCTTTCGAAATCCGCGTGATATCCAGTTGTTCTGACTCCTGCTGCTTCAGATCCATGATCACTTCCCGGATTTTCTTCTTCATTTCGGTCGGTGACAGGTCCTTCAAGCGACTGAGCTCGGTAATGACGAATTTGTTCTGCGTAATCGTATGGTCGAATTCCAGCGAGAGCTCCACCAGGTTCTGTTGCTGAACACGGTTTTGAAATTCCAGTCGCTCCTTTTCCAGCTGTTGCAGGTTGCTTTTTATTTCCAGCTCTTTTTGCTGCATTCTGCTTCGCCTTCTAAAGAACACCAGCAGGGAAACTCCGATCACCAGTAAAAGAAGGACGAGTAATCCATAGACCGCATTTTCAGCCCTGGTAACATTCAGTGAGCGCACCAAGCTTTGCTGGTTTCTTTTTTCGACGGATAACCTGAGCTTCCCGATGTGCTCCAGGTAAATCGACAAAAACTGGTTGCGCTTGCTGTCGCTTGCAACTTCCTCCTCTTCAGCCTGCTTTAGCAAGCCTGACATCAAGCGGGAATCGGGTTTTCTAGCGATTGTAATGCCTTGCTCGGCGCTGAACTGCAGCAGCGAGACGAATTTTATCTTAGCCGGTGTTTCCATGGTATAAAACCGGGTGTTGATATCTGTGAGAAGCAGCTTCAGCTTACCGGCCTCCCCCATTGCAGCATAACATCGGGCCAGTCTATCTTCTTCCGGGGAAAAAGTGAACCCGCTTTGTGAGTACTGGTAGGTCATCACTTCTTCGAGCAGAGCAGCCGACTGTTTGTACTGTCCGCGATAAAAGTAAATTTCAGCCAGATTGCTTTTAATAGAGTTCCTCAAGGGTTGTTCTTCTTCAGTACCGTAGGAAGCCATTTTTCTGTACGCCCAATCCAGCAGCTTTTCTGCCTCAGCTATCTTTTCCATACGGATGAAAGCCATGGCCTTGTTGTTCTCTGAAGAGATGACTGTTATTTCCGTAAGCTTCGTAGCTACATTGTATTGAGCAATAAAGCATTCGTAGGCTTTCTCCGGCTCACCGAGTCTTAAATACATAACTCCCATGCGATTAAAAGCCAGGTATTTATCAAAGTCTTTCCGTGAGGCTACTGCCAGCTGGCGGTAAAACCTGATCGAAAGCTCATAGTATTCCTGGTCCAGGAAAAATTCCGCAAACTGGCTGTAATAGATTTTCCCTAATTCGGGAGAGCCTTCTTTGTTCAGTCGCTGGGCCTTGAGCAGGTAATTAATGGTTTCAGCATCCCGGTCGAGATTACGGTAACACTTCGCCAAGAGTACATACAATTGAATCTGATCCCGGGTTTTGACATGCGTAACGCCTTCCTTCTCTATGAATTCCAATAATGTCAATGCCTCTTCATAGTGTCTTTCTTCAATTAATCGCGCAGGCTTTCTCAGGTTGGGAGGCAATGGCTGCGCTTCAAGGGAAAAACTCAGAAGCAAAAAGAAAACGAAAAGGAGCTTGCGCATTTTAAAAATTTAATCAGTATATCAGGCTGTTAAGATAATAAGTAAACCAATTATATACCCCATGTCTACCAAATGGTAACTATCTTTTTGAGGGGATATCAAACTAAAAAACAATTTTTGTCGTGTCTAAGACCATGGGTGTTATCCAAATGTGAGGAGGATCATGATGATGATGATTGTGATAACGCCACATAATTTTAGGTCCAACGGAATCCTTGCGGGAGTCCGTCTGAGTTTAATAGGTAAAATACAGGTAGATTCGTCTGCCTGTATTTTTTTTATGCTGTTCCAATTCTCAGCTGATCAATCAGGTCACTTGCAATAACTGCCGGTTCACCACGACGTTCTGCAGCTGCATCACCTGCTTTTCCATGAAAATACACGCCGATTTGAGCAGCTTCTACTGCTGAATATCCTTGTGCCAGCAATCCGAGCAAAATACCCGTCAGTACATCGCCGGAACCACCAGTCGCCATTCCTGGATTGCCGGTCATATTGAACCAGATCGTTCCTGAAGGTTCTGCAATGGCTGTAATGGCATCTTTGAGCACTACCACACAGCGATTTTCGGTGGAAAAGCGCCGCAGTAATTCCAGCCGCTCCAGTGATGTGGCATTCATGCCTGCCAGTCGCTCAAATTCTTTCACATGCGGTGTCAGAATGCTGGCCTCAGGTAATTGCTGCAACAATTCCCGGTGAACAGCCAATAGATTAAGTGCATCCGCATCGAAAACCGTTTTCTGATTGGCAGTAATCACCTGTCGCACAACCTGCAAGGTTTCCATAGCCGTCCCTATTCCGGGGCCAACTCCAATTGCGCTGTAAGGCGATAAATCAGTTGTCAAGTCAGTAAGGTAGTCCGTCTGCTCATCCGTAAGACACATGGCTTCGGGAACCGCCGTCTGGAAGATGATATAACCATCAGCGGGAATATGGGCTGTCAACAAACCAATGCCGCTTCGCAAAGCCGCCTTGGCCGAGAGTACAGCCGCACCGTTTTTTCCTTTGCTTCCTGCCACCAGCAAACCGTGTCCATAGGTTCCTTTATGGGAAAACCGCTCCCGAGGCTTCACCAGCGTTTGTATAGTCGCCGGATCGAGGTAATAATAATCCGATTGTTGCAAACGCATCGCTTTCTTATCCAGGCCGATATCGAGCACTTCCCAGCTTCCGGCAAGATGGGCCGTTTCTTTCAGAAAAAAGGTAAGCTTGGGTGACTGAAACGTAAACGTGCGATCGGCTTGTACACATTCCCAATCCGGAAGAAAATCGACTGGCAATCCCGAAGGCAGATCAATGGCATAAACAGTGGCTTTGCTTCTATTGATATGCCTGATCGCCGCTTCCACCAATCCCGAAGGTGCACGCGATGTTCCGGCTCCCAATAAAGCGTCAATTACAACCGATTCGGTTTCCAGAATAGGAAAATCCGTTGCTGCATGCACCCTATTCACCTTATCGAAACGCTCGAGATTCGCTGTACAATCGTCTGTTTGCCGGCCCAAATCGATGAAATAAGCTGCTACCTGGAATTCTTTCTCCTGCAACAGCCGTGCAATTGCCAGTCCGTCGCCGCCGTTATTACCGGAGCCACAGAAAATATGGATGGTTTTTTCGCGATCTAAATACGGCTGCAGTGCTTCGATAAGTGTCAGCGAAGCCCGTTCCATTAAATCAAGTGAAGCAATGGGCTCATTGGCAATCGTAAGCCGGTCGGCTTCGCGGATCTGTTCAGCAGAAAGGATTTTCATATCCTGAAGATACGATAATGGATATTAAGATGTCAGACATTAGGATTTTATGACTTTTATTCCAGCCTCCGGTTTTCAGTCTCCAGTCCATTGTCCCTAAGTCTAAGGTCTTGAAGTCTTAATATCCTGAAGTCTTGGCGTCCTGCGATCACCCTTTCATCAGTTTTGCCGCTTCCGGCGCAAAATACGTCAGGATGCCATCGGCTCCTGCCCTGCGGATACTCAGCAACATTTCCATCATCGTACGGTCGAAATCGAGCCATCCGTTGCGTGCTGCGGCGTAAACCATAGCGCATTCGCCACTTACATTATAGGCGGTAATTGGCTGTACGAAGTTTTCTTTCAGCAAATGGATCACATCGAGGTAGCACAATGCCGGCTTTACCATGAGGAAATCAGCTCCTTCGGCTACATCGAGCTCTGCTTCCAGCAAGGCTTCCCGTTTATTGGCCGGATTCATCTGGTAGGTTTTCTTGTCACCCGATTTCGGGGCTGAGTTCAATGCTTCGCGGAACGGACCGTAAAATGCACTCGCATATTTAGCAGTATACGACATGATGGAAACATCGGTGTAACCGGCTTCATCGAGCTCATCGCGGATCACGCCGACACGGCCGTCCATCATATCCGAAGGACCGATGATATCGATTCCGGCTTGCGCCTGGGCGACAGCCATGCGTCCGAGAATAGGAAGCGTAGGATCGTTCAGGATCTGTCCGTTTTCGTAAATACCGTCGTGACCGTCTGAAGAATAAGGGTCCAGCGCCACATCCGACATCAGAACGGCTTCCGGGAAGCGTTCCTTCAGCGTACGGATCACGTGTAGGTAAAAATTCTCATCGGCATAACTATAGGAACCGATAGCGTCTTTCAAATGCTCGTCAACGGCCGGAAAAAGATCGTACGTGCGGATACCCAGCTCCATCCAGGATTCAAATGCAGGAAGCAGCTTGTCTAGACTCCAGCGGTAATTGTTCGGCAGCGAGCTGATCTCGTGCTGAATCCCCGTTCCGTCTTGCAGGAAAACCGGGAAAATCAGGTTATCGGCATGCAGCCTGGTTTCTTCCACCATGGCTCGGATCGCACTGTTCTTGCGGTTTCTTCTCGGACGGATATGCATAAGAGTGATTTTGGGCAAAGATAGTAACTAGTTACTAGTTAGAAGTTGCTAGTTGGAAGTTCGTGGCTCAGTAACTCTTCAACTTTCCAGTCCCCAGTCCCCAGTCCCCGGTCTTTCGGTCTCCCATCTATAGTCTATCAATCTAATGTCTAATGTCTAATGTCCTAATATCTTGAAATCCTGTTATCCAACACAAAGAATTTGAACTAAAAACGACGATGATGAGCGAAAATTCACCTTAACACTGCCGTTACACATTACTTATTGATAATTATTAACAATTGTCGTTCCCAGTTCACTATTTTGTATATTTTAGTCGCAGAATATGCAACAACTTTCCTCTATGAATACACGGTTATCAGTCCTATTAGCAGGTTGTGCCCTAACGGGTTTCATGAGTGCCTGCGGCTCCGGCGAAGGAGAAGAAAAGCAAAAAGTAGACAAGGAAGTACTCGATCCGAACAGCTCGCTGAACACGAACTTCGATGGCAAGATCTTCAGTATTCCGTCTCCGATGCAAACTGCTCTCCTGCTGAAAGAAGTCAACGCCACGTTTAACGAGTCGTACCTGAACAGCCTTGATAACGCATCGAATTATACAACGGAAATGAAAAAGGCCCTGAACCTGGGCATTTACGGTACCGATCTCGGCTACCTTTCCATTTTCAAACAGAACACCCTTTCCCTGAAATACCTGGCAACGATCGAGAAGCTGACTTCTGATCTCGGACTGGAAGGTGCGTTCGACAAGAACTTCATGACGCGTTTCGAGAAAAACAGCACGAATGAAGATTCCATGATGGTGATCGTTTCCGATGCCTTCAAAAAATCCGACAACTTCCTCAAATCCAACGACCGCAAAGGTGTTTCGGCACTGATCCTCGTTGGCGGATGGGTAGAATCGCTTTACCTGGCTTGCGAGATCAACAAAGAGAAAAGCAACCAGAAAATCACCCAGCGTATCGGTGAGCAGCGCGAAACCCTGAATACGATCATCGAAATCCTGCAGAAATACAACAAAAAAGGAAGCAACGATGAGCTCATTAGCGACATGAAAGACCTGAAGGATTATTTCGACAAGATCCAGGTGAATTACGATTTCGTTCAGCCAAAAACCGATGCGAAAAATCGTATTACCACCCTTCAGCACAAACTGACCGTAAACATGGATACGAACCTTCTGAATTTCATCAACCAGAAAATCGCTTCCATCCGAACTAAAATCACTGCATAATTCAGGAAATCATGAAGAAACTGATCCTTTTATCTTTTTACCTCGTATTTGCCGGAACCGTTACCTACGCACAGGACTGCGAGTCACTTGTAAAAGTCTGCGAAACCATCCTGAAAGGCAAAGACAATCGTTTTGTTTCTGATGGACAGGTTTACACTGCTTTCCTCGATCGCGAAAATGCCGAATTCAAAACCACATTCTTCGGTGGCTCGACTTACCGCATCGCTGCAACAGCTGGTGAAGACGATACATATGTGATTTTCACGGTAACCGATCTCGATGGTAACCCAATCTTTACGAACCGCGATTACAAAAACGCCAACTACTGGGATTTCAAAGTACCTTCTACTATACCGGTAATTATCCGTACAGAGCTGGATCTCGATAAAAAAGTCACCGGCTGCGCCGTGATGATGATCGGATTTAAACGTTAACATTAAATAAGCCGACAACACCCTGGAAGCATGAGCGAACGCATCCTTCGTGCATTGATGCAGCTTTTCGCAATCATTGCGAAAGTAGACGAAGTAAGTGAAGTCACCCCGGAAGCCATCGAAAGCTCCAACGGGCGTCGTATCATTGAAGGATTCTTGCGTTCGGAGCTCAACAACGAGCTGATCAATCATTACATCCAGCTGTTCGACGAGTTCCTGCTTGTTCACCACAGCGGTTCTTCCAAAAAAGACGGTCAGCGCAAGCGTACTTCCGTCAACTCGGTGAAAGTACTGCGCATCTGTTCCCAGATCAACGAAGAGCTCACCCAGCGACAGAAAATGATCGTGTTGCTGCGTATTTTCGAGTTCATTCACGCCAACGACCAGGTGCATGAGCAGGAACAGGAATTCGTGGAAACGGTATCCGAATCGTTCAACATCTCAGCGAAAGAATACACGCAGCTTCGTCGTTTCATCGAGGAACCGATCACCAATCTCATCGACGAAGACCATTTCCTTTACATTTCAGGAAAAGACCTAACGCTGGAGCAGGCACCGTTGATTCGACTCGATGCCCTCGACGGTATCATCCGCGTGGTGCGCATGGAAAGCGTGAATATCCTGTTCTTCCGCTATTATGGCTCAGATGAGCTGAACCTGAACGGTCAGAGCATTTCCAACGAACGCCACCACATCCTCAACCAGGGTTCGGTTCTGCGTACGGCGAAAAGCTCTCCGATCTATTACAGCGACGTGATTTCGCGTTTCCTGCGCGATAACCATACCGATAAGATCATTTTCAATGTCGATAAGCTCGTTTTCCAGTTCAAAAGCGGAAAAATCGGCCTGCACGAGATCAATTTCCGCGAAGCATCCGGAAAGCTGGTCGGTGTAATGGGCGGTTCCGGAGCCGGAAAATCGACCTTCCTCAACGTACTGAATGGTAACTACACGCCTACTTCAGGTGCGGTTACGATTAACGGCGTTGATCTGCACAAGGAAAAATCACGACTGGAAGGTGTCATCGGTTTCGTGAGCCAGGATGACCTGCTCATTGAAGAACTTTCCGTTTTTCAGAACCTGTATTTCAATGCCAAGCTGTGTTTCAGCGAGCTTTCCGAAACGCAGATCAAGAAAAAAGTCCTCGATCTGCTTTCCGATATCGGACTTAGCGAAGTGAAACACCTGCGCGTAGGAAGTCCGCTCGATAAAACCATTTCAGGTGGTCAGCGCAAGCGTCTGAACATCGCCCTGGAGCTCATCCGTGAACCAACGGTACTGTTTGTCGATGAACCGACATCGGGCTTGTCTTCGCGCGATTCGGAGAACATCATGGACATGCTCAAAGAGCTCGCCCTGAAAGGAAAGCTCGTATTTGTGGTGATCCACCAGCCTTCATCGGATATTTTCAAAATGTTCGACAAGCTCCTGATCCTCGATCACGGCGGCTACCCTATTTTCGACGGCAACCCGATCGATGCGGTCGTGTATTTCAAAAAACATATCCATCACGTCAACGCCAACGAGCGGGAATGCCCGGTATGTGGTAATGTGAACCCGGAGCAGATCTTCAACATTATCGAATCGAAGGTCGTGGACGAATACGGGAACCTGACGAAATATCGCAAAGTTTCTCCGAAAGAATGGAACGAGCGTTTCCTGAAGAATCATTCTGAGCCAATCAGCGACAAACAGCTGCCACCTGTAACCGGTAGTTCGAAAATCGCTTCACGTCTGTCGCAGTTCAAAGTGTTTTTCCTGCGCGATGTGCTGAGCAAAATCGCCAATCGCCAGTACATGCTCATCAATATGCTCGAAGCACCCGTACTGGCTTTGATCCTGGCGTTTTTCGTCAAGTTCTTCAACTACGATGCCGGCTCCGACTCGCAATACATCTTCTTCTCGAACGAAAACATCCCGCAATACCTCTTTATTGCTGTGGTCGTGGCACTTTTCCTTGGTTTGACCGTTGCAGCGGAAGAAATTATCAAAGACAAGAAAATCCTCAAGCGCGAAAGCTTCCTCAACCTTTCCCGCGCCAGCTATTTGTGGTCGAAAGTTTCCATCATGTTCATCATTTCGGGCATACAGACCCTGTTCTTTGTTGGTGTCGGAAACTTCGTGCTCGAAATACAGGGCATGTGGTGGCAATACTGGGTCATCCTGTTCTCCACATCGTGCCTGGCAAATGCCCTCGGACTCAACATTTCTTCGGCGTTCAACTCCGCCAAAGTGATTTACATCACCGTTCCACTGCTCATCATTCCACAATTGCTCTTCAGTGGTGTGATCGTGAAATTCGACAAGCTCCACCCTATTTTCTCTCGCACCAATGAAGTGCCGTGGATCGGGAACCTCATGGCTTCGCGCTGGGCATACGAAGCATTGGCCGTTGTACAATCCAGTGACAACTACCATGAACAAAAGCTCTTCAAGCTCGATCAGCGCAAGAGCAGCTGTGGCTGGAAACGCGATTACTGGATCCCGGAGATGAAAAATCAGCTGAACCTGCTCAGCGATAAAAAATCCACACCAAAAGTATTCGATCATGCACGCCGTGTGCTTTCGAATGAAATACAGAAAGAGCTCAATCTGTGGGACAACCTGCCATGCAAGGATTGTGTAATCGGTCTTGAACAGCTGAAATATGGCGCTTCGACAGCAGAAATTCAGCAAAACATTGGTGCTTTTATCGATATTCTGAAAGAACAGTACAACCGCAATTACAACGACGCTTCCGCCCAGCTGGACAACGTTATTGCCAAAACCGGCGACAGCACTTTCCAGAAAAGTCAGAATTCGTATATGAATGAAAGCCTGCAGGACCTGGTGACCAACCGTACGGAAGTGCAGAAAATGATTGTTACCGAAGACGAAATTCTTCAGAAAGACGATCCGTTATTCATCGATCCGATCGGGGTGCGTTTCCTCGATGCCCCATTCTATACGCATCAGAAATACATTTTTGGCCAGCGCGTCAGTACGTTCTGGGGCAATGTGCTCGTTTTGTGGGGTATGACCATCGTTCTCCTGATTATGCTCTATTACGATCTTACCCGCAAAGCACTCGTTGCAGCCGAGAAGATCAAAATTCCAACCCTTCGCAAGAAGTAACGCCTTTGGCGGTCTCCAGTCTGACGGTCAGACAGTCCTCCGTCTCAACACGATTTATTAGAACAAAAAATCCCGCAGCATCGCCACGGGATTGAATTATGCATTCTGAATTATGAATTGTGCATTAATTACATAAGCATTCCACCACACACATGCAGCGTCTGGCCCGTAATGTAAGCCGACATATCTGATGCGAGGAAAACAGTTGCATCAGCCACATCTTTTGGCGAGCCACCGCGCTTCAGCGGAATACTGTTGCGCCATTCTTCCACCACTTTCTGGTCGAGCGCGCCCGTCATTTCTGTTTCAATGAATCCCGGAGCGATTGCATTGCAACGGATGTTTCGTGAACCGAGCTCCTGCGCCACTGATTTCGTGAAACCGATGAGTCCGGCTTTGGAAGCAGCGTAGTTCGACTGGCCGGCGTTGCCGCTCACGCCTACTACGGAAGACATATTGATGATAGATCCCTTGCGTGCTTTCAGCATTGGACGCTGAACCGCTTTCGTAAGGTTAAATGCCGATTTCAGGTTGGTGTTGATCACTTCGTCCCACTGTTCTTCCGTCATTCGCATAAGGAGCGTATCACGGGTGATCCCGGCATTGTTCACCAGTACATCGATCGTTCCGAAAGCTGCTACGACATCGTCAACCAATTGCTGCGCCTGATCGAAATTACCTGCATCGGATTTAAATCCTTTTGCCGTTCCGCCGTTTTGCGTCAATTCTGCTTCCAATGCTTTGGCTTTTTCTTCGGAAGACAGGTACGTAAACGCTACAGTCGCGCCTTGTTTCACACATTCTTCCGCGATCGCTTTCCCGATTCCGCGGGAAGCACCGGTAATCAATACCACTTTATTGTCAAGTAATCCCATTCTGTTTGATTTGGCTTCAAATATACAAGACAATTCACAATGCATAATTCAGAATGCGTAATTATTGGAGCAATTCTGCATTTTGAATTCTGAATTCTGCTTTCTGAATTAATTAAAGAGGTCCCAGGAAAGTCCTAAACGGATTTGCAGCGGAAGAACCGGGTAGCCGAGCGCTTCGTAGTTGGTGGTTTCGATGAACGTTTGCTCGATGTTTTCCACGCGGATGAACCAGCGCAGGAATCCAAGCTCGAATTGTGCAAATACATGCAATTTCGGCATCGCTTCATACGAACGGCTTGCTCCGGAAGGCAACAGATACGTATCCATCAGCGGCAGGTAATCCATCAAACGGTATGATGTCGTGTAACCACCTTCGATCCCGATGGCCGCATGCAGCTTTTTCGCCTTGAACAAATAGCCGTTGAATCCCAAACGCCCGAAGAGCTGCACCGATGGCACAAAATCCAGGTCGGATTGCTGGAAACGGACCGCAGGCTGGAAGAAAAATTTCCCGAACGCATAATCGGCGCGGGCTTCCAGATACAGGAACGACAAACTGGTGAGCGTATCCTGGCGCCAGTGCATCCCGCTCGCATCGGAAGTATCGGTGAAAAACGGCAGGTTGCTGTAATTTCCGAATCCGGCTGTTACCGTCAGAGGTACATAGCGGTTTTTCAAACGCGCGGTCGCTTCTGCTTGCGTTGTCGAGATCAGCGTTTTGTTAGTCCAGGCGTAATCGAAGGAGTTGCCGTAGAGCGCACGCTGGTAGTTTTGAGGATAGCGATCGGTGTAACTGGCTGTCAGTCCGACATCCAGAAGGGAATGCTTGTAATTCAACGACGCGCGCAGCTGTTTTTCGCCAGCGGCTCCGACAAACGTATAGAAACCTGTTCCTTTCAGCTCGAATTGATCCGAAAAACGCAAAGCCAGATCGCCTGTAACGCCCCATTCTGATGTATCGCTGAATCGTCCCAGGTTGTCGAATTCCCAATACGCGCCTTTTACTCCACCATTGATCGCAAATACGGGTGTATGGAAAAAATAGCCGGCCGTCCCTCCTATTTCAGAGCGCTCCCAGTGATCATAAGTCTGCGTAGAATCTTTATTGACAACGCCATAAATGGTGTCGATGAATCCTGTTTCGGTAAACCGGCGGTTTTCGATCTTGTAATGCGGCGTGAGGAAAATCCCCGTCTTCAGCAGGGAATCGTTGGTGAATGAAAAGAAATTCGCCCATTCTGCCTGGAAATAACGCCGGAATTGCGAAGCGCTTGTGTGCTCGACATCCGTAAAGATCAACGGAAAGCGCTCGTCTATCGTATCGCCTACTGTTCCGCCACTGAGCGATTGATCGTTCCCGTCGAACAGCAAAGAAAAGCGCGAAGCATAGCGCGTTTTTCGTACGAGGTGCGCCAGATCGAAATGATTGGACTCATACGATGAATTGCGGACCGCGGCGCTGCTGGAAAGGCGCTCGTAGTCGAGCTGGATGAACTGATTTTTGGTCAGCGACTGTGTGTAGGAAATACCTGCTTTCTGTGTGCTGTTGGAACCAAGCGAATAACGCAGGCCGATGTGTGCAATGGCGCTGAAACGAATCGGCGCTCGCTGATGTACGGGCTGGTAAAGCCTGGTCGGGTCAAAGCGGTGAACGGCAGGGCGCCACCAGGATGGCAAAGTGGATTGGTAATCGGCGATTTTGCAGTCGATGCTGTCGAAACGACCGGAAATGCGGTAACCGGGCTGAATCGTGTCCTCAAAATGATGGAAAAAGGGCAGCTGGGAGAATCCGTTGAGGCTCACCAGCATTCCGCACAAGACCAACCATTTGATGGATATAGACATTCGAAAACTGAAAAACACAAAAATAGAAAAAGGCCTTAACTCAGCTGAACCGAGATAAGACCTTTCAAAAAAGTTCGTACCGGATTAGAGTCCGTTCACAAAAAGAGTCAGACCTGACTTCAGGTTTGCTGCCTTGTTTTTGTGGATGATGTTACGCTTAGCCAGTTTGTCCAGCATGGAAACAACAGAAGGAAGCAATGTTTCAGCTTCACCTTTAGTTTTCAGGGCACGCAGTTTGCGAACAGCATTACGTGTCGTTTTATGCTGGTATTTGTTACGCAGACGCTTAACGTCGTTGGAACGGATACGCTTTTGTGCTGACTTATGATTTGCCATCTTGTTTTCTTAAATTTACAATAATATAACCTGCAGCCCATAGGAGAATCGAACTCCTGTTTCCAGGATGAAAACCTGGCGTCCTGA
>CAMLRS010000014.1 GCA_946482515.1 uncultured Flavobacteriales bacterium | reverse complement strand
GAGACTGACTAGTTAACCACATAGACACATAGGGCACATAGAGAGTTGGTGAGTTGTAGAGTTAAGGAGTTTCTGAGTTGGCCGGAAGACTGCGAACTGGAGACTGTAGACCGAATGACTGGAGACTACAAAATAAAGATGGCTGCGATGATAAAGATCAGGATGATAACAATGTATTGCCACACATCGACGAAGTAAGGGAAGTATTTTTTGTACAGCTTTTTCATTTGAGTTTCAGAGTTGATGAGTTTCAGAGTTTCAGAGTTGATGAGTTGATGAGTTGATGAGTTGCTAGTTGGAAGTTTGGAAGTTTGGAAGTTTGGATAAGACAAAAGTAGTTTTATCAGCAAAATTTAACCGGTTGATTTTATCTTTGTTTTCAAATCGATACCACCGAAATGAAGTTTGCCGCTCTTTTCCTGATTTTTATTCTCTCGTCCTGCGCTTATGGCCAGGAGCCTGTTTATCCATGGGCCGCACACGTATATTATGCTCCCGGCTTTTGTGAAACGTCCGGCAATTATACTTACACCAGAAACGCCTATTCGTATGAGACCGGTCTGGCGTTTTCGTATAGCTTGCCTAAATGGCGATTCCAGCTTGGAACAGCTTATTCCAGTCAACAAGTGCAATTGTATAACCGCACTTTTCAGCTGGAAAAGGTTTCCGATCCCAATAATGCCGATACAACCTATTCGATAAACAACACCCATCGGTACTTCGAAATTCCGCTTCAGTTTCTTTATACAAATATCAATATCGTAAAATCTGATCGCTTTGATTTTGGTCTCGGCGGAGGACTGTCCGTCTGTTTGCCACTGGAAGAACAGACAACTTGGAATCTGCATCCGCTCGGGCAAAAACGGATCGACAATGTCTATAGCAAACGCATGACCGGCGGCGGGGTTAGTTACAAGTTGTTTTTATCCTGGTCGGCTGGCTATAGAATTGGCGAACGCTCGCTTCTGTACCTGCAGATGCAGTTTGGGTCGTACGGTCTTCCCGCTTCGCAGAAAACGATCATCAATGAGCTTCAGTTCTATTCCGTACGTTTTGGCTACGCCTGGCGTTTTTGAGGCCCCTTTCTGAATTCGGAGCCTGCCATTTTTTCAGTTAAATCCCCTTAAAAGGGTTGACTCTCATGCCATTTTTTCCGATTTTTCGTTTTGGTGCAGCCTTTGACGATAGCACAACACAAAACGACGAATTATGGATAGCAATCAATTCACGATAAAAACACAGGAAGTCATCCAGTCGGCACAACAAACCGCTATGGAAGCAGGGCACCAGGCCGTTGAAAACGCCCATCTGCTCAAAGGTATTTTCAGTGAAGACAAGGATGTGGTTCCTTATATCCTCAAGCAGCTGAATGTCAACCAGGAAATGGTGGAACAGGCGCTTGAACGCATTCTTTCTACTTACTCAAAAGTTTCGGGCGGACAGATCTATCTTTCCCCGAAAGCACAAACGACTTTGCAGCAGGCTGTTTCGCTGGCCAAAAAACAGGGAGACGAGTACGTTTCCGTGGAAATGCTCTTCCTGGCTTTATTGGAAGGGAGCGATCAGACTTCTCAACTTTTAAAAGACACTAAACTCACAAAATCAAACGTACTCAATACCATTATGAACTTAAGAAACGGTGAAAACGTTACTTCCAACCAACAGGAAGGCACCTACAAATCATTGGAGAAATACGCCAAGAACCTGAATGAGCTTGCCCGTGAAGGAAAGCTCGACCCGGTGATCGGCCGCGACGATGAAATCCGGCGCGTATTGCAGATCCTGACGCGCCGCACCAAAAACAACCCGATTCTCATTGGTGAGCCGGGCGTTGGTAAAACAGCGATCGCAGAAGGCATCGCCCACCGTATCATCGACGGCGATGTTCCGGAAAACCTGAAATCGAAGATCGTGTACTCGCTCGATATGGGGGCGCTGATTGCCGGCGCCAAATACAAAGGTGAATTCGAGGAACGACTCAAAGCCGTCGTGAAAGAAGTAACCAGCGCTGATGGCGAGATCATTCTCTTCATCGATGAGATCCACACGCTGGTTGGAGCCGGCGGTGGCGGTGAAGGTGCGATGGATGCCGCGAACATTCTCAAACCAGCGCTGGCACGTGGCGAATTGCGCGCCGTTGGTGCGACGACGCTGAACGAGTACCAGAAGTACTTCGAAAAAGACAAAGCGCTCGTTCGACGTTTCCAGCCGGTACTGGTTGATGAGCCGGACACCGAAGATGCGATTTCTATCCTGCGCGGGATCAAGGAGAAATACGAAAATCACCACAAAGTGCTGATCAAAGATGCTGCGATTATTGCCGCGGTGGAGTTGTCGCAGCGTTACATTACCGAGCGTCATTTGCCGGATAAAGCGATTGACCTCATCGACGAAGCCGCATCGAAGCTGCGCATGGAGATCAACTCCAAGCCGGAAGAACTCGATGAGCTGGAACGCCGCATCATGCAGCTGGAAATCGAACGTGAAGCGATCAAGCGCGAAAACGATACCGTGAAACTGGAAGGACTCGGCAAAGAGCTTTCAGAGCTGGAAGGACAGCGCAACGCCTTCAAAGCACGCTGGCAGGCCGAAAAAAACATCGTCGACGAGGTTCAGCAGATCAAGGAATCGATCGAACAGTACAAGCTCGAAGCTGACCAGGCCGAGCGTTCAGGCGATTACGGTAAAGTAGCCGAAATCCGCTACGGACGCATCAAGGAAGCTGAGACCAAGCTCGAAACGCTGAAAGGTCAGCTCACCGAATTGCAAAGCGCCAGCAAAATGATCCGGGAAGAAGTGGGTGCTGAAGAAATCGCCGACGTAGTTTCCAAATGGACCGGTATTCCTGTGTCCAAAATGATCGAAAGCGAGAAAGCCAAGCTGCTCCGCATGGAAGAAGAACTGGGCAAACGCGTCGTAGGACAGGAAGAAGCCATTACGGCCCTTTCGGATGCCGTTCGTCGCAGCCGTGCCGGATTACAGGATATGCGCAAGCCAATCGGATCGTTCATTTTCCTCGGACCTACCGGTGTGGGTAAAACCGAGCTGGCCAAAGCGCTCGCTGATTACCTGTTCAACGATGAGAACGCGATGACGCGGATCGATATGTCGGAATACCAGGAAAAACACACGGTAAGCCGGCTCGTTGGTGCGCCTCCGGGATACATTGGCTACGAAGAAGGCGGTCAGCTGACCGAGGCCGTTCGACGCAAGCCCTACTCCATCGTCCTGCTCGACGAGATAGAGAAAGCGCATCCGGATGTCTTCAACATCTTGCTGCAGGTACTCGACGACGGCCGCTTGACAGACAACAAAGGCCGCACGGTGAACTTCAAGAACACGATCATCATCATGACCTCCAACCTGGGCTCACACCTGATCCAGGAGAGCTTCGAGGGCGTGAAGGAAAACGAAATGGCCGAAGCGATCGAAGATGCGAAGTTCAAAGTAACGGAATTGCTCAAGCAAACCATTCGTCCGGAATTCCTGAACCGCATCGACGAGATGATCATCTTCACGCCGCTGAACAAGCATTACCTGCGCGAAATCGTTCAACTGCAGCTCGACCAGCTGGTGGATTTGCTCGAAGACCGCGGTATTCAGCTGCACATCACACAGGAAGCGAAAGCGCATATCGTTGAAACGGGTTACGATCCGCAATTCGGTGCGCGACCGGTAAAACGGGTGATCCAGAAACAAGTGCTCAACGAGCTTTCGAAAGCACTGCTGGCCGGTACGATCGACACTGCTCAAACGGTGGTCATGGATATCTTCGATGGCAAGATCGTTTTCCGAAAAGCCATCTCGGAAGATGAAGAAATACTGAAATAAGCAACGTATGGAAACGACAAAAGAGGGCCGGAAT
Organism: uncultured Flavobacteriales bacterium; assembly: GCA_946482515.1. Next base: position 97,710 of record CAMLRS010000014.1, on the reverse strand, counting down.
CCTCTTTTGTCGTTTTGGGTGGTTAGGTACCTGTTCTGATGGTTATCCGGCAGGTAATTTCTTTGCCTCTTGAGCTGAAACAAAGATACTTCCGGGAGTACGTAAGCTATTTACGGTTTGCAAAACGATGGGTGGTTTTGGATGGAAAACTTTTCACCACAAAAAGCAAACTTATCTAGTTGCCACAATCCCATACATCATAGGTAATTTGGCGTCGAGGTGGCTGATGCGGTAAACGCCAGGCTCGTCTTCGCGCAGCCCGCGGAAACAGGCATACGGCGAATAATCCCATTCGCGGAATTGTTGCAGCGTCATACCGGCATCGATGAGGCTTTGCAGTAATTCAGACGTCGGATGGTTCCACGAAACGGTTTCGTAGGCAATAGCAGCTTCGCGGTCGGCATACGAGCCTTCCTCCTGTTCCACAATTGTTTCCGTGTTGAAGTACGAATAGCGTACCTCGCGGAAATGCTCGTCGAACATCCAGATAACGGGATGGAAATCCACCATGACGAATGTTCCACCCGGCTTGAGGAAATGCTGTACGATAGCCGCCCAGCGATCGAGATCCGGCAGCCAGCCAATTGTTCCGTAACTGGTGAATACAATATCGAAGGTTTCGTTCAAATGCTCTTTCAGACTGTAGATATCACAGCAGACAAAATTTGCCTTCAGTTCAAGCGTTTCGGTCAGCTCACGCGCCTTGGCGATTGCTGCATCGGATAAATCCACGCCAGTGACTTCAGCGCCCATACGTGCCAGTGAAAGCGTATCCTGCCCGAAATGACATTGCAAATGCAGAATGCGCTTGCCGGTTACATCGCCCAGCAAACCCAGCTCGGGTTTCTTCAGCGTCGACTCGCCACGCAGAAACGACGGCATATCGTAAAAGTCTGAATCGATGTGCACGGTCGTTTTCGCATTCCAGGCCGCTTTATTCTTATTCAGGTAATCGTTGTGTTCCATGATAACAATGATATTGATTTTTAAACCACATAGACACATAGAGCACATAAGAATCTCCTGTCTTGATCACACCAGGATGCTGGAGTCCTAAGATCCTGATGTCCTGAAGTCTTAAAATCAACTTCCCTCTTAAGCGATTCGCCTTGTATTCAATGCTTTTACCCACTCCTTGTTTCCACATTTGGTGCAGGTAGCTGGTCCCGATTCCAGCTCGACAACCGAGCCACAAAACGTGCAGGCATACTGTCCGGCGACAACAACCTGCCTGATCTTATCGGCAAATAATTCCGGGCGCAGCGGCAAACCGTAGCGAACATCCTTGTCTTCGTAATAATAGATGCTGAGCTCACCCGATGGTTCGAGGTAGGCATTGCGCACCTGTCCGAGGTGTTCCACGCTTTTTATGCGCAATTCGGTGAAGAATTCGTCCTGTGCAAGGACTTCCTTTTTGAAATTCTCGTAGGCGAATTGTCCTTCACGGATCAGGCAAACGGGCACACCTTCTACAAATTCTTCGAAGCGCTTGCTTTTCCCTGTGAGCCAGGTCACAAAACGGTACAGGAAAATGATTACCAGGAAGACCATCAGTGCGGGAATCATCCCGACATCATCGTAAAACATCGGATCGCCGGCCGCAGAACCCAAAGCGATGATGAGCACAGTCTCAAAGATTGACAGCTGTCTTACGCCGCGCTTACCTGTCATGCGCAACGCCAGCAGCACAACGACAAACATGATGATGGACCTGAAAATGACCTCGAGCAGGAACTCTGCGGGAAGCTCGTTGAACAAAAGCCGGTCCCACTCAAAATTCTGATGCTGTTCTTCCATACTCCTGCACTTAACAGGTTGAAAATACAGCATTTTCGTTCGTGCAATCCGCGGCGACTGTTAATAATTGAAAACAGACAATTCGAGTGGAGATTCTTACTTAAATCGGTGTTTAGATTCTTCACCACAAAAGGCACAAAAGAATAATTTGGATGTGCTGTGTACGGCTTCAAGCATCCCGATTGCATCGGGATTACACAAAAGTTGTATACTGATATACTATCTCTTTTGTAGACAGCCGCGAAAGCGGATGGCGCTTTCAACTATGCAAGTACGTAACCTTACCTTTTGTGCCTTTTGTGGTGAAGAAATAGTTACTGATGGACTTTCAGGCAGCTGCCATCTTCAAACTGCAGGATCACAAGGCCATTATAGTCTTCTCCTACTTCCTGACCAAGCAGGTTATAACGTTTGACAATGGCTTTCTTGTCCAATCGGTTATCAACTGAAACCAGCTTGTAATAAGTTTCCGTATCGCCGTTCAGATCGGTCTGACTCAGGCGGTAGTAGTTCACCGCATTTTCTTCGTAATCGTAATCGATGTAATCGTATTCGGTCGTAACCATCGTATTACCCGCTCCGTCAGGCTTGGCGATCACCTGCCATACGATCCCATCGACAGAACGCTCGATTGTAAAATGATCGTTGTCGCGCTCCGAAGCAGTGATCCATGAAAGCTCATTGTAGCTGCTTCCCTTTGTTCCGGTGAAATCCACGATGTCTACCGGCAACGCTACCGGGTTGCAGTTCAGCGTGGCGCCATTGGTGAAATTCCAGGCGATATTGAACGGCGTATTGTCTTCGTCGAAATTATCTACGAGCAAAATGTAGGTCTGTCCTGCGATTACGTCCAATGCATTCACAAAACGATTGCCACCGGCATCTTCTGTATCGTCGCCTGCTCCGACCTGCAATCCCGTATTTCCGGTATTACCTGAGTACGAACAGCGAATAGGTGCACCGAGACTGGCACAACCATTGTTCCACACGGCGAAGTCATAATCTGCATTCGTTTGGATGGTAAATGTCACCGTTCCCGCAGTTGCAGCCTGGAAATAGTACCACGAAGATTGGTTTTCACCGCCCAAGCATCCATCCGTAGCTGAAGTCAGCTCATCAACGCCGAAACCGTTGGCATTTCCACCAAAAGCAGCTGTATTGCAAACCTGTGTCGCATTGTCGCAGTCTGTATTCGGTGGTGGAGCACTCCCCTGTTTCACACAGATCTGACCATTGATGTTATTCGCAGATGCGTTATTATGGCGCATAATGGCTACATAATAGGTTTGACCGATCGTTGTGGCAACAGTTACATCTTCATTGTCGTTGTTTCCTTCGTTCGAACAGTCCATTTCCACGAGGCTTCCGCAGGAACCGCTGTATATCACCAGGATAGGATCAGGTCCTCCCGAGCCATCTGTTAGCTGAACAGAAGTCTGTGTGGAAGTCGCCACAAAACGGAAAAACCCGTCGCGGTTGTTGACGCCACAGGTTGGTGACGGCATTTCAGCTCCCCAGCCTCCTGACAGCGTATAGCCAACACTCGTACAACCTGTACCGACATTCAGCAAAGGCGCTCCGGAACAGAGATCGGACTGAGCAGACGCATGAAACCAACCTGCTGCCAGCAAGCTGATTCCCAGAAATAAACGCTTACTCATCTTCTTTCTGGGTTTCAATGGTTACGGTCGTACGCTCGAACACGCTGAGCTCATAAGCGTATTCCTGGAAAAACGCCGTCAGCTCTTCTTCTGTTACCAATAATGCGGATGTGGCAATGAATTGGTCTGCCGCATCGTCGAATTTCGGAGAGAATCGTCTGGGTTCTTCCGGCGTGTTGAAGTGTTCACGCATGGCCGCAACCAGAGGTTTTGCCAGACCAATGTTATCGACGTTACCGACTTGAAATTGGTAGTTATATTGCTGAGCGCCACAAAATGACGAACACGCGCTTAGTAGCACCGTGAGTAGTAAGCCTTTCATTAATTGTGTGAGTTTAACAGGTATACGATAGACGCATTAAACACGCACAACGCTTACGCAAATGAGCCCACACGCAGTACGATTGAATATTTAGGTAGAACTAAAGAATATTAATGCATTTTTTTAATGAAATTGGCTCTAACAGAATGTTTTATATAAAACTAATCCAATTGTATCTACACAAAAACAAGGCAGATTGTGAAGCGTTGAAGCTGGAAAGTCAGGTAAGCATGAATGATTGGAATCGGCACTTCGTTACCGAAGCGTTAATGTTGAAACAATGTGTTGAACGATTGGCTATTTTCCGGAAAAAAGCACATGAACGCGCTCGTCCTTTCGATCATTTTTCCGCTGTTCCTCTTGGTTCCGGGCAAGGAATTTTCAGGAAATAAATCCGTTGCGCCACAGGAACCGGTTTTCTCCGATACGCTTCACGGCATCGCGACAGATGGCTTTACTATCGATTTCGGGACGATAGCAGCGTTTCCTTCCCGCTTTGCCAAATCGTTCAAATACACAGGCAAAGAACCGGTAGTGATCACGCGCAGCTGGACATCAGATCCGCATTTCATCTGCGAATACCCGAAAGAGCCGCTCATGCAGGGAAAAACGTATACGTTCAAGGTATGCTTTTCACAACGCTGCGGACCGTTCAATAAAACCATGGGATTCGACCTTTCAGACGGTAGCTCGATTCCTTTCAGATTCAAAGGGAATGTTCCCTGTACGCAATAGCGTTAATGACTGGACGAAATCGCTTTCAGGCCTACGATGGAAGCAATCAGTGTCATCAGGAAAAACAAACGCCAGAACGTAACCGGCTCCTGGAAGATGAAAATCCCCATGATCACCGTTCCGACAGCACCAATGCCCGTCCAGACGGCATAAGCGGTCCCGATCGGCAATTCTTCTGTGGCTTTCATGAGCAGGTACATGCTGATCGCCAGGCAAACGAAGAAACCGGTAAGCCACCAGTAAGAAGTCGTGCCTTCCGTTTCACGCGATTTTCCAAGGCAAGTCGCAAATCCAACTTCGAACAGTCCGGCAATGATCAATAATATCCAGCTCATGAGTCATGTATTTCCTTTAAAAATAGCTATTGCGGATGGAATAAAATGCCGGTTTTTTGAGTCAATATGGCGTTCCAAATGAATCTGATTGACTATCAAGTTTGAAGGGGAATCTTTTCATCCGCCGCGGCAGATGAAAAAATCACTATCACAGATCACCGCCGCTCACCGAATGGCATCGAGAAGGGCGTAAACGCGAGTGTGAACGCATGACGGGGAACAAGCGTTTTTCGTTCCAGGAACATCGGAACGGTATAGCTGTAAAGCAATCGAAAACGACCATTGCCGATCCCAATCTGCGGCTGTGCCGAAAACCAGCTGCTACGTGGACCTACTTCGTAGGCGCCTTTAACGCCCATGGTGAAAACCGTTCCGACAGAAACCCAGCGATTGACATACAAGCCGTAGCTTTCCAAAGCGGGATTGATGGTAATACCAACGGCAGTTCCGCGAAAGAAATAGCCGAAAGCGCAAATACCACCAGCTCTTTCTTCCGTGATCGCATAGCCGAACCGAACAGCCGTCTGACCGGAAATATCGACCCCGAAATCGAGTCCTACGCCTTTGATCAGCTCATGTGAGGGCAACGTTTGCCGCCATTCCGTAGAATCGTTTTGCGACAGCAGCGACAGAGGAAACAAAACCGTTAAAACCAGGATGTAGCGTAGACCGTTCATAGCAAATCGTTTACGGTCTTAAATGTAAAGAATTCAGCTTTAATACCTATGCTTGCCAGCCATGTTGTGTGATTTCCAACGAATAACTTCATGAACATTATGAATAAGCTCCAACCTGTCAGCTTGCTGACAGCATTCGCATCAATTAAACACCAAGCAATTAGCGCAACATTCGTGCACCTGTCCGCCGACAGGCGGGTTCGCGGGAAAATAGTCAATGATCGCCGCCCGACCACTTCAGTGAAAGGAAAACGGTACGTGGTTTCGGCGGGCCGTAAATGTAGTTGCTGTCACGGTTTTTGCCGGTGTCAAAATCCTGCTGGTACTGGTTCAGCACATTCTGTACACCGAGCGCAATTTCGATGTTCTGCTCCACCCGGTGCAAGTGGCAATTGTAGGCCAGTCGCAACGTGCAATCGAAGAACTGAGGCGAACGGATGACCACATCTTCAGGCACTCCGGGCGCGCCACCGAAATGCGGTACGAGCATCGGACCGGTATAAACCCCGGCAATCGTTCCCGACCAGCGTTGATCGGGCAATAACGTCAGGTTAGCAAAACCGTAAGCATCAGGCGTTCGCAGGAAGCGTTTTTCGGCCGGAAGCGCATCGCTCCACGCTACTGCATTGTTGTAATAGGAACGCTGAAAGGTGTAGCCGGCATCGGCTTGCAGCCACTTCGACCATTTCCATCTTCCTTCAAGCGTGACGCCATACACCTGGGCGGTACCACCGTTATCGCGCAACAGGTTGGTATTTCCGAACGTATCCTGCCCGATTTCCGTGAGCACAAATACATTGTGCAGCGTGGTGGTGAACAGCGACATCGTCGCCCCTACCAATTGCCTTCCGAACTTGTGGTTGTAGTCGGCTGAAAACGACCAGCTGTCGGAAAGCTCACTTTGCAGGTCCGGACTGCGCTGAATGGTTGCTACGCCACCTGAAGCAAAAGCAATGTGCATATCCGTTTCGAAAGCCTGCGGTGCTTTGAATCCGCGACCATAACCGGCCCGCAATTGCAAAGCTCTGATCGGTTTGTACAAGAGACTGAAACGCGGTGTGAACACCCAATGATCGAGCAAGCTGTGCTCGTTGGCACGAACGCCGGCCAGCAATGTCCATTTCTTCGTCAGCTCCCAGTCGGATTGCAGGTAAATCCCCAGTTGGTTTATCGTTTGATCGATCACAAAGTTGTAGCCCGGAATGCGGTCGTCGATTACATCGAACAAATGTTCTACGCCCGAATTGAGCTCCATTTTGCCCATTCGCGACCACTGGAAACGGCGCGTAAGCTGCACGCCCGATTGCATCGTTGTATTGTGGGTTTTTCCCCAGCCGTCTGCCTGATCGATTCCCGTGTAATGCGTTCGCTGGGTCAATTGTCCGCCGGAAAATGCCTGTACACTCGTTTTGTTATTCCGCGCATTCCAGGTAAAGCTCAGTTGGGCAATGCTGCTGTTCTGCAAACGGTATTCGGATTGATCGGCCTGGTCCGGACGACGATCAAAGGCATTTCCGCCACGACGTTCTTCGTTGATCTGCCAGAATCCGGCTTCGAGAATGGTTTGCTTCGATGTCTTCAGGAACGCATTCAACCCAACGGAATAACCATTCAGCGAAGGCATTTCGGAATAACCGTCGTCGTTGGCGTCGAAAACCGAACGCTTCCGGATCCCGGTAAAAATGGTCAAACCGGCCGTTGCGGAATCGTTAACCGCTACGCAATTCGCCTGGATATTCAGATCGTGGGCTTGTGTGGCAATCCAACCATCGCTGACCTGCACAGATAATCCGTCTCTTTCGGGCAATTTGGTAATCACGTTGATCGTTCCTGCAATCGCATTCGAACCGTACAAAACGGAACCGCTGCCTCGTACCACTTCTACTCTGCTGATGGCGTTGGAAGGAATTTGTTCGAGGCCGTACAGTCCCATCAATGAGGAAAACAAAGGTCGGCCGTTGATCAGGATCTGTGAGTATGAACCTCCCAGGCCGTTCATCCGCAGCTGCGAATAGTTACAGGTCTGACAATCGGTTTCCATCCGCAATCCCGGTTGAAATGCGAGTCCGTCTGATAAACAAACGGATTGTGTGCGCTGAAAGGTTTTGGCATCGAGAATGTTCACCGCGATCGGCGAATCCAGCTTGCGGCGTACGGTTCGTGTTCCGGTTACCACTACATCGTTTAGGTCAAGGGCTTGCGGATACACCACCCATTGAACCGTCTGAACGGCACCAGCGGCCAGTGTCAATTCCATACTATCGGCAGAAAAACCGATCGGATAGCAATACAAGCTGATTTTTCCCGGCTTAATGTTGTCAAAGACGAATTTTCCTTCTTTATCCGTGATGGTTTGCAGATTCTGTGGCTGCAACACGATCCTCGTCAGCGAAACCGGGCGGTTTTCACCAGTCAACTGTCCTTCAATCCTTGCCTGTTGAGCAAAAGCCACTAATGGGAAACAGATTATCAGACAGCGTACTAAACGGATCATGTTTCTTTTTTTGACAAACTTAAACAGAATAAATGGATTGATGAAAATAATTTTTAGACAAAGCTAAATTTTATGAAATAAAGACTTGCTTTAACGTTTATTGACCCTAGGCCCTTCTGTATTTAACTAACTTGACGATTAACAACAAGAGCTTTTAAAGTGACCGCAAAAACCTTAAAAACAGTTCAATTCGCCCGCGCAGGCAAAGGCAATTTCCACGAAACGATCATTGCCCGGGTGAACACTTATTTCAGAGAAAAAGGACTTTCTCCTTATGCTAATGGAAAAATGTGGCTAAAAACATTCGTCATGCTGTCGCTCTATTTTGCTCCTTATGGAATCATGGTTTCAGGTGCTACATCGGACAGTCTATGGCTGTTTTTCGGTTGTTGGTTCCTGATGGGCTGGGGAATGATCGGCATCGGCACTTCTGTGATGCACGACGCCAATCACGGGACTTATTCTCCGAACCAGAAAGTCAACACGTTTATCGGTTCCATACTGGAGATCATCGGCGGCTACACCGTTACCTGGAAAATCCAGCATAACCAGCTTCACCACACGTACACCAACATCGCCGGACTGGACGAAGACCTTGACAGCATCAAATACCTGCGCTTTTCGCCACGCCAGCCGTATTACTGGTTTCACCGCTATCAATACCTGTATGCGTGGTTCTTTTACATGATGATGACGCTTTACTGGATGACTGCGAAAGACTACTTACAAGTGGTTCGCTACAAGCAACACGATCTGCTCGTGCGCCACCATGTTTCGTTGGGACAAGCGATCTTCAGAATAAGCCTGTACAAGATCTTTTATTACAGCTATGTGATCGTATTGCCCATTCTTTTTTCCGGAATGGCGTGGTACCATGTATTATTGGGATTCCTGTTCATGCACTTCACAGCCGGGCTGGTGCTTTCCTGTATTTTTCAGCCTTCGCACGTCGTAGAATCGTCCACATTTGAGCTACCGGTAGAAACAGACGGAAAACACGAGATGGAAGACACCTGGGCCATTCACGAAGTAGAAAACACGAGCGACTTTGCGCCCGGAAAAGGCTTTCTCACCTGGTTTATCGGCGGGTTGAATTACCAGATCGAACACCATTTATTTACCGGAATCTGTCACGTCCATTATCCAAAGCTTGCTCCAATCGTTCAACAAACTGCAGCTGAATTCGGTGTAACTTATCACGTAGAAAGCACCTTCTGGAAAGCCCTTCGCGGACACGTCAAAATGCTGAAAAGACTGGGAAGAAAACCGCGTTCCCAAGAAGCATGAGGTAAATTCTTGCTTATTCCTGCGCTGTCTTCAACTTTTTGGTCGAAAGTTTGTACTACTTTCAACCAACGAATCCACAGGATGAAATACCTTGCTTTCACATTCTTGCTCTTGCTGCCTGTTATTTGCTCTGCACAGAAATTTACCACGTCTGTGACGTCGGAAGCGGCTTTTCGCAAGCTGGCCGGCAAACCGCTGAGCTCCAAATACGGCGATGTGGCCTCGGTGAAAGTGATCCTCGAAACGTCGACTAAAAAACTGTATTATATACAGTCCTATCTGTACCGCTACCATTACGATTTTGCAACGCGGCAGCTGGGTTGTTCCTACGATCTGACGATCTTCAACGAACTGAATTACAGCAAATCGGGACACCGCGATTACCTGCTGGCGAACGTCAACTGGAATGAAGCTTCCAACAGCTATTACATCGATTTGTCGGTGTTCGATCTCATGCCCGAAGAACGCATCGTGCAATTGTTTAAAGCGGTAAAATCGAGCATGTTCAGCGGTGAAAAACTGGTTTTCCTGCTCAATACCGATCGCTTGATGAAATTGCGGGAATCGCTCAGCAAGCAAATTGCGACCGCCACTCCGGCCGATATTTATGCCCGGCTCGATTTCCAATCCATCTCGGAAGGCAACGTAAGCGGCCGTCTGCGACTGGAAGCATCGCTGGATTCGCTTTCCGAGCCTTTGCAACCGAACGATATTCTCATTACGACCAAAACGCCACAGTATCTTCCACTTGTGCGTGGGATGGTTTTGACCGAAATCCAGACACCGTTGAGCCATTTAGTAATCCTGGGGCAAAACCGGGGCGTGCCGATCGCCGTTTCGACCAAAGCGTTTGAAAATCCGGTGCTGCAAAAGCTCGATCGTCAATGGGTACGACTGATTATCACTTCCGATACGTTCCAGATCATTCCAACAGCCAGTGAAACGGGCTCTGTGGCTACGGTTCCTTCGATTCATTTGCGGAAAAACCTCGAGATCGATTCGTTGATCAGCGGTGAGAACCTCTCACCTGCTTTGGCAGGAACTGTGGGAAACAAAGCCGCTAATTTCGGTCTCCTGGTAAAGCTCGCAAAGAATGGTCGTTACAAAACTCCCGAAGCATCTTTTGCTATTCCGTTTGCACGCTACGAACAACACCTTGGGCGATCCGGCGCCGAAAAACTGATTGCGAAGCTGGTAGCTCATCCACCGACCGATCAGGATTCCTTAAAAGCCGCTTTGAAAACCATCCGCGATGCAATCAGGAATACTTCCATTGATTCGGCATTGCGTTCGCTCATTCACCAGCGACTAACGCAATCAGGCTATCTGACGTTCCGTTTCCGTTCGTCGACCAACGCCGAAGACGCAGCCGGTTTCTCAGGCGCGGGTCTGTACGACTCGAAAACCGTCGATCTCACCGATCCGGGCAAAACAGCCGAAGAAGCTTTGCAAAAGGTCTGGGCCAGCCTGTGGTCGTATGAAGCTTATATGGAGCGCAGCTTTTACCACATTGCGCAGGAAGACATTGCGATGGGTATTCTCGTTCACCGTTCCTTTCCCGACGAAGCAGCAAATGGCGTAGCAATTACAGAAAACGTTTACCGCGCTTCGTATGCAGGATTTGTAGTCAACGTGCAGCTTGGCGATGCCAGCGTGGTGGCTCCGGAACCGGGCGTGATCTGCGATCAGCTGGTGTTGTATCCGGCGAATGAATTATCGGGCTTTCAAAGCACAATCGAAGTCATTACGACCTCCAATCTCACGGAAAACGGTCAACTGGTGATGTCGAAAGAAGAGCTGGAATTACTGCAAACCGAATTGGAGCGCATCAAAAAATATTACTGGAAGCACCATTACAAGCGCAAGCCGGGTGAACAGTATGAAGAATTTGGTCTCGACATGGAATTCAAGCTGGACAAGGAAACGCGGCAGTTGTATATTAAACAGGTCCGAATCTATAATAATTAGCAATGATCAATTATGAATTATAACGCCTTGATAATTCATAATTTAAAAATTGATAATTAGCTTAAACGTATTCTGCCAGCTCCATCCAGCGCTCCGTTGCCGCGTCGATTTTCGTGACGATTTCAGCGAGCTTCGTTCCCGCTTCCATGATCGCTTCATTGGTTGATGCACCGTCGGAAAGAATGGCCGTATAAGCCAGTTTTTCTTCTTCGAAGCGTTCGAGGTCTTTTTCCAGCTGTTCGAATTCCTGTTTTTCCTTGAACGACAGCTTTTTCTTTTCTGCCTGAACAACCGGTTGCACAACTTTCGCAGGTTCACTTTTCTGTTCGGCTTTTGCAGCGCGTTTGTCATCCGTGAGCTGTTTGCGGTATTCGGTATAATTGCCCAGGATATCTTTGATCTTTCCGTTTCCTTCGAACACAAACACATGATCGACCATTTTATCCATGAAGTAACGGTCGTGTGAAACAACAATCAGGCAGCCTTCGAAGGTGCGCAGATAGTCTTCCAGCACGCTCATCACGAAGATATCGAGGTCGTTGGTCGGCTCGTCGAGAATCAGGAAATTCGGATTGGCCATCAGCACGGTCATGAGCTTCAAACGGCGCTTTTCTCCCCCGCTGAGCTTGTACACGTAATTGTAGTGCATGTCGCGTGGGAACAGGAATTTTTCCAGGAATTGCGCAGCCGACAGCTGGCGTCCTTTTTCAAGCGGAATGAACTCGGCGATGTCGCGGATCACATCGATCACTTTTTTGGAATCGTCGACCTGGATCAACTCCTGGCTGTAATAGCCAAACACAACTGTGTCGCCGATCACGACTTTACCACCGTCGAGTGGTTCCAATCCCTGGATGACATTCAGAAACGTGGACTTGCCCGTTCCGTTGTTTCCTACGACTCCCAAACGCTCGCGACGGTTGAAATGGTAGGAGAACGAATCCAGGATTTGTTTATCGCCAAACGCCTTGCTGATCTTGTGTAGTTCCACGATCTTGGTGCCGAGGCGTTCCATTTTTACCGGAATATCGATCTCGTCTTCGTTGATGCGCTGACTGGCAACTTTCTTGACGTCCTGGAACGACTCGATGCGCGCTTTTTGCTTGGTCCCACGAGCTTTCGGCTGACGACGGATCCATTCCAGTTCTTTTTTAAACGTATTCCGCGCCTTATCGATCGTCGATTGCAATTGCTCCTGGCGTTCGGCTTTTTTATCGAGGTAATACGAGAAATTGCCTTTGTAGCGGTAAATCGTCTGGTCTTCAAGCTCCAGGATCGTATCGCACACCACTTCGAGGAAGTAGCGGTCGTGGGTCACCATCAGGATGGTGGATTTGGATTTCGACAGGTATTCTTCCAGCCATTCGATCATATCGAGATCGAGGTGATTGGTAGGCTCATCCAGCAGCAGAAAATCAGCTTCAGCAACGAGGACTTTTGCCAGCGCCACGCGTTTTTTCTGTCCACCGGAAAGACTGGCGATCTTCAGATTGGTATTGTCGAGCTTCAGCACGCTGAGAATCTGGTTCACACGTACTTCGACATCCCAGGCGTTGAGCTCCGTAAGCAACTGAAAACAGTCATTCACCGCTTCTTCATCGCCGTTTCGGAGCGCCTGGTTATAGCGTTTTACCGCTTGTATTTCCGGGAGATCGTGGGCAAAAACAGCTTCTAGGATCGTATGGTTTTCGTCGAGGTTCTCGCTTTGTTCCATGAACGCGATGCGAATGTCGTTCCGGTAAACGATGCGGCCGCTATCATACGGCTCGATGTCCATCAGACAGCGCAGCAAAGTCGTTTTTCCACTGCCGTTTTTCGCAACAATGGCTACCTTTTGTCCGAGATCGATCCCGAAGGTCAGGTCTTTAAACAGGATACGGTCACCAAACGATTTGGTGAGATTTTCAACCGATAAATAATTCATGATTAACGCAGGCGATTCAGGGATTCGAGCAGTTTGATGTCGCGTTTAATGCCCCAGTTGCCCAGCAATACAAATACAAGGCTGCCGAGTACCATGTAAAAGCCCAGTCCGAAGCTTGTTGCAGGCTTCAGAATGACGAGGAATTGTCCGTAATAATAAGCCGCCGCACAGAAAACGATCAACACGATGAAAATAATGATCAGTGTAAATCGCCCGAGACGAAGCTGTCCTTTCAGGTTTCTGAACGAGAAGATGGTTACCACGAGCAACAGGATACACGCCAGGTTCAGCCAGAAAAACGGCAGCGACGGCAACAGCAATTCGTTCGGAACAGTTGCGTCTTTCTCCAGCTCATTGCCGAAAAAGGTAATGTGCTGGTTCACTTCTTCGTTGCCAATGGTGAAAAGGTCCAGTCCGGCGAGTGGAACAAGCAAAGCGAGGATGGCGATAACGAAATAAACGGTCTGTGCGCGTTGGATCATGCTGTTTGTTTTTTGCAAAGGTAGGGAAATTGATACATCCTGCCCCTTCATCCTTCTCCAAAGGGGGAATAAATCTCGTTCTATTCATTGGAACGGGGCGCTTCCCGATCTTTTTCGTCTTTGAGAATGAGTCGCAGCGAGCTGTCGCCGGTGATATAATGCCACGCCCAGTTGTAGAATACGATGAGCTTGTTGCGGACGCTCAGGATCAGCATGAGGTGCAGCGCCATCCAGATCAGCCAGGCGAAATAGCCCTGCATTTTCAGGAAAGGCAGCTCAACAACGGCTTTGTGTTTACCGATGGTGGCCATGGTTCCTTTGTCTTTGTATTCGAACGCTTCCAGCTCCTGTCCTTTGTGTTCGCGTACAAAATTCCGCGCAAGATTGCGTCCCTGGTTGATGGCAACGTTGGCCAGCTGCGGCATTCCCTGTGGGTATTTCGGCGATTCCATGTAGGAAATATCGCCGATGGCGTAAATATCCGGATGGTTTTCCACCTGGGAAAAGCGGTTCACACGGTAACGCGAGCGAATGGTAACTTCTTCGGGAATTCCTGGCAGCAGGTTGCCTTTTACACCGGCAGCCCAGATCACCGATTGGGTTGGAATTTCCTCACCGGATTTTAGCTTCAATATATGACCATCGTAATCGTCAACAACGGTATTGGTGCGCACTTCCACGCCCATTTGCTCGAGGTAGCGTTGTGACCAGCGCTGTGATTGTTCACTCATAGCACCCAACGTGGCCGGACCGCCCTCGAGCAGAATGATTTTCAGTTTCGAAAAGTCGTGGTTCGGATAATCTTTCGGGAGGACGTTGCGCTTCATTTCTGCAAAAGCCCCGGAAAGCTCCACGCCTGTAGGGCCGGCTCCAACGATCACCAGGTTCATCAGCTCTTCCTTTTCACGGTCGTCCACAAAAATGATCTTTTCGAATTTGGCGAGTATGGCGTTGCGGATGTGCGTTGTTTGCTGAGTCGTTTTCATTGCCATCGTATGCTGCTTCAGGTTGTCATTCCCAAAGAAATTGGTGCGGCAGCCGGTAGCGATCACAAGCTTATCGTAGGGAATATCACCCATCGATGTCTGAACACAGTGTTTTTCGGGATCGATCTTCTCTACGGTCGCATAGCGGAATTCCACTGTTTTACGTCGACGAAACAAGGCCCGGAACGGGAACGAAATGCTCGACGGCTCCAATCGCGCGCTGGCGACCTGGTAGAACAGCGGTTGAAACATATGGTGATTTTGTTTGTCGACCAGCACGATATCGTACAGGTTGGCTTTGGCTAATTTTCGTGCCAGGTTCAACCCGGCGAAACCGCCTCCGATGATAACTATTCTCTTGCGTTTCATATGCTTTAAAGGTAGTCACCAAGTCGTTCCCGATGTCCTAAAGAAGGCTAAAAGTTGCGGTGATTTTAACGAATTTTCACAGTCGAAAAGGGAGTCGATCAGGATGCTAAAAATTAACGGTAGCTAAGCTGCTTCAACTGAAGGTTTTTCATTCCCGTGAACGTATTTCCCTCTTCAAATTCCACTTTCACGGAATCGAAGGATTTGTACTGCAAATCAGGATACAGTTCAATTTCGACTTCCTGCAACGTTTCGGGTTTGCGGATAAACTGGCCTACGAAGTAGCGGTTGTCGCGCACGGGCTGGCCCTCATCGAAGTACACAATGTGGAACGACGGGTTGGTATCTTCAGAATAGAGGAAAACTTCGCCTTTGATTTTCGCACCGAAGCGCAACAGTGAATCCTGCGGCTGCGAAATGATCATCGCTACCGGGTTATCGCCCCAATCGTCGCCGAGCAATTTTAGGAAGGTGTTGTCCGGAATCGCCTTTCCTTTGCTTTTGAATGGAACATTTACGGAATGTACAGATTGCTGCTCCGGCAATTGCTCATACTGCAAGTGCATTCCCCAGGCATAGCGGAGGCCTTTATCCATGAATACATTCCAGTATTGCTCATACGTCATTTTATCGTAGTGCAGGATGTTGTGCTTCATCTGGAATTCGTACACCTGCCCCATCCAGCAACCGATGACGAGCACGGGAATCAGGAACAGCTTCAACCACACGCGACTGTATTGCAGCAAAAAAGCGATCGGCAGTGCCAGTACCGGAAAAATATCGATATACGGACGCATGCCCAATCCGCCACCGTACCACCAGCACCACCACGAAGCGGTAATCCAGGTAAAGACGGCAAACAGCAACAGCGTTCCCCAGAACAAGCGGCGGTTTTCGCGAAACAAAACGATCCAGCCGGGAAAGAGCAGTAAAAGTACCGGACAGAAAATGAACAATCCTTTGCCCCAATCAAAGAGCACTTCTTTGATCATTGGATTGAACAGGAATTCGAACGATTCACCCGAATACGTGTTCAGCGTCCAGTTCCCCGATTCCGTGTGCACATTCCAGAGCTGAATGAAGACAAACAGCGCGAACGATAGCATTCCCATCGCCGCGTGTTTCCAATGATCCGTAAAAAGGCTTCTCAATCGACCTAAAAACAACCGTGTCGAAGAAAAGAAAAACGGCACTGAGAGCAGTACAATCAGGTTCGTTGGTCGAATGATGAAAGCCAGTCCTGACAACGCACACAGGAACAGAAAGGAAACCGCCGAGTGTTGTTCCGACCAGCGTTTAGCCGCATACAGCAGCCATGCTACAACAGCAAAGGAAAACAGGTGCGAATACGGGAGGTAAACGTAAGTGTAAAAACCAATATTGGTTCCCAATGCAATCGCGCACAACACGCCGATGATCCAGATGCGGTCAATTCCAAAACGACGAAGGAAATAATAGATGCCGATGCAGCCCAGCAACAGGTAAAAGATCATCGCGACTGAAACCATGAACAAATACGGCTTGCTGTAACCATCAGCGGCGTGCCAGGTATTCAGCGCGTAGACGTGGGCCGTGAGGAAAAACGGCGTCATGGCGATGGCAGATCCGGTGAAATATTTGTTGCCTTCCGGTTTCAGCTTGTGATCGCCGTAAATGTTATCCGAAAACCGCGATTGCGGGTATTTTTTCTCGATGTCGGCGATGAACTGAAAGCGGTCGGTTTTGTAAACGAACCATTGCGGCATCCAGGCGTAATAACCGGCGCCATCTGCAAAAATGGGTTCGCCTTTCTTGACTTTGGGATTGGTCCAGCCGTACCAGCGATCGGATTTCGTACCATACAAACAAGCCAGGCATACGATGAAGAACACAAAAAAGGCTTTGTGATTCAGGACCGTCCAGATTGTTCGTATCGTCTTTTTCACCACTTCGATGCTCGGTTGCGCAGATAAGCGTCTAAAATGACCATGGCTGCCATTGCTTCCACAATCGGAACGGCTCTCGGCACCACACATGGGTCGTGTCGGCCTTTGCCGGTAATGGTTGAAGGCTCCAGCTCGCTATCGATGGTTTGCTGTTCACGCATGATGGTCGCTACCGGCTTAAACGCTACACGGAAATCGATCGGCATACCGTTGGAAATACCGCCCTGGATCCCGCCGGAATGATTGGTTTTCGTTCTGCCACCCGCTTCAAACGGATCGTTGTGTTCGGAGCCGCGCAGGGAAACGCCTTCAAACCCGGAGCCGATGGTAAAGCCTTTCACGGCGTTGATCGACAACATCGCTTTGCCGAGATCGGCGTGTAATTTATCGAAAACAGGCTCTCCCAATCCGGTTGGAACGCCGGTAACGATGCAGCGAACACAGCCGCCAATCGTATCGCCGTCTTTCCGGACTTCGCGAATCAATGCCTCCATTTGTTCAGCCGTTGCGGCGTCGGGAACGCGCACAGGATTGCTTTCACGAACGGCTGCCAGCTCGGGCTTCCACTCGCCTTCCCAGCGCAGGTTGCCCACCTGATCTACAAATGCTTCAATAGTGATTCCGATTGTAGACAATGCCTGTTTCGCAATTGCACCGGCTACTACGCGGGCAATTGTTTCACGGGCGCTGGATCGACCGCCACCACGGTGATCGCGGAAACCGTATTTCTGGTCGAAAGTAAAATCAGCATGCGACGGACGATAGCTGGCCTTAAACGTTTCGTAATCCTGTGATTTCTGGTCGGTGTTGCGCACAATGAAACCGATGGAAGTTCCGGTAGTTTTCCCCTGGAAAATCCCTGAAAGAAATTCCACGCTGTCGTCTTCCTTGCGCTGCGTTACAATAGCCGATTGCCCGGGGCGACGACGCGCCAATTCGTTGTTGATGGCTTCCATATCGAGCAGAATGCCCGCAGGAACACCATCGATCACACCACCAATAGCTGCGCCGTGCGATTCTCCGAACGAAGTCAGCGTAAAGATCGTTCCGAAGGATGAACCGGCCATCAGTTGCAGATCGTTTGTTCCGTAATCTTGAGGATTTCGCGGACTTCCTCCATCGTAGGTGCTTCAGCGTACGTACGGAGCACCGGCTCGGTTCCGGAAGCACGAATCATCACCCAGCGATCGCTGTCGAAGAAATACTTCCAGCCGTCGATGGTTTGCAGCTCGCTCACGGTGTATTTACCAAAAGTCTTGTAGCTTCCTGAATTACAATTCGCTACAATCTGTTGCTTCAATGATTCCGTAATGTGTAAGTCGTTCCGTTCAAATTTGAAAGCACCAACGATCTCGTACACTTCTTCGATCAGCTGGTCGAGCGTTTTGCCGGATTTCGCGAGGAATTCCCAGACGATAAGTCCCATCCAAATCCCGTCGCGCTCAGGAATATGGCCTTTCACAGCAATACCACCCGATTCTTCGCCGCCGATCAGCACGTCTTCTTCGACCATGAGGCCGGCAATGTATTTGAAGCCGATTTTCACCACTTCGAACGGCAAGCCGTAGTGTTGTGCCATTTTGCCCACACGCGGTGTCGTACTGAAAGCTGTAACGGCTTTACCGCTCAGTCCTTTGTATTTCACCAGGTAGTGCATCAACAGCAGGATAATATGATGAGAATCGATGAATTCGCCTTTTCCGTTGTAGAGTCCGATACGATCCGCATCGCCATCCGTAGCCAGCGCGCAGTCGATGTTTCCCTTCTCACGGATATAACGCTCGAGCGGTTGCAGGTTTTTGGCAATCGGCTCGGGAGCCTGTCCGTAGAATGAAGGATTGTGCTCGCAGTGCAGCAGTTGCACATCCGGCAAAATGCGACGGATCACATTCTGACCAGCGCCGTACATGGCGTCATACACCAGATTCAGCCCGGATTTACGGATCGCTTCCAGGTCGAAATTCGCTTCAATATGCTGTACATAACGCGTTTCGAAATCAACGATCTCGAGCTTACCGGATTGAATATAACTGTCGAGTGAAATCGCTGCATAATCAAACGGAACGGCTTCCGGAATGATGTCTTCGATTTCCTGTACTTTTTCCGGTTGCAGCGGTCCGCCAAAATGCGCTTTCAGCTTGTAACCGTTATAGCCTGGCGGGTTGTGACTTGCCGTAATGATCACACCCAATCCGCAGGAAAGCTGAACAGCCGCCAGGGAGATCATAGGTGTAGAAACAAAACCACGCGACATTTTTACTTCGATGCCTTCGTTCAGCAACACTTTGGCCGCCGTTTCGGCAAACAATTCACCTGCAAAACGACAATCATGCCCAAGAGCGATGCGTTGCGGATGTCCTGAAGTTTTAAGCCATTGCGCTGTTGCGTATGCTACGCGTGCGACATTTTCGGTTGTGAATTCCTCCGCGATGATCGCGCGCCAACCGTCTGTTCCGAATTTGATTTTTGTTGCCAATGCTGGTTTCGTTTGTTAACGTCTCCAAATATAAGTATTAGTTGGAAGTTGCAGAGTTGACGAGTTTTTGAGTTAGTGAGTTTTTGAGTTGATGAGTCTCCGGTCATTTAGTCCGCAGTCGTTCGGTCTCTGATACATGCTAAAGAAAAGCCTTACTGCTCAAAAAAACTTTGCGTCCTCTGCGGTAAAACCAACGTCCTGAAATCTTAATATTCAGCAACAAAAAACCCGGCTTTCACCGGGTCTGTATGCTAGTTGTAAGCTGAAATCGATTTTTCGATGATGGAGACGCAATCCATCAGCTGCTCTTCGTTCATGACCAATGGTGGTGCGAAGCGAATGATGTTGCCGTGAGTTGGCTTGGCGAGCAGGCCATTTTCTTTCATCAGCACGCAGAGATTCCACGCCGTTTTACTTTCAGGGGAATCGTTTACGATGATCGCGTTGAGCAACCCTTTTCCGCGCACGCTTTTGATCAAAGAAGTGTTGCCGATGATGCGATTCATTTCCTTACGGAAGAGCTCGCCCAGGCGCTCGGCATTTTCAGCCAGGTGCTCATCGGTGATTACGTTCAGCGCTGCAATGGCCACTTTCGCTGCAATCGGGTTGCCACCGAAGGTAGAACCGTGCTGTCCGGGTTGAATGACCATCATGATCTCGTCGTTGGCCAAAACCGCAGAAACCGGATACATACCACCAGAAAGTGCTTTTCCGAGAATGAGAATGTCGGGCTTCACGTTTTCGTGGTCGACAGCCAGCAATTTTCCTGTACGGGCAATACCGGTCTGTACCTCATCGGCGATGAAGAGTACGTTGTTGGCTTCGCACAATTGCTTCGCTTTCGCCAGGTAGCCTTGCTGCGGAACGTAAACGCCTGCTTCGCCCTGGATAGGCTCAACAAGGAAACCAACGACTCCCGGCTGCTTCAAAGCTGCTTCGAGTGCTGTGGTATCGTCGTATGGAATGCGGATAAAACCCGGTGTATACGGTCCGAAATGCGTGCTGGCATCCGGATCGCTGGAAAATGAAATAATAGTAGTGGTACGACCGTGGAAGTTGCCTTCGCACACAATGATCTTTGCTTCGTTTTCAGCGATGTTGCGTTTTTCGTAGCCCCATTTGCGCGCCAGCTTGATAGCTGTTTCCACGGCTTCGGCCCCGGTATTCATCGGCAGCACTTTATCGAACCCGAAATAGCGGGTGATGAACTGCTCGTAAACGCCCAGCGAATCGTTGTAGAACGCACGCGAAGTGAGTGCAAGCGTTTTTGCCTGTTCTACCATCGCATCAACGATCTTCGGATGGCAATGCCCCTGATTCACGGCCGAGTAAGCCGAAAGAAAGTCATAATAGCGTTTTCCTTCAACGTCCCACACGTATACACCATCGCCTTTCGCCAGTACAACCGGCAACGGGTGGTAATTGTGGGCTCCATACTGATCTTCCAGCTGCATCAATTGCTGCGACGACAATTTCTCCATTGTTTCCATTTAATCAAACATTTTGGGTTGTTGTTTTTGCTCGTCGCGGAGAGCAATCATCCTTTCCTCATTTACCGGTGGACGGAGAGAAATCATCCGAAGAACAGCAAAGATAAAGAAGATTTTTGAAGATCAAAAGTCGGGCGGTCTTCCGGTTAACCACATAGAACACAATAGAACACATAGAGCTAGTTGTTGAGTTATGAGTTGGGGAGTTGCGAGTTGCGAGTTATGAGTTATGAGTTATGAGTTGCAGAGTTGTTGTTTCAACTTGTATCTTGAAGCCCTAATATCACAAAGTCCTGACATCCTGAAGTCCAGCGTTATGAAACCACGATTGTTGAAATTAAAAACCGGAGGCGACCGTCTTTTTACCGTATCTTTGCACAACTAAACGTTGGATTTGGCTATTATTCAATTTTCCCGCCCGAGCAGTGATTTTTTTTCCACGCTCCGCAAATCTGTTCAGCAGTACTTCGATGAGCAACAGCTGAAGTCATCCGGAAACGCCCACCTTTACTGGAAAGCCGGTATCCTGATTACTTCTTACCTTGCTTGTTTTGCAGCAGTTATGCTCTTGCCCGTACCGATGTGGCTTGCAGCCGTTATTGCCGGAACAATGGGCATATTGCAGGCTTTTATTGGCTTCAACATCATGCACGATGCCTGTCACGATGCTTTCAGCACGAAGAAAAATGTCAACTACTTTTTCGGTCTCTCGATGAACGCTCTCGGAAGCGATGCGTTTATGTGGCGACAGAAACACAATGTGGTTCACCATACTTATACGAATATCGACGGAGCCGATGACGATATCGCTAAAACGCCTTTGCTGCGCATGAGCGAATCGCAACCGCGTTTCAAGGCACACCGCATTCAACATATCTATCTCACGTTCCTGTATGCGATCAGTACGCTTTACTGGGTATTGATCAAGGATTTCCAGGATTATTTCGTCGGGAAGCGCTTTAATGTGGAAGTAGCGAAGATGAAACGCAACGACCACCTGATGTTCTGGTTCACCAAGATCGTTTATTTCGGGCTCTACCTCGCCTTGCCGATCATGGTCTGGGGCGTTGTGCCAACGATCGTCGGTTTTGTGATCATGCACGCGATGCTGGGAATGGTGATGTCATTCGTCTTCCAATTGGCACACGTAGTGGAAAATGTCGAATTCGAGCACACCCACGGGGATTTCACGATGATCGAAAACGAATGGGCCGTTCACCAGATCGAGACAACGAGCGATTTCGCTCCGCGCAATAAGATCGTAAGCTGGTTCCTCGGCGGACTGAATTACCAGGTCGAACACCATTTGTTCCCGCGCATTTCGCACGTTCATTACCCGGAAATCCAGAAGATTGTTCAGAAAACCTGCGCCGACTTCGATGTGAAATACCGCCACTACCCGACCATGCGTGAAGCACTGGCTTCGCATTTCCGGCACATGAAGCGCCTGGGCAAACCGGATGTTGCTGTGGAAGAAACAGTTGTTTCAGCCGAATTTGAACAAGCAGCAGTATTAGTCGAAGAGACCGCTGAATCTTAATTGATTTTGGATGTCCCGACTTTCCATCGGAAATAACGAGCTGCTGAAGCTTTCCATTCTGAGTTTTGTTGCCGCACTTGTTCCAGGCTTCTTATTAGGCCTGACGATGCATCCGGCATTCTATGCACTTTGTCTTCCCGCATTTGTCCTTCTTACCGTCCGATCGGGTGTCGAGCTTGATTTCGAACAGCAGCACTACCGAAAATTCAAATCGTTCCTGGGCAGCGTTAGTGGCGAATGGAAATCTTATCATTCCGAACACGAGCTGGTACTTCTGAAAAAACGGGGGTCTAAAACACAGGTTCGCGGAGCTGGTGGTAGCCGCCATGTTATAGTAGACGAATTGGTAACCGGCTATTTCTATGAGCTGTATATCATGAATCCATCACACACGCAGCGGCTGTTCCTGTTTTCAAGCGAGGATCACGGTAAAATGCAGTCGTTAATTTCCAAGATCACCGAACATTCGACCTTGCGTCTTGTGCCTTACAATCCTGTCTCGGCAAGAAGATAATTATTGATGTTGGATTTTTGATGATCTGAAATCCAACATCAAGTATTCATCATCAAACATATCAATAATCATAATCAAGCATCAAATAACGTTGGCTGGTTCTCGTCATCGTCTTTGGTGAAATCCCACTCGATCGTTGCACCATCTTCACCTTCTGTTTCATCAACCGATTCTGCAGCTGCTGATTCTTCCTGCGGCCACGGTTCATCACCTTCGATTTCGTGCATCAGCACCACTTCTTTCACTTTGAGCTTGGTGAGCTGATTGCCCTGTGCTTTCATACCTTTCACTTCGATGAAATCAGCAACCTGGATTTCATTGTCCGGCAGGTTTTTCGTTTCCTTCAGCAGCTTGTTGTAAACGATGCGCACTTTCGGACGGTAAGCCGTTGATACGACATCCAGGTACGAACCGGCGGATTCGGAAATATAGCTCACGCGCTTGTCGCTGGTGATCTCACACAGGAAGCGCTTCACGTAATGCAATTCCTTCTCGCCGTCGTAGTAAACAGCCGAGATCGCTCTGTCCGGAACCCATTTTTCGATGTGAACCATGTCTTCATCAAAGTGAGTCGACAGGTCAAAAGTCGACAAGCGGTATTCACCGTTTTTGTAGAGCGTAAGGATGCGGTCCTCGCCTTTGAACGAGCCGAGGAATTTACCGCGGCCTTCGTCGTTCAAACGACCAACAACAGTATCGTACCAGATTTTGCGGGCCGCCAGCGTTGAGCCGCCGACTTCCTTCTGGGTGATTTTCTGTACGATTTCTTTCGTTACGCGGTTTCCGGCCGACTGGCGCCCTTTGATGAGCAGGTCGCCGAGATCGATATCGAAACGCAGGCGCTTGAGGTGCGGACGCGGGCGCAGGTGAATGGTCACGACTTCCCGCTCGCCGTTCGGATGCACGGAGAAGTACAGCAATTTGGAGCCTTTCAGGCCACGTGTCAGATCGTATTCGGTATCGCGGGTAACGGAATTCACAAAGAAACGCTTCATCATCGTGGCACCGCCCAGGCCGTCCTGGTACATCACGTGGTAGATCGTGCGCTTGTCGCCTTTTTTCCAAACGTCGGCGTGAACGATTCCTTTGCCCACGAATTTCTTCTCGGCCACTTTCGTGATCATGAATTTTCCGGTGTCGAAGAACACGATGATGTCGTCGATTTCGGAGCAATCGTTCACCGCTTCGGTCTTTTTCAATCCCCAGCCAATGAAGCCTTCCTCTATATCCACGTACAATTTGCGGTTGGCAATGATCACTTTCGATGCCGCGATGTTGTCGAACACTTTCATTTCGGTCTTGCGATCGCGACCAACACCGAAGCGCTTTTTCAGGTCTTTGAAGTATTCGATGGCAAATTCAACGAGGTTTTCCAGGTTGCGCTTCACCTCTTCCATTTCTGCTTCCAGCTTCGCGATGAGCTCATCGGCTTTGGATGAATCGAAACGCGTAATGCGGATCATCGGGATCTGCGTGAGTCGGTGCAGGTCTTCATCAACGATATCGCGGAGCAGTTCTTTGCGGAATGGCTTAAAACGTCCATACAAATACGCATAGAGCGATTCCTTGTCCGAGTAATGCTTGAAATCGATGTACATTTCCTCGCGGATGAAGATCTTTTCGAGCGAGGCGAAATGCCATTGCTGCTGCAATTCCGCCAGGCGGATCTCGAGCTCCAGCTTCAGTAATGCTAATGTATTATCGGTATTCGTTCGCAGGATCTCGGAAACGCCCATAAAGCGGGGCGAATCGCCATCGATCACCGAGGCGTTCGGCGAAATGGATACTTCACAATCCGTGAATGCATAAAGCGCATCAATGGTTTTATCCGGTGAAACGCCTGGTGCCAGGTGAATCACGATTTCCGCTTCGGCAGCGGTATTGTCTTCGATCTTTTTGAGCTTGATCTTCCCTTTTTCGTTGGCCTTCAGCACCGATTCGATCAGCGAGGTCGTGGTCGTACCGAACGGGATTTCGTTGATCATGAGGGTTTTATTGTCAACCTTCTTGATCTTCGCCCGCACGCGCACTTTTCCGCCGCGCAAACCGTCGTTGTAATTGGTAAAATCGGCCATTCCACCGTTCATGAAGTCGGGAAAAATCTCGACTTTCTTGCCACGCAAGTGGTTAATGGATTGTTCGATCAGCTCGTTGAAGTTGTGCGGCAGGATTTTACAAGCCATTCCCACGGCGATTCCTTCCGCGCCCTGCGCCAGCAGGATAGGGAATTTCACCGGCAGGTTGTCCGGCTCTTTATTACGTCCATCGTAGCTGGCCAGCCACTTGGTTGTTTTCGGGTTGAAGACGACGTGATTGGCAAATTTGGACAATCGCGCCTCGATGTAACGCGGAGCTGCTGCACCGTCGCCGGTAAGCGTATTTCCCCAGTTTCCCTGGCAATCGATAAGCAAGTCTTTCTGACCGAGCGCCACCATGGCATCACCGATCGAAGCATCACCGTGCGGGTGGTATTTCATCGTGTTCCCGATCACGTTCGCCACTTTGTTGTAGCGGCCATCGTCGAGCTCTTTCATGGAGTGCATGATCCGTCGCTGCACGGGTTTGAAACCGTCGTATAACGAAGGAACGGCGCGTTCGAGAATTACATAAGATGCGTAATCGAGGAACCAGTTTTCATACAAACCGCTGAGTGGGATGATGTTCTCATCCGCGTGTCGCTTTTCATTTTCAGGATGATCGGTTCCGTTGTCGCCTGCCTCTCCGGTAGACAGATTTTCCTCATTATCGTCCGGTGTGCCGGGCATTTTGTCATCGTCTTCGATCATAGTTATGACGCTTTTTCAATGAGTTCTTCGTTGTCGTTGTCTTCTTCTGCCGCTTCGTCGTCCTTCGGATCCGGATCTTTCTCTACGCGCAGGTTATCGATGATGAAATCCTGGCGCTCCTGCGTGTTTTTGCCCATGAAGTAGGACAAAATGGAATCGATGGATGCATCCTTGGTGAGGATCACGGGCTCGAGGCGGATATCATCGCCGATGAAATGCTGGAATTCGTCGGGTGAAATCTCACCCAATCCTTTGAATCGCGTGATCTCCGGATTTTTCCCCAGCTCAATAATCGCATCGCGGCGTTCCTGCTCGGAATAGCAGTAAATGGTCTTTTTCTTGTTCCGCACGCGGAAAAGCGGCGTTTGCAGCACGTATACGTGGTTCCGCTTCACCAGATCAGGGAAGAACTGGAGGAAGAACGTCAGCAGCAGCAAACGGATGTGCATCCCGTCGACATCGGCATCGGTAGCGATCACAATGTTGTTGTAACGCAGGTTGTCCATATCTTCCTCTATGTCGAGCGCGGCCTGAATGAGATTGAACTCTTCGTTCTCGTACACGATCTTTTTCGTGAGCCCGTAACAGTTGAGCGGCTTTCCGCGAAGCGAGAATACAGCCTGGGTGTTCACATCGCGCGATTTGGTAATCGAACCGCTGGCGGAATCCCCCTCGGTGATGAACAAAGTGGTCATTTCACGGCGTTCGTCTTTTTCGTCGGTCAGGTGAATGCGGCAGTCGCGCAGCTTCTTGTTGTGCAAACTGGCTTTTTTCGAACGATCACGTGCCAGCTTGCGAATTCCGGAAAGCTCTTTGCGCTCGCGCTCTGATTGCCTGATCTTCTTTTCGAGCGTTTCGGCTACATCCGGGTTGCGGTGCAGGTAATTGTCGAGCTTTTCCTTCAGGAAGTCATTGATGAACGTACGAACGGATTTCCCGCCCGGCTCCATTTCCTGCGAACCCAGCTTGGTTTTGGTCTGCGATTCGAATACCGGCTCGATCACTTTTACGGCAATGGCCGCAACGATCGACTGGCGAATATCCGACGCATCGTAGTTCTTGTTGTAAAAATCGCGGATGACTTTCGCCACGGCTTCCCGGAAAGCGCCCTGATGCGTACCACCTTGCGTGGTGTGCTGACCGTTGACGAAGGAATAGTAATCTTCCCCATACGTTTTTCCGTGAGTGAACGCCACTTCGATGTCCTCGTCTTCCATGTGGATAATCGGGTACAGCGGATCGCCGTCCATGTTGTTCTCGAGCAAATCCTTCAGACCATCTTTCGACTGGAATTTCTCGCCGTTGAAGTAAATGGCCAGCCCGCGGTTCAGGTAGCAATAATTCCAGATCATTTTCTCCAGGTATTGCATCCTGAAGCTGTATTTCTTGAAAATGGTATCGTCGGGCATGAATTCCACATACGTACCATTGGCTTCGCTCGTTTTTTCGAGCTTCGATTCTTCTACCAGCTCGCCTTTGGAAAAGACAGCCTGTTTCTTTTCGCCGTCGCGCACAGAATAAACCATGAAGTATTCGCTCAGGGCGTTCACGGCTTTCGTTCCGACCCCGTTCAAACCAACCGATTTCTTGAAGGCTTTGGAATCGTACTTACCACCGGTGTTCATTTTGGAAACGACTTCAACCACTTTCCCGAGCGGGATCCCGCGGCCGTAGTCTCGAACACTGACTTTTCCGTCTTTGACCTTCACATCGACTTTCTTCCCGTTACCCATGACGAATTCGTCGATACAGTTGTCGATAACTTCCTTCACAAGTATATACACACCATCATCGGCGGCAGAACCATCACCCAGTTTCCCGATGTACATTCCCGGACGGAGGCGGATGTGTTCCTTCCAGTCGAGCGACCGTATATTGTCTTCCGTATATTGATTTTCGGCCATAATAAATCTACAGATTGCGCAAGTAACAAATATAACAGTGATCAGCGCATTCTCAACGGCCGGAACGCACGAGTTATGAACGTTTAACGGTGAATTCAGTGAATAGTGAACAGGCAATAGTAAATAGGTGAATCATTGCCTGTTCACTATTGCCTGTTGCCTCTATGATTTACGTCTCAGCCAGCCGCGCTTGTAGAATACAAAGATCAATCCGCCGGCGATCAGCGCCATGATTCCCAGCACGAAGAAGTAACCGTATTTCCACTTCAGCTCAGGCATGAAGTCGAAGTTCATTCCGTAAACACCCACGATGAAGGTCAGCGGGATGAAAATGACCGTGAAAACCGTGAGCACCTTCATGATCTCGTTCATTTTCTGCCCCTGAACTGCGTAATAGAGGTTGGTGATCCCTTCCAGGATCTGCTTCTGCACATCGATCTCGTCGATCACACTCAAACAGCTGTCTTTCAGGTCGTCGTAATAATGATTATTCTCTGCCGCAAACAGGTTGTTTTCCACCCGTTCGAGCTGGGTTACGAGCTCGCGCATCGGCTGCACGATCTTGCGGAGCTCCATGAGCTTGCGTTTCTGCCATTCGATCTGTCGCAGCGTATCGCTTTTGACGTACCGAACGATGAGCTTTTCCATGTCTTCGATCTTTCCGGAAATCTCGTCCACCACTTCCATGTAGTTGTCGATAATGGCTTCGAGCATGCGGAACAACAGGTAATCCGGGCCTTTGAACCGCAATTTTCCTTTGCGCATTTCAAGTCGCTCGCGCACATCGGGGAAATGGTCTGAGCTGCGTTCCTGGAAGGAAATCAGAAAATTCTGGCCCATGATGAAGCTCACCCGCTCTTCTTTCAACGTGAAATTCGCCCGGTCTTCGGGCAGTGCCGACAGGATGGAAAAGAAAATGTAGGTCGGATATTCTTCCAGCCGCGGCCGTTTCGTGCCTTTGAACAGATCTTCAACCGTCAGTTTATCAATATCGAGCCGCTCGCACAATTTCGTGATCTGCTCCCGGTCGGCCATCGAATGGTAATTCAGCCAATGCATCTTATCGGGCGCCAGTTCCGGGCGGAAATGTTCGGCAAAATACGCTTCATCTTCCTTGGTAATGGTAAGTATTTCGGCGTCGTACTGATATTGCTGGACCGGTTTTTGCTGCATAGTGTTTGTCTTCCGGATTCTAAATTAAACAATAACCTATGAAAAACCTCCTGCTTCTTTTCGTTTCTATTGTCTTGTTTTTGCCCGTTTTCGCACAAGACACGCTCTATGCCACCGTACACGTGATTTACGGCTCCAAACCGAAAGCACCCGGCGAAACCAGCTGGTTTGGTGGTAAACTCGGCGGACACGTCGGGCTGGAAATTGCTCCCGATCGCGTTATTCATTTCAATCCCGCCGGACAAGTGAAAGCTTTTCGGAGAAAATCATCGCCCGGAAATTTTGTTGAATCGACAGTCGAAGGATTTTACTGCACGTTTGGCTGCGACACGATCAAAACGCTGCAAGTCCGCATTCCGATAACGACAACTGGCAGCGACAGCTTAGCAGCCATCAGTGACCGTTTCCTGGAACAAGCGCCTTATCCGTACGCGTTTTTCGGGATGCGCTGTGCTGCAGCCTGCTACCACTTGCTATCGGTAGCTTCCGTTTTCCCCGAAAAAAGCGAAGGAAAAATGCTGCGCCGTTTCTTCTACCCGCGCCGGTTGCGAAAATTCGTTCTCAAAGAAGCCAAAAGACAGCACTGGACAGTCATTCAAACCCAGGGCACGCAGCGCCGCAAATGGGACCACGATTGATTCAGAATGAGAATGAGATCGGAGAATGAGGATTGAAGTGAATTTTCACCAGTTGTCAGCATGGCTGGCAACTATTCGCGTCCATTAATACCATCAGCAAAAAAGCATTCGTGTATTCGTTCATTCGCGGGGAACCAATCTAGTGCATCACCCCGTTCACTGCCTTAATTGCTTTCGAATAACGTTAATTGCAGCCTGATTGCCTTCCGTGTGGATCGCTTGCCGGATCTTCACTTTTTCACGCGTGGTGAGGTGGAACGACAACGAAATGCGGTTGCGGGCAAACTCGCGCAGGTTCACCGAAACGAAATACATCGGGATTTCCTGCTTGACAGAGAACATTTTCAGCAGCTCTTCCTGGTCGAAATCCTGCGTACGCGGGAAATTTCCGTATACATTGGCAAACGGCAGCGTGAACTTATCAAGGAAAGTCACTTTCTGAATTTCCTGCCCGGTAAGCATCTTTTTCGTGTCGCGGATCTGCACGAACAATATGCCCGACGTATTTTCCCGAATCCATTCACGCAGGGCAAATAACCACTGCATCGATGTTTTCACCCCGAAGTTGTCGCGTGTACCGGCATCCATCACCTGGATAGACGGCGAAGTAGGAAGCGTCACCATCGGCAGCACGAACGGGAAGGTTGCGCTCATACGCAGCACACTGGTATAGCGCATGTTGTCGACGTTGTTATTGCGCAGCAGCTGGTGGATATCAATGTTCTCATACGAGCTCGACATACCGGCCAACTTGGAATTGTTCTGCGTCATGAAATTCAGCGACTGCGAGGAAATGAACAACCGTCGGCCGTCGTTTACAATCGTAGGAGAATAGATGATCACCGGGATTTCCCCCTGTTGCTCGGGCTTTTTATAGTACCCCAGCTGGTGATTCAGGATATTTCCGGTGTTTTCGTTCAGATCGCCTTCGAAGGCCATTCCGCGATCGTAATTATAGGAAGTCCCGTTTCCTGAGCTGGTGTGATACCTGAAAAAGATGTCGTTGGTCGACGCCGCAAAGCTGAGCTTGTTCAGTAAATCTTCCGAAATAGCGGCGTAATACTCCGGATCGTTCAGATCGATTTTTTTACCGCGCTGTTTTTCGAGCAATAACGCCCGGTAATAGCTGGCACCTATCATTCCGCCGGAAGCGCCTGTAACAACGGCTGTATGACGCGTAAAATCGCCTTTCGAAATGGAATCACAGTAGCGCATGACTTCAAACACCCACGAAGCGCTGCGCGAGCCACCACCGGAGGTGTTCACCAGGATGAGCAGCGGCTTGGTGTCGCCCGTGCGTTTTTTCCAGTTGTTCAGCAACCGGATATACGCCAGCGAATCGCGTGTGGAAGCTGCTTTGTCGGAACAATTGGCAATGATGGCGGCGTTGTTGTACGGCTCGCGTTTTTCAAAATCATAATTCAGACCATAAGCCTGGTTTTCAAACTGAAAGGCATTCCATTCTACCGAACCGATATCCATGATCCCAAACACAACGATGATCAACAGGTAGGTCCAGCCTTTCATCCAGGAAATCAGGGCGCTGAACAGCATCAGGATAATGGTCAGCAGCAAGACGATGCTCATAGCCGCAGGCACATCGAACACAGCTGCACCACCCAGCAATCCCAGTAAAACGAAGGTAACAACGGTTGTGATCTCGAATACCGTGGTTGAAATACGGTTCTGTGCAAAGACGTTTTGCAGCAGCGTTGCACTGTAATGACGCGTCGAACGGCATTGCTGCACACGGAAATAGCGCCCGAAATACCAGTACAGCGGATTTTTCGCATCGGCGGAATAGCGCATCGTTTTCCCCTGGCTGAGCCGCGACCAGCGTGGCTGCGGGCCATCCGGACGTTTTGTGCGGATCAGCAGATCGAAGAAATTCTTATTCGTTGGGAAGAAATAGGCAATCGAAATCGCGATGAAGAGCAGATAGCCGATACTGTAGGCCAAAACATAACCGGCGATATCGCCCGAAGTCGCATATTCTTCCACCCGCTGGAAACGCGCCATCGAAATGAGGTACACGATATTGAACACCATCGGGATGACCGAGTTGTTCATACAGAACTTCACAAAAGGCTTGTGAACAGTTGCCAGGAACGGAAAACGCGGCCCCAGCCGGATGTAGCTGTACGAATTGAAGGCCATGGTCATGCCGCCGAGTGAAAAGCCCAGTAGTCCGAACGACCAGACATTCACACTTCCCTGGTATTCAGGTGAAAGAAACAGAAAAGGAACGCCAAATGCCCGCCCTAAATGATCGGTCACCACCGCAAAGAAAAACACCCAGTAGAGCATTGCTACCAGGTTGTACTTCAAATGACTGAAGATGAGAACCAGCGGAAAAAAGTACCGGACGGTGTTAAAACCTTTCCGGACGCGTTCTTTTGTGGACATATTCTAAAAATACGAATCCTTTTCAAACACCGCTATGGCATTTGATAAAATCCGTAACGAGGTAAGCCAGGGTTTTGCCCACAATTGCTTCCTCGCGATCGGTTTTCGGTGCGCCTTCCGGTAAATGCAGGTAACAAACCTGCTTCGAAGCGGCCAGTTTCCGGATGTAATAACGGGCTTGTTCTACGGTAATGCCGCTTGGTGTATAAGCACTGCTCGGCATAAAAGCCATGCTGTCGAGGTCCAGCTCGATGCCCAGCGGCACGTCTTCCAAATGTTCCGCAGCTGCTGCTACGTCTTTATGGAACTTCGACGGATCGTCGATCCATGTTTCTAAGAACACCGTATGCGCGTGCATTTCTTCCAGGCGTCGCAGGATCGCTTCATTGTTATAGGACTCGTGCAATCCGAGCACGGTGTAGTGTTTCAACCATTTTTCCTGCCACGCATAAGTAAACGGATTGCCCGAATGACGGCCTTCCGGATCGCGCGTATCGGCATGGGGATCGAGATTGATGACGGAAAGCGGCTGTTGCAGGGCCTGGCTCGTGCCTTTGATCAATCCATAAGCGTTGTTGTGTCCGCCGCCGATCACGATCGGAATGCCTCCGGCTTTCACCACCGATTCCGTCCAGTCAGAAACGATCCTATCCAATTCATTGACAAGATCTTGCAGCGACATTTCTGAAGTAACACCTGAAGGAACCATATAACCGTGTATGGCAATCGTATCACCTTTCAGGTAACGATTGCTCTGAACAGCCATAAAGCGTTGAATGAAAGCGAAGAAAGCTTTGTCTGCCCCACCCAATCCGCCGTTCGCCCGCGGGCCAATGTCTTCCGTTATGCCCAGAATGTGGTAGCGACGGGAGGTCCAGCTGTCGGTTGCATCGCGGAACAACACCTGCTGTCCAAGACGTGTTTCGCCTTCCCTGGTGCTGATCCAGCGGGAACAGATCGCTTCATCGGGGAAACAAAAATGGAAATGCTCACTGTACTTCATACTGCTGAATTAACTCCATAAAATGTGGTGGCGGTGCGATCGGACGCATGTTTGTCTTCGCCACGAATACCAGTGTGGTCTTTGCCCGCGAGATCAATTCTCCTGCCGGATTGTGGATTTCGTATTCGAAGAACAGGCGCGCACCGGCTACTTCCACAATGGTGGTGGTGACTGTCAGCTCGTCGTCATACAGCGCCGGGCGATTGTAATCCACTTCAAAGCGGCTCACGGGCAGCATCACACCTTCCTCTTCCAGCGCGCGGTACGACATCCCGAGCGAGCGCAGCGCTTCTACCCTTCCCACTTCAAAATACGATGCATAATTGCCATAATAGCAATAACCCATCTGGTCGGTTTCGCCGTAACGGACACGGATTTTGGTCTTATGGGAGAAGGCAACTTTCATTTATTGAGCTCAATTGGATTTATCTGCTAAAATCGCAACAATTTTCACACAACCGTCGGTTTACGCGTCACAAAAAATCGTTATATTCGCCTAGCATTTTAATTCACTCATCTTTTTAAAGATAGTTTTCGTCGAACATGAATGCGCGGTAAAGGGATTATTAATTTTTAATTAAAGCATCACTTAAACCGAAGTAAAACATTTCAAATAATCAACCCCTGCGCGATTTTTTTTTTCACTTTTTTCTGTAAATATTTGCTCCTGTCTAAAGTTCCCCCCGTGCCCGCTATGCACAAGAGCTTAATTGTAAGACACTAATTGATTTAATTTACATAACAAGCTAAAACTGTCTGTAATAATGAGTGCCAACCATGACGCTGTATGGAATTCTTGTCTGCGAGTGATCAAAGACAACATCCCGCTCCAAGCTTACAAAACGTGGTTCGAACCCATTGTTCCCGTACGCATTGAAAACAATGTGCTGATGATCCAGGTTCCTTCCCATTTCTTTTACGAATGGCTCGAGGAACATTATGTCACGCTTTTGAAGAAGGTGGTCAAAAAAGAACTGGGCGCAGAGGGACACCTGGAATACAGTATTGTTATGGAAAACAGTGCCAGCAATTCTGCACCTTACACGGTGAAACTTCCGGCATCCAACAGCAAAGCGGTGAAAAACGCTCCTGTGAACATGCCGATCAATATCAGCGATAATCCGATCAAAAACCCGTTCATCATTCCGGGACTGAAGAAAGTAAACGTGGATTCCAACCTGAATCCAGCGTATTCTTTCGAGAACTTCGTGGAAGGTGACTGCAACCGTCTGGCACGCTCTGCCGGTTACGCTGTTGCGAACAAACCGGGCGGAACAGCCTTCAACCCGCTGTTGATCTACGGAGGCGTAGGCTTGGGTAAAACCCACCTCGCTCACGCTATCGGTATCGGTATCAAGAACCAGTCGCCGAATAAAACCGTTCTGTATGTCGGATCGGAGAAATTCGCCCACCAGTTCATCGATGCGCTGAAAAACCAGACAACAAACGACTTCATCCACTTCTACCAGATGATCGACGTATTGATCATCGATGACGTGCAGTTCTTCTCCGGCAAAGAGAAAACGCAGGATGTGTTCTTCCATATCTTCAACCATTTGCACCAGAACGGCAAGCAGATCATTCTGACTTCCGACAAACCACCGGTGGAAATGCAGGGCATGGAACAGCGTCTGCTTTCCCGCTTCAAGTGGGGCTTGTCAGCCGATCTGAGCACACCGGATCTGGAAACGCGCATCGCCATCATGGAGAAAAAGATGTACGGCAACGGCATCGAGCTTCCGCGTGAAGTGGTGGAATACCTTGCTTACAGCATCAACACCAACATCCGTGAGATGGAAGGCGCATTGACTTCCCTCCTGGCGCAGGCTTCCCTGAACAAAAAAGCCATTACGCTGGAGCTGGCCAAGCAGATGATCGACAAGTTCGTGAAAAACACGGCCCGCGAAGTTTCCATCGACTACATCCAGAAAGTGGTGTGCGATTACTTCGATCTGCCTATCGAAATGCTGAAGTCGAAAACACGTAAGCGCGAGGTTGTACAAGCCCGTCAGATTTCCATGTACTTCTCCAAGAAGATGACCAAATCTTCCCTGGCAAGCATCGGAGCGCATTGCGGCGGAAAAGACCACGCAACCGTACTGCACGCCTGCCGTACAGTAATGAACCTTTCAGAAACGGATAAACAGTTCCGCGTATACCTGGAAGACCTGGAAAAGAAATTGACCATTCAATGATAACTGCGGCCTCGACATTCATTGTCGGGGCTTTTTTTATTTCACTCAAAACACACGACCATGAACACTGCAAATCCCAATGAATTGATCCTCTATGGTGTAATCGGCGTTTTAGGGCTGCTGCTCATTTTAAAATCCTTCATCATTGTTCGCGAACAAACCGCGCTTGTTATCGAGCGACTCGGGAAATTCCAGCGCGTGGCACAGCCGGGATTCGGTTTGCTGATTCCGTTCATCGACCGCAAAGTAGCTGTAGTGAACCTGCGCGTACAGCAGCTGGATGTGACCATTGAGACCAAATCCTTCGACGACGTATTCGTAAACCTGCAGGTTTCCGTGCAGTACCAGATCGGTAGGGCCAACGTTCAGACAGCTTACTACTCGCTCGACAACCCGAAAGGACAGATCGCTTCCTACATTTTCGACGACGTGCGCGCAGAAGTACCAAAGCTTGAGCTCGACAACGTATTCGCCAAGAAAGAAGACATTGCCATGGCTGTTCA
The DNA here is from genome assembly GCA_946482515.1 of uncultured Flavobacteriales bacterium. The sequence goes on along the minus strand of CAMLRS010000014.1, from coordinate 62,120 downwards.
GGAAAACATTTCCGAGAGCATGGAAATCTTCGGCTACACGATCATCAAGGCGCTCATCACTGATATCGATCCGGATCACAAAGTGAAGGAATCCATGAACCGCATCAACGCCGCCAAGCGTGAAAAAGAGGCCGCTTTACAGGAGGCCGAAGCGAAAAAGATCCGTATCATCAAGGAAGCGGAGGCAGAAGCAGAATCCAAGCGCCTGGCCGGAGAGGGTATCGCAGCTCAGCGACTCGAGATCGTTCGTGGTTTCAAGGAATCCGTGGCTGACTTCCAGCAGTCACTGCAAACGGTAACACACGAAGAAGTTATGCAGTTCGTACTCATGACTCAATACTTCGATACGATCAAGGATATCGGTGCGAATTCCAAGAACTCCTCTATCCTGATCCCGCATTCACCGGGAGCGATGAAAGATTACCAGCAGGAAATCATCCAGGGAACGTTTCTCGGTCAGAAGCTGAACGATAATACGAAGGATTCTTGATTTTGGATGTTTGATTTTTGATTTACACTCATCAAAAATCAAACATTAAGCATCAACCATCAATACGGGAGGTATTCGAAATATCCGTTGGTAATATACAGCGTATCTCCTGCCACACCGCGTGAAAACTTACCGTGGAAAAAACCGCTCATTTTGTCGGTAGTGGTATTGTGAGCACTGATCGTGTACAGACCTGAAGACAACGTCGGGTAATTCACACCGTTGTAAGCAGCATACGAACCTGTCGGGCTCATAGCAAACGTACCGGTCATTCCTGTATTTCCAAGGTTCATGTGAACGTCGATACTGTCATTACCAACACGCAGGATCCAGTTTCCATTAGCCGTTAGCTCGCGAATCGAAGCACTGATATCTGAATCGTTTTCGCCATACAGGTTTATTTCAAAACCGGCTGTCGGGAACTCTGTCGACGGGCAAGGGCCACAGCTTCCACCACAATCGATAGCCGTTTCTCCCGGATCGAGCTGACCATTCATACAGGGATTAATTTCAGGATCTTCTTCTTTCTTACAAGAGACTGTCAACAGAAGACCTGTGAAAAGTATGGCGCTGAGGGTGCGGAACTGCATATACACGTGCTATTTTTGACAAAAGTAAATAAAAGCAGCTGACAAAATCAAACACATATCGTACGCTTCAACAAGCCAGTGAAGGATTCTACAAAGAAAAAGGATCACGCTTCCTGGCTTTTGCCGTTCCCTGCACAACCGAAGAACAAGTCAAAACATTGCTGGCCGGTTGGCGCAAGGAGCATCCGCAGGCATGCCATGTGTGCTACGCTTTTCGTTTCGGAAGCGATAAGAAACGGTTTCGTTCCAGCGACGACGGTGAGCCTTCCAACACGGCCGGCCCTCCTATCCTGGGGCAAATTCAATCGTTCGATCTGACCAACATTCTCATCGCCGTAGTGCGCTATTATGGCGGAACGAACCTCGGCGCCAGCGGCCTAGTCAATGCGTATCGAACAGCTGCAAAAGATGCCCTGGAACAAGCAACGATCGTTGAGCAGGAAGACACTTATACGATCGAGCTGCTTTTTTCCTACGAAGCCATGCCAGCCGTGATGTCGACACTGAAAGCGCTTCAATTGACCATCACCGAACAACAACTTGAGCTTTCCTGCCGGATTGTCTGCGAAATCCCCGTTTCAAACGAAGCCGGGCTGAACAGGCTTTCAGGATTGGAAGGCGTAACACTCATTCAACATGGAATTAAAGCATAAAGCACTGCTGGAAGAATTGATCACCATTCAGGGCGTAGCCAGCGACGAAAGCCGTATCAAAGCCTTCCTGCTCGATTACATCGATCGCAACAAGCAGCAGTGGAAAACTATCCCGGAAATCATTCACGGACCGGGATTCCAGGATACGATCATCCTCGTTTTCGGAACGCCGCGCACTGCTATTTACGCCCATATGGATACGATCGGCTATTCGGCAGGCTACAACAAAGACCTCATCCGCGTGGGTGGCCCACGTAACATCGATGGTACGGCACTTGTTGGTCGGGATACACAGGGTGAGTGCGAAGCCGAAGTTATGGTGATCGAAGACGATCATGGTGGCACACGTATCAACTACGTCGCTTCGCGGGAAATCGATCGCGGGACGCTGTTGTCGTTCAAACCCAATTTCCGGGAAACCGAAGAATACATTCAATCGCCTTACCTCGACAACCGCCTGGGCGTATGGACGGCTTTACAAGTGGCCGAAACACTGGAAAACGGAGCAATTGTATTTTCCACTTACGAAGAACATGGCGGCAACTCGGTGGGGAATTGCGCGCGCTACCTGTTAAAGCATTATGGCGTTTTGCAAGCACTGATCTGTGATATCACGTGGGTTACATACGGTGTTGTTCACGGAGGCGGTGTAGCGATTTCCATGCGCGACAGCATGCTGCCACGAAAAAGCTACCTCGATCGCATTATTGCTATTGCTGAACGCTCTGGTGTTCCTTTTCAGTTGGAAGTTGAATCGGCTGGGGGAAGCGACGGATCTGTGCTGCAAAAATCGGATCTTCCCATCGACTGGTGCTTTATCGGTGCGGCTGAAGACAATGTTCATACGCCTGATGAAAAGGTTTTTAAATCGGATATTGTGGCGATGGTGGAATTGTATAAGGTGTTGATGAGGGAGTTGTAGAGGGTTGGTGAGTTATTGAGTTGTGAGTTTTTGAGTTATTGGGTTGATGAGTTGCTGGGTTCCATTGAAAACCGGTTTGGAAGGAAATTCGGGAATTTGAAAATTTTGGAATTCTAGAATTCTAGATATTACGAACAGCCCCCATTATGACTGGATGAAATCCATTTCAATTTCTTTTTCTTTTACCAAAACTTGATTCACTTCCGATACGGATAGCTCCGATGCCGCGGAATGTTGTTCACGATCAACGCCACAAACAACAGAATGGTGACGCCGCTAAGTACGGGTGTCAGGACATACAAAAATCCCAATGATTGAATTTTTGCCGAACCGATCGTGGCGATCAATGCGGTTGCACCACCTGGTGGATGCATGGTTTTGGTGATCTGCATGGCAACTATGGCCAATGAAACGCCTAATGCTGCGGAAAGCCACATTTCATCCGGAAAAAGCCAGTGAACGCTTACACCTACGAACGCCGAAAACAAATGCCCAAATACCAGGTTGCGCGGTTGCGCCAGCGGACTGTTCGTAGCGCCGAAAACCAGTACAGCACTGGCTCCGAATGATCCGATCAGGAAGACATTGTCCTGGTCGGGCAGCATGTAGCTTTGTATCCAGCCAATGAGCCCGATACCGGCAAATGCTCCAATAAAGGTCCACAAGTGATCAATGGGCTCGAGAATCGTCTGTCGATAAACGACGTATTTGGCTCTGCGAAACGTGCGGTTGATGCGTTTTTTCATCGCATGGGCGTCACGTCGGAAATCTCGATCGGAATCAGGTAGCTGCAATCGCCGGTCATTTCATTCAAAGATTTGCTCCAGGCAAATTTGAGCCGCATTCCTTCTTTCTTGTATTTATCTTCAAGGTTTACGGGATAATAGCTTTTCATCACATCGCCCTGAGTCACGTCGATGACATAGCCACAGCCGCTGTCGTTTCGAACCGTTCCGATCAGTCGCTCGGATGTGCTCGGTGCTGATCCGTGATCTACGACAACTGCTTCCTCCACAGGTTTACATGCCTGAAGACTGATCGCCAGCAGGAAAAAAAGACCTGTTGTTATTTTTGTGATTCCTCGTGCCATAGTGTGTTCAAAATTAATGATTCAATAATACGGATTTCCCGGCAATAAAAGCGGTTGTCCAGGCAGCCTGGAAGTTGTATCCGCCGGTGATGCCGTCTATATCCAGTACTTCCCCGGCAAAAAACAGGCCGGGATATTTTTTCGACTGCATGGTCTGCACATCGATGCCACCGAGATCGATTCCACCGGCTGTTACGAATTCTTCCTTGAAGGTCGTTTTGCCTTTCATCTGGTAAGGATCGGCATACAACAATTCAACGAAGCGATTCTGTTGTTTCGGGCCGGTTTCTGTCCACGGCGCTTCAGGATTGATGCCGGCTTTAGTCAACAGGAACGTCCACAAACGCGATTTAATACCAAACTGCGGCGTATTGCCCGTCTTTTTGGCCGAACGCAGAATTTCTGAAAGCGCTTCCCTGATCTGGTCCGGCTTGCGATCGCCTGTCCAGTTCACAAAAACAGTGGTTTCGTAGTTCTTTCCGGCCAGGATCCGAGCTCCGAATGCCGAGCATTTCAACACAGCCGGGCCGCTCATGCCCCAATGGGTGATCAGCAACGGACCATCGCTCGACCACTTTTCCCCTGCAATTTTCACCGAAGCTTGTTCCACCACAATACCCATCAGCTCGCGAACAGGCTCATCGGGCATATTGAAGGTAAACAACGATGGCAAAGGCGAAACGATGTCGAGCTCCAGCGAATCCAGCATTTTGAAACCACTCGCTTTGGGTTGTCCGCCGGTTGTTACGATGACCGACTTAGCCATAAAATCCCCGACAGACGATTGAATGTGCCATTTTCCGTCCTTCTGCATCAGCTGGTCCACGCGCACTTCTGTTTTCAGAGGAATGCTCAAACGCTTCAGCTCCGACAGGAAACAATCGATAATGGTCTGGGAGTCGTTCGTTTCGGGAAACAAACAGCCTTCGGGATACAAACGCAGCGGAATGCCTTTATCGGCCAGCCAGCGCACCATGTGTTCCGAAGAAAAGGTATAGAATGCTTTCTTGAGAAACCGATTGCCCCGCGGGTAATTGCGCGAAAGCTCTTCCGGATCGGACAGCTGATTGGTCACGTTACAGCGTCCACCTCCCGAAATTTTCACTTTCGCCAGCGGTCTCGCACTTTTTTCCAGCAACAGAATGCTGGCTCCCGGAAAATGTTCACCGGCCTGGATTGCCGCAAAACAACCTGCCGCTCCCCCACCGATCACAATAACATCCCATTCCTGCATGCGGCAAAGATCAGCATCTTTTTGGATCAGTAAACAAAAAAGGGCGGAATTCCGATGGCTATCGGAACCGCCCTAATCTATTTTATTCGTTTCAGTTTATCGCAAAATCTCGATACGCTTCATCGCAACACCTTTTGGTGTAACGATGCGCAACAGGTAGCTTCCCGCTGCTACAGCCGAAGCATCCAGCTGTACAGTTCCGTTAATTCCTTGGGCAGCAATTCCGGCAGACTGGCCTGCAATGGTGAACAATTCGGCGCTTTCAACTGTGTTGTTGATACCTTCTACGGTGAAGATCGCTGAAGCAGGGTTCGGATAAATCAATACGGTTGCTGCAAGCTCTTCTGAAACACCCAGCGGTCCGTTTCCAACTTGTACAGGTCCCTGATAAGGACGGTAGTTCTGTTTCGTAGCTGTTACGGTCAATGGCTGATCAGACACCAATGCGTCGAATGGAATTTGCACGTTACCACCTGAAACGGTCCCTTTGCCGATCAATACATGGTTCTGTGAAATCGCTACTTCAGCACCGTCTACATCGCAGTTTACGGTAAGAGAAGTCGTGCCAAGCGGAACATTCCCCACGTGGGTCACATTCAGGTTCATCGTCTGGCGGTTGCGGAAAACAGTTGACGGATCTCCGAAAAGTACCCATGTCTGCATCACTTCTTCGCCATTTTCGCCCGGATATTCTTCGAGCATGCTCATCTGGCTGTTGTAGAACAAGCCACCAAGCGTTGTTTTTCGGTTGTTCGGATACGCTTCTGCGATGATCTCCGTCATTTCATCCTGCGTTTGCATAGGCGGTGCCCAGGCCATCAGGATAGACGAACCAGCGAAAGCAATACCTCCGGCGGGTGCGTTATTGTCATCGGCGCGCAGGAAAGACTCACCAAGACAGCTTCCGTCGGTAAATGTTCCGTTGTTGCAGGCTACAGAAATCACAAACGGGTACATACCCACGTTCGTTGCCTGGTTGATGTTGGTCGAAGTAAAGTTCCCGGTTACGAACATATTCTGTGAGCCGTGTCCGGTGTAGTTGAACAAGCCAACACCTTCGTTGATGGCCGGAAGAATGATGGTAGAGTTTGGATTGCCACCTACATCCTGGCCACCTTGTGAGCCCTCGTAGAATTCGTATACTGCTGAATAACCGAACGACATGAGACGCGTGCGGATGTTGCGCATGTGCTCGTAGTCGATTTCACCGTCGTCACCAATGCCATCGCCTTCGTTGGAAGCAAGCCCGATGGCTTTTTCCATCCAGTTGCCCGGAGCTGGTGTAAGCTCATAATCAATGGTACGATCAACCATCAGCTCAGCTTGTGCAGCAGATGCAGCAGGGAAACGGCCAACGAAAACTTCCGGGTAGAAATCATTCACACCGCCGGCCAGCTGTCCGTAGTAGGAATCGCTCCACAGTTCTTCGCCCGCACCGGTAGTCCCGTAAGTGTGCGCCGGAATCTGTCCGTGATCACCTACGAGCAGCACATAAGCCAAACCTGGGTTTTGACCGTAGAATGTCTGAATATAAGATTTGATCTGCGTATCTGTTGTTCCGGTATCATTGGTGGTGCGTAAAGTTGTTTTGATCCCTTTTGCGGTTTTCCATCGAACGAATGGTGTAAGCGCATCTGTCAGGTTCGGATCCGCGATGATGAGCAATTCACCTTCTTCGTCAACAGGTGCATACTTTTCTGAAGTCGGATTGATGAAGATTTCTTTATAAGCTGCGGCCATTACCGGATCGGCTTGCGGCGTTGCGATTTCGTTCAATCCTTGTACATCCGACTGGAAAATAACCCGTACGCGCAGGTTTTCGTGGATGCGCAATACTTTCGTCACCGGGTTGTACTGGTACGGCGAAAGGGTGATTACCTGCCCGCGCGCAGCCCGCCATACGAACGGTGTATTCAGCGTTGCCACATTTGCAGGATAAAAAGCATCCTGGTTGTAGACTTCACCAAACGTATATGGAACACTTGACGGATCAATATTTCGCTTCAGGTTGCCTTTGGAAGGTGCAACGGAAACATTCTGAATTTCAGTCACCTGATCGTATTCCACCACCAATACCGTATTGCCTTTGTCTGGCAATTGAATGGACGTATGAAAAAGCGGAAGAGCAGGCGCGCCATTTTCCATGGAAAGGACTTCGTATGTACGCCCGAAATCGATACACGATTGTCCGTTGATGGTTCGCATTTCGAACGGAAGCTGCTTCAGCTGATGCGTCAGCGTGACATCCTGATCGGTCTGTGAATGCAGCTCAATGGACTGGGAAAAGGAGAAAGTAGCTGCAAAAAGCAGCCCGGAGAGGAGGAATGTTTTTTTCATTTGCATGGTTTGCTGTCGCAATTTACAATTTTTAACGCTGTTCTGCCAAACACTTTATGAGGTCATTCTTGCATTTCAATAGATGCACGGATGAGCTGGAAGTTGGAAGTTTTGAGTTAATTAGTTGCTGGGTTGATGAGTTTGTGAGTTGTTGAGTTGATGAGCTTGTGAGTTGATGAGCTTGTGAGTTGCTGGGTTGAGGAGTTGTTGAGTTGGAAACCAACTTCCAACTAGCAACTTCCAACTTCGAACTAAAAAGAAAAAGGCCGTCCATTTCTGAACAGCCTTTCTCCCTTAACCTGTAGATGTTAATAATTGATCCGTTGCTTCTTCTAACGCCACTTCCTGAAAAAGGTTTCAAAAAATACCATTTCATTTTTTTTGTTCCGGAGGGCTGGCCGCTTAATGCCTTTAAAAAGGGTATTTTTGCAGCAAAAATCCATCATGCGAAAAGGCAGCAAACTCTACAGTATTCTGCGATTTAAATGTCCGCGGTGCCAGGAAGGCGACTTTTTTGTGTCGGGCGCTTACGACCTGAAGAGAGTGGGCAATACCCACAAGGAATGTTCTGAATGCGGACTCGCCTATTCCAAAGAACCAGGTTTTTACTACGGCGCGATGTATGTTTCCTACGGATTAGGTGTCGGATTATTTGTGGCTTGCTGGGTGGGGTTTAATTTATTCCTTCCAACCATTTCCACCGGCTGGCAGATTGCCATTATTAGTGCCTTATCACTGGCAGCGGCACCTTATTTTTATGCCTTATCCAAGATTATCTGGGCCAATTTTTTCTTTCATTACGATCCCAATGCGAAGGCCGATCATAGACGGAGTATCTGATATAATCTACTAATTAGCTAGTCTTAGAGGCTTATTCAGCTATTACTACAACAAATCAACAATTTACCTTTCATAATATTCCTGTTCTTTTATTTGGACCGAATACGTGTTGTGGTTATTTTTGGGACACTATTAATCATATTTTAATAAAAAACTATGAAAAAAATCTACACATTGATCGCAGGTGTTTTGCTTGCAGGGAGCGTAACTGCTCAGTTGGCGAATGGTAATTTCGAGGCGCCAATCACGAATCCATACCCAACTTTCCCGGACGTTTCCAGCACAGCTGGTTGGGGAGTGAACATCTACAAAGGTGAAACTGCTGCTCCAGGTGAAGGTGCACAATCTGCGAAATTGATCACTATCGTTAACCCTACATTGGCTGCAGCTCTTCAGAGACCTTCCGATACACTCGCAGGAGTTATCGGTCAGGTTATCGACGGCGAAATCACTGATGCTGGCGATATCACAGTTGACTTTATGGCAAAGTATACTGCTGCAAGCGGTGACAGTGCTGTTATCGTTGTTGAAATCTACGATACACTCGCTGCTGGTTTCAACGATGACGTATTGTTGTTCCAGGGTGTTGTTTCCATCAACGCTACACTTGCTGCATGGACACCAGGTACTGTTACCCTGACAGCTCACCCAACGAACACAGGAACAGCTAACCAGATGGTTATCCTCGGTTCTTCTTCTATCGGAGGTATCTTCGGTACAAGCCTTCCACAGCCAGGAAGCACACTGTGGCTGGATGCATTCGAAGTAAACGGTTATGTGGGTGTGAACGAGAACAAGCTGACTTCTTCCCGTATCTTCCCTAACCCGGCTACAACAGATCTGAAGTTCGAGCTGAACGGAACAGAAGCTACAGCAATCAACGTTTACTCACTCGATGGTAAACTGCTCCTTACTGAAGCAGTAAACGGTGTATCCGGTTCTATCGACGTTACTACGCTGAACGCAGGAATGTACCTCTACGCTATCACCACTACAAGCGGTGAAACTGTAAGCAGCACATTCGTGAAGCAATAATTTTATCCGACTATCGGAGAGAAAGGGATTCGAAAGAGTCCCTTTTTTTATGCCTTGCTGTTTCTAAATTTTTATCAAAAAACAATCCCGTCACACCTAAGGCGGACGGGATTGCAACTATAGAAACGAACAATGAAAACTCTTTACAGCGCTACGTTCTGATCTTTGTTGTGTTTGACACGGTAGCTGAAATGGATCTTCTTGCTTTCCTTCGTTTTCAGGTCGAATTCCCAGTTCAGGATACCCGTCACTTCGTTGTAATTCGCCCTGTCGAGATTGATCGCTTCGATCTGGATGTCGGCATTCTGTGTTACAGGTAACTGGTCTTTCACAATCAGCTCAATCGTTGTGGACTTCAGGTTTTTTATTTCAATCTCATACGACATCGTGCGCTCTTTGGTATTCCCTACGATCTTCTCTTTCAGGTCTTTCTTCAGCAGGGTGCGTTTCACAATGATGTTCGGGTCTTTTCCAAGGCTCAGTGAAAGCGTGTCATCCATGGTTGTCGGGTCGAGGTAGGTTTCGCCAATGTAGCTGCCATCGAAGAAAATATTGGCCGTAGCAGGAACCAATTGCAATTCATCCAGCTTCACGATCTGTGCCACCAGGTAAGCTCCCGGATCGAGCTTCGGTACGCAAATGTGCTTGTAAGTCGCATTCAGGTCTACGTTTTTCACCAGTACCATGTGCTCTTCTCCGTTGCTCTTGATGGAATACGGCAGATCGATTTTAAATTCAGCTGAAAGCACGCGGTCAATCATCGTAGTGAAATCACTGGCATCACCTCCCGCTGTCAATTCCGCATCTTCGAGCTCTCTTGCAGCCTCCGCCTTGGCTTCCTTGTTCATGACCTGCGGCACCGGTGCATTGGAATACATGGTATTCACATCGTAATACGTTGCAGCTACATAATAGTCGATGTACCACGGGTGCAACACCGGGCGCGTTTTGTTCTGATACGGATTGTTGGTAGAAACGGACAGGCGTACATCATCCCAGTCCTCGCCTGTCGTCTGGCTCACATGTGCCTTATACGTCAGGTTTACTTTTCCGGTAGCGATATCGCTGCGCAGATCGTACATCGGCACCCAGCTGGCATTGGAAACAAGGTAGGAAACATTGAGCTTGCCGGTTGTGGCTTCTTTTGCCTGAACGGTGATCACAATCTGGTGAATCGGTCCTTTCGGAGCCGGTGGCGCAGCAGACGACTGGTAGTTTTTCAGATCGGACATACGGGTATGCATGCCTGAACGACGTGCCTCTTTTTCGGCTTTCTTGCGCGCCAGTCCGAGCATTTTCTTATTGATCTCGTTCATTTTGAGCGTGTAGTAATCCATCGTCATTTTGAGCAGCGGAATGGAGTCGTTCACTTTGCCTTGTCCGCGAACGGAGCCGTTGTTGGCAAGAATGGTTTTGCTGGCGGCCAGTACATCGATCTCGTCCTGCAATTCGCGGATTTCGTAATCGAGGTTGGTGATGGAATCCTGCAACAGCTGGATGTCTTTTTTCACTTTGAGCGGTAATCCCTCCAGTTTTACCGGCTCAGGCTGCGGGTAGTACAGCGAGTATTTGGAATCGATCAGCACCACATTTCCCAGTGCTTTCACCTGCAGGCTTTTGGGATCGATATCCGGGCTGATGCCTTCGATCACCAATTGCGTGACTCCTGCTTTTACTGTGTAGTTTGCTTTACGGAACACCTGTGCTCCCTGGGTGTAAACCGTTACTTCCGAAATGGTGGACTTGATGGTTTCTTTATCAGCGGCAAAACTGAAGAAGGTTAGACACAGAGCACTTATTAAACCAGTTATCTTATTCATAGGGCTAAAATTTTGTCGCAGTACCTATGAACGAAGAATTGGTTCAGGAGGAAGTTCTTAAAATCTTGTTAACGCCCGTTATTCCTCACAAAAAAAGGCAGCCTGTTGAGACTGCCTTCCATTCTATTTTTCATTGATCAGATCAATGCTTTGATCTCAGCAATAATGCGATCCGCCAGGTCAGAAGCGGCCTGTGCGTCTTTGCTTTCGGTGTAAATACGAATGATGGGCTCGGTGTTGCTTTTGCGCAAATGCACCCATTCTTTACCGATGTAGATTTTGACGCCATCGGTCGTGTCTACTTCTTCATTTTTATAGCGATCGGCCATCGTACGCAGGATTCCATCGGTATCGATTCCCGGTGTGAGCTCGATTTTTTTCTTGGCCATTTCGTAATTCGGGTACGAAGCACGAAGCGCTGTCATGGAAACGCCTTTGTTTGCCAGGTGTGTCAGGAACAAGGCAATTCCTACCAGCGAGTCACGACCGTAGTGCAGATCCGGGAAAATAATTCCACCGTTTCCTTCACCACCAATGACAGCATTCACAGCTTTCATTTTTTCGACCACGTTCACCTCGCCTACTGCAGCTGCGTGGTACTCTGCTCCAACTTCCTCCGTAATATCGCGCAGGGCACGTGTGGACGAAAGATTGGAAACGGTTGCTCCTTTGCGGCGCGACAGAATGTAATCGGCAACAGCAACGAGCGTGTATTCTTCACCGAACATGGAACCGTCTTCGCAAACAAGCGCCAGGCGGTCTACATCCGGATCGACGGTAATGCCGACCTGTGCTCCTGTTTCACGGATTTTCGCTGAAAGATCGGTCAAATGCTCCGGCAAAGGCTCAGGATTATGTGGAAAATGTCCGGTCGGATCGCAGTAAAGCTCCGTTACTTTTGTGACACCCAAACGCTTCAGCAAAGCAGGAACAGCAATACCGCCAGTGGAATTCACCGCATCAACGACTACAGAAAAATCAGCTTTTGCAATAGCTGCTGCATCAACATCCGGCAATGCCAGGATGGCGTCGATGTGACGTTCGATCGCGCCGTTGTCGTTCGTAACTGTTCCCAGGTTGTCGACTTCTGCAAAATGGAACGCACCGGCTTCGGCGATCTTCATCAGCTCCTCACCTTCCGCGCCGGAAATGAACTCGCCTTTTTCGTTGAGCAGTTTCAAAGCGTTCCATTGCTTAGGATTGTGGCTGGCCGTGAGAATGATGCCGCCATTGGCTTTCAATTCCGGAACCGCCATTTCAACGGTTGGCGTAGTGGAAAGCCCCAATTGGATCACATCAATTCCCAAGCCGGTGAGTGTATTGGTTACCAGCTGGGAAATCATTTCGCCGGAAAGGCGCGCATCGCGGCCCACAACTACTTTCAAGCGCTGCTGACCGAATCGCTTTTGCAGCCAGGTCCCGTAAGCAGCCGCAAATTGTACAGCATCAATAGGTGTCAGGCCATCGCCCGGCTGACCTCCAATCGTTCCGCGGATCCCGGAAATGGATTTAATCAATGTCATAGGAAATTATTTAGAGGGATTTTTTCAATCCGATCATTTTCAATAAAGTCACCGCGCATTCGATGCCTTTGTTACCGTGCTTGCCTCCCGAACGGTCGAGCGACTGCTGTTCGGTGTTGTCGGTGAGCAGACAGAACGAAAGCGGTTTGCTGGTTTTCAGCATCACGTCCATAATGCCCTGCGTGGCACCGTGGCACACGAAATCAAAATGGCGGGTCTCACCCTGGATCACCACACCGATCACCAATACGCCATCCAGTGCATGATTCTGATTTTCGAGCAGCCATTGCGCTCCCAGCGGCAATTCAAATGCTCCCGGAACGTGGTGAATGAAGAGCTGTTCTTCTTTCATGCCGTTTTCAAGAAAGGTCGTTACAGCGCCTTCCAGCAGCTTGTGCGTGATATGATCGTTCCATTCAGAAACAACAATGCCGATCTTGCAATCGGCACTGTTAGGAATGGCTTGTTTGTCGTAAGCTGATAAGTTTTTCAGACTTGTTGCCACGTTATTTCACTTTAGAGTTTTTCGCGCGAGCAATGTATTTATCGATCGCTTTCATTTGTCCAAATACGCTGTAAGTATCGCGGATCTTTTCGTAAAGCTCCGTTGCTTTCTCAAATTGCTTCAGGTGTTCAGCCACCAATGCAGCTTTGAACAGGTATTCCGGTGATGTTTTGTCGTTTTCGTTGATGGAAGCCGCTTCTTCGTACTTGTCCATCGCTTCCTGGTATTTACCCAGCTCGCTGTAGCAATCGCCTTGCAGACCAACTGCATAAACGCGTACATACGTGTCGGAAACTTTTACGCCTTCGAGTGCTTCGAGTGCTTTCTTGAAGTTACCTTTCTCCATGTACTGACGACCGAGGATAAACTGAGCGTTTTCACCTCCAACTGTTCCGTCGTATTTCTTTACTACAGGAAGCAATGCATCAATTGCCTGATCGGTAGAGTCTTTTGCCGCATAGTTCAATCCCGTGTGGAAAACACCTTTCGATTTGTCATTTTTCGGTCCGAAAATAAACTGACGGTAGAGCAGGTAGCCTACCAGCAACAGCAATACACCTCCGATTGCAAAGGTGATCATGCGCAATTGCTTGTTTTCTTTAAACTGTTGTTTCAGGTTGTTGGTATTGATGGTATTCGCCATTAGTACAAGTTTAAGCGTTGCAAAAGTAATCTTTTTTTGATAAGTCGATCCGTCTTTGCGCGAAAGTCGCAACCGGTTATCTACAACCGATGGTTGAAAAGGATAGCATCAGGTATTTTCACACTTTTGTTACAATGACTTTAATTCCTATCTTTGAGCCGGTTATTGGTTTCCGACCTGGTCGGAATGAAAAAGGGAATCCGGTGTAACTCCGGAACTGTATCTGCAGCTGTAAACCCTTGTTAATGCTGATTTTAAAAATGTCACTGTTCCGAAAATCGGAGTGGGAAGGCAAAATCGGCAGAGGGAAGTCAGAATACCTGCCTTTAATTATTTGAATGAAGACTTCAGATTAAAGTCCGATTCATTACCGGCTGGCGCGCATCCGGTTCTGTTTCTTCTATTCTGATTTTTTCATTTGCTGTTTATTATTCATTTTTAAATGCGTTAAAAGCAATGAAAAAAACATTACTCGCTATGGCCGTTCTGGCCGCAACCGGTGTTTCGGCACAAACAACAACCATCACTTTTGAAGATCTGACGATTCCGGCGGATACGTTCTACAACGGGTCTGACCTCGCAGGAGAATTTGTTTCAGGCGGTTTGACTTTTACCAACAATTACAACGACGAGTTCGATTACTGGTCCGGATGGTCGTATTCCAACAAAACAAACACTACGCAGCAAGGTGCTGCCAACCAATACAGCGCTTATGCCGGTAGCGGCGGGAACGGAAGTGCAACTTACGGTGTTAACTACAGCGGTTATCTCCACCTGGGCGTTCCACGCGTGCTGGAAAGCGTTCAGATTACGAATACAACCTGGGCTGCACTTTCCATGCTGAACGGCGACCAGTTCGGAAAAGTATTTGGCTCACCAAACAACGCCAATGGCGAGCCGGATGGCACCAACGGTGCAGATTATTTCCGACTGCTGATCATTGGTTGCGACGCCGATACGAACGCTATCGATACGGTAACATTCTACCTGGCAGACTACCGTTTTGCTGACAGCACGCAGGATTACATCGTAGATACCTGGGAAACGGTTGACCTTTCTGAGTTAGGTGAAGTGAGCTACCTGAGCTTCGCGCTCGAATCATCCGATATGTCGTTCGGTTACATCAACACACCGGGCTACTTCGCGATGGACAACCTGAAATTCGGTACGGTTGGACTGACGGAGCACGCAATTCCTGCTTTCAGCATGTACCCGAACCCGGCAAACGATCACATGACGATCGACGGACAAGCCGGCAACATTCGCATCTACAGCGCAACCGGATCACTGATCTGGAATGGCGCTTCTGAAGGACTCCTAACCCTGTCCACTGAAAATTGGAACTCTGGCTGCTATTTTGTCGAGCTGACCAATGCAACAGGCGTGACGCGTTCTACGCTGATCAAACGTTGACTCCACTATTCACCACCTGATTTAGGTTGAAAGCGCTGATCTGCATCGGATTGTTGTGTTCCTTCTCTGTCGCATTTGCACAGGGACCGGAAACGACTATTGACTCCGTTGTGGTATTCGGCACACCGACAAGCAGCCGTCCGGGTCTGATTACGCTGAACAAACGACAAATTGAGCGGCGTATGGCAAACGACATCGGGCAGCTGCTTGTTCTGTTTCCGGGCATGCAATTGCGCAGCTACGGCGGACTGGGCGGCATGAAAACCGTTACGTTCCGCAGTCTTGGCGCCGGACATACGAGCGTTGTGCTCGACAACTTTGCCCTGGCGCAAACCCAAAGCGGTCAGACTGATCTTGGTCAATTACCGGCCGATTTCATCAAAAGTCTGTCATCCGTTCAATCGGCAGCTACTTCGATCGATTATCCCGTACACGCCAAGCTTGCCGGACAGGTCATTGCCATTGAAACGCGTCATGCAGCGCAACCAAACGATTCCTTTCAATTAGTTGCAGGTATACAGGCCGGTTCGTTTCAGCAATACGACGCGCATGTTTTCGTGGGGCAGCAATTGTCCAAGTGGCGCTTTTCCCTTTCCGGAAAAGGACGGATGTTTGAAGGCGATTATCCCTTTACTTATCTCAACGGATCAACGGAAGTGAGCACCCGCCGGCACAACGGTGATCTCAAAGATGCTTTCGGAACAGCTGCAATTACGTGGTCTCCGACAGCAAAACAGGAAATCCGGCTGAGTTATTCCGGCGCGCAGTTCAATAAAGGTTTGCCCGGAGCCGTGGTTTTTTACAACGAAACTGCCGGACAACGCTTATACGGCGTCAACAACCTGCTGAGCCTGCGCCACGCATTCAGCCGTCAGAAATGGCAAAACGCCACGACCGTTTCCTACCAGCAAAATTCGCTCGATTACGTTGATTCGAATTACCTGAATGCAGAAGGCTTCCTGCACAGTCACTACCTGTCGCAACAGCTCGAAGGACAAACGCAATGGAGCTACTCGCCTGGAACGAAAATCAAGCTGCTGGCCGGAGCCGGACAACGCTTCGAACAATTGCGCACAGCTTCGTTTGAGCGTATACCTTACCGCGCGTCTACAGATGGCTTACTGGCCGGGACATTCAAGTATTTCGGGGAATTATCGACCCAATTGGGCATCCAATACGTCAACGATCAGAATCGTCCGATCAGTACGCGCCATACGTTTGCTTTTCTGCCGATGATCGACTGGATGATTCCCCTGGGACGCGGCTTCCTGTTTTCCACCGGTTACCGCTATACCGTGAGACAGCCGTCGTTCAACGAATTGTATTACAACCAGGTGGGCAACGACGATCTGGTTCCCGAAAAAGCACACATGGCTTGGATTCGACTGGATATGAGAAAAAGTGTCAAAAACCTGATTTTCAGAAGCAATCTACAACCGTTCTATGTCTACGCTACGGATAAAATCCTGGCCATTCCAACCAAAAACCTCTTCATCTGGTCGATCCAGAATGTAGGGAAATCACAAGCTTTGGGCGTGGAATGCACACAGGGAATCTATTACCATTTCGACAAGGCGCAGCTCAGTTTGAATGTGAATTATACGTTTCAATACACGCAGGATCTCAGCAACCCGGATGGCCCAACTTACGGTCATATCCTGGCATATTCTCCAATCCACGCAGGAACTGCCGAGCTGAACTACGAACGCAAACACTGGGGAATCAGCTTTCTGACGACTTACCAGGGCGAACGCTATGCGCTGAACGAAAACATCCGTGCGAACCTCGTGGAAGATTTCCTGCTGTTCGATTGCTCGCTGTTTTACACCACTGCTTTCGGACGACACAAGCTCACCGCTCGTTTGGCTGTAAATAACCTCACCGACCGCTACTATGATTACATTCGTTTTTTCATCATGCCCGGCAGAAATGTCCTTTTTCGTTTAAGCTATGAATTCTAAGATTTTACTGATCGCTTGCCTGGGAATGGCGCTGCTGTCGTGCAAAAAGAAAAAGCCCGAGCCGGAAGCACCTGCACCGGCGGTTCTCGAACACGGCTTGCTGGTTCTGAACGAAGGCTTGTTTCAGCTCAACAATTCAACCTTGTGCTGGGTAAATACCAACGATCATACGGTCAACACGACCTTTTTCGAAGACAAAACCAATCGCGGACTGGGCGATACCGGCAACGACATTGCCCGTTACGGAAATAAGATCTACATCATCGTAAACGTATCCAGCACGATCGAAGTCCTCGACGCGCTTACCGGCGATCCGATCACACAGATTTCCATGATCCACGGCGGTGTTGCAAAGCAACCGCGTTACATCGTTTTCGATGGCTCACGTGCTTTTGTAAGCTGCTTCGACGGCTATGTGGACGTGATCGATACTACTTCGCTGACCGTTACACAGCGCATTGCTGTTGGAAGTAATCCTGAAGGACTCGACATCAGCAACGGCAAACTGTATGTAGCCAATTCCGGCGGATTGAACACCGTAAAAGACAGTACGGTTTCAGTCATCAGCCTGGCTAGTCTGCAAGAACTCGATCGCATTACCGTGGGTGAAAACCCGGGAGCGGTCTGCACCGATAGCGAAGGCGATGTGTATGTGATCAGTCGCGGCAATTACGGCAGCATTCCTTCCCGCATGCACCGCATCGATCCGGTAACCGACACCAAAGTGGAAAGCTACACCTTCGATGCCAGCGGCATTACCCGTATGAACGACCAATTGCTGATCAGCTATTACAACTTCAATGATCAAACCAGCGCCATTGGCCTCTTCAATGCCCTGACCGAACAGCTGATTACTCCGAATTTCATTTCGACCGCTTCTATTACCACTTTATATGGTATTACCTATTCGCCTGTTACCAACAAAATTTATTGCGCTGATGCCAACGGGTACACCAATTCCGGTTACATCCACCTGTTTACGGCAGCCGGCAGTTTTGAGCGCAGCTACCACGTTGGGCTCAATCCCTCCAAATTATTAGTCTATGAATAAGATCCTTTTTATACTTTCTCTCCTGCCCTTTGCTGCGGCAGCACAATCATTCGCCCCGGAATACGGTCAGCCGGGCTCAACGGCTATTCCGAAAGACAGCTCCTGCTTTATCGCCTGGGCAACCAACGGAACGATTTCACGCGGCTACATCGATATCAATGACACGACAATGGAATTCGACGACAGCAATCGTGCTACGTTTGGTTCCATCGAAAACGCGTTCGGACCGGCTGAGGGCGATATCACTTCCGCTGTTTCGTTGGGCGACAGCGGCATCGTAACCCTGACGTTCGACCAGCTGATCACTGACGGTCCGGGCTTTGACTTTGCCATTTTCGAAAACGGATTTGTGGATCATTACATGGAATTGGGTCATGTAGAAGTGAGCAGCGACGGCGTTCATTTTTTCCGTTTCCCGTCCACCTCGGAAATCCCGACGGATGTACAGCTCAGCAATTCTTCCACCTCCGATTGCCGTTATGTGAACAACCTGGCTGGCAAATACAAGCGCGGTTTCGGAACACCTTTCGATCTCGCCGACCTGCCTGTTGATGCTTTGCTGAACACTGAAATGATCACGCACATCCGCATCATCGACGCCATTGGTGCCATTACCGGAACGGGTACAACCGACCAGAACGACACTGTGATCAACGATCCGTATCCAACCCCATTTTCCTCCTGTGGTTTCGATCTTGATGCCGTTGGCGTGATCAATGTTTTCCTCAATGTGGAAGAAAACGAGCTCGCGGTGCAGTTGTATCCAAATCCGGCAAGCGATCATTTTAGCTTAGCACTCCCTGGAACAGCTACCGTTTCCGTTATGAATGCGATGGGCCAGCTCGTGAGTACGTATGAGCATACCGATAACAGCACGTTTTCTTTCTCGCAAGAGCTGGACAAAGGCGTTTACTTCGTTGTGGCGGAAAACGCGAGTGGAAAGGCCGTTCGGCAGTTGATTCGACTTTTATAACTGCTTCCCCCTTGAGGGGGAATAAAAGGGGGTGGCCAGCACGATTCTATTAGAAAACCACCTTCCTCAGTCCTCAAGGGAGGAGGCTGTCCCTCAACTAAATTGAGTTGTATGAAAAAACAATTCAAAACTTTCAAATATTATTGAAAATTCTGTATATTTGAAATATGGAACTCGAAACAGCAAAACAACAATTCATTCAGCTCTGGGGGAACTTCGGTTCCCAGTGGGGAATTAACCGCTCGATGGCCCAGGTGCATGCCCTGCTGCTGACCAGTACTAAGTCGCTTTGCACGGAGGAAATCATGGAAACACTCTCCATTTCTCGCGGGAACGCTAATATGAACATCCGCGAGCTGATGAACTGGAACCTGGTTTACAAGGAAACGTTTCCGGGCGATCGTCGCGAGTATTTCCGTGCTGAAAAAGATGTGTGGGAAATCGCCAAACGCATTACCAAAGAGCGCAAACGCCGTGAGATCGAACCTTTGCAACAACACCTGGCTGAATTGTCAGCTGTAGAAGGTCCGGACTCAGCAGAAAAAGAAGCTTTCACCGATACGATCACCGACCTGCAACGACTGGTTTCCCGTCTCGATGGATTATCTGATACGTTGATGAAAGCTGACGAGCATGTCTTCTTCGGGAAGATCATTCAGTTCTTTAAATAAGAAAACACGAAGCGGCAAAAGAGCCGTTTCTTTTTGATTGGGTATTTCAATTTTTATTGAAAGTTTAGAAACTAAAATTAGCTTTATGAAACCGACACACATTCTGCTTTACGACAAAGACTGTCCGCTGTGTAACTGGTATACAGGTGCTTTCATTCGTCATGGTTTCCTTGCTCCTGCCGGGCGCCTCCCCTACAGCGAAGCCGTCGAACAACCCGGATTGACATTCGACATCACCGTTTCCCGCAACAAGATCGCGCTGGTCGATCCGGTGAAAGGAACAGTCGAATACGGCGTCGACAGTTTGTTGACCGTTTTGGGCAACCGTTTTCCGCTCATTCCCAAAATTGGCCGTCTGCCGGGTATTCACTGGTTGCTGGAACAATTGTACAGCTTCATCAGCTACAACCGGAAAATGGTCGCTCCGTCCGATTGCAACGATCGCTGCGCTTGTGCTCCTACCCTTTCCATTAGCTGGCGGATCGCTTTCATTGCTTTCTGCTGCTGGATCGTGAACCTCACGACGGGTATTTATTTTACACAACAGCTCGGAGACTATTTCATCGGTCACCCGGTTTATACCGATCTCGTATTATTCCTCGCACAATTCGGGTTCCAGTTCCTGGTTTTCCGATTGTTTCACCGAAACGGCTTCGCTGATTATGCCGGCAATCTCGCTTTCATCAGTTTGCTGGGTGGCTTGCTCCTGTTGTTCTTCCACCTCGGACTGACGTTCCTGAACTTCGTCGGGATGAGCACCGAAATGCTGCAGCCTTTCTGCTACGGCCTGGTTTACCTGTTCATGTTCTATGAACACATGCGTCGCCTCCAATTACTCCACATCAGCGGCTGGCTGAGTGTTTCCTGGATTGTTTTCCGTTTATTGATTTACCCTTTTGCTTTTGCCCTATGAAACCCACCATTGTTATCGCTGCCGCCAACGGCTTTATCGGTCGCAGCTTAGTCGATTTTTTCAAAGAACATTACCGTATCGTCGCCCTGGTGCGCAAACCGCAAGCTTCTACTGCTGATGTCAAATACCGGGTCTGGGACGGACATACCGTGGGCAGCTGGTCGGTCGATTTAGACGGTGCGCTGGCCGTGATCAACCTCGCCGGGAAATCCGTTAATTGCCGCTATAACGAAGAAAACAAAGCGGCCATTTACGCTTCCCGACTGGAAAGCACGGCAGCAATCGGTGAAGCAATCCGTTTGTGTGCCAACAAGCCAAAAGTCTGGATCAACGCTGCCAGCGCAACGATTTACGCTCATTCAACCGATCGTCCGAATACGGAAGAAAACGGCATCATCGGCACGGGTTTTTCCGTCGATGTTTGTCAGCGATGGGAAGCCTGTTTTGCCACCTACAAACAACCGGAAACGCGACAGATCGTTCTGCGAACAGCTATCGTCCTGGGACAAACCGGCGGTGTTATGACGCCGTTCAAACGTCTTGTCCGATTCGGATTGGGCGGCAAAATGGGCAACGGCGATCAGCAATTCAGCTGGATCCACGAACGCGATGTGTGCCGGGCGATCGCTTTTCTCATCGAAAACGAAGCAACTTCCGGTGTTTACAACCTGAGCGCGCCAAATCCGGTGACGAACGACCATTTTCTACGCGTTCTGCGTAATCGTCTACGCGTTCCTTTCGGCATTCCGCAACCGAAATGGCTGCTGGAATTCGGGGCAAAGCTCATCGGAACAGAAACCGAATTGATCCTCAAAAGCCGCTTCGTGCTGCCGGCCCGTTTGCAACAAGCCGGTTTTAACTTTGCGTTTCCGACCATCGAAAAATGCCTTGAAAATCTCGTAAAGCAATAATCCGCTCAAGCGGATTGGAATTGAACAGGAATCCACTTACATTTAACAAAAGAACGCGATGAAACGGCTCCTGGTATTCAGCTTTGTGCTTGGTTGTGTGGCCTGTTCGGGAAATCCCGTGCAGCGCGACAAAGGCATTTCCACCATCAAAAGCAGCGTGACTGGTTGCTATGTTTACACCGGCAATGGCGACACCATTTTGCTCAACCTGCGTGAGAAAAACGGCTCGGTTTCCGGCAAGCTCATTTACCAGCTCGACGGCAAAGACCGCAATTCAGGAACAATTGTAGGCAGCATGCGCGAAGACGTGCTCCTGGCCGATTACACATTCCGGTCGGAAGGCGTGATTTCCCGCCGGCAAGTGGCTTTCAAGAAAAAAGGAACGACTTTCCGCGACGGAACGGGCGAAATGACCGAGAAAAACGGCAAAATGTGGTTCAGCAATCCCGACAAGCTGAAATTCAATGCCGGGCCTGTGCTCATCAAAACGGTTTGCCCGTGAACAGCTTCAGCATGAAACAGTTGTTCACTTCCCTTTTTCAGCAAACCAATTCGGCTATTGCTATCGAAAACTACTGGCTGGAACTGGAAACGCATTATAACGAGCCGGGGCGATTTTACCACACGCTGGAGCACATTGCTGCCGTGATCCAAAACCTGGAAATGGTGCCTGCGTTCGATGATGCGAATGCCATCTGGCTGGCGGCTTTTTACCACGATGCGATCTACGATCCGACCGCTAAAGACAACGAAGAACAGAGCGCCGAGCTGGCCCGGATTCGGTTAACAGAAGCTGGTTTTCATGAAAACACGATAGCCCGCTGCGTGCAACACATTTTGGCAACCAAACGCCACGAAGCCAGTGATTCGGCTGATACGAACCTATTCATCGATGCCGATCTCGCTACACTCGGAAGCGATCCGGAAACATACCGCCAGTACGCAGCTGACATTCGGAAGGAATACGCGATGTATCCGGATGAATTGTACAATCCCGGCAGAGCTGCTGTGCTGAAACATCTGTTAGGAAACGGAATTATTTATAAAACGGATTTGTTCCGCGACAGGTGTGAACAGCAAGCGCATATCAACCTGGAATGGGAACTTAATACATTGACGCCATGAACGAACTCGACCAGGATTTCTGGCAGGCACGCTACGATGAACAGGCAACAGGATGGGATGTCGGAACGGTTTCCCGCCCGTTGAAGGAATACATTGATCAGCTCAAAGACAAAACGATTCGCATTCTGATTCCCGGCTGCGGATTCGGGCACGAAGCACATTACCTTGCCGAGCACGGATTCACGGATGTAACGGTCATTGATCTGGTAGAAGACGCCGTTACCGGATTACGCAATGCCGCACCTTCGGTGAAGATCGTTATCGGCGATTTTTTCGAATACCACGGCAGCTACGACCTCATCCTTGAACAAACGCTGTTCTGTGCCATTCATCCGTCACGCCGCATCGAGTATGTGACGAAAGTGTACGAATTACTGGCCGAAAACGGGAAATATGTCGGCGTACTTTTTAACCGCGATTTCCCCGGCGGACCACCATTCGGCGGTTCCACGCAGGAATACGAACAATACCTCAAAACGCATTTCTGCACCTGGAAACTGGAACCGTGCTTCAATTCCATTGCTCCTCGTATGGGCACGGAATTGTTTGTGATAGCGAGAAAGACCAAATGTTGATTGGACGTCAGGACTTCAGGATATGAAGACTTCAGGACTTTTTGGGGTCTCCAGTCATTCTGTCCTGATATCCTAAAGTCCTAAAATCTATTTCTTATCCCAGGTGACAGTGGTTTCTTCCGATGTAATATCGAATATCATTGTCACGGTGTTTTTCGATTTAAGCTCGATCGTCTCTTCGGTTATAGCGTCTACCGAATAGTCGTTTTCCTTCTTGTGTTCCTCCCATTTCCCCTCGTAATACGATTCATTCACAATACGCACCTTGTGACGCCCGGTCGGCACAGCCACCTGCAGCTTTCCTTTCTTAGACTGGAGCTGCTCGCCTGACGTAGCCACGAGCTTGTTATCCACATAGACTTTTGTACGGCAGGTGTGGTCGTATCCTTCATTAACACCCGTGTACACCCAGTTGACAACCAGGGTACCTTCTTCCTTCGAATTTGCTTTAGGAGCTTTTCCGCCTTTGAACGTAATCTTGGTCTTCTCCATGTCGATATCCCAGGCGATCGTGAGCGTGTTTTTCTTGGCAAAACTGTAGTCTTCCTCCACGATCGCGTCGACCGAGTAATCGTTTTCGATCGTATGTTCTTCCCATTGTCCTTCGTAATAGGCATATCCGATCACTTTAATGCGGTGCATACCTGTAGGAACTGTCAAGTTGTAGGTACCGGTTTCCGTTTCCTTGTAAGAACCCGATTCTCCTACTCTGTTTCCATCGATCCAGACGGCAATTTTGTTCTCGTGATCGAAGCCTTCGACTACATTAAGATAGGTCCATTTAATCGTGAGTTTCCCATCCTGGGCAAATACCTGGCCACCGATCAACAGCAGCAGGCAGGTCAATAAGATCGTTTTCATTGGTTTCGTTGTTTGAGCTAAAGCTAGCGGAAATCCTGTTATTAAACAGTCAATTAGGTGAGATTATGATTAAAATACTGCAAATGAGGTATGGTGGGTAGTTGGAAGTTGGAAGTTAGAAGTTGCTAGTTGGAAGTTAGAAGTTGCTGGTTTGAAGTTGGTAACTGTAAACTTACGTTCCGGCGAGGCGTTTGAGCTTTTCGCGATCGAGGATGGTGAGCTTGCGCGTCTGGATGTGTATCAGTCCTTCTTCTTTCAGCTCGCGCAACAGCCGGATAAGCGTTTCGGTGGCCGTTCCTACAAAATTGGCGAGGTCTTCGCGCGAGAGGTTAATCGGTCCGTCGCGGTAAATGTCTTCGAGCAGCAATAACGAATATGCCAGTCGCTCACGAACGGATTTCTGTGCCAGCGTAGTGATGAACAACGCTTTGTCGCCCAATTCTTTCGCCAGCTCGCGGATCACGGCATCACGTAATGGCTTGTGGTCGTCGATGAGCTGAGTAAAGGCATTTCGCTCGATAAAACCAATGGTCGAGGCTTCGAGCGTCGCGGCGGAGACTTTGTAGATTTCGCCGCTGAACATGGCCCGGAAACCAATTACTTCACCTTCGCGCGCTATGTGAATGATCTGCTCTTTTCCTTCATTTCCTACGGCATAGATCTTCACCTTGCCGCTGTGAATGTAAAACACGCCTTTCGGGTGCTGGCCTTCGGAGAAAACGACCTGATTTTTCGGGGAATCGGTGACGACTTCATGCTTGCCGATCTGTTCAATCTGCGCCGCATCGAGATCAGAGAAAATCCCCGTTCGCCAGGCGTGAACGTGTGAATGTACGGTTGTTCTCAGATCGCCCGACGCCATTGGTTACAATTGAATGAAATCAACGTGCAGCAGATCCTGGATATAACGCAGCTTTTTCCGCTCAACGGCTTCCACGAAACTGATCGACAACCCGCGTTTTCCCGCACGGGCCGTACGTCCGCTGCGATGCGTGTAATAATCCGGATCGTCAGGTAGCTGGTAATGCACCACAAATGCCAGGTCTTCGAAATCGATTCCGCGGGCAGCCAGGTCGGTCGCCACGAGGTATTGCATGGATTTATTGTGAAACATCCGCAGCACTTTCTCGCGATCGGAAGTCGTGAGGTCTTTGTAGATTTCGCCGACTTTCATATCCTGCTCGCGGAGCTTTTTCGCCAGCGACTGCACATCGCCCTGTGTTCGGCAGAAAATAATGCCACGGGCATTTCCCTGCGAAGAAAGAAATTCCAGCAATAGCGGCAATTTGTCTTCCTTCATGCATTCCACGTATTGGTGTTCGATGCGCGGATTCATGACATCGGCCGTTTTGATCACGGCACGCGGCGCATCTTTCGCAATCACTTCGCGTATCCACGTACTCAATTCGCCGTGAACGGTTGCGGAAAACAGCCACAAGCGACGAAAATCGTTGGTCTTGGCCAGTATTTTATTGATCTCTTTCTTGAATCCTTTCGCAAACAGCTCGTCGGCTTCATCGAGGACGACCGTACGCACATGCTCGAGGTTCAGTGCTTTTTCGTTGATCAGCTCTACCAGTCGACCGGGCGTTGACACCACGATCTGTGTAGGACGCTTCAGGCGTTCTTTCTGCAAACCGATGTCCTCGCCTCCCATGATTTCTTCGATGTAATACTTGGGCAAATGTTTCCCTAGCTTGAAGAGCGTTCTGGATGTCTGCAACACCAATTCGCGCGTCGGAACGAGCACCAGCGCCTGGATTTTAGCTTCCTTGCCAATCAATCGCTGCAATAGCGGAACACCGTACGCAATGGTTTTTCCCGAACCGGTGTGCGCTTGTCCCACATAATCCTGGTGTTTTTCGATCAGGTGTTTCCAAGCATGGTCCTGGATGGGTGTTGGCTTGGTAAAGCCCAGTTCGTCCAATCGTTGGGTAATAGCCGGAAGAATGGGGAAAGACGTTTTCATGATGCAAAGTTAGTTATTAGTTGGTAGTTGCGAGTTACATAGAGATAGTTGTTGAGTTATGAGTTGGAGAGTTATGAGTTGGAGAGTTGCGAGTTATGAGTTGCAGAGTTGTCGGTTCAACTCATAAATGTCTTGAAATTTTGATATCCTGAAGCCCTGATATCCATTTGTCTCTCCTCTGTACCGTAGAATGCATTGATAATCAATTGCTGTTTTCGATTTGTCCTGGTGCTGTCTGCTGAAAGCGCTTTTAAAACTATCCGTTGCTAACCGTTAGAAACGTTTAGGTTCCCGGAACTAGCAGGATTCAGCCCGATCAACTATTGCAGGGCAGTCGAATCAATCGGATAGACTGCTTCAGGTAAACATTCACGAGTGAATAGTTTTCAGTGAACCGAGAACAGCTATGTTTGTTTTCCTAATTTTAGAGTCATGAAATCTTTATGCCACCTCCTTTTAGTCGTCCTGTGTTCACAGGCAGCGATCGCCCAATCGGATTCAACTTCCTTTTATTATGGTGTTTACACGAATGCCGATCAAAGCATGACCTACATGTTTACGGATCCATGGAACGAAAGCGTTTCCATGGAATTTGAGTGGACAGCCGACAAAAATTCCGGCAACTGGGAGAATGGTCGCGTTGGCGTGCCGAGTAAAGGCCGTTATCCAATGATGATGAACGATCCTTCGACAGGCGAACGGATTTTCTACTGGATCGATTTCAAAACCACCAACGGCAGAAAAAGCGCTGTTATCAGCACAAAAACGGACGTGATCGATACGATCTGGTTCAGCGACGATCAAAGTCGGTATGAAGAATACATCGATTACATGAATGGCGCTTCCGAAGAAGAAGAACCGGCCGAAGAAACCGGAGAGCTCACTATTGCCGGCTACCAGCGCGAAGACGGTACGATACTCATCCTCGATTTCTCGGGTGCAAATGGTATCAAATTCTCGCTGATCGGCGCGGCGCAGGAATCGTGTACACAAGATCATTCCCTCGACGGCGTTCTGCAACAAATCGATGAAGAAAATTACAACTATAAAACCGGCAACTGCGTTCTTCACTTCGTGATTGAAGACAAACAAGTGACCATTAAAGAAGAAAACTGCTCCAAATCGTATCCGAAAGGATGTAAGTCGTGGAAGGGCGTTTATCAGTTAGATATGTAATTTATTGGTGAATAGTTTTCAGTAAACAGTTGTCCGATTGTTTTAGGTTATTCAATAGAAACAACTATTTATAAAACCGCATCAAAAATTAAATGCTTGGAACATCAGTTTTCAATTTGCCACAAAAGTCTATTCAGTAACGCAAGATTTTCCATCCGACGAAAAATTTGGATTGACATCTCAAATCAGAAGAGTCGCTGTCTCCGTACCTGTGAATATAGCTGAAGGAGCTGCAAGAAAATCAAAGAAAGAATTTGCTCAGTTCTTGCATATTTCTCTTGGATCAGCAAGTGGGTTAGATACGTTGATATTGTTGAGCAAGGAATTGAACTACATCGATCATGAATGCTTTACCCATTTGAACAAGCAATTGGAAGAAATTTCCAAAACTCTTTCAGGTCTTATCAGATACGTTAATTCAAACAATTAAGCTCGCAAGTCACTGCCAACTATTCACTGTTGCCTGTTTACTATTCACTCAATTACGTATATTCGCCCCATGACGTGGCTCAAGGATCTCATCAAGTATTACTTCAATCCGTTCATACACCGGCACAAGCTGGCACCGGCCGTGGGAATCCAGCAACGACAGCTCATGCAGCATTACCTCGTTTGCAAGGCCAACAAACAGCTGCCGGATATCCGCACAACAGGTTACAAAGTTTTTTCGCAGTTTGAAGAAGACGGCATTTTGCTGTATTTGTTTTCGGTGATTGGTGAAGGCTCGAAAACGTTTGTGGAAATCGGCGCCAACGACGGCATCAACAGCAATTGCAGCAACTTCGCTTTGCATTTCAGCTGGAGCGGTTTATTCCTCGAAGGAAGCTCAAAGCTTATCAAACGCGGTCAGAAATTCTATTCGCGCATTCCAACGCCTTACCATCCCAAACCGAAGTTTGTTCAGGCCATCGTAAAGCGGGAAAACATCAACGAATTATTGTCGCAAAACGGCATTACCGGTGACTTCGAGCTTCTGTCCATCGATATCGACGGCAACGACTACTGGGTGTGGGATGCCATTACCCTGGCCCGACCGAAAGTGGTGGTAATTGAAACGCACATCGAATTCGGAACGCGTAACATCGTGGTTCCTTACGATCCCGATTATATGTTTCCAGGCAAACATCCGGTATATCACGGCGCTTCGGTAACAGCGATGAACAAGCTCGCCGAACGCAAAGGCTACCGGCTTGTCGCAGCCAGCGATTACGGCATCAACCAGATTTTTCTGCGCAACGACCTCGCTGCAGATGAAATTCCGGCAATCGATCCGGCCAGTACGCTCTGGCACCCGAAAACGATCGCTTCGTTCAAGACATTCGAACCCGTCAAAGACTGGGATTACCTGGAAGGATAACAAGCTTTTAAACTCAAGCATATGAATACCTTATTTGACAAAGAATCATTGGAAAGCGCTATCGGCCGACTGGAAAAGATCACTGCCGATCAGCAGCCTTTGTGGGGGAAAATGAACCCGGCGCAGATGATGTCGCATTGTTCAGCTACCATGATTGTGGCACGAGACCAACGCGAGATCAAACGGATGTTTCTCAGCTATATTCTTGGATCACTGATCAAAAAGGAGTTCTACAACGACAATCCTGTCAAGAAAAACAATCCGACGCACAAAACCTTCATTCGCACAAACGATGCGGAGCTGGAGAAAGAACGGGCAGAGCTGATCGAACACCTGCGCGCATTCCAGGCCGGCGGACCGGAAAAATGTACCGCCAAGCCGCATGCGTTCTTTGGTAACCTGACGAAAGAGCAATGGGGAATGGGCATGTATAAGCACCTCGATCACCATTTGCAGCAATTCGGCGTTTAATATGGAATTCATCGACGAAGCACTCGACCAGTACGTTTGTGCGCATACTTCGCCTGAAAGCCCGCTGCTGGCGAAACTGAACCGCGATACGCATGTGAATGTGCTGCAGCCGCGCATGCTGAGCGGACATTTCCAGGGACGTGTATTAAGCATGCTTTCGAACATGATCCGTCCGGAGCGTATTTTGGAAATCGGCACTTATACCGGCTATTCGGCGTTGTGCCTGGCTGAAGGATTGGTCGAAAATGGCAAGCTTATCACACTGGATGTCAATGCCCAGCTGGAAGATTTTGTACGTGATTATTTCGCTCAAAGTCCGCTGGACAACCAGATCGATTTCCGGATCGGGAATGCGATGGAAATCATTCCGACGCTCGACGAACAATTCGATATCGTTTTCATCGATGCCGACAAGCTGAATTACATCAATTATTACCACCTCGTATTCGACAAGGTGAAAAAAGGCGGTTACATCCTCGCCGATAACGTGTTGTGGTCGGGCAAAGTGACCGGCGATTATGACAAGCTCGACAAAGACACCCGCCTGCTGATGGATTTCAATCGTTTGTTGCAGGATGATCCGCGCGTGGAAAATGTGCTGCTGCCGATCCGGGATGGGATTATGATCGCCCGCAAACTCTGATGTTGAGTTTTTTCACCACAAAGGAGCAAAGTTCTCTTTTGATGCACTTACTCAAAGGAAGCAAAGGCGTTTCGCTAAAAGCGAAACAATGGAATTTCCAATAGCAATTCAGCCTATAGTGTTGGACGACGAGCATTCAAAGCATTTCTTAACATCTTTGTTCTCTTAACAAACACAGCACAACCAAGAAGTCTTTGCTCCTTTGTGGTGAAAATTCTCTCTTAGGAGTAACTTTTTCCCCGTTTTTACGATATAGATCATTGGGCATGAAAATTGCCTGTAATGAATGTTTGATTAAGCCTATGTGGAATAAATACCTTCTCCTGTCTGTTATTTCCGTTTCCCTGTCGCCTTCATTCCTGGCGCAGGAAGAAGATCCGTCCTGTTTGCCACCATCGAAGAAAGCCCAGAAATACCTGGATGCAGCCGTCAATTCGCCCGATGCCAAAACAGCCGTAGAGAATTTCAATAAAGCGATGGAAGAAGCGCCCGACAATGCGGCCGTGTACTTCACTTATGGAAAATACGCCTACGACAACGGGTTGAAGTATTACGAAACGTCATCTAATCCGAACCTGGGTGATCGCAGCTTCGCGAAAGCCGAGGAAATGTTTGAAAAAGCCATCGAATTCTGCGACGATTACCATTCGAATATGTATTACCTGCTGGGCGTGATCAATTATACCCAGGACGATAAGGAACGCGCCATGCAATGGTTTCAGAAATTCGTCGAGTTCAAGCACACCGAGCCGGAGCGCTATGCTGATGATTACACGAAACAGCTGGCCGACGTAAAGGAAATCCTGGCAGAAGTGAAATCCAACGAGGAATTCATGGCCAATACAGTGCCCTACAACCCGAAAATGGTACCGAACGTTTCTTCCGCCGAAGACGAATATTTTCCGATGATCTCACCAGATAACGAGCTGATGTTCTTTACCCGCAAGACCAACGCGGCCGACCTTGGAACCATTCAGTCGAAAATGGTGGAGCAATTCACCTTTGCCAAACGTAACGATGAAACACTTCCGTTTGATAAAGGAAAAGCATTTGCCGTACCGTTCAATGACGGCTCATTCGATAGCTACGGCGCGGCTTCCATGTCGGTCGATAACAAAGAAATGATCATTTGCGCCTGCAAGAAAACCGAAGTATACAGTCAGCCTTATATGAACTGTGATCTGTATGTAACCACGTTTGAAAAGATCGGTGAAAACGGCAACGATTACCAATGGTCGCCACTGGTCAACCTCGGTCCGAAGATCAACACACCTGACGGCTGGGAAGGCCAGCCTTCGCTTTCAGCCGATGGAAAAACACTGTTCTATACGGCCAATCGCGCTTCCACCAAAGACAACGACGTATTTATCGTAACGCGCAATCCTGACGGAAGTTGGGGAACGCCACGCCCGTTCGATGAAATCAATACACCAGGCAAAGACAAAAGTCCGTTCCTCCACCAGGACAGTGAAACGCTGTATTTCGTTTCGACTTCCACGGATGAGCGCAAAGGCGCCGGTGGCCTCGACATTTTTTACATGCGTCAGGAAGGCGACAACTGGTCCAAGCCGAAAAACATTGGTATTCCGATCAACACGCCGGAAGATGAGCTGGGAATTTTCGTTTCCACAGACGGCAAGCTGGCCTACTTCTCCTCACGCGCCGGTGGCAACTGGAATATCTACGCATTCGAGCTGTACGAAGAAGCCCGTCCGAAAGCAGTTGCGATCCTGAAAGGCGAGCTAAAAGATCCGCAGGGCAATCCGATCACCGATGCAACAATCGAAGTGGCTTACGAGAATTCTGACAAAGTCGAGCAGGTGAAAGTGAACGGAAACGACGGAAAATATGCCGTTGTGGTGAAACAGGACGTTCCGCAGGATATCATGGTAACCGTGAAAAAAGAAGGTGCGGCCTTCGATTCCAAGCTCGTAACCAAAGAAGCCATCGCAAACAAGGAAGAGCGCAAGAACAACGATCTGGCGGTGAAAGAGCTGAAAGTAGGCGAAGCGTACACGATCAACGACATTCTGTACGGCTACAACTCCGACGTTCTGACCGATAAATCCAAATTCATCCTTCGCGAATTCGCCCGTTACCTGAAAGACAATCCGGCGATCCAGATCGCGATCCAGGGTCATACCGACAGCGACGGCGATGACGCACAGAACCTCGATCTTTCCGATCGTCGTGCGAAAGGCGTAAAAGAATACCTCGTTTCACAGGGAATCGATGCCGAGCGCTTAACAGCTAAAGGATTCGGAGAAACGCAGCCAAAAGTAGCCAACGACAACGCAGCAAACAAGGCGAAGAACCGTCGCACGGATTTCGTGATTACCGGCATGTGATCACCACAAACCTGCCTGTCGGCAGACAGGGGAGCAAAGGTTAATTTCCTGGTTGTGTTTGTTAAGGGAGCAAAGGTGTTTGAGCACCAACTAGCGCATTCGCGGAAAACAACACACAGCTCGTCACGCAGTAAAGCAAGAAGACTTGTAGGCTATATGCCGAAAATTGTGAATTTTGCATTCTGAATTCTGAATTACCCATGCAAACTTCCAACATCCAGGGTTACTACGCGATCGGCGTGTTCAACGCCAAAACGCATCACAACATCGGCACACTCTGGCGATCGGCTTATATCCTGGGAGCGTCCTACATTTTCACGGTTGGAAAGCGCTACAAAAAACAAACTTCCGACGTGGTGAAGGCCTGGGCGCGTATCCCCTATTTTCATTACGATACGATCGAAGAGCTGCTGCAAAACATTCCTTACGATTGTCGATTGGTGGGTGTCGAATTGACGGAAAACGCTGAATTTCTCCACGACTTTCAGCACCCGATGCGCGCTATTTATCTCCTGGGATCGGAAGATCAAGGCTTACCGGAAACTGTTTTGGAGAAATGCCATTTCACGGTAAAGCTTCCCGGAAATTCATCACTGAATGTGGCTGTTACCGGTAGTATTGTTTGTCACGATCGCGCGGCGAAAGTTCCGGCTGATCTACCGCCGAATCACCGGGAATAAGCGAATCAACCAATAATGCAAAAACGCAATGATGCATTATTGCAATATTGCAAATGCGTTTTGGGATTCTTGGAATCCTATTTTTAATAAATTTCCTTGCTTACAGCTGATCTGGCTTTTCAACCGGCATTGGCGGTTCTTCAGGCTCAAATATTGGTACGCCAGCTGTAGGTGGTTCATATTCCACCAGGCCATCAACTTCAAGTATCGGTTCACCAGGAACGGGTGGTGTAAATCCGACCGTAGTCGGCACACATCTACCGGTTTCAGCGCGCATGGTCAGTCGTACCTTATGCCCAACCGCATCTTTGGCCATCGACCAGGATTTGAGCGTATCGGTCTTGTATTTCGTTTTCGAAAGAATGAAATCGAAGTTTTCGCGCACCAGGTCGCCTTCTTCCAACACCATGAAAAAATTCCCTTTCTCATCGGTTTGATCGCTGCGGATCTTTTTGCCATCCTGGTAAATCGCTACTTCGGCAAAAGGAAGCGGTTTCTTGGTTGCTTCGTCCTGCAACACACCTTCCACTTTCATTGGAAATTTCAGGCGATTGAAGGCTTTCTGTTTGACCTCCGAAGTATCTTTTTCAGGTGGTGAGGGCTGCTCATCGGAACAGGAGGTTAAAATCGGCCCAAGAAAACCCAGAATTCCCAGCAATGACAAGCCAACCCGTCGTGTAGAAGGCATGACGAGCTCGCTGGTTTTGAACGCAAATTGATTCGGGTGAAAAATGCCGCAGACTTTTTGTTCGGATGTACGGATTGTGTGCAGAATTTCATCGTTGGGCTTGCCTCGAAAATCAGTCAACACTTTATCACAGCTGGAACAATGGTAGCCATCAGTACCTTTATCCAGCTCGTGGATCTGTATTTTACAGGGAAGACTTAACAACGGGCGGTTGGAATTCATGGGTGTTGATTTTTAACGAAGTAAACGAAAATCAACGTTGGTTCGCGTGAAAAAATGCCAATGGACAGAAGCGTTGAGGGAACGGTCGGATGGTTCGTTCAGCGGGAAATGATTTCCAACAAACTACTGTTTTCGGGCAATTCGGCAATTGTTAATCCGCAGCATCAGCAGTTTTGATCGCCGTCTTTGCTCTGCTTCTTCTCGCTTCTTCGACAGTCGTTCCGATATGGAACAACGCATCGCCTTTGTTGACCAGCGGCGCTTCGTTCACACAGAATACAAATCCGTTGACCAACGATTTGATCTTACGCTCTTCCCGTCCATATGGGTCGCTGACAATGCCAAGGATAGTTCCCACTGCAACTTCATCGCCGTTGGCAACTGCCGAAAGGAATACACCGGAATTCGGGGCACGCAGCCATTTCGAGTTGCGGATGAGAATAGGCTCGCGCTCGGGGTTCAAATCCTGCTTGAAGGAACGCATGCCCAGGTGTTCGAGTATGCGCTGAATGCCCATCAAGCCTTCTTTCACCACTTCCTCTTCGATGGAATTCGTCTTTCCGCCTTCAAACAGCAGGATTTTCTTGCCGCGCTTGTTCATGGCTTCACGCACCGATTTGGCAATGTAGCGCGAATGCACAATAAACGGAGGATTGAAGATGCGCGCCAGCTCCATGCTCGTTTCGTCCGACATCACACAACGAATTTGCGGCGCGTTGTTGCGTTGAGCGGCACCTGTGTGAAAATCGATCATCAAATCGACATTCGGAGCGATCTCTTTCATGAAATGATAGGCAAACTGGCTGGCCAGCGAGCCGTTTTTTGTTCCGGGAAACGAACGGTTGAGATCGCGGCCGTCGGGCAATTCACGCATCACGTTCAGGTAACCGAAAATATTGAACACCGGGATACAGATGATCGTTCCGGCGTTGGGCTTGTTCCATCCTTTCCTGATCACGCGACGAATGATCTCCATACCATTGATCTCGTCGCCGTGCATTCCGGCCATCAGCAGCAATACGGGACCGTCTTTCATCGCGCGCTCCACAAATACCGGAACCTGTACGGGCGTATGCGTGTGCAGTTTGGCCACGTTCATACTCAGCTGAGCGCCTTTTCCGGGCTGGATTTCCGTTCCGAGGATGGTGAATTTTTTCATCGTAGTTATGAGTTTTTGAGTTGCTCAGTTGACGAGTTTGGTCTTTCAGTATTCGGTTAACTCAGAAACTCGTCAACCCATCAACTCACCAACTATCCGGTTATTTCCAGGAAACGTTTTTCTCGATGTACTGGATGATGCGTCCGGCGATGTCTTCGCCCGTAGCGCGCTCGATTCCTTCCAGTCCCGGTGAAGAATTGACTTCCAGTACCAGGGGTCCGCGCTCGGATTGCAGCATATCGACACCGGCCACGCCGAGCTGAACTGCCGCTGCCGCTTTGATCGCCGTTGCTTTTTCCTCTTCGCTCAGGTTGATATGGATCGCACTTCCGCCGCGGTGCAGGTTGGAACGGAATTCCCCTTCTTTTCCCTGGCGCTTCATCGCTCCTACCACTTCTCCATCGACCACAAACGCACGAATATCGGCGCCTTTGGCTTCGCGTATGAATTCCTGAACGATCACACGGGCCCGCAAACCGTTGAAAGCTTCCAGTACCGACTGTGCCGCATTCTGGTTTTCCGCCAGCACGACACCCAATCCCTGTGTTCCTTCGAGCAGTTTCAAAACAAACGGCGCACCACCAGCCGATTCCACCACGTGTTCTACGTTACGCGAATAATTGGTAAACACCGTTTTCGGAAGACCGATTCCTTCTTTCGATAGCACCTGGAGGCAACGGAGCTTATCGCGGGAGTGCACGATTCCGCGCGAGCTGACCACGGAGAAAACGCCCATCATTTCGAACTGGCGAACAACCGCCGTTCCGTAAAAAGTGACCGAAGCACCGATCCGCGGAATAACCGCATCGAAATCTTCGAGGTAGCCGGAGCCGTAATACAGCGACGGACCTTTCTGCTCAATCTCGATGTTGCACCGCAGGTGATCGATGACCTGCGCAGTGTGACCGTGTTTTTCGGCTGCTTCTACCAACCGCCTGGTGGAATAAAGCTCACTGTTTCGGGAAAGAATGGCAATTTTCATGGTTTATGTGGGCATTAATGCTGTTATAGTATGTTTTTTGACTCGAACTTGAACGAACAATTCGTCAGTGAAGTATCCACCAGAAACCGTTTGTTCAGCAGTCGCCGCCCCAGCAATACCGGGTTGCGCAGCCCATTTCGTTCAGTCAGCGAAAATAGTGTTTCCACCGTTTCGTTGAACAGGCGAACCGATCCCCGAACAAAAAAACGTTCTTCGGCCATTCCGTTGGAGCTTTTCACGATCTTTCGCCGGAAATCCTGGAAGGCGATTTTCTGCCCCGTATAGCCTTCCACCGAAGGATCGAGGAATACGACTTCCAGCAGCTCGTTGTTGCCGTGCTGGGCCAGTCGCACACTTTCACAATGCAGCGAGCTCGAGTAGGCTCCTGTGTCTATTTTCACCGGAACGTTTTCCAGTCCGAATTCCGGGAAGGTGGCTATATCTTTTCTGCCTATGATCCGTTTATCCATATTCTCTTTATGACTTCACGCAGACCGAAGGTAATTAAAAGCTGCTGTGAAACGAAAATCCCTTAAAAAAGTTGTAGCTTTGCATGACAAATAGAAAATAATTTGCTAATATTGCACCCCCAATTATGGGTTAGCGTAGAAAATAAGAGTCATGGATTTTATAAAAGAGCTTCAAAAAGAATTAGTGGAAGTGAAGGAGTTTCCTAGCTTCGGAGCCGGTGATACCATTACCGTATCATACAAGATTAAAGAAGGAAACAAAGAGCGTATCCAGCAATTCCAGGGTGTTGTACTGCAACGTCGCGGATCTGGTTCCACTGAAACTTTCACCGTTCGTAAAATGTCAGGAAACGTTGGCGTGGAGCGTATCTTCCCAATCTCTTCCCCATTTGTGGACTCTATCGTGGTAAACAAGCACGGTTCTGTTCGTCGCGCACGTATCTTCTACTTCCGCGAAAGAACTGGAAAATCTGCACGTATCAAGGAAAAAAGAAAATTCACTCACGCTTAATCAGCGATGTGATACCATACTTAAGGCTGTTCGAAAGAGCGGCCTTTTTTTTTGATTTTGGATGCTGAATGCTGGATGTTTGATTTTATCGTTCATCAACTCAAAAACTCAGTAACTCTGAAACTCGTTAACTAAATTTGCTCATGTTTTTCTTCCTCTCGAAAATACTTCTGATATTCCTGTATCCATTTACGTGGGTCCTGGTCGGATTGGGATTTGCGTTCTTCGCTAAAAGCGCCAAATGGAAAAAACGCGGAAAGATCACAGCACTTGTCACCCTCCTTTTTTTCAGCAATACCTTCATTTACCTCGAATGCTGTCGAATGTGGGAAGTCCATGGAACGAAGGCTTCGGAGCTGAAACACCACGACGTAGCCATCGTACTGGGCGGTATGGCGGAATACAACGCCGATCTGAAAGAGCTCAGCATCCGTCGGGGCGGCGATCGGATCTGGCAAGCTATTACGTTGTATAAAACTGGCAAAGTAGATAAATTGCTGATCAGCGGCGATAACGGCGATCTGGTCGACAAAGGCCTGCATGAAGCGCAGCAGATGAAAAAAGTGCTTGTTTCCTGGGGTATTCCGGAGAAAGACCTCATCATTGAAACGGTTTCCAAGAACACCCATGAAAATGCCGTTGAAACAAAGAAAATTCTCACCCGCTCTTATCCGCAATACGATTCGTTCGTGCTGGTGACTTCCGGTCGGCATATGCGTCGCGCGCTGGGCTGTTTCGAAGCTGAAGGTATGAAATGCACGCCTTATTCCACCGATCTCTACACGGGACCGAATCGGTATTATACGTTCGATCAGCTGTTCATACCGGACGTATCAACGATGAGCGACTGGAACGGTCTGCTGAAAGA
The DNA here is from genome assembly GCA_946482515.1 of uncultured Flavobacteriales bacterium. The sequence continues at coordinate 24,440 of CAMLRS010000014.1, read as the reverse complement.
ATGGGTTGGCTACATTGCTTACTCGGCTTGCGGCTACATCTAAGAAGATTGTTGATTTTGGATGCTTAATTTTTGATTAATTGGCATTGATTTTCAGTAGATTAAAATTGAATTCAGAAAAATTTTTCAAAAATCTGCCATAGGCAAAATACAAACGGGCATTTTATACGTAGATTCATAAACGAATAAGCCCCGGGCGATGTATATACTGCTTTTTTTCCTTGGCCACTGGTTTCTGTCACTGTTCTGCCAGACATTTTTCCTTCATCGCTATGCATCTCATAAGATGTTTACCATGAATAAGTTCTGGGAGCGTTTTTTCTACCTGCTGACGTTCATCACCCAGGGATCTTCCTTCCTCAATCCGCGTGCTTATGCCATCATGCACCGCATGCACCACGCCTACAGCGACACCGAAAAAGACCCGCATTCACCACATTTTTTCAGGGACGTCTGGCAAATGACGCTGCACACCAAAGACATTTACCTCGATTACGTAAAATTCAACAAGCAACCCGAGAAAGCGTTCCAGGGCAACTATCCGGAATGGAAAGTCATGGACGCCATCAGCGACAGCTGGATCGTGCGCATCGGCTTCGGTGTGGGCTATTTCCTGTTTTATCTCTACTTCGCTCCTACTTACTGGCTCATGGCGCTGCTACCCATTCATTTTTTCATGGGACCGATCCACGGAGCAATCGTGAACTGGTGCGGACATAAATACGGCTACAGCAATTACGACAACGACGATCACAGCAAGAACTCGCTGCCGTGGGATGTATTGCTGATGGGCGAGCTGATGCAGAACAACCATCATAAAAGTCCGAACAGCATCAACTTCGCCAAGAAATGGTATGAATTCGATCCGACGTATCCCTTGATCCGCCTGCTGAATGCACTGCGTGTGATCAAGCTGCGAAAAGCCGTCTGACCATTCCTTCCACCGGATCGTAACCGCTGACTTTTCAGCACAAAACCTCAGATATAGATATGAACGACTACTTCTACCTTCCGCTGATTTCACTGGCTGTGCTGGCTTCGCTGATGACCATCGCCTGGACGATCGCACGCACGATTCGCAATAACAGCATCGTAGACGTGTTCTGGGCCTACAACTTTGCCATCATCGCCGGTATTATTTACAGCCTGGCAGAAGGATTTCCGGAACGCATTTTCCTCGTGTGCTCACTGGCCGCATTGTGGAGCTTGCGCCTGGGGATTTACCTGTCCATCCGCGTATTTTCGCACATAAAGGAAGAAGAAGGCCGCTACAAGCAATTGCGCGAAGAATGGAGCCAAAACCTGCACCTGAAGTTCTTTGTTTTCTTCCAGATGCAAGGATTATCGAACGTATTCCTGGCCATTCCTTACTTTCTCATCGCGCTGAATCCGGAGCCTGAGATCCATTTACTGGAATGCATCGGCGCAGCTATGTGGCTGATTTCCATTGTGGGTGAAGCAACTGCCGATTTGCAGCTGGCGCTTTTCCGTAAGAAACCGGAAAACAAAGGAAAAGTCTGCGATGTTGGCCTGTGGTATTATTCCCGCCACCCAAACTACTTCTTCCAGCTGATGATCTGGATTTCTGTAGCGGTTTTCGCACTGGCCAGTCCTTACGGCTGGATTTCGATCATCTGCCCGATCACGATCGGCTACCTGATCTTCAACGTTACCGGCATTCCGATGACCGAAGAACAATCGCTTCGCAGTCGCGGAGAAGCCTATCGCCGTTACCAGCAAACAACCAGTGTTTTCATTCCCTGGTTTAAAAAACAACACTAATTGTACGATAAATAATAATGATCAAATGAACAGGAAATGGGAAATAGGGAATAAGAAATGGGCCAAAAGCCTTTATTTCCCATTCCCTATCCCCTCATTGTGCATTCTGAATTCTAAATTGTGAATTACCTATGTGGTATACCTCTTTACTGGAAAACAACCGTATCCCCGACTTCCTGATCCGCAAAGGCATCCGCGGGTTATTGCGCCAACGATTGGCAGAAGAAAAGAAAGCTTCGCCCGAAGAACAGCAGGCCCACCTGATGGCGTTGATCGCAGAGCTGAAAGCCTCACCGATTGCCGTTAATACAGTCGATGCCAACGAGCAGCATTACGAAGTTCCTACCGCTTTCTACCAGTATTGCCTGGGACCGCATCTCAAATACAGCTCCGGCTACTGGAAACCCGGCGTTACCGATATAGAGACATCCGAGCGGGATATGCTCGAGCTCACTTGTCAGCGTGCCGATCTGCAACCGGGACAGGAAGTTCTCGAGCTCGGCTGCGGCTGGGGGTCGCTTTCTCTCTTTATGGCAGCAAAATACCCGGAAAGCACGTTTACCGTCGTTTCCAATTCGCGTACGCAGAAAATCCACATCGATGAGACGGCCCAACAGCGTGGAATTACCAATCTTACGGTGATCACTATGGACATGAACGTGTTCGACATCGACCGCCAGTTCGATCGCGTGGTATCGGTGGAAATGTTCGAACACATGCGCAATTACGAGCTGTTATTAAAGAAAATTGCTTTCAAGCTGAAACCCGAAGGAAAGCTCTTCGTGCACATCTTCACGCATCGCGACTACGCCTACAAGTTCGAGGTGAAAGACGAAACAGACTGGATGAGCAAGTACTTCTTCACCGGCGGCATCATGCCAAGCGACGACCTGTTGTTCTACTTCAACGACGATCTGCGCGTGGTGAATCATTGGCACGTGAGCGGACAGCATTATCAGAAAACAGCCGAAGCGTGGCTACAGCGTATGGATGCCAATAAAGCCGCCATTATGCCTTTATTCGAGCAAACGTATGGCAAAGACCAGGCGCTCAAATGGTGGGTATTCTGGCGTATTTTCTATATGTCCTGCGCGGAATTGTGGGGCTTCAACAACGGCGAAGAATGGCTCGTAAGCCACTACCTGTTCTCGAAAAATCAACACTGATGGAGAAATTAGCGATCATCGGGACAGGAATCGCCGGGATGGGCTGTGCGCATCACTTGCACAAGCACTTCGACCTGACCGTCTTCGAGCAAAACGATTACATCGGTGGCCACACGAACACAATTACCGTGAACGAAAACGGGAAGGATGTTTTCATGGATACCGGATTTATGGTGTTCAATTTCCAGACCTATCCGCACCTGTGCAAGCTGTTTGAAGAAATCGGTGCGCCGATCAAAAAAACGGATATGTCGTTCAGCGTTCAGCACGTTCCCAGCGGCCTGGAATACTGCGGATCGGGCATCAACGGATTGTTTGCGCAGCGGAAGAATCTCTTCAGCCCGAAATTTATCCGGATGCTGCTGGCCATTTCCCGGTTCAACAAAAAAAGCATCGACATACTCGACGATCCTGCTTATGCCAACTATTCGCTGCGGCAATTCATGGATGAATTCGGATTCGGCGATGAAATGCTTTACAAATACCTCATCCCGATGAGCTCGGCGGTTTGGTCGACACCCATGGATCTGATGCTCGATTTCCCGGCCGTGACGCTGATCCGTTTTTTCCAGAACCACGGCTTTCTCGGGTTGAACACGCAACACCAATGGTACACGCTGGAAGGTGGCAGCCAGGCCTATCGTGAGTTGCTGATCGAACCTTTCCGTGACCGCATTCTGACCAATAAAGGCGTCAAAAGAGTGAAACCAGTCGACGGAAAAGCACAGATAACTTGCCACGACGGCAGCACGCACCTGTTCGACAAAGTCATTTTCGCCAGTCATGCCGACCAGACGCTGCGCATGCTCGAGGAACCGACAGCCTTGCAGCAGGAATTGCTTTCACCGTTCAAGTACCAGTACAACAAAGCAACCGTGCATACCGACGAACGCATTATGCCGAAAACACGTCGCACGTGGAGCAGCTGGAATTACCGGATTGAAGACCCTGCCTCGCCGGCAGACAAGCATGATGGTAAAGCCATTCCGAGCACCATTTACTGGATGAACAGCCTCCAGGGCGTTTCGCAGCATAAGAATTACTTCGTTTCCATCAATGCGATCGACGGTTCCGTTGATCCTGGCAAGATCATCCGGGAAATCGATTACGAGCATCCTTTATTCGATGTTCCGGCCATCCAAGCTCAGCAGCGTTTACAGGAATTGAATGAAAACGGCCCGTTGTATTTCTGCGGCAGCTATTTCAAATACGGGTTTCACGAGGATGCGTATGCGAGCGCGGTTGAATTGAGTAAACACCTAACCGCAAAGAATGGATGATATGATCATTTCTTTACCGCAAAGGCGCAAAGTTCGCAAAGCATTTAAGCCTTTGGTTGGTCGCAAACTGTCGGAAATAAATCGTATATTCAATAGAAACCGATTCACGATGACAGAAAACGAACTATCAAGAATTATCATAGGCTCGGCAATTAAAGTCCATTCAGCATTAGAACCTGGATTGTTGGAGAACGCTTATCAGGAATGTTTGTATTACGAGCTCAGGAAAGATGGATTTGATGTCCAAAAAGAAAAAAGTCTTCCACTAATGTATGAAGGTGTACAATTGGATTGTGGATACCGGGTTGACTTGTTAGTTGAGAATAAAATCGTCCTAGAATTGAAAAGTGTATCCGCACTTGCTGATATTCATACAGCGCAGCTGATCACTTACTTAAGACTTGGAAATTACCGGTTAGGATTGTTGATCAATTTCAATGAACCCTTATTAAAATATGGAATCAAGCGCATTGTAAACCAACTATAGCTTTGCGCCCTTCGCGTCTTTGCGGTAAAAATCACTCATGCACACAAATCCAATGATAAACAGCTGGTTATGAAAAATAGTTGTATCTTGAATCAAGCTAATCAATGTTAAACTAACTGCCATGATCCCTCGGGTGTCCTCCTTTTGTATTAACATGCATTCTCCGCATACTTTGCGGAAAGCTTTGCGCACTCTGCGGTAAAGTCTTGTTCAACTATGAATTCTGCTTTCTATAAAGCCCGGGTCATGCACGACCGTCTCGAACCGAAGCAACACCGGTTCAACTACAACGTGTTTCTATTTTACGTTGACCTCGATGAAATAGACGCACTTGCGAAAAAGCACTGGCTGATCAGTCGCAACCGGTTCAATGTTTTCAGCTTCCGGGACTGCGAGCACCTGCAACTGCCAAAAGAAGATCCGGATCGTTCCAAAAACACCAAGGAACACATTATCGCTTACATGACTGAAAACGGTGTGGCGTATGACGGTGGAAAAATCATGCTCCTGACGAATTTCAATGTGCTGGGTTATAACTTTAACCCGGTGTCGTTTTACTTCGTGTACGATGCCGACGAACATCCGTTGTGTTGCATTGCCGAAGTCCAGAATACGTTCCGGGAAATGAAGCCCTTCTTCATCGGTCGGGAGCATTTTAACGGGAAGAAGTTCCACCTGCGCGTACCGAAGCACTTTTACGTTTCACCTTTCATCGATCACGATGCGCAGTTCGATTTCAACCTGACTGTTCCGGATGAAAACCTCGGCATAGGAATCGACGATTACAAAGACGATCGGCGATTTTTCATCAGCACGCTGGTTGGTAAGCGCAAAGCAATCACAGATGGACGCCTCGCAGCCTATGCTTTCCGGTTCCCGTTCATCACGCTCCGGATCATTGCACTGATTCACTGGCAGGCGCTGAAATTATGGCTCAAAAAGCTGCCTTATCATAAAAAAAGCGCCCATCAAGATCTGCAACGCGGAGTTTATCGTAAGAAAGAATAGAGGAACGTCAAGACTTCAGGATATTAAGACATCAGGACGAAAATTGAAACACAAACTCAGCAACTCACCAACTCATAAACTCGAAAACTAACATGGCAAAACGCGGATTTTATGAAGGACTGATCATTCGGGAACTCTCGAAGATGCAGCTTGGTTCTATGCAGCTGACTTTACCCGGCGGCGAGATCATTCGTATCGGACAACCGAACACAGACATTTCAGCGAGCATTCACGTAAAACGACCTTCCTTTTTCAAACGCTGCGTGCTCTATGGTGATATCGGTTTCGGTGAAGCCTATGTTGACGGCGATTGGGATACGGACGATATTACCGAAGTCATTCGCTGGTTCATCATCAACATTGAAAACGCACCCACCGTTTCCGGAAGCAGCGCGAAATCGTTTGCGCTCAACCTCCTGAAATTTCTGAACCTTTTTTACCACGCCCGTCGCGACAATACCGTTTCGGGTTCGCGGAAGAATATTGCCGAGCACTACGACCTCAACAACGATTTCTTTGCGCTGTGGCTCGATCCGACCATGACGTATTCATCTGCGTATTTCAAAGAACCGGATTACACACTCGAACAGGCCCAGAAAGCCAAGTATCATCGTTTGTGCGAACAATTGCACTTACAACCTACCGATCGCGTGCTGGAGATCGGCAGCGGCTGGGGCGGAAACGCAATTTACATGGCCCAGAACTTTGGTTGCAAAGTAACGACCGTGACCATTTCCGAAGAACAGCACAAACTGGCAACTGAGCGTGTTCAGGCAGCCGGACTTTCCGATAAAGTTTCCGTTGTGATCCGCGATTACCGCAAAGTGGAAGGGCAATTCGACAAGATCGTTTCGGTGGAAATGCTCGAAGCCGTGGGCGCCAGTCACTTCGATAGCTTTTTCCAGCAATGCCATCATCTTCTGAAAAAAGACGGTATTCTCGCTTTCCAGGTCATTACCTGTCCCGACTCACGCTTCGAATCGCTGAAGAATGGCGTCGACTGGATTCAGAAGCATATTTTCCCCGGCTCGCTGCTGCCTTCCGTTGGCGCTATCAATGAAGCCGTCAACAAAACCGGAGATATGACACTCGTCGATCTGAAAGACCTCGGTCTCGATTACGCCCGAACACTGAAAACCTGGCGCGAGAACTTCAACGCCAAAGCAACAGAAGTAAAACAACTTGGGTTCAGCGAAGCTTTCTGCCGCAAATGGAATTACTACTTATCCTACTGCGAAGCCGCTTTCGAAATGCGCAATATCAACGTAATGCAAATGGTGTACGTTCGACCGAACAACCGTAAAAGGACTTCAAGACAGTAAGATTTCAGGATTTTAAGACTGCATGACTGGCGACTGAAGACCTAACTACTATGTGCTCTATGTGTCTCTGTGATTAGGCTGAGAACTGGAGACTGAAAGCTTCTATGTTTCTATGTGGTTAAACTGAAGACCAACTCAGAAACTCTTCCACTCAGCAACTCTACAACTATTTACGCTCCCGGAAGCGCAGAAACACAATCCCCGCAACCAAACAAAGCGCAAACCCCAGCAATCCATTAAGTCGGATCCCGAAATCATTGCCCACATCCTTACCATAAAGCAGGAACATGGCAAACAAAGCAATTCCCAGCGTCTGGGCGATTTTCACGAAGAAGTAACGCACGGCAAAGAAGATGGCTTCCTTGTTCTCTCCCGTTTTTTCGCTGTCTTCTTCGATGATTTCCGAGAGAATAGCATTTGGAAGGATGTTCAAAACGGCAAACGGAATCGCCGCTACGGCAATCAATACAAAAATCTGGACCGTTGGATCGATATTCGGTTTACCCAGGCCATAAACGCCCAGGAAAACGAGCGCCAGTAAGATCATGGAGCCGACGATCAGCAGCTTCTTGCCTGAGCGCCGTACGACATAAGCTACTACCGGGTAAAACAGCAACGACACCAGGACCATCGTTCCCATCAATGCCGGTCCGAGTGTTTTGTCCAGCTTCAGCAATACTTCCAGGAAATAAATCAACCCGGTGATGATGATCGTAACGGCCATCTGGAAAGAAAAATCCGTTACGATGAACAGCTGGAAATTCCGGTTCGTCAACGCTTGTCGCAGCGCAGGCCGCAGCGGCACCGTGCTTGGAACGCTTTGCACATACGACCGCTCGTTGATCGCGTACACCGTAACAGCCATACAGATCGCGGCAAATCCGGCGAAACACAGGATCGACAGCTGGATGGCATAGATTGGATTGGAAAAATGGAACAGCTCTTGGAACGATTCGCTTACATTCAGCGAAAACGACGCAATTCCGATTCCAAACACATAGCCCAGCGACTGAAAGGTGGCCAGTCGTATTTTATCTTCGGGTGTAGGCGCGAACTCAGGCAATAGTGCATTGTAAGGAATGATATAGGTAGTGGAAGCCATGTAAAAACCGATCAGCGTAAAGATCAACCAGGCGACATTTGCACCGCTTTCGTAATGATAGAGCGGATAGAAGATCAGGAAACAAAACACAAACGACGGCAGAATAGCCTTTTTCATGATCGGGATCCGGCGGCCTTTCGGATTTTTATTGCGATCACTGAACTGGGCAATAAACGGATCGTAAATCGCGTCCACAATGCGTCCGGTCGACATAATCAGCGAGATCACATTCACGGTTCCAAGAATCGCTACCTGCGTAATCAAAGATGGCAGCGGAATCTGCGTCGAGCCTTTTTCGAGTGCCGGCGGTGCGTAAAAATACACCACGATTACGGCTACCAGGCTGATCATAATACTCCACCCCATCATACCGCAGGCATAAGCCAGCTGAATGGAAAGCGGAAGACGCCTGCGTTCGTTCATAGTACAAACTTGGCGAAAAAACCGATGTATGCGTCACAAAAATTTGGGAATGCAATAATCAAGAGAAGATGACCGCTCTACTTTATTGATTCGTATTACTTTAGATTCAAATCCACTATCATGAAAAAGAGCCTGCTATTCGCGAAAAATTCCCCTTTTATAGTGCCCGTCGCAACCGATAACGACACTTCGGACAGCGACTTGTTTGCCTGAATGCTTTAACAGCGGATGCCGAAAAGCTGCAACAGAGTAGGCACCATTTTTAACTACATACCTTATGAAACAGATTACCTGCTTTCGTGCCGTAACACTGGCTGTTATCGGCGCTGGTTTCCACCTGGCTGGAACCGCACAAAACACTTTTCCCGCTTCCGGAAATGTCGGGATCGGAACCTTAACTCCCGGCGTAGCGCTGACAATCGTTACTACCGGAACCAATGACGGTATGCGCATCTACCAAACCGGTGGAACGGCTGCAGCTGTAGGATTGTTCAACAGCACCGGACGAAACTACGCGTTCTTCTCTACTGGAACGGGCAACTTTGAAGGTGCAGGTCATTTCGGCTTGTTCGATTATTCCGGTGGCGGCTACCGCATGTTCTTCCAGGCCGGAACAGGAAACGTGGGATTCGGAACCGGTTCCACATCGCTTTCAGCGCGCGTTCATGGCTTGCTATCCATCACCAGTCCTTCCAGTGTTTACAGCGCTGGCTTGTTTGATGCCAACCTGTATGTGGATGGCGTTCCCACCGGTGTAAAAGGTATTGCCACCAACCAGGTCGGCCCAACGCAGAACCTCAGCCGCGGAGTCTGGGGAATTGCACAAACGCCGAACATCAGCGGAAACTTTTCTTCTTACAACCACGGCGTTCACGGTACTGCAACCGGCGGACACTACAATGTAGGCGGACATTTTGAAGCTACGGCTTCCGGAACGGCCCGTACGGCATTCGGTATTTATACAACGTATACCGTGAGCAGCGGAGCGAGTGGCTGGGCGGCTTATTTCAATGGAAATACGTTCTGTACAGGAGCTTATACCACCTCCGACCGCCAGCTGAAAACCAATATCCAGTCTTACACGAATGCGCTCGATAAGCTCAAATTGCTGAAACCAAGCACGTACGTATACAGAACAAGCGAATTCACATCGCTGCACTTGCCGGAAGGTCAGCAGATCGGTTTGATCGCACAGGAATTGGAAACTGTATTCCCGGAGCTGGTTCGCGAAGTTCCCGGCTTCAACCAATACGATGAGAACGGAAAAGTAATCGGCCAGCTGCCTGCTTTGAAGTCGGTGAATTACGAAGGATTGATTCCGGTACTGATTGCAGCCGTGCAGGAGCAGCAGCAACAGATCGACGAGCAAAACGCCATCATCGCAGAATTGAAACAACGCTTGCCGGAAGATGCTTTCAACTCAGGAAGTGTTGTAAACCAGGTGCGTTTGTACCAGAACGAGCCGAATCCGTTCAACCGCGAAACAGTGATCCGTTATTATGTACCGGAATCGATTGAGCAGGCTTATATAGCCGTGTACGATTTGACCGGCAAACAATTGCTCACCGTTCCGCTTACTCAAAAAGGAGAAAATGCGATTACAGTGGCATCCAATAGTCTTTCAGCAGGCATTTTCGTGTATGCGATCATTGCCGACAATAAGCTGATCGATTCGAAACGCATGATCATCACGGATTGATCGACCAGACTTCCTGTTCAGTTATTTAACGATTGAACTCCGGAATGAAACAGGGAACAGGGAAACTTGTTTCCTGTTTTTTATTACCGCTTCACCCGCAGCTGAAATCCAAGGCCGGCAGAAACATAGAGCTGATCGAGATTGCCCGTTCTGGAAGGATCCTGCATGTGCTGATAATTGCATTCAGCGAAAAAATAGAAAATCCGCGAAGCGTGGAACTGCGTTCCTGCGATCAGTCCAATAGCCGGCTGCCAGTCTGTAGCAGTTTGCGAATGCAGACGAACGGCCGCTAATCCCATAGAGTAATACACATACGGACTCCAGCGCTTGATCGGGAAATGCCGACCGAATGCCGCCTGCAGCTGCGTGTGTGAGGAGATGTATTTGGTATCGCCCTGCGCATCGATGTAGGTCATAAACTCGCCCCGAAAGCTGTATTTCGCATGGAAAAAATAATTCAGGTGTCCGGCAACGTAGTTGTTTTGCACGTCCCTGTTCAGCATCCATGCCGGATAGAGCGAAGCCGTTCCCTGGAGCATTCCTTCCAGTCCCGGTTCTCTGTAGAATCTTTCCTGCGCACAAAGCGTGCCGGTGCAGCAAAGGGCTATCAGGATCAGTCGCGTGACCATAGATCAACAATTTTATAGTTCAGACTTAAGGTAAACAGCAAATGGCCTTCGAGCGATCCGCCTTTGTGTTCGTCAAAATAGACCTTATCATTCAGTACATGCGAATGGACTTCCGTTCCGAGATGAATCATGTACTGTGAGCTCAGACTCAGGTCCAGTCGTTCTGTCAGGTTGAAATGCGTTCCCAGACCGGCCTGTACGGCGCTGCTCCAGCGATCGATGCTATTGGAACGGTTGCTCAGGTCGACATGCCTGGTATAATCGAAGCAATGGCCGGCCAGCACATAGGGTTGGAGGAAGCTTTCTTTGCCCAGTGGATAATACATGACGCTCCAGCCAATGTGGTAATCCGATCGACGGGTAAAATTGTTCGTCGCTGGCAGGTAATCGGCAAACCATTCGGTATTGATGTGATCAGATAAGCGAAGACGGAACTGACCACCAATCCCGATTGCCGGGCGCTCACCGTCGGCATGACCGACATTGAAAGCGCTGACCGTGGTTCGTTGTCCCAGGGAAAAGGTTCCGCCAGGGCTTCCCTTATAATTCATGGGTTGAGCAAACAGCTGCCCGGAAATCAATCCCGTGGCAACAACGAGCAGTAACTTATTCATGACCGTGTTTTTTTACAGGACAACTCAGCCGGCTTTTACCCCTATCCGACCGGTAAAAATACCTGGAAGCCGTGCACCTGTTTCTTATTCAACGTGCAAATAACGCATTTTAGTCTCAAACAGAACGAAGCGATCCGTTTGGTAAAAAAAAATGCCGGAACGATCATCCCGGCATTCTGAAACAATTTGATGTATCTTTTTACTGGATGCCCAGTTTGTTCATCACTTCGTTGCTCACACCTGTGGAAGAATAACCTCCGTCGTGGAACAGGTTCTGCATCGTCACCATGCGGGTCAGATCGGAGAACAGCGTGATGCAGTAGTTGGCACAGTCTTCTGCGCTGGCGTTACCAAGCGGTGCAATGGAATCGGCGAAATCGTAGAAATCCCCGAAGCCTTTGATACCCGTTCCGGCCGTTGTTTTGGTCGGTGACTGGGAAACAGTATTCACACGCACTTTTTTCTCCACACCGTAGTGGTAACCGAAGCTGCGCGCGATGGATTCCAGCATCGCTTTGATATCAGCCATATCGGTATAGAATGGGTATGTACGCTGCGCCGCCATATAAGTAAGTGCTACCACGCTACCCCATTCGTTAATCGCATCGAGCTTTTTCGCAACAGCCAGCATTTTGTGCAATGACATAGCTGAAACGTCAACTCCTTTTGCAAAATAATCGTAGTTGGATTCCGTGTACGGAATGTTTTTACGGATGTTCACACTCATTCCGATGGAATGCAGTACGAAATCGATCTTTCCGCCCAATACTTCCTGTGATTGTGTGAAAAGGTTCGTCAGATCTTCTACGCTGGTTGCATCAGCAGGAATGATCTGCGCATTCGTTTTTTCAGCCAGTGCATTGATTTCTCCCATACGCATAGCGATCGGAGCATTGGTGAGTACAAACGTTGCGCCGTGCTCATGTGCTTTTTCTGCAACTTTCCAGGCAATGGAGTTGGCATCCAGCGCACCGGTAATGATTCCGCGTTTTCCTTCTAATAGTTTTGACATCTCGATTGGATTTGGGACAAATGTAGGAATTCACCGTAAAATATAGCAGACTTTCAGTCGCTCTACATTAAAAAGCAGCAAAGTTCTTTTTACTGGAAAACAACAACCGGAACCTTGAACTCAAGACTGGAGACCGTCGACCGGAGACTGAGAAACCGAACTGTGAACCAAATGCTATGTGCTCTATGTGTCCCTGTCTGCCGACAGGCAGGTATGTGGTCAGACCGGAGACGGGAGACTGAACACTAACCCGTCATACGCCACACGCACATGCGACGGCAATTCGCGTTCGATTTCTTCGTGTGTACCGAACAAATGGGAAATATGCGTCAGGTAAGCCTGTTCCGCTCCTACTGCTTCGATGAATTCGAGTGCTTCGTCGAGGTTAAAATGGGAAAGGTGCGGCTCTTTGCGCAGCGCATTCACGATTAGAATTCTCACACCTTTCAATTTGGCAAGCTCTGTCGGTGAAACGGTTTTTGCGTCTGTCACATAAGCAAAATCGCCAAAGCGGAATCCGAGTACCGGCATCAGGTAATGCATCACTTCGACCGGCTGAACAGGCAGCAATCCTTCCAGGATAAACGCCTCTTTGGTAATGCGATTGATATTGAGCTGCGGAATGCCGGGATACCGGTTTTCTTCGAAAGCATACTTGTATTCCCGCCGTAGCGCTTCTTCGACCCGTGATGTGCAGTAAATCTCCATATCGCGGTCTTCGATGTAATTAAACGCGCGTACGTCGTCGAGACCGGCTACATGGTCCTTGTGCTCGTGGGTGAACAAAATAGCGCGTAAGGAATGTACTTTCGATCGGAGCATCTGCTGACGGAAATCCGGGCCGGCATCGATGACGTAATTTTCGCCTTCGTGTTCGATCAGAATGGAACAGCGCAAACGGTCATCGCGCTTGTCGGTGGAAGTACACACATGACAAGTGCAGGCAATTACGGGAATTCCCTGTGATGTTCCGGAACCAAGAACGGTAATTTTCACTTAGGCGCTTTTTCCGAAAATACTAAAATTAACGCTTGCGCAGAATAGCAGCCAGGAGTAAACTCCAGCCAACAATCATAAGCAAACCGCCCAGTGGTGTTACCGGCCCGAAGAACTTCAGGAAGGGCATGGCAGCGGCTTCTTTTACCGTTAACAAATAAATGGAGCCTGAGAAGAAAACCACGCCTGTCAGTAGCAAACGAAAGCTCCATTTCGGGTCAAGCGAAAAATGTCGGGCAATGAATGGTACGATCAGGAAAGCAACTGCATGGATCAACTGGTAGCGAACGCCTGTTTCAAAGGCCGCCAGTTTGTCTTTATCGGTTACGATGTCTTTCAGTGCATGTGCGCCGAAAGCGCCCAGAATAATGGCTGTGATCAGTAGCACCAGCCCCGTAATGATCCATTTTCTTTCCATATACCAAAGGTAGAAAAGGATTTCAAGAACTGATTCGTCAAGGTGTTTTTGTTTTGGAAAGCGTTTCTACCAACTGGTAGCGGTAACGCGATTGGTCGGTGTCGGGATTTGGTACAAGCTCCATACGCACTTTTACATCGTAGGTATACCCTTCTTCATAACGAAATCCTTCAATCGGCTCACGCAATACTTCCCAGTTATCGCTTCCAACGGCAGCGCCTTTCTGAACCATGTAGCAGCGCGACGTTCCTTCATAACCGTCGCATCCAACCTGATGATCTTTGACACGAAAAATGAGTAGCTCCTGTTGCTTCAATTGCGTTCCCATGCCGGCCGCAGCAGCTACCCAGATACAGGAGAAGATCACCAGGCCAATTTCCCAGTTTCGTCTCATATCCTATACTGTTATCTTATTCTTTCAAGTTACGAAAACGCCAATGCATTTACGATGCTGTTAGGAAAGTTTGGGAAACAGAAAAGCCGCTCGGAAGAACGGCTTTGGATATCAACTGTGAACAATCGCTTTAATCGGTTTTCAGCACCTTCAATGTATGGCTGTTTCCTTTGTCATTAAGCGCACGAACGAAGTACATTCCCGGCACATATGGCTGCCCGAAATGGAAGGTCGATCCTGGCAGGATCTGTTCGTGCGATTCCAGTATTTTACCGGAAAGATCGTGGATAGAAACGCTGGTAATGTGCTGTTTTGCAACGAAGGTAAAGTCGCTGCCCGAAGGATTCGGATACACCGTGTTTAACTCTGCGTTGTTTTCGTCTACTGAAGCCGTGCTTCCGATGCAATTCGCTGTTCCGCCCATGTAGGAAGTCACGAAATTCGGCAAACCTATTCCGGAATTCAAACCGAGGAAACCTGGATCGAGGTCGAGGCCCATTTCGATGTAATTACAGGCCACGCTTCCGAAATTATCCGGCTGGTGGATCACACCCACGTACTGACTGAAGCTCCTGCACACGTAGATTTTGCCATCCGGACCGCGCTGAAGCGGATAAATATCAGCAGAAGTGCTAACGATTTGCGCGGTAGAGAGCATGGTGGGAAGATCGGCTGCCGTCAGGTCATATTGCATCAGCGTCGCGTTTTCCTCGTAGGTACTCACATACAGCACATCGCCGTTTTGGGAGAATTCCACGCCGAACACGTGGTCGGAATAGGAAAGGGTTTGAGCATTGGTCACTTCTCCTGTAATGATATTGAAATCGAACAGCTCGACTTTGTCCAGATAACCCGCCGCCAGGGCAAGCTTGTCACCGCAGGGATTGAATTTCAATTGGCCATAGCTGTTCTGGATGATATCATCGCTGTGAACGATACCTACGTTGCTCACAACAGCTTCTTCGATTTCTGATGCTGTGATTTTGAAAGCATAAAAGGAATTGTTGCCGAATCCATGCGAAACGAGCCAGTAATTGGGCGTTCCATGATCCTGAACGGCCGTTATTTTTTCCGCAACAGGTGTGTGGAGCAATATGTTTTTGGTTGTGACATTCCCGTTTCCGCCGTCAAGCGACATATCGACGATGGAATAGCGTAAGCCTTCCGTACCGCCGATCTGATCAGTCGTAAAAATGTAATATTGATCGCTGTTTTCCGGAACCGGAACGATTAAAGCTGCCTGTGTGGAAGAGAGTCCGCCGAGCAATCCGGTACCGTTGGGCATGATGGTGTTGCTGCTGTTCCAGACATTGATGCCGTCGGTGTAAAAGAGCAATGCACCTGTCACAGGATCGGAAATGGAAGCAGAGCCTTCGCCGGCAGCCATTTCGCTGGTGTTAATAGCTGTTGCAGTACCGCTCGTGAAGTCTATGCCGGCTTTGTTTCCAAAGTACCATTTGTCGGCGGCGTGTTGCGCAAAAAGCTGTATGGGAGCGAACAGCAACAAAATAGTTGAAACGTAATGTTTTTTCATAGCAGTAGAAATGATGTGTTGGAAGGTAAGTTACGAAAAAACGGAAGTACCTAAAATAGCCGTTGCAGATTTCCCGGAATCGCTGCGACGTGTGAAATTGATGAAACAAAAAAGCCGCTCTGTTGAACGGCTTTAATTATCCTAATTCTAAGTCTTTTCTTCCCACGAATATTTGCTAATTCGTGGGAAAAATGCTTTCAGTTGTCTAGTGCGTTGCCATAAACTTGCGCAGCTCCTGCTTATCGGCATCGAACGTAAACAATTCCAGCAAGCGCGAACCGTTGTTCTTATCGGTCATATGCACGTAGAGGAATTTGGCAATGCTCAGCTTGTCGGCATCAAAAGTCAGCGTGCTCACGATACGGTAAGCCTGGTCAGCTGTCACACAGGCGTTTTTCAGGTGCAGCTCGATCATTTCCACTTTGTCGGCGTCGAAATCCTGGTTACTCAGATCATTCACAAAGCGATCCTGGTCAGCCAGAATTTCCGTGCAGATCGTCGATCCTGAAAACGGCAGCGTATATGGAGCAGTCGTTGATGTTTCGCTCGGAGTTGTTTTCACCGTTTCGCTTGTTCCTGTTGGCACGCCGGTCGTTGTAGTGGTCGTTTGACCATTGTGGGTAACCGTCGTCGTTGTTTGACCGTTTTCCGTAATGGTAGCCGTTGTCGTGCTGTTGCTCGTGCTGCTTCCTTCTACAACTGTTGTCGGCGGCGCTCCGTCGATATTGATGTGGACTCCGAAACCGGTCGGGATGTTCGGATCAGGAATAGTCACCGTAGAACCGAAAGTCGTAGCCTGCTGATTGGAAGCCGGTGTTGGTGGTTTTGTCGGATCAACAGCACCTGTTGATGCTGGTTCCTGAACGACAATCGTCGTTGTACCTCCTACTGGCTGTCCGGTTACCGGATCGATCGTAGTTGTATTTACGGAAACGGTTCCGCCCGGTGTTCCCGGTGTTGTAACGGTCGTTGAGCCGGCAACGCTTCCGGCAGGTGGCGTGACAGTTGTTGAACCGGAAACTGTTCCACTTGTTTGTGCCGGAGGCGTAACAGTTGTGCCGTTTTGCGGCTGACCATAGGTCGATCCCGCAGGAGGCGGCATTGTTCCACCGGCTGGCGGAGTATTTTGTACCGGCTGGTCGGAATACACGCTCTGGTCGTCCGGACGGTATTCAATTGTCGAACCCGGAGCTGGCTGTGAGCCGTCTGACATGCCGAAGTAACGCAGCTTACGCTTTTTGCCTTTGATGTCTACACGCGCCAGGTAATCACCACCCGATTCGAAAAAGATCTTTTTATTGATGTCGCCGGTTTTGCCATCGGCGAAGATGAGCTTGACCTCGTATGCGCCGGTTGTCATGCCGCCAATTTTGACATTGGTCTGCGGCAGTGAATTCTGGCGAATACCGTTCATGATCACAAAAAATGGCTGGCCATTGTTGTTGAATATCGTCAACGACACCGATTGGGCGAATGCGCTGAAACCAATCAGCAAAAGGAATAATGTAGTAAGTATCTTCATAACAGTGTTTTTTGAAACGGGGCAAAACAAAACCTGTGCCTCTTTCTATCAGTGAAGGTACGAAGATCGCCCAACAAGCACAAATACGTGGAATATCTCACAGTTTCATAACCTGCGTGTAATGAATTAAGAAATATTTAACCACAAAAGGCACAAAAGACAGGTCAAGTACTAGCATAGTTGAAAGCGTCAGCCGCTTTGCGACTGCCTGCACAAAAGAGCTGCAATTATAAAACCATTAGTTTGTCATGACATTCCAACTTCTGTCAGATGATATAATGTGATTTTTGCTTTTGTGTAATCTCGCTGCAATCGGGATGCTTAAAATTGTACACAATGCATCAACTATTCTTTTGTGCCTTTTGTGGTGAAAAATATTGAGCTACTGCTCCATCAACAGCTGCGCATTCGCCAGCGAAGCTTCGGAAAGGGCGTCCCCGCTCATCAATCGGGCAATGGCCTCTCTCCTGCCCGCTTCATCGAGCTCGCGGATCTGCGTATTGGTTTCTTGGCCATCGGAAGCTTTGGAAACTTCGTATTGCTGCTGTCCTTTGGCTGCTACCTGTGGCAGGTGCGTGATGGCCAGCAATTGCATATTCTTGCCCATTTCCTGCAAGAGTTTCCCGATGCGGAAAGCGGTTTCACCCGAAACACCGGTATCAATCTCGTCGAGGATCAGCGTAGGTAATGATTTACGCTCACTCAGCGTAGCCTGAACGGCCAACATCAAGCGGGAAAGCTCACCACCACTGGCAGTCTTTTCGATCGGTTTGGGCTCGAGTCCTTTATTGGCACTGAACAGCAATTGAACTGCCGACAAACCATTCTGGTCGGGTTTGGAAAGCTCTTCTATTTTGAAATGGAGTCGTGCATCCGGCAACTTGAGATCAGCGAGTAACGTATGCAGGTGATCTTTCAAAGCTACGGCTCCTGCAACGCGTTTTGTATGCAAGATGCCGGCTGTTTCGAGTACCGTCTTCTCAGCCGCTGTTACGTTTGTTTCCAGCTCAGCAATGTTTGAAGTCAGTGAATCGGTGCTTTGCAAACGGCTTTCCATGGATTGCTGCAATGCCTGTAATTCCTGCTGATCGGCCGCATGGTGTTTTTTGAGCAGCGTGTTGAAGCGATCAACGGCTTGCACCAGGAAATGCTGTCTCTCGGGATCGGGTTCCAGCGATTCTAGCTGACCGGCCGCTTCAGCGGAAAGATCGTCCAGCTCGATAACCGCAGCCTGTAAGCGATCGGCCAGTGAAGCCAGCACAGGATCGGCCTGTTTCCATTTATCGACCAGCAGTCGAATGGAGCGCAATCCTTCCAGCGGACCGTTTTCATCGGAAAGGCCTTGTGCGAGCGCGCTGAATGCCGTGCGCAGATCGTCGAGCTGTTCCATGCGGTTCAGCTCGGTATCGTAAGATGTATAATCGTGTTTTTCCAGCTCGAGCAAATGCAGCTCTTCCAATTGGAATTGCAGGTAATCGGATTCCTGCTGCTGTTCGGCCAATTGTTTTTTCAAAGCGTTTAGTTGGTCCAGTAATTTTTTCCACTCGCTGTAGTGCTTGCGGTAAGTCGCTACTGTGGGTAACAAACCTGAAAAGGCATCTATCAGGTTGAGCTGAAATTGCGGGTTCTTCAGCTCAAGTGTCTGGTGCTGACTGTGAATGTAGACCAGCTGCTCGGTCAATTCTTTGAGCTGCGTGAGCTGTACCGGCGTATCGTTGATAAAAGCACGTGATTTTCCCTGTGCCGTAATTTCGCGACGGATCACCGTTTCTTCCGCCCAATCGATGTCTTCACGATCAAACCATTCACGATCAAAATCGCGGAGGCGGAAGATTGCTTCTACAATGGTTTTCTTTTCCTGGTCGCGGATCACCGAATAATCGGCACGTTCGCCCAGAATGAGGTTGAGCGCATGCAGCAGAATGGATTTACCCGAGCCTGTTTCACCTGTAATGGCAGTAAAACCGGGTTTCAATTCAATATCAGCACCCGCTATCAGGGCAAAATTCCGGATAGAGAGTTGGACCAGCATTAGTTCAGGATCTCTTCGTATTTGGAGGAATTGGCAGGATCGACGCGTTTGAGAACGGTCACAATTTCGTTTTTCTCCGTCTGTGGCGCGTCTTCGTACATATTCTTCAGCTCAACGAGCTTGGATTGCGCAAAGTTGACCACGTTAATGGAATTCGGGCGTGTGGAAACGATTTTGCTCAGCTTGTTCATCGCTGTATAGACGCTCTTACGGGCTTTTTCTTTGTTGTCAAACATGCCGTCCATCCCCAGTCGGTGGTATTCGTAGATGCATTCGCGCAGCGGCTCGAACAGCTGCTGAAGAATGTTATCGACCAGCCAGTAACGGTTTCTTTTTCCTGTTTCGTTTGGCTGCCAGCCTTTTCCACCGGAAGCCAATGCATTGGATACGATTTCCTGTGCTTCGGTAAAATATGGGGTTCCGCCTTTCAGTGAGAAGGAATCGTAATCCATCCCGATGATGTAATAAGCGTAGAACGCCAGCACGGATGTCAGGTTATCGCGGAATTGATTTGGCGCATAGGCCAGCAGCGAGTTACGCGAGTATGTAAATACAATGTCGTCGTCCTGGAAATTGAACAGGGTTGTATTGTAAGAACCATTGAAAACCGGTCGTGAGGATTGCACCTGCAAGGAGCCTTCATACGTTCCCGGAGTCGGAATGGAATTGATTTGCAGCTGGATCTGGCAGTTGATGCGCTCTTCCACCTTGAACTTGTCTTTCGTCCATTTGGTGTTGTTCATCATGTCGTACATGGTCTGCTTGAGCTGATCCAGGATTTCCTTTTCAACGGAAGTGATCTCCAGACGGGAATCGGTAATAACGGTCACCTGACAGTTCAGCTCCTGCGCTGTGGCACGGAAACCAATACCTATCAGTACTATCGCGAGTAATTGCTTCATGGTCATTCTACTATCAAGGCCTGCAACAACGCATGTGCTGTTTCGGCTTTCGATTGTAACTCAAATCTAGTGATTTTATTGTCTTTACGGATGAGCTGCACACGATTTGTGTTGCCTCCGAAACCAACACCGGGTTCGTTCATTTCGTTCAGCACGATGGCATCCAGCTGCTTGCGCTCGAGCTTTTCGGAAGCATGGGCCACGCCATTGGTGGTTTCCAATGCAAAACCGATCACCTGTTGGTCTGAACGTTTGTTGGCTGCGGCCCAGGCCAGCACATCCGGATTTTTTACCAAACGAATGGTGAGCTCCTCTTCGGATTTCTTGATTTTCTGTTCCGCTACATCCGCCGGACGGTAATCGGCAACGGCTGCGGCGAAAATACCCATATCAGCGGCTGGCCAATGTTCCTGCACGGTTTTCAGCAGGTCCTGCGCCGATTGAATGCGGATCAGCTTCAGTCGCGGGTGATTCAGATCCAGCGCCGACGGACCAGTGATAAGCACCACTTCCGCACCTTTTTGTAAAGCCGCTTTCGCCAGCTCAAACCCCATTTTACCGGAAGAATGATTGCCGATGAAACGCACCGGATCGATTGCTTCGTAGGTCGGGCCGGCGGTGATGAGCAGTTTTTTTCCTTTGTAAGACTGATCGGTATTGAAATGCTCTTCCAGAACGGCCAGCAGGGTTTCAGGTTCCGCCATGCGTCCTTCGCCAGTGAGCCCGGAAGCCAATTCGCCGGATTCAGCCGGGATGATGAAAGCGCCATCTGCTTCCAGCTGCGCCAGATTGCGCTTGGTCGACGGATGTGCGTACATATCCAGATCCATCGCCGGGGCAATGAAAACGGGACATTTGGCACTCAGGAAAGTCGCCAGCAGGAAATTATCGGAAAACCCGTGAGCCATTTTAGCCAGTGAATTGGCCGTAACAGGTGCGAAAATCATGACATCGGCCCATAAGGCCCATTCGACGTGGTTGGTCCACTGACCGGTGCGGGCGTCGTAGAATTCGAGACCTACAGGATTTTCGGAAAGTGTGGCTACGGTTAGCGGGGTAATAAAATCAGAAGAGGCAGGAGTCATCATACATCTGACTTCTGCCCCTTGTTTCTTTAACAGTCGGATGAAGGTAGCGATCTTGTACGCTGCGATACCGCCGGTTATCCCGACCAGTATGCGTTTACCCTTCAGCGACATACGAGATTATTCTTCGATTTTACGAACGGAAATCTGGTCGTCTTTTAATTCTTCAATGGCGATAGCTACCGATTTCGGCAGTTTCTCATAGTAACGGGAAATCTCGATCTGCTCGCGGTTTTCGAAGATTTCTTCCAGGTTATCTGTTGAAGAAGCAAATTCCTGCAATTTCGTTGTCAGTTCTTCTTTCATGGAAGAGCTGATCTGGTTGGAACGTTTCGCCATGATCACGATCGATTCGTAAATATTCCCGGTGTTTTTTTCCAGGTCAATCGTGTCGCGTGTTACCGTAGAACGCTCTGCATTGGTGTTTTTAAAACTCATTTCTTCTTTTTTTCTCTATTACTGAGGCTTAACGACAATGGCATCAAGCTTTGCCGGATATCCTTCGAACTCGCGAAGATAGTCCGATTCCGGGAATTCTGCAACAAAAGTGTAATATCTTTCCTTCGCCTTTTCGATACGATCGGCTTTCTTTTCTTCCACACTGTTGATCGCAAGCTGGTAGGAGTCGCGCACCAGGATGGCCGCCACTTCTTCGCGGTAAACGGATACAGGGTGGTTTTCGAGGAATTGCTCGGCCGATACGGCAGCCGCACGGTAGTTTTCCGTTTTGGCGTACAAGCGGATATTCAGCACTTCCTTGGTTTCCAGTTTGAAGCGCAATTTGTTCATCACCAGATTGCAGGTATCGATCTTTTCGGAATTCGGGTAGCGTGTCACAAACAATTGCAGCTCGTTGAGTGCCAGCTCTGTTTCAGTCTGGTCGAGTGATGGCTCAGGGCTGTTGTGTACACTGCAAAGCGCTGCCAGGAACATGGTTTCTTCTACTTTTTCAGAGAACGGAAATTTCGATCCGAACGATCCGAGGTAGTAGCTGGCCATGTACCAGTCTTTTTCGAAATAAAAGGCTTTACCAAGACGGTAGTATGCCAGCTCGCCCTGCGTGGTTTTCGGCATTCGCTGGTACACCTGCTCGTACAATGTTACCGAGCGCAGGTATTTTTTCTTGTCATACAGTTCGTTCGCCAGCCCGAATTTGGCTTCGTAGTCGTCTCCTTTGACAGTACGATTGTAGGTGCTGCAAGCCGGGGCAATAAGCAAAACCAGCAACAGAACGGCATAAAATGCTTTCATAGGGTGCAAAAATACATAAAATGCTGAAAACGCAGCGTTGGCTTACAGGAGCCGTCCGGCTTTGATTTCCATTAAGTGCAGCAGGCGGTCAATAGTTGCTCTGCTGTCGTCAATGTAAACGTCGGTTGCTTCAATTAATTGTTCCATGGTCGGATCTGGTGCCTCTACCTCTGGATCGAAGCGGAAATAAATGAGCTTCGAATCGTTTTTGGCCAGCTCGAGCATTTTATTGTGCTGTTCTTCGGCCTGGATATCTTCAGGAGTTGGCAACAGTCCTTTTCCGGTACCGATGCTAAGCAGCACAATCGGATCGTCCGGATAGAACACGCGCGCATATTGAAATGCAAGGAATGAAGGGTTCTTCGTGGTCAGCATCCCATCGGCCAGGCGTTTGTTGCCGATCATCACCGCCTCCAGGAATCCCGGCGAAGCGCAGCAGGCCTGCATCATCCGCGAAATAGGAATGGATTGGATATGGTGTTGTGAATCGGTAAACAGGAACGGCTCATCGCCATCGAGGTCGTAGCTCACGAAGAGGAAATGCTTGCGGATCTGGCTGAGGGTCAGATCGCCGTAGAAATGTTCCAGCATGTAGTTCAGCGGGTGAACAGAGTGCCGGCTTTTCTGTGAATCGAAAAAATGATGACCGCGTTGCAGGTACAGCTCCGTCATATCGGACGGATAATGTGTGCGTGAACCACCGGAAACGGCCAACGCTCCAGCTATAATGGCACTGGTGCTGGTTCCTGAATAAAGATCAACCCAGGAAGAAAGATGTGTTTGTGGCATGTACTCGTTGAGCTGCGCTTCCAGGAACGACAGAAACCTTAAGGGTATCAGTCCCTTTTTCCCACCTCCGTCGATGGCAACTACTACTCTATACTTGCAAGTCATGGTAGAATCAAGTTACCAAACTTACAAGCTGACTTTCTGTTAATTTGTTTGAAAGGGGATTCCCGACGAGAATTTATGCCTCCTGAATGAGTATTTATTTCACTCGCAGCGACTGACCAACCTGTAACGTTTTAGTAGGACGGATTCCGTTGAGGCTGCACAGACGCGATACAGTTGTATTGTTGCGCACAGCGATCTCAGAAAGCGTGTCACCCGGACGTACTTTGTAGTACTTGCGCGAGCCGGAAGCCGTTGCAGCAGAAGTCTTTTTCTGTACAGAGGCAATGGATTCACCGTGCTCTTCGAGGTCTGTCGGTTTCGCTCCCGGACGGAACAATCCTTTGTGTACCATCAGGTTTTCATCCTTGCAGCTTTTCTTTGCGAAGTCGATGATCTGCTCAGGGTTCATTGGAGCGTCGTAGAAGCGGATTTCGAAATGCAGGTGTGCTCCGTAAGAGTGACCGGTGTTTCCACCTAATCCGATCGGCTCACCTGCTGCTACTTCCTGGTCTGGTGCCACGAGGTGTTTGCTCAAATGCGCATAGAATGTTTCAAGGCCATTATAGTGACGAACGATCACGAGGTTTCCGAAACCGCCGTCGTTGTATTTGGCGTAACGAACTTTTCCGGCCCAGGCAGAGCGAACGGTGTCGCCTACTTCCAGGTCGATATCGATACCGTTGTGGTAGCGGCCGTGACGGAAGCCATAGCGGGAAGTTACCACACCCGGAGATGGAATAACGAATTCGCGGTGCGCTTCGTCCATTACACACAGCCAAAGGGTATCGTTGAGCTTGTTCAGATCGTTTCCACGATCGGAAGTATAGCACACTTCATTGTCCCAGGTCTGAACAAAGTTCAGGGAAGAATCCGACGAAATGATCTCAT
>CAMLRS010000013.1 GCA_946482515.1 uncultured Flavobacteriales bacterium | reverse complement strand
ATAATTCCTCTAGATTCTGATGATCAACTTCAGGGAAACCATCGCTGGGTTAAGTAATTTGGAATAAAAAGCTTGACAGCTTTAATTTAATTATAAATGAGCAATTATGAATTATCAAGAGATTCCAGCTCAAATCCTCCTCTTAATAATTGATCATTCATAATTGATAATTCCTCTAGATTCTGATGATCAACTTCAGGGAAACCATCGCTGGGTTAAGTAATTTGGAATAAAAAGCTTGACAGCTTTAATTTAATTATAAATTATAAATTATCAAGAGATTCCAGCTCAGATCCTCCTCTTAATAATTGATCATTCATAATTGATAATTCCTCTAAATCCTGATGATCAATTTGAGGTTAAACCGTCGCTGAGTCAGGTAATTCGGGATGGAATAGTATTTCCCGCTGACGTCCTGTATCCATTGTTTGGAAAGTACGTTGTTGATGCCGAGCAGGTTGAAGACTTCGAAGGAAATGATGGCGTCCTGCATCTTGCTGTACCATTTGCCTTCAATTTTCTTGCGGTTGTAGAGGAAATCATACGACAATCCCACATCGACACGGAAATACGATTTCATGGTCAGCGTATCTTTGTAGCGCGTGAAATCCGGCGGACCGTAAGGCAAACGCGAACCGAACAACAAGCCCATCTGAACGCTGAAGCGCTCGAATCCCGGCATATTGTCCTGGAACAGGATGGCCATGTTCACATGCTGGTCGGTCGGACGACGCACGTAACCCGGGTAAACGATCGTGGAATCCACCGGTTTCTTATCAACCGTCAATGGGCCGATGCGCTCACCTGCTTCGTTGTAATAATCGTAATACGAATCGTTCAGGATATCTTCTTTCGTGGAAAGCAAACCGAGCTTGAAAAAGGACATAACACCCGGCACGAATTCACCGTGCAGGTTCAGATCGAGCCCTGCGGCATAACCACGCGCGATATTGTCAGCATAATAGCGTGTGCGCACGTTTTCGATCTCGTAAGGGTTGATATCCCAGAGGTATTTGTAATACGCTTCGGCAGCAAATTTGAACGGCTGCTCGCGCTTCCACATATAGAAGTTGTAATCACCGCCTACAACGACGTGCATCGATTTCTGCGAAACGACGTTCTGATTCAAACCACCGGTAAACGTTCTGAATTCACGGTAAAACGGCGGCTGGTAGTACATTCCGGCAGCGAAAATGAATTTCATGGCCCGTCTCCGGAAAATGCCGTCGTGGTAGACATAACGCACCGGGTAGAACGTGAGCTGCGCCCGCGGCGTGATCATCATGTCTTCGTTGAAGCTCGTATACAGTGCACGCGTTCCGATTTCCAAATCCCATTTCGGACGTGTTCTTCGGATCGTATCGATGATCGTTCGCTGGATTTTCCTGCCGGCTGAGTCGATTTCAATGACTTTCGACACGATGCGATCGCGTTCCTTGCCACGCCAGTCGAAATGCTGCTGCACGTAGGCATGCACACGTGTATTTTCCAGGTTGAGCTTGCCTTTGATCGTTTCGAACAGCATCACGCGGTCCGTATCGCCTGCCTGCGGAACGGAATAACCGGCCGAGTCGAGGTAGCGCCATTCGCTCAGTACGTCGTTGAAACGGTCCTGCTGAACGCCCACTCCAAACTTCAGCGATGCCTGTTTCCCGAAACGGTATTCTGAATCGTTGTAAGCGCTGAAAATAATCGCTTGCAAGCGGTTGCGCGCGTGGTTCAGGAAGGTTCCAATCCCGAGAACGGCAATCGAATCGCCAAATTCCTCTTTCGAAGGATCCGTTTCGAGCTCGTTGATGAAATACTGTCCCTGGATATCGAAATTTTCGCGCTCATCCGTACGGAAAACCGTCAGGTAGGTTGTAGAAGTCAATTTCTTGCCGGTATAGCCCACCGATGTACCGCCTGTTCCGGTAAGGAAACGCGTGGCTTCTTCGCCGTCGAAGTAGATATTGAAGGAATAAGCCTCGTTGGCCGTTCCGAAATCGGTGCGGCTCGTTTGCGGCGCGAAGTTGTACTGATTGGAGGAAAAATGGCCCAGAACTGTCCATTTCCAGCGGTCCGTGATGTCGAACTCGGTGAGGAACTGCCCGTCCATGAACACCGGGTTGTAATTTCCTTTTGTCGGCAGGGAATTGAGCAGGTAGCCATTCGCCCGGTAACGCGCGCCGAACAAATAGCGGAAACGGGTTCCTATGCCCTGCTCCACATGCGCTTCCACGCCCAGCAAGGACGCCATAGCCGAAGCGTGCAGTGAATCCGGACGTTTGTACTGAATGGCCAGCACCGAGCTGAGCTTATCACCGTAAACCGACTGGAAACCGCCCGCGCTGAAATAGATCTGATCGACGAGTGCCGTATTGACGAAGCTCATCCCTTCCTGCTGTCCCGAGCGCGTCAGGAACGGCCGGTTGATGAGGAAACCATTCACATACACGAGGTTTTCATCGTAATTACCACCGCGTACGTTGTAATTAGAAGTCAGCTCGTTATTCGATGTCGCGGCTGTGGTATACAACACGTATTTCTCGACCGAGCCCATTGGAATTTTCCCCAGATCTGCCTTCGGAAGCGCCTCGATACCGTTGAGGTTTTCCTTATCGACCGTTAATACGAACTCATCAAAAATCGTGAGGTTGAACTGCACCGTCTCGATTCGGTAGCGCGCCTGGTTGGGAATAGTCACAGCGCGTCTTACCACTGTGGTATCGATTCCCTGGACGAGCTGGAAGACAAATCCCGTAGCTCCGGCAGGTAAATCCAAATCGAAATTTCCTTTCTCGTCCGTGACGGTTTCTTTGGAAGCGGCGCCGCGTTGTTCGGCTTTTACCGTAACTCCGGAAATCGGCTTATTTTCCTTGTCCACACATTTTCCCGAAACATCCACCTGCGCGAAAGCCGATCCGGAAAGGACCAAAGCCAGCAAGGTGATAACGCGTGTTGTTAATTGCATCGGGAATGTTAACGTTTGCGGGGTGAAAATAGTATTAAAATGCGCAATTCATAGTTCGGAATGCACAATTTGGTCGAGAGAGAATTGGGTCTCCGGTCGACAGTCGCAGGTCTCCAGTTGGACTTTAGATGAGAATTAGTGTCCTTAGTTGTGATCCGACGGATTCCCGATTTCAGTAGATCGCATGACTAAGAGGAGAAACCAAACAATTAATGTCACAGAAAAACCGATCAATCCGGTCGTTAAGATTACTTTGCCATAAGCCTAATGGGATACTCTGGATAACCCTACTAGTGCAGTAACGATTCCGAAAACGATTAGTAAGGGGATAAAAAGTTTGTTTTTTCTTCATGAGAATTCTGCTTTATATCCTGGTTAATTCAGGGAATTGGAAAAGTTTTAACTTTAATCGGCAAACTGTACTCATGAAAAAAATCTCAATCTATTTTGTTTCTATTCTATGTGTTTTATTAGGCTCTTGTAGTAGTAATAACAACCATTTGTCAAATGAAGCATTGGCTGAATTAAACTTTGATAAGTTAAGTTATGACATCCCTTATTATAAGGAGACTACTCTAAATTTAGAGAGGGGTCAAAAAATTGAATTTTGGTCGTGTTTAGATATTGAATTTGAAGGGGATATTGAGATGGCCTATTTGGTAGAATTGTGGGAGAAAAATAAGAAGATTGGCGGATTTGAGCTTAACGCCTTAAAAACCAACCCAACTCTTTTCAAAACTGAGAAGCAACTAGGAAGTAAATCGGTTATAAGTTTTGAAGGCAAAATGGATTTTCTCAATATTGATCATAGTGGAAATTACACTTTTAAAGTAATCTTATACTGTTCTAATACTGAGGTGAAATGTAAAATGGCTAAGCTAAAATTTAAATGATGGTCATTTATTCTGGACTCCTAACGGTTGCTTACTTTCTGACTTATAACATATCCTGCTATACCAAGTATCCCGGAAATTCCTATTTGAATCGTATCTATACCACTATTAGGTTCCTTCGTAAACAACATATAAACGTTATAAATAATCAATGGACTAAAGCACAATGTATATATAAAGAAGTTTTTCATACTACCTTTTTACGATCCGAGAATCAATAACACGATGAAAATAATCGTTCGTTACTGAACATTCTATTTCTATACAGGACAATTTCATCATACTATCAACACTAATATCTTTTTTAATGAGAGACACATCATAAGATCCTTTCTTTTTTTTCCCATTGATAATAAAACCATAAGTTATAAAAGGGCGTCCCCTTATAGTGGATTTACCGGTAATTTCCCCGCATACCTTCACCGTATTTTTCATAGAATGATTGTTATACCAATCGAAAATCACGATTCCGCTGAAAACAATAACTAAAATAATCAGCCATTTTTTTATATCGCTCATATAGTTCTTCATTGTGGAACTGTTGAATTTGCCCTAGCATTCATCACATTTGTTGATACTCCCGTTACCCCATTTCAGTGGTATGAAATAAATCTTGAATACTCGAAACTGATTGAATGGTGGTCACTGTACAATACTATAGCGACACTTCCATCATGAACAAATTTGCAATCATTAATTGACCCCAATATTTCCGGATCAACATTCCCAATATTTCAATTCTAAGTTCCATATTAGCTACACTCGACCACTCAGCCATTGAAACTTAACAAAGTTAAAATCTTACTTAATTATTTGTATTGATGGCCAAAAATAAATCTTCACAATGGCTGTCAATACTGCTATGGATTTGGAATAGCAAATTGTTCTCCGGTTCAAGCGTTTCAGATGTGTACGAAGCGTTAAATTCAGCCGCTCGAGCTTGTTGATACCTCTGAACTTTAGTGAATGAATTTCATGTGGAATCAGCTCTTTATAAAGCGGCAGCTTGTCGGTGATAATCTTTTGCGGATTTGACAGCAACAATGTTGAAATGACTTTGGAAAGACTGGCTTTCGTGCGCCGTCCAACAACAAGATCTATAGCCTTTCCAGTTTCGGCATCGATGGCGTAAGCCACGCAAATTCTGTTTTTCTTATTGCCGATGTAGGTAAATAATTCATCCATCTGGTAATTTTTTCCATACGTCAAAACGAAAGGTCGTTTCAACTTTCGACCGATCCTGAGCACTCTCCGAATAACCGTTGAAGGGGAAATGGCTGTTATACGGGCAATACTTCTGATACCGCACCCTTCCTTTGTCAGTAGTATGAGCTGCTGATCAGATATAGTATAAGCGTTCTTCAGGTAAGATCGTCGCTGGTATTTTCCGCAGGACCGACAGCGGTATTTCTGAATCCCGTTACTCATTCCTTTTCGAATACAGGATTCCTGGCAGTGTTTACAATTCATCAGGTGACGGATAGCTACACGTGGTTTCGTTTTACATCGATAGCACTGCTCAAAAGTATTGAAAACAACAAAGGCGATACGTTGTACCACCTTTGATTTATTCTTTCAATGAATTCCGGTTATTGATTTACAACACTTTAGATGTTATAACATTCAAAAAGTGACGGATGAATACACTACCTTGATTGACAAGGGTTTTTAGTGTAATATTTTCATGGATTTTCACTCAAAATTGATGCTCTTTTTAGAGAAGAAATCCTATCATCAACACACCTGAAACACGAGGGGGTAGTTCGAAGTATTTTAAGCATCTCTAAGCGCTCCAAATCCTCCCGATAGGGTTTTACCATTCCTCGATTCCCGGGAAAACATTTTGTATAATAAACTAAAAACCAATCTAATAACAACTCAAAGGCAAGCTATCAACACAGGTGGAACATTACCCAAAAGTATTGAAAACGACAAAGGCAATACGTTGTAGCACCTTTGATTATTCTTTCAGTGAGATCGGATTATTGATTTCCAATATTTTATATGTTGTGACATTCAAAAAGTGACGGATGAGTACACTACCCGACTGGCTCTATAATGGTAATAATCTTTTCAGAAGAAGGATCATAATAAACCCACACATATTTTTCCATTGGCTTCAGGTAATAATGAAATAAAACTGCCTTCAACTTATGTCCATCCGTATAATTGACGTCTGTTGTCTGGAACCCCATAAGATTGACTGACCGAACTGAAGACCATTCTATGACGGCTTTGTTACAATCACCTGATAGACAATGCTGCTTATAATCTTGTTTACCTGTTATCAAAGTAAGAATATTGCTTGTAATTTCAATTCCTTTATCAACATCCGCTAAATCAGCCAACTCAAACATATAATTCGTTTCAGTGCTATCGTGAAATCGAACCCCGAATTGCGTCGAATAATCCGCTGATGGATTGATCTTGTAGAACTCCTCATATAGAACTAATGAAGCCATACTACTAGCCAAAGCTTTACTATCAGGTGTCGGTAATTTGGTTGATGTAACATCAATGATGTAATCCTTACCTTCTACAACTTCGGTGTAACTTTCGCATTGTAAAATTTCTTTTATTTCGTTTTGTCTAGCAGTTAATAACTTATTGTTAGAACAGGAACTAAACAATAGCCCTAATACCGCAGTGAAAAATATTGATTTTTTCTGATTAGAATTCATAGACTGGATTTACATTGCTCTAAAGTAATTAAATACTGGTACTATTCCTTCAAACCCAAACGTCTTAGATCCTTGTTGGGTGTTTGAAGACTTAGAAGGCTTAGGGGTTTTAGCTGCAACCTTACCACCTTTGGCAGTTTTTTCATTCCTTTTTATAGCCTCTTCGTATGGCATTGAACCAGCTCCTTTTCTTTCATAGCCTACTTTAGTTGTGGTAGTTGTGGTAATTCCTGCTGCCGTAGCACTACTCTCGCCTACTGTTACTAAAACAGTACTTGATCGGTCGCCATTCGGCTTTTCTGTTGCGTTCATTTCGAGTTTATCGATAACAATTCCTGTTTCAAAAGTCCCGTCTGTGGAGTTTAACATTTCTAGAAGGACACCAAACATTCCACCGCCGCCGCCATAAATAATACATGGTCCCGTAACTTCCGCTTCTACTTCCCCATCATTAGTAATCGTAATTTCTGTTTTTTGAATTTGGGCTTTAACTGTTGCTGTTGCATCAAAAACTCTAGTGTTAATGTTTAATTCAGATGGAATGGCTACTTTGCTTTCTACCTCAACTTTCAATACTGGTTTGTATTCACTCATAATAGTACTGAAAAATTTCCCAACAAAGTCAAAACAATCGCCATCAAGACATGATAGCATACGAAAGTCCCAACCTGTAGGTGTGTTAGGACCTCCTACCCATTTCCATGCTTCACCAAATCCAAATCCTAAATTTATTGTAATTTCATCTTCATAGTAACCTCCCTCTGGATTCCAATTGTATATATGAGTAATTTTCTCCAATCCCTCCAATTCAATGAAAGCTATCATTGAATTTTCTGAAAATGCATATGGTGAATTATAAGCATATTTAGGCGCCAACGGATCAACCGCAAAGAATCGTCCTATCCTCGGATCATGCATCCTGTACTCATAGTTCCAGCTGTTACCGTCCAGCTTGATCTCATTATCAGCCTCCTGTCCCTGGAAGCCGTATTTGTAGCTGGTCGTATTCAACTTCCGTCCATCCTGCTGAGTCCCAAAGGGATCATAGTCGGAATACATCACCACCGTTGGGAAATAGTAATCGGTTAGTCCATCCGGAGTCGAAGAAGTCTTAACACCTGTTGAGGTGTTGTATACGCCATCATCCATTCCCCACTTGCGGTCAGAGATCACGGCCAATACGTTTCCTAAATGGTTCGCCGACGCTTAGCCGATTTTTAATTTCAAAGAACGTTTTTGATATAATGTATTTCCATCAGGTGACGGATAGCTACACGTAGTTTCGTTTTACATCGATAGCACTGCTCAAAAGTATTGAAAACAACAAAGGCGATACATTGTACCACCTTTGATTTATTCTTTCAATGAATTCCGGTTATTGATTTACAACATTTTAGATGTTATAACATTCAAAAAGTGACGGATGAGTACACTACCACTATATTTTCTTCCAGAATTCGTACACTTCTCCTGTCGCTAATCTATAGCGAATCAGGCCATTTTCCTTACTCCAATTAAAGGATTGTACGGTCGCTACCCCTCCATTGATATCATTAGTACCTTTACCATTTTTAAATAGATAGGTTTGATATCCTCTCCCTAATATGCTAGAATTGATGATTTCTACTGGTACAGAATCCAATGAAGTGAGTTCTTCTGTATATAAATCAAATACATTAATGTTTTTTACGCAGTTTTTTTCATTATCTGTTTGAAATTCTTTAGTAAATAACATTGAGAATCCACAGATGTAAGATTTTTTCTCAAGGCCATGACAATTTGATGCTTTTAGAGAAAGACTTACATAATTATATTGATTCGGACCTAATTCAAATTTATTGCATACTGTATAAGTATCAATCTTCTTCCCCACTAGGAACGTATCAATACGATTTTGATTACTCTTGAAAAGTATTTTTTCACCAGTTCTGTATGCTCTAAACCATGACTTTTCCTCCTTAGACAAATTCAACTGATGACAGTCTGCGTTATTAAAACAAGACTTCAGGCTTAGTGCTAAAAAGCATAATATGATCCAAAAATATTTATTCATTGTTTCTTAAAAGTACTTCAAAAAATGACTTAATGAATGATTATTTATTTGGTTCGTTAGAACATACGCAGGATAGTTTGCTTTATACTTTTGTAATACAGCCCAATCATCCGTAGATGCTTCAGCTAAGGACATATAGGCATCATATGATAAGATCCTTGTAGAAACAGGGGAAATATAGCGAATAGTTCCTTCTGCTTTCAATCCAATTGCCCGTTGATAGTGGTTGACAGCATCTCCTACAATAACATAAGCATCTATTTTTGCTGTTTTTTCTGTAACACCATAGAAATTCTTAGTTGCGGAGCTCAGACCAGCTGAATTAAAAGTGATAGCTGGATGTCCAGTCGTCAAAGCTGCCAAAGAAGCCATTCCTCCTCCTAAAGAGTGACCAACAAACGTTAGTGAATTTCCTTTTTTTAATGTGCCCATAAAATTATGCACTTTAACCGCATCTTTGTAAGCTTGAGGGTATTGTAATTCAAACTCACCGAATGCTTGGCGAACATCTGAAACTATATCAGCGACAAAATCATCTGTTCCGGCGAAAGCAAGAGCATAAAAATACACTCCATCAATTTCCTTTCTGTAAAGTCCCGCTTTATAACCCGTAGTCGAAGCAGATGATGTGTACTCTTTTTGTAATACCCAATCACCAACAGTTCCTTTCTTTGTATTAGGTTCTACCCCTTCATTATCTATATTATAAACATGGTTAGAAAGATCTGCGGCTTCTGATGCCGTGGGGCCTGTATATTCATCACCTGGAACCCAGTTTCGACTGCCATTAGAAGATACATTAATTGTCCAATTAAGTATCGCATTTACAGAGCCGGATGCATTACTTTTAGCTTGATAAGTTTTATTTGGGTCAGCTTCCATAATATCAATATCAGGCTCCAATCCTTCCAATTCTCTAGAGGCAATCACTTGATTTCCTGAGAATGCATATGGTGTCCATTTTGGATATTTCCCTGCCAACGGATCCACCGCAAAGAATCGTCCTATCCGCGGATCATGCATACGATACTCATAATTCCAGCTCTGACCTACATTTTTTATCTCGTTATCGGCCTCTTGTCCCTGGAATCCATAATCGTAAAGTGTTGGATCAAGCTTTCTACCATCCTGGATTGTTCCAAAGGGATCATAGTCCGCAAATGTGATCACCGTTGGGAAGTAGTAATCCGTTTGACCGTCCGGAGTAGAGGAAGTTTTTACACCTGTTGAAGTGTTATATACGCCATCGTCTATTCCCCACTTGCGGTCAGAGATCACAGCTAATACGTTTCCTAAGTGGTTTGCCAGCTCGTAACGCTTGGCACCGTAAACAACGCTCCCCTTGCTGGTACCGTAGCCTAAAGCCCGTTTAGGAATCTTGTTTGCCATGGCTGAGCTGTCACTAGTGTTTACAAATACTTTCAGCGTCTGTCCCTGCCAGTTGCCCGGCTGGGTAAACTGCAATTGCATGTAAAGTACACCTGTGGCATTATTACTCCACCATACACTGGCTTTTATATCGCTCACCGTGGTATTGGCATTGATCTTCTTTATCAGACTGTCGGCATTTCTGGCTATGCTAATACCTGTATTCCATTTCCAGGTCGAGGCATTCAGATTGGTGTAGGTTGCACCATCGTACAATTTGTACTGGACATCCTTGTTATGCGAAAAGGTGGATAGTTTCAGCTCCACGATCGCACTCGCCCGGTTGTCCTCCGAGATGTAATTAAAATTCGGTGTCGCAGCAAGTGTAGTACCTACTGGTCTCGTCCCCAAACGCTGCGAGCCGTACATCTGGAACTCGTCCAGCATGGTCGTCGAAGGTGAAGCACCCGTTTGTGTGTAAGTGGCCAGCACTTCGCCTTGTGCGTCGAGGTTTTTGGGCACCACCCGCAATACCAATCTCCAATTCAAAAATTCATTTCAATGGCGGGTCGGGCTTTCCGCGCTACATGATAGCTTGCTCCAATCCCTGGCGCGAGATTTCTTAATTTAATGGCATTATCTTTGACAAAAAAAACAAGATCAAAATGTCATGAAAATAATAGTCGGATTACTTGCCTTATTTGCCTTAACGAGCACCAGTCTAAAAGCACAAACCAATAACTCGAGCACAGATACCACCCAACAAAGAGAACTGATTAAAACTCCCAACTTTTCAGAAATAGTAGTTCCAGAACTTTGTAAAGTTTCTCTGAAGGTAAAAATTGATGAAAATGGGGATGTTGTGGAACTGCCTATTGTATCTATGGCACAAACAACAACATCAGACCCAGAAGTCATCAAGAAAGTTAAAGAAATTGTTTATCAACAGGCAAAATATAGTCCTCTAAAAGGATCGGATATTGTGACAGTATTTCTAATAATCAAGCTCAGACCAAAAGCTACTTAATCTTATTTTATTTAGGGAGGATTTCCCATCCTTCATCAGGAGCAACCAAAGAATCAGGCACTACCTTTTCATGTATTAAACTAATGTTTTCGGGATCATTTGGAGAGAATTTTATAAATATTCGGAACCCCTCACTTACTTTCTTGTCTCTTGGTAATCGAATTCTGAAAAAACTCAGATAACTCCTTTGTTTATAGCGGTAGCTAAAATTAGCAACCTTAGAACCTCTGCTAGGGTTTTCTATTTTAAAAACAGTGCCTACTGTATATTTATATTCCTTTTCTAATTCCTGGCTTGGAATAACTACTGTAAAAATATAAATGATGAAGGCCAGTAATCCCAAACCTATCAGCATTAAAATCTGTCGGTTAATCATCATTTTCATTGCCCCTGAATTTTTCTTTTTGTCATCTCGCTACCTAAACCAATTGGTATTTGAAATAAGGGAGATAATTGAGGAGCTCCTAATTGTCTCACCGGTTGGCTTAGTAAAGTCTCTGCTGAACTTCCAAATGATCCCAGTGTATAATTTAAAGTAGCATCCTTGATTACATCATTAAAGGTTTTCTTATCAAAAACCGTTTGAATTCGTTCTTCTGTAGGAGCAAAAGGAGTGTAATCTACAGCTCCGCTTACAATAGACGAAGCTCCTAATGGTAACCACCCATTCGCCCAAGAATCAGCAAAATCAATTTTATTAACTCCATTTACTGCGCCCTGTAGGCTTGCATCTATCGCAGTCTTCGCAAGAGATGATCCTACATATCCTTCGCTAAGCGTAGTATATGCACCCGTTCCCAATACCATACTACCACCTATAGTTGTCGTGGTAAGCATACCTGTTGTACCACTGACAGTTGTAGTGGTAGTTGACAAAATTGCTGCTGATTCTACAGCTGCCACCCCTATTACAGGAAGTGCAAAAACAATTCCTATTGTTGCGGCGGCACCTGCCCCAATTGCCGCTCCCAATTGAAGAACGAATTTTTCACTATCAAAATCACGACCTCCTGGTGTTGGCGCCAAGTCTGGCATTTGAATAGGATAGCCTGTAACTGGATCGTATTCGATGCCGTAGTCATTTGCAAATTGATCTGCCGGCATTGGAGTAGCAGTGCCCGGTATTTCATAGTACAGAATAATATTATTACCATCCACAGTGGTTGGAGGACCATTAACACCAGCGCCTGGTTCAAATTGCTCGAAAGATCCATCAGTTCCCTCATACCATGCCTTTCCCTTATCAGCAGCAATTGGTTTCCCATTAGCATCTTGAGGTTCTAATCCTTCCAACTCCACACAATCAATAACCCTATTCCCTGAAAAGGCATAAGGAGAGTAGAATGGATACTTCGGTGCCAGCGGATCTATTGCAAAGAACCTTCCTATCCTCGGGTCATGCATTCGGTACTCATAGTTCCAGCTGTTACCTTCCAGCTTGATCTCGTTATCTGCTTCCTGGCCCTGGAAGCCGTATTTGTAGCTGGTCGTATTCAACTTCCGCCCATCCTGCTGAGTCCCGAAGGGGTCGTAATCAGCATACATCACCACCGTTGGGAAATAGTAATCGGTTTGTCCATCCGGAGTCGAGGAAGTCTTTACACCTGTTGAGGTATTGTATATGCCATCGTCTATTCCCCACTTTCGGTCAGAAATCACAGCCAATACGTTTCCTAAGTGGTTTGCCAGCTCGTAACGTTTCGCACCGTAAACAACGCTTCCTTTGCTGGTTCCGAAGCCCAATACACGTTTTGGCAGATGACCAGCAGCTACGCTGTTTGCACCGTTCACATAGATCTTTAGCGTTTGCCCTTGCCAGTTGCCCGGCTGCAGGAACTCTAGTTTCATGTACAATGTGCCCGCGGCATTATTGCTCCACCACAGACTGGCTGTTACGTCCGTAGCTATACTATTGGCGTTGATTAATTTCATCAGCGCCGCTACATTCGTCTCAATGGTCTGGGTTGTGTTCCACGTATGAGTTGTGGCGTTCAAATTCGTAAGTACACCAGCATTATCCAGTTTGTACTGCACGGTTTGACCATTTGTAAACGTCGATAGCTTCAATTCAATGATAGCGCTGGCTTTATTATCCTCCGAAATATAATTAAAATTCGGTGTCGCAGCAAGTGTAGTACCTACAGGTCTCGTTCCTAAACGCTGTGAGCCGTAGATCTGGAACTCGTCCAGCATGGTCGTTGAAGGTGAAGCCCCCGTTTGTGTGTAAGTGGCCATCACTTCGCCCTGCGCATCCAGTGCATACCAGGTACGGGTGATCGTAGCACCGTTCGTGACCATTTTGCACACACGGCGGCCCAAAGCGTCATAGACGAACTCTACATCGGCTCCTGTTGCTTTGTCGATCTTTTTTACTTTGTTCTGCGCCGTCCAGGTAATGGTGATGCCTTCTGAGGCATCGGCTGTTAAACGCCCGGCGGCATCGTAGAGGTAATTGTTCGGATTCTGCGTCTCCAGGTCATCTGAATAATTGATGGATGGATAGGTATCTGTCACTTTTTCCAGCTTGTTGTTCTGGTTCGGGAGACCGCTCAAAGCATTGTAATACGTATACGTCAGATTGTCCATACCTCCCGATTGTCCTCTTCGCATCAACGCCGTAATGTTTCCGTTCAGATCATAGCTGTATTGCGAAAGATGAGCATTGGAAGCTGAAGGAGCAGCTCCGGTCCAACTGTTATTGGCCAACAAGTTGGTAGCACTCCACGTCTTCGCCTCCTTCAGACGCTGAAACTGGTCGTAGCGGTACTGGCGTGCCACCACTCCCAGCTGTGTGTTGTCGGTTTTCAAGATGGCGGTCACCATCATGCGGATATTACCGTTGAACAGTCTTCCGTCGCCGGAGCTCAGGATAACACTTTCATTTGCCGCCAGCCAGTTGGCATCTGCCGTTGGTGTTACGATGGGTTTGTAATCTTGTTCAGTCGAACCGTTGTTGTAATAGGTCAAACTGAAACCCATCGCATCCTGGGCTGTCCATTTATTGCCGAGGTTTTGCGCAGAACCGTCGTGGCCCATATCCCTGCGTGCCGTCAGCGTATTGCTGTTCACTCCTTTCAGCCAGCCATGGACCGTATAGGCGTAATCCGTTCCCTGTACCTTGTCTTCGCCCAGCTCCGTACGTGCCAGCGGACCGTGCAGGTAGTAATAGTAGGAAGCATCATTGTCCCACTGAATGCCATCGCGCGAGGTTTCCACACCGGTGAGACGGTTGTCGTCGTCGTAAACATAGCGGTGGATGAACTGGTCTTCTTTTTCTTTCTGGTACACCACGCGGTTGACCTTACCGGAATAGAGATCGTATTCGTAATCGACGGTTTTGTAGCGCTGCGTGCCCAGCGTTCCGTTCAGATCAGTGAGCAAACGCTTCACATTGCCCTGGATGTCGTAATCGTAGAAAATGGCATTGGTGTAAGTCACCGGTGCTGGCGTGGTCATTTGATCGTAAAACGCCACCGACGCAACACGGTTGTTGAGCTCTTTCGGGCTCCAGCCCAATGCCACGTCAAGTGACAGGTTTTGCTTGTGGTAGGATGTGCGTGTGACTTCACTCAGAGGATACGTTCCAGGCTCGAAAGGAGCACCAAGGCCAGCTACCGGCCAGGTAGGTATATCCGGTGAAACATTCGACCATGCTGTCGCAACAAGTCCAGCTTCAACTACGCGACCGAGCGCGTCGTACTTGAGGTAATTGCATTTATAAACTGGGGACGGCTGGGTCTCCTCATACTGCTGCTGCGCGTTCTGCGAAGCGCGCAGCTGCTGGTTGCGGTTGTAGGCAAAACGTGTGTTGCCCCCGTCCGGCGTTTTCATCTCGCGCGGCTGGTTGAAGGCGTTGAACAGGTAGTTGCTCGTCATCAGGTGAGCCGGCTGCGTTGTGCCATTCCAAACACCGGAGGCATTGAAGCCTGCGGCCGGCACAATATGCACGCCCTGTGGCGGAACGGTCTGCACGAGGTTGCCTGCCTGATCGTAATAATACAGCGTGAAGGCGTATTCGCACTTGGAATACGAAATAGAGAACTGCTCGCTCAGGCCATCTCCGAAGCAATTGGCCGAGAAGCTGTAAGCTGCATCGTTCAGGAAGTTTTCCAGCAATTCGGCATAGAGCACTTCGGCCAGCGTGGTGGCTTCTTCTTCGATATCGTCCACGCAATCTTCGATCCAGTTCTCGAGTGAAAAGTCGGTATCGAGCGGCGAGGTCGTGTCGGCGCAAATGGTGTATTCCACCGTTACTTTACCGGCAATGCTGTCGATATCGAAAACGGACCAGCCTGTGAGGTGATCTTCCGACAAGCTGAACTGGTCGATGGTATGCAGGTGTTCGCTGCCATCGAGCAGCGTCACTCTTACATGAACGTCGATCAGGTAACCAGAGATCGTGGTTCCCAGTGAAGCGATGCTGGCAATATCCGAAATGTCGTAAACGGTATTCGTAGAAGTGCCCAGATTCGTAAGTTTGATCTGCATGCCGCTTTGCCAGTGTGCCAGCGGGAATTTAGATGCATAGCCTGAAATGCCTGTTATGGCTGGCTGCGTGATAAATGTCAGGTAGCTGGCATCCGGTTCAGCAACGCTCCAGAGCATCTGTATATTTTTATCGAATTCGAGCGAGGTAACATTCACGTTGTTCAAGACAACGGTATCACGTACATCACAGGTATCGTCCTGTGCCAGGCTGATCAGGTTGAAGTCGCAGTAATGATCCAGGATATCATCTACCGCCAGCAGGTCGGCATTGGACGACAAATCGCTGATCTGAATCGCTCCGGCTACATTTGCCAGTCCGTCGCAATCGGTAATGCAGTAATTCTGCAAATGCCCCTGTATGTTGAGCAATTCCACGGAATCGAGCGAAGGGCATTCCTCTTCGATGCGGTTCATCCAGTAGCTCACGTTGTTGGCGCAAATGTCGCCGCAGTTTTCCGCCGGGAAGGATTCGCCGTACGGATCGAGCGCTTCAGCCGGGTTTACGAAATGCGCAGATGGATGCGGATAGTATGGCGGGTTGCAGCTGTAATTGTAATTGTCTTCGATGAATTGCTCGCGCGCGCCCAGGTAGAGACTGCGCATGAGCTCCCATTTACGGTCGTTCAACACAGGTGCGCCGGCTACAAGGCCTGGATTGGCTGCGATCAGGTCATTAACGGCCTCGAAAATATTATCGCCCGAGCCGTTGTAGTTGCTGTTGATCGTATTGAGCCAGGTAGCAAACGCCGTGGAATAAAGCGGATCGGAGCTGAGCGGGTCGTTGGAGCCCCAGAAATCCCGATTCGCGCCAGTGTTTAGGTACAGGCCCGATTCGGCTGCAGTCATCGTGGTCACACCGTGCAGCTCCTGGATATACTCCTTGATTGCTGCCAGATCAACGCATTTCTCGTGATGGCAATTCTCCGGGTGTTTGCCTGCCAGGAATAGCGTTTCCGACCATTCCGGCTGCCAGTTGTTGATCAGGTCTTCCCAGGAAGAAGGATTAAATGGTGTTCCGCCCGTTGGGTAATCCATATCCCAGTTGGAGGTTGTTGCACGCCATGCCAGGTCTTCTTCAAATACCCAGCCGCCCGGCGACAGGTCCTGCTCGAACATGCCGCGGATCATATTGCATTCGTCGGCCTCCGGCACTTCGGTATTGGTAATTTCGTCCATGCTGGCAATACACTTGGATTCGATACACGCATCCACAGAATCACGAGCAGCGGTAGAAAGTACCCCAGTGATCGGGTAGCCCAAGTCTTCACGGCATTCCTGCTCGAAGTAGGCATCGCAATCGAAGCCGCAGCCTGATGTGATGATATTCGACAGGTACTCATTCGTGATCAGCTCCAGGTCAGGAGCACCTGGCAAGGTCGTCCCGTTTGTTGCCATCCACGCCGCTACGGCAGCCTGGTCCACGCGCAGGATCTTCACAATGCGGTAAACGCCGCTTTGGGTCAGCGAAACACTGTGGTTGATCGGCGTAAGCGTCGGATCAAAACTCGGATTGTTGCAATTCAACGAGCTGCCTGAGTACTTTTCATAAATGTAGCTCATTGGCGAACCACCCAGTGTCTGCGAGGTATAGTTGATGTTCACGAGGTTGCCATTCGGATCATAAACCTTCAGCTCCAGCTCGTAGAAGCAGGAAGCACAGCCTTCGGTTCCGAAAATCGCTTCTGCACTGTTGATCCCGCCCGACAGCATATCGTATTTCAGCGTGACGGAATTAGTCCCCATGTTCAAATGATGGTAATCCGTTACACTCTCGAGGCTGCCATTGGTATTGATGATCTGGTTCATCGACATCAGATCGGCGGTCGTAGATACCGGTGTACCGCCCGGGTTGTTATCCAGCGGCATCAGGCTCGATGGCGCAGCCCCCATCAGACCGGAGGCGATCACGCGCCCGAATTGGTCTGTGTAGGTAACGGAAGCCTGCCCGTTCGGGTCTACCACTACTTGTTTGTCGTAATGACTGACATCCCCGACATTTTTCCCGAACAACTCGCGCAAATCACGCTCGGTAGGCTTGACGTAAAAATACATGGTCTCGTGTCCGCCGCCCAAACGATGGGCATACCCTACTCCGGAAGAGCGTTTCAGACGACCGGTATTGTCGTTGGTAAATTCGGTCTGCACGTACGGATAGCCTTCAGCATCCGGAATGCGGTCGCGGAACGGGTCGCTCGTCAGGTCGTTGGAGCTGCTATAATAGCGTCCGGCACCGGCTCCTGTCCCCATGGGTGTTGTGGTTCCGAGGTCAAAATCCGACTTGTCGAAATCGCCGCCACCGGCATCCTTGTGCAGGTGACTGTAATAGCTGATGCTGTTCGCGTTAACCGGCGTAGGGATCACCTGAACGGTTTGCCGGCCTTCGTAATCGTACAAGCTTCCGGCGGCCACAACCTGCCCGGTGCTTTTCATACGGGTCAATTGCTGACGGGCACGCAACGAGCCGTCGTAATAGGTGATCTGGCTCATCGACATGCCGTTCTCGGCATAAGCCACAGTGTAGCTCCAGTTTTTCAGCTCTTCGAAGTCGCTCGTAATGGCCAGCGTCATGTTCCCGCTACCCGACTTTTTCGCATACGACCAGTTGCCGTTGTAATACACTTCTTTGTTTCCTGTACGGAACTGGTAGCCTTTCGGACGTACCCGGAAATACAGATCTCCCTTCGGGTAGATGAGGTCCAGCTCGTGGTGGTGACGGAAAGTCGTGATGCGAACCGGCTCTTTGAAATCGAAAGGAGCTTGTGGTGCACCGGAATTGTATGTAAAATCATCGTCCTCGCCAATAAACACCCATTCCACGTCGTATTCAACGGCACCGGGCACATAATCCCAGCTCAGTATATTGCTGTTGAGGGAAAGCTTGGAAGCCGTTGTGCTCAGGTTCACCAGGCGATCGTTGAACACCATGGCTTCCATATGGATATCCTGCAATGGGAGATCCGATAATGTAGGGGTTCCCCCACCATACCCTTGAACGGTAATGGACGTTACTTTCCAGTTCATACTGGTCACATTTCCGGTAAAATCGGCCCAGGCTGTATAGATCGCGTCACCCGACGGCGTAAATTCCAGCACCAGGCTTTCGGATTGCAGACTCACGGTGTTCTGTACCGTCACGGTCAGCTTCCACTTGGTCGCTATAACACGGTCCGTGTGGTTATTCCGGTTATAGACCAGCTCCATCCGGAACCGGCGCTCGACTTTGTAATCCGTTCCCGGTGACTGGTCTAAAGCCATAGGGTCGGCCAATGTCATTTCGCTATTCACAGCAAGGGCTGCAAACGGATAGTACGCACTGGTAATCAGTTCCTGCGCCCGGGATACTACCGGGAAAAGCAACAAAAGGAAAAGGCAATACTTGATCATAGGATTATTCGGTATAGGATTCTTCAAAAGAGGTATTGTAAATCAGGACATAGCCTGTAAAAGTGTCTGTTGGAACGGCTTTTTCCCGGGCACCGGTGAAATAAAACTGGCTTTCCAGCATCCGGGCATCATACACCGGCTGTTCTTCCACTTTCATGTTGCAAACAGCCGTCATCCCCGCCGTTTCAGCCACAGCAGCATTGTAAAAGTACACGGCTTTGGAAAGGTAACTGCCTGTAAAAGTCAGCTCGACCACATCGAAGTAACTGTTGCTGAACCGCAGATGGTACACGCGTTCGCTTCCGTTGAGGGTAAAATACACCGAGTCGGCTTTTCCCACCAGTGTATCAATCCCTTCCAGCAGCAGCTCGTTCATGTTCGTTTTCTGCTTCGATTTCTGGTTATCGGAATAAACCATTGTTCGCTCCGCTTCGTTGATCAGAATGGTATGCTTTGCATTGATAACCATTTCCGCGAAATCGGTATTGTACAGATAGCCTTTCGGCGTAACCAGCACACTGGCTTCTCCCTGCTCAAACAGATCGGATGTATCGCCGGCCGCGTAATCCACGACCAGGCGGTATTCTTTCAAACCATCCAGTCGGGTGTACATAGCGGCCATTTCCTGCGCAAGATCCTGCGCACCGGCCAGCAAACAGCTGCAACAGCTAAGTATAACGAGCAAACTTTTCATCGATCAGTTTTTTTGCATGAAGCTGCGTGATTCCTGGACGGTGATGATTCCTTTCTCGGTTTCGCGTTTCACCAGGAAGAGGTTGCCTTCATCATCGTAATAGTAGAACGTGGCGTAGTTATTCGCATCGAGCTGTGCTTCCAGGCGCTGGTTGCTCTTGTTGTACACATAGGTATCCATTGCGGCATCACGCGGTTGAATGCGGAGATCGTCGTAAAGGGCATGACGTACATTTTGAGACATACTGGCGGCGTAGTACTGCTTCATCTGCGGGATCGTAATGCTTACATACACTGCGCCAGCAGGTACCGTAAAGTTCAGCGTGAATTTCTGCCAGTCGTCGATAAAGGTTCCCTGCAGGATATCGGCTTCGTCGAACGATTGACTTCCAACCGATCCTCCGGTTGCATCCAGGAATTCCACCACGAACGGACCATCAAAGATCTTGTCGTTGTTTTTGAGCATGGACGGCACATCCAGCAGGCTGAACCAACCCGAGAATTGGTATTCTTTTCCTGCCTGCAGAGTCAGACGACCTTGCATGAACTTAACCGGGGAAGCGCTTGTCGTTTGAAGGCATTGGTTCCCCGTATGTGCGCGATTACTCACAATGCTCACACCTGTATTCGCTGTTGGAGGGTAGTTCGGAAGTGTTTTGCGGGCATAGAGCT
This sequence comes from uncultured Flavobacteriales bacterium, assembly GCA_946482515.1. Next base: position 82,543 of record CAMLRS010000013.1, on the reverse strand, counting down.
CGCCTCGCCATCTGCGGCTGTTATAATGAGGCACATTGATTCCGGCAGGAAGTGTAATCTGCGTATATCCGCCTACATTGGTTGTTGGTTGCGAAATTTCCACCATTACTTCTACAGCAGGATCATCCGGACCGCTAACGTTCTTATAGCTGTCAAAATGCACCCGCAGAACGAATTTGGTATAGTTGCTAAAAACAGACGGCGCTACTTTCACTACACCGGCACCCGGTGTTACTGTTTTTTCAACATCGAAATGATCTTCAACATAACGCGGTGTAGACGGACTGGAAATTGTCGTGTAGAAATTCAGGTTATTGGTCGCGTTCTGGGTAACATCGAGCGAACCCGCAGTGTATTCCTCAAAATTCTCCGTACCAATCTCGGTGTTGCGGGCGTTTGCTGCCACGCCAACAGGCTCGGTACCGCTGCGGCCGTAAATACTGGCCATAAATGTGTTCAGAATATTCCGCGATTCGATGGTTGCGCTTGACGGATTTTTCATGGTAATGCGGTCTGTTTCGATCCATTTGTATTTACACTCATCGCCCATTCCGTCACTGCTCAGGTTGTTCCAGTTAAAGAGCTGCACAGCATTCATCACACCGTCTGTTTTCAGATTCACATCTGTGAGACTACCACTGCGGTTTTCCGGGTAAGCATAGGAACGGATCGGCGCATACGTTCCACCAAATCCTCTGGAGAAATAAGCGTTGTCGTACCAATCAGTCGGTGCCCCCTGAATCTGGCGGGTGGATTTGTACCAGTGATGCCCCAGTTCAACCGCATTAATAGCTAAAACATTATCGATGGTCAAAAATTCGAAGCTCTGCTCCCATTCGCCGCGATCTTCACATGGAACGATGTGACGATTAATCGTCGGATCGGCAAGTGCCGTAATGGAAGAGATCGGAGCAGTGAGCAGATTGCGTCGTCCGGAACGGATCACCGTAAAGCGGTACCAGCCCTGCAAGCCATCGGTTTCCACGATGGGGTTACCGTTCGACTGATTTTGGATGTGGAAATGACAGATCTGCTTGTCGCGCGTACCATCGATCCCCGTTTCCACACCGGCACTGGTTGTAACCGGAGTGGCCAGCAATACGTCGCCGCGCACCAGGTTGGCAATTTCACCGGAGTTCGTCAGATCAACTTCCTGCAAACCAGCAGTAGCAATTGAGCCAACAGCCTGTCCCACCATGTATTTCCCGATGTTCTCATAAGCTGCACCGGCACCTTCATATTGCTCGCGGGCAAGGATTGAATAGTTGTAGATCTTATCACCGTAGTCATTCGTCAGTGTACTCAGCAACGGCATACCGGTCAGGTCGTCGAATACCAGGTTCTCCGTTTCAGCAACCGAGCCACGCTGCATCGCCGTTACTTTCTTCACGATACCGGCTTTGCTCACGATCTTATTGGTCACCACCGTTCCGGTTTTTTCTTCCTGCCAGCTAAAAGAAGGAACTGGATACGCTATCGGCACGAACGTAAACATTTCGAGATTCAGTCCCAATCCGGCCGAAATATTGCGCGACTGGTGGTAACGTGTTTCCGGAATGAATTCCACTTCGGTTCCCAATGTTGCCAGACGGATATCACTCTGCTCATGATCCGCAGGATCGATATCGGCATACAGCACGCGCACGTCGTTTTTCAGGCTGCGGGTAATGAAGGTTTCTCCCGCACGGTTCGTGGTCAGGCGCTCTTCATCGAAGTACTCGTATCTCACGGAAGACAGCTCCTGCTCCACGCCCTGCTCATTGAAGCCAATCTCTTTAGCGCCTTTCGGCTTGCCGTGCATATCGTTCAGCTCGATATAATACCCTTGTGTGGCAGCCATACGCAGACGATCGATGTTCACGATCAGCGCCGGGATCAACAAACGGGATTTCCGGAAGGTTTTATCCGTTTCCAGTTCTGTATTGTCTGTAATGACAGGATAATCTTTCGCCGTGTAGAATTCGTGTATGGTGACTCCTCCGTAGTGTTCGATATTCGACGCAAGATTGTCTTTCTTTTCAGCTGTATTCAGCGACATCACTTTCACCTGGCGATAACCCACTGTTGGCCCCGGGAACAAGGATTCGTTACCCGGTTCCTCGGTATACGTCTGCGCCATCGTCTTCGTAGCCACATTCTTGTCTTCCCAGCCTTTTACCGGGTTGCGGAGTGGAATTTCATCGCCACCCACCATGGGCTCGTAAGCTGCAACGCCTGAGCTGATGGTCTGACCATTTTCCTTCATGTCGTATTCGTAGCGCGTACCGTAAGTAGATGATGCTTCCCCACTGGTAAGGAACGAAGACGCCCAGTTGTCGATGATGCGGATCTCTTTCACGCGGTGACCGCCCCCATATTTGATTTTATCCGGTGTGCGCAGGCGCAGGTAGGATTTACTGAGATCGATATCCGAAAGACGGTCATTGCCGTTACCGTAGAGTTCCTTTGTAAAGCTCTTAAAAAGATTTACCATATCCTGTGCGTTGGAGATCAGGCTCCAGCCAACTGCCTTAGCCTGCGAAACCGAGAGTTGATCAAGGTCCGCATTTGGGGCATTGTCGTAGAGCACTTCCGGTTGGTTGTAACGGATATGACGCGATCCTGCTTCCGTGAACGGATGGAAATGGGTATTCTCGCCATCGACCTTGATGTAATCGAGCTCGACATATCCCCAGGTGTAATTACTGCCCACAAGACTGGATTGGTCCACATTCACAGCCTGTACACGTGCATAACCTGCTACGTATTCTTTCGAATCGTTGGATTTTGTGAGGTTGATCTTGACTTTGAAATACAGGTACTCGCCCGCGCGAATGTATTTGTCCATTATTTTTTGCTGCTCACCTGAGCTCAGGGTATTCGAAACGGGCTGCTCCAGCTGGAAATACACCCTGCGCTTACTTCCCGCAGCATCTTCTTCGTGATCGATCGTGCCTGTTGGATTACCTGTTCCATTGTGTGGGTCCAGGCTTACGATCGGGAACATTTGCATCGCAACTTCGTTCTGCACATAGGCATAACTGTCGGATTCGTAGTCGACTTCATAACGACCTCCTGAAGGCAGGTTCACAGCTTTCAGGTTCCACAAGCCCGCACGTTCGTCCATAGTGGCTTTCGATGTATACGGATTGATATACGGATAATCGATATTGGCCGAACCCCCCGGCTGGTAATTGCCCCAGCGATCCTGCGCATTGTAAGCGTATTCAGCTTCCGAACCTCCGATTTGTGTATTGTATTCGAAGGTATAAGGTCGTGTAGAACCGGAAGCGTTGTTGCGATACGTAAAATGCACTTTCGTCAATGTAAGCTTACCGTCCGTTCCGTTGTTATCCGGTGTTTTTTTACACAGGGTATAATTGTAGGTAAAATGACAGGTCTGAACTGGCTTGGCATTGGTTTCAAACGCGCCCCCCGGATAACGTTCGCTCTTTACGTAGACGTTGATCTTGTCGAGCTTGTAATACGAACCACTCCCCGGACCACCATCCAGCTCATTGGTAACCTGCTTGCAATCCTGGCGGGGAGATACAATGAATTCGGCTACGTGTGTTTTGGTTTCAACGGTTGCTACATACCAGATTTCTTTCTCACCGTAGCTGTATCGTGCTTTTCCATCCGAAGAAGCCGTTGCATAGCCTTTGTCGTAAAGTGCGCCGGAATACGGAGCACGCCACTTATAGTTATCATGTGCCTTTACATAATCAAAACGCACCCAATAGCCTAAATCCCCGTCAGAAGGGCCGGCAATTCCATCATTGTCCACATAATCGGTACCGAGAATGGACGTCAGCATATACGAATGCGAATACCCCTTTTTCTCAACAGAGTTGTAGTATTTATCGGTTCCGGGTTTCTTGTAATCAACATTGCCGCCATCCTGAGGAACAGGCTCAATTTTAGAGCTATTGACCATGCCTGCATTTTCCGCTACGGAAAACACGACGTCACGTTCCTTGTTATTCTGCGCCGGAAGCGCATACACGTAGCGCATTCCGCTTTCATTCGTAGCAATGTAACCACCCACCTGTGTTTTGGATAACTGATCACGACGAGTATTATAGCTTTTTCTTGAAATATCGTTTTTGTTGTAATAAGTCCCCACCGCATCATAGTAGGAAATATCAAATTCCCGAATGACAGCCTGACCATCGTTCAGAATCATACTGTTGGTAAACGGCTCCGTACCTGCAGCACGCTTGCGGCGTGAAGTACGGGTGGTTTCAATTTGTATTGTAGCACCATTGGTATTCTGGTCGATATTGGTGATATCGTAAAAATTGTCGTTGTTTTTCAGTCCGTATGCAACCGGCTTGTTGGAAGCAACGGAAGCTCCGTAATTGCCCACCAGGTCATCTTCCGACAGCTCGCCGTAATTTTTGAAATACACCGAACGGATCAGTGAAGCGTCGTGATCAACAAAATCATGATATGCCGCATTTGGATTCGGCCAGAGATCTGTTTTGTTACCACTGTAATTATAGCCTACATCAACACCTATTCGTGGTCCCGCACTAACTTCTGCTTTTTCAATGCCAAGGTTTCCACTATGGTATTCGGAATGGACTTGCGGTGCTACCACAGTACCAATATCAGCACGTACCGGTCGGAACATATGGCCAATCCCCTGCCCGGTTACTGAATAAATGTCATAGGAAAGAGTAGGTATTGCCAGACGACGGGTACTTTTATGTACCGGGCCATCGTTTTCACGCGACACATCCTTAACCCTTAAATCGTTATCGTTACCAGCAATGTCTTGGGATATTTGGTAATACATATATCCTAGTCCCTGATACTCCACATCACGATTTTTATTTTTGAGACGGGAAGTACTGAAGAATATATTGGCCGATTTTTTTCTATACAACGCAGGTACGTTAATCCCGCTTCCCAGGGAAAAGGTTCCACCACCTCCACGCATAGCATTCGGAACTTGCATACCAACAACAGGATTTGCAAAACTTAATGGTGCTCCTACACCAATATTTCTGTTTGAAGTGCCTGCTTGTAATTGGATATTTACTGATTGTTTCCAACCCGTTCTGCTATTAAAACCTGTTGAGGCTGTAAAATTCCCACTCACTTTTGAATTAAAACCACTGCCATTAGCTGCAGCATCGGCACTGATACCTTCTTGTGAATCTAATTTAATATTGAAACCGAGGTCTCCTGAAATACCTGAATGTAACTCCTTTCCATCATCAGCCAGTTTGGTACTAGTTCCTGCTGCTCTGAGAGATAACCCTAAGTCAGCTGAATAACCTATACCACGATAGTTATTGTAGTAAAGACTTATACCTCTATTGAAAACTCCTCCCAGAGACGCACTGCTTCCAAAGTCTATGTTAAACCCTGCAAGCTCAGTTGCTGTTGAATAGCCAGCTCCCACCGTCCAGCTCGGCTTCATATCTGTCTTGATCGTGATGTTCTTCTCGCCTTCACCCCCAAAATCATCCGGCAGGTTGCGGATCTGACGGTTGATCGTTCCCATGTTGATGTTCCAGCCCAGGCCAACCCAGCTGGCTTCCTGTTCCATCTGCACACCGGAGTGGTAAGCCAGGTTAATCGGGTAGCCGCCATCTGGTCCCGGCAGATTGAACAACGGAATGTTGTAGGTAAAATCACCCGTAAACAAATCCACCATCTGGTCGGTTCCTACCGGCTCGAAGGAATGTACTTCCGGCTGTGTCGGACCACCATCTCCGGCATAAACCGGGCTGAAATCCAGCGTCGGAACGAGCATCTGGAAAACCAGCAGCAGGGAAATGATTTTGGTAAAATGACTGTTTCTGATTGCTTGTAACATCTTACTTGATTTTAGGTATCTGGAGTTTTGTTATGGGGGTCAGATCGAATTGAACCGGCGCCGTGCCGAACAGTTGATCGTTATATCGCAGTTGCTGGCTTTTCACTTTGCCTGTTGGTTTGTTGAATGCCAGATGTAATTGAATAAAAGGAGCTGTTCCGTAATTATTTTCATAGTGGCAGCGCACGGGGTGCAACGTATCGCCATCGCGGATCAGCAGGAAATCCTGTTGAATGGATTCAATCAGGTAAAACTGTTTTTCGGTAATTTCTGCTTTATCTTCGGAAGTCTCAATAAGCAGGTCTTTCACTCCCGGAGCGAGCATTTTGAAGCTGTACTCATCATAGTTGTCATACGTCGTGTAAAGCGCTTTAATCTGCTTTTTGGAAACGCTCGTTGCCTGCAGCAGCTCCTGGCAGATGGTCACTTCATTGGGCAGGTAGCGCAATTCGAACAACAAGCCGTTTTGCTCGTGTTTCAGCACCAGCTCTTCATGATGAGCCGAATACCATTGCTGAAAAGCACGGTAATGCTTTTCCGGACCTTCATCCGAAGTGAATGCGTAACCCGCAATAACCACTAAAAGAATCAGGTATTTCATCGGTTGAGGTATTCGATCAGTTCTGAACTCACGTCTTTTGCCTCAACAGCATACATGATCGAGCCATCGCCTTTGGCGCCGAAAATATAGTCGTAGCCGTTTTCCTTGCCGAACTCTGCTACTTTCCGGTTGATATTATCCCAGATAATTTTGTCGAATGCATCCGACTTGCGCTGGTATTCTTCGGAAAGACGATCGCGTTCGGCTAACAGCTGTTCTTCCATTTTGCGAACGGCTTCGGCATCCGTTCCCGCTTTTTTCAGCTCACGGATCTCGTTCTCCATTTCGGCCAGCTGTGCATTGCTTTGCAGCTCGATCTGCTTGAGCTCATCGCGGTACTTTTTACTGATCTCAGCTTCGTCAAATACACGTGACATACTCACATACCGCGTTTCGTCTCCCTGAAAGAAAAACTGAATCAGAAGCACCAGCAAACCACCGGCAACAATCGCTGCTGTAATGGTCAAAAAACGACGCAGATTCATAATTAAGAGGTTTTGAATTTCAGGTACATTTTACGGTTCTTGCTGTCTTTGACTTCCAGCAGGTAGATTTTTCCGCTGGTCAACACAATCCCGCCTGTTCCTATAGGAATCTCGATCCAGTTCGTATGGACCGGCTTATTAACGGTAACCGTGGTTGGTGTTGTATCGTCATTCAGGCACCGGACCGTATAATTCAATGTGCCGTTAGCATCGAAATAATCTTCATCGTATTTGATGCGCAGGTAGCCCGCAGCCAGCTGTAAATAAGCTAAAGATTGTTCTACATCTTCCTTTAGATGGAAAAACTGATTGTCGAAAACACAATCGAAGCTGGTTTGTATATCGCGGGCACCATCGTTCAGATTCTGTGCAAAAACACTGACATTCAGTTTATTTGTCGAAGTGTAGGAGATTGTTGGCGCACTTGCAATCGGCGATGCAGCTCCCGGAAGATACAGCTGAATGTTAGACCCGGATCGCTTCAGCATGATCTGAGTCAGGTGATTCACTCCCGTCAGGATGGTACTTACGCCACCCGTTCTGACAATCACCTGACCGGAAGAAGTCCCCGTTTTTCGGTATTCAACGTAATTAGCGGCTGTAGTGGGGTCTGTAAGTGTCGAAGTTACATCTCCCACAACGAAAAACACACTCCCGGTAGTTCCTCCGAATTGAGCCGCAGTCATGATCCAGCCTGAAGTACTTGGAGCCAATTTATTCGAAGAGAAAGCCCGGGCATAAGTTACACCGGAAGAAGTGGTGGCACGTCTGCAGGAAATCGCATTGGGCAATGCCTGCATATCGATCATGTTGAGCCAGTTAATGTCGTACCCAATAACGAAAGTAGTTGTCGTATTCACCACCTGGGATTTCTTATCCTTGATGTTGTTAATCGTTATTTTAGCATATATCGTATACACTTCAGGTGGCTGACTGAGAGCAACCAGATCGAATGAACCGTTGATCGTACCGGATATCACAGTACCGCCGGTATTCGTTGCAATCGGAGTACTCGTCGAGCTTGCAGACGCTAATCGCAGCTTAAAATCTGTTGATGCAAGTGTATAGGTATAATCCGTTCCGTACACATAGCCGACTGGTGGTATAACTGAAGCACTGTAGCTTACTCCTCTTGAGCCTGAGAAACACGTCAGCTGGTTTGGCGTAGCTATAAGAGACGGAATAAAAACCTGAGCGTAACTGCTGCCAGCAAAACACAGCATGAAAGGCAAAAGAGCCTTATTTTTCAAAAATGATCTCATAAGATGATTATTCCTGGTGATACGTGTCATTAAATACTGCGCCGTTGATGGTGACCCAGATATGCAGAAAATACTGGCTCGAGGGGAAATTTCCCAGGTCGATTTCAAACGTATTGTCTTCTTCACTATACGTAAGTCCGGTTCTGTCTGATCCCGGATCGGTGAGATCATAAGACCGGTTCAGGTGAGAAACGATTGAATCATCGGTGATGTTCTCGATTAACTCAACATGCAGGATCAACGAATCATTAAATTCTTCAAAACCGCTGGCCTTATAATGATATTGATCAACCCCGACAGAATCATGTATCTCCGGAAAAATGTTGAAGTATTGCGCATTCGCTGAAGTAAAAAATCCCAGGAACAGCAGAACGATAAGAGGTGGTTTCATAAAAAATTAAACAGTGAGCTTTAGGATATAATTACAATAATGGTCAGACTAAAATGTTACACCGCTGCAAAGGTAAATGGCTCAATGTGTGTTTCTAAACATTTTTCATGAAATATTTTCAACACCCTTTGAATAGTTGTTAACCTTTACACTACAAAGGTAGAATAGTAACAACGTAAATAATTTACGGTCTATTGTGGTGATTTCACTTTTTTGTAATGAAATTCAATTAGTTCCCTTCCACCACAACCAAACCGCCTTCAAACGGATCGATCGCTTCATACACCTGTTCCAGCAAAGCTTGGTAATCACCTGTTGGAGCGAAGTGGAGCCAGTGGAAGTAGCGCTCCTGCAATTCGCCGTTGGGGAATAAGCGCTCGGAAACGGCGTCGATGGCTTTCAGGGATTGCTCGTGTTGCTGTTTGATTTGTTTCAGCAGGCGTTGCTCGAAGGATTCGAGCTGTTTGGATAAGCGTACGGTTTCTGCTTCGGCGAAGGATTCGAGGCTGACGTCGATGGATTTGGCCTTGGCGATCATTTCGAGGCGAAGCGATTGAAAATGCTCCTGCACGCGGGTCATGTCGAGCTGACCCTCATCGTGTTCCTGGAGGAATTCACTGCGCAGCTGTTCCTTTGGCTCGAGGAAACGCGTGGTTGTCCAGCCCAGTTTTTCGATACGTTTTTGCGTTCCTGCATCGACAACCATGAGCGAATTGCGCTGCTGCAGCAACGGAAATGGAACGCTGAAGGCTTCGAAAACGCCTTTCAGCTGGATCCAGTAGGCCATTTCACCGCCACCGCCAATGTAGGCAAGGTTCGGCAGAATCGTTTCCTGGTATACAGGGCGCAGAATTACATTCGGGGAAAAACGCTCTGGATGATCTGCTGCCAGTTGAAGCAGGCTTTCTTTTTCATAGGCCGTTCCGTCGATCGTGAAACCGTTTACGGACGGATCAATGCGATGGCGTCCTTCGTTGTCGAGGTAAAACAGGTTGCACGCGCGTGCCTGGGCCTGTGGTTTCAGTTCCTGCTGAACAAGCTTGCGGTTCATTTCTTCAACGGCTGGAAAAGACGATTGTTCGCGCAATTCCTGCTGCAAAACAGGAACGAACATTTGTTTCAGCTCGGGCGTATCCGGCTGCAGGGCCAAAACGCCCCATTTGCTGAACAAACGGCTCACGAATTGCTGGTACCAGGTTGCGTAATCGGTTTCCGGCAATTGTTCCAGCAGCGCCAGGATCTCAGCTTGCTCATGCGAAGCGAAATACGCCTTCAGCTCTTCCAGTACACCTGCGTAATCTTCCAGGTGGAAACGACCAACAGCACCGCGTTGTTCGGTTGGCCACGTAAGCGTTTTACCAAACAGGTTCGCCGAGCGGATTTCATCCACATCGTGGTCTTCGCTGGCCATCCAGAAAAGCGGAACAGCTTTGTAGTCGCTTTGCGAGGCATTGAAAGCTTCGGCCAGCTTCACGACGTGCAATACTTTATAGAGCATGAAAAACGGTCCGCCGAACAAGGTGAGCTGGTGGCCGGTTGTGATGGTAAACGTCGTTTTCTGTTCGAGCAAATCCAGGTTGGCAAGCTGCGCTTGGGAAAGCTGTTCTCCGAGCTGCGAGCGCACTACTTTCACCAAACGTTCACGCGATGCCACAGCGTAGCTTTTGCTTTTCAATGCCGCCTGTTGCTTCAGATCGTCAACCGATCGAAACGGGGTTTGCAGAAAATCCGAAAAAGGAAGCTGGTCGTTGCCAAAAGTGGTGGAAAAGTGCGAAAACTGGCGCAGCTGAGACCGTTCGATAATGTGCTTGCTCATGCACGCAAAAGTACACATCTTTTACCGGGGAGAACGCCAAAATTTGTGGTAACTTTGCACGCAAAATTGTAAACATGGAAGCAATAATCAAGACAGCAAAAGGCGATATGAAGGTGACGTTTTACGATGCAGATGCTCCGAACACGGTAGCAAATTTCGTGAAGCTGGCCAAAGAAGGATTTTACGACGGATTGACGTTTCACCGCGTTCTGCCTGATTTCGTGATCCAGGGCGGTTGCCCGAACACACGCGAAGGCGCAACAGGAATGCCGGGAACCGGTGGTCCGGGCTATAAAATCGACTGCGAGCTCACAGGCGGAAACCAGCACCACGAGCGTGGCGTTCTGTCGATGGCACACGCCGGTCGCAACACAGGCGGCTCACAGTTCTTCATTTGCCACAGCCGCAACAACACTGCGCACCTCGATCGCAACCACACATGCTTTGGAAAAGTAACGGAAGGTGTCGATATCGTGGATGATATCCGTCAGGGTGATCGCATCGAATCGATTACCATCATCGATTAATCCGATTTCAGATAACATACAAGGGCGGTTCTTAGGGATCGCCTTTTTTATTTCTAATGTGTTCACCACAAAGGAGCAAAGGGATATTTTAGCCATAATGCTTAAGGCAGCAAAGGTGCTCAGTGGTTCCTTTGCTTCCCTATTTTAGTTTTACCCGAATCACCTTTGCTTGCTTAACAAACACAGCAAGGAAAAAAGTCTTTGCTCCTTTGTGGTGAAAAAAAAAGGGAACAACTAACGCTGCTCCCTTCATTGAAAAGTATGTGATTCGACTATTCGCCGCTTTCTGCAGGCTTTGGATTTTCGTCGAAGTTATCGCGTTCTTTTTCCTCTTCTTTCTGCTCAGCATCTTTCCCCTGGTCAACGCTGGTCAGCGGTGTTTCCAGTGTAGTCGGATCCGGCTCAACAGAAGTAGGCTCTTTTGGATCAGCAATCAGGTCGTCGCTGCCCCAGGCACGCTTTCCGAAGATTTCTTCGAGGTCTTCCTTGAAGATCACTTCCTGCTCCAGCAATTTGTCTGCAAGGGCTGTCAGTTTGTCTTTGTTGTCGGAAAGGATTTGTAAAGCGCGCAGGTATTGCTCCTGGATCATCTTGCTCACTTCCTCATCGATGATGCGGGCAGTTTCTTCCGAATACGGCTTGGTGAACATTTCACGGCCTTGTGAATCGTAAAAGGAGATGTTTCCGAGACGCTCGTTCAATCCGTAGATGGAAACCATGGCATAAGCCTGTTTGGTTACTTTCTCGAGATCGCTCAAAGCTCCTGTGGAGATTTTTCCGAAGATCAGCTGTTCAGCCGCACGTCCTCCGAGTGCCGAGCACATTTCGTCGAGGATTTGCTCTGTCGTTGTGATCTGGCGTTCTTCCGGCAGGTACCAGGCAGCACCGAGGGAACGACCACGCGGAACGATGGTTACTTTCACCAGCGGATGCGCGTGTTCGAGCAGCCAGGAAGTGGTGGCGTGACCGGCTTCGTGGAAGGCGATCGCACGTTTTTCTTCCTTCGTAATGATCTTGTTCTTTTTCTCCAATCCGCCGATGATACGGTCAACAGCGTCGAGGAAATCCTGTTTCTCTACGAATTCCTTTTCCTTACGGGCAGCGATCAGAGCCGCTTCGTTACAGAGGTTGGCGATGTCGGCGCCGGAGAAGCCCGGAGTTTGTTTCGCCAGGAAGTCGATATCGAGCTTCGGAGCCAGTTTCAGCGGCTTCAGGTGCACATGGAAGATTTCCATACGCTCGTTCAGATCCGGCATATCTACGTAGATCTGACGGTCGAAACGTCCGGCACGCATCAGGGCGCTGTCGAGAACGTCTGCGCGGTTGGTAGCTGCCAGGATGATTACTCCTGAGTTGGTTCCGAAACCGTCCATTTCCGTGAGGAGCTGGTTCAGGGTGTTTTCACGCTCGTCGTTGGAACTGAAACCGGTGTTTTTGCCACGGGCACGACCAATCGCGTCGATCTCATCGATGAAGATAATGGCCGGTGCTTTTTCTTTCGCCTGGCGGAAAAGGTCCCGAACGCGGGAAGCTCCCACACCGACGAACATTTCCACGAAGTCAGAACCGGAAAGCGAGAAGAACGGTACTTTCGCTTCACCTGCCACGGCTTTCGCCAGGAGGGTTTTACCGGTTCCCGGAGGACCAACAAGCAAAGCGCCTTTCGGGATTTTCGCTCCAAGCTCGGTGTATTTTTTCGGGTTCTTGAGGAATTCCACAATTTCCTGGATTTCTTCCTTGGCGCCTTCCAGACCGGCAACGTCTTTGAACGTGATGTTGGTGGATTTGCCTTTGTCGTAAACCTGTGCACGGGATTTTCCGATGTTGAAGATCTGGCCACCGGCACCGCCGCCTCCGCCCGACATGCGTCGCATGACGAACATCCAGATCACCAGCAGGATCACGATTGGCAGGATAAAGTTGAGGATGCCGCTGAAGTAATTGACTTCTTCTTCCGGCGGCGTACTAACTGTTGGTTTGCCTTTTTCTTTCAAACGCTCGTTGATTTCACCCATTTGGGTTTCGAAGTTACCCGCATCGTTGATGTTCACGGAAAATTCAGGGTTTTTCGCCGCAGCCATTCGTCCGCCACGCGGTTCCACAGCTTTCGCCATCAGGGCGTATTCGCCTTTCGGATGTTTTTTTACGAAATCGATCCCTTTTTCCGTCAGGCGGAAATCTACTCGGGAACGGTTCACCACACTTACGTTGTTCACGTAACCGGAGTCGGCGAGATCGTAAAAGGTTTGAATGTTTTTAATACTGTGCGACGACGAGCTGCTGTAGAACAGCTGCACAGCGATGATCGCAACACCGATAGCAGCGTAAATCCAGTAAATAGCATATGGATTGCGCTTCGGTTTATTATTATTCGTTGAATTCTCTGACATGATGGCGTTATTAATTCAGATCCGGGATATCGGTGCGCTTGGCATCCGACCACAGATCTTCCAATTCGTAAAAATGACGGGCGTCTTTGTAGAAAATGTGGGCAACAACGCTCACATAATCCAGCAAAACCCACTCGGAGTTTGTTTTCCCTTCGATATGCCACGGTTTTTCTGAAAGCACTTTACGTGTATGACGAGTTACGGTAGAACTGATACCATCTACCTGTGTCGAAGATTCCCCTGAACAAATCACGAAAAAATCGGTTACGGCGTTAGTGATGTGTCGGAGGTCGAGGATAACAATGTCTTTTGCTTTATTTTCTTGCATTCCCTCTACGATAGCGTCGCAAAGTGTCTGGGAATTGGTCTCCTTTTTTAATTTATACATTCGTAAATTTGTGTTCACAAACATACGCAATTATCGCATAGCGCTGTTTGTGTGTTTATTGCTAATCAATGTTAAATACAGTGCCTGTACAGAAACTTATTTTACTGGACGAGGTAGACTCGACGAACAATTATGCTGCCAAGCTGCTTGGCGAAGGGAAATTGGCACATGGGACTGTAATTTTGGCAGAAAAACAAACCGCCGGACGCGGTCAGCGCGGAAATTCCTGGTCATCTGCCACCAAAAACCAATTTACGGCTTCTTTTTACGTCGAAACTGCTTTTTTGTCAGTTGAAGACTACCTGCACCTCAATTTTTCAGTGGCACTGGCCGTACGGGCAACAATTGCGCGCTACATAAAAGCCGTTCCGATGATCAAATGGCCGAACGATATCCTGGTAAACGACCGCAAAATCGCCGGTATTCTCATCGAAGCGCAATGGCAGAATGGCCGCATGACAGGTGCGATTATCGGCGTCGGGATCAACCTGTTCCGGGAAGACGGCTTGCCTTCCGGTTGCGCGTTGTCGGAATGGGTGGAAAACGTTCCTGCTACCCTCGAGCTGGCGAATGGCTTATGGGAAGAGCTGGAACTGCTGCTGAATCAATTGCGCCAGGGCTTTGGGAATGGTATCCGGGAAGCCTATCACGACCGCTTATGGAAGAAAGATCAGCTCATCGCCGCCGAAACGCCCGATGGAACGATCCTGAACGGCTCCATACTGGAAGTGGATCACGCGGGAAACCTGTGCTTCGAAGTGAACGGAAACGTACGGAAATTCGGGGTGCAGGAGATTAAGTTCAGGTATTGATGGAATAATAAATGATCAATTATGAATTATAAAGCCTTCATAATTGATAATTCCCGAATTGATAATTAATCGTGGAATACTTCCTGCAGCTTATCTGACATGGAATTAAAGAGCGAAAGCAGTGGTTTTTCGACCATCATGCGCATGAACATATTCACGTCGCCTTTGAATTCGATATAGCCTTCGGTGTGTGTGTCGCCTTTTTTGCGCAAGTGAACGACCAGGGTGAAATCGAACGGTGCTCTTTCACCGGATTTCATATCGATGCGCGTATAAGCCGTTTTGGAAATATAAAGCAGCTCGATCAGGAAACCGCCTGGCGCTTTGAACGAACAACCGTGCTCATCGGCGCGGAAATCGCTGATCTTGTCCTCCGGCAGGATTTGCTGGAAGTTATTCGCATCGCTCAGAAATTCGAATACTTCTTCTTCGGAAGCGTTGATCAACGCTTTGTCGCTCATGATTTTCATACTACTTCGCTTTCCAGGTCTCCGGTGCGCTTCGCCAGCTTTTCAGCGATTGCACGTCAGCCTCGTTGATATATTCAGATTTCAGGGCCTGATCGATCAGGTGATCGTAATCGGTCAGGGTGATGAACGGACAATCGGCGTTTTTGAAATTGCGGATCGACAGCTCAAAGCCGTAAGTAAAGATTGCTACGAGCCCTTTCACGTCGCAACCTGCTTCGCGCAGTGCCTGAACGGCTACGAGGCTGCTGCCTCCGGTAGAAATCAGGTCTTCGATCACGACCACTTTCTGGCCTTTTTCAAAATGACCTTCGATCATGTTGCCCAGTCCGTGCCCTTTGGCAGAGCTGCGCACATAAATAAATGGAATGCCGAGCTCCTGGGCCACGAGCGCGCCCTGGGCAATACCGCCTGTTGCTACGCCGGCGATCACGTCCGGTTTTCCGAATTTTTCGAGGATCGCTTCAGCGTATCCCTGGCGGATGTGTGTGCGGATGGCCGGAAACGAAAGCGTCTTGCGATTATCGCAATAGATAGGGGATGACCAACCCGAAGCCCAGGTGAATGGTGCACTCGGCTGCAGTTTTACTGCCTTGATCTGAAGCAGAAATTCTGCTATCTTTAACGCTCTGTCCTTATTTAAAATCATGGCGGCAAATGTACAAAGTTTTTATAGATGATAAGGCGATTGTTTTCAGCAGTCAGTTAAAAAAAACACAACTAACGGGGGATGCTATCGTTATTTTAATACGAAAAAAGAATTGGGTCGACATCCTTCAGTCGCGTGCACAATTGCCTGTGAGCGTGACACTGGTAGTCGTTTCTGACGACCCTGAAAAAACGATTCGAAAGGTCTTTAAGGGCTATAAATGGATCGAAACAGGAGGCGGTATTGTCTGGCGTAAAAAAAAGGCCTTGTTTATTGAACGGCTCGGTCGTTGGGACCTTCCGAAAGGGAAAGTCGACAAAGGCGAGCGCCCGGTGGACGCGGCTGTTCGTGAAATCGAAGAAGAATGCGGCATCATGGGAGCTGTTCCGGAGCGATTGATCGACGTGACTTTTCATACGTACGAACAGGACGGGCAGCTTTACATCAAGAAAAACTGGTGGTACAGCCTTACCTACGACGGCCCGAAAGAGCTGACTCCCCAAACGGAAGAATCCATCACCAAAGCGGAATGGCTGGAAAAAGCGGAGTGGAAGAAGGTGATTAAGAACACTTATCCTTCCATACTTCATGTAATTCAGAATGCATAATTCACAATTCAGAATTATGCATTCTGATTTTTAATGTTTGATGCTTGATTTTTGATGCGTATTTCATCAAACATCCAAAATTCAACATCCAACATTAGTCGATGATGCGGTGTTTCTGTGCTTTCTGAACGGCTTCCAGCTTGTTGTGGACCTGGAGCTTCACATACGTGTTTTCGATGTGTTTGCGCACGGTTGCCGGTGAAATGAACAGGTTTTCGGCAATTTGCTTGTAATCGAATCCTTTGCTGAGGTGCGTCAATACGTCGATCTCGCGGGCCGAAAGAGAAAAATCTTCCGTTTCCGGAGTTTCCTCCGTGATCGGATTTCGCAGCAATCGCAAGGCTTTCAGCGCAATTCCGGCCGACATCGGTGCGCCGCCGTTCATGATATCGAGGATGCCTTCCAGTAATTTATCGGGCGATTCGTCTTTGAGCAGATACCCATTGGCTCCGGCCTGTATGGCTTTGAAAATGTGTTCTTCGTCGTCGAGCACGGTGAGCATGATGATGCGGCACTGCGGGAATTGTTTGCTGATCGTGGCCGTAGCATCGATTCCATTCATGACCGGCATCTGGATGTCCATCAGGATCACATCCACGTTCGCATCTTCCGTTAGCGCGTTCAGCATCAGACTGCCATTGGCCGCATGGAACTTGAATTTCAGCTGTTCAGGGAATAAGGCGATCTTATCCTGGATGCTGCGGGCAAGGAAAGCGTTGTCTTCTGCTAAAGCGATGCGAATCATATTCGTTGTTTTTCAGTTCAAAGTTCCGGATTTGCTGCTGATTCATCAATACGACAGATGCCGTAAACGACATTGAACGGTCGTTCCTTTCCCAACTGCCGTGTGCAGCTCGAAGGTTCCGCCCAGCTGTTCGCAGCGGTGACGCATATTCGTAAGTCCGTTCCCGTTAGCGGCAGTCGCATTGTCGAACCCATTTCCGTTGTCGGTAATTTCAAAAACAAGCTCTTCACCTTCCTGCTTGGCGGTTACGGATAATCGCGTTGCCTGGGCGTATTTCAGGCTGTTCTGGATGGATTCCTGCCCGATGCGGAACAGGTTCAGCATTTCGATCGCTTTGAGAGGCTGGTTTTTGTTCAATTCGTTACGTAATACCAGCTCAACCGGGATTTTTGAACGCAATTCTTCCAGCTTTCGGAACAATAGCGCAACCGAGCCGTCTTCCGCATTCATGGCCCAGATCGTACTGCGCAGCTCCTGCATGGTGGTGCGCCCGAAGCTGCTCAGATCGCGGATATTGTTCACCAGCCGGTCATTTTCCGGAACTGCATAAGTAAGGTTGTCCATCGAGCTGATCATGTAGGTGAGCTGCGAGCCGATGTTGTCGTGGAGCTCGCGGGAGATTTCCAGCTTTTGTTCGTTGAGCTCCCGTTCGCGGCGGATCTGTTCGTTCTTTTTCGTCAGCTCGATCTCTTCCAGTGCTTTTTTGCGCTTGAGGTACAGGTTGCGCAGGATAAAGCCACCGATCAATACGACAAGGAGTATGACACCAATCAGCAGGAACATCCGTTCACGGGCTTTGGAAATACGCAGCTGGGCCTGTGCGATCTGTTTGTCCTGCTGCACGTTTTTCAGCTGAGAAGCCGTCAGCTCGCGTTCGTGTTCGGCCGTCTTGTATTTGGCATACATTTCCGAAATAGCCGTGTTTTGCTGGAAGAGCTGAATACTGTCTTTATAGGCAGCTACGAGCGTCATGTATTTGTAAGCGCCTGCAAAATCACCTTGCGCCTTTGCCAGATTGGCCAGACCTTCGTAAGCATTGTGAATCTGCTTATAGGATTTGGTGTAAATGCTGTGTTGGAGTCCTATCTTGTAATAAAAGGCCGCGCTGTCGAGCTCTTTTTTGTATTCGTAAACATTGCCAATGTTCACAGCGATCATGCCCAGCCCGATTTTGCTGTTCATCTCCGTGTAAATATTGTAGGCTTTCTTGTAGTAGCTAAGGCCTTCATCGTGGCGTTTCAGGTCGCGCATCAATACGCCCAGTCCCTGGTAAACGATGGCCAATGGTTCGCGCTGACCTGATTTCCGGATCAGTGGAATGGCCTGCAGGTAATATTGCTCGCTTTCTTTTAACCGTTTCAGTTTCCGGCAAATGGCGGCAAGGTTCCCCAGCGATGAAATCTGTACCTGCAAATCATCGATCTCACGGGCCTCTTCGAGTGCATCTTTATGAATTTCATAGGATTCAAGGTACATACCAGTCTGGTCGAGCACATTCCCAAGATTGCCGAGAATCTGAAGGATGTAGGTTTTGATATCCAGCTTGCGGGCGAGCTCTAACGCTTTGGTATAATAAGCCGTGGCCTGGTCGTATTGCGACAGCTCGTGGTACGACTGACCGATTTTGGAATACGATCCGATCAGTCCCATGGAATCTTTCAGCTCTTTGCGGATCGCCATGGCCTCAAGGTTCAGCTCCAGTGCTTTTTTGTAGTTGCCTTCGGTGAGGTAGGGAATACTGAGGTCATTCAGTGTGTTTCCCAGCAGTGCTTTATCGGGTTGTTTCCTGGCCAGTTCCAGCGATTCGGTTCCGAAACGGATGGCTTTTCGCGTATCGATCTGATGGTAGAAGTAATTCAGGTCATTCAGGATACGGATCTTTTCCGCACCGCTTTTATTTTTGACGATTCGTTCGAGACTATCGGCATACTGCTGATCCTGGCCGAAGCCCATTTGCGGGAGCAGCAACAGCAGGAACAGGATGACAGGTGCGTGTATCGGTTTCATCTGGGTAACGTGAACGGTTTGAGCGTTCTACAAACATAAGCATCCGCCCGAAAACGTGCCCGGAAATTGTCGCGCTAATTTTTTGTTAATGGCCATCAGTGTACAAAAAGAGTTTGTATCCTTGTATTGTTAAAACTCTAGAACATGAAAACATTAGTATTGATCGGTTTGTGCCTTTTCTCTTTCGGAGCGTTTGCCCAGACAACTGCAAAGACGAAAAAAGAAAAAGCTCCAAAGAAAGAAGTCAAAAAAGAACAAAAAGCTCCGGTTACATTCAAGACACTCGTTATCGAGCGCAATAATATTCCTTACGATTCCAAGGAGCCGTTTGTATTTGAATTCAAAAACACCGGCAGCGTTCCTGTAATTGTTACCAATGTTGCTCCAAGCTGTGGCTGCACAACGGCTGAGAAGCCAACTGAGCCGGTTGCAAAAGGAAAATCGTCCAAAATCGTAGTTGGTTACGACACGAAGCGCGTAGGCGAATTCACCAAGACGATCACGGTTACCACCAACGTTTCTGCCGAGCCGATCATCCTGACAATCAAAGGAACGGTATTGCCGGCACCGACGAACTAAGAAAAAACACAATCATCATACAAAGGCTGTCTGAAAAGGCGGCCTTTTTTGTTGAATACAGTTGGATAGGTTCACCACAAAGGAGCAAAGACTTTTTTCCTTGCTGTGCTTGTTAAGAAAGCAAAGGTGATTCGGGTAAAATTAAATCAGGTAGTAAAGCAACTACTGAACACCTTTGCTACCTTAAGCATTATGGCTAAAATATCCCTTTGCTCCTTTGTGGTGAACCATTTTGCTAAATTTGACGCATGAATAACCTGATTGTACGATCCATTACCGGCAGCCTGTTCGTTGCAGCAATTATCGGTGCTATTTTGTGGGAACCGCTGGCCGCTGCCCTACTTTTCGGGGCTTTTATGATCCTGGGCGTGGCAGAATTTACCCGCTTGGTCAATGCGCATTCGGGCAATCAGAGTCAGCAGGTATTTGCGGTGTGCAGCGCTGCGCTGATCTACGGCTGTGCCGTGCTCATCATGATGGACATCATCCCGGGCAGTATTCTTTTCCTGGGGCTTCCACTACTCTGCGGCTCTTTCCTGATCTCGCTGTTCAATCAATCGTCCACAACACCGATCCAGAATGTTTCGCTAACGATCTTCAGTCTGTTTTACATCTGCGTTCCCTTTCTGCTGCTTGTACACCTGAATTTCGTGACTGCTGATCACTGGGATGTGATCGGAATGTTCGTTTTGATCTGGAGCAACGATACGTTTGCCTACGTTTGCGGGCGTTTGTTCGGACGAACGAAGCTGTTCGAGCGCATTTCCCCGAAAAAGACCTGGGAAGGCACAATCGGTGGTATTGTATTCGCGTTGATTGCCGGTTATTGCTGGTCGACCTGGTTATCGGATCTGCCGCTTTCCTTCTGGCTGATCGCAGCGCCGCTGGTTGCACTGTCGGCTATCTTCGGTGATCTGTTCGAATCGCAGTTCAAACGACAGATCGGCGTGAAAGATTCCGGGAACATTTTACCCGGTCACGGCGGCATCCTCGATCGTTTCGACGCAGCGTTGATGGCCATCCCTGTTTTTTATGCGCTTTGGATGATTTATCGCTAACTTCGCGCAAAATTTATTTCCTATGACACTTCACCGCGAAGGTTCTTCCACAATCATCATCGGCCTCCTTCTTCTCACCCTGATTCAATGGGGAAATTTCTGGCTGCTGGGTCTCACCGGCTGGTTCTGGCTTTTCATCCTGTTAAGCATCGGTGTTCTGGTGATGGCTTACCTGATCGTGCAGTTTTTCCGCATTCCGAAACGCACTTTTACGTTCGAGCCGAATGACGTGCTCTGCCCTGCCGACGGAAAAGTAGTGGTGATCGAAGAAGTCGAAGAAACAGAATACTTTCACGACAGACGCATCCAGGTATCGATCTTCATGTCGCCGATGAACGTACACGCCAATTACTTCCCTATTAGTGGAATTGTTCGCTACGTGAAATACCACAAAGGTTTGTTCCTCGTGGCGTGGCACCCTAAAAGCAGCACGGATAACGAGCGCAGTACAGTTGTTGTGGAACATGCAGGCGGTCAGTCGGTATTGTTCCGCCAGATCGCCGGAGCTGTAGCGCGTCGTATCTGCTATTATGCAACAGTTGGTCAGCAGGCTGTAACGGGTGAAGAATTCGGTTTTATCAAGTTCGGATCGCGTGTCGATGTTTTCCTTCCCCTCGGAACGGAGCTGAATGTTAAAATCGGCGATGATGTTAAAGCGAAGTTAACGAAGCTTGCCACATTGAAATAATAGTCCTATTTTTAAGCCTGTTATAACTCAAATCATTGATCATGAAAAAAGTATTTGTTGCCCTGACAATCATGCTGTTCGCCGGCTCATTGTCTGCTACTGTATACGCTGCGTCGAACAACGACCCTGCAAGCGTAGTAGTAGTGAAGAAAAAAGACGATGACAAGAAGAAAAAAGCGAAGAAATCGAAAAAAGCTTCTTCTTGCACCAGCAAACAAGGTTCTTCCTGCTGCCAGAAAAAAGCATCTTAATTCGGGCTTACCGATTTGTAAATCCGGTCTTGTGCACGAGACCGGATTTTTTGTTTTTATAACCCTGTATCACTTGTAATTCCTGCCACTGCCGGATTGTTTTCTTCCAAAAAAGCTATTTTTAGGAAAAAGTAATCTATGGGCACATTCACCAGCGACCTTTCGGGCTCGGAGTTCGATGAAGCGGAAAAAATACCGGCAAAAACCATTCGTCGTTCCGTGATGAAGCTGATCCACGAGGAACATCCTGAATTTAACGAAGATCACTTCCTGGCCGAAAGCGAATTGTCGTATTATCGCGATAAATACCTGGTGCTGACACTCACCGAAGAGCTCGGAAAACAAGCGAAAGTCGACGAACAGCTCATCCAGCGCCTGACAGGCTTAGTGGTGAATCCCTCGATCGATGTTCCGTCTGAAGATCAAAGTCGTTTGTCATTCGGGCAGCGCATTGCCGATAAAGTGGCCGGTTTTGGTGGAAGCTGGACCTTCATCATATCCTTCTGCCTGTTCATCGCGCTTTGGATCGGATCGAATGTAGTCCTGCTGGCCAATAAAGGATTTGATCCTTACCCGTTCATCCTGCTGAACCTGATTCTTTCCTGCGTTGCCGCATTGCAGGCACCTGTGATCATGATGAGTCAGAACCGGCAGGAAGAAAAGGACCGCGAGCGCGCCAAAGAAGATTACCTGATCAATTTGAAATCGGAGCTGGAAATCCGCATCCTGCATGAAAAAATCGACCACCTGATCCTGCGTCAGCAAAAAGAGCTGCTTGAAATCCAGATCACCCAGCTGAAGATTATGAACGACTTACTTGCTTCCAAAAAACCCTGATGTTTATGAAATCTCATTTCCTGTTTTTACTGCTGTTCCTGTCAGCTTTTTCCACAACGGCACAAAACGAGCAGCAGCCGTTTCAATTCGGTATTATTGATGGTATTTATTCCAACGAGCTGGGCGAACAACGAACACTCAACATTTACCTGCCACCGGGTTATCATCCGGATTCAGCTACGCGTTACCCCGTTATTTACCTGCTCGACGGCTCGGCCCTGGAAGATTACGTTCATACAGCCGGGCTGGTAGATTTTCTGTCGACCTATGGCGTTATGCCGCAATCGATCGTTGTTGGTATTGCCAATGTAGATCGGAAGCGTGATTTCACACATCCGACGACTATTAAGGAAGACCTGGAACTGGTTCCAACCAGCGGTGGCTCGGCGAAATTCATTGCGTTCATCGAGAAGGAGCTGCAACCTTATATCAATGAACATTACCTGACCAACGGCGACAACATGCTGATCGGTCAGTCGCTGGGTGGCTTGCTGGCCACTGAGATTTTTGTCAAAAAGACCAACCTGTTCAACCGGTACGTGATCGTTAGCCCAAGCCTTTGGTGGGACAAAGAATCGCTGCTTTCACAGGTTCCGGCGTTCCTGAAAGCGCACCCGGAGCTCAAGCAGCAGGTTTGTATTGCCGTTGGGAAAGAACCTCACCCAATGAATCGCGACGTCGAAACCCTGGTAAAGCACCTCAAAAAGTATCCGTCCAAGTCGTTCAGCTACAACTACATCTACCTGCCCGACGAAGATCATGCAACGATCCTCCATCTGGCCCTGTACCAAGCGTTCGAAGGATTTTACAAAAAATAAATGCCTAAGAGGCAAAGAGCAGCAAACGTTACGTCTATTTAAACGCTGTTTGCTACTTTTCAATAAGCGATTGCTACCAGGGAGGGGATTTTTGTAGCGCGTAATTGCTACAGGATTACATTCAGCTAAATGAATTAATCCTAATTATATGAAACCTTTTTACACCCTCTTAGCAATCCTGCTGAGCATGAACGCTAGTGTACATGCGCAAACCCTTCACTGGGCGAAATCTTTCCTGGGCGACTCCCAAACGGGCATGGCTTACGGACAATCTTCCTGTGTCGATCCTTTGGGGAACGGCTGTTTTTTTGTCGGCACGAATCGCGACTCTGTCAATTTTGATGTCGGTGCCAGTAATACAACCCTGGTAGAACCGTTCCCGGGTGAAGGCTTTTATGTTTGCCGCCTGGCCGCCAACGGCGACTTCATGTGGGTCCGTTCTTTTCCGTACAACGCAATTCCTGCTATAAAAAGTGTAGCTGCCGATAGCCATGGAAACAGCTACCTTTTCGGAGCGTTCAGTGGCACTATGGATTGTGATCCGGGAACAGGAACCTACTCCATGACAGCTATGACAGCTTACAACATTTTTCTGATCAAGCTGGACCCGAACGGTAATTTCCAATGGGCACAGCAATACAGCGCCCCAGGAACAGCTGCCAGCAGTATTAGCATCCATCGCGATTTCATCCATTGTACAGGCATGTTTAGCGGAACCATTGATCTGGATAACAGTACAGGAACCAACCTGCACACAACCGCTGATTTCGGAAATATTTTCGTTCTTAAACTGGATGGAGACGGTGATTTCATTTGGGGCAGAAGCTTCGGAGCCACTACGAACACTTCTGAAATGGGCGAATGGGCAAATGATGTGGAAGTCGGTCCATCCGGAGAAGTGTTCGTTGGCGGTACTTTTTCAAAAGCAGGAGATTTCAATCCCGATGCCGGTACAACAACGCTCACTCCTGTTGGTAAAGGTGATGCTTTTATTGTGAAACTGGATGAGTTCGGTAATTTTCAATGGGCTGCCTCTTCCGGGGAACATAATCACGTCAAAAGCTCCAACCTGGCAATCAGCGGAGATGGATTTGTTTATCAGTCGGGTACACATGCTGATTACACCATCTGGAACCAACCTACGGAAGATGTCTATGCTGCACGCTACGATACCGTTGGAAATCAGCTCTGGGAACACCAGTTCGGAGGCCCGCAAATGGAGCAGGGAATCGATCTGACCGTGGATGACGCCGGATTGCTCTATTTCTGTGGCGATTATTCTTCTCCAAGTGTGGATTTCGATCCAGGACCGGGAACGGCTCTTCTGGAAAACAACATTGGTCATCATCAATCCTTTATAGTGAAAATGACTCCTGAAGGGCAGCTTGTATGGGCCGAATCCTTGTCGGGTACTAGCTCTAACTCGCTCTTCGGACTGGACTATTTCGGTGGGAAATTGTACGGAACCGGTTATTATTTCGAATCGCTGGATTGCGATCCACTGGAGAGCGAATATTTCATTCCTCCTACCATCAATGATTACGCCAGTGCTTTTGTGTTGAAGCTAGACACCAATCGCATTGATTTTACCGGTGTACCTGAGCTTGAAACCGCTTCTTTCGAGCTTTACCCAAATCCTACAGTCGGTAAAGTGACGATCAAAATCGAACAAGTCCTATCAGGAAGTGCTCTTTCGATCTATAATTTACAGGGGCAAATACTCTTCCGCAAGGAGTTGGATGCCATCGAAACATCCCTGGATATTGATCGACTACCTGCCGGAACTTACCTGATCGAGGTATCGAACAGCAGCCATCGCAGCGTACTTCCACTCGTCAAACAATGATTCGCTAAACCGTATTCAGAACGATCAAGGTCGTCCGCCAATGGTGGACGGCCTTGTATAACGCATTTGAAGGGTTCTTCGCGCTGGATAATAAGTTATCCATTTTCCGTCACATTACCAACAAACGCATAGAAGCGTTTCATCGCTCCCGGCATCAGGTAAACGTTGTATGAGCAAAGGGGTGTGAATTCGACATCGATTAAACCCGCGTCTTTGAGTTTGAGGAGGTGTTCATGAACGGTTGTCTTCCCAAGCTGGAGCACTGGCATAAGATCAACATTTCGGCAAATGCCATTTTCTTTAAGGTATTTCAGGATAGTGATGCGCGCAGGATGGGCTAAAGCTCTTCCGACGAGTGATAAACTAATTTCTTCTTGCGTGAATTGGTAGGTTTTTGAGGCTCCCATAATTACTTTTTCTATTTAAGATAGCGAAAAAGCTCATTCTGATCAACATGAAATTCTGGAATTTCAGAATTTTGGAGTTCGGGAATTCTAGATATTTAGACGCCCCTGTTTTTGCCTATAGATTTTCTCTATAGTCTAAGGCACAACCTCCTGCAACTCAAAACTCGGCGTTCCTTTCGCCCCGCTCGTATCATAAAAATCAAGAAAACGCAGCTTGTAGTAGCGGTTTTCTACCGAACGGACTACATAGATCTTATCCGAATGGATGATATACGTTTCCTGTTCGAAATCGTAGAACTTCCAGTCGTAGCCGATCACATTCAGGTCGCTGGTGTAAGCCAGTGCGCTGGCAAACGGGTAATCGATGCTTTCAAATGCCTGATCGGTCTCATAGACGCGTACCAGGTTGCGGTTCGACAACACGCCTGTTACGAGGTAAGGCGTTTCATCTTCGAACACGTGCGTGAAGCTCGTGAAACACAAATCCCATTCGTCTTTCGGAGGCTCAACGCTCACTGTTTGCCCACCGTTGTTGAAGGAAAAGAACGAAGCGTTGTGCGTATCCTGTTTGACGATCGTGGAAGTTGTAAAGGTGGTGGAATTAACCGTTCCCCATTCGATCGTATAATCGGTAGCTGACTGGGCTGTGACATGGAATTTGACTTTCCCCAATGCAGCACCTTCGGCACTTAAACCGCGGTCGAGGATGTAAACTTTATTGAGCTCCCATTCGTGCAGGGCGAGTGAATCGGCCATACCTTTTGGATTGTCATAAATCCAGGTCACAGGCGTTGTTCCGGTCACATTGGAAAGGTTCGTTTCGTTCGTGGTACTGACGGCCATGTATTTGGAGCTGTTGAGCATGATTTCACGACCATCAGCACCGGACTCAAATGCCAAATCCCAGATCGAACGGTCGTTTTGAGCAACAACGGTTCCTAAAGCCAGCTCGAAGAACAGCTGATCGCCGTAATCGCTGCCCATGCTTACGCTGATCGTATTCCCAAAAGTTCCTTTAAAAGGCTTCGGAAGCTCTTTCTTCTCGCAGGCAAAAAGTGCCATAACGACTGTCAGTAAAACGATGCGTTTCATTTCCGGGATTTTAAATTGAACTGTAGTTTAACATAGACGCTTCTTCCCCAGTTGATCGGTGTTGAAGTGGCGCTGCCGGCATGGGCACCTGTGTCGTTGTTCAACACACCGATGGATTTCACATCGAGCAGGTTTTTTCCACCCAACGTACAAACAATGCGCTTGTCCCAGAAAGAACGACTCACACTCGCGTCGAGCAGATGATAATCATTGATAAACGACGAAACAGGATCACCTTCTACCGATTGCAGGTAAATCTGTACCCGGCCGGTGTATTTGTAGAAGGTTGAGAACGTCAGTGCCGGTTTTTTCCAGAACACGCTGGCAGTTGCCGTCAGCTCCGGTGAAAAGGCAAATCGGTCGATCGTCAGGTTGCTTTTTGTGCCGATGTACGCGAAACCAACGCGGAAATGCTGTTTTCCCGGACGGTACTCGATCGAAGCCTGTGCCCCGGTCGCTTCAAAGTCATCGAGGTTGAAATAAGAGAACTGCACCCCGGTTGCATCCTGCGAGAGTGTGATCTTGTTCTGTACGACCTGGTAATAGCCGTTCACATCAATCGACAACGGCTGTTTGTTCAACATGCGACGCGTACCTATCCAGCCTTGCATGTGAATGGATTGCTCCGGCTTGAGATAGAGGTTACCTATGATGTTGTGGTTGATATCCACAAAATCAAGGTACAGCTCTTTGATCGACGGCGATCGGAAACCACTGGCAACGCCGAGTCGGTAGTTCCATTTGTCGGTGGCGTATTTGACGTTCAGCGCCGGTGTAAACGAAGAACGGTAGGCCGAATTGTAGGTCGCACGCAATCCCGGCTTGACGATCAGTTTGTTGAACTGCCATTCCATATTGGTGAACAAAGCGGCTTCCGTAATGGCTTGCTGCTTGTCGAGGATGCGCTGTCCGAATGCCGTTTCGTGGTTCATATCGTAGCCGACTTCGTAGCGGAAACGCTTGCCTTCTTCGTTGTTCACAAATGACAGGCGCGACATCAAGGCTGTAAAACGCGTCGTGTCCTGGTCGCCTGTCGTGGTTGTCAGCTGACGGTCGAGCGTGTTCAGGTTGACGACATACGTGTTCTTGATGCGCTCGTAAAAGTTGTAAGCGATCACGCCTTGCAGCTTGAATTTATCGTTCAGTGGCGCGTTGACCTGAATGCCCTGGTTCAAACGATTGGTGTAATAGAAATCGTCGAATGCGGAATTGAACTGCGGCGGGCGTGGCAGTCCTTTATTGTGGATTTTCTCGTAGAAGTAATCCATGTAAGGCGTCAACGTGATACGTTTAAGCGGTACAATCCACTTGATCCCGGCCTGGTATTGCATCTTCGGTTTCCAGCTCTGGTAGCGGCCGGAATCGGCGATTTTCTCTTTCGGAAATTCCATGAACGGATCACCGTTGATCCAGCCATCGAAGTAATTGCGCTGACCGAACAATTGCAGCTGTGTTTTCTTGAGATTGAGCGAAATCTGGGCATCGAGGTTGTAGTTGCCGACTGTTTCGTAATAGGCATTGAGCTGCCCGGTCTGCGAGCGCGTTTGTTTTTTCCTGGTGATGAGATTGATCGTTCCGGCCAGTGCGTTGCTTCCATAGGAAACGCTCGACGGGCCTTCGATGATCTCAATGCGGTCGATCGTTGCCAGGTTGATCTGACTCAGGTCGATTTCGCCGTCGACACGCCCGATTACGGGAACACCATCGATGAGGATCTTGACGTTCTGACCAGTCATTCCCTGCAAACTCATGCCACTGCCGAGCACCTGATCCTGTGAGATCCGGATATTCAGCTCCGATAACAAAACATCGCGCAGGTTGACAGCGCCTTTGGCATCGATCATCTTGCGGTCGATCACGCGTGCTTTCTGAACGGCATCTTCCACTTTTCGGTCGGAAAGCTGTCCGGTAACGATGAACTCGTCGAGCGAAGAAGCAACAGGCAGCAAAACGATCTGCTTGTTTTCGCCGTTCCGGATTGTTCCCGTTTGCGGCTCGTATCCTTCGGCTTCCGCTCTAAACGTTACCGACTCGAGCTTTTCAAATACAGTAGCAGGTAGTGTGTAGGTGCCCCGATCATCTGTTGTTGCCGAAAAAATTGGTGTTGCCCCATCCGTAAAGGAAAGCTGGGCAAACGGAATGGGTTGTTGGCTGTCACCCGCTACCAGAGTAAACAGCGCTTGACCGTTTGCGCCAAGAGACAATAGTAAAAAAGCAACAACTAACAACCGGGGCAGCATGCTACATCAATTTAATTGTGCGACAAGAGTTCTCCATGCTTCCAGCTCAGGAATACCCGGCTTGCGCTCTCCGAAAAGTGTACAAATAAGCTCTTTACGCTCGTTGAACAGTTCCAGTGAAGTCACAATGCCGTCGCTGGTTGGCTTGCGAACTACCCATGATTCAACGATAGCGCCTTCGCGAAGGTGCAGGTTGAAAATCGGATCGAGGACATTGATCCACGGACCGTGGTCAACAATATTTTTTACCGGGCCTGTGTGAATCTGGATGATTCCGGGATTTCCAACAAAGACCATGATCGGTGTCTGCGTTTCGGAAGCCGATGTCAGCGCCTGACGCAAAGCGTTATTGCTGATCTTTTTCGCGTAATGCTCATTCGGAGCCAGACGCAAAGCCTGTGTACGCGTTACTTTGAACGTGCGCAGCATGCCGAAAAAGTCGTGTGTATCTTTCAGCGTTTCCCAGGCCTGACGAAATCCTGCAACGTCGATTTCGTCGTCGCCGAGCTCTTTTTCCGGCTCGTATTCCTTGCGGATGACGTCCTGAACAGGCTCCTGGTTTTCGTGCTTGAATTCGTTCACCAAAGCGTGGTAAGCATCGATGTTACTTTTGCTTTCCATGTAGATCTTGTGCAGTGCCAGGCCGTCTTTTCCGAAGAATTGCAGGCTGTAACGTGGCTTTTCATTCACGAATTCGGTTACCGCAAATGCACTGTCCCAGGCACTCAGGAAGATGCGCAGGTCGATGTCTTTTCCGACAAAAAGGCTCGCGTGCGGACCAAAGCTGCCGTTTTCATAGATTCCTTTACGCTCGTGTACGACCTCGTCGTTGCGGGAAAGGGCCATCACGTAACCGAGTGTTTCGATTTTGCCGAGAATGGCAGCGAATTCCGAACGAAGGCGCGTTACGTTTTCACCGCAATCCAATACCAGCAATTCCACTTCGCTTACGCCTAATTGTTTGGCAGCTTCGCGGATGCGTACTTTCTGCTCTTTCAACGGAGCGTATCGTTCTTTCAATTGTGCACTAAGTGTTTCCATTTTTTGCTTGTTTAATTAATTATTGGTAGCTGTATTCCGTTTGATCCGGAATGATCATAGTGGGTGGTACCGGTTGTTCAACGACAAACCAGGTTTGGCCGTCGGATTCTTTTCGGATAATTGGTATGTTGTAAACCGCACTCAGCTGATCGGCCTGCATGGCTTCATCTGTTGGTGCGTCTACTAAAAGGTGTCCCTGGTGCATCATCAGCACGCGGTCGGAAAAAGCATAAGCGCTGTTCAGATCGTGCAAAACGGCAATCACCAGACCGCCTTTATTCACCACTTTTTCGCGCGCCATCTGCAACAGGCTGTACTGGTAATGCAGATCGAGATTGTTGAGCGGTTCGTCCAGGAACAGGATTTTCTGCTGCATGGCTTCTTCGCCTTCTTCCTGCAATTGCAAGAGCGTACGTGCAAATTGTACGCGCTGCTGTTCTCCTCCGGAAAGGGAATTAAAAGCCTGCTTGCGACGCGAAGTCAGCTGCAGCTCTTCCAGCATCTCGGTAACCATCTGCTCATCGTTGGGTGAAGGTTTGTAACCGAAATACACCGAGCGCCCCATCGTCAGCACCTGTTCCACCGAAAAGGATTCGAATACGGAATGCTGTTGCTGAAGGTAAGCGCGGTTCATCGCCAGCTCTTCGATTGTCCACTCGGAAAGTGGCTTGCCCAGCACGCTGATCGTACCAGTCGAAGGTGTGTACAATCCCGAAAGTAGGTGTAAAAGTGAGCTTTTCCCTGCGCCATTCGGACCAATAACGGCTACAAAACCGGCTTTGTCAAAACGGCACGACAACGGCTGCAGGATCGTTCTTCCTTTTCGCACAAGTGATATGTCGGTGGCGTGTATCATGCGAAAAGCTGACGTTTTTGACGTAAAATGATCACCAGCAGCACCGGTGTTCCGAACAAGGCTGTGATGATGCCAATAGGCACTTCTGTAGGTATGAGGATCGTGCGGCTGATGAGGTCGGAAACACACAAAAGCAGAGCTCCCGAAAGCGCCGACAACGGCAGCAGGGTGCGATGATCAGGACCTGTGATGCCCCGCAAAATGTGCGGAATGATCAAGCCTACAAAACCGATTGCGCCAACAAACGAAACGGTAGCTCCAACCATGGCGGTGGAAGCCACAAACGTGAGCCATTTGGTGCGTTTGGTATTCACACCTAAAAAATAAGCCGATTGCTCGCCCAGCGCGAAGGCATTCAATGCGCCTGACAAGCGCAGCAGCACGATCAATGGGATCACAACAAACGGTGTGAGAATCGCTATGTTTCCCCACGTTGCGCCGCCCAGGCTGCCGAGTGTCCAGAAGCTAAGATCGCGCAGCTCCGTTTCCGAAGCGAAATACGTCATCAACCCAGTCAATGAGCCTGCAATCGCATTCAAGGCAACACCGGCCAGGATGAGCATCGTGATCTGTATCGTTTGCTGAAAGCGGGAAATGCGGTAAACCAGCATCGTCGTCAGCGCCGCCCCGATAAAGGCCACAAACGCCAACGTAAGCGCCGGATTGCCTGCCACGAGAAATGGAATTGATGAGCCCAGCAAGATATACAGGGCTGCAAAAAAGGAGGCTCCGGAAGCAATTCCCACCAGGCTGGAATCGACCAACGGGTTGCGGAAAATGCCTTGCAGAGCGGCTCCTGAAACCGCAAGTGCCGCCCCCACAAGAATGGAGAGCAGCACACGCGGAAGTCGTAAAGTCAACAGCACGTTTTCATTGAAATCGTCGAACGAAATGCCCGTGTCGATCCCGATCCCCGAAAGCAGGATGGAGATGACCTGTTTGGGCGGTATCGTTATTGCGCCAAGGCCGAGCGAAGCGATAACCGCAATCACCAATAAGAGTGAAAGCGCAATGAAAACCGGTGCCGATTTTTTGATCATGTTATTCAGGGCAATTTGCTCAATTCTGTATTCAGCTCCACCAGGGCTTTCCCTACACGTGGACCGAAACCGCTGAGGTATTGTCCGTCCATGGCGATCACGGCGTTGTTTTTACCGGCTGTTGTGGATTTTACTCCGGGAACGGCCAGTACACCGCCTTCGCTGCTCAGACTTGCTTTACCTGAATCGAACATCAGGATCACATCCGGGTTGGCAGCAATAACCGATTCAGCGGTCAATGGCTTGAAATCTTCGAAACCGCCTGTTGCGTTTTGTCCGCCTGCCAGGGTGATCATTTCAGACAGCTGCGTATGATCGCCGGCTACCATCAATGTTCCTGTTCCGCGAGCGTAAACGAACAACACTTTGGGCTTCTTGTCGAATTGCTTCAGGGAAGCCAGGTCGCTGTCGATCTGCTGGATGAGCTTCGCAGCGGCTTCTTTTTTATCCGCCCAGGCTGCAATTTGCTCAATCACCTGCTTGGCGCTGTTCACCGTGTACTCGCGTTTGAACAGGATCACTTCTACCTTTGCTTTTTCAAGCTGTTCTTTCAAAGCAGGGGTCATTTCATCGTCGAAGGCGAGCACATGTGTTGGTTTTGCACTCAAAACGTTCTCAGCCGTGATGCCGCGGATGTGTCCCAGATTGGTCAGCGCTTCCGCAGCTTTCGGATAGGTGCTCGTCACGTCGACCGCAACCAGTTCTTTTTCCGCTTCAATGGCATACAGGATCTCCGTGATGGTTCCGCTCAGGGAAACGATGCGACGGGCTTCTTTTTGCTCTTCTTTCGGCGTGTCTTCGGTTTTGCCTGAGCTACAGGAAACCACTGCGAAAGCAGCCAGTAAGATGACAAGGAATTGTTTCATGACGTTCTTGTGTTATTATTTAGTGTTGCACGACCAGGCGCTGTGTCATAACCGATGAGCCGGCTGTGCAAACGATCTGGTAAGTTCCATTGGCCAGTGCTGCCGTTTCGAGCGGAATAGCTGTCATGGAAGCGGCACTTGCTTCCTGTGTGGCAACGAGCTCACCCAACAGGTTGTAAACGCTGATGGTTGCGTTGTCTACGTTTTTCAATACGATGGTTGCGCTCGTGTTCGCCGGATTTGGGTAAATGGTTGCAAAAACCGCTTCACCGTTCTCATCCAAACCTACGGATGAGATTTTTTCTTTCGCGAAAGCATATTTTCCGGCAGAAGAGCCTGTAAAACCGGTCATGATTACTTTCCAGATATCACCGTCTGCATCGTCCACAAAGTAAACGGTGGAATCTTCGATGATCCAGCCACCGGACATTGTTTTCCAGTCCCAGCCGATCGTGTTGATTTCTTCAGAGAAGGTTGCCGATCCGAAGTCTTCATAGGTAACAGGATCGTTTACCGGATAAACAACTGCTACTTCAACACCTACGTTTTGGAAAACACCTGTAACGAAGTTGTGCGGCACCGGAACGTCTTCTGTCAGGTACTGACCGAAGTGCAGATCCCATGTTGCTGCTGCCGGCTCACGGTCGATCACCAGATTGGTGTTCAGGTTGTAGTACACGAAGTTTTTGGTTGAATAACCTGCAACAGCGAGCGTTTCAGTCGTAAGATCAGTGTTGTCGAGGTTGTCGTGCGTAATTGTGTAGTTTCCTGCTACGCTTGCCAGGTCGAATTTCACTTTGCGGTAGCCGCCTGCGAGGTATTTGATCACGAAAATACGGTTCGCCAATACGCTGTGGTTCCCGGGGTTGTAGTTCCCCCAACCGAAATCGAGCGGACCGAGGTTCGTTGCCATATTGAAAGCACCGGCCCAGCTAACTTCGTCGTTCATCAACGGCGCCCATGTGCCGAGACCTGTTGTATCGATGTTGGCGAAGTCAGCAGGATCAGATCCCGGAATTTCGTATACACGCGCTACTTTATCGTTGATACGGATGAACGTCGTCAACGGATCTGTAGGCATAACGCTGGTTGCAAGAGCGATATCCCATTCCATGGCATCGCGGCTTCCCTGATCGTCGTTTTCAAGGCTGTACCAAACGTTGTGCGTATATGTAGGCTGGGTGGAAACTGTATCGTTTACCAGCTGTGCTGCGGCCATCTGGTGGCCTGTGACGCTGATTGCAAGGGCAAGTAGGATTCTTTTCATGTTTACTATTTATAATTAATCTAAATAAGGTTCACAAAATTACTTACCTGGGAATAGAACCCGCAATACCCTATTCCTGCGAAATTCAACTACCCTTTTAAGGGTATGCTATCTGGAAAGCATATACAATGCGATTTCCCGAGCTGAAGAAACCTGCAGTTTTTTCATCAGACTTTTGCGGTGCGTGTGAACCGTATGCGGACTGATGCACAACACCTCGCCTATTTGTTTGTTCGTTTTTCCGTCGGCGATGAGCGCAGCGATCTCCCGCTCTCGATCCGTAAGGGCTTTTCCCTGTACATTGGCCGGCGCAGACAAACGGGGCAATAAGCTGGTCAGTATTTTCTGGCAGAAGAACTGACCGCCACGCGCCATGATGTCCAGGGCTTCGTCAATTTCTTCCGGGCTGCAATCATAGGTCAGGTAACCTTCGATGCCCGCAGTGAAGCAGCGCTGAATAAAATCAAGGTATTCCATCGTCGACAACAGCAGGATTTTCACTCGTGGAAGGCGCTTACGGAACTCCGTCAGCTCTTCGAAGGAAAACACGTCTGCTGCGCTTTTGTCGAGGATTACCGTTTCGGTACGTTCAAGAATGGATTTGGCCACCAGCTGCTCCATCGACTGGTAATAATGCGCCTGAACATGATGGCGGCCAGCTGCCAGTGTTTGCTGCAAACCGGCTGGTATAAGGGTGTTTCGGCTGGAAATCAGAATACGCATTACTTAGAACTATTCTAAATAACAAAAGTGCGGGTTATGCTCCCTTCGTCCAATACCTCAAAACAGGTATTTTACCACCCGCAAACAAAAAGAGCGGACCAACGATCCGCTCTTGAAGTACATTTTTTCAGGATTCTGTTACCATTTAAACAATGGTCGGCCGCTCATCATTGCGTTTACTTCTTTGCGAACTGCTGCAATGGTTGCTTCGTCGCCCAGGTTCATCAACACACGGTCGATCAACCCAACGATAGCCGGAATTTCCGCTTCGGAAACCCCACGGGAAGTAATGGCCGGCGTTCCGATACGGATACCGGACGTTACGAACGGTGATTCGGTATCAAACGGAACCATGTTTTTGTTCACGGTAATATCGGCTTTCACGAGGTGGATCTCAGCATCTTTACCGGTCACGCCTTTGGAACGCAAATCGATAAGCATGCTGTGGTTTTCCGTTCCTCCGGAAATCACTTTGTAGCCCAGGTCGATGAATGCTTGCGCCATCACAGCTGCATTTTTCTTCACCTGTGCCATATAAGTCTTGTAATTATCGCTCAGTGCTTCACCGAAAGCAACTGCTTTGGCTGCGATCACGTGCTCGAGCGGTCCGCCCTGGATTCCCGGAAAAACTGCTGCATCAAGCAACGCGCCCATGGATTTCAGGTTGCCGTTCTGCCACTTCAGCCCGAATGGATTATCGAAGTTGTGACGCATCATGATCACACCACCGCGCGGTCCGCGCAAAGTTTTGTGCGTGGTCGTCGTTACAATGTGGCAATGATCGAGCGGATCGCTCAGCAAACCGGTAGCGATCAATCCCGCCGGGTGAGAAATATCGGCGAGGATCAGCGCACCTATCTGATCGGCCACTTTGCGGATGCGGGCGTAATCCCAGTCGCGGGAATAAGCCGAAGCACCACAAATGATCATTTTCGGACGCTCACGCAAAGCGACTTCTTCAAGCATGTCGTAATCAACGAGGCCTGTTTCTTTATTGACACCGTAAAAATGCGGTTCGTAAAGCTTTCCGGAGAAATTCACCGGTGAGCCGTGCGTGAGGTGGCCACCGTGAGAAAGGTCGAAGCCAAGGATCTTATCGCCCGGTTTCAGGCAAGCCAAAAATACCGCAGCATTGGCCTGTGCGCCGGAATGCGGCTGTACGTTGGCCCATGTTGCGCCGAAAAGCTTGCACAAACGATCGATCGCCAGCTGCTCGACTTTATCGACCACTTCGCAACCGCCGTAATAACGTTTTCCAGGCAATCCTTCAGCGTACTTATTGGTCAGAACAGATCCCATAGCTTCCATTACTTCGTCGCTAACGAAGTTTTCCGAAGCGATCAATTCGATGCCGTGTTCCTGTCGCTGACGTTCTTCAACAATCAGATCAAAAATTTCCTGGTCGCGTTTCATTGTGTCTTTTTTAATAGGTAAAGTGTGGCAAATATACTTTTTTCACAGACGTTTAATGCAATAAAAACGGTGTGAAATTTCGCCATCGGGGCGTCGGAGAATGCCTTCATTCGAAAAATCGTCGATGCGCACCCAGCCGCTGGCGTGAATGATCGTATCAGGACTCAATAAAAGTCCTACGTGGTGAATTTTACCGGCCTGGTTGATGAAAAAAGCAACGTCACCGGCCTGTTGCTCACCGAAAGGAATTTCCATTCCTACATCGACCTGCTGCGAAGCATCGCGTGGAAGGTTGATGCCGAAAAACCGGAACGAAAGCTGCATCAAAGCCGAACAATCGATCCCGAATGGCGTTTTTCCACCCCATAAATACGGTGCGTTTTCATAACGCAGGGCTAATTCTACCGGCGAAGATGGAAGCTCGTCTTCTTCATCCAGGAAACGGAACTGGTCGTTCCCGATATTGAACGCAGGGCCCTCCAAAGGAACGAATGCTCCGCGTGTGATCAATTGTTTTCCCCAGGGCGTTTCCAATTGGCGCGTCAAAGCCGTTTCGGTGGTCATACCGTCAAACCAGCGACTGAATTCCTTTTTGCTAAGCGGCCGCACCTGTTTACCATCGATCCAGCCCTCGTAATGATCGGCATAAGATTGGATTTTCAGCCATTGTTCATGTATTTCGAGGATCGTTACGATTTCCCCGAAGAGCAATTGGGTCACAATTTCAGCCCTGTCGCTGTGATCGGCCCGAACGGGTGATACAGCCACTTTGCAATACGCGAATTTTTCCATTATTTTTTCGGGAATCCCGACAGTTTCGTAAGATTAATGGCCTGCTGAAAATGCCGTTCGTTGTGGTAAGCCACAAACAGCAACGCATCGCCGAGGCGCAAACGAATGATTTTTGAAATAGAGATCGGCACTTTCACTTTCCGCAGGTTCACTTCCATGCAGCGCTCGAGGATGTGGATCAATTCGTGCTGACTTTCCAGCAGCGTCTCGCGGTCGTGACCGGTTACCAGTGAAGGATTAACTGAAGGATTATAGGCTTTCGGTGCGTTGAAGCGTCGTTTGATGTTGCGGGCATTTCCCAGTTTCATCGACATCCAGGCCGATCTTCCGAGCGGGGAAGAAACGAACTGTTCTCTCGGCTGGCGAAAGCGCGTTTTTTCGATACGGTTCAGGAAGGCTTCGTGGTAAAAGCGGGCGTATTCGTTGAGGTGGGCAAAGATCTCCGATAAATTCCAGGTCGCGTCGTTGGGTTTCCACCGCAGCTGCTGTTCGCTCATGCCCCCGAATTTATCTTTCAGCAACTGTATATTCCGCTCTGTGATCGTTGCTACCTCGTTCAATACCCACTGGGTCGTCATAGCTTTCCATTATTCGTTTATCAAAGATAACTTTTTCTATATAGTTGGAAGTTTGAAGTTGGAAGTTACTCGTTAACTCAGCAACTCTGAACTGAAACCGGACTGGAGACTGAAGACCGGAGACCAACTTCCAACTCGCAACTTCAAACTCGCAACTTCAAACTTCAAACTTCTCAACTACGTGAAGCAACCTTAAAGCATAAAATACTATCTTTCGGATATGAGAACGCTGCTGGCCGTATTCTTGTTTTTCAGTGTGTTTCAACTTGCTGCGCAGGAAATGGAACACCGTCACTCGCTCTTTCACGCGCTGATTGAGAACAAAGGACAATGGCCCCAACAGGTCTTGTTCCAGTCGCGGTCGCAACAACACACCATCTGGCTGCAGCAACACGGCTTTCTCTACGACATCCGCGACTATTCAGCTTTGAAGAAAGCGCACACCAATCCGGATGCAGGCGTAGACGCTTCTACCTATAATTCGACCGTTGTAGCAGCTCATTTTCTGGGCTCATCACAAGTTTCGCGGATTGAAAAAAACGCTTCTACGAAGCATTATTACAATTACTTCATCGGCAACGATAGCACCCATTGGGCCAGCGATGTTTTTGGCTACGGAGAAGTCACCATGGCGGATTTTTACCCGAACGTAGACCTGAAAGTCTTCGACGACAACTCCCGTTTCAAATACGAGCTGTGGTGCCGTCCGGGCAGTAATCCCGACGCGATCACCATTCAATACAAAGGCGTAAAAGGCATGAAAATCGATGACAAGGGCAACCTCATCGTTTCGACTGCTTTGGGCGATTTCATTGAAAAAGCACCGGTAGCGTATCAACTCTCGAACGGAAAAATCACTGATGTGAAATGTTCCTTCAGGCTCGATGGCGACCGTGTTTCGTTCATTCTGGGAAAATACAACCCGGACGCCATTCTGATCATCGACCCGATTCTCGTGTTCGCTACGTATTGTGGCTCACCGACCGATAATTTCGGTATGACAGCCACTTACGGGTACGATGCCAGCGCTTTTTCGGCCGGAACGATCTACGGCAACGCCTACCCGACTCCCGACCCGCTGGGCTACGACGTTACTTCGAATTTTACGGTGGAAAATGTGGTGAACAGCGTGACAACGGATGCGTTCATTTCGCGCTATTCACCCGATGGCACCTCGATGATCTGGACCACTTTCCTCGGCGGCGGCGATAATACACAGGGCACGGAAACATCGCACAGTCTGATCTGCGACCGGCAGAACAATGTCTACATCTACGGCGTTACCTCCAGCACCGATTTCCCGATTGTGAATGGTTTCCAGCCTGCGCACGGTGGCGGCACACCTTTGAACGTCTTGTCGAACGGCACCAATTTCGGAACGACCGGAACGGATATTTACGTGGCCAAATTCAGCGCCAACGGACACAACCTGTTGGGCTCAACCTACGTGGGCGGCTCACTGAACGACGGCGCAAACTACAAAGTTACATCCGGCAATTACGGCAGCCCGGCGGCCTACGATTCGCTTACTACCAACTACGGTGACCAGTTCCG
Organism: uncultured Flavobacteriales bacterium; assembly: GCA_946482515.1. Next base: position 43,640 of record CAMLRS010000013.1, on the reverse strand, counting down.
CGGCGAGATCATGATCGATTCGCTCGGCAACTGTATCATCGCTTCCTGCTCGCGCTCGACGAATTTTCCGGTGCTGAATGCATTCCAACCAACTATCGGCGGTCAGCAGGACGGCGTGATCTTTAAGCTCAACTCTGATCTTTCGGCCCTGCAATGGTCGAGCTATTTCGGCGGCTCCAACAACGACGCCTGCTATTCCGTGAAGATCGATTCGTCTTTTAACATCGTGTTTTCCGGCGGAACCAGCAGTAATAACCTTCCGGGAACGGCCGGCGCGTGGCAATCATCCTACCAGGGCGGAAAAGCCGACGGTTTTGTGGGCAAGCTCACACCGAACGGACAGACGCTGGTGCGCACGTCTTACATTGGCACAGCATTTTACGATCAGGCGTTTTTTGCAGAAATTGATCGTGCAAACAACATTTTCCTCTACGGGCAATCGATGGGCGGAACGTTCCCCATCATCAATGCCACCGGTAATGCAAACAGCTGTCAGTTCGTTATGAAGCTGACACCCGATCTGACAGGCGTACAGAATTCGACGATCATAGGAAACGGCAATGGTACGATCAACATTTCGCCTTCCGCTTTCCTGGTCGACATCTGCGGCAATATGTACATCTCCGGCTGGGGTGCCAACATTTTGCAATCTACTCCGCTCAGCGGCATGCCGGTTACTTCCAATGCTTTTCAGTCTTCATCTCCCAACGGATTTGATTTCTACCTGGCCGTGATAGATCGTGATTTCGATGGCCTGCTTTACGGCTCCTATCTGGGTGGCAACTTAGCGGGCGAGCATGTTGACGGCGGCACATCGCGATTTGATAAAAACGGTGTGATCTACCAATCCGTTTGCGGCGGCTGCGGCGGCGAAAGCGACTTCCCTACTTCACCTGGTGCGTGGTCGAGCGAAAACCTGAGCGACAATTGCAATAACCTCATCTTTAAATTCGATTTCGAGCTCATCCCGAAAGCTGAGTTCGAAACAGACGACGTGCTGGGCTGCGAAGATTTCGTGGTAACCTTCGACAACAACAGTTCGGCTTCCGACAGCTACCTCTGGGATTTCGGTAACGGTGATTCGACTTCCGAGATCTTCAATCCGACCGTTACGTATACCGATCCGGGAACTTACAACGTGTACCTCTATGTAACCGACAGTGTGTGTTTGCTTACCGATACGGCGGAAATCGTCATCACCGTTTTACCCGAATTGCACCTGAGCGTTTCCAACGACACCATTCTCTGCTCGCCGATGGAATTGACCTTCACGGCCGACAGCGATGGCAGCTCCGATAGTTTTGTCTGGTCGAGCAACAACGATTTCACTGATACGCTCAACGCATCTGTGGCAGATTCCACACTCACCATTACGCCAACCGGCACAACAACCTACTACATTCGTATTTCCAATGCTGCCTGCAGCCATATCGACAGCGTCACGGTGTATTTCATCGGCGGATCGCTCGTCATAACCGGCAACGATTCCATTTGCCTGGGCGAATCATCGTTGATCACAGCGGACATTGATGTTCCTGGCATTACGTTCGATTACATCTGGGAACCGATGGAGATCCTCACGCCTACCGCGCAGGACAACCAGGTAAATGCAGCTCCGACGGAAAACACGTGGGTAATCGTAACCGCCAGCGGCTCGAACGGCTGCCTGGACAAAGATTCGGTGCTGATCTATGTAGGAAACATTGATGGCGCCGTAACGGCAACTGCCGATCCTTCCAACGTTGTTTCAGGCGGAACAACTACGCTTACGGCCAATCCACCTGGCTACAGCTACCAATGGTCGCCGACAACCGGACTGAGCGCCCCGAACAACCGCGTTACACAGGCCACTGTCGAAGAAACAACAGTTTATACCGTTTCCATCACCGATGGCATTTGCGTGAAAACCGCCGATGTAGAGGTTAAAGTACTCTTCACGCCCTGCGACGCGCGCTTTGTCTTCGTTCCAAACGCCTTTTCACCGAATGGCGATGGTGAAAACGACCAATTGTTTGTCCGAAGCGCCATTGCTACAGAAATCGAATTCAGGGTTTTCGATCGCTGGGGCGAGCTGATTTTTGAAACATTATCCAGCAATAACGGCTGGGACGGAACCTTTCGCGGAAAACTGGTTGATCCCGATGTGTATGATTATTACCTTCGCGCAGTATGTGTCGACGGTGAAGAACACATCATAAAGGGAAATATCACGTTAATCCGCTAAGCATGAGCAAGAAAATCATCAACAAACAATCTGAGAAATTTCTTCAAACCTACCTGAACAACGCATCCCCAACGGGCTTTGAATCGGAAGGACAAAAACTATGGATGGACTACATGCGTCCGTATGTAGACAAGTTCGAAACCGATGCCTACGGAACGGCTGTCGGGATCATCAACCCGGATGCACCTTTCCGCGTCGTGATCGAAGCACATGCCGATGAAATTTCCTGGTTTGTCCATTACATCACGAAAGACGGTTTCATCTACGTTCGCCGCAACGGTGGATCGGATCACCAGATCGCTCCGTCGAAACGCGTAAACATTCATACATCCAAAGGCATCGTGAAAGCGATTTTCGGCTGGCCGGCCATTCATACACGCCATGAAAAAGAGGAAGCGCCAACGCTGAAAAACATCTGCCTCGACCTCGGCTGTACCACGAAAGAAGAAGTCGAAGCATTGGGTGTTCATGTAGGCTGTGTGATCACCTACGAAGACGAATTCATGGTGATGAACAAAAACCGCTACGTAGGCCGCGCGCTCGACAACCGCATGGGTGGATTCATGATCGCCGAAGTAGCACGTTTGCTCAAAGAAAACAACGTCAAGCTGCCTTACAGTCTTTACATCGTGAACGCGGTGCAGGAAGAAGTCGGACTGCGCGGCGCTGAAATGATCGCCAACCGTATCAAGCCCGATCTGGCCATCATAACCGACGTTTGCCATGACACACAAACGCCGATGATCAACAAGATCGAACAAGGCGATCTCGCTTCCGGAAAAGGTCCCGTTCTGACTTACGGTCCGGCTGTACACAACAAGCTGCTGGCTTACGTCATCGAAACGGCAGAAAAAGAAAAGATCGATTTCCAGCGCGCTGCCGCATCACGGGCTACAGGAACCGATACTGATGCGTTCGCCTACTCCAACAATGGCGTTCCGTCGGCGCTCATTTCCCTGCCGCTGCGCTATATGCACACGACCGTTGAAATGTGTCACAAAGACGACGTGGAAGGTACGATATCACTGATCTATCATTCACTGAAGCGACTGAAGCCGACACGCTCGTTCAGCTATTTCGACTAAAAATAAACTAAGGAGCTGGTTAACAAATGTTAACCAGCTGTTGCTTTAAGATTTCAAGAATACGGGATACAATCGAATATCCCGTTTCTTTTTCAGCACCAATAGGGTTATATTTAGCAATCTTTAAATTACTCTCTATGAAAAAAATCTTACTTACGGTAGGGGCTTTTACTGCGTTCACAGCGTCCGCACAAACGTTCTCCGATAATTTCGACTCCTACACGGCAGGTCAGCCGATGGCACAGCAAAGCGCTGGCGCCTGGACAACCTGGAGCGGTACCGTTGGCGGCGCCGAAGATGTACTCGTATCCAATGCCGATGCAGTTAGCGGCAGCAATTCCATCTTCCTCTCAACTACCGCTCAGACCGGTGGTCCTACAGACCTCGTGAAGAACTTTGGTGTATTGAACACCGGTCAGTTCTCTATGGAATTCAACATCAAAGTACTCGCCGGAAAAGCCGGTTACTTCAACTTGCAGCGCAACGCCACCATCGGTCAGGTATGGGCTATGGACTGTTACTTCCACGACAACGGCAACCTGCAAATTGCTAACCAGGCCGGATTGAACTTTACAGGAACCTATACACAGGACACCTGGTTCAACTTCCGTCTCGACATCAACTTCAACACCAATCACTGGGAAGTATTCCTCGACGACGTATCCATTGGCAGCTTCTCCAACCCGGAGAACCAGATCGCTTCCATCGATATCTTCCCGGTAGATGCAACAGCACCGTACGATGCCAAATACTACATCGACGACTTCCAATACACCATTACTCCGTACACACTCCCTTCAGTCAATGCCGGTGTTACACTCGTAGCATTCGACCAGGGCGAGATTGTTGGAAACGCCGTAACACCAAAAGTGAAAGTGCGCAACCTCGGTACAACTGCTATCAACTCGTTTGATGTGGACGTAACCTACAACGGTAACACCGTCACTGAAAGCGTAACAGGTCTTACGCTGGCTTCCCTGGCTGAGACAGAGGTTGATTTTACCGGTTCGCTTACACTGATTGGCGGTAGCCACGACATGGTTGCAACCGTAAGCAATGTAAACGGCAGCAACCCTGACGGCGATGCCGGAGACGATGAAGGCTCGATCACAGTCGATCCGATTACACCGGCTTTGGGTAAAATGGTCGTAGGTGAAGAAGGAACAGGAACATGGTGCCAGTGGTGTCCACGTGGTGCTGTCTTTATGGACATGATGGAAGAGAAATACGAGCACTACTGGGCTGGTATCGCTGTACACAACGGCGACCCAATGACCGTAACTGAATACGATGCTGCTATCGGCGGACTGATCCCTGGTTACCCAAGCGCACTGGTAGATCGCGGTGGCGACATTGATCCTTCCGAAATGGAACAGCCTTTTCTCGATCGTCTCGTAATCGCTCCAACAGCAATGATCACCAACGGTGCCATCTGGGATCCTGTAACGCGTGAGCTTCACGTATCTGTTTCTGCTCAGTTCAACGTTGCAGCAAACAACAACTACAAACTGGCAATCGTTCTTACTGAAGACGGTGTAACAGGAACAGGTTCCGGCTGGTCGCAATCCAATGCCTACGCAAATAATGCCGCAGGACCAATGGGTGGATACGAATCATTGCCAAACCCGGTTCCGGCAGCACAAATGGTTTACGACCACGTTGCACGTGCAATCGAGCCTTCTTTTGGCGGTTATGCGAGCTCATTCCCTCCGGTAGTAAACGCTGGTGAGACACACACGATCTCCGGAAGAATCTACATTCCTGCAACTTGGGATGAGAACGAAATTCACATCATCGGTCTGTTGATCGCTCCGAACGGAACAATCGACAACGCTGGTAAAGCAACAATCGATGAAGCGATCAGCAACGGTTACGTACCTGGAACAAACGTTCCTACAGGTGTAAACGAGCTGAGCCAGATGGATGCTTCGCTGAACGTGTATCCGAACCCGGCTACCGATCTGGCAAACATCGAAGTGAACCTGAAATCCGAAAGCAACGTAGCTGTTCGTATCCTGGATCTTTCCGGAAAAGAAATCGCTGCACGTGACTACGGAACAATGACCGGTTCTTCTATCATTCCACTGAATACGTCAAACTACGTTTCAGGTATGTACATCATCGAGCTTGTACTCGATAACGCAGTGGTACAAAAACGCCTCGTGATCGAATAATCGTTCCCGAATCATAACAATGAAGGCATCCGGACAACGGGTGCCTTTTTTATTTGCTTAATTTTGCCGCATGAAATGGATTGGCGAACGCATCAGCTACGTTGACAAAGACAACAAAACAACATTTGTCATTTCACCGGAAAAAGCCGGGTGGCAGCAATCGCTGATGGGTGCCTGGTTCTGTATGTGGGCCGTGATCGGCGGTACCATTATCTGGGCATGGCTTTCCGGTTTCGCATTCGAAGTGGGTCAGGGCAACAAAAAACCATCTGCCGGTGACATTCAGCAGGCGCAGATTATCATTATCATCTTCCTGGTATTCTGGCTCTACTACTTCATTCGTGTTGGGCGCTCGTTTGCCTGGCTGCTATGGGGAAAAGAGCTGATCAAGATCGACGAGATCGCCATAACGATCAAAAACTCCACCCGCGGCTATGGAAAAGCGAAGGAATATTACCTCGAGAACATCGAAAAAATCCGCGTGAGCATGCCGAAAGAAAACTCCATCCAATCGGTGTGGGAACGCTCGGCATGGATCCGTGGCGGCGAACGGCTCGAATTCGATTACAGGGGAAAAACCATTCGCCTCGGACGCAAGCTGAATGAAAAAGACGCCAAGCTGCTCTTCCAGGTACTCACCAAGCGCGTCGAAGATCACCTGCGTAAAAAACGCTAATCTTCAATGCAGAATTCAAAATGCATAATTGTGCATTCTGAATTCTGAATTATGCATTTATTTCATGACTGCGCGAATCACATCATCCCGCGTCATTCCTTTTCGCAAATGTTCGAGGATAATCGGAAACTTTTCGTCGATCTTTTCAGGTGTAAAGCCCAGCGCCACTCCCAATCGTTTGACCAGCTTTTCTTCCTGACGATCGGATTGTCCGTCGGCAACTAATAGCTGGATAAGCTGAATGAAACGTTCGTAGCGTTCTTCACGCGTTACCGGCGGAATCATGGGGTAATCGTTCGGATGCGTACAGATCTCTTCGACCTGTTCGTCTGTCAGCGACAATTTCCGGGCAACGCGCTGCAAGAGCTGGTTTTCCTGCCAGGAAACGGTTCCGTCGACGCGAGCGAGCATCACCAGGTTTAAAAAATGTCCTTTGTTGCGGGATTGTTCGCCCGAATCGTAATAGTGCGCCAGTGAGCTCATGTGTAGTGCGTGTGTTTTCCTAAAAATAGCAATTACTCCCGAACAAGACTCCAGCCGGTTAATTTCATGCTGTAAATGGTGATCGCGGCCCGTTGATCGTTGTCGATATACACCTGCAGCTGGTCGTTCCGGTGATGGATATCCACCAGGTTGAAGCGCATACGGAGCTGGTGCCGATCGCCCACTTTTTTTCCTAGTGAAAGCTCTGCGTTTTCCCATTGGTACGCGTTAAAGCGGCTCACCGTTTCGAGTCGGAGAATGCTGCTTTGCGTGCTGTCGGAAGTACTGTATTCGAGCTCCACTTCGATCAATGTTTCGTCGGTTTTCAGCAGATCAAACAGGCGGAACTTCGTCAGATCGAGGTCTTTTCCTGGGACAGCTGTAACTGGTTTCCACAACTGAAAAAGTGGGATTTTTGCAATCCGCTGCTGCGGATCTTTTCGTGTTTGGACGGCTGAAACCCACGTTGTGTCGTAACGATCGATCAGCAAACGGTGTTCGTCGTAACCGGGAATGTTCATTCGCCCGAAAATATAGGCGTAGTGATCATAGCTCATCCGTTCGTGGTGCAACCAGCCTTTCTGAAATTGCCAGCTTTGCAAACCGTTCAACAGAAATGTCAGACCGGCAAAAATGGAAACAATATATAACACGGGTTTACGCGTCGAGATCTTCGTCAACAGGAATCCGATTGGCAGGATGAGCAACGGATACAAATCCACCATTACGCGCGATCCGAACGAAGATGCATACCACCAGCATTCCCAGGAAGCAAAGATCCAGATGAACACAACGGTGGTTCCCAGCAGCGACCAGAACAAACGCTGATCGGTTTTGCGGAGCGACCAGAATCCGGGAATCAGCAGCAGGAACAACGGTGTATACAGCAACCAGCCTTTCCGGAAGCTGAAGAGGAAATCCCATAAGCTCGGATCGATGATGATCAGCTCTTCGACGTGCAAATTCAGCATCAGCCACGAACCACCTATGATTTTCCAGTACAGCAGCTGCGGGATGTTCCAGCAAAAAGCCGAAAGACCAAACAAACACATTTTCCACCAGAATTGTAGTCGCGATGGAAATACTTTCCACAACAACAGGAATGGGAAAATGCCCAGCAGCACGTGCGTCGGACGAATGACCGTACACAAGCCAAACAACACAACCGCCGCATAAAAATGCTTGCCCGCATAGTTTTGCTGTTTCCAGGCTGTGAGTAAACAATACGCCATCGCCGCGATGATCGCAAACAGGTAATGGTGCTGAATGTGTCCGAGCTGTGTGGCCGTGATGTAATAATTCGTGCCGAAGAACAGCAACACCAGCAACACCGCCGAGATCCGCTCATCGAAGAATAAGCGCAAAAGCTTCCGACAGAAAAACGCGCCAATCAGTACAAACAGCAACGCATTCACCGCAAATGCAATCTGGTAAGGCTTGCTGAATCCATCGCGCGGATAGCCACCAATAGCCGCAATCAAATCAGCCACCGCATAGGCCGGCAGCTCGACGAACGCCTGTCCCATGTGGTAAATATTCAGAAAGTTGCCGTTGTCTACCTGGTGGAGCTGGTAAGCCGAAATACTGTCGCAATAGGTGTTTTGCAGATTTTGCGCCCATTCCGGCTGCATGTTCAGGTTACCGTGCTGAAAGAATTGCGGCAGGTACATATAATAGCCGAATTCATCGTAGGCGCAAACGCAGGTATCTTTTCCGCTAACAGCTTCACTGATCTCCTTGCTGTAAAACCAGCCGTAAACCAGCAATACCAGCACCATCACGATGCTTGTCGGCCGGTTTTTCAGGTGCATCATGCGCCCAGCACTTTGTGTTCGATGTGATCGATCAGGCTGTGAATCACCTTGATGTGGATTTCCTGTGCGCGATCGGCATAAGGTGCATGGGGCGCGCGAATTTCAACATCGCAGAGGCCAGCCATTTTTCCACCGTCTTTACCGGTCAGTCCGATCACTTTCATGCCTTTTTCACGTGCAGCTTCGATCGCCAGCAATACGTTTTTTGAATTACCCGAAGTGGAAATTCCCAAAAGTACATCGCCGGGTTGGCCCAGCGCTTCAACATAACGCGCAAAAACGTGATCATATCCGTAATCGTTTGCCACGCAGGAAAGGTGCGAAGGATCGGAAATACTGACAGCAGCCAGTCCGCGACGGTTCTCCCGGTAACGGCCCGAAAGCTCTTCGGCGAAATGCATTGCATCACACATTGAGCCGCCATTCCCGCAGGAAATGATTTTCTTGTTCTCCACAAGTGCTTCAGCCATAATGTTTCCTGCCTGTTCGATCAGTCGAAAGTTCGCCTCGTTGTTAAATTTTAGCAAAACTTCCAGGGCCTGTTCAAAATGGTCTGCTATTTGTTTCATGCGGATAGAACTTGGGGATATCGGTCAAAAATAAATAATTATCTACACCGCTCCTCTGTTTGGGTAAACTTGTTATATTTGGAAACCGGAGGAAAACTCCATAACACAACAAAAACTATGAAAAAATGTCTACTGGCGGCTGCTACGCTGTTATGGAGCCTGGGAACCTTCGCACAGGATGATTGCTTCAAAAAATTAGAGGACGCCTTCGCCAAAAGAGGATCCTACACTGTAGCAGACGAAATGCATCGCAATGTCATCATCAGTTTTTTTACGGCAGACGGGACGGAATGTGTAGCCGGAAAAGCACGGGTTGAAAACGGAACAATTGTATCTATCTTCCTGCAGTTCGATGACAATACTTATGAGCTTTTCGACAAGAAGTTCTACAATGCAAAAAAACAGGCGCCAACCATCACCAATGGCATCTCCGAAATGATCTTTACTGCTGACGGCGAAAAATTCCGCATCGTTTTTATCGACAAGCTGAAGCCGAAGCAAAAGTCTTATAAAGAAGTTCAATTGCCGGACGATCTTTGATCCCGCAGTCAACTCACTGAAAGCGATCCATCGGGTCGCTTTTTTTGTTTGAATGAAAACTGAATAGCGGTAGCCCGTTTACGGTTCATCCATATTTGTGGATCCGACTAGCCGGATCATTCGCTGAAATTGTACACAGCTCATCATTCGTTTATTCGTGGGAGATGATAAGTATGGGCATCCGCCATCATCTAAAACATTTTGTTTCTTTGTAGCATGAAACAGGTAGCATGGGTAACCGGGGCTTCTTCCGGGATCGGTGAAGAAATTTGCAAACAACTGGCCGCAAAAGGCTTGCGTCTCGTTTTATCGGCGCGCAACGAAGCAAAATTACAGAAGCTCAAAGCTGCTCTTCCGCATGCAAACGAACACCTGGTACTTCCACTCGATCTGGAACATTCAGCCGACTTCCCGTTACTGGCCAGACAAGTGAAAGAAACGCTCGGCAGGATCGATTTTCTCTACAACATCGGCGGATTGAGCCAACGTGCCGAAGCAGCTGAAACACCACTGGAAGTCGACCGACGTATTATGGAGATCAACTATTTCGGAACAATCGCCCTCACGAAAGCAGTCCTGCCTTATATGCAGCAGCAGCAAAGCGGACACATCGTCGTGATCTCGAGCATAGCGGGAAAATTCGGGTTCTACCTGCGCTCGGCTTACAGTGCATCCAAACACGCATTGCACGGTTTTTTCGAAAGCCTGCTGCTGGAAGAAGCCAAAAACAATATCCATGTCACTATCGCCTGCCCGGGCAAGATCAACACACCGATTTCCATGAGCGCACTTGGCTCTGACGGCAAACCACACGGCAAAATGGATCACAACCAGGCCACGGGAATGCCCGTCGACGAATGTGTCAACATCCTCTTAAAAGCCGTTGACAAACGCAAAAAGGAAATCCTGATCGGCAACAAGGAAATCAAAGCCGTCACCTTGAAACGCTTCTTCCCGGGATTGTTCTGGAAGATTATTGCGAAACAATCGGCAACTTAATTCTGAATTATCAATGATAAATTATAAAGTGGATTCCCTTTATAATTTGATAATTACGCATTCATAATTTTAAAGAAGGTTCTTCTCCATCAAAAAACGCGCAACATTCGCTTCGATGCGCTTGTTGATGTTCGATGTATCAGCTTTTTCAAATGACTGGCCGGTGATGCGCTCGAAGAGCTCGATGTAGCGATCGGTAACGGTTTGTACGAAGCTTTCCGGCATGTCGGGCATGATCTGGCCTTCCAGTCCCTGGAAACCATTTTCGATGAGCCATTGACGCACGAATTCTTTCGAAAGCTGTTTCTGCTGCTCGCCGTTTGCCTGGCGTTCTTCGTAACCGTCTTTGTAGAAATAACGGGAGGAATCCGGTGTGTGGATTTCGTCGATGAGGATCACTTCACCGTTGCGGATACCGAATTCGTATTTCGTGTCTACGAGGATCAGGCCGCGCTCGGCTGCCATTTCCGTTCCGCGCTGGAACAAAGCGCGCGTGTAGCGCTCCATCTGCTCGTAAATGCCTTGTGGAACGATTCCCTGATTCAGGATCTCTTCACGGGAAATATCTTCGTCGTGACCGGCTTCGGCTTTCGTTGCAGGCGTGATGACAGGCTCCGGGAAACGGTCATTTTCCTTCATACCTTCGGGCATCGTTACGCCACACAGGATGCGTTTTCCGGCAGCGTATTCACGGGCCGCGTGACCAGCCAGGTAACCGCGGATCACCATTTCCACACGAACAGGCTCGCACGCATGACCAACTGCAACAGCAGGATCAGGCGTTCCGAGCAACCAGTTCGGAACAATATCACGCGTCGCGTCAAGGAACATCGTCGCAACCTGATTCAGCACCTGACCTTTGTAAGGAATTCCTTTCGGAAGAATGTGATCGAAGGCCGAAATACGATCGGTGGCCACCATGACCACGATATCGTTGTTCAGCGTATAAACTTCGCGCACTTTGCCGCGGTAAACGTCCTTTTGTCCTGGGAATTTAAAATTGGTGCTGGTGATCGTCTGATTGCTCATCGTGTTTACTTTCTGTCGTTCTTTTCTGCTGCCTGCTTGCGGGCGATGGATTCTTCTTTTTCTTTCTGTTCGGCCTTATCGAAGGCATCTACGATCCGCTTCACGAGTGTGTGACGGATCACGTCGCTTTGGGTCAGGCGCACAATGCCGAGGCCTTCCACGTCGTTGAGGATGTCGAGTGCGTATGCCAGTCCGGAGCGCTGTCTGTGCGGCAGATCGACCTGCGACATATCGCCTGTAATAACGAATTGTGCGGTTTGTCCCATACGTGTAAGGAACATCTTCATCTGCATCACGGTCGCGTTCTGCGCTTCGTCCAGGATCACAAAGGCTTTATCGAGCGTTCGCCCACGCATAAATGCCAGCGGAGCGATCTCGATAATACCGAATTCGATCATATCGGCCAGTTTTTCCGGCGGGATCATATCGCGCAATGCATCGTAGAGCGGCATGAGGTACGGATCGAGCTTTTCTTTCAAATCGCCCGGAAGGAACCCGAGGTTTTCACCCGCTTCCACCGCAGGGCGCGTCAGAATAATGCGCTTTACTTCCTTTGCTTTCAGTGCGCGCACCGCCAAAGCAACGGCTGTATAGGTTTTACCCGTTCCGGCAGGACCAACGGCGAATACCATGTCGTGCTTATTCACGGCCTGTACCAGTTTGCGCTGGTTGACCGTTTTCGCCTTGATCTTCACGCCGCCGTTTCCGTGTACAAGAATTTCCGATCCGTCGGAAGACAACATCGTCGGACCTTCATCCAGCATCAGGTTATCGATGTTGTTTTCGGTCAGTACGTTGTATTCGTTGAAGTGCGCCAGTAAGAGCTCCAGTTTCCGTTCGAATTCCTGCATCACTTCATCGTCGCCGGCAATAGTAAGCTCATTGCCGCGAGCGTTGATTTTCAGTTTCGGAAAGAAGCTCCGGATGTACTTCAGATTGGAATTGTTCACGCCGAAGAACGCTGCAATGTTCACTCCGTCGATTTCAATTTTCTTCTCTAGCAATGTGGATATTTCTTTATTAAGTACTAATGCTTACAAAATATAAGCCTTATTTTTGGTCAAAATTAATCAATTTTTGTTGCCGGAAAAAGCGAAAACGCTCAGATGCAGATAATCACACTGACAACGGACATGGGTCTCAGCGACCACTATGCCGCCGCATTGAAAGGCAGCATTTTCAGGCTCGCTCCGGAAGTGCGCGTTGTCGACATTTCGCATCACATCCGGGCCTTCGACATTGCCCAGGCAAGCTATTGTCTCCAAAGCGTTTATGAAGATTTTCCAGTCGGAACAGTTCATTTGGTGGGTGTCGATAGCGAACCGGTGATCAATGCCCGCGACGGCAGCTACCCGGCGATTATGAAAGTCAACGGCCATTATTTCGTGGGCAACGACAACGGTTTTTTTGCCCTGTTGCTCCGCGAAGAACAGCCCGAAGGCTTCTGGCTGATCGATGATGCACTTTCCAACCCGGCAGGATTCCGCTTCCCGGCCAAGAATATTTTCGTTCCCGCAGCTGTGAAGCTGGCCCAGGGCATAGCTCCGGAAACGTTTGCTTCCGCTCAGGACGAATGGAAACGCGCCTTCACCGTGAACCCGGTGCTCGAGGAAAACCTCATCAAAGGCTCGATCATCCACATCGATCACTACGGAAACGCGATCACGAATATTTCCAAAGATCTCTTTGACCGCTTTGAAGAAGACACGCCGTTTACGATTTTGTTCCGCAAGCGGGATTACTACATCGACACGATTTCCGGCTCGTACAATGAAGTACAACCGGGTGAGCGCGTAGCGATCTTCAACAGCAACAATCACCTTGAAATTGCCATCAACAAAGGCGCCCGCGGTTACAATGGCGGTGCCGACAGCCTCTTCGGACTGCACGTTGGCGACGTCGTTCGGGTGGAATTCACGCCGCGTGGCTCGGCCAAAACCATCGATTCTTTATTTTAATGTCTCCGGTCAACAGTTTCCAGTCTTTCAACACATAGAGCGCATAGCTAGTAATCAGTCTTTCGGTCTTGATATCTTGAAGTCCTAACGTCCTGAAATCTTAATACCCAAAAGTCCTTATGTCCCCAAAAACCGTTACACGTATTGTCAAGCTGACGTTCCACGAGAATAAAATCGCCGAATTCCTGGCTTTTTTCGATACCATCAACACACAGGTAAGCCGCTTCGAAGGCTGCAACGGCATGCGTTTGCTGCGCGATATCCACAACCCGAATCGCGTATTTACCTATAGTTTCTGGGAAAGCGAGGAAGCACTCAACAAGTACCGTGATTCTGAATTGTTTGGCGGTGTGTGGCCAACGATCAAGCCCTGGTTCGCCGACAAGCCCGACGCCTGGACGGTGAGCACGTATTTCGAAGACGGGGTGTTTTCCGCCAACCTTCCGGGATGATCAGACGTTTCACCACAAAGGAGCAAAGGAGAATTTGCCTTGCTGTGTTTGTTAAGTGAGCAAAGACGATTTGTATATAACAACAATTCTCTTGGAAAACTCTACTTGCTTTGTGAATGGAATCACGATGATTAACAATTTATTTCAGGTCTTTTTAATCCACAGCAAGTTCCCTTTGCTACCTTATTGGGCACGTACGTCGAAAAAAGATCTTTGCTCCTTTGTGGTGAACAAACTTTGCTTCAAAAAATGTACTTTTGAAGCCACGTAAAAAAGCATGAGAGCATTATTTTGGAAAGAGATCAGGAGTTTTCTCGGCTCGATGATCGGTTATATTTTCATCATCATTTTCCTGATCACATCAGGGTTGTTCCACTGGGTTATTTCCTATGATACCAACCTGCTGGAAGGAACAGAAGTGGATATGATCCCATTCTTTAATCTGTCGCCGGTGATCTTCCTGATCCTGATCCCGGCCATTACCATGCGCTCCATCGCCGAAGAGCGACGCAACGGAACGATTGAATTGCTGTTTACGCGTCCGATTACCGATCTGAAGATCATCCTGGCAAAATACTTCGCCGGCGTAACACTGCTTATCATTTCGCTTCTTCCAACGATCGTTTATTACTTTTCCATGCGCTCGCTCGGAATGAATACCACCGACGATGCCGGAGCAACGGTTTCCGTGATCGACGAAGGTGCCATGATCACTTCTTACATCGGATTGATCCTGCTTGGCGCGGCGTTTGTTGCGATCGGTATTTTCTCTTCTGCCGTAACAAACAGCCAGATCATTGCCTTTATCCTGTCGATGTTCCTGTGCTGGCTGTTCTACAACGGTTTCGACCTGCTGGGCTCGTTCAACCTGATGGGCAAATTCGACTTTGTGATCCAGTACATCGGTATTACGCCGCATTATGAATCCATTATGCGGGGTGTGATCGATACCAGCGACATCCTCTATTTCTTCGGTCTGATCGTGATCTTCATCACGGCTGCACTGACGGTTGTTAAATCCTTAAAGCGCTAAGCCATGGCAGAAACATCGAAATCCGTCAGAAATGCCTACAACTGGTTGCTGTTGCTCATCGTTGTGGCGATCGTCGTACTATTGAACGTCATTGGCTCATTCGCTTACAAGCGTATCGATATGACCGAAGACAACCGTTACTCGCTGAACGAAGGGACCGTAACGTTTCTCGAAAATAAAAGTCAGCTGAGCAGCCGTTTGCTGATCAAGATTTACCTCGAAGGCAACCTGCCTGCCGAGCTGAAGCGCTTCCGCGACGCGATCGAAGCCAAGCTGGTGGAGTTCAAGGAATATGCCGGCGACCGCATCGAATACGAATTCATCGACCCGAAACAGGGAAGCGAAGCCGATCAGAATTACCTGTTTGAAACACTCTACGATCGCGGTAACGGGATTCTTCCGCTGCGCTTGCAGTTCATGAAAGACGGTGTGCGCAACGACATGGAAGTATGGCCGGGCGCCGTGCTCGAATATGGCGGGTCGACCAAAAACAGCATCCAGTTCCTTCCGGGAACGGCCCGCGGACAATTCTATACGCTCAACGCCAACTTCGAGGAACAGATCCAGAACTCGGTGAACAACCTCGAGTACATGCTCATTTCCGCCATCCGCAGGGCTACCGCCAAGGAAAAACCACGGGTGGCTTTCCTGCAGGGACATGGCGAGCTGCGTTTTCGCGAGACACAACGCGTTCGTACGTTGATCTCCCCTTACTTTTCGGTAGAAGACATCACGCTGAACGACTCACTCGATGCGCTCAAAGGTGTCAAAGGACTGGTGATCGCCGGGCCGACCAAGCCTTTCTCGGAAAAAGACAAATACATCATCGACCAGTTCGTGATGAACGGTGGAAGATTGATGGTGTTCCTCGATAAGCTCTCCTTCCCGGAAGATTCCCTCAACGCACGCGGTGTTGTTCATACTACGCGTTTGAATACCGGAATTGACCGCATGTTGTTCGATTACGGGATCAAAGTCAACGACAATTACGTGGTCGATGTATTCTGTGCCCCGAAAGCCGTACCGATGGCCAAACAGAGCCTCATTCCGTGGTTCTTCGACATCATGGCCACACCGACCAAGCATCCGATTTCGCGCAACATCGATCCGGTTATGCTGCGTTATGCTTCCGAGATCCAGTTTACCAACAGTGATGAGCAGGTAGCAACGCCGGTACTGACCAGCTCTACGAATTCAACCGTTACCGGGATGGCGCCACTCGTCAGCCTGGCAATGCCGCTCAACTACGATCCGCAAAACCCGAAGCTGGTGCCGGATCCTGAAAATGAAGGCAACAAAAAATGCCTCGCCGGACTGGTCGAAGGAAAATTCGAATCGCACTTCAAAAACCGCATCGTAGACGCTTTTGCCAAAAACAAAGCATCCGGTTTCCTGGATAAAAGCAAGAAAGAAGGAAAAGTATTCGTTGTAGGAAACGGACGTTTCATCCGCAATTACTACGATTCCATGCAAAACGCCATGGGCATCATGCAATACCGTCCGAATGCCTTCAACAACCTGCGTTTCGATGAGACCATGGCACGTTTCGAAGGAGCGCGGCCGATCATCTACGGTAACCAGGAGTTTTTCCAGAACATCGTGGATTACATGATGGACGACAACTCGGTGCTCGACCTGCGCAGCCGCCAGATCGACATTCACCCGATTGACCAGGAAAAAGTGAAAGCCGAAGCCGGTTTTTACAAGCTCGTCAACATGATCGTTCCCTCAGTAGTGGTGCTGATCCTGGCTTTTTTACTTTTTTACTTACGCAAACGACGTTACACACGTTCTAACTGAATATGAAACGGATTATTTATCTTCTTGTCGGTCTGCTGGTAGTTGGCGGACTGGGTTACATGGCCTACAAACTGAGCGCCGGAAGCGGGAAATCGGATGAAAAGATCGCGGCCCTGAATTTCGATATCCAGGATACGGCTTCCATCAACCGTATCGAGATTACCGAACCAAGCGGGGAAAAGATCGAGCTGGTAAAAGACGGCTTTAAATGGACAGACAAAGACGGTGGCTGTGTTCAGCAATTGCCGATTTTCAACATCATGGAAGCAGTGGTGAACGTGCGTTTCAAAGGCTACGTTCCGGAAGCTACGACCAAAACGATCGTCAACCGTATGGCTACGACTGCAACGGAAGTAAAATTCTACCAGAACGGCGAATGGACAAAAACCTGGTACATCGGAAGCGCCACGCCGGACCACTACGGCACGTATATGCTCGTAGAATCAGCTGAAGCGGGTAAAAGCGACCTGCCGGTGATCATGGAGATCAAAGGACTCCGCGGCATCATTTCACCGCGCTTCTTTGCGAGCCACAAACGCTGGGCCTGCTCCGAAATATTCGCACTGAACATCAACGAAATTGCTTCGGTAGATGTCATACATACCGGTCACCCGGAACGCAACTTCACCGTTAACAAAACCGGTCGCCGATTCCACGTTACCAATAACGGCAGAGCATTTGCAAAGCTGGACACCAACATGGTGGTGCAGTATCTGCAGAACTACCGCAAAATCCACTTCGAGTACGTCAATTCGGACCTCAATCCGAAACAGGTCGACAGCGTGAAACAATCCACTCCGTTCTGCCTGCTGACACTGAAAACGACCAAAAACAAGGTCACGAAGCTGAAAATGTACCGCCGACAGGCCGATAATGGTGTTGAAAACGTGAATATGTACGGAGAAACCGCCGATTACGACGTAAACCGCTTCTGGTGCTTGTTGCCCAACGGCGAGCTCGTGAAATGCCAGTACTTCGTGTTCAATCCGCTGATCATGGGACACGTGTATTTCAGCTATCCCACTAATCCATAGGAAATTCAGAATGCGAAATGCAGAATTGTGCATTCTGAATTCTGAATTGTGAATTAGTTAATATCCGGTTGATAAGTCCTCATCCGTCAACTTTCCCCGGCTGGTAAATTGACTATCTTTGTCTGGCAAAACAAACACGACCAGTATGAACTTCATTGTTTCCAGCACTAACTTACTTCGTCACCTGCAAAGTATCAGCGGCGTACTCAGCACGAGCAATACGCTTCCTATCCTGGACAACTTCCTGTTCGATATTCAGGATGGCCAGCTGACCATTTCCGCATCTGACCTGGAAACGACGATGCGTACGACCATGGCTGTGGAAGCCAACGAAACAGGTCGTATCGCCATTCCGGCAAAAATGCTGCTGGAAGTATTGAAGAACCTGCCGGATCAGCCTTGTACGTTCGTGATCGACAACTCCAACTTCGGGATCGAGATCGCTTACGACAACGGTAAATCCAAAATGGTCGGTTTCAATGGCGACGATTTCCCGAAAACTCCGGCGATTGAGAAAGGCACCAGCATCCGCATTTCCGGTGATATCATCTCCCGTGCGATCAACAAAACGCTGTTCGCTACCGGAAACGACGACCTTCGCCCGGTGATGAGCGGTGTATACTGCCAGTTCAGTCCTTCCGATATTACCTTCGTAGCAACAGACGCACACAAGCTGGTTCGCTACCGTCGCACCGATAGCCAGTCAACAGGTGGCTCGGCCTTCATTCTGCCGAAAAAGCCATTGAACCTGCTGAAATCGAACCTGCGCGGCGATGAAGAAGTATTGGTGGAATATTCCGATTCCAATGCCATCTTCACGTTCAACGACATCGTATTGATGTGTCGCCTGATCGATGGCAAATACCCGAACTACGAAGCAGTAATCCCGAAAGAAAACCCGAACGTGCTGATCGTTGACCGTCTGCAATTTCTCGGAGCGATCAAACGCGTTTCCATTTTCGCCAATAAAACGACTCACCAGGTAAAATTGCGCCTGGCGGGAAGCGAGCTGAACATTTCTGCGGAAGACCTCGACTTCTCGAACGAAGCAAACGAGCGTCTGACGTGCAACTACGACGGTACCGACCTCGAAATCGCGTTCAACTCCCGTTTCCTGATGGAAATGCTCAATAACATCGATGCTGCCGAAGTGAAAATCGCCATGAGCGAGCCAAGCCGTGCAGGATTACTGATGCCGAACTCCAATGAGAACGAGCATGAAGACATCCTCATGCTGGTAATGCCGGTGATGCTGAACAGATAAAAACAATCTTTCCAATAGAATAATCCGGTTCCGATCGCTATCAGGACCGGATTTTTTGATGTTGAATGCTTACTGTTTGATTATCAGGACTACCCCATCCAACATCCTTGTTAAATAGTTGTGAAGAGCAAATCGCTCTCAAAATTTGGCACGATATCGGATTAGTGTTTACCAACACTAAAATTGATTGCCATGAAAAAAATATACCTTCTTGCTGTACTTGCTCTGACAACCCAGATCAGCTTCGGAGCAGAATTATTCGTACGCATGCTGCGTCCGGGATCGTATGTGGCAACAGCTTACAACCAGACCCAGTACAACCCGACAAACACGTATCGTTTCTTTGAGCTGCCGGGCGGCAATGTAAGCCTGCAGATCAGCGATCAGCAAAACGGTTTCAGCATCTACAACGGTTCCCTGAACCTGGGTGCCAACCAACGCATCGTAGCGGAAATCGATCTGTACGGAAACCTGAACATTATCCAGAACACGTACATCGCTTCCAGCAACTGGTACACACCGGGAACCGTGTCCACGCAGCCGGGAACTTATCCTGGAACAAATCCTGGCGGCGGTTACTACCCGAATCCGGCAAATGATCCGGCTTTCCAGCAATTCCTGATCATGCTGGACAACGAAAGCTTCGACTCCAACAAACTGGAAGCAGCAAAAAGCTACACCGACAAAACGCAGCTTTCCGCACAGCAGATTACGGATATCAGCAAAAAATTCACCTTCGACTCCGGCCGGCTCGAATGGACCAAACATGCCTACAGCAAGTGTTACGATAAAGCGAATTACTTCCTGTTAAAGAGCACCTTCGCCTTTTCTTCCAACTACAGCGCACTGGAAGATTACATCGAAGGCCTATAACAAAACCCTTCCGCTGCTGACGTCCAGCAGCGGCCGAGTGTTACAACTGCAAGTGCCGGATACAAATGATCCGGCACTTTTTTGCCTCAAAGCTTTAACTCTTTACGATGTCTACGGTAAAAAAGCTCCTCTGCTTCTAGTTTTTTTCCTAAGCCTGAAATGCGTATCTTTGTTTTCCTGAGTCTATCTGAATGAAAGAAATCAATTTGACAGAACTGGAAGCGGCATTCCAGGCAAAGCTGGACCGAGAGGTCCGCATCGAGCCAAACGACTGGATGCCTGCCGACTATCGCAAAACGCTCATCCGCCAGATTTCCCAGCACGCTCATTCTGAAATCGTAGGAATGCTGCCGGAAGGGAACTGGATTACACGGGCCCCGAACCTGCGACGGAAAGCCGTCCTGCTGGCAAAAGTTCAGGACGAAGCCGGTCATG
The DNA here is from genome assembly GCA_946482515.1 of uncultured Flavobacteriales bacterium. Next base: position 23,198 of record CAMLRS010000013.1, on the reverse strand, counting down.
GCTTGTACCTCTACAGCGCCGTGGAAACCTTAGGTGCCGATCGCGAAGAAACCATCGACGACCTGCATTCCGGAAAAGCAAAATATTCTTCGATCTTCAACTATCCTACCGTTTCATGGGCGGATATGGGTGCCATTGGCTGGCTGGTCGACGGTGCAGCTATTATGAACCAGGTTCCGCTCTGCCGTTGTTCTTACGGTCCTTACGCCCGCGCTATGGTGCGTGTTTGCAAGGAAGAATCGTTTCACCAACGCCAGGGATTTGAAATCATCTCCAAGCTGGCATTGGGTACACCCGTACAGAAAGAAATGGCACAAGATGCGCTCAACCGCTGGTGGTGGCCGGCCCTGATGATGTTCGGGCCGAACGACGCCGACTCACCGCACACACAACAATCTATGGACTGGAAAATCAAGCGCAGCACCAACGACGAGCTCCGTCAGCTGTTTATTGATGTAACCGTTCCACAAGCCGAAATGATCGGCCTGACAATACCTGATCCTGATCTGAAGTGGAACCAGGAAACCGGGCATTACGAAATCGGAGCCATTAACTGGGATGAGTTCTGGGCAGTCGTAAGCGGAAACGGTCCCTGCAACCGCGAACGAGTTGCAGCCCGTAAAAAGGCTAAAGAAGATGGTATGTGGGTGCGCGAAGCAGCCCTCGCCCATGCTGAAAAACGCAAAGCACGCCAGGCTTCTTAAAAACTACAAACATTTAGCTTAAAAAGTATGTCACAGAAAGAATGGCCGTTGTGGGAAGTCTTCATTCGAAGCAAACAAGGCCTTAATCATAAACACGTTGGGAGCCTGCGCGCTGCCGATGCGGAAATGGCTATCGAAAATGCCCGCGATGTGTATACCCGTCGCAGTGAAGGCGTGAGCATCTGGGTGGTGGAATCCAACCGCATTTTTGCTTCTGATCCAACGGAAGCTGATGCTTTGTTCGAGCCTGCACACAGCAAAGTGTACCGTCACCCGACTTTTTACGACGTTCCGGACGGAATTTCACACATGTAGTCCTTGGACGTTAGACAAATAGACTTTTAGACGTTAGACTATTTGATCTGAGATTTACCGATTAACAGAATACAAATCAAACGCTACCACTATGCACAATTTTAGGGAATTAAAGATCTGGAAAGATGCTTTAAGGATAGTAAAATCAACGTATGAGCTTTGCAAACAGCTACCGCCGGATGAACGGTTTAGCTTAGCAAATCAAATGCAGCGTAGTTCAATATCTATTCCCTCTAATATTGCAGAAGGTTCGGGTCGCGGCTCGAAAAAAGACTTTCTGCGTTTTTTGAATATATCGATTTCTTCTTCGTTTGAATTGGAAACACAACTGATACTTTCAAAAGAATTGTTTGATATTAATATAGATAGAGAATTAGACGACTTGCACACGCTACAGAAGATGATTCGCGGATTTATGAAATCCCTGGAATAAACAACATCTTTTGTCTCCTTGTCTAACGTCTAATGTCTCAAATGACTAAGAAATGAATCCATTAACGACATATACCCTGCGCATTGCAGACGACAGCTTAATCCTGGGGCACCGGGTTTCTGAATGGTGCGGGCACGGTCCTATCCTGGAAGAAGATATCGCACTGACGAATATTGCCCTCGACCTCATCGGTCAGGCAACCAGCTTGCTGGAATATGCAGCCGCAACGGAAGGAAAAGGACGTACAGCTGATGAGCTGGCTTTCCTGCGCTATGAGCGCGATTATACCAATACGCTGCTCGTGGAGCAACCAAACGGCGATTTCGGTCAGACGATCGTGCGCCAATGGCTGTTTGATACGTTCCGTTTGTTCTTCTACGAAGCATTGTGTCATTCGAAAGACACTCAATTGGCTGCTATTGCCGAAAAATCATTGAAAGAAACGAAATACCACTTCAAGCATTCATCCGAATGGGTGATCCGCTTAGGTGACGGAACTGACGAATCGCACCAGCGTGCACAGGAAGCACTCGATCTGTTATGGCGCTACGCCGAAGAGCTGTTCTTCATGGATGCAGTTGACCAGGAACTGATCGCACAAGGTATTGCCGTGGATTTGAACACCATCAAACCCATGTGGATGGAACGCATCCAGCATGTGGTGAAAGAAGCTACGCTGAAGCTTCCGGAAAATAACTGGGTTATGAAAGGCGGCCGCGAAGGACACCACTCAGAATACCTCGGTTATTTGCTGGCTGAAATGCAGTACATGCAACGTACTTATCCCGGAATGGAATGGTAACAGAACAGGACATCTGGCATTGGTTGGAAGACGTCAATGACCCGGAAGTACCTGTTTTATCTGTGGTCGACCTGGGCGTCGTGCGCTCGGTCAATCTCTTCAACGACGCTGTCGAAATTCTCATTACACCAACCTACTCGGGTTGTCCGGCTATGCAGGTCATTGAAAACGGCATCCGATCCAAGCTGGCAGAAAAAGGATTGAAAAACGTCACCGTAACTACCATCCTTTCTCCCGCCTGGACCACCGACTGGCTTTCCGAAAAGGGTCGCCAGAAGCTCCGCGAATACGGAATCGCACCACCCGAAAACGAAGTCGACAAAAGTGCCTTATTTGCCGATCCTGTAGTCGTTCCCTGCCCTATCTGTCATTCTAAAAACACCCGCATGGTAAGCCAGTTCGGCAGCACCGCCTGCAAAGCGCATTATCAGTGCAACGACTGCAAGGAGCCGTTCGATTATTTCAAATGCCTTAAATAGACGTCAAGACTTCAGGATATCAGGACGTTAAGACCGGTGACTGAGGACTGAACGACCGGAGACTACTTACTTTTCCGCTCGATTCGTTTTTTCAGCTGGTCGATTTCCTCCAATACATTTTCGGAATAGGCATTTTCAACCGCTTTTTCCAATACGCGCAGCGCTTTCTTCCATTTATGTTCACGCTCCAAAATGCGGGCCTCGAAGATCAGCAGCTGTGCCTTTCGGTGGGCGATTTTTCCTTTCGAGAACTCCAGGAGCTTTTTCGCTTTCTCCAGCTGTTCGTTTTCAATCAGCAACTGCATGTAATGCTGATAGGTTTCGGTATAATTCAAATCGGAAGCCAGCGCCTGCTCAAAATAATCGATCGCCGATTCAGTGTTGCCGAACAGATCCATCTGTATACGCCCCATCAGGCACAAGGCAATGGCGTTGTTCTCATCATACGACAAAGCGTAGTTCAGCGATTCGATGCAATCTTCCATGCAGTAGGGATAGTTTTCGAGGGCTTTTACTAAGTATAAGGTTGCGGTCATGATCTCAATTCTTTGTGCAATTCCTGTTTTAATTTTGTTCTTGTTGTCTTAAAGGTTTTTTCCGGTTTTCGCGGTTTGAAGGTCATTCCTGTAAACACTTTCACCGGATTCCCGCGTTCCAGCTCGTGGTGCTGCGACCATTGCTGCTGAATGCCTTCCACCAGCTGTTTTCCGAAATGTGCATCGAGCTTTTGGGCGATGCGTTCGCGTGCCGCCTTCTTGTTCTGCAATTGCGAACGGCTGTCCTGCGCAAATACGCTGATTCCGGTTGGTGGATGCATAGCCCGAACGGCCGAGCTCACTTTGTTAACGTGCTGTCCTCCGGCGCCGCTGCTGCGAACGCTTTGGAATACGAGCTCGTTTTCTTTCCAGCCCGGACCGGAAGATTGCTTCAGCTCGAAGATGCCCACGAACCAGTTCTTTCGCCCATGATTGGGACGATACGGACTTTTTTGAATCCATTGTATCGTCCCTAACCACGGCTGGAGAATGGCACCGGCTTTGACACCGGTAACCTGAACGGTGGCAGATAAAATGGTCCCGTTTTCAGAACCCTGAACCCGATCGATCACGATGGATTCGAGGTTCTGAGAACGGAGCTCATTCAGAAGCTGCGACAAGATCTTGGCTGCTGCCAGCTGGCATTCGGCCGGACCCTGCGCTGTTGTGATATGTATTGTTTTTGTTTCCATTTTTTCTACTTGTCCATTCGTACAATTTTCGGCTGGAACATCCCGATGGTTTCCACCAGCTCCTGCTGATTCCCCATCACGTGATTGATGTTCTTGTAAGCCATCGGGCATTCGTCTACCGCTCCGCCGAGCAGCGAGATGCCTTCTTTGGCCAGCTGCTGCATCATTTCGCTTTTGGTGAAACGCTGTTTGCATTGTGACCGTGAATACAGGCGGCCAGCTCCATGTGAAGCGGAATTAACGCTCGTTTCATTTCCCAGTCCTCGCACAATGTAGCCCGGAGCGGTCATGCTTCCCGGAATCATTCCCAGTTGTCCTTTGCCGGCAGGAGTGGCTCCTTTGCGGTGTACCACACACGTTTTGCCGTTCACTTCTTCTTTCCACGCGAAATTGTGATGGTTCTCTACCGTCATCAATATGCGAAGCCCCAACTTTTTGGTCAACCGCGCGTGAATGTCGTCGTGACAGGCTTTGGCGTATTCGCCGGCCAGGTTCATGGCGTTCCAGTATTCCTGTCCGTCGTGCGTATTCAGGTCCAGCCACGCAAGGTGCTGCACGTGTTTTGGCAGCGGACATTGCTGCATGGCCATCTGGGTGTAGTGTTTCGCTATCGCAGCACCGAGCCCGCGGGAACCGCTGTGGCTTAACACGGCGAAATACTCGCCCGGAGGAATGCCTGCATCGCCTGCCGTGATCGTCACCGCGCCAAACTCTACAAAGTGGTTTCCTCCGCCTGAGGTTCCCAATTGCTGGTAAGCTTTTCCTTTGAGCTTTTTCAGCAGGGGAATTTCGCGGAACAGGGAGCTTTCCATGATCGCATGATCGTTTTTGATCTTGTGCGTTTCATACATCCCGAATTTGGTGTGCTCCGACAGCAAATTTTCCAGCTGGTGCGTCCGCCCGTTGAAGTGTGACGCCGGTGCATCGAAAATCGAGAGGGACATCCGGCAGCCGATATCAACTCCTACGCCGTACGGAATAACCGCGTTGTCAGTAGCGAGCACGCCACCGATCGGCAAACCGTAACCGTAATGCGCATCCGGCATCAACGCTCCTTGTACCGAAACCGGCAATTTCAGCGCCTGGTAGAACTGGTGCTTGGTCTTTTCATCGATGTCGTTTTCGCCGTAAATGATGAAAGGCGCCCGTTCGATGTTCAATTCGCGAAACTTCACTTCTACCGGAGTTGTCAGGGCTTCCGCCACTTTCCCCCAAACGCCGTCGCCGATATACTGGCCCGGAAAATGGATCACTTCCGTGAGCTCGGAAAGAATGCGTTCCTTGCTTTCTTTCTTTTTGTATCTGCTGATCAGCCCGAGGGCTATGTTCACAGCATTGTCTGCGGGAAAACCTATCTTCAGGAGGTCTTTCCCTTTTAATTTACTTCCCATAAAATTCTATTGAGGACCACGATCGTCTGGATCGTTTGTCAGTCCGTTTGTTTCATTTGCTCATTGCTGAGCTGAAGAAGAGATTTCGGGAAATGTGGTCAAACAAAAAATCCGAAACCTCAATGGCTCCGGATTTTCATATGCTGATAGTTTTACTGATCGCTAGTGAAGAACCCAAAGCCCGAGCACACCGGTTCCCAGACCAGTTGGAGCTCCTAATGTTGCGTGTAATTTGAACATGTTGCTTCGGTTTTTAATGCGTTAATACTTGTAATCGTCGACAAATGTAACGCATAAAAAATGAAACGGTTGTCGATTGATTTGAATTTTTTGCCGCGGCAAAACCCCTTATAACGTAGTTATAAGAAAAAGTGGACTTCTGGACATCAAGATTTCAGGATGCCAGAAGATGTTGCGGCAAGCAGGTTTTTGATGGTTTGACCTTGCCTGCGCCTGTCTGCCGCTAGGTAGAGGTTTTTGGTGAATGAAGATAGAAACAGACAGTCGGGAGACAAATGCAGTAATGGTGTTTGATTATCAATTCGTTGTGCCGGACATTGGGGAGACAAGGATTTCAAGACCTCAAGATGTCAGGATTTTAGGATCTCAGGAGGACAGGTTTGTTGCAATGAATTAACGCTGGCATTACAATCCTGAAGTTTATAGTTTCAACGATTTTTTTGATTTATCTTAAGCTCTTGTTGATTGTGAGCCATTTTTCATGATAAAGGCAACCAAATGAGATTTCAAGAGTTAAAAAATAAACACGTTCCCCGGCGTAGAAAAATGACTATTTTACGGCAACTATTATACTCAAAATCACGAACTAAAACTTATGAAAAGAACTGTATTCCTAGGATTATTGCTGTATAGCAGCTCGTTATTCGGGCAACAGCAGATCCAGCTTCACCAGTCGACAACCTCCGCTGAAATTCTCTCCGTTTCAGAGTCGGCCATTGTGGTAAAAAACCAATTATCGGGTCTTTCGCTGAACAAAATCGACACGCCGAAAGGCAGCTTTAACCAGATCTCCGTTTCCAACTATTCCAGTGATGCCAAACCCGGAACACCGGAACTGCCGATGTTTTATCAGCTGATCCACATTCCGGCCGGTGCCGAAGTGGTGGTAACGGTTGCCGATCAGAAAACCGAAACGATCGACCTGGACAATTTCGGAGGGTTGAAAGTGTTTCCAAACCAGCCGTCTATCAGCAAAAGTGAAGATGCAGCGAACGTTCCGTTCCACTACATCGAATCGGCCTATGCAATGAATGCTTTTTCGAACGACCCTGTAGCGATTGTGGAAACGCTGGGAAAAATGCGTTCCAAGACCATCGGTCGCCTGCGCATCGCCCCTTTTTCCTACAACCCGGTTACAAATGAGCTGAAAGTAATTACCGAAATCACGGTAACCATTTCGTTCAAAAAGGTTGACAAGAACCTACAGCAGGAACAGCAGAAAAAATACCGATCCGAGCTGTTCGACAACAGCTTTCAGAGCATCATCGGGTATAAAGAAACCGAAACGACCAAAGACCTGATTGTTACATATCCTACAACCTACGTGATCGTTTCCGATCCGATGTTCGAGAACGCTTTGCAGCCTTTTGTCGAGTGGAAAACCCTGAAAGGTTTCAAAGTGATCGAAGCTTATACCAATAACCCGGCAGTAGGCACTACAACAGCTTCGATCAAAGCCTACCTGCAAGGACTTTACACCAATGCCACACCTAACGATCCAGCACCATCTTATGTGTTGTTTGTCGGCGATATCGACCAGGTTCCGTCTTTTCCGGGACAGGCTTCTGGTGGCGGACACGTAACCGACCTGTATTACTGCGAATACGACGGCGGAAATGATTACTTCCCGGAGGTTTACTACGGTCGTTTTTCGGCTAATAACGTGAGCGAATTGCAGCCACAGATCGATAAAACTATCGAGTACGAAAAATACCTCTTCCCGGATGATGCGTTCCTGGACAATGCGATCATGATCTCAGGCGTAGATGGTTCCATGGCGCCAACCTACGGTAACGGACAAATCAACTACGGAACTTCAACGTATTTCAATACAGGCAACGGATTCAATACATCGACGTGGCTCTACCCCGAATCGGAAGGCAATGTGGAAGGCGCGATCAAAAGTGCCCTCAATGCAGGTGCCTGTTTTGTGAATTATACTGCACACGGCTATGAAGAAGGCTGGGCAGATCCATCACTTGCTGTTTCGGATGTATCATCGCTGACCAACAGCCACAAGTACCCGACCATGATCGGAAACTGCTGCCTCACCAATACATTTACGGTACAAACCTGCTTTGGCGAAAGCCTGATGCGCGCTGCTAACAAAGGAGCGATCGGCTATATCGGCGGATCGAATGTTTCCTACTGGGACGAGGATTACGATTTCGGTGTTGGAAGCAAGGCCGTGGTGGTCAATCCTGTCTACGATGCCAATAACCTGGGGATGTACGACTGCGCATTCCACCAGAACGGCGAATCGACCGATAACTGGTACGTGACGCAATCGCAATTCATTTTCTCCGGAAACATGGCCGTTACTGCCAGCGGTTCAGGATTTACGCATTACTACTGGGAAATCTACCATTTGATGGGTGATCCGTCGCTGATGACCTACTTCAAACAGGCAGCTCCGATGATTGTTACGCACGTTCCGACTGAAGTGATCGGCGTAACCAGCCTGACCGTTAATGCCGAGCCGCACGCTTACGTTGCGGTATCGCAGGATGGCGTTTTACTGGATGCGCGCTACACGGGAGTTTCCAGCAGCGTTGTGCTGAACTTTGCAGCTGTTGCAAACGTCGGAGAACTGGATGTTGTGGTGACGAAACAAAACAAGCAGCCGTATTTCGGAACGGTTGAGATCATTGCGCCAAGCAATACCGATTACATCGTTCTGAATGCGCATGCACACGACGATGCTGCCGGCAACAACAACAATTCCGTTGATTACAACGAAACCATCGTACTGGACGTTGAGCTGAAAAATGTGGGCGACCTTGCCGGCAATAACGTGGTAGCCACGTTGAGCACAACAGATACATATGTTACGATCACCGACAATACCGAGAACTGGGGAACGATCAATGCCGGCGACATCGAAATGATCACGGCGTCTTACGGCTACCAGGTAGCCAACAACGTTCCGGATCAGCATGTGATCGATTTCCTGCTCACCATTACAGACGATGCTGCCCACACCTGGACGTATCACATTTATGTGACCGTTAACGCCCCTGAAGTAGAAGTTCTGACCTTAACAATCGACGATTCACAAGGCAACAACAATGGACATCTGGACGCAGGCGAATCGGCCGTACTTTCCATTACAGCAAAAAACAACGGTCATGCGGCATTGAACGCCAGTACCGGTTCATTGACCACAGGATCATCTGATCATCTGACGATTACTTCGGGCTCATCGAATACCGGTTTGATCCAGGTTGGCAATACCGTTACAGGAACTTATGGCATAACGGTTTCTGCTTCGACTCCTTACGGAACGATCGTTTCCGTAACAAACGTCGTGGGTGATGCCGCTTATTCCGATTCAAAAATCTTCGAGATCCCGGTTGGCTTGTTCGACGAGGATTTCGAGACCAATTCATTCGAGGCGTTCAACTGGAACCATTCCGGGCCGCAGAACTGGATCACGACGTCGGAAAATCCTTATGAAGGCGCTTATTGCAGTAAATCCGGAGGAATCAATGACAATCAGGAAACGGATTTATCCATTCAACTGAATGTGCAGTCTCCCGACGAAATCAGCTTCATGAAGAAAGTTTCTTCCGAAGAAGGTTATGATTTCCTGGTCTTCTCAATCGACGGAACAGAAATGGACAACTGGTCGGGTGAACAAGACTGGAGCCCTTCCACTTATGCGGTTTCAGCCGGTACTCATACGTTCACATGGACTTTCCGAAAAGACGAAAGTGTCGAATCGGGAAGCGATGCAGCATGGCTCGACAACATCGTATTTCCACCTGCAAGTTTTCTTGAAGTTGCCGATCAGACGGTTATTCACCTGAACGTATATCCGAACCCGGTAAACGACGAATTGACCATCGATATCGGCGACCAGTTCAGCACGGCTCCATCCATCATCGTTCGTGATGCGGCTGGCAGAATCGTTTACCAGAACGACCGTCATGCGAATGGCAAACTGGTGGTGAACAGCTCCACTTTTGCAGCCGGTTTCTATGTCGTGGAAGTACGATCAGGAGCAGCAATCGCTCAACAAAAGATTATCAAACACTAAGACCTGCCTGCGGAAAGCAAGTTCCGAAATCAGGGTTCAATATGAAAGCGGTGCTCCATGAGCGCCGCTTTTTTTTGTGAAGAGGGTTTTATTTCCCGGTGAATCCTGCTACTGTCAAGCGGGCTTTCCGTCCTTTGTATTGGTCGTAGCAATCAATGCCGATAGCCACACGGTCTGCTTTTTCATCCGGCAGGCGCAGGTAACAGGCATAGGTCATCGGAACATTGTCCTGGCTGCCCGGCGTGGCAAAACGGAAGCGTTTTTCTTTGATCACTTTGTCTTTGCTGAAGCATTTCAGCGTGAGGAAGGTGGCGTTTTTGCCTTTCACGGAACGGATGACCAGCGTGGTTTTCAGCCAGCGTTCGTTGGTGATCGGGTAATTTCCGGCTCCGAACTCCTGCCCCATTTTCGCCGTTACGGTATCGTGATCGAAGTGCAGTGTTTTCACCAATTGCAAATCCGATTCGTCTGGCTTCTCATCCGTATCCAACAAGCTGAAATCGAGCGGTGTCGGGTTCCAGTCAAGGTAAATAGCTTTGTAGTACTGGTAGCTCATATGATCGTAATGCAATACGGTCCTGTTGTATTGTCCGATCTGGAACAGGTTGACAACGATGAGGTAAGCTCCGGCTGTGAGAAAAACCCAGCGTTTCCGTCCAACGAAAAATCGCTCCAGGAATGCGGCCAATGCCAAGGCAAACACCGGGTAGCTTTGTACGAGCGCACGGGTGGAATAACTTGCTCCGTAACGCCAATCAGACCAGGCAATGATGATCCAGATATTCAGCAAGCAGAAGGTCATGACCGCTTTCCGGAACGGTCTTCCTTTCAGAAAGAACAATCCAAGCACCATGAAAATCGCGATCGGTGTGTAAACGAACCAGCCTTTTTCGAAACCGAACAGCACGCGGAACCAGGGATTCAGGAAGTACCATTTGCTACCCACATCGTAGACCCAGGAACCGGTGGCGTATTTCCAGTAGAGCAACTGTGGCAGCACGCCCAGGATTCCGCCGACCATGGCCCACAACACATGCAAACGGTGCGCTTTTACGAGCTGCCATTTGGTTTTGAGCTTTCCGGAAGGATCCAGTCCCCATAAGATCGGGATGAAAATGATGATCATTTCCGTCGGACGGGAAATCATGGCTACTCCCGCGATCAAACCGATCAGCAAAGCTGTTCGCACCTTCGGTTGTTCATGCCAACGCAGTGTGTACCACAACATGGCTGCGTAAAGCGGGAAAATGAATGAGTGGCTCATCGCTCCGTCGACGCTCACGTATTGCAAAACATTGCTTGCCAATCCGATCAACAAAAGGGTTAATGCTGTGATGGTTTCGGAATAAAACCGCAGCAACACTTTTCGCAGGATCATGCAACCAACGATGAACCAGAACACGGCCCCGAAAATGATCGCGTATTGATACGGCCAGGAAAATCCGTCTTCCGGAGCGTCGGTGAGCAATGCAACGCCATGTCCGATGGCAAAAAACGGCAATTCCATGATCGCTACGCCACCGAAGTATTTGAACACGTAACCGCCCTGATCCAGCTCGCTCGCCTGGTAGAGATTCCCACCCGACATTTGGTAGGTAGAATCCATTTCCGGGAACCATTTCAGCTCTTTGACATCGTCGTAGATGAAGAATCCCGGCAGGTACATGTAATACCCAAGTGCGTCCCACGTGGTGGCGTTGTAGCCGTTCTTACTTTCGTTTGTGAAGTACGTGCACCGCATGATCAGCGCCGTTGCGGCAACGATCAGTAAGGACCAGAAGGAAAGGGAGCGTTGTAGCTGCATGGGCTAAAATTAACCAAATGCAGCAAACGTCAATCAGCGAACACCTTCGAATTCTTTGTAAATCACCGTCTGCCACGAATCGTCCAGACCGGAGTGGAAAGTCGTGTAGCCATAATACGTCAGGATGGTGAGTCCGGGCTCGTCATCGTAGGTCCTGCCCAATCGCGAACGAATGGCAATTGTATCGATGGTCGTTGTATTGGCCGTGGAATCCACCATGGTTTTACGCAGGAACATGGTCGTGGAATCGATCGGACTGTTGAATCCGAGGAAAATGTGTTCGAAGGTCACCGACTGGATGTGCGGCTGCGGATAATTGACGCCCGTAACTTCGCCGGTATACGTTCCTTCGAGGCTGTCGGCGTAGCTGCAGAGATCGCAGCTCGTTGCGGTAATCGCGGCATCGTGGGTGAATTTTTTCTTTTTGCAGGCCGTGGTCAGGAGCAACAGGCCTATGAATGCTGATACAATGTAGTTCATGGCTTACTTCTTTTGAAAAACGTTAACGACCATATCCGGCGACAGGATGTTGATGTCTCCATAAGGGAATTTGCGCGCGGTGAGCTGGTTGTTGGCATACACGAAATCCATGGAATTGAGCTCTTTGAGCTTCACCTGGACAACGACCTGCCCGTTCGACTCCTGGCGGATGTCTTCAACGATGCCTTTTTTGAACAACTTGCCTTCCTTGAACGCAAATACTTTCCCGTTTTTGAAGAATCGCAAGCCGTGAGGTGTACCGCCGTTTTCTTTGGTCATCAACTGGGTGGAAGAAAGCTGGGTGTACGTCCAGTCGTAATCGCCGACTAATTCGGGGTGGTCGGAAAAGTCTTCGCGGTCTTTGTTGCAGCCAACAAGAAGCGTTAAGAACAATAGTGGTAAAATATACTTCATGTGTTAGTTTTCGCGGTTCCTTTCAAAAGATATGCCATTTTCAAAAATCGACAGCTTCACCACTGCGATAAGGGATCAGAAACGATCCACGAGATCATTCACCGGTTGGTTGTACTTCTTGTGTTTGATCGTAGCGATGGCGTGTTTCATGTTGATGATGAGGAACACCAGAAATGCCGTGCGTACGAGGAAGATGATAATGACGAATAAACCGGGGTTTAATAAACTGAACAACGAAAGCACGTACATCAGGCTGAACATCCCAAAACCGGTGAAATAGCCCCACGCAAGGCCTTTACGCACGGTAAGGGCGGCCATCAGGTAAACACCGATGATCAACAGGTTAATTGAGCTAACGATCATTCCAATTGGGTTCACACCAACTGAAATCCCTTCCATTAAGCTTCCCATCAAGCCAAAAGCGAAAATCATCCAGAAGAAAACCGCGCTTTTTTTCAGCTCTTTGACCGGATGACTATTATTAACAGGGCTGTGAAATCCATCTACGATAATGTCGAGCACAATGGGTTTTTCCGAAAGACGCAGTTCAACCGTATTCAATAAATCGTTCTGAATGCGAACACCGTTTTTCAGTTTGGCTGCACCCTGAACTTCTCCGATCAATTGATCGTGGTAGTACACTTCCACATGCTTATAGCCTCGCGTCCATCGTGCCAGCACAAAATCACCGGGCTGCTGCGTGATCGGGTATTTTTTCTCGTAATCCATATCGACTGGTAGTTGGTCGCATAAAGGAACGCAATTGATTGAAAACAAAAACGTCCTCACCAAAGCAAGGACGTTTTTTTTATTATTGATAACGATTCGCCGGATTATCCAAGGAACGGGTAACGGTAATCTGTCGGCGGAACGAATGTTTCTTTGATCGTGCGGGCGGAAACCCAGCGCAGGAGGTTCATTGCAGCTCCGGCTTTGTCGTTTGTACCCGAACCGCGTGCACCACCGAATGGCTGCTGACCAACAACGGCACCGGTTGGCTTGTCGTTGATGTAGAAGTTTCCGGCTGCGTTCTCGAGCGCTTTGGTAGCAGTTTGAACGGCGTAGCGGTCGTTCGACATAATAGATCCTGTGAGCGCGTAATCGGAGGTTTCGTCGAGCAGCTTCAGGGTTGCTTCAAATTCGTTTTCCGGGTAAACGTAAATCGTCATTACAGGCCCAAAGATCTCTTCACACAAGGTGCGGAATTTCGGGTTGGTTGTAACGGCCACCGTTGGCTCGATGAAATACCCCACGGATTTATCGTAGTTACCACCGGCAATGATCTCAGCATCGGACTGTGATTTGATGAAATCGATGTAACCGGCAATCTTATCGAATGCACGACCATCGATCACGGCGTTGACAAAGTTGGAGGTATCGGCCGGCGATCCCATTTTGAAGGAATTCACCTGCTCCACAAGGATACGCTTTACTTCCGGCCAGAGGTTCTGTGGAATGTAAGCACGGGAAGCGGCAGAGCATTTTTGTCCCTGGAATTCGAATGCACCACGGGAAAGCGCTGTAGCTACTTCGGCTGCGTTAGCGGATTTGTGTACCATCACGAAGTCCTTTCCACCCGTTTCGCCCACGATGCGCGGGTACGAGCGGTAGCCTTCGATGTTGTTGCCGATCTCTTTCCACAAGTGACGGAAAACGGCTGTTGATCCGGTGAAATGCAAACCTGCAAGCGCTCTGTGTTTGAATACCACGTCGCCGGCAACTGGTCCGTCAACGGCAACCATGTTGATCACGCCATCCGGTACGCCGGCAGCTTTGAAAAGCTCCATGATCACCTGGGCAGAGTACATCTGCGACTCAGCCGGTTTCCATACCACTACGTTCCCCATCATGGCCGGAGCGGCGCAGAGGTTGGCAGCGATAGACGTAAAATTGAACGGCGTTACGGCAAATACGAATCCTTCCAGCGGACGGTACTCCAAACGGTTCCACATGCCCGGAAGCGATTCCGGCTGATCTTTGTAGATCTGCGTCATGTACTGCACGTTGAAGCGGAAAAAGTCGATCAGCTCACATGCCGCGTCGATTTCTGCCTGGAATACGTTTTTGGATTGCCCGAGCATCGTTGCTGCGTTCATGCGGTTGCGGAACGGTCCTGCAAGCAGGTCGGCGGCTTTAAGGAAAATAGCTGCGCGTTGTTCCCACGGCAGGTTGGCCCATTGCTCGCGCGCTGCCAGGGCAGCATCAATCGCTTGCGAAACGTGGCTCGCATCACCGTAGTGGAAATGACCGATCACTTTCGCATGCTCATGCGGCGGCGACATCGGTTTGCGGTTGGAGGTGGTGATTTCCTTTCCGCCAATGTATAAAGGAACCTCGATAGGTTGCTGATTGTAAAGCTTGTTGTATTCCGCCAGCAGGGCAGTGTGCTCGGGTGAACCCGGTACATAGGGTTTTACCGGCTCATTCACGGCCACCGGAACCTGGAAAATTGCGTTTGACATAGTCCGAATTTGTTTCTGCAAATGTACGCATTGTTCGGATTTCAGGTTCACTAAGAGCAATCTGATTGTGAACTGCTCCCTCCTGGAGGAGGGACAAAGGGAGGTGGCTACCACAATTTGCTGTTGAAGCGCCCCCCTCCTCAATCCTCCCTCAAGGGAGGAGGACACGTCGTCTTTTTTCGTAAACTTGCCCCAACTTAAAATACTTATGGTGAAAACTCTTTTTCTTACTGCTATCACCAGTTTGCTGGCCACTTTTACTTTGTCGCAGGACGTTCCTTCCCTCTGGGAAGATTTTCACAACGGCAGCTCTGCCGAGCGGGTTAAAGCCTGTCAGGAGCTGACCAATCATTACCAGAGCGAAGCAAAAGATTCCCTGCGTGTGATCGGCGAAGAATTGTTCATGTATGGTATTGACGAGCACTATTATCCGGCCATCGAGCAAGGTAAGCTGACGCTGGCTACGTGGTTCATCCTTTCAGGGCAAACTGCAGAGGGTATCACTATGGCCAAGGCATTGTTATCGAACATGGAAGAGCGCGGCGACGATCGCATGGTTTGTTCCGCTTCCACGACGATCAGCCTGGGCTACATTGCACAGAAAGACGGAAAATCAGCCAATTACTGGGCGAAAAAAGCCGGGAAATACGGTCAGAAAAATCCCGATCCTTTGGTGCGTGCCGAATCGCTTATGGCGTTGGCCGAATCCTATTACCAGCTGAACCAACCGTCGAAAGCCATTGAAACCTACCAACGCTACGTTACGGCTATCAAGCGTTACAAAAAATACCGCTCGATGAGCGCGGCTTATGCACGTTTGGGAGATATTTACCGCTACGAAGGCAAATTGGCACTCACGAAGCGTTTCTTCAACTATTCCATGAAATATGCCCGTTTGTCGGGAGCCAGCATTTCTTTGGCACATGCCATCAACAACATGGCGATCGTATATTTTGAAGAAGGCGACACGGCGAAAGCACGCGATCTTTTCGTGCAGGCTATGCAGATCCGTCAGCGCATCAACGATCCGAAAGCCATTTCCGAAAGCTATTACAACCTCGGCGATTACTATTTCTACACATCGAATTACGACATGGCCGTTCAGTGGTACCAGAAATCGCTGGAATACGCCAAGACAAAGAACCTGTTATCGGAACAGGCAGATGCCCTTCGTGCCATCGCAACCTTGCTGAAAAGCACCGGCGATTATAAAGGTGCTACCGATCAGCTGGAACGCTTCGTAGAGCTGCGCGAGGAAATTGCTGTAAGAAACACGTCGGATGACGAAGAAGTAGCCGATTTACAACGCACTATTCTGCGATTGGAGGCGGAACATGAAATTCGTGACGGGGAATTCGCTTCTAAAGGAGCTACTGCCTTCAAATGGGAATGGCTGGTGATTGCTTTCCTGGGCACCGTATTGGTACTGACGTTGCTTACACGACGAAGAATGGCCCAAAGTTAAGCGGTACTTAATTCAATCTTCCCGGAAAAATCAAATCGAAAGCAGGGATTTTTACCTGAAACGGTTCTCCTGAAGCCTGGTTGACGAAGGTATAAAACCCGTGCATCGCCCCCAGCTCGGAGTGCAGCTCGCAACCACTGGTATAGTGATAGGATTCTCCCGGCTCCAGCACCGGTTTTTGTCCTACGACTCCTTCCCCACTCACATGCACAGGCGGATTGAGGGAGTCGAAAATGAACCAGTCGCGGTGAACGAGCTGAACGGCAAAATTGTTGCGGTTTTCGATAGTGATCCGGTAGTTAAAGAAGTACGAACTTTCTTTCGTCTGGGAAACATCGCTGCGGAACTGGGTCGTAACCCCCACTTCGATGCCTTCAGTAATAGAAATACTTTTGTTCATAGACCTGGTGTTGTTTCCGCAAGTTACTAATCTCTCTCTATTGTTAACTGCGTTTGTGAACAAATTATTATAAACAGATTAGAATTTAACAGCTCCCGATGAACATTGCATCTATTCTGTTTCTGTTTCAGCAGTGGTTTTCATTCCATTGCGCTTTGGGAAAGGCCTGACCCGGAAATCTTTTCCTATCTTTGGATTCTTAAACACCAACTTTCGTATGAAACAGCTGCTACTTTTCCTCTTCGTGACGGCTCCTTTTTTGCATCACGCGCAACAGCTTCCATCCTGGAATAAAGCCGAATGGAAAGAGCTTCAGGAGCTTTCGGACAGCTATCGGACTACGAAGCTCATTTCACCGAACACGATTGATCGTTATCCTGTTTACAGACTGGCTTCCGGCTGGTATGTTTCGTTATTCGGAAAATCGTATACGAATGCCAACTGGTCGGATTTCCGTGAGGCTGGTGTATTGATCGGAACCTCTGTTAATGGCGTTACGACGATCAAAGTTCCGCTCGAACAAGTATCGCTGCTCGATTTCTCCACCGTTTACAGCTATCTTGAAATCCCATCGAAAATTCAGCCGCACCTCGACCGTGCCGTCAAAGACACCCGCGCCGACAGCGTTCAGCAAGGTTGGGGATTGCCGGAAGCGTTTACCGGAAAAGACGTGTTCATCGGCGTAACCGACTGGGGGTTTGATTATACACACCCGATGTTTTACGACACGTTGCTGGAAGCTTCACGCGTTTTTGCCGCCTGGGACCAATACAAAGTGGCCGGCGATGCACCAACTGGTTATGATTATGGCGCGGAATACGATACCTGGACTGAGCTCAGCGCCGCAGGAAGCGACACAGCCAATATTTACAGCTATCATACGCATGGAAACCACGTAGCCGGAATTGCAGGCGGAAGTGGTGGCGGAACACCTTACCGCGGATTTGCCTTCGAATCGCAGCTCTTGTTTGCCACTTTCCTGATCGATGCGGCTTCCGTTATCGATGCATTCGCCTGGATGAAATCCAAAGCTGATGCAGAAGGCAAGCGCCTGGTGATCAATATGAGCTGGGGATTGACATACATGGGAACACTCGACGGCAATTCCCTGCTTTCACAAGCTATTGCCGGTTTTGCAGATGACAATGTTGTATTCGTCGGTTCGGCAGGAAATAACGGCGATGTGAATTATCACATCAAAAAGACCTTCAACAACGACGCATTTACCAGTCGCATCAATTTTTACGATTACAGTGCCAATCCGAATATGTGGGGCCAGAGCATTACGATGTGGGGAGAAGCGGGACAACCGTTCTCTGCCGGGATCGAAGTCTGCAATTCTACGGGAACAGTGCTTGTAGCCAGTCCGCTTTACAATACGGTTACGCAAACCGATTACCTCGATTCCATCCTGGTAACCGGTACCGATACAATCTACTTCAACCTGTCGGCCGAGAATGTCAATCCGCTGAACAATCGTCCGAATATGCGCCTGCGGGTCAACAATACACACACCAATCTTCGCATTGTGTTGCGCAGTACGGCTCCATCCGGAACGGTCCATTACTGGAATGTTACTGAGCTTACCACTGGCGTCGGAAACTGGGGCATGCCATTCAGCGGTTTCGGTGACCAGCCGCTCTCCGGCGACGCGCTTTACAGCATTGGCGAGCCATCCTGTTCGCCGGATGTCATCGCTGTCGGAGCCTATACCTCTTCCTACATCAACGGGCAGGGAAATCCTGCAGGTGGCGCGATGGCTTCCTTTACCAGCTCCGGCCCGCTTTACACCGAAGTCATGAAACCGGACATTTCGGCACCGGGCGTGAACGTGGTCTCCTCCATTTCGTCGTTTACAGATGCCAGCTACAATACAACAGAATCGACCACTTTTAACGGTACGGAATACGACTTCGCGAAATTCTCCGGCACATCGATGGCTTCACCTTGTGTGGCTGGAATTGTTGCTTTGCTGCTCGATGCCAGCCCGAGTATTTCTCCGGATCAGGTGAAAACGATCCTTCAGACAACTGCGCGACTCGACAGCTATACCGGTACGATCACCGCTCCCGGTAACCCGCGTTGGGGAATGGGTAAAGTGAACGCTTACCAGGCCGTATTGCTGGCATTGAATACCGTTGGACTGGAAGAATTGCAATCCGGAAATTGGGCACTGGTTTACCCGAATCCTGCTGCCGATGAAGCCTGGGTTTTACTGCCGGAAGGTCAGACTGCAACAACAATAACGCTTGTTTCCATGAATGGCGCCGTTGTTCAGAAAACGCTGGAAAACGGACGTTTCGATTGCAGTGATCTGTCGGCGGGAACGTATGTGGTAGAAGTTGTAACGGAAAACGGTGTGCTACGAACACGCTTTATTCGCTTGTAAGCGAAATTCTGGAATTCCGGAAGTCTGGAATTCTAGATATTTAGACGCCCTTAGTAAAACCGGGCTCTTCAGCCCTACTATGCGCTTTTTCCTTTCGTTCCCAAAACGGATTTTACCCCAGGACTTCATTGCACGGAAAAACCGGACAAATTGCTATTTTTGCACGGTCTGTCACAAAGACAGGCTGAAAGTTTACTAAAAAGAATGACGCCAAAGTTTCACGCCTTACGAGTTGCAGATGTACGACAGGAAACCGAAGATACCGTTTCCGTTGCGTTCGAAATTCCTGCCGACCTGCTTTCCGATTATGTGTACAAAGCCGGTCAGTACCTGACTTTGCGAACCATAATCAACGGCGAAGATACCCGACGCTCTTACTCCATCTGTAAAGCTCCGTTCGAGAACGAATGGCGCGTTGCGATCAAGCGCATCGAAGACGGCTTGTTCTCTTCCTGGGCAACAACAGGATTGAAATCCGGCGATGTGCTCGACGTGATGACACCGATGGGGCATTTTGTACTAACGCCCGATGCTACTGCTCACAAGTCCTACGTGCTTTTCGCTGCCGGAAGCGGTATCACGCCGATCATCGCCATTGCCAAAGCCATTCTTTCGGAAGAACCTGAAAGCAATGTTACGCTGGTTTATGGCAACAAAGGATTCGCCAGCATTATTTTCCGCGAAGAGCTGGAAGGTTTGAAGAACAACTACATGGACCGTTTCCGTTTGATCCACGTTCTGAGTCGTGAAAGCCTCGGCAATGCGCTTCAGAAGGGCCGCATCGATCGCGAAAAAGTCGATAAGCTCTGTAAAGCGTTTTTCAATGGTCAGACAATTGACGGCGTATTTGTCTGCGGGCCAGAACAAATGATCCATGCCGTGAAAGACGGAATGATGGCTTTTGGCGTAGACGAGCGCAACATCCATTTTGAATTGTTTGCTACAAGCATCCCGAAACGTACGGTGGAAAAAACCACCAGCGACGAGCCGGGTATTGCTTCCAATGTTTCTATCATCATCGACGGCGACCAGATTGATCTCGCGCTGACTTCGAATGGTGAAACCATACTCGACGCTGCGCACAGAGCCGGCGCCGATCTGCCATTTGCCTGTAAAGGCGGCGTCTGCTGTACCTGCAAGGCGAAAATCCTGGAAGGAAGCGCTTCCATGGACGTTAACTACGCACTGGAGAAAGACGAGCTGGAAGCAGGTTACATTCTGACTTGTCAGGCCCACCCTACTTCTGAAAAATTGATTGTTTCATTTGATCATTGACGTATGGGTTTATTTTCCCGCAATAAAAAAGAGAAAAAGTCGCACCACAAATCGGCTACGCTGACCGTGTTGAACCACGAACAGCTGACTTCCGAAAGTGCACGTATCAGTTTCAGTATCCCGAACGACCTGAAGGAAGCTTATAAATTCCAGGCAGGCCAGTACCTGAACCTGCATTGCCCGGTAGATGGCGAAACGTTGAACCGTTCTTATTCCATCTGCAGCGGCGAAAACGAAGCTTTGTCGGTAGCCGTGAAAGCGGTAAACGGTGGAAAAGCCTCGAACTGGCTCGTACATCAGCTGAAAGCCGGTGATGAGATCGAAGTGGATTTCCCAAGAGGGAACTTCGGCGTCGATAAAGCGGCGAAAAAACACGTGGCTTTCGCGGCTGGGAGCGGTATCACGCCGATTCTTTCCATTGCCAAAGCATTGGAAAAAACAGATGGCGAACTGACGCTTTTTTACGGCAACAGTACACAAGCCAGCACGTTCTTCGCCAGCGATCTGGACGCGCTTACCCGTACAAAGACCCATTATTTCTTTAGCCGCGAAGCTGTGGAAGGCCATCGTAACGGTCGTTTCGATAAACAGCTTGTGAGTGAGATCATCAAGCAGGACCTGACATTATTGCGCGCTGAAGCCTTTTACATTTGCGGTCCTGAGGAAATGATCGTCGGGATCAAAGAAGTATTGCATGTATTCGGCGTCAAGCCCGAACAAATCCATTTCGAGCTGTTTACAACGCCTGTGCTGCTGGTTCCCGAACCAACAGAGGTCAATGCTGATTTCGTAGGCGAAAGCACCGTTACGGCTATCCTGGATGGCGATGTTGTAAGCGTTCCGCTGCATACGAATGGCAAAACCGTCCTGGAAGCGCTCGATAGCGTGGGCATGGATGTTCCTTATTCCTGCAAAGGCGGCGTTTGCTGCACCTGTAAAGCGAAGATCATCGAAGGATCTGTAAGTATGCGCATCAACTACGCTTTAACGGACGAGGAAGTGAAACAGGGCTATATTCTGACCTGTCAGTCGCATCCGACCAGCCCTGTACTCAAAATCGATTTCGATGCCTAAGACGATTGTCGTCATCGGTGCCAGCAGAGGCATTGGAAAAGCGCTCGTGGAGCAGCTTGCCGCCGATTCGGACAATAAGATCCTCGCTTTTGCGCGTAGCTTTGGTCAGCAACCGGTTTTCCGCGAATTGGAAAATGTTCGCACTTTCCAGCTGGATCTTGCTTCTCCGAATGTTCGTGCCGAGCTGGAAACAGCCGTTCGTCCGTTTGGTCAGATCGATATCCTGATCAACAACGCCGGTGCGATCGTCGTTAAACCATTCTTAGAGCTGACCCATGCAGAAATCGCCAACACTTACCAGGTGAATATCATCGGCGTGATGCAATCCATCCAGGCTTGCCTTCCATTAATGGAAAAAGGTGCGCACATTGTGAACATTTCCTCTATGGGCGGTTTTCAGGGAACATCAAAATTCGCCGGGCTTTCAGCCTATTCAACTTCCAAAGCTGCCCTGGTTTCACTGACCGAGCTGCTGGCCGAAGAATACAAAGACAGCGGCATTGCGATCAATTGCCTTTGCCTGGGCGCCGTTCAAACTGAAATGCTGGAAGCAGCCTTTCCGGGTTATGTAGCACCATTGAATGCCTCCGAAATGGCCTCCTATATCTGCGATTTTGCTCTAACTGCGAATCGCTTCATGCACGGACGGATCATTCCGGTTTCGATGTCAACGCCATAAGCTGAAGACATGCAACTGGCGCTTGCTCCTTTGCAGACCTATACCGATTATCATTTTCGAAATGCACACCAGGCTGTTTATGGCGGTGTGGACAAATTCTATGCGCCATACCTGAAAATGAACAACGACGGGACGATCAAATCCGCTCCTAAGATCGATGTGCTCCCCGTTAATAATCCCCTGGCTCCGATCGTTCCCCAGCTTATGGCCTGTACGGTCGAAGACTTCTTCGTTATGGCGAATTACCTCGAAGAGCTGGGCTACACGGAAGTGAACTGGAACATGGGCTGTCCTTATCCGATGGTGACGAACCGCAACCTGGGTGCCGGAATCCTGAATAAGCCCGATGACCTGAAGCGCCTGCTGGATACGATCGTTCCACGCTTAAACATGCAATTGGGCATCAAAATGCGGATGGGAATGGATTCTACAGCTGAAATTCTCGATATTCTTCCTGCTTTGAACGATTATCCGCTTACGGAAGTCATCATTCATGCGCGCTACGCGAAACAACTCTACAACGGCGGTTGCGATCATGCGCAGTTTGCCAATTGCATTGCGCTCACAAAACATCCGCTAACCTATAACGGCGACATTACTTCTGTGGAAGAATTCGAAGCGTTACAGCAGCTTTTTCCAGGCATTACGAACTGGATGATTGGTCGTGGCGCCATGGTGAATCCGGCTCTCTTTGAAGAGATCAAAACCGGTCATTTCGACGATTCGGAAGGCTATCGATCGCGCTTACTGGTATTCACTGAAAAGCTCGAAAACAGCCTTATCGCTTGTAACCCTGACAAAGGATATGCCTTGAGCAAGCTGAAGTCATACTGGGAATACCTTTGCGATGGCCTGGAAGATGGCAACAAGCTCTTCCGCAAGCTGAAGAAGGTGAAATCATTGGATGAATTCCAGGAAGATCTTCTAGCGTTTATGGATTAGATCTGAACAACTCTCGTTACAATCTTTTACCGCAGAGTTCTCTATTCTCTCATCACGTTTTTTGTCAGCCTGTCTGTCCGCCTTTGGAGGACAGGCTATCAGCGCTAGTGTGTTTAGAATCTCTGTTTGGAATGGAAAGGTTTAAACGCAAAAAACCCCTTCCATTTCTGGAAGGGGTTTTGT
>CAMLRS010000012.1 GCA_946482515.1 uncultured Flavobacteriales bacterium | reverse complement strand
GAGTAGTTGGTGAGTTACGAGTTGGGTAGTTGGTGAGTTATGAGTTTGATAGTTGTTGAGTTGTTTTTTCGGTCTCCTGTCCACAGTCTCCGGTTGTTCGGTCTACAGTCTTGCTGTCTTAATGTCCTAAAATCCTGAATTCTTAACGTCCTGAAGTCCTCATGTCTTAAATGTACCGAACAAGGTCCGAATTGTACTTCCTGTTTTCCATCTGATTGATCGAATTTAGCGGAATAAATTCAACACATGAAATACGTAATACTTTTTTCCTTTTTCGTGGGATGCTCTTCACTCGGCATCGCGCAGTATATGGTCGACTTCAACAGCGGCTTTCCTTCCGACTGGACACAGACCAGCGGTGCTGATTTTCTCTGGACAGCCAATGCCACGCAAGGAACGGACGGCTCAGGATGTGCGATGGTCGATCAAGGTGAAAGCGGAGAAGCCGGAAAAGCAAAATTCGAAACGCCTTTCTTTGATCTGAGCGGTCAAACGGGTTCCGAGCTGACACTGAACTTTGCACGCGTGAGGAATAACTTCATGATTCCGGATGTAGTTGTCTGGTACAATACCGGCGGTGAGTGGATTCAGCTCGCCACTACTTTTGAAGATCCCGAAGCCAGCAATAGTAACGATTTTATGCCTCCCCTCGAAAGCATTTCCTGGGATACGATGACGATCAGCCTTGCTTCCCTGCAGACAGAAACGCATATTCAGTTCATGGTTGAAGCCGATTTTCTCAACGGCGGCTGGATATTGATCGACAATTTTTCCATCGACGGAACAATATCGACGGTTGGCAGCGAAGAAATCGTCTCAGAGAACCTGTTGGTTTACCCGAATCCAACCAATGACAAGCTGTTTATTTCCAGACATTTGCCTGTACAATCGATGAGCATTCACGACTCCAGTGGACGGCTCGTTGCATCACCCGCGGTGGTTCCACACGAACTCTCCATTGATGTAAGCCACCTGGGTGCAGGCTGTTACTTTTTAACTGTTGTTACAGCAACAGGAAACCATCGTGTTTCTTTTGTGGTGGAAGAATAGAGCAGTATTTTTCTACCTCCCGGCCAGATGGTCGGGAAATTAAAGCAGGAAGCTGTAACGCGCTTCCTGCTTTTTTTATGCTGTTTGATTTCTTATCTTAAGATAAGCGATCGCGCTGTGCGTTGGCCGTACCTTTGTTTTGTAAATTGCATCCTGTATGATAACTCATTCTTCCACTATTTCCCCGCAACAACATCGTCGTTCCGCACGTGTTGCAGGCCAGATGCTGATCGCCATGGCCCTGATCGCGGGCTTCAGCTACGGTTATGTATTCAACAGCCTGTTCGTTCCGGGAAAGGACCTGGAAACGACTGCCAATATTCACAACCATGAACAGCTATTCATTGCCGGCTGGGTCGGTTTCCTGCTCGTTTTGCTCTGCGATATCATTGCCGCACTGGCATTGTATACGTTTTTCCGTCAGGTCAACCGGAAACTATCTGAGCTCACGGCCATGCTGCGTCTGGTTTACGGCGCGCTGCTTGCCTACGCACTTTACCGACTGCTCGGCGCGTTGTTCGTGGCCACCAATACGGGCGCACTGGTTTCGGTGGAAGCTTTTCAACAGGCATGGTCTGTGGGATTGATCATTTTCGGCGTTCACCTGGTCCTGCTGGGCTACCTGGCATTCCATTCGGGGTTTGTTCCCAAAATCTGGGGCATCCTGCTTGTTATCGCCGGACTGTGCTACCTGTTTTCACACGGACTTCCCCTGCTCTGGCCGGGTTATGCAACTATCAAAACAACTGTTGAAGGTATCCTGATGCTTCCGATGATTGTCGGGGAATTGGGGTTTGCGATTTGGCTGGTGGCGAGAGGAGGAAAATGAGCACCGCAAAGACGCAAGAGCGCAAAGTTTACTTTTTCAAAATCCGGCGCTTCATCCGACTCAGGGATTCCGGTGTCATGCCGATATAGCTGGCGATCTGGTGTTGCGGGACGCGTTGCAGGAGCTGCGGTCGGTTGGTGAGCAGATGGAGATAGCGTTCTTCGGGCGAGGACGTGATGAAGGTGGCGAGCAATTCCTGTGTTTTGCCGTGATCCTGGCCCATGAGCACGCGGGTCAGCGATTCGAAACGGGGAAATTTGCTGTATAGTTCAGCTTCGCTCTCAGGTGTCCCGACCACCGTTGTGGTTTCTTCCACACAGGCAAATCCATGCGTGGCGGGAATTTCCTGCGCGTAGCTGGTAAACGAAACCACAGGTTCGTATTCGGTGTAAAAAGCCGTTGTTTTTTCTTCACCGTTGATCTGCTGAAA
This sequence comes from uncultured Flavobacteriales bacterium, assembly GCA_946482515.1. Next base: position 111,223 of record CAMLRS010000012.1, on the reverse strand, counting down.
CTGCCGGATACAGCCTTTCAGGATGAAAAAGCACTCGCGTGAAATGTCGCCTTCACGAAGCAAAATCGTGCCTTTTTTATACGTGGCAATGATGATTTCCTCCTCGATCACGCGGACCTCATCGGCGGTAAGCTCCATAAATTGCGACGCGTAGGCTACGAGTGGATGCATGCTGTTTTTATTGATGGTAAAGATACCAAATCCGCGTTCCGTCCTGCTACTGATTCACGATTACGAACGAGGTATTTCCTGATGCAAAAAACGCCAATATTCTATAAAATTAGTAGATTATTCAAAATGTCATTAATTTTGCACCCATGGAATTAGTATCAACATACATTTGTAAGGAACTTGACCTGGGTGTTCACCACAATATGTTCGGTGGACGGCTCATGAGCCTGATCGACGATGCCGCTGCGGCTTACGCAGCCCAGTTGTGCGATACGGTACACATCGTAACCCTGAAATTCGATGAGTTCATGTTCCGTCGTCCGGTCAAAGCAGGCAACATCCTGAAGCTGTATGCGAAAGTGGTTCATTTCGGGAATACGTCGATCGAGCTGTATGTGGAGATCCGCAAGCACAACGTTTACACCGGCATCCAGGAAATCGTAACGCACACCCGCGGGGTGTTTGTTCACATCGACGATGACGGTCGCGCCATCCCTATTTCAGCACTGGCACGTGAGCGTTTCTACAAACAACTGGAAGGTGAGCTCGAAGGAAAGGCTTCGTAAACATGCTGGATTCAGCTAAAAAGTAACGGGATCGTTCTCTTTGACAGCGCTCCCGTTATTTTTTACAGGCGATCGTAGATCAGCTGCACAACGCCCGAAGATTTCGCGATTTTTGTTTCCACGAGCTGTAAGCTCACGCGGTCGTGAATGTCCTGAAATAATGGCTTTCCTGAGCCCAGCACAACCGGGTGAACTGCCAGGCGAAAGGTATCGACCAGGCCGAGATTGACAAACGTCGTGATGAGCTTTCCGCCGCCATAAAGCCAGATGTTTTTTCCGGGCTGTTGTTTGAGTGCTTCCACCCTGCTTGCAAGATCCGACGTAATGAACGTCGCCCTGTCATCTGTTCGTTCCTGACTGGTGAATACAAACTTTTCCTTGGAATGCACACCGGCCCAGAGTTTCCGCTCTTCTTCACCTGCCGTGGCTTCGGGCTGGTAATTGCCCCACATATCGTAGCTCACGCGACCGTAAAAGATCGCATCAATATCGCTCAGGAACTCGTCGAAGCTCATTTCTTCGTCCATCACACACCAATCGATTTCGCCGTTGCTGCCTTCGATGTAACCATCGAGCGTTACTGCCAGGTCTAAGATTACTTTTCTCATTGCTCAGTTATTTCTGCGGTATTTCAACCAGTTGTCTTCGGCCTTTTTAGCGAATGTATACAACCGCGTGCTATCGACATCGAGGTAGACATTGAAGTTGCTGCCGTCTGTTTTGTAGATCGTCAGGTAGGAAGCGTATGTGAGCTTGGTATGCAGATCCGTTGTGGTGATCGAATCGATCTCTGAGCTGAACAGCGCCGAATGTATTTCGCGCTCATTGTCTTCGATCCAGTAACCCGCAATGCGGTCGCTGGTGATCAGGCTTCCGGCCGTTTTCATGCCTTTCCAGCCGCCATTGGTTTCAAACAGCTCGATGGTTTCCTGTTTTTCCAGAATGCCCAATTTTTCCAGGAATAAGCGATCGTCGGAAGTGAGATTGGTTTCGTTTTTGGCGTCGGAACAGGAGCAGATCAGCAGCAGGAGTAATGGAATGCAAAAACGCGACATGATTGTAACCATTTAGTGAAGCTTAATCGTATCTGCTAAGATTGTGAGGGAATCTTCCAATTGCGAGCCGTTCGTAAAATAACCGCAATGAATTGAAAATTGTTCCTGATCGATTGTATAAGTAACCAGGTAAGAGCCATCTGAGCCTCCCATTGAATCGATCGACAAATCAGCCGTTTCGTTGGGTTGCAATTGTATCACTTTGGAGCCTTTATTAGGAAAAACACCTATGGACAGATTTTTTACAGGCTTTCCACTCTTATTGACAACTGTAAAACGGTCCTCGTCACGGCAGGAAACCAGCAGCAAAACGATCAGGGAAAGAAAAACGGGCTTTATCATACGGGAGTTAATCAGGTAGTACAATAATACGCAAAAACCGGGATCGCTCTTCGCCATCCCGGTTGTAACTCAATTGTCAGCGTGAAGCTCAATGGGCCATCACCAGCTGTTTATCAGAAGCGTAAGCTTTGAAATAGGTTACATACGAAACAACCAAAATCGCCAGTATAATGAACGGGAAGAAGCTGTCGCCTACCGGTCCGTCGACCGCGAAATGACTGATCGCTGCGCAGATGAAGTTGAACCCGAATCCGGCATAGGTCCATTCCTTGACCGGTCGCGGCAATCGCGGGATCATCAGGGCAATCGCTCCGAGTACTTTGAAAACTACCAGCGTGTAGGCGAAGTATTCCGGGTAATCCAGGTGAACAACACCGGCAGCCATTACTTCGGGAGCGAACAACAGTGTCGACAGCGGCATGATTCCTTCGAACAGGAACAGCAATGTTGTGGTGATCCAGAAAATGATCTTGTACTTTTTCATGGCGTTTATTTTTTCAGTTGTTCCAATAACGTATCGAGGCGTGAAAGCGTCGACATCATGCCTTCTTCCATGCCCATCTGGATCACAGTCTCGAGATCTGCAAGCGAGTTGTAGGTAACCACCGTTTCCACCAACGCATTTTCGCCTTTGTCGGTAAACGTCACTTTCCAGTGAGCGCGCGGCAAATCCGGGTTGATGTTGCCTTCCGAATCGGAGAAAGCATCGTATCCGGTGTAGCCGTCGATCGGGCGAACGGTATCGTAATCCATACGTCCCCAGTATTCCGTTCCGTTTGGCTCCACCATCGCGTAGATCCAGTGTCCACCGTTTTTGAAATCCATGGATTTCGTTTTGGTGGTCAGCGGCGATGGCGCAAACCACTGGTCGAGCAGCTCGCTTTTCGTGTAGCAGTCCCAAACCAGCTGACGGCCGGCTGCAAATTCACGTTTCAATGTCAGGGTGTTGTTTTCCTTGTCTGTCAGGAAATCGAATTGTAGCTTGTTCATCTCTATTTGTTTTTAAGTTTTCGCAATAAATTATCCAGTTGCTTAAAGCGGCTTTCCCAAACCTTCCTGAATTGTTCCAGCCATTTCCGTTCTTCCTTTTTCATGATGAAATTCATTAAGAAACCATTTGGTTGCAAATATATGTGCAACTATTCGGTTTCACAAAATTTTTTAGCATTTATTTTCAAATAAATAATTCAACATATTGATTTTCAGAATTTAACATTTTACCAATCCTTAACTTTCTTTGGAATTCTTTAAGGAAACGTCCCCCTATAACCACCTACCTTGTGCTCTCATTCATTCATATAGTATTCATTCAAATCATTTCAATGCTATGAAAAATTGTACACACTTTTTAAAGAATGGTATGCTTGCGATCTCTCTGCTCATCAGCGGATGGGTAAGCGCAGCTACTTTTACGGCTACGTCATCCGGCACGTGGTCGAGTGCTTCTACCTGGGAAGGCGGCGTTAGTCCGGGCGGCTCCATCGGTTTGCTCGATAACGTTATTATCAATGAAGGCGTTACTGTTACGCTCGATATCGACGTTGAATTCACAGGCCTCATTACGGGATTGGAAGTGAACGGTACGCTGATGACAACCAGCGATTACATGCTGGACATGAACAGCGCCGGACTTTCAGGTTCGGGAACACTGGATCTGCACAGCCTGCGCTTCGGTCCTACCGCCAGCATGGCTTTCACCGGAACAGCCAACGTCGACAAGCTATGGAACAATAGCGTGGCGCTCAATGTAGCTTCGGAAATGGACATCAACGACACGTTGTACCTCCAGAACGGTGCATTCAACCTGGCAACAGGCGGTTCATTAACGCTGACTTCAGGCATGGTGATCCATGTAAATGACGGTACGATGGCCGCAACAGGCGGTATGCTGAACAGCGACAACGATTATTCCGTGATGTATATCGGAACAGACAAAAACACGGGACTGGAGCTCAGTGGCAGCGGTTTGACAGACGTTTGGGTAGACCTCGACGACAACAATCAGGCGTTATCACTTACCGGCGATGTTACCCTGGAAGGGACGCTGCATCATCAGCAGGGACGACTCCATTTGAATGGCGGTGAGCTGACACTCAAGGATGATTACATTGCTACAGGAGGTGCTGTTATTGTGGGAACCGGAACTTCGAGCCTGCATATTCAGCACGCAAATTCACTCACCAGTAACCTCGTTTTCGATGAAACTACCGATGCGCTGAATGATCTCACCATCGATATCGAAGATGAGAACGGCCACGTGAATCTCGGAAGCGACCTGGCTATCAACGGTACACTCCTTTTACAAAGCGGTGAATTCAACATGCTGTCGGGAACGATGAGCATGGAAACCGGCAGCGAGATCGTTGTGGAAGACGGTGAATTGAAAAATACCGGCGGTGAATTCGACGGCGAAAGCGCTTACAGCGTAACCTACAGCGGTTCTTCCTCTTACATCAGTGGTATCGAGCTTTCCGGATCGGGATTGAACAACCTGGTTATCGAGCTGGAAAACGGGTCCGATTCGGTAGAAATTACCGACACACTTTCCCTGAGCGGTTTGCTGAATCTCGACAACGGCGGTATGGCCATGAACGGGTACGACCTGACGCTGAACGGCTCTCTGAGCACAACATCCGGCGGATGGCTGAGCGGTGACGAAGATTCGGACCTGACGTTCAACACCACTTCCCTGGTCAACGACACCCTCTGGTTCGATGAAAACAACCATGAATTCGGCACCGTTACCATTAACTCCCTCGACGGCAGCGACCTGATGATAGGAGACGACCTGCGTGTGGAGCACATTGCGATGACTTCCGGTGGTGTGCAGATCTGGAACAATGAGCTATGGGTGAATTCTACCGGAACAATTACCGGCACCAGCGGAACACGCTATGTGAACATCGACGGATCCGGAAGCCTGGTGATGCATGTTCAGGTTGCTTCGCCTCACACCATGTTCCCGGTTGGAACAGACGGCGGTTATTCGCCTGTGGGCATTCAGCAGAACGCCGGTTCGGCCGGTTATTTCAAAGTAGGAACCATCGATGGCGTCTGGTCTGACGGATTGGTCGGAATCGACTATGCAGCCGATCAAAGCGTGGTGAACCGCACCTGGAACATTTCTTCCGTAAGCGGCGGATCACTCGATTACAACCTCATCACTCAATGGAATGAAGGTATGGAAGTGTTTGATTTCGACCGTGAAGAAGCATTCATTATGAACTACACTGGTGAAGGCTGGGATAACCTCGATCAGACATCCGGTCCGGCAACAACCGTTGGCGATATGTATTACCTCGAGCGTGAGAACATCACTACTTCCGGGCCATTCGCCGTGATCAACGATTTTGCTGTAGGCCTGAACGAATTTGCGGTGACCGATGCACACTTGTATCCAAATCCGGTTCAGACTGTTTTGAACTGCATCGTTACACTGGACGAGGCAACAACTGTCAGTGTAGCCGATGTTACCGGTAAAGTATTGCGCACCGAAGAGCTCGACGGTATCGGAACCGTTGCGCACCAGGTCGACTTCACGAATTACCCTGAAGGCGTCTATTTTGTTAACCATACCAACTCAAAAGGAACCCATTCCTACAGAGTGATCAAGTCATCGCTCTAAACACTTATTCGCTACTGAAAGCGGGATCGTTGCGTGCAGCGGTCCCGTTTTTTTGTTTCAAAAACTCATTAGTGATCCCGACTGGTCGGGATATTCGTCCAAAATTATATCCAGCTGATCATTCGTGTATTCGTGGGAAGCCTTACACAGCACTTCGCATCTTCTCAAAACAATTTTCAAAAAAAACAGAAAAAACTTGCGTAGTCAAATGACTACATATATATTTGTAGCCAAATAGCTACACAATGAATCTGAGACGAGATGTATTCCAGGCCATAGCCGACCCTACCAGAAGGGCGATCCTGACGCTAGTGGCTACCCAATCGATGACAGCAGGTGCCATAGCCGCTAACTTCGATACCGCCCGTCCGACCGTTTCCAAACACCTGCAAATCCTCACCGAATGCGAATTGCTGGAACAGGAACAGAACGGCCGGGAAATTCACTATCACTTAAACCCACAGAAAATGAAAGAAATTGCCGACTTCATCGAACCCTTCCGCATGATGTGGGAGAAGCGATTCAATAAACTGGAAGACATTATGAAAGCATACAAACCGAAAAACTAAACACTATGGAACGCAAAACAAAAATTCACGCCGAAGAAGGCCGGCAGGATTTCACCATCACACGGGAATTCGACCTGCCGGTAGCTTTACTGTTCAAAGCGCACACCGATCCCGACATTTTCGGACAGTGGATGTCGCACGAATACGGAACCACCAGAATGACCAAGCTCGAAGCCCGGAATCACGGCAGCTATTCATTCGAGAATACCGATTTGCAGGGAAATGTAGTTTATCGCGCCAGTGGAACCATCCACGCCTTCATTCCCGATCAGAAAATCACCCGCACATTCGAGCCGGACAATTCGCCGTTCGATGTACAGCTGGAATTCCTCGAATTCGAAGAGCTGACACCTGAAACCAGCAAGCTCACCATGCACACGGTCTTTCGTTCACCGGAATTCCGCGATCAGCTGCTCAAGCTCCCGTTCACACAAGGACTCGGCATGGCCCACGACCGTCTGCAGAATTATGCAACCAAATTTCTAACCAGTAACCAGCCATGAGGCAATAGTAACCAGTTAGCTCAAACTCACTCACCCGAAAACTCATCAACTCATTAACTCATTAACTCATTAACTCATTAACTCATTAACTCATTAACTCATTAACTCAAAAACTCAAAAACTAAAAGTTATGTCAAAAGCAGCAAAAATCATCTATTGGATCGTCACCGTTTGGCTGGCGTTGGGAATGACCTCCAGCGGCCTGGTGCAGCTCCTGCAAGTAAAAGAAGAAGTAGAAATGATGACCCGCCTGGGCTATCCCGGTTATTTCCCGATGATCCTCGGAGTCTGGAAGCTCCTTGGCGTTGTGGTGATCCTGCTTCCGAAACTGTCGTTACTGAAAGAATGGGCCTACGCCGGCTTCTTCTTTACTGCTTCGGGCGCCATCATTTCGCACATTTGTGTCGGCGATGCGATCGGCGAAGTTTTCCCGGCGCTGTTACTTCTCGTGCTTACCGTAGCGTCGTGGTACCTGCGACCGCCGAGCCGTAAAACCGTTCAGCAATAAGCAACTGCATGTACGTACACGATAAAACATTCGAACGCAGCGACTTTGCAGAAACTTCACTGGCAAAAGGTGAATACGACAACTGTGTGTTCGATGGCTGCGACTTTTCCGGCAACGACCTGTCTGATTTCAAGTTCATCGACTGTGAATTCAACGGCTGCAACCTGAGCCTGGCAAAGCTGAACCGAACGACCATCCGGAATACGTCCTTCAACGATTGCAAGCTTTTAGGACTTCGGTTCGATACCTGCAATACGCTCGGACTTGCGTTTTCGTTCAATGGCTGTCAATTGAAGCATTCATCGTTTTTCCAGCTCAATGCGAAGAAAACCGTTTTCCGGAATTCGCAGCTGCAGGAAACCGATTTCGCCGAAAGCGATTTCAGTGGTTCGATCTTCGACAACTGCGACCTGGCGCTGGCCGTGTTTGAACGAACGGGACTTGAAAAAGCCGATTTCCGGACAGCGCACAACTATTCCATCGATCCCGAAACGAATAAGATCAAAAAGGCAAAATTCTCACTTTCGGGCCTGCCAGGATTGCTGCACAAATACGCTATCGACATCGAACAATGATGCCAGCGAAAAAATAAAGCTTTATCTTCATTATTCTGAAATTATGAATCGCATGAACCCAAAAGTTGACTGGTATTTCGAGAAAGCCGGACAGTGGCAAAAGCACACCGAGCTGCTGCGACGGATCGTCCTCGATTGCGGGCTGACCGAAGAGCTGAAATGGGGCTGTCCTTGCTATACTTTCCGCGACAGCAACATCATGATCATCCACATTTTCAAGGAATACTGCGCGGTACTGTTTCCGAAAGGCGTATTGCTGAAAGACACCGACAATATCCTGATCCAGCAAACCGAAAACGTGCAATCGGCGCGGCAGGCGCGCTTCACCACCGTGGAAGAAATTCTGCAACTCGAACCTGTTCTGAAAGCCTACATTTTCGAAGCCGTGGAAGTGGAAAAAGCCGGCTTGAAAGTGCCGATGAAAAAGACCTCCGATTTCGCCGTTCCGGAAGAATTCCAGCGCAAGCTCGACGAGCTGCCGGCCCTAAAAAAAGCGTTCGAAGCACTCACGCCCGGGCGGCAACGCGGGTACCTTTTCCATTTTTCCCAGGCCAAGCAATCCAAAACGCGCGAAGCACGAGTAGAAAAATGCATGGAGAAAATCCTCGAAGGAAAAGGACTGGATGATGATTGAAACACACTTCTGAAACCATGAAAGCTGCGTTACTGCACTGGCTTATTTCATCAGCATATTTGCACCCAAGGACGAAGCAGCCTGTACGATTACCTTGCCGGAACCACTGTGACACAAAAAACAACAACCAATGAGTAAAACGACCAAACAATTGACATCGGAGCAACAGGAAAGCCTGTTGAAAGTTCTGAAAGCCCGCTTTGAAAAACATATGGACCGCCACAAAGGCATCCAATGGGACGATGTTCAAACACGACTGGAAGCGCATCCAAAAAAGCTGTGGTCGCTCGACGAAATGGAAAGCACCGAGGGCGAGCCGGACGTGATCGGTTTCGATAAAAAAACCGGCGAATATATCTTCGTCGATTGCTCACCCGAAAGCCCGAAAGGCCGCCGGAGCATCTGTTTCGACCACGAAGCGCTGGAAGCACGAAAAGAGCACAAACCCGCCGATAGCGCCATGAATATGGCCTCTGAGATGGGTATCGAACTGCTCACCGAAGAAGAATACCGCGAGCTACAACAGCTGGGCAATTTCGACCTGAAAACGTCAAGCTGGGTACAAACCCCAACAGCCATTCGCAAACGCGGTGGCGCGTTGTTCTGCGATCGCCGCTACGATCATGTATTTACCTACCACAACGGCGCGGAATCGTATTATGCAGCGAGAGGGTTCAGAGGGATGTTGCGGATCTGATTTTTTCACCGCAAAGACGCAGAGCTCGCAAAGCATTCTTCGCGTACTTAGCGCCTTTGCGGTAAAATGATCCACTAACTAAACTCCTCCTCGATCAAATCCATATTGATCCTGGCCCCGGCCATGTTTCCGCCCGCGACTGCGTTGGCGACGGAACGCATCATCGTGGTGCAATCGCCGCAGGCATATACACCGTCTGTACAGGTTTTTTGAAAAGGGTCCGCTTCGATGAATCCGTGCTCGTTGAGCGTGCAGCCGAGGCTTTCGGGAATATCGCAATGCTGTTTGAAGGCCGGCCGTGAATACAATGCTTTCAATTCGAACTTCAAGCCGTCTTTGAACCGAATGTGGCGGAGCTGGCCGTTTTCGTGTTCCAGGCTTGCCAGTTCCTTTTCAATGACCGGAATGCCGTGCCGGGCGATCTTATCACGCTGCTCCGGCGTTAACGTCGATGCGCCGTTCGTGAAAATCGTGAGGTCTTTCGTCCAGTGATGAATGAGCTGCGCATAATGCACCGCGAAATCGCCGTTGGCCAGAATCCCGGTTGTTTCGTTGCGCACTTCATAACCGTGACAATACGGGCAATGGATCACGGAAATGCCCCAGCATTCGGCAAAACCGGGTAAGTCGGGCATCTCATCTTTCACACCGCTGGCAAAAACGAGCTTCTTCGCTGTAAATGCTCCGCCCTGCTCGGTAACGATGGAGAAACCGTCTGCTGTTTTCGTTCCGCTGATGGCTTTATCATTGAGAAATTGAACGGTTTTGTACTGCATGACCTGCGCTTTGGCTTTATCGGCAATAACGGCCGGTTTTTCGCCGTCTTGCGTGAGGAAATTGTGCGAATGCGGCGTTTGCTGGTTACACGGCTGGCCGCTGTCGATGACCAGTACGTTTCGTAAAGCGCGACCCAGCGCCATAGCTGCGGACAATCCGGCGTAGCTTCCGCCGACGATAATGGTGTCAAAATGTGTGCGATCTGTCATAGAAATTGAGTTTGTTATGAGTTGGCGAGTTACTGAGTTGATGAGTTACTGAGTTGATGAGTTACTGAGTTTTTGAGTTGAAGAGTTGAAGAGTTGAAGAGTTGAAGAGTTGAAGAGTTGGGTTTCCGGTCTTCCAATCATGTTTTTAAAATCCTGAAATCAACTATTGCAACATTGTTGCAAAAATAAGTATCTTTGTTCATGTAGTGCAACATTGTTGCATTTTATTATCAATTCTATGAAACAGGCCCGGAATACAGCTGCAAAAACGGAAATCTTAAAGTGCATCAGCCAATCGGAAGTAGCGTTATCGCACGCCGAGATTCAATCATCGTTGGAAGGATTGTGCGACCGCGTAACGATCTACCGCGTGCTCGACCGATTAACGGAAGAAGGAGCGATCCACCGGATCGTCAACATCGATGGCGTGGTGAAGTATGCCAATTGCCGCAATTGTTCGGTAAATCACAAGCACAGTCATATCCATTTCAGCTGTCAGAAATGCAAATCGGTGACCTGTATGGAAGATGTTGAACCAGCATTCAACTTACCGGCGCATTACCAGGTGGCGGAAGTGAATTTTACGGTTTCGGGGATTTGTCCGCGCTGCGCTTGATAGTTGACGAGTTAGTGAGTTGACGAGTTTCTGAGTTATGGCAACTTATTTGCGGGTAAAGCTGCAGAAAACGAAATGCTGCACGGTATTGAACGGTGTCGGATGGTCGACGGTTTTGCATACGATTTGCTCGAAATGATCACTGAGTCTCGCTATCATGGAAGCTTCCGAGTATTGCTTGATGGGAATACCGCTACATTTCGTCGGTCCGTTTTCGGAAAACGTTCCCAGAATTAATGTACCGCCCGATTTGATTCCCGTAGAGAGGACGTTCATATAACGGGCAATATCCTGTTCCTCTGTCAGGAAATGAAAGGCCGCGCGGTCGTGCCAGCAATCATACATTTCAGTCGGTACAAAGGCCGAAGCGTCTGAAACAATCCATTTCACCCTCGCAGCTTTTTCTCCCAACCGGGCTTTGGCGCGTTCGAGTGCTTTTTCGGAAATATCGAGTACCGTGATGTCGGTATAGCCCGCTTCCAGCAAATGATCCGCCAGGAAACTATCGCCGCCGCCAACATCGATAATCTTTGCTGTTTTAGCCAGGTTTGCCTGTTCGATGAATTCCAGCGAAGTCTTAGGAACCGGCTGGTACCAGCTTACATTTGTCAGTTCTTTAGTAGCGTAAATGTTTTCCCAGTGCGCTTTGTTGTCGAAATGTTCCATTGGGGATTGTTTTTTTAAAAGTAGGAATTTAGAAAGGAGTAGTGAACAGTAAACAGAGAGCAGGAGCTCCTACTTTGTGAACAGAATCTCCTTTCTATTAGCAAAATGCAGCTTTTAACCCGATGACCGCGTAGCTCCAATTATGCATTTTGCATTCTGAATTATGCATTTCTATTCTTAAGTCCCCAAACCGCCATCGCATCCAGCGCGGGAATGAGCTCTTTGCCGGGAGTTGTCAGCTCATAGGTTACGTGCGGCGGCATGATTTCGACTACTTTGCGCGATACCAGTCCGTCGGTTTCCAATTGCCGGAGGTGCTGGATAAGCATCTTTTCCGTGATGGAAGGAATGTCTTTTTTCAGCTCGCTGTAGCGACGATTGCCATTGCGCAGGCTCCACATAATGAGCGGCTTCCATCGGCCACCAATGCGATCGAGCGTGAAATAAACCGGGCAGAAATCGGTAATGATTTTCCGGTTTTCGTTGTTTGTTGAGCTTTCCTTGATCATGTTATTTTGAACCTACTTTTTGGTAAGTACTGGTATAAAAGTAAGTACAAATATACTTTTGTTTCATCATTTAAACCAAACAAGTATGCATTACATCATCACAGGATCGCTGGGCAACATCAGCAAGCCCCTTACAGCACAGCTCACACAGGCAGGACACCGCGTAACAGTTATCACGAGCGATCAATCGAAACAAACAGCTATTGAAGAATTGGGCGCACAAGCTGCCATTGGCTCGGTCACCGACAACGACTTCCTGGCAAACACATTTGCAGGCGCTGACGCCGTTTACCTCATGGTGCCGAACAACTTCGCCGCTCCGAGCATTCTCGAACACCAGAAAGCCGTCAGCAACAGCTACATCAATGCATTGAAAGCATCAGGTGTGAAACGCGTGGTATTGCTGAGCAGCATCGGTGCGCATTTACGTCACGGCGCCGGACCGATCGACGGACTCGGCTACCTCGAAGATCAGCTCGCGCAGCTGGACGTTCATGTGAAAATCCTGCGTCCCTCCTATTTCTTCTACAACCTCCATTCGATGGGCGGCATGCTGCGTCACGCAGGAATTATGGGCTCCAACTTCGGCGGCACGAACGATCCGATCGCACTCACACATACGAACGACATCGCGGATGTAGCAGCCAAGCATTTACTGGCAGCGGATTTCGAAGGACAAACCGTTGAATATGTCGTGAGCGACGAGCGCACTTCAGCCGATATTGCCCGCGTGCTCGGAACCGTAGCCGGTAAACCGGAGACGCCTTGGATACAGTTCAGCGACGAAGATGCGTTGAATGGTATGCTGCAAGCCGGCTTGGGCGAAGACCTGGCGAACCGTTATGTAGAAATGGGTCGCGCGTTCCGCGAAGGACGGGCCACCGAGCATTACATCCAGCACAAACCGGCATTCGGAAAAATGAAGCTGGAAGATTTTGCCAGGGAGTTTAAGGCTGTTTATGAATTGGGCTAAAAACAGAGCGAGAATGAGAAACAGAATGAGCAATCGTTCTGTTTCTTTATTTCACTATTTCTTACTCAAAATCGCCAGCGTGATCAGAGCTGAGCCAAACACAATTGCGCCGGCAACACTAGCTCCATTATTATTGGCTTGCGATGCTCCAAAACCATAAATCATGATCCACACGCCTGCAAGCATGATCAGAAAGAGTAAAAGGGCAATTCGTTGATTCATGATAGCGAAATTAGCCTTTTGGCCGACGTTTGCGTACTGTTTTTGTTCTTTTGCCAAGCAAGACCAGGGAAACAATGGCTGCTCCGATGATGATGATGCCGTCGACGGCCAGTTCCGGCTCTTCAGCATCTTCTAATCCCAGAAATAGAATCCACAGGCCGAACAGAATAGTGATGACGATCAGGAGTTGGAGATATTTACGCAAAACAGGTTATTTGAATACAAAAATAACAAATACGTTAAATTGGACTCAAAATAAACACTATTCTCACACAACAACTACAGAATAGTATCGTATTGTTATCCTTTTTTGAAGGTATTATAAAAGCGCTCCAGGGTTTCATCAAACGCAGCAGCGCGGGTGTGGAACAGGTAGAGCTGGTTTCCGGAATGAAAGGAAAAGGCATCCGTGTTGAAATAAACCACACCTTTAATTTTATCGAATTCCTGTTGCGCTTTTTTCGCTTCACTGGCGGTTGCGAAATGCCATTCTTCGATCACACCGTCTTCATTGAAAATGATTTCGTTTTTGCAGTAATAATGATAGGTGAAAACGAACGACGCTTTTGCAAAGGCTTCATAATCGATCTGCTGATTCGGTGCCCAATTGGCCTTGTTTCGAAGGATGGGATGATCTTGCGGGTTCAACCGGTAAAAGACATAATTCCCACTGTCTAACAGTGCCGCGTTTTTCACTTCATAGCCATTGAGCTTAGCCGTTCTTGCTGTATCAAAACCATAGCCTTCCGAATCGAGGTAAGCCGCAAATTGCTCAAAACGTGCAGTTGGCTTGCGGGAAGATCCGGGAGATGAATCGTCTGCGCAGGAATTCAGCAATGCAACCGATACGATGAACAGGAAGATGACGATTCTCATTTTCAGGGGTTTTATTGATTCCAAATCTAGTCGGAAAATCGCTCGCAAGTACACCAGGAGTTTTCGGTCATTAAATTGATCTAATCTGTTCAAAAATCATTCAAAAAACAGTGAAATACAACAAGAAAAGTTGGATACTAAACATAGTATGGTGATGTATACTTTTTGTAACCTCGAAAACTGTTAAAAACATTGATAGCTAGCCGAATAGAACTAACACTGATTTATTAGTTCACCTATATTTGCCTCAGCTTAGTGAAGTTGAAAAGTGCAGAGGAAAGGAACAACGCAACCGGTTGTTTAAATCAGTTCAGGCGAATGTCATAAACAGGCAGGCGCATTCCAGACCCGTTTACAGAATTATTGTAATGCAGCTCAGCTCGCAGCAGGGATTCGTGTGTCTCACCGGCTACAACAGTCGTGGAAGCAGTATCCGCACAGATAATGGCTAAACAATAACACAATAAACTAAATTATCTAATGTCAGTATGGAAAAGAAAATGGTGATAGGTGATCAGACCTACAAGTTCTCTTATGTGGTAGACGGCGATTGGTGGTACATGGGATATGCAGAGTTTGATATGTTCGATGTCGGGTATCCTACAGATATCACCCTTTATGGTAAACAGGACTGGAAAGTGATCGAAGATTTTCTGGTTTACCTCACTCAAAACAGGACGGAAATGCAGGAACGCCTTGCATTCTCCAACCAGCGCCTCAGAGCAAGCTTTGAAGAACGCTACCAGTTAAACGATCCTGATCAGCTCTACTTTAAATTGTGCAATATCGAATACGTGGGAACCGAGCTGGAAGCACAGAACAAGGTTCACAAGTATGTACTGAGCTTTAATGCGGAATCCAGAAAAGATCCCGATTTCTTTACCTATGAATCCTGGGACGTTGCTTTTGCCAACGAGTCGCTGGTGGAAGTGTTCAACACGTGATCAATACATGGTTCAATAACGAAAGCCTTCCGTTGTAGCGGAGGGCTTTTTTGTGTGCGAGTGTCTCCACAATCTTACCGTAAAGAAAAGGCCATCCAAAATGGACGGCCTCTCCTCGATTTATTAAGGGGTCTTTTATTGCTTGATAAACGACAGCTTTTCTGTTCTGTCTGTGCCATGCAGCATGATCACATACATGCCCGGCGTATAACGGAGCAGATCGATCGTGTTTTCTTTAGAAGTATCGATCGTAATGCGTTCCACCAGCTTTCCGTAGGTGTCGTAAATCTCTCCGGTAATCTGTTCATCGCTGTAACCAAGCGGTACAACGGCCAGGTTATCGGCAGCAGGATTCGGGTACAATGTTGAAACGAGATCCGATTCCAAGGTCCATTCTGTTTCATCAACTCCGGCACTTTTCGGAACGCTGATGGTGCATCCGTTGCGTTCCACATATCGGATAAATGTGTGGGTAACGCCATTCTTGCGTACATACAATCGAACAGCATAAATTTTCCCCATTACAATTCCTGACATGCTAATGGAGTGTTGCGCTATCGAACCACTGTTCCAGCCGCCACCTGCAGGGATTTGCTGAATAAAAGGCCCGGTACCGAGCATAAACGGAGTCGATACTTCCTGTACCTCGTAGCGGTAATCGTCATAACAGCCGGAAGTAACACCGTTCACATTAAACGATAAGACGTTGTTGCAGTACTGGTCAATCGTAAAGGTCATGAGCTGATTAGGCGAATACGTACGGGTTTGGTTCGGAGTATTCGTGAAATGCGCGCTCGTTCCTGTAATGCGAATTCCAAAGGATTTGGTATTGACAGCCGGTCCGACACCAAAAGTCACCATGTACAGCTGTCCTGGTTGTAAATTCGGCACGGAGCTCAAGTCGAACGATTCAGGAGCCTTTTGATGAATCCAGTTGGATTGATAAACCGTAGCACCGGATGTCCAGGTTCCGATATTGAATTCCTTGATCTCAACAAAATAACGGTCTTCGCAGGAAGTTCCCGTGAGATCAAGTCCAATTGTATTTGTACAGAATCGGTAGACGTTCAGCGTGTTTTGTCCCACTGTTTCAGGAACCATTGCGTAATGACCTGTCAGTGTCGCGCTGGCAACCGGCGTTGCACATGTATTGCAGTCCAGCACCAGTACTTCTTCATCGTCGAATGCTACCAACTCGAGCTGATCGTCGGTATTATCGAAATTTCCGACAAAACGTGCCTCGTTGACAGCGACCTGGTTCTCAAAAGACAGCACACTACCGTGAGCAGAACACATAAATTTACTGCCGGTGGAGTATGCGATAAAGGTTCCACTACCGGCGAAACCTACCAGGTCGTCTTTTCCGTCGCCGTTCATGTCAGCGATCAGCACTTTCTGTCTGCTTCCCAGCGATGACAGCTGTATATCTTCCCAGCCTGTCTCGTGCGTGAAATCCTGATCTGTCCAGTCGGAAACCGTAAAGCCGCTTCCGGTAGAAAGTCCGACCGCTACTGTGGTGTAACCGAAGCAAATAATATCATCTTTGCCATCGCCGTTAAAATCTCCGATCCCACGAGGTGTATGACTCTGTGTAACATTATCTGTTCCATAAGTAAAAGAAGTTGTCCAGGTTGAAACATTGAAGGAGCTGCCGGTCGAAAGACCTACGGCAACAGATGTATTTCCAAAGCCAATCACATCGGTTTTCCCGTCGCCGTTGAAGTCTCCAACCATACGTGGAAATTTATTTTCGTCACCAAACCCGCCGGTGCCCGTGGAAAAGGTTGTTCCGCCGGTCCAGAGAGTGGTGTTGAACGAGCTACCATTTGACAATCCTACAGCAACGGCTGCATGTCCGAATCCGATGACATCATCTTTTCCATCGCCGTTGAAATCTCCGATCATGCGTGGATGATTCGCCGCAGTGTAACCCTGCGAGCTTGTGAATGCGCTGGTAGCTGAGAATCCGGATGTAGAGAAAGAAGATCCGTTGGACAGTCCTACAACCGTCTGACTTTGTCCGAATCCGATAACATCGTCTTTGCCGTCACCGTTGAAATCACCGATCCTGCGCGGAAATTGTGTTTCGGTGTACCCGGCATTTCCGTAGGTAAATCCGGTGGTCCAGCTGGAATAGTTGAAGCTGCTGCCTGTGGAAGCTCCTACCACAACCGCATTATTCCCGAATCCAATAACGTCGGATTTTCCATCTCCGGTAAAATCGCCCATCATACGTGGAAATTTGGCGGCATCACCATAATCATTGGATAGCAGATTATCTCCCCAATTTTCCTCGATTTCACAATACTCAAAATCTGTTGTTCCATTGAAATAGCATGGTGAAATCGTGATCATTCGGCTGATCGGCCAGCCACATGCAATCAAGTCTGGATTAGCTGTAACAGAAATGGTTGCGTACCCTGTCGTCGATGGTGAAACCTGTATCGAGCTGTTGTTACTGTTAGAGCTGACAACGGCCCATGATGCCGGCAGGTCCCATGTAAAGTTCACGCCCGGTACATTCGTCACCGAGTAGTTTTGTATCGCCATATCTACGAGCTCAGTGTTACCACTGAAAACGACCTTTTTCTTTGGCTGAATGAAAAAGCTTTGCTGCGTACATTGTACCATTTGATTGGTCGCAATTTCTGTCTTATACCTGGTAACACGGATTTCCATCTGACCGGGATTGGTATAAGAAATTGGATTGGGTTTAATCTTCAGCGTTGTGTTAGTGGTGAAAAAACCGACAGTGCCTGAAATAATGGTATAACTACCTCCTCCTGGGTAAAAAATTTGAAAAAGATATTGATTTGTTGGTGTAAACAAATTCGGGTTAGCGTCACAGACTCCTGAATACTCATTGCTCATAAGAGATACGATCACTGTATCACCTTCGCAGGGCATATAACTGGAACAATGAAACTGAGCTGACGCATGTTTGCCTAATAACAAAAAGGCAAACACTAAAAGTGCCTGGATTTTTCTCACGGGAGATGATTTAAGTGTTAGTTAAAAATGTTGATTCGGGGCAAAAATAACTGATTATTTTTAACTATTGAAAATTTCAGGTCAAAAATGTTGAGTTATTAACATCGTTCAGAAGCGAGATGTCGGGAGGTTTCGTCAGGCTTTACAACCGTTTCTCAAAACAAACACTGTTCTCTACGCCAGCGTATTGCCCGTAATTCGGGATGATCTTGTAATCGCTCTTTTGATACAACCGAATGGCTTCCGGCTGTTTGGTTCCGGTTTCGAGCACGCAGCTTTCGTAGCCCAGCTCTTTTGCCCAGGTTTCCAGCTCGGACAGCACCAGTGACGCAATGCCCTTTCCGCGCAGCTCGAGCGGCACGTACATGCGCTTGACTTCAGCCGAGCGTTCGTTATACGGCTTGATCGCGCCACAGCCAATGGCTGTTGTACCGTCGTAGATTACTACGGCATGACGAATAGCGTCTATCTTATTGAATTGCGCATAAAAAGCGTGGTCGTCGCCATCCCGAACGGCGAGGTCTTTGTCCAAAGCCGCTACCAGCGTTTGAAAATCGGGATCGTCGGAGTTGGTGCGTTTGAGCGTGTACATGGCACAAAGTTAATGAACGCCAACGAGTAGTATCCCTCGAATTGGCAAGAATATTTCTATACAGTGTGTGAGCGAATTGTAAGCTTAATCCGCTTTTTGTTCACCGCTTTTCTTCTTTCGTCTTCTGCGTTTTTGCTCTTCGATAAACAGCACGTTTTGCGGCCGCTCGGGAGTGCGTTTCGGTGCGTGAGGCTTCTGCGTGCGGTTCGCGAATCCGATGCTTGGCACCAGATTGTTTGAAGCCACTTTCAGGGTGTCTTCTTTCAGCGTATCGAGCAGGGAAATTTCTTCTTCAATGCTTAATGGCCCCAAATCTGCCTCCAGTACTACAGATCCTAATAAAGGAGGACAATCGAATTGAGGCATGATGTAGGTGATCGATACCGGCCCGGTGGTTGTCTCCATGTGGAGAAGCGGGTTGTTGATTTCCAAAGGTATGAAGCCAGTAACGATAGAATCATTGCTAAATGTCGTATCCTGTTCTGTAGCTTCGACCAGCGTGGTGTCGACCTGTTCGGTTTTAACAGTAGTGGAATCAGATTCTTGTGCAAAGCAAAAATCGACGCCCAGGAAATCCTGTCCGAAACACACTAAAAAAATCACCAGGAATTTTTGCCAGAATGGAATGCCCGATTGCAGCAGGTTCTGATCCACTTCAATCCGAATCCGATCGACCTGTTGTTTCTGGAATCTTCCGCAGATATTTTCGCCTTTTCGCTCGAGCAGATAGGCTTTGATCTCAGCGTCGGTTTTGGACGAAAAATCGATGACGCTTTTACTGCAGGAATCGCAAAACCGGCCAACGGAATTGGCTTTCATATCCGCCCAGTCGTTCGCGCACGGATTGGTGATTTGGATTTTATACTGGTTTGGGGCCGTCATTCAGTTGATTAGAAATCTTGTTCGGAAGACGGTTGTTAGTGGATGAAGTTGCCTGGACAACATCACTGCTCTCCACTATTCTTCAGCGCCCATTTCAGCAGCGTATTTTTTTCTTTGGGAAGCCCGAGCTTTTCGATGATGTTGCTGCGGTGGCCTTCGATGGTTTTTTCGGAAAGGAAGAGCAATTCGGCGATCTGTTTGGTGGTTTTCTGCCGGGCGATGAGCTCCACAATTTTGCGCTCGGAAAATGTGAGCTTTGAGAGCTCGTTTCCGGTATCTTTTGTGACCACCAGATCGCGGATGAGCGCATCGCTGACGTATGCATTTCCTTTTTCGACTTCGGTGAGGCATTTTTCCAATTCCGATTGCGCGTATTCTTTCAGAATGTAGCCGTAAACGCCGTATTCCTTTGCCTTGTTGTAGAGCGTCATTTCGTTGTGCATCGTGAGCAAAATGACTTTGGTCTTCAGGCGCATTTCGCGAATGGAACGCGCTACGTCGAGTCCGTCCATGCCCGGCATATTGATGTCGAGGATGGCAATTTCGGGCTGGCGCAGCTGGATCAGGTTCAGGGCCGCCAGACCATTGGAAGCAGTGGCAATAACACGGTGGCCGTAAGATTCTACGAATCCCTGCGTGCCTTGCAGCGTAAACGGATGATCGTCGGCTATGAGAATATTCATCGGGAAGTTTTTATGTCAATGGAAATGGTCGTTCCGCTTTTGTCGGACGTGATTTTGGCCGAACCGCCTATGGCGTGGCTGCGCTCGATGATGTTGAACAGTCCGAATGCTTTTCCGCCCGACAGCGCTTCGGAAACGTTGAAGCCCTTGCCATTGTCCTGAACGAGGATCTGCAAACTGTCTTTGGTTTCGAGAATGGAAATCCGGGCGGCCACGGCTTCGGCGTATTTGATCACATTGGAAAGCGCTTCCTGGATGATGCGATACACTTGCAGCTCGTGCGAAACGGACAGCGAAGAACGGTAATCCACATCGGCGGTTACCATGAGATCGTTGACAGATTGCGCGCGCTCCACCAGTTGTTCGATGCTGGCTGCCAGCCCGACTTTTTCAAACATGACCGGGTGCAGGTTACGGCTGATGCTGCGGATGTCGTTGATGATCGCATCGATCTTCGTGCCGGCCGGCTGTTCAGTGGTGCCGATCAGGTGCTTGAGGTTGAGCAATTCGTGGCTCACGCTGTCGTGCAGGTCGCTGGCAATGCGTTTGCGCTCTTCTTCGGTCTTTTCCAGCAACTGTTTCGTATACAGCTGCACACGACGGCTTTCCGCGCGGATCTTTTTCTGCTTCTGGCGCAAATACACGACGGCGGCGATCAGCAGGAATGTCAACAGGATCGCTATCAATAAAGCATTGGTTGTTCTGCCTGCTGTGATGGTTTTCTGCTGCAACCGGATCTGCTGTTCCTTTTGTTTCGTTTGATGACGCTTGTTCAGCTCGAGCGTTTTGACCATCATTTGTTCGTTGACAAGGCTGTTCGATGCCTGTTTCTCTTTTTCCGACCAATACAACGCTTTCCGGTAATCGCCTTTCAGCACGGCATCGTCTTTCAAGAGCTCGCAATAGGCAATCTGGTTCTGAAAATCGTCGTAACCTTCTGCAGCAGCCAGCGCTTTTTCGATCACAGCAACCTGGATGCCCTTACCGGTGGCGATTTCGTAATCGGCCAGCGCAATGGCGTAATCGGCATCGGCGTTTTCCGACTGCAATTCGGCGACCAGGACCGCCATGGTATCGAGGACGGTTTTGGCTTCGTCGAGGCGGTTTTCGTGCAGCAGCATATCGACATAAAAGGACGAAAGCGCCACTTCGATCGACTCTTCTTCTTCATCTCTTGCTTTGAACAACTGATAGGTAGAGTCGATCAGATAGTATTTCTTCGGACTGCCGGTTTCCTGGTACAACAGAATTTTGTTGTGCAGCGTATTGATCAGGTTGTCTCCGTGGCCCGATTTCCGGTGCGTTTCCAATGCTTTGTTGAAATAGATTTCGGCTTCGCTGTAGTTTCCGGTGTATAGATGCACCAACGCGATGTTGTCGTAAACACCTCCCTTTCCACCGGCGTAATCCGTTTTATCGAAATACATGAGCGCTTTCAGGCTGTATTTCAACGCCAATTCGTGCTCTCCTGTCGAGAGGTAACTAAAGCCAATATCACCATATGCATAGGCGATTTCCAGGCAGGTCGCATAATCGGTTGGCTCATGAGCGATGATCCGTTTGAAACAGGTAATGGCTTTCTCATAATCGCCTTCTGTGGCGTAGTAATTGCCCTGGTAAGAGGGAATAAACAGCTTTTTTGTCCAGGGGACGTGACCGCCATAGTGTTTTGCGAACGATTCAATCGTGTTGCGGGTTTCGTCACGAAAATAGAGATAATACACTTCCTGGTTCGCCACGGCATCGAGCGCTTCGGCAGCGGTAGCATAATCACCTTCTTTCAGCTGTTTGGTATAAAACGCTTCGAAAACGGTGTAATAATTCTCGTCGTGAAAATGATCTTTACCGGCCAGCCACTTGCAGGTGCTGTCTGAATACAGCTCTTTGGGTTCGCGGAAAACGACACGATCGGGCGCTTCCTCCCCACAACCGGATAAAACGAGCGGTAGAAGTGCAGCAGTAAGAGGGGTACGTATCAAGCGTGTCATCATGCTGGAGTCTGGAATCAAAAATACCTGTTTGAAGCGGATCAATTGGTGGGTTTCGAAAATTCAGGGGGAAACCCCTATAGGGCAAAAGGGATGACTGAAGGAACTTTGCAGTACCAATTCAACAGTGAAATTTTTACCCATGACAAAACGATTACTTACCATCCGTTTTTCGAAGAACCACTTCTTCACGCTGCTGGCCGCCGGATTACTGACCGCCGGTGCGCAGGCACAGACCTTTGCTCCCTACATCAACAATCCGTTTAGCCTCGGCGGAGCAGATTGGCAACGCAAACCAACGCTGGTCGATATCGACGCTGACGGCGACCTTGATCTTTTTATGGGATCCACTCCCTATGCAGACGTATGCCATCTTGTTTACTATCAAAATACCGGGACGGCAGCTGCACCGACTTTTGCTGCAGGTGTAGCCGATCCATTCGGTTTTGGCCTTATCGGAAATGGAATGGCCCACCCGGCTTTCGCCGATCTGGACGACGACGGCGACTTCGATCTGATGGTAGGCTCACAGGACGGGACATCAACATATTACGTCAATACGGGAACAGCTGCAGCCTGCCAGTTCACTACAGCGAACAGCATCCTGAATCCTTTTGGGCTTGAAGATGTTGGTTACTGGGCCGCTCCTGCATTTGCAGATCTCGACAATGACGGTGACCTGGATCTGCTTCTCGGGCAATACTATGGCGACCTGTTCTATTATCAAAACACCGGTACGGCAACCGCACCTGTCTTTACCCCGCTCCCGGTTCCGGCTTACGGCATCATCAATACCGGGCTCTCTCCCAAGCCTGTCTTCCGCGACATCGACCACGATGGCGATCAGGACCTCTTTGTAGGCGTTGATAACGGCCGTCATGTATATTTCCAGAATACGGGAACGGCTTCGGCTCCTGCATTTGCCGCCCCGGTTAACAATCCATTTGGCCTCACATCAACTCCATCGGGCTATTGTGCGCCAACATTCGGTGACCTGGATAACGACGGCGATGCAGACCTGATCTCCGGTAACAGCGACACGCCATTCCATTACTTTCGGAATACAAGCCCGGTTCCCGCACCCATAAATACAACTCCTGCCTCCGCTTTGCTGGTTTGTCACGGAACTTCAACTACACTGACAGCTACCGGTGTTCCTCCCGGAACGCTGAAATGGTACGACGCACCAACCAATGGAACATTACTGGGACAAGGACCTTCGTACACGACAGCACCACTGACCCTTAACAGAACATTTTATGTGGAAGACAACACCAGCGCCGGAGCAAGCGCTACACGAACGGCGATCAGCGTATCCGTTACACAGCAAATTCATCAGCTATCGGTAAACGCTTCGCAGTTGGAACATTGCGGACACGGCTCTTCCTTCATCCAGGTTATAGGAACTCCTACGGGCGTTTTTTACACGCTCCGCAACGATCTGAACGATACAATTGTTTATGGACCGGTTGAAGGAAGTGGATTCTGGGTCGGTCTGCCGACCGGCGATCTGACGGCGACAACTACTTACAACGTATTGGCTCAGACGATCAACGGCTCCCTCGTTTGCGAGAAGGAAATGACCCAAACAGTCACTGTTACTATCAAACCGCTGGGTACGCGCTCCATCAATGCAGACATCTGCCACGGAGAAAGCTACACCTACCTGGACGGAACGGTTTCAACCAACATTACCGCCGACGAATCGCACGAATCGATCCTGTCAGGTCAGGCCGCCAACGGCTGCGACAGTATCGTAACCGAAAACCTGAACGTATTGCCAGTGAGCAGCGGTATGCATTTTGCGACGCTTTGCTATGGCGATTCGGTTGAAGTGAACGGAACGTATTATGGCCTCAACAACCCTTTCGGAACAGAAGTCTTTACGGCTGCCAACGGCTGTGATTCCACGGTAATGGTAATGCTGATGATGCTGCCGGAAATCACCGGTTCTTTCACACAAACGATCTGTCACAACGAATCCGTTGAAGTAAACGGAACGACCTACAATGCCGCTAATCCATCGGGAACGGAAGTATTCACGGCTGCAAATGGCTGTGATTCCACAGTGACCGTTTCCCTCAATGTATTGCCACAGATTTATGCGTATTACACACCTGCTATCTGCCACGGCGAAACGATGGAAATCAACGGAACGATCTACGGTCCGGGCCACCTCTACGGCCTGGAAGTATTTACCGCTGCTAACGGCTGTGATTCCCTCGTAACCGTTAATGCAAACATGCTGCCGGAAATCACCGGTTCCTACAATCCGACGGTTTGTTTCGGTGAAGCCATCGAAGTGAACGGAACTACATACGACGCCAATAATCCTTCAGGAACAGAAATCTTCACAGCTTCCAACGGCTGTGACTCCACCGTGACCGTTTCCCTCAATATCCTGCCTGAGCTCACGGGCTCGTATACAGCAACAATGTGTGCAGGTGAAGAGATCGAGATCAACGGCACCATTTACAACGCCGCGAATCCGACGGGAACGGAAGTATTGAGCAGTGTTGATGGCTGCGACTCCACCGTAACCATCAACCTCTCAATATTCACCGCACAGGTGCTGATTTATCCGGGCTCGCCGGGATTGCTTTCCGCAGAGCCGAACGACGCCGAATACCAGTGGATCAACTGTACGACAGGCGAAGCCATTGCGGGAGCAACAGAGCAAAGCTTCACAGCCGAAGAATTCGATTCCTATGCCGTAATTGTCACCTTCGACGGCTGCACCGACACTTCTAACTGCGCCACTCCGGCATGGGTAGGAATAGCCGACAACGCTGTTTCCCTCGTGAAGCTGTATCCGAATCCGGCAACGACTTCCTTCCAGTTATCCGGGCTTGAAAGCCTCACCGGTATCCAGGAAATGAGCCTGCTGGACCTGAATGGAAAACAGCTGCTTCAAAGCACACAGGCCGTATCCGAATGGAACATCACCGACCTCGCGCCAGGCGTATACTGGCTGCAAATTGCACACAAGATAGGTGTAGAAACCCTGCGTTTCATAAAAGAATAACCGCCAAATCTACTTACTGCTAAGAGGGCGCCTCGTCATCCGGTTTCGATCGGAAGGCGGGGCGCTTTTTTGTTGATCAGATCCGGAACAATACAGCAAAGATCAACCGGCTTTCCGATTTCACCAAATCCGGGCGCCAATCTGCCGGAATCGGAGTTGTTGTATAACCGCTTGGAGACGTCACACCGCCTTTTCCGGCGAAATACGGAACGCTCGATTGCCGGTACACGAATTCGATCCGAAAGGTCATACTCTGGTTCGGCATCCAGTCGATGTTGGTGGAGCAATCGAATCCTTTGAACAAATCGCCTGGGTTGGCGCTGAAGGGAAAAGCGCCTTCTGTTTGCGTCGGGTTCTTCGGATCGGGCAAAGGACTCGCCTCGCCTGTCGGATACAATACGAGATAACGCCCCGGATTGCTCATCACGCCGCCGCCTATTGTCCAGGCGAATTTATTGTTCGCGAACCAGATCCGGTTGTAGAACATGGCGCTCATAAAATGCTGTTCCGGCGTAACCGAATCGCCATTAAAGCCTCTGACGCCTCCGCCTTTTTCAAATCCGATGTCGGCCGTTAACGAAAACGCCATACGCGAAATGCCTTTGGCAGCCGGCCGGTTGAAATAACGCACCAGCAAACTGTTATCGGAATGGAAGCGCTTCCTTCCGGGAATTCCGGCGGCGTCGGAACCGTAATAATTATTGGTGAGCAGCTTGATGCTGCTGTTCGGAATCCAGGTAATGTTTCCACCAAAGCCGGGCATGGTATTGAATTTGCCGTAGCTCTGCCAGCCGTTGATGATCCAGGGCTCGATCTTCAGGTGTTTGGTCGGATAGAGCTGTACACGCAAACCGTTGAAAAACCACGGTGTGTTATCGGACGTAAACGACGCCTGGTATTCCCAGTTTTCCGATTGGTAATACGAGTTCAGGCCGATGTACGACATGAACAAGCCCGCATCGATGTTGATGCCGTACCATTTGTCGACATGATAACCGGTGTAGGCTTCGCTCAGGTAGCGATAAGCATTCGCCAGCTCATACTGCCCTTTGTAAACGCTGAAATCATTTCTCGGAACCACGATGGAACGCGTCCCGAACTGGGTCATGATGCGCGCGCGGACATTGTTGTAAGTGAAATCGCCGCCCACATTCAAAGACGACACCTGGATTTCATTGTGTCGGGCCAATGCGGTGGAACCGACAACGGTGTTATCGATCGGGCGATTGAACGAGTAATTGTAATTCACATCCAGCATCACCGAAGGTGTGAAATAACGCCCTTCCCAGATCACGGAATCGCGGCGGTCGTTGCCGTTGTGCCAGGTCATATCGATTCCTTCGAACGGAATCTTGGTTTGAGCGGAAAGCCACACAGGCGTACTGAAAAGAGCGAAAATAAGGTGTTTCATTGTGCTTGTTTTGAACGAAACAAAGGAACCAAGCACGCCGTAAGGACCGAATAAAGGAACGGCTTACGGTATAAAGATTTTATAAATGTCTTTTCAGATAAAGCGGTAACCGACGCGGCTTTCGGTAACAATGTGCCGGGGCTGGTTCGGATTGTCTTCGATCTTTTTGCGGAGCTGTGCCACAAACACGCGCAAATACTGCGTTTCCATCTGGTAGCCCGGCCCCCAGACTTCTTTGAGAATGAACTGGTGTGTGAGTACTTTTCCGGCATAACGCGCCAGCAATACCAACAGCGAATATTCCGTAGACGTCAGCTTGATTTCCTGGCCGTTGCGTTTCACAATACGTGCTGTCAAATCCAGCTCGATGTCTTCGAATTGCAGTACCGAGCTCACCTGGTGCGGATCGGCATGACGCAATCCCGAACGGATCCTGGCTAACAATTCCTGTGAACGAAAGGGTTTCGTGAGGTAATCATTCGCGCCGTTGTCGAGGGCCGTAACGATGCTTTCCTCGTCGTCCTGCACCGAAAGGATAATGATAGGCTTGGTATACCATTCCCGCAGCTCTTTCAAGACCGTTTGCCCGTTTTTGTCGGGTAATCCGAGGTCGAGCAGAATCAGGTCCGGCGGGTGATTGGCCGCTTTAATAATGCCTTCTTTCCCCGTTTCAGCCATGTGTACGCGGTAATCGTTGCTCTCCAGGTTGATTTCGAGCAATTTCCGGATTTGCGGCTCATCGTCAATGATCAAAATCTCAGCTTTACTCATGCTTCAGGGTATTAATGTAAGAAGTGGAAGCCGGAATGGTAATCGTAAACCGCGCGCCGCCTTCCTTCCTGTTTTCCAGTACAATCGTACCGCCGTGTGCCTCCACGATGCCTTTCACGATGGAAAGGCCAAGGCCCGTACCGCCGACTTTCGACTGCGGCAAACGGAAGAATTTATCGAATACTTCAGGAATGTTTTCTTCCGGAAATCCCGGTCCTTCATCCATGACAACCAGCTTAAAATCGCCGTCGTTTATTCCGCAACGGATGGTGATGACTTTTCCCGGTGGCGTATACAGATCGGCGTTCTGCAGCAGGTTGAACAGCGCTACTTCCATCAATCCCGTATCGAGGCTGAACAAGGGCAGATCGTCCATCACTTCGGCTACAATCGGCCGGTCGCGAAACACGTCCTTGTTGCGCTGTAAGCAGGAATGTACCCATTCCGGGATGCTGCACCAGTCTTTCAATAACGGAAAAGCGCCGGCTTCAATCCGCGACATACGCAGCAATTTTTCCACCTGGTCGTTCAGTCGCAATGCCGAATCGTGAATGGCTTCCTTCAGCGTTTCTTCCTGATCGGGTGACAAGCGTTCCTTTTGTTCGTTCAGCGTATCGACGGAACCGATGATGGTCGCGATCGGTGTGCGGAGCTCGTGCGAAAGCGTTTGCAACAGCGTATTGTACAAAGCGATCGTTCGTTCCTGTTCGCGCTGTTCCCGTTTCTTTTGCTCCGTTTCTTTGATCTTGCGGGTGATCACCACATTCAGCAAAGCGATCACGAAATACATCAGCAGCAGGAAGAAATCTTCGCGCGAAGAAACCGTGATCGTGTAGTGCGGCGGAATGAAAAAGAAATCCCAGATAAAGGCGCTCAGGGTTGCGGAGATCAGCACGGGCCAGCGGTCGAAAATGGCCGCAATCAGGGAAACGATGAGCAAGAGAATAAAAGCCACTACCTGGTAACCGATCAGACTGGCGAAGACAAAACAGATCGCAGCCGGAATACCAATCATCAGGATACAGATGATCATTTGCCACCAGAAAGGCTGTAACCGAATTTCACTCAATCCTGTCATGGTTCAAAGGTACATCAAGTCGCAGGCAGTTTACACATCGATGCGTTTCAAATCGGGAGAAGTCGCTTTTGACAGAACATACGGAAACTGCTCTTCCGTAAAGCTGCTCGGATCCAGGCCGAATTCGTTCTTCTCCGTAAGTGCGAGTCCTTTTATAAAGAAATACGCATTCATAATGATCTTCTGGAACCACGGCAGCTCATTGTCGTTGGACAGAAACTTTCGGATAATAACGAAACGGAAATCTCCTGTCTGGTCGCTGCGGTGGTATTCTTTGGCATAACGACTTTGGATTTCTATTTCGCCGGTGGCAATCATTTCAGCCACGACATGCTGAAACATCGTATCCAGTTTCGGCTGCACCCGGAAGCCCAATTTGAAGTCGATGCGGATCAGATCGTTTTCATCGTGCTTGGTCACTTTGTACTCCATCGTATACGGCTCATCTGTCGTTGAAACATGGACGAACCAATAGCGCTCTGCCCGCTTCGGGCGCTGTTCGAGGATGGAATAAAACACTTTCGATTCCACCTCATCGACCCGTTCGGCACTCGTCAGGTAAACGAGATGCGTAGCGTAGATCGGGATCTGCTCATCTGCCGACAATTTCTGCAGCAGCGGCAGATAGTGTTTGATCTTGACGTATTCCACATAGCTGGTTCGGATCTTATTGCTTTTGAAAATGACAAACATGAGGCTGATCAAAGCCGTAGCCAGGAACAGCGTGATGTAGCCACCGTGCGGGAATTTGTCGATCTGCGCAATTAGAAATCCACTCTCCACCAGCAGGAAGATAAACGTCAGCGTTAATCGGACTGCCGGATTCCAGTGTCGGCGCAGCATATAGAAATACAAGAGGATCGTGGTACTCACCATGGCCAGTACAATCGCCAGACCATAAGCCGCTTCCATATTCTCCGATTTCCGGAAATACAGCACCATCGCAATACAGCCCAGCATCATGAACCAGTTCACCGACGGAATATAGATCTGCCCTTTGATATCCGAAGGAAAACGAACGCGCACCCGCGGCCACAGGTTCAGACGGATCGCTTCGTTGATCAGCGTAAACGAGCCCGAGATCAGCGCCTGTGACGCCACAATCGCCGCTGCCGTAGCAATGATGATGGACGTAAGCCGGAACCAATCCGGCACGATCAGGAAGAACGGATTTTCACCTTCGATCGTTTTACCGAGATTGTGCAGCAAATACGTTCCCTGGCCAAAATAGTTGATCACCAGCATCGTTTTTACAAAGATCCAGCTCACGCGAATGTTTTGTTTCCCGCAATGGCCCAGGTCGGAATACAGCGCCTCCGCCCCTGTCGTACACAGGAAAACGCCTCCCAGCAGCCAGAATCCTTCCGGGTAATTAACCAGCAGATCATAGGCATAATACGGGTTCAAGGCCTTCAACGCGCTGAGGTCGGTCATCAGCTGCGAAACGCCGAGCGCGCCCAGCATCAGGAACCAGATCATCATGACCGGTCCGAAAGCTTTGCCCACGAATGCCGTTCCGAATTGCTGGATCACAAAGAGCGCAATGATAATTCCGATGATGATGGGCAATGTTTCTATCGCCGGATAGATGTACGTTAATCCTTCAACTGCCGAAGAAACCGAGATCGGAGGTGTGATGATTCCATCGGCCAGCAAAGCCGCACCACCGATGATGGCCGGGATCACGAGCCAGCGCTTTCGCCGCCTGACAAGCGTATACAGGGAAAATACGCCTCCTTCGCCCTTGTTATCGGCACGCAGCGTAATGATGACGTACTTGATGGTGGTCTGCAATGTGAGTGTCCAGAAAATACACGAGAGCCCGCCCAGGATCAGCTGTTCCGTGAGCTCACGGTCGCCGGCGATGGCTTTTAAGACATAGAGTGGTGAGGTACCAATATCTCCGAAAATAATTCCTACTGTGATGATCAATCCCGCGAACGAAAGTGCGTGATGATGGTGTTTTGACATGATGGTATAACGAATGTATGGAACAATTGCCCCGTTGGGCGTGAACATCCAAAAGTACCTTCGCAGTTGTAAAGAAAATATAAAGATTTGGGGAGGTGGAACAATGCAAAAAACAAAGAGCAATCCACCTCCATGAACTGCTCTTTATCAATTGATTTATGCGGTTATTGTTATGCGAACTGCTTATGGGTGCTTACTGCAATCCGATTCCAGGCATTGATCAATACGATGGCCATGATGGTTTCGCCGATTGCTTCTTCGCTGAAAAATTGCGCGGCTTGCTGATAGGTTTCGTCCGAAACGCCGTGGCGATGGATCAGCGTTACTTCTTCTGTCAGGGCGAGGAGCGCTTTCTCTTCGGCTGTGTACAGGTTGGTTTCTTTCCAGGCATTCAGCAGGAAAATGCGTTGCTGCGTTTCCCCTATTTTCAGCGCTTCCTCCGTGTGCATATTGATGCAGAAAGCGCAGGCGTTTATTTGCGAAGCGCGGATCTTGATCAACTGCTTCTGGATAGGTGTAAGCGACGATTTGTTTAAAATGAGGGCCAGTTTGTAAAGCGCCTGGTAAGCTTCAGGCTGTACGTGCTCGATGTCTACTCTTTTTTCCATGTCTTTGATTTTGATAGATCAAAGCTACGGCGCGACCGGGCCTCATCTCCTTAAACCCGTTTAAGAAATGCGTTTCTTCCGTATTTCGCTTAAATATTCCGGTGTAAATCCTAAGAACGACGCCAGCAGGTATTGCGGCACGCGCTGGACAAATTCCGGGTAGCTTCGGGCGAATTGATGGTACAGCTCTTCCCGCGATAAGGTGTACAATCCCCTGATCCGGAATTGAGAAGCCGCGTGCGCCCGTTGATGGACCAGCCGGAAGTAGCGTTCCATTTGCGGGAACCGTTGCAACAGCTCTTCCTGCGCCTGAACGTCCAGCGCAATCACTTCCGATTGTTCGACTGCCTGGATGTAAAAATCCGATGGTTTCTGCGACGAAAACGATGTGTAATCGGCCAGCCACCAGTTTTCCAATGCAAACTGTATGGTTTGTTCAACGCCGTTTTCCTTGACAAAGAACATCCGCAAACAGCCCTTGCTGACAAAATAGTTGGATGTACAGACTTTGCCTTCCGTCAGCAGATTTTGCTTTTTGGCAACTTCGGAAACAGTGAAATAGCTCAGGATCTGCGTGTAATCCTCTTCGCTGATCTGGATGAATTTTGCGATATGGTTCTTTAAGCTTTCGGACATCAACTGAGGCGTTGCTAACGTTTCCCAAGTATACGAAAACGATTGTCATTGCTTCGCCTTTTTGCCGCCAAACGTGAACGAGATCCCAACATTCAGCTCCACGCCAACATCATGATGGGTATTGTCAAAGAGGATTCGCTCATTATCCGCATTGTAGCTGAAATGGCGGTCGTGTAGCCGGTGCTCGGATTAAACGCCGACGTTCCATTGTATTGCAGTGTTGTTTCGGTTCCCATACCGAACAAGGTCTGAATGGTTACCGTGCCGATGGCGCTTTGCCCGGCCGGTTCATCCAGCAGCGTTACGTTCAGCGTACCGAATGGCCCGTTGATCGAATACGGATTTTGAAAGCTGTATTTAGCTTGCAGCAGGACTTTTCCATCTGCCAGTTTTGCCAGATATTCGTTCGACTGAACGGCTGTTACAGTGTCTGTTGTCATGTGAATAGTGTTTAAAAGTGAATACTATGACTACAGCAATGATCGAACAATTCGGGCAAAACGAAGCGCGTAAAAACACTCGATCCTGAAGGTTTCGGTTTGTGAACAGATAGCGTCTTTCGCACCGGGCTACTATTAGAATCACTACTCACAAAAGAATAACAATCAAACCATTAGTCGATGTGTTTCGGGCAGAAATCGCTCCTTTAGTTGGAGAATTATCCCTATTATTGCGCTGATCATTCATTAACACTGTTCACAATGACAACTGCTTCTGCACCTTTGCTTCCCGGCACCGTTCAACCGGCTGCACCCAATCTGAAAGGATTTGATACCAACACCGTTTTAACCGCTCAAAAGGCCGCTGCTTTTAAACAGGCGGGTTATTCCTTTTGCCTGCGTTACCTGTCGCGCGGAAGTGGTCAGCAATCGGGAGATCTCAGCTATACCGAAGCGAAAGCGATCCTGGATGCCGGTCTTGCTTTGGGCGCCGTGCAGCACGTTATGAGCGCGGGATGGTCGCCAACAGCTGAGCTGGGAACTCAATACGGCACCAATGCAGCCAGTAATGCAGCTTCCATCGGATTGCCGCAGGGCATGAATCTCTGGTGCGACCTCGAAGGCATCAAGAGCGGAACTTCCGCCCAGACTGTGATCGATTACTCCAACGCGTGGTACGAAGCTGTCGCCGCCGCAGGTTACGTTCCGGGAATTTACGTGGGTGCCGACTGCATCCTGACGGGAAGCCAGCTGTATTCCGATCTGAAATTCCAGCATTACTGGAAATCGTTGAGCACGGTTCCCGATATCCCCAATCGCGGTTACCAGATGATACAGGGCTACGTCAAAGATCCGGTCAACGGCGTCTATATCGACAGCGATTCCACCCAGGATGATCTCAAGGGAGGAGCGGTGCTTTGGCTGAAGAGCTGAGCCGGTTAACGTCCAGGTACTGCTGCATCGTTGAGATACATTTCACGTAGATCTGTGCGTTTTTCGGATCACGAATTCGCTCATGCCCACATACGTTCGGTTCTCCGGATTCCAGTCGTATGTGTATCCGAGCTGTGACCACGGATATTGATCGTAAAGCTGACAGGCGTAATAGCGGCTGATCCGGCTTTCATTGAACCAGGCGACGTAATCTTTGGATGTATTGGCCGGAAAACAGGTCGAGCAGGACTTATCGTCAATCTCGTTGTCGGGACATGGACGATAAAGGTCTGAAAGCTTTACCCAGAACTCCACAAAAAGCGTGTAATTGGTTCCGGCAGGCGGCAATCCCAATACCTGTTTGAGGCGCAAATTCGTATCTGCCACGGTCTGTTGGTGGAACCAGTTTTTCAGTTGCGGAGAAGTCGTTACCCAGATCAGGTAAGGACCGGTATTGTAAAGTGAATCGCCACCGTTCGGGTAATAAGAAACGCTTTTCCAGGTTACAACCAGTACGTGGGGCTCACCGTTAAATGTTTTCCAGGTAAGGTTCGGATTCTGAGGCGTAATTGGCACCAGGTTCGTATCTATTTTCGACGAATCCGGATAAACAGCTATGCTCATCGCATCACGATAAAGCGCCCGGAGATCTTGTGCATTTACGGTCTGGGCAAACAGGAAGCCTGCAAAAAGCAGGAAGCTGAGTAGTGGAGTTGTTTTCATGTGAATAGTGTTTGTGTTGAAGTAAAGGTATTTAATTTTCCACGTACCGGATTATTGAAGCTCTATTTTTTACACGCAAAACCGAAACTTCGGGACGAGCTTTATGCCCGCTCATCCGCCGCTGCGGGAAAAGAAAAAGAGCAACACCTTTCGATATTGCTCTTTTCTAATTTGTGTACAATTCGGTACGAATGACCTCTCTTACCCGCGCTTGGCCAATTCCGCTTCTGCGAGCTCTATTTGTTTGGTTAATTCGTCAATTTCTGTTTGAATAGCTGTTTTCTCAGCCGGTGAAAGGAAGGAGCTTTTTGTTTTCAGCTTCAGCTTGCGTTTTCCAATTACCGTATTGTAATCAAACTTCAGCTTCTTTAAATCATACGTGCTCAACTGTGCAATTTCTTCAGCAGTGTACAGCTTGTTCACGTCCTTATCCTCATCTTCCTTTTCTTTTTCCTTATCGTTGGATTTCGCTGTTTCTTCAGCAGGTGCGCTTTTTTCTTCTTTTGCCGGAACTTGTTTTGCATCGCTGGCAGTTTCACCGGAAGCCTGACCGAACATCACTCCGTTTTTCTGGTTCTTCCGGTTTTCACTTTGTTGTGATTCCAGCTTTGAAAGCTTTGCCTTGTAACGCTCTTTTTCAGCTTTGCTCAAGCCTTCCTGGCCATACGCCAGTTCATCCGTTACTCGTTCCAGCTCTGTTTCGGAGATTTTCAATTCATATTCCAGATCAGCGACTTCATACGATAAGTCGCTCCAGTCTTTCGTTCCTTTTTCGAGCTGGTCTCTTTCCGCAATTCGTCGCGCCACTTTTTGTTTCAGGTTTTCTACTTTCGCGGTCAGCGTTTGTTTTTCCTGTTCTTTGGCAGCTTTACTGTCTGCCATCATCTGGTCGCGGCTTGCTTTCATATCAGCCACATCCTGGGCTAAATTTTTCATGTTCTCAGCAGGATCTGCTGGGGCAGCGCTTTTTTGGTCACTCCCGGAACCGCCACCAGCCTGTTTAGCCGGCGCATTATTCAAAGCAGGCATTCCACAGGCAAATTGCGCCGATTCTACCCGATTGTTCTTTTTGTCGAATTCAAATTTTTCATTGGTATTTGCTATGACCGCTATTTTGTAGGAAACATCCGGTCGGTAGCCGGCCAAAGCAGGCAAATCAATGGTCCAGCTTTTGGATGGCGAAGACGACAGCGGTCTCATTTCATCAAGCGGGACATCTGCACTGAAGATCTCGCTATTATCGGAAATATTGAAAATGACAATCTTGAATGCAGTAGGATCGCCATTATTATCATCATCGGTGTTTTTGACATAACAGGAGAATTCCAGGGTACATTCACTCGCATTGTATCTGAAGCCGCTTATTACGGGCACCCAGTCCTGGGCAAAAACAGCAATCGGGCTAGCGATCAAAAGTAGCAGGGAGACGGTTTTTTTGAGCATAGGGTTGACTTTTAAATCTGGTGTAGTTGATAACGCGTATAAAAATAAGTTTTTATCGATTTAAACGAAAAAACTTTTTGGAAAGAAGCGGATTCGGTACAGAGGGAGAGTCGGATCAAAAATCGTATTCCGGGAAATCAGGCCGCTTTTGATCTATTTTTTTGTAATCCTTGTATATAGTGGCCAGTGTTTTTTCAAGTGAAGGGGCTGGAGATTTTTGAATTTTCAAATCTTCTTCCGTGAGATAAATTTCTGTCATGATATTAGCGGAATAGGAAGCTCCGTCCTGTAAAAAGAACTCTACAATTAAGGACTGATAGAGCCCAAAGGGTTGAACAATTACTCCACCAAGTTCAATACCTTTCTGAGATTTGATTTCTGAGATTTCTTCATAATCAAATGTTCTTGAAATTCTACCCTTGAAATCCGAGAATTGCAAATATGAATCATGAAAATATAGGAGTCCTGAGATCTTATAATCAGATTTTTTGAACCAGGATGTAGCATTGGGAATTTCTGTCAGAGTCTCAAACTTTAAGTCTACTTTCCCTAAAGCAATATTTTGAATCAGAGTTGTAATCTCCTTCATTAGCTTAAAATATAAATGAAGATAGGAGTTAAACAGCAAATGCCCACCAAAAGCGGGCATTTATCATTTTTTGTTGTTGAGTGCGCAATTCGGTACAGAAGTAGAACCGACAGTGCTATGTCAATAGCGTTTTCGTTTCGCATTTAGTACACCACCAATATTTGGAAACTTCATCTTCTAATTGCATTCGATATTTATACTGACAATCTGGACAAGGTGACTCTAAAGATTCATCCTCAAAAGCTCTGTAACCACAATCCCAACAATCCCAGATTGTTAATGAGGAAACTTCGTGGTCATTCTGCCATGAAAAACGCTCTTCTAAGCAATTTGGACATTTATGTAAGGACATCATTTTTAATCTTAGAATTTAAAAGTAATTGAAATTCCAAGCTCACACTCAAAGAAAAGGAGCATTGAACAATTCAAAAGCGTGAGTGTAGAGGGAAAAATAAAAGAGCAATCCACCACGGCGGACTGCTCTTTTATTTTTGTGCGCAAGATGCGAAAACTAACTACGCGGTAATTTTTAGAATCAGATTAAATTTCCGTTACCCGCTTATTCTATTTGAAATCCTAAAAACAAAATTCTACCTTAGGTAAACATTTTTCAAGAACCAGATTTTTCTTTGCTTACCCCGGCTTATGTTCTTGAAAAGTAATTGCATTATACTAAACGCAACTAGTTACTTATGGCCTCACTCAGTCCGATTACAGGTGCTTTGGGCGCTCAGAAGGCTGCGCATTTATTGCGGCGTGCTACTTTTGGTCCCGGAATACAAGATATTTCCACGTTTGCGGGAATGACAGCTCAGGCAGCTTTTACAACATTAACGCAAGCTGTCTCCCCCCCCGTTTTTCCGGTTGATCCTATGAGCGGTACCGATTGGGTTTATCCAAATACGGTAAACGCAAACCAGGACAGCCTTACTTTGTCGGATTACACCCGAAGCTGGTGGATGGAAAGCATGCGCAGTTCCGGAACAAATCTAACGGAACGAATGGTTTGGTTCTACCATACACATTTCCCGATGATTATGAGCCGTATTGAAGGGAATCCGCAGTTCGCAATTGATTACCTCCGCTTACTCCGGTTTTATGCGTTGGGGAATTATAAAGCACTAACAAAAGCGCTTTGCATCGATAACGGAATGCTCCTTCACCTGGATGGGAACCTGAACATTAAAGGAGTTCCGCAGGAAAACTTTGCACGCGAGTTCCTGGAACTGTACACCGTTGGAAAGGGAGAAGAAATAAGCATTGGAAACTACACCAATTTCACAGAAGCAGATGTACAAGCCCTGACAAAAAGTTTTACGGGCTGGGGAATTGATCCGTCTTTCCAGACAATAGATGCAGCAACCACTATTCCTACCGGAAAGGTAAAAGGAAACGGTACGGTTTCTTCTCAGCACGATGTAACCGCAAAACAGTTTACTTCTGCCTTTAATAATACTGCCATTCAAACCGGAAGTGTTGTTGGAACGGATGCATTGATTCCTGCAGTTTATGATGAATTGGATGACCTGATCGAAATGGTCTTTAATTCTCCCCATACAGCAAAACATATTTGCAGAAGAATCTACCGTGAGTTTGTCTATTATATGATAACACCGGAAATTGAGACGGATATTATTGAACCATTGGCAACTATCCTGGTGAGTAATAATTACGCTATCACTTCGGTTCTGGAAGTGCTTTTCCAGAGTGAGCATTTTTATGATCTGGACACGGTTCCTACCAGCGATAATAACATCGGAGCAATCATTAAATCTCCAATGGATCTCGTAATCGGAACACTGCGCCTGTTTAACTTAACGGTTCCGGATAGTACTTCGCAGTTGGCAGCGCATTACGAAATGTACAGTCAGCTTATAGGCCAGCTGGATGTTCAGGGACTTCCGTTCTTTGAACCATACGATGTTGCCGGTTACGAACCGTATTATCAGCTTCCCGATTTTCACCGGTACTGGATCTCATCGAATTATTTGGCGAACAGGTACAAATTCTCCGAATTACTGATTGCAGGTTTTTCGGGAACAGGTGGTGTTCTCGTTCGTCTCGACATAGTAGACTTCGTAAACGTAAACTGTTCCAATCCGGGAGATGCAACAATCCTTGTACAGGAACTGGTTGGCTGGTTATTCCCGATAGCGATAGATGCAACGCGGTTCGGCTATTTCCGCGACAATGTTCTACTGGACCAGCTTCCAGCCGCAATGTGGACCGATGAATGGAACAACTATCTGAGTACGGGCAGCGATGTCAATGTGCGCCTGCAGCTAGAATCGCTTGTAACGGCTATGATGCAATCACCCGAATACCAATTATTTTAAAACAACGATGATGGATAGAAGAGATTTTGTACGCATATCGTCCTTATTGGGAACAGGAGCGTTGTTAAAATTAAATGGTGTTTCCTTATTCGCGGCTGAACCAAGCGGACTTTTACAGAAATTAGCCAAATCGAGCCTGAACGATAAAATACTCGTATTGATCCAGCTTCACGGCGGGAACGACGGTTTGAATATGGTCATTCCGATCGATCAATACGGGCTTTACTATAACTTGCGACCGAATATTGCCATTCCGTCAAGCGGAACACGACAATACATTACACTTGATCCTAATTTGCCGAGCAACAAGCAAATTGGACTTCACCCGGATATGGTTGGAACAAAAGCCATGTACGACGAAGGGAACCTGGCAATTGTTCAAAATGTATCTTATGAGAATATGAACGGTTCTCACTTCCGTAGCCGGGATGTCTGGTATATGGGTGGTGATTACAACGAATATTTCAATTCCGGATGGATGGGTCGTTATTTTGAACATTACTACCCCGATTATCCAACAGGTTATCCAAATCCAACCGTTCCCGATCCGCTGGCACTTGAAATAGGAACCGGAGTTTCACTGGCATTCCACCGAAACGAGGGAATCCCGGCCGGACTTTCCATCCAAAACCCGAATGCGTTCTATGATCTGATAAACAGTGTCGGAGCAGAGCCGCCACTGAACTTCCCCGATACGCACGCAGGAGATGAAATTGAATACATCATGCAGATTGAACGGCAGTCGAACAGTT
The DNA here is from genome assembly GCA_946482515.1 of uncultured Flavobacteriales bacterium. The sequence continues at coordinate 72,334 of CAMLRS010000012.1, read as the reverse complement.
ATGCAGAACGCCTGAGAGACGTTTATGATGCCGGAACAAATTCAGGTGTTGTCTATCCTGATCTCTATCCTTATATCGCGCCGAGCGGTTCACTGAACAATCCGCTGGCACCGCAATTAAAAATTGTTTCACGCCTGATCAGCGGTGGAATCGGAACAAAGATTTTCCTTTGCAGAATCGGCGGGTTTGATACACATGCCAACCAGGTGGTGAACAATAACACCACCATGGGCTCGCACGCGGCGTTACTCTATCATATTTCTTCGGCAGTTAAAGCGTTTTACGATGATTTGACGAATCTTGGTTTGGCAGATCGTGTATTAACCATGACATTCTCTGAATTTGGTCGCCGGGCAGCATCCAACGCAAGTTACGGAACCGATCACGGAAATGCAGCGCCGATGCTCATCTACGGAACCTGTCTGAATCCCGGAGTTTACGGAACCAATCCTGATCTACAGAATCTGGAGTATGGGAATGTTCCTTTACAGTATGATTACCGCCAGGTTTTCAGTTCGGTTGTGAAAGACTGGTTCGGAGCTACAGATGAGGCCATCGAGCATGTGAAATTTGAAGATTATATTGATAACCGCGTTGATTATATTCACTGCAAGGAATTGAGTACAAACGAATTATTCAAGGAAAATTTCTGGATGAGATGTTATCCGAATCCTGCCAATTCGGGAATAAACATCAAATACTCGCTGCAAAAAGAAGCGATGGTAGCCATAGAAGTAAAAGACATTTCGGGAAGAACGATCGGATCTATTCACAGCACACATGCCGGTCCGGGAGAACATTTCTTCGATTTCGATTTGTCGCGATATGCCAACGGGACTTATTTTGTAACCCTTACGGCGAATGAAACGGTTGTTCTCACTGAAAAAGTAATTCTTTCTAAATGATGCTCACAAAAATTGTACTTTTCATCTTCATTTTATCATTCAGTCAGCATCTGCAAGCTCAAAACTACCACGTCTACCGTCAAAAGAAAATGTATGTCGGTGTAACAGGCGGAATCAATTTCGGCGGCGCACAAGTAGTTGAAGACTATCATGTTCTGGTGAATACACCGCAGTCTTCCGCAACCGATCAGGAAAAAAAATACGCATCACTCGGGCAGAATAAAGGTTCGCAGTTCGGGGTGTATTTTTCCTATTCGTTTACAAGGAAACTTTCGTTTGTTTTTGAACCCTCATTTCAAACAACCAGTTTCAACTATTCTACTGCCTATTCCTGGTCAGATACGGTAAACGGTTCCGATTTCAACATTGAAATGATGCACCAGCAGAAGTTGTCAGGCGTAAATCTCCCCCTTTTGGCCCGTTATGATTTTACCTTTTCGCAATTCTCGCCTTATGTTCAGGGAGGAATCTTCATGAGCTTCGGGCACCATGCACGAAAAACGATATTCTATGACAATACGATCGACAATGATGTAGACAAAGAAACTGCCGATCAGACCGGTGAAGCAGATCTTACCAAACACATGAACAAAGGAAACTTTGGTCTTTCTGCAGGAGCAGGATTCACCTGGTTTGCCAATTATTTCGCCATCAGCCTGGAAAGTAATTTCCGCTACGGGTTCCGTTCTATGGTAAACGACCGGAATCGGTACGCCGACTATACCGGTTTGACCGTTCAATACCTCGATGCAATGGATCAGTTAAAGCTATTCAATCTGGACATTCAGCTGAGCATTATCTTCCCTATCGACAACTCCATTTCCCTCGGGATTTTGAGAAAAAGCAGGTATTAATTTGAGATTATTATGAGACAATTTATCTATTGCATGCTGTTTTTGGGAATAGCTGTTGGTTTTTCGGGGTGCAAAAAAGACGCCAAACCCGAAGATTCATTCATCAAGATCTATGATGATCAAAACGGAAACAAACATTTTCATCCTTTGGGAATGACAACTTCTGAAAGCAATGACGGTTATATCGTTGTAAGTGCTTATGATGGCTGGCGCATTCAATTAATGAAAATTGACAACACCGGCGAATTTGTCTGGAACTATGAATTGCCTTCCAACTATGTGAATGCCGTTCCGAACCTGATTAAAGTGAATGGGCAAAATTACCTGGTTTGTATGGATGCTGTTGGTTTGTTTACCTACGTTTTGAAAATTGACGAAGCTGCTCATACGACAACGGAGATTGCCAGTTTTTCCGATGTTCTTTACCCTACCGCGGCTTATAACTCCGGACAAAATCTGTATATCCAGAATTACGACAGACTGAGCTACAGAACCGGAATTCACCGGCTTTCGGGCGACCTATCTGCCATTGAACAATCAGGAAGTGTAAACATTTTTACCGATGTGGAAGAACGTATTGTCAATCATGTAACGTATAACGGAAACAGAATTCCATTCTTCGTGAGCTCAACACCGGAACAGGATTACATTGTAATGAACGGATTTTACAATTACAGCTTTTCCCTGATCTTCCTGAACCCCGATCTCAGCTTTGCAGGAGTTTACAACGGTGCCGGATTTAACGGTGGGTTATCGGCGCTGTCTCCTTTGGGAGCATCGCGTTTCTCTTTAGCACGTTTTTCTTATGACAATTTGTACTATAACCCGGGCGTTACACTGAACCCAACCGCGATTGATATTGCAGAATCTATTCCTGCGCAGGGGATTTCGGAACTGGCATCGGAAAAACCGGTTTTGATCCGCGGTATTTCAATCAGCGACACAGACTATAAAGTGTATGTGTCATCAACAAGAAGCAACCAGCTGTTAGTGAGTGTTTATGATCCGGCTACCGGTGAATTGGTCGGAAAAAAATACCTCGGGAAAAATGTTCCGATAACCGCATGTGATTTGATTCAAACCGAAGACAAAGGTTTGAACATCCTGGTTCAGGTAAAGATCATGGGGAATTTAGACCGGATCGGACTCATCAAATTGTCGAAAGCAGAAGCAGAAGCTATTGTTGATTGAAGCAATAGCCTTCAGATCACGGTTCAGAAAAGTAAGAAAGATTGGATTCTTTTTGTTGCTATTAATCCAGCTTTATGCACTGATCCGTAATCATCGCTCAAGTGGAATAAAGTAAAAAAACAAATGCCCGCTTATCGCGGGCATTTATCATTTTTTGTTGCTCTGTGCGCACTTCACTACACAAGTCGAACCAAAAATCTTCTTAATAACTTATCAAAAACCACGATGGGCGCACTATTGCTTCGACGGACATTTGTGATCTCCATAAGTGCAGAAAACGCAACAATCTCCCTCTTTTGGGTTCATGGTAGTTTTACATTTTTTACACGTATACGCGATTTGACAAACTTCCGTTGGCATTTTTTCTTTTGCTGTAAAACCGCACTTAGGGCAAGTGATATTAGAGGTTAATGCTATGGTTTCACCATCACTAGCATTTTGTGGGTTAGTTTCCGGCTTATCAGGAGAAACTATTGATTGTTTTTCAGAATTGGATTTGCTATCTGCGGACTGACCGCATCCGAATGCAGTTAGAGCCAAAAGGGATATAAATAAAAAGTTTCTCATTGTAAGCAAAATAGAAGGTTAAAGATAATCAATTTAGACCTGGGAAAGCTATCTTTAGTGCAGACTAAAATATCGAAATGCTTTTTCGGAACAATAGAGTACGGAGATTTATCGAGCAAGGTGCGTTTGAAAAATTAGACCCCCTGTTATCGCATAAACCTCAATTAGCAGATGAAGGTATTACTATCCCGTTTGAGTTTTTCTGCCGAACCAAAGCACACCCGCTTCATCGAATTTGCGATCCTGTGATTTCCGGAAAATTGTCCGATGATAATGCGTTACGGTTTGCAGAAATACTCATAAAACATGGCGTACGAATAGAAGGGGATCGCTTTATAAATGGGGATGATTCACCTTTACTGGCTTCCGCTAGTCTCCATGCTGAAAAGGTAGGTGTCTACTTGATTAAACAAGGTGCAGATGTGAACTCGGTTGGTAACTCTGACGGAGCGAGTACATTACATTGGGCGTCCTTTTGCGGAAGAGATTTTCTCGTTAAGAAACTCTTAGAAGCGGGTGCGGATTTCACGTTAAAAGACAAGAACCACGATTGTACACCATTGCATTGGGCGGTTCACTGTTTAACCTCAAACGACGAAGGCAATATTTGGCATCAATATGAGTGCCTTAGACTGTTGTTTGAAGCTGGTGCAACAATCAGCGAACTAGACGCAGAATCAACTGAGTTTCTTAAAGGTAAAATCGACGAATATCCCTTTTTGAAAGCGTATGTTATTTAAACCTGTAATTGTCGAACCAGCTAATACACTCTGAAAGTCGTATCAAATATGGTTTTTTACAAAGTTCCTGTCTTTAGTGTCCAGACTTGTTCCGATTCAAAAAAAGCCTCATCCAAGACTGGATAAGGCTTTAGGGTCGTTGGTGCGCAAGTCAGTGCATAAGTCGAACCAGATATAAGGTTAACCCCTATCATTATCAACCGAAATTAGTCCGTTGGAGGGACGTTATTTGATAATGTGGGTTTCAGATATGGTTTTTCCGTTTTTCTCAATAAATACAACATAAGAGCCTGGAGAGAACTTTGTGACATCGACGAGCTCTGTTATTCCTTTCATCTCCAAAACCAACAAAACATCACCTGACAATGAAAGGAGGACGACCTTCCCTCCTATAAATTCTTCATTTATCAGTGAGATTTCTACTATTTCACTTGCGGGATTAGGCACTAAATTAAATGAGGCTGTTTCCGGATAATTGTCCTGTGGACGACCGTCGTCTTCTTTCGGCTGAGAGGACTCGTTCTCTTTTTTCTCAATCCGAAAGATGCAGCCACTGCTTGCTTGACTATAATCGCCTGGTAGACCGCCTGTGATTACCGTTACTTCTTCAATTGCAGATTTAGGTAAATTGGAATGACCGCGTACCTTTATCCCATCAATATAATAATAATTTGACGCTGATTTATTGGATTTTACCATCGTATCCGGGATAGTGGATTGTGCTGAAGCAAGATGAGTGGTAGCCAGAAGGATAATGGAATAAATTAGATGATTCATATATATAATTTTCGGTAGTGATGCAGACGCTCTCCTGATTCCATAATCACGAGCAAGTGGAATCGAATAAAATAACAAATGCCCACTCGAAAGCGGGCATTTATTATTTTTTGTTACTGAGTGCGCACGACTGGAGTTCAGATCCAGCTAGCGCGACGTGCAGTGGACAAAAAGCATCTCATCCGCTGCGCGGCTGTGCACTTTTTTGTTTTCATCTCGCTTGTATCCGCCTTGAGTCGGACACAGACTCATCGAAAACAAAAAAGCACCCTGCTTCGCAAGATGCTTTTTATCAGAGTGCGCACTTCACTACACAAGTCGAACCAAAAATCTTCTTAATAACTTATCAAAAACCACGATGGGCGCACTATTGCTTCGACGGACATTTGTGATCTCCATAAGTGCAGAAAACGCAACAATCTCCCTCTTTTGGGTTCATGGTAGTTTTACATTTTTTACACGTATACGCGATTTGACAAACTTCCGTTGGCATTTTTTCTTTTGCTGTAAAACCGCACTTAGGGCAAGTGATATTAGAGGTTAATGCTATGGTTTCACCATCACTAGCATTTTGTGGGTTAGTTTCCGGCTTATCAGGAGAAACTATTGATTGTTTTTCAGAATTGGATTTGCTATCTGCGGACTGACCGCATCCGAATGCAGTTAGAGCCAAAAGGGATATAAATAAAAAGTTTCTCATTGTAAGCAAAATAGAAGGTTAAAGATAATCAATTTAGACCTGGGAAAGCTATCTTTAGTGCAGACTAAAATATCGAAATGCTTTTTCGGAACAATAGAGTACGGAGATTTATCGAGCAAGGTGCGTTTGAAAAATTAGACCCCCTGTTATCGCATAAACCTCAATTAGCAGATGAAGGTATTACTATCCCGTTTGAGTTTTTCTGCCGAACCAAAGCACACCCGCTTCATCGAATTTGCGATCCTGTGATTTCCGGAAAATTGTCCGATGATAATGCGTTACGGTTTGCAGAAATACTCATAAAACATGGCGTACGAATAGAAGGGGATCGCTTTATAAATGGGGATGATTCACCTTTACTGGCTTCCGCTAGTCTCCATGCTGAAAAGGTAGGTGTCTACTTGATTAAACAAGGTGCAGATGTGAACTCGGTTGGTAACTCTGACGGAGCGAGTACATTACATTGGGCGTCCTTTTGCGGAAGAGATTTTCTCGTTAAGAAACTCTTAGAAGCGGGTGCGGATTTCACGTTAAAAGACAAGAACCACGATTGTACACCATTGCATTGGGCGGTTCACTGTTTAACCTCAAACGACGAAGGCAATATTTGGCATCAATATGAGTGCCTTAGACTGTTGTTTGAAGCTGGTGCAACAATCAGCGAACTAGACGCAGAATCAACTGAGTTTCTTAAAGGTAAAATCGACGAATATCCCTTTTTGAAAGCGTATGTTATTTAAACCTGTAATTGTCGAACCAGCTAATACACTCTGAAAGTCGTATCAAATATGGTTTTTTACAAAGTTCCTGTCTTTAGTGTCCAGACTTGTTCCGATTCAAAAAAAGCCTCATCCAAGACTGGATAAGGCTTTAGGGTCGTTGGTGCGCAAGTCAGTACATAAGTCGAACCAAAAACACGGTATTTTATAGCCGCTGAATATTGGAGAAAGTTGCGCCCTACGCTTTTTTGCATAAGAACTTTGCTACTAATACTGTTGCGTATGCTTTCATGGTTCAGCATTTATCTTTGCAGGTAAACACCAAATTGAAAATCTTTTCAGATTTTTCAGAAGTAGGCAGGAATAAGCAATCACTCATAGTAAAGTTAAATGCAGTATTATTTACAGATTAACAAAAAATGGTATAAGCTGACCCGTTTTCACTGCAAAATCATCAATATATAAAGTCGGTTCGGCAATCAAATAAGTTGTTCGTGGCTGGTATTGATCATAATAAAATCCTCCTCTTTGAACATTTAAACTTTGATATGGCATACTAGCATACCACTGTTGATTTCCAGGGATAATATTTGATTTTGGCGTACCACAAGCAGCTGAACCATCAGGCATCATAAAGTATGCGGAAAGACTTCCAACAGGTATTCCTTTCCCATTTCTTCCGTCATTGAGATAAAATCGTATTACAATTTGCACTTGTCTCCCAATACCTTGAGGAAGATCCACCATACCATTGAATCTCATGATTTGTCCAAGCTGAATATCTTGTAAATTATGCTGGACATTGGTTATTTGGAAATTAGCACTTAACTCACTTGTGGGTGTTACTACCGGATTAGGACCTGGGGGGGTATCGGTTCCATTTATTGCATCTTTCATTACATATGCTTCTCTGATCGCGTTTGAGAAGAATGAATAAGAAATCCAACAGTATCCATTATTCCCCCAATTTTGCCCCCAAGAGTTTAGAATTTTAAATGCAGTTTTGCTATCGTCATAACCAACTACTACCATAGCATGTCCCCCAAGTTGCTCTCCACTGGATGAACTCCAAGTAAAATCTTGACCACCGCGACCACTGTTCACAAATCCTCTATCAACCATGGCACCAATTATCACAGGGAAACCTGCATTTAATTGAGCTTTTACCTCTTTAGAATCAACAAAATTCACTCTCCTCCAAAAATCAATTTTATATTTTTCAGCATTGTTTTTAAGGTTATTATTGGGTCTAGTTAAAAAATCTTTTTCGTCATATGGCATATCAGACCATTTAACAGCCCCTTGTTGCGACAAAATATTTAAGGCATCTGTAAATAAACTTCCTCCATCAACTCCATTATTGATTTGATTGTAAATAAATGAAGGACTAAAGACAGCATTTCTATTAACAGAACCGCCAAGCCAATATGAACTTCCTTCCTCATATTTTTCTTGATAACTTTTACAAGCATATGCAACCGCCCAAGCTACGCAGGAACTCTGCCGTCCTTGATCACCGGCAGGTGGCATTCTATCTGATAAATCAATTGTTCTTGGCAATTCGTCACCTGCAAAAGGTGTTGACGCCATTGGAATTCCTTGTAATTGTTCAGTAGGTGTAAATTTTAAGCCCAAGGCAACATCTTGTCCGAATGTCACCATTGAGCATAGCGCTATGGCAAATGTGAATACTGATTTTTTCATATAGTTGATTTTTAATAGGTATGTAAAATGAGCATTACTTATTCTTTTTGTCCCATGAAAGGAAGGTTGAAGTGATTTTCTTAAACTTATCATTAAAAACCACTTTCTCAGATTTCGGAAATTCTTCAATTAAATAATCAAGCGACTCCAAAAACTTCTCATTGACAACATTCTTTCTAATTAATTTTAACACCTGTACTGCCTGAGAAAGTACAATTTTATTACCAAGCCTCTGCTGAATACGATTGTCTGTTAAGCTAATAATAAGCTCTGGAACGTATTGCTCACCCATTAGCGAAAAAAACATATCATAAAACTCTTTCCCTTCAGGAGAGACACCATTTTGATAGTTGATTCCTTTTCCAATCCGGCAAAGCATAATCGTTCTGATAAGTTTGTCAGAAACCTCCACCGGAATATCTGACGATTTTTCGATGAAAGTCATTATTCGCTCAATGATTGGAGCCTCGTTATAAAAGTTGTTCCATCCCTCGTGGGCATCTTTCAACCTTTCAGCAAGGTTGCTTAGCGAAAGAACGCGCTCTGAAGTTGTCCTAAAGTTATTCCCTTCCACTGTATCAAAAAATCCTTCACCTAACTTGTACTTCTGTCTATGAAGATTGTTGTTAAAACCAGCGAGAATTATTCCTATTCTGTATCGCTCCTCATTTGAACAGCAATTCCAAATTGTTTTTGAGATTAGTGAGATATTTTTTCTAACCACTTGGTCCGTATCGGGCGCAACATATAACCCAAAAATTGTCCGAAGTATGCTATCGCAGTGATGGGTAGCAAGGCTTTCGATTTCCGGTATTATTGCTTCAATTGTTTTGGTTTCTAATACGTCAGTACCTTTTCTCAGATTATCTATGAATGCTTTTATTTGGATAGCTGCAGCCGAAGGCTGATCTTTTAAAACATCCTGAATGCAAGTTTGCAGCCAACTTAATAGGTCAAAGGCGTTAATCGTATAATTAGTCGGATGGGATATTCCAATATCATTACGCATATCGAGTATATGCGCAAGTTTTTTATATGTTGTTTCCGAGATCAGCTCGAGTTTTTTTGATGTATCAAGTAGAACAATATCCTTGAGACCTGCAAGATCTTCCTCTTTCTTATAGTGTGCTCTTTGAGCTCCGCCTACCGCATTATCAAAAAATATTTCGATTCCATAGGTGATCGCTTTCTGCCGCAAAGAAATTACAACTTCGTTCCACACCGAGTTCAGAGCATAGTCGAATAGTCCGAAGGCCGCTCCTACAACAAATTTTGACAAATACCTGGCGTCACGTTTCAACTCTTCGGGAAGATCATAGATGTATTGTGGTAGATTTACGCCTATTCGATTTCTTTCAGCAACATCAGCGATGATGTTGTCTGATGGCAATCCCATCTCATTTAAGAAGTTTGTAATTTGTTGTACCTGGCGTTCAATAAGAGGTCCACTCTCGCTATTAGCTAGTTCATTTGGCATGGAAAAGAATTTGTGGTCACTGTGAGTAGTGATCTGGTTATGAACCAAAAATAATAGATAACTTCACGAAAACGCTGTTCCAATGAAGAAAATTTTTATTCGTGGTGTTGACGACCTCATGAATGCCATTATAGGTGAAACAAGCAATAAACGATCAAAAAGTGAATACCTGAATTTTGTTTTTTTTGTCCTGATAGCACTTATTTCCATTACACTATTCGTTGTATCGCAGAGCTAATCCAACAATAAGTTCTATTGCTATCCAAATATGTAGGATTTGGTTTCGCTTGTAAAGCCATTAAAATGATAACGATATTTTGAACTGTTGATCAAGCCTGTCCCATTTTTTCTATCACCATCGAATATTACTTCAAACTATCTGCACTTTTATGGGGCGATAATGAAAGATATTTTAGGCTGAGCATCAAATTTTCACTCCTCAAAAGCAACAAAAATCAAGTATGAATCCACTCAATGAAAATTCCTTCCTCCATGCAGGACATCCGGGGAGGCGTCTTTGGAATCGGATAGCCTGGACAGTAGTACCGACATATCGAAACAGCGCTGCACGATGATATGAATGACTTCGCCTTCGACCTGGAGTTTCCCTTCCACCATTAACAATCGGGTGCGTAGTATCTCTTTCCGGTACTGTTCAAATTTCTTGCTGAACACCACGAGATTGGCCACACCGGTCTCGTCTTCGAGGGTAATGAACAATATACCACTGGCGGTCCCCGGACGCTGCCTTACGAGCACTAATCCTGCCACTTTGACCTGCATACCATCCTTTAGATTCTTTAGAGATTCAGCAGGTGTGACACCGAATTGCACCAATTTATCCCGAACAAAGCTTACCGGGTGTGCCTTGATCGATAAGGAGGTTGCTGCGTAATCCTGGAAAACGTGTTCCGAAAGTTGCATCTGTGGTAAATGTGCTTTCTGATCAACTGTTTCATCCTGTTGTTTGGAGAACATTCCTGTCGGAGCGCTTTGCAAAGCAGATACATCCCACAACGCTTGTCGCCTGTCCAAACCTATGGATCGGAAAGCATCGGCATCAGCCAATCGTTCCAGCGTTGCGATGGAAACACCAGCCTCTAGTACAGCCTGGATACCGGTATAGGATTCAGTGCGCCCGGCAAGCAGCAAATCTACCTCATCCTGCTTCACACCTTTAACCTGGCGAAAACCTAACCGCAATGCGCAGTAATCACCTGACCGCTCTTCCAGTGTATTGTCCCACAAGGAATGATTGACATCAACTGCTCTTACCTCCACACCATGTTTCCGAGCATCGATCACCAGCTGCGCAGGCTGGTAAAAACCCATCGGCATACTATTCAGCAAGGCCGCAGCAAAAATATCCGGGTAGTAGCATTTGAACCATGAAGAAATGTAGACCAACAGCGCAAAGCTGGCAGCATGGCTTTCAGGGAAACCATAAGCACCAAATCCTTCCAGCTGCCGGAACACGCGTCTTGCGAAATCCTCTTCATAGCCATTCTTAAGCATTCCCGCGATCAGTTTTGTTTCCCAATCACTGACCTTTCCTTTGGCCTTAAACGTTGCCATGCTTCGACGCAAGCCGTCAGCTTCTGCCGGTGTAAAGCCAGCCGCCACAATAGCGATCTCCATGGCCTGTTCCTGGAACAGGGGCACCCCCAATGTTCGCCCCAATATCTCCCTCAGTTCCTCAGAAGGAAATTCTACCGGTTCTTTCCCTTCACGCCGGCGCAAATACGGGTGTACCATATCGCCTTGAATAGGCCCCGGACGCACAATGGCCACTTCGATAACCAGATCGTAAAAATCTTTTGGCCTGAGCCTTGGGAGCATCGACATCTGGGCACGGCTCTCGATCTGGAATACGCCTATTGTATCGGCATGCGAGATCATTCCATAAACCTTCGGGTCGTCCTGCGGAATATTGGCAAGCGTGAATTGTTTCCCATAATGCTTCTCAGCCATATCAAAGGCTTTCCTGATGCAGGTAAGCATTCCCAAGGCCAGCACATCCACTTTCATGAAACCCAGTGTTTCAATATCGTCTTTATTCCACTCGATATTTGTTCGATCTGCCATACGGGCATTGAGAACAGGACACAGCTCCGTCAGTTTCCCCCGCGTGATGACAAAGCCCCCGGTATGCTGCCCCAACTGGCGCGGGAAACCAATATACTGACCGGTAATCTCCAATACTTTCCGCAAATGCGGATCGTTGGCATCAAAGCCATCGGATGTTGTCGTATTCCCTTCATACCATTCGTCCGTGAGCTCATATTTCCCTTTGGACAACACGCTAATGGCATCAGCTGATAATCCCATTGCTTTGCCCACATCCCGAATAGCGCCTTTCCAATGCACCTGCGTGACGGTTGCAACAATACTTGCCCGATCACGACCGTATTTGTTGTAGATGTACTGCATGATCTCTTCGCGACGCTCGTGCTCAAAGTCCACATCAATATCCGGCGGCTCATTACGGGCATCACTCATGAACCGAGCAAAAAGCACTTTGAATTTCGCAGGGTTGACAGCCGTAATGCCCAGGCAATAACAAACAACGGAATTAGCGGCAGAGCCGCGGCCCTGGCAAAGAATCTTCCGGGCATTTGCTTCGCGCACATAGTCGTAAACGGTAAGAAAATAAGACGCGTATTCTTTGCGCTCGATGAATTCCAGCTCCATTTCGATGGTCTTACGGATATTCTCCGGCACCTGGCCATTAAACCGCTCGTTCGCTCCTTCCCATGTAAGCCGAACCAGCTCCTCCTGTGGTGTACGCCCTTCGGTGGTGATCTCTTCAGGATACAGGTATTTCAATTCATCGAGGGAAAACAGGCAGGCATTGGCCAGCTCCCGGGTTCGTTCGATCGCTTCGGGATAATGAGCAAACAGACGCTGCATTTCTTCAGCTGGCTTGAGGTATCTCTCCGCATTCTGGTACAAACGGAACCCCGCTTTACGGATCGTGCATTTCTCCCTGATACAGGTCAATACATCCTGTAACTCCCTGCGCTCCGGGTTATGGTAATGTACATCGTTGGTGGCTACCATCGGGATGTCTAATTGTTCCGAAAGCTGCGCGAGGCGAAACAAGCGCTTGGCATCATTGGCGAGGTACGAACGGCTTGCCGCCAGATACAAGTGCCTACCGAACTGCTGCCTGTATTCCATCAGACAAGCCCGGGAAGAGGTATCGAATTCAAAGGAACCATTCAGGGTAGCAGGTGGTACGGCTATGATCTTCATTCCTTCCGCATACCGGTAAATGTCTTCCCTGTATAAATGACAACTCCCTTTTTCCGCCCGCAGATTCCCTTCCGAAAGCATCGTACACAGCCGTGCATACGCGGGCTGGTCGGTCGGGTAGACAAGCAGCGGCCACCCATCCAGTAATTCCAGCCGACAACCTATAATGATACGCACAGAAGTACCACGAGCTGCTGCATGCGCCCTTACCACTCCTGCCAATGTATTGCGATCGGTGATGGCGATCGTATCATAACCCAGCAATGCCGCCTGCTCCACCAATTCTTCGGGGTGTGATCCACCACGCAGGAAACTGAAATTGCTCGTTACCTGTAGTTCCGTGTATTTCATACGTCCAATTCGTTAAGCAAAAAAACCATGCAGGTACCAGCGAGGCTTGCCGCCGTCATAATGCCCCGACCGGAACACCCAATAACGCTTGCCACTTTCGTCCTCCACACAATAGTAATCCCTGAATTCTCCCTGCTGCAACCACCATTCCTGTTCAATCCGTTCAGGGCCATCCGCATTCTTTAACGGGTGTAACTGCCCCCTGAAGATGAACAGCAGCGGCGGGTAATCGGGCAAGGGTACCGTAACCTCGATAGGCTCGGGTCTTCCCAGTAAATGAATCGGGCGCGGAAGGTCTGTGCGCCACTCCGTATCCTTCACCGCATTGATCGAACCCGCAAGCTGGTAAGAACGCTCGGGCCAATAATGTTCTGCCGGTAAATAACGTTGTACTACGTGCTGCCCCCTCTTACCAATAATCTTGTCCAGCAGTTCCGCCACAGCGGTTGTATCCGTGGTATCCTTTTCCGTCCATATCTGCGCCTGGTCAAAAGCAATCGGCTCGACCTTCGTTGCTTCCAGTTCGAACAGCTCAAACCCGAGATCGGGTCTCAATTGCCCGGTCTTCAGCTCAAACAACTTCATCAAATGCCCTACATCCCTCGTCGGCAGGTTCGTACCAATACTTACCTCCTGCATATCCCCGTCCACACGGTGACACCGCAGCGAAGCTGCCCGTAATCCCTGCCCTTCCGATGCCAAGAGCTGACAAAGCTGGTTCAATAACCGTTCAAGGCCTATTGCAATTCCTTTCGCCGTACAGATGGGTTCAAGACAGGGCAAGCGTTCCTGGTATTGTTTCGGTGGCAGCACTGCTTGCAGGTTTTCCGGTTCGTAGCCCAATGCCTGATCCATTCGTGTGAGCAACCCCACACCAAACCGCTTGCGCAAAGCCGGACGGGGCATTTGTGCAAAATGGCCTATTGTATTCAATCCCAGTTTTTGCAACCGCTCTATAACAGCAGGATCAAGCCGCAGAGCAGCGGGCGGCAGCTCCAATAACGCAGAAAGCTGATCGCCGGAAGGCACAATAACCTGCCCTTTTCCATAGCGGGAAACCGCCCAGGCAACAGCCATCGTATCTGCCATAGCTGCACGCGCAGAGTATCCAAAGGCTTCCAGCCGACCAAGAATATGTGCCACGTACGCCCCCTCGCCCTGCCAAAGATGTGTGCACCCACTGCAATCCAGCACAATACCATCGGGCAGGTCAACTGCCGCCACAGGTGTGAAACGAATACACCAAGCAGCCAATGCCTCGAGCAATTGCCCTGCCTTCCCAACCGGGTATTCCAGAACTGTGATCTCCGGGAAAACAGCCCTGCAATCCGCAACAACCATTTCCGGGACAATTCCTTTTGCATGCGCGGACCTGCTGGCAGCCTTTACCACCATCCGTCCCCTCTCAGATGTATACAGGATAAACGGCACGTCTTTCAGCGCGGGCTTTCGGCGTGCTACCCAATCGGAGACCAGGTACGGAAATTCTATTGCCACGTATCGCTTATGCATACTTTGCTGCTCCCGGTTTAACGCCTGTATCTTCTTTAGAAAAGTGCTGAAATCCTGCTGGTGTCCAGCCGAGCTCCCATGACCCGGGACGACCGTTCCGCACTTTTGCCAGTTCCACGTTCCATTTGGGAAATCCCACACCCGGCATACCGGGTTCAATGATTCCCGGCAAGGGTCTGATCTTCCAACGCGCCACGCAGGCAGTGGTATTTTCGGAAGCCGGGTAAACCCGGTGAATGAATCCTGTTACTTTGCTTTGTTCGATGGCTAACTGCAAACGCCTCGACTGGGCAAATTTCAGCTCACGCACTTCACCCACCACGGCAACCAAGGCCTCGCAGCGCAACGCTTCTTCAACAGCCCAGAGTACATCCTTATCGTTTTGCAGGTCAATGAAGATGATGGTTTCAGGATCAATGCCCAGCAGTTTCAACGCGGGAGGAAAAACAATACGCCTAGAGCTAACCCACAGGCAAAAGCCCTTTTGTTTCATCATCTTATTCAGCAGGCACGCCAGAAAGCCGCTGGTTGCCGCGGCAGCTTCGGGTTCCAGGCTCACAAACTCATGCACCGCTCCCAGCGGAAACACTCCTTCGGGAAAAGCAGCCTCGATAGAACCGAGCCCCATACTACGGCGTTCGTTGCCAGGCTTGAAAACACCCTGCATGGACAGTATGCGCTGACGCAATTCCTGCACAATATCTCGCTGCAACGTGCTTTTCATAGATGATTAATATATAATCACAAATTTGATTAGTATTTAATCAGAAAAGAAGCTAAGTTTGCTAGAAATATTAGCAAAATGGAAACGCTCGCCAACAATCTGCGGTATTTGAGGGCAAAACGTCAGTACACACAGGAACGTGTGGCCGAAAATCTCATTGTTACCAGGGCATGCTATGCCAAAT
Source organism: uncultured Flavobacteriales bacterium (assembly GCA_946482515.1). The sequence continues at coordinate 56,674 of CAMLRS010000012.1, read as the reverse complement.
ACGAAGAAGGTCGTTCAGAACCACCTTTAGTTATCATGCAGAGAATAGCGAACTTCTACGATATCAGTATCGACGTACTGTTGGGAATAGATCTGCGTCACATCAATGTTTACAGACTCAATGACTTACAGAAAGCTTTGTATGTTTTGATGCATCCCTGATTGAATTTGATGGCTATCAGTGTTTAATCTGAGAAGCAACTAGCATTGAAGCTATTTTACGGACATCCGCACGGAAACCAGTTTTTACTTATTTCAAGAGCTTTCCTAATCATAAATTTTCCAAGGACCATCCTTTATCTTTCCGAATTGCCTTCCAATCTTCGAAAGTAGCATAGAATTCATCATGCAGGAAATCGAGACTTGGTGCGTAGTCATCATAGTAATCTATAAGTGCCACTTCAGACCATTCACCATGTTCGGGATCGGGGTCGCCAGTGCCATCAATAATGTTGAATAATCGGAATAATACAGAAGCTGAATTATCAGCCAGAATTTTCCGCATTGCTGAACGAAAATGATTGTCCTTACTCAATTTAGCCAAAGCACTTACTTCCTCATTCGTAAAACCACCTTCAGGTGGGTAAGTTAAGAAATTACAGTTCCCTTCATATACATGATTGGCCACTCCCTTTGCACAGTCTTCAATTTCAGAATGAAGGGCAACCATTAGCGTTTTTCTATTAGTTTCTGAAAGTTGCATTTCGAGATATTTTAATATTGAAAAGAAATCCCCACACTATGATTGTGGGGATTTCGAAATTCTAAAAAGAACTATAGCACCATTAATCCTTTTCGCCAAACCTCTAAGATAGTGAAGGCTTGCATACCGGCTGGATTTGGGGTCGGAAGTTCTAGTATATCCTTTAACACTTTTTCGGCTTTCGAAGGGTTAGTGAAAAGGCAATACATGGCTGTTAAACAGCGTACGTACTTGTTTTCATGATCCATGTATTCTTCAATAACTGATAGACTACCATTATCTTTCGCTTGCTTACATAAAACGTCCAGCTTCGCGCGAATTTTATTGGATCTTTCCACATTTTTTGCTACAACTGTCTTTTTCACTTGGGGTGAGTCGAATGCTGCTTCGTTAGCAGATGCATACTCTAACGCCAGTTCAAAATATTCTTCTTTCATAGTATACAAATTTATGGTATTCTTTATGGCTTCCACCCATTGAGTCTCATAATTGTCAAGCTATATTCTCTTTGTTCTGCAAAATTTAGCGTTTGTATATAATCCCGGTTTCTTGAAAACCCTGGAGGTCCCGCTGCATTGTAATGTCCTGTAACCTTCCTGTGGATATTTCGATCCAATCGAATCAAATTATCTGAGTTTTGAATCGCATCAACACCAAATTTCATTACGTTAGATTTTTGCTGTTCAACCAAATGATGCCAATCCATACCGGGACCGGCCGGACCATTAACCCTCTTAAATGATCTGTAAGCTTTTCTATTAGCTCGCATTACGTCGCTCACTTCATCCCACGGGGTAAATTCAAGTGCTGCAATTCCAGCTGCTGAGAAATAAGATCCCTCTTCAATATAGTCAGCAACTTCAGGAACCGCAGAAAATGGACTTAACTCATAAGCTAATCCACCGAGAGTCTGCATTCGAGCTGCCTGGTTCATCATTTGGGCATGCTGAGCCTGTTCAATTGGTTGAATGAATGCCCTATAATAAGCTGCATCTGACAACCACATCATTTCCTCAGCGTTTTCCGCATTTATTTGGCTGGCGATAAACTCAGATGTAGCGGCTTCTTCTGCCGAAACGGCGCTACTGAGCAACATCGTTGACTCCTGCCATCCATATTCACCGAGCATGTAAAAAGCTCCAGGAACAAACACACCATTACTGGCAAGATATTCCGTTTTTGAAATTTGAGTAAATGGTGGATCTCCTTTCGAAGGATCTAATAATCTGTAATAATTGCCATCAGCTCCGTGATACGTATGTCCCGGATCAAAATATTCCCCATCGCCTTTAATATCAGCTTGTGATTTTACACTAGAATCCCATTCCCAGCTGCCGTCTGAATGACGTATCCATCCTTGAGGACCTTTACCGGTTGGATCGGTCAGCATTACAGGATTGCCCAATACATAAGCATAAGTACTCCAGCCGTTAAATTTAGACGCCCACGGATCTACGCTCATATATTTACCCAACTCTTCATTGTAATATCGAGCGCCGTGATATTGATAACCCGTTTCACCATCCATTTCGTGTCCGGTAAATTGGTATCGGTATCCTTCCTGACCGGTTACGAAAACAGATCTTCCGGGTAATTTCTTACCGTAAGGATAATAATCAACTGAGTTGTATGTGTTCCCTAAAGCATCGATTACAACGCGGGTAGTGCCCATCCAGTCTTTCACGTTGTAATAGTATGCAACGGAACTTCCATTGACATTTGGTTCAGCGTAACCATCTGAGGTCTGATAGCTTTTCACTTTCCCGTCGTAATTCAGCACGATACCTTCAATATAGTATTCGGCGTCGTGGTTACCTAAGTGTTTGACGCTTCTTTGTCCATTGCCATCGTAACGGTAATTATATTCACCCGACGCGTTTTCAATGTTAACTGGCAAATCGCTGAAAAAGTTGTAGCTAATGCCGGTAACATTATTTCGAGAATCATCTAATAAGTTACCATTGGCATCATATCCGTACGAATGAGTAAATGGAGTCCCTGTGCCTACAGTCCAGGTTACGCTTGTCAGTCGATTAGAACCAGCAGTGCCATACGTATACTGTTGAACAGTTTTTACACCATTTTCATCATTGCGTTTGAGTTGTGAAATATTGCCATTTCCACTATACCAATATGCTTCGTCATACTTTGTACTGTTAGTGGATGCGGTTGGCGTTGGAAAATCAGGCAAATATCCATAGACTGTAGCCGAAGCATTCGGGAAGCAATCTTCATCTGTGATAAATGGAATTTCCAGCAGTGTAATACGGGCGTATTTCACCAGTAGTACCGAATCCGGTTCGTTGGTGAGTGAATCGATGTATTCCGTATCGTGATTGCTCTCAGCAAAATAGGTTTCAAGGGAACGGTAGCTGACTTTTTGAGTTGAACAATCACGAACGTAGTCTCTCAGGAAGTCATCCAACTCAGATGGTGTCATCACGCCATGGGGCACATTACCCGAAATGTAGCGTGCCTTCAATATATTGAGTGCATTAGCGGCGTCTTTGGCCCATGACTCGGAAGAATTTTCCAGCTCGTAGAAATAATCTTTCAGGGCATTTGTGGTGTTCAGGGCGTTGACCTGACATCCGAAATCATCGGGGAAATTTCCTGAAGTATTATTGAAATACGCGAACGGATTTTGGCTAACGGTACTTTGCTTGTAATCGGCTCCAAGTAGTCTACCCATGTGGTCATAGGTATATTGATATTGGTTTATTGCTGAATTGGTTCCAGCCGGGTCAAAGTATTCATTACTCCAATATTGATTGGTTATGTTACCATTTGGACTATAAGTAAGACCCGCACGAAATTTTTTGGTCATCAAGCTCACCAGCTGTTCACGGATGTTCTTTTTAATCACGTGGTAATCAACGTGTGGATTAGAACTGTTTCCTGTAGTTCCGATTCCTCTCATTAGTAAGTTGCCTATCGGATCATAGTACAGCTTGCTCGTTTGTGTAGTAACCCCGTTGTGAATACTGGAATTGTGGGTCGGTCTTCCGAAGTTGTCAATCGAAGTACGCCACTGATGATTATAGGCGTTATTGGCTCCGTTGATGTAGTCTTTCCCTTTCGGTATTCGCATAGAGTTGTAAACAGCAGAAAACTTGTGTTCTCCTGAAAGACCGCTATACTGATAAGTGGTACTGTTCAACTGACCGTCAGCATTATATTCGAAGCTGGTAACATCCATCTGTTCAGCATTCCAGGTGTCGCCATTTAAAACATGCTCACTGTATACATAAACTCTGCGTGGTTTGTTGCTATTGTAGATGTAGCGCTCATCACCATAACTTGTTTCAATGTGTAATTGTGTATAAGGCTGACCATCAACCGGGAAATCCTGATTGTTAACTGATGAAATATCATCGAAATAGTTATTTGCCGGGTAACTAGCGTTGTTTAAAGGTTTTGTAACGACACCACTGGTTGTACTACGTCCCCATTTGTCATATTTAGTGTAGTTGAACTGATCATAGTTTGTGTTTCCTGACATTGCAGAAACATCGTTTGCATCAGCTGTAAACCTAACTTGTCCGTACTTATCATACCTCATTTCCGAAACGCCACGATCAGGGGAAATTGATTTTACAACTAAACCAAGAGAATTGTAATAGTATTCAGTTTTCTTGCCTGTTGGATCGTAGATTTCGGTAATGCGTCCTGCACCATCATAAACAAACCAAGTTTTTGCAGATAATTGAGGTGTCGTGCCAAATAAGATTGAACCGTCGGAGTTCTGTGTATGATCAAAGCCAATCTCATGTTCCTCCATGATGATGCGCCCCAAGTTATCCAGGTAGGTTTTTACTTTACTTCCGTCGGGTTTTATCAGCTCGTTTACAATCAGTGTTCCAGGTGCGAATACAGGTGTTCCAGACATATAAGGGTGGGTAATCGCTGAAGCATTAATATATTCTGATTGTTGACTCACAATTGCTGTTGATTCGTTATCAGCCTGCGGCAGAATCTTGGCAAGCATTTTCGAATCAGGTGTAGCTTCGTAAGCTATTGAGGTAAACGCATTCTGAGCTTGATAGAAGCTTGCTGTTTTTTGCTGGTATTGATCATTGTATTCCTGACCAAAGGCTGCACCATAAAGGAAATAAGGTTTATACGAGCGTTCGACCCGTCCGCGATCATCAAATATGCTGGTCTCCGAAACAATCCTTGAATTACGGATGTTATCGGAGGTCATTACCTGCTTGGTTTTTCCAAATCCATCGATGTAATAGCGAGTCTCGTTATACAAACCATTGTCTATCCAGGAACGCTGTGTTACATAATTGTTCTGCGTACTCCAATTAGTTACCTGGTCGAAATAACTTGTATTTCCTGTTACTGTCCCGTATTCGTTTTTTTGCGATGCAGCTCGTCCTTTCGCATCGAAAACGGTTTCGGTGAACACATCATCATTATTGACCGTAAACGTAGTATTCCCGAATTTATCGAACACCGAATAATTGTACTGACCATCAGCTGGGAAAACAACAATGTCATCAACAAACACAGATTTAAGCTGTAAGATATTCACCCCGACTTGTGAAATGGCATTTTCTATATAAACCTCTATCCATTGCTGGTTGCCCTTCAAAGCAGTAATGTCCACTGTGTATTGCTTCCACATAGCATTTATTGACTCCGGATAGAAAGTTTGAGTGCTAACCACACTAGTTCTATCTGTATTCCAGATCTTGCAGATAATACGAACGCTGCCGCTAGTGGTATTAACTTCGCCACGCTGATAAATAGCGTCACCTTCTGCGTCCGAGCTTCGTGGAATTGGAGCCGAATAGGCCGGGGAAGTCCCAATATCTTTATCATACTTTAGCCACAGACTGGCTTTGTAATTTACATAGCAGCCTTCTTCCTGTGTGGGTGTGTTACAGCCCGCTGGTGACTGCATCATGTCAATTTTCACCGGGCGAATCGGTGAACGCTTTGCCGCCGCACCTGAAGTCCGTATGGTTGGTAGTTTATAACTGTACTCGCCAGTACGAGCGTAGGTTGACGACAGGCGGTACACAGGTGTCTGTTTAGATACAGTTACGCTAGTAAATCTGTATACCGTTGGAGATGTTGAAACTATCGGGTTTACAGCTGGAATATTTGGAGTGTTTGTGAAACACAGTAAATGATCCATAGAATAATTTGGTGCAGGCGAACTTAATATCTGTTCTGAATGGATTGAACTGATCGTACTTGTAAACTGAGTCGTAGTACTGTTATAGACATACGAAACCGTTACCTGATCCCCAACTTCCAGGTTGGAAATATCATTCACTGAAACAATATGGTAGAAATCTACACTAGGAGTATTTTCGTAAGATGACCCATTCGAGCAAATGTCTTCATGAATGGAATGAGAAATTACGGCTGAAACTGTAGCTGTTTCAATTTCATTTGTATGCCAATCTTCCTCCAGATAACTCTCATTGGTCCATTGTGCATCAGTAATTGAATGGGAAAAATCTTCAAAGCCAGTATACGTAGCATCAAAAGGTCGTTCGACAGACATTATAGTTGCTTTGGCTGTATTCAATCCGTTGCCTGCAACTACTTTAGTATAGACCTGATTAACTCGAGCAGAAACCGGCACTGCTGTTCTATTGAATTTGAAAATATCGTTTTCAGTAACACGCCATGCGCTGCCATTTGCACTTGTGATACTAAAGGGAACGAGAGTAAACGTCCCAGTGGTATGGTCCGCAGTTGCGTCATACTGGTAACTATCCAGCGGTTTTGGAACAGGTAATGAATAATCGTAGGTGGTGAAGCTCGCATTTAATGCATTGGTATTTGCTACACTATTGAGATATGTTGTTGTCCGGCATGGAACACCCAACATATTTAGAGTGACAAATTTGGTAGTGATGCCGTCATAAACTTCATGAGCGTATTCGTACGTTGTGATGTATTCCTCAGCTGCGTAAAGCGATTCTGTTTTTTCTTGCGTAAGGTAATGGTGAGTTGGATCGTATGTGAATTCTTTCGAGGTCACCATGCCTTTGTAGTTGGTTTCTTCCTCGATGATACGTGTTACATAGCTACCCCATTTCTCATAATGCATTGTAGAATTATAGTTGTTAGGAAGTTTCATTTGAGCACGAACGCTTGAAGGTTCGGGATTGCTTGTAGTACCTTCAAAGAACACAAACACTTTTGGATTTCCTGAACCATTGTTATTGGACCAGTTGGAAGCAGGATCTTCAGCGACCGGACCGGTATGCCAGCCATGTTGCAGGAAATACTTTGACGGTCTGGTGCATGGATTTCCAGATCCAGGTGGACAATAAATTGGGACGAAAAGTTCAAATGTGTTGTCGAATATTGTTACATACTCGTCCGAGTTCCAGTTTTGCTCAGGGTAGCCCTCGTATTCATTTATTGTAAGATCATACGCGAAATCTATTCCCTTATTCAATATTTCTTGTCGGCTATACTTAGTCGACGTTATGTTATATGGTTGTGTTTGGCCGGCAGCGTACAACTCGGTTTTCAGCTTTGCAACAGGTATAGCGGAGAATACGTTTCCACCTATCACATAGCGGCCTTGCCATGATCCTTTTAACCGTGTGCAGGCAATGCCAAAAACCGGATAAATTGTACCTTGTGTTTGGTCGATTGCCCCATAATGATTTCGGATGAACGAACCATCAACTGCTAGTACGTCTGTTGTTTCGTAGAAATGCACACTGGAATACGCATCTAGGGCAATATTAGAATTGGCAACATCTTGAATTTTAGCGTCAAAGTCATTTTTATACTGAAACTGGGCTGGGTTATAAATCTTCTCCCAATCGTGGCGCAAGCGTTCCCTCATAATGAAGCTATTGAAACCACTTATGCAGCTTACTACGTAATCGGACGGTAAACTTGTCATGTGTCCTGTGCCGTAGGCATAATTTGTCACTACAACTGGATTGATACGATCATTAACCGTCCGAGATTTTAATCGAATGCCTACATACTCAGGTAAGTCTACTTCAAAGGTTGCCATTAATGTTTTTTGCTTGGTCCATTGATCGTAATAACCTTCGTTATCGGCCATACGATTGAAGTCGTCTTGTGAATAGGAGCGTTCCTTTGCCAGAGCATTATATTCTTTGATCATTGGAACTTCGTTTTCACCAAATCTCCAATGAGGGCTATCTGCTGCTTCCGAGAAAGTACCACGCTCATATTCAAAACTCACCTGACCGCCTGTAGGGTAGGTAATTTTGGTCAAGCTCCACGCTTGTGCAGCTTGTGCATATCCTGGCACATAGTAATACCCGTAAACGTCCTCGTATGGAGTAAGAACATGGGAAATTTCACTGTAGGTTAGAGACGGGTTGTTGTTGAAGCACTCGATCTCCTCTACGTCGTCCCCGTTGAGTTTGTAATATCTTTCATGGTATGGGAAATTGATCAAGAACTCGTACGGTGATATGGCAGTTCGAATCATATCGCTGACTGCTCCGGTAGACGATGTAACAGTTTCCTGATAAACATCCATAAGCGACTCAAGTCGAAGATCAGGGAACGTAGAATTGTTATATCCTTGGCGTACTGAGGGGAAGAAGAATTTATTTACAATCGCTCGTTTATGAATCTCATTATAGCTTGGATTGTATGCGTACTCGAATGAGTATGCAGTTTTTTCAGCAGTATTTAGGTCACTGCCATAAAACTCCACGCCCAAGAGAGTTGTTTTTCCACGTTTGATGGAACTGTTGTAATAGCTTGTAATATTGAACTCGTCACCTGGCTTATCAATGAGTTTGTCTACGTTATTGTTGTCGCGGATCAGGTAACTTGATACAGCAAGTTCTTCTGTGCTACCTTTCGCTGCATACTTCAGTACAGTAGTTGACAGCAACGTGTTCTCAAACGGATACATAGCCCTATCAATCAACTTACTAAATAGCTTCAGGGTGTCGTATTTCATTGTTTCAACAGGGAATCTAACATCAAAATCAGTTACACTTCCCGATTGACCACTAGTCGAATATTTACGATCGCTGTAATAGTAATTTTCGTTTCCAACGATATTAGCTGGCTTAGAATAGTAGTCATGATCGACCTCCATCCGCTGTGAAATTGTTAAGTCCAGCTCCTGTGTAGGTGTGACAATTTTAGTCAGGTAAGCCATTTCGCGCATCAATGATGACGCTTGGTCCGTTTGTGAGAAGCTAGACCATTCGCGGTACATTGGAACTTCCTGTGTCATTCGGATTTCACTATCACTTTGCATGAGAACAGTTTGTTCCAGCTTAGTAGGCTCTGTATATTCGAAGCGTATCCAGTCACCTGCGTCACCATCATCAGCAACACCATTTTGGTTTAGATCGACATAATCAACGGAGTGAATTTCTGTTAGTAGCCACTCTGCGATGTAATCAATTTTCCAATAATTCCCTGTATTCGCATTGTTTCCTGTCTCAAAACGACTACTCCAATAGGGATCGTCAGAAAACATATATTTTTGTCCGCGAAGCGCCCTGCCAAAAACATAGACAGCTCCATTATCGTCTGTGATAGTAAACGCGCCGAAATCCTCGTATTTTACAATTCGTTCTTCAGCGGTAGCATTCCAGCCATTGCTTTGCGTACTCGGTAAGTACAGGTGCGAGTTTTTTACATAAGGTAACATTCCGATAGCCGCAGCAAAGCTTCCTGTCGTGCCGAAGTAGCTCTTATTTGTACATTGCGTGCAGTTCTCAATATTTAGTTCATTGATCCTTGAAAATTCCTGCGAAATCGTAAATACTTTGGGGCTTCCAGCTACTTTCCATTGCTCGTATTGCGTTAGCGCCCATTGATGCTGTCCACCTGGTGTGCCATTATTCCAAAATGTGTTGGAGATAAATCCAGGCACACTTACGTGGTACTGATCACTCATGGCTGTTGTCATGCTCTCGGCGTCTACACCATTGTAACCCAAAAACTGATTATTGTAAAATGGGTTAATACCATCGCCTTCCTCAGGGGCAATCCAGCCGTCATTATAGTCAGGCATGTCGTTATACATCCGAACCTCATTGGTCGTAGCTGTATAATCCGGCTCAAATGCCCCGTAATCACGAACAATACTTCCTATTGGCATTACCCAGCCCAAACCTACATTTCCGCTTTGCTGATCAACCTCTATCCCCGAGGAATAATGCAGTTGCAAGGGAAATGACATTGTTCTTGAACTAACAGTCACTAATGGAACAGAGGTCGACATTTCTCCGGATTGCCCGATTGATGAATTGTCTGTTCCTGAGCTTTTGGTCAGTTCATTCCCCGATGTCTTAATACCATCGAGTTTTTCGGTAAAAGTTTTTTGTTGAGCAAACGCCAGACATACGAACAGCAATGCTGTACAGGTGGAAAGGAATTTTTTCATAAACGATTTATGTGAATTGTGGATTTGTAATCTTGTTCTAATTCCCCAAACAAAAGTTGTTTGGTGTGATGAATGTTGGTTATGTGTTAAAATTTTTCGATGCAAATATAGTCGTTTTAATGTTTTAACAAATTCGCTTTCGGTATGAATTATTCGTAATTGGTTTAGTTTAGTCGGCAAAGGTTTCATATTACCAATTTTTGAGTGTTAAGAATATCTTTTCTATGTACGAGCGCATTTGCGATATTGTGATCGCGGATTCCGGCGAAGCCAACTCGTCGATCATGATCAAATATTGCGTTTGTAAATTCGGGTCATCAAGCTTGTTTTCATCTATTCCTATCAGTCTAAAAAGGCAACGCGATGATGAGGGTAAATAGATTCGGGCATCAACTTTGTTTTTTCCAAGTAAGTGAACCATTCGGGCAATTTTTATATCGCATTCAATCAGTTGAATAATGATCTCTTTCATTTTTATGTGGTTTGGAGGCAAATATACAATTATTACCGAACGGTAATAATTTTAAAATCATTTTGAAAGGACATTTGCTGTGTGAGTGAAACAAGTAAGTCCATTACAGCTTTTATTGCTGATCGTAGCAAAGAACTTCGAAAAGCAAAAAAGATAAAGCAGGAAGATATTCTGCACGATACCGGTATTCATGTCGGTCGTATCGAACAGGGTAATAGAGATCTTAGTATCACTTCTGTAGAACGCTTGTGTGAATACCTTGGGGTCACAATCTCTGAGTTTTTTTCTACCTATGAGAAGCTGGGCGAAGAGCCAGAAAGCCTTTAATTTTTTGTGTCTAGTGGAATTGAGCACGTTGTGATTTTTTTGTCGCGCCCAAATATAGGACATTTAATCCCTCAAAGGCAATTTTTCAAATTCTTTATTTGCATGTGGTTGAAGAATCTGAAAGAAAATTGCTGGTTACCATTGGTAATTCCATTCGCATCTTGCGGACTAAGAAGAAAATGAGCCAAGGTCAATTAGCTTTTGAAGTTAAATCTGAGAAGACTGTAAAAACCGATTCAAGGCATATTCGTAGGATTGAAGCAGGACAAGTAAATATCAGTTTCATCTTATTGTTTCGGATCAGTCAGGTTTTAGAGACTACTATATCAGAGTTGATGAAGGAAACCAAGGAAGAATAGTTCGATGAAATATCTGGGTTTGAAATTATGTCTTATTGCTTTTACGTGTGGTATGGCTTCAAAGGTTGCTTTTGGACCTAAATCAAATCACTCAGAGTCTGGTGTCAAAACTATGCATCACTCAAAAAGTTCTGAAAAACACTTTGATCAAAAATTGCAAGACGATACTTCTAATACACGGAAGAATATTTATTAAAATTCTATCTTAGCCGAATCACTATTGGAATGCCCACTATGAGGAAGCTACTGTATTCACTTATTGCCATTGCCACACTGACCAGCTGTGAAAAAGACTCTGCACCAAATACGGCATTAATTAACACCAAATGGAAACTCATTCCTGGTGATTACAAAGTATATGACACCTCTGGAGTATTTTTGTACGACATGGAAATTAAGTTTACCACCCAACCAGACTTTTTTAATGGTGGTGAGATATACTTTTTCCGATTCTCCAATTTCATTGGTGCTACTAACACAGCCATATATCAGAACGAGGATTCTCCATATACCAATAGCTTTCGTATAGGAAATTGTGCAGGTATTTACGATGCTCAAGGAAATCATTGGAATACCACTGATCTCGGCTCACGTGCCTATAATATCTTTTCCAATGATACCTTAGAATTCAATTACATTCAGGAGAACGGACCTTATTGGGAAGCTGATGATACATCCTACCATTATGATACAATTCGACAGATCGCTGTCAAGCAACATTAGTCAATTCACAACTCCATTCCCTTTGAAGATGTGACTCGATCTACTATTAAGCCATAGTTTTAGCGTGTATGTGTTCTCTCATCAAAATAGTTACTTCTGCAAGTAACGGAGCGGCGGCGGCAACTAATGTCTTCGCTTTTTCAACATGAGAATCCATTAATTCATGGAGCTTTTCGATATTGCCCTTTCTCTGAACAATTTGTTCAGCAAACCACGTAATCTCTCCACCAAATTGATTTAGCCTATCAATCAACTGTTCTAAACTACTATGTAAATCAGTATCGATATTCGTAATTAACACAAACCTTGTAAAAGCAATAAATACCTCTTCATTTAGCACACGCCTGTATCGTAAATGGTCAAATATTTTATCTTGATCCTCGAAAAAAATAGCTACTCCAGAGAAAACATCCACATTATAGTTATAATACTGAATAACTTTCAAATGAAGGTCTATTAATGATCGCCGCTCTTCGTCATGTAGATTCAATCGCATTTGCGCGGAAAGATCAACATTTGCTTTAAACTCGTGCAAACGTTCGTCAAATTTTGACTCAACTTCCTTTACTAACTTAGTGAGTTCCTCAATGTCTTGTTTTTTAGCCAGGTTTTCAGCTTTTGCCTTAATAAAACTGGGGACAAATATTCTTAATATTATCAGAACGACGATTAACACAATAGTAGCTATATCGAGTACGACTCCCATTATAAGTTCGTTTTCATTAAATGTAAAAGTAATATTTGAGGAGTGGAAGTAATCTTCTATTAAAAGAGCTAGTTGCCCATCGTTAATGGTCAGTTGCTTTTTTTTATTTCATTTTTAAGCCGATGCGACAACAAAAAACAGGGATCGCCCACCCTAGTTGGGCAAAACGGGCAAATGCTGCTGCCATTTTTGACAAAAAAATCTATTTGCCCACTGACAAAGGGCAGTTATGTTTTTTTGACGATCCGTTTTCAGATTGAAGCAAAGCGCTTATTTTAGTCCGAAATACCTGATACTATTATGAAACAATCACTATTATCTCTTTTTATACCACTTGTATGCATTATGATGGGTTGTAACAATGCTGCCAGGGAAAAAGAGCTGGAATTACGAGAACGTGAATTAGAACTGCGTGAAAAAGAACTAGAACTTCGAGATGGAGAAGGTAACCAGAATAGCGAAGGTGGTATGTTTACGGAATCTTCCAGGCAACAAGCAAGCCAATCCCAAAATCACCGACCTACTGAACAGGAGTTAAGGGATGATTTGTATCAAAAGGAAATAGCTTCGCCCGTTAATTATCTGAGTGCTGATTATACTTGGCGAGTAAATCTCGTGGGAAATACCCTAATTGAAGGTAAGATTTATAACTCAGCATCAATATCCGGTTTTAAGAATGTGAAAATGACAGTGTTCTTCAAATCTAAAACTGGAGTGATATTGGGAAGGGAGACATTTACAGTAATGGAATTTGTACCGGCTAATAGTAGTGTTGCGTTCCGGCATAAAATCGAGGGCTGGTGGGAAAACGCAGAATCATCCAGTTTTACAATTATTTCGGCAGAACCTTATTAACCCCGACAATATGGCTAAAAGAGAAAAATTAGCGCAAAGCTCAACGATAATAAAGGATATTCAAAATCTGCCTCCTGGCGATCAGCACCGGATTTTAGTGGATTTGATAAACAATTTATTTCCAGATTATTTTGCGCGCAGAAATGGGTTCGTTTTGTCAACAGAGATTCACGATCAGGTGACTAGCAATGAAACTCGACATCTTGCTATTATTTGCTCCCGACTACTAAATATGCAGGGTGCAAGCGTCGGCGAGATCAATCTGTATGAACTATTCGATAGTTATTTACTAGATAAGGATAAAAGGGCACTTATTAATGAGGTATTAAAACTGCAACAATAAGAAAAGGGGCGAATAGTCCGTTATAAATACTCTTTGATCAAATACCTCAGATAATCGTCTACAGCTTCGTGCTGGTTGTGATACAGACGCTCACCGGTATAAATATGCCGTTTGTCAAGGAGTGGCTTTAGGATGCGTTGATAATTTGACGAAAGATAGTCTTCAACCGCTTGCTTAAACTCGTTCAACGTGAAACGCCCGCGGATCTTCCCGGTGTCTTTGTTCAGGTAGCAACAGAATCGGATATCACCGGCTTTAAACTTCAGTTCAATGAGCCGTTCCATGATCAGCAGGTGTTCCAGATTTCCGCTGATCTTGTTCTTGTGGCGCTCGATGGTATCGTCTGTGCGGTGTAACCGGACCTCATTGCAATTTCCCCACAACTTCGGGTGAAAGAGCTTACCTACGGTTTGAACGTGTATCACTACATCAACAGAAACATGCCGCTGCGTACAGATCGCACCGATCAGATCACCTGGTAAGGAATCTGTAATGTATTTGCTGATGTCTTCAATGAGTAGCAAACCATTCCGGTAATGTTCCAGTATATAACCCAGTGCTTGTGCCATTTCCGAAAGATTCATGCGCTCGCCATCATCCTTAAAGACTGAAACACGCCTGGCGAAAGGGCGTGTTATCTTAGCAAACGCAGGGACTTGCGATAACTTAATTAATCCGATGTTAGGGAAGCCGGGATTCTCATGGTCTTCCCGGACATTCCCGAACTCATTGTTCACGTCGAAGATCAGCACCTTCCGCCCTTGCTTTTGGGTATTGGTCTTCAAATAACCAGCTATCTGGTGAAGGGTTTGAAAGGTCTTTCCAACACCTTTACGCCCGGCAACCATGATTAATTTGGCTTCTCTTGGTTTTGCCATGAGAAGAAGATTTAGGGTACATTAGGGTTCTATTATGCGACCCTTGAGCCTTGTGCTAAGAATGTCAGATGCTTTTGATAAGAAAGGATGCGATTATTTTGCTGGCGCAACTTCAGAGCAACAGTAAACATCTGCGCCAAGTGGCTGATAATGGCTGCTGTCAATCGCTGTGCCGGCGTAAGCACCATGTCCTGTTCCATAAGTACCTCAATGAGCGGCTCGCGAATATCACTGAGAGTGTCCCCATCGACCTCAAAGATTTCATCGATCTGTGCATTAGTCTGTTTCATGTAGTCATCAAAGGTCAATCCTTCGGAAACCTCAATCGATAAATCCAGTTCGCCATTAAACGCCATCTTTTCGATCTTGCTCTCGGGTAGCTTTGCCATCCATTTAAAGGGCATAGGTGCAAACTGTGCGTAGCCTTTCAGCAGCGTATCCGCAGTCTGTTCCGCTGCCTTCCGTTTGGTATGCGGTGGCAGATCAGCAAGCGGTGAGCTCTTTGTATCTTCAAGTTCTAAATGCTCTTCCCCTTCATCCGACAGGTTAGTTGCGTCTGTATCCGCTTGCGTATAAGATCGCTCAATAATAGGCTCATTAAACGGATCGTAGTCAGCTGCGATGAAAGCATCGGAATCCTCGTTCCAATCTCCTGTAGTAATGCCCTCATCATTCAGCACTGAAGCTGACTCTCCTTCGTTTACTGATTCTACTGCTGATTCCAGGATCGTGAGATCTTCCACTACCCCAGATGGCATTGCCTCCCCATAATTTTCCAGCAACTGTTTGACCTCAATAAGGTCATCAATTGAATGGCACTCAGGTATATCTTCAATCGGTATCTGTTTTTCTTCAATGAGCTTTTGAATGGACTGCAAAAGCATCTGCTCATCGTGACTGTACCTTCCGGTAGCAGCCCGCTTATAAAAATCCATGATTTCTATGATTTAGGTTTGAAATCGACGTAAGCGCGGATCAACGTGTCGATCTTTCTGTACTTAGCTATTAGCTTCCGGTGTCCCGGTATGGATTCGTCCAGCTTTTCAAAATCAGACAGTGCGCGTTTAGCAAAGTGACGTGTCTTATTGAACATAGCTGAAATCTCGGAGTTATCGAGCTGAACGTATTGGTGGGCAAAAACGCAAAGCAACATCCGTGCTTCGGCTAAATCCTGTCTGCGTTCCTTCGATGAAAACAGGTCGTGTCTGGTAATTGGCTGACTAGTGTTCTCATACTCCTGGCAGATTTTACCAATGATGAAAGCCCCTAAATGCTTACCATCGGCTTTTGTCATCCGAAGAGGAATACTATCTAAGTAATCCCCCATTGCCTTTGCACCAAACTTACTGAGGTACAAACAGAACTTTGTCACCGCCTGTACAAACTCTTTCGTTTGCATATTAAAATTGCTTGGAATATTCATGGTGATCAATTAGGTTCTCGGATAGTCTTTGTATACAACCTGGATTTTCTTCACGATCTCATAAGACATGCTTATCAGTACGTTGAATTCTTCTTCTGTAATGTCGCAGTCATTTAACGCCATGCAATATGCTACATCGAAATCGCGTATTTCCTGCTGGATGGATTCGTCTAGGTCAACAAACTCCAGTCCTTTTTCATCCATTTCTTTCTCGTGCGGCATTTCCGGACCTACGATCCATTTTTGCCGGTGTTGATTCTCTTTCATGACTTAGGGGTTCTTTTATAAGCCTCTTTTTGTACGGTCCGCCCGATTGCTTCGTCCTTCGTAATAAAACTTACCCGTTGCTGACAACCGGAATCCCGGCTTTTTAGCCTTGATTGCTTTGTCTGTGGCTTTATTACGCGTATTGGCGATCATGTCTTTAGAGCGAGGAAAAAGGGTAACGCCTTCTTTCGTGTCATTAATTCGATCAATGATTTTCTGTGTAACACCCCGTTTTTCATGAGCTTCGGTTAGCTTTACTTTACCTGGCTCAAAATCGGGGATGTCTTTGTTGATATAATGCTCATCGTTTTCGTCAGGCTCTTCGACTACATGGGTCTGATCTTCGACTTTTTTCATCTGTACCAATACAGGTTTAAATCCTTTCAGATCGAGGTATTTCAACCAGCGCTCAAAGGCTATTGCAGCTTGATACAAACCTTCTGCATACGGGTCTTTCCGTTCGGCGTTAAAATCACGCGAACCTGAAAAGCTATTCGCTGAGAGGTCGATACTAATCGTCTTTGAATCACTGTGAACACGAATAAGTAAAGTCGGTTCAGGAACCTTACCGTTCTGCTGATAGATACCTATCACTGTCTGACTAGGTTTGCGATCATCGCCGAGCTGCATGCGAAAAACAGTTTTGGAACGATCTGAAACAAGCTGTATTATCCCTCCTTCCTTTTTGAGAGTTTCCAGCAGATCCGGGACAAGCAGATGCATACGTAGATAGTTTAATGCTATCAGGTGATCGTAGTCACGCTGTTTTATCTTTTCCCAGGCATTTAAAAAATAGAGGTGTATTTCGCCCTTTTCGGCGAAGTGACCGAGTATTCTCATGACCTCTACATCATCGTCTGTGTTTTCGTGGGTAGAAACCAATCTGACAAACCGTTTTACCAGTTCCTTGTGATCCGGTTCAGATAACCCACTTGAAAGCGAAATGATTTTTGCAAGCTGTGGATCTTCCTTTGTCTTTTCTAATGGGGATTCTTTTGCCAGTTCCTTCGGCTTTTCAATTTCCGTAGGAGCTTCTTTCTCTTCTTTTTTCTGATACTTGTCAATGATTTCACTTGGAGGTATCCCGGTAGAATCCGGTTCTATCCATTTGATCCTGTGTCCCTGTGATTTCAGATTTTTGAGCCAGGTAGCCAGATAGTCATTCTGTGCCTTCCTTTCCTTTCTATTTACTACTTCCCGATCGTGCTTATCCTCGTAAACATTGATTTGTTTCTCTACGTCTTCATACGATATGGCTTCGATCTTTTTCTTATCCAGCTCTACCCGGATTTCCATTTCCGGATTTGATTGGACCTTACCACCCTTTCTTTCGACGTGCAGAAGCATAAGGTAAAAGCTGTCCTTATCGAGACTAATCAACTCGATAATAAAGTCCATATAGCCGGTGCGAGTCGACTTGCCGGAAATTTCTCCCCCATTATAGTTGAGTAATTTCTCCTCTAATCCCGGAGCGATCTCCATGAGCTTATGATAATTCTTCTCATAAACAGATTGTGTGCTTGGCTTTCTGCGCTTATTGACGGGGATAGAAATGTCTTCTCCCTGTTGTTCTAACTGTTCTACCGCTTTCCGTACCTGGTTAATGTAGCTATCAGCTTTTCCGCTTTTAAGCAATTCCGCTGCCTTTTTTTTAGCATCATCCCAACCGCCACCTTCGTAAGATCGAATAAATGATGCCAACTTAGAAACGTTGCTCTTTAGTTCTTCGTTCGTCAGCACGATATTGAGATCGAGCGTGAGGGGTTTTCCACTAGAAGGCATAGCGATTAGGGTTAAATGACGCGCCTTTTTTTAATCGAATCGATAAACGACCGACTCCCTTACCTACCGGACGTTCTTTTACCGGAACGGTTTGCATCTTTTCTGATGCCTTTCGTTTGATGATTGTTTTCATCGCATGAAGAATTAAATTACTACTCTGCGATGCCTTTGAGAAAATGAGTGTTTGGATGAACTCTATTTAGAGGATATGCGCTTCAGCGCAGGTGGGATATAAATTCCAACGACGATTTTTTCAAATTGTTATGTGAACACAAAAATATTTTCCGAACGCTATCTAGCTGCATATCAAATGTCTGAAAACCAATTCATCGATCAAATGAGTTGATTCGTCCATTCGAGCAATTAGATTGGTATAGTCCGCTTGAAAGATTCGTCGAAACAGAAATAATTGAATCTGCTGATCTAGTAAAAATCTCTTCTTTCGGCAACGGATGAAGTGGTTCGTATAGTCGGATAGTCAAACTAATACTATTAAAAAGTTGAGTTTAGGGAAATGAAGACAATTGAATGTGTTGATCAATAAATTAACTTTAGGTCAAATAATAGAATTGTGATTGACATTCATAGCCTACCATTTAGAGCTAATAGTATCGGTGAAATAACGGGGATTTGTGATGAAGACGTCAATCTTAACTATTTGGACCAAACCCTGAAAGAAAATCTAACCTTTCGTGGTTGCACCTTTAGTAGGTTTACTATCAAGAACCTAATGTCAAGATGTACAGTCAGCTTTAATGAATGCGAATTCAAAGGTGAATTGAAAATCGAGTCATTGAACGTTGGCTATTTGAGCTTTAACGACTGTAAAATGCTCGATAACAATTCGAAAATTTCAAAATGTTCTCTTTCCGGACTATATTTTTTTGATGTCAGTTCTACCTATGACATTACGATAAACAGCATTGAGACTGAAATTGTTCTATTTGGATGGAACAACAATTCTAATAAGGCGTCAATTAATTTTAATTCAAAAGACACCAAATTATTAGAGATAACCTCAAGAGACAATGTTCGACAGCTAACGTTATTCGATGCAACAAAAGTAAAAGTTAATGGAGGAATCAAGCAATTACGAATAGAAACAAAAAGCTGTGAATCACTAAATTTCACGGGTTATTCACAAACACCTGATAGTAACGTTACCCCACAATATAATTCGATCAAATCTGTACTAATCTCCAATCAAGTATTTACGGGGATGCTAAAAATGGAATCATTAAATATTGAAAGTCTGGGGCTTTGGAATTTAGATTGTCAAAATGGAAATATTAGTCTAAATGAAGTCAAAATCTCAAATGCTATGTTTGTCGATGTTGTTGTAAAAGCATTTTATTGGAATCAAATTCATTTTGAAGATAAATTAAAAATAGAACGCTGTGATTTCAGTGGATTGAAAATTGCCAACGTGAAATGGCCAATTGGAAAAAAATTAAACAAATCCTATATCGATCAAAAAGTTCCAATTCTTTATTCGTTAGCAAGGAAAATCGTTAGAAAAAAAGGAAAATTCACAAAAAAGGACTTGAGTAGCTTACAATACGAAAGGGAAACTTATCGTCAGTTAAAAGCGGCTTCAATTGCCAATAACAACCAAATTGAAGCCTTGGATTTTTACAAAAACGAAATGCGGCTTTACTGGAAAGAAATCAGGATCAATGGAGGTGTTCCTGTCGGTGATCGCATCCTGATTTTTCTAAGTCGTTGGGTATCTGATTTTGGTCAGAGTTGGGTACTTCCGCTAACCTGGTTGTTTCTGTCCCACACAATTGTATATTTCGGAATAATCGGTTTTAAATTTTCCAACGACTATTCTGATTTTGTATCTGGGTTTGGACAGTATTTTGAACTTCTGAATCCAGTACACAAGACACCTGATTATATAAAAGGGTACGATGTTGGATTGGAATTACTGATGCGAGTTTTAGATGGATTTTTCATTTATCATTTCATCAGAGCTACCCGGAAATTTGTTAAGATTTAGAGCATTTTGAATCGCTCCCTTATACTTAAGCAATAGTAACTTTACCATCCATCATATTAAACCGTATGAAAAAACTGTTGTCACTATTCGTTATCCTGATTTTAGTCTTTACAACACTCGCTGTTTCTGATACCAGCCTAAACAAGCTGAATATAACTGTGCCTCTGAAAGAGAACAGTAAGACTGTGGGTGAGAAAGTCTACGAATATGCACTTGATTGGGCCGGTATTGTAATTTCAGTCTTTGGGTTATTTGTTGGGTTTAAAATCCTACGGAAAAAGCTACTCGAAAACCATATCTCCAAGGCATTGGACAGAATCCAGGAAACAAATCATAAAATACTGACAGGAACGACTATACTTTTCGATGATTTTAGCACCAGAACATTTAAATCTGGTCGTCTTCAAAAGGAGGAATTAGAAGATGTTATTACAAAAATAGAAGCCCTTTATATTACTTCTCAGGGTGGAAGCAGCGAATGTGAAACACTGCTATTTTATTTGAAACGAACCCTACAATTTACGAACACGCACTATCTGACCGATAAGGAATGGATAGAATATATACCGGCGCAGAGTCTTTATAATTTTTGTCTTACTATATTGGAAAAAGTGAGCTTTTATGCTACTCAAGTCGTCCCGGTTCCTAAATCGGGAAAGGTACATTCGCAGAATCTATTTAACAAAAAGCTGAGTAAACTCATAAAAGACCCAAAATATAAAACATACAGGCATTTTAGATTGGGACTTATCCCGGAGGTAGATTCAGCCATTAACCTTCTTTTTACGGTAGAAGTAAATGGCATGGGAAATACTTTAGTTCAACGATCAGCATTTAAAGTAAATGGGAGTAATAAGGGGCTTTTAAAACTTCTGTACTATTATAAAATATATGCCCCTTTGGTGATTGCAATACCTAATGAAAGTTTACTGGCCGACGATTCAGCTCAATTTCAATTATTCCTGGTAGGTTTTATCAGAAGCAAAAAAATCAGTGACAATGAACCAAAAACTGTGATAGACCTGGTCTATGCTAACCCAATCGATAATCTTAGTTTCGTCGAAAGCACGACGAAACCTAACAAGCTGGAGCAATTCCAGGACACCACTATTACCGATTCAGGGTTCAGAATCAGCAAGACTACTCCGAAACAATACAGGTATCCTGAAACAATCAAAATAGAATTTGATCTATCGTATCTCCAAGAATTATTCGAGGCAAATCGAACGAAAATCAAAGCTCATTTGGGATTGAATAACAGCTTCTTACACTTGTATCAAAGATTAACTGCCCACCATTAAGTTGTTTTCAAAAATCTGTCTTTCAACATATTAAACGATTAGTGACCACGTAAATCACTAAAAACGGGCGATTATCGATTTCATATCTATTCATTTCCTGCGTTGGACTTGTAATAAATCATAAAGTCTAACAAAAATTGAAAGACACATGGAAACCAACAAATTTACGGGTAAGCAGTTGCTTATTCTGTTGGGGATCAACATCGCGGCGGGAGTGATCGCCGGGCTTCTCGTCCACTATTTCACTAAGCCAAAAACTGATCCCGCTTTAGTTACACCGCCACCAGCGGCGAAACAAGTCACAACGCCAACGGTAACGACAACACCGGCCGGCGAAAACATCTAACAGATCATCGTTATGAAACCATCAAATCAACGACGTGTCCCTTTCCAGGATGTGCTGAATCACCTTGATCGCAAGTACAGCAACTTTGACGGCACAGGCTACCAAGAGCCTTATTATGATTACATCGAGGGAGCGCCGGAAGAAAACGCACGTGTTTACCAAGCAGACCCGTACCAGATCATCGTCGAAAACACCGACGAAGTAAAGGCGCTGAGAGCCGTTCTGTTTGGAAATGACAAGTTCCTATTGAGAGCCAATTTCGGGAGCGAAGGACCAATTAAGGTCAGTATCGGTCAACCAGGTGTTGAATACGTAGAGCTGTTACAGCAATCTTCAACCAAGCCTTTTGTAACACAATTCGTCCGAATTGAATCGTCGAACGCTTTACAATTATCGAAGTTTCTTACGATATATCAAAAGGACGCAAACGGCAATATGTTCCAGCGATCTCTGAATATGCAGCAATACAAAAGCGCATATCAGAATCAGACAAATATACTGGATGCCCCTATTACCGAGAACATCGACGGCTCAACGTATTGGGAGATTGAGATTGAACCAAAAACACGCGTGTTTTACACCATTTTCCCGATGTACAAGGTCGATACTTCGGGGACACTGAAAGGCAATGAGCCGATCAAAACGTTTGCCCCTGCACGGGTTAATACTGCCGGGATCGTGCTGCCGCAACCACAAAGCCTGCCTCTGCGCAGGTAACACCTGAATCAATGGTTGTGCTGCTAGCAGCACAACCATTTTAAACATAAAGCCATGAGAGGTAACATATTGGGGTGGAACTTCGCCCTTTCTCGGCAGAAACTTTCGGCTGACGGATCAACGACAAACGAAACACTTCGGGCTGATAAGCAACGGTTGGAAGCACGTTTGGTTGAAATTCCCGTGCTGATCTCCCGCCTTCAAAACAGTATCACACTTACCCAAAACGACATCAACTGGCTCAATGGGCTTAATGACCGCCGACGTAGGGATTGGGAAAAAGAGAACGGAAAAAACATTGAACAGGTTGTTTACGATGCAGCAAATAGAGTTGTTGACTAC
Organism: uncultured Flavobacteriales bacterium; assembly: GCA_946482515.1. Next base: position 33,750 of record CAMLRS010000012.1, on the reverse strand, counting down.
AAAGCTCAGGTAGATGCACTGGCAGTTGAAAAAAGCCGTATTCCTGCACATATCGAAACCATCAATCGCCAGTTAGAAGCCTTGGTTAAGGGTGAAAGCGCAGGGCTGACTAAGGGACTAACCGCTGTGCAAGCGCAACAGCTGGGGCAACTGGAACTGCAAAAAACACAAGAACAGATTAGCCATGAAACGCAGATGCAGCAGATCGAGCAGCAAAAGGCACAGGCGCAAGCCGATGCAGCAGTTCAGGCAACCAAAGGAATGAATCCGCAGCTCAAATGGGGGTTGATCATCAGTGGTAGCATCCTTGCACTGATCGTGATCATCTACCTGATCCGGAAATTCAGAAAGCCGCCTGTACTTAATCCTGCAATGTCATGAAACTCGCAGAAACAATTCTGAGTAATGAACGCCAACAACTTGCCGAAGAGAACAAAAAGCTCATTCGGCTACGCCTTAAGGAACTGGTGTATGCTTTTCCAAAGGAAACTTTGGAGGTGCTACATAAAACAGGGGTACAGATTGGCGCAATTCTGCCTCCGGCTGTTGTATATGCTGTCGTGATCAAACACCTGGCAGGTAATTCCGAGCTGCGCGAAGCTATCGCAAAAATGCTGCTGGAAGCCGACGGCTATTCTTCAGCCGATGGTCAGGGCTGGCAGCTCGTTGGAGGTGCGTTATCCGCTGTCGGATCTGTGCTTTCCGGTATTGGACGAAGCCAAAACCAACAGGTAGAAACGGATGCTGAAAAACAAGCCGAGCTGATGCAACAGCAACTGGATTTGGAACGGGCAAAACGAACCCGCCAGACATGGATCATCATCGGTATATCTGCTATTGTCCTGGTGGCGATCATTCTTGGTGTTCGTGCATACATGAAAAGCAAAGCAGCCAGTGTCGTAACAGAAAAAACCGCTGATGCTTTAGGGGCTGTTAAATCTAATCTTCAGTTAGGATGAGCTTTATGACCGAAAGAAAGGCGAAAGAGGTATTGAGACAATACCTGCAAGCCGAGGCAGCCGGGAACGACACCGTAGCGATTCAGCTCGAACGCGACCTGAACAACGCCGGATGGTTCATTACCAGTGGACCGGAGGGCTTGACCGTTGCTAAAAAGGGCAATGAGAGCAATTTTCCCGTTGTCAGTGACTATTTGCCCCGTGAAAATACTGTTGCGCCAACCCCGCGCAATGATAATCCAAATCGTACCATGTGGATTGCCATAGGGATCACCGCAGCAGTGATCACCCTGACAGTAGTTGTGATTATCCTGGTTAAACGCGCACAAAATGCAGCCGGACAACAACTTCCAACAGGGAGCTAAAATATATCGAAATGGGTTTCTGATCGGTGCAATCCTGGGTATAGTGACCTGTTTGATCATCGGGAAAACCATTTGGAGCTTACCCCTCATTTTAGGACTGATCGGAGGCGCAATAGCCATCAACACCAAAATCAAGTAACATGACAAAGCAAGCATATAGTCCAGCTGATCCCCGCATCAATTCGCCTGAAATCAAGGTCGTTTATCCTTCGGTGATAGATCTTTCAAAAGAGCCTGTGATAACAGGTGGTGTAAAAGCCCCTGAACCGCTGGTTGCCCCCCTGAAGGCGGTAGACGCACAAAGCGAAGTCGTTACGGAACCGACACCTGCCGTACAGCAAAACAGCCCGGTTCAACCCTTACCGAAAAAATGGACGGACACCCTGAAGGAAAACGCTACGCTTTTCATTGCGATTGCCCTCATTGGGCTAGTCACCGGAATACTCATCGGTAAAAAACTTTAAGCCATGCAATTCGATCTTTTTCCAAACGGCAAGCCCTTCAACATGCTTTTAGGGTTGCGCATCCTGCGACCTGTTAAGATCAGCCTTACGGTTTTCGATTCACTCACACACCGGGTTTACGCTACAAGAAAGCTCAAAATTACCCGAAGTATGGGAGTCCTTATTAAAATGCCGATTGTGCCGGATCAGCTAACCGCGAAAATTGTCTGTGAACAGCACACCCCAGGAAACGAGGGTTTCACCATCGAAACCATTGAGGTAATGCCGGACACCAAATGTCCACTGGAGCTTTCGGATAAGGATCGCCAGTTTATCTGTTTTGCTAAGTGGTTTGCCACCGAGCTGCCATACCTGGAAGCAGGAGAAAAAGGAACGATCTATCAAAGCGAAGGCTTTTCCATCCTTTACCTCGACAGGATCAAAGAAGGTGAAACGGAGCTGACCACACCTGCCCGTATCGAACGGCTTTCAGGTATGATCGAAGTTTCAAAGAACGCTGTGAAAACCTACTCCGTTCCGATGCTTATGATCATGCTCCTGCACGAATATGGGCACAAGTGGAAAAACCCGGAATACGGAAAAGAGGTGACTAACGAGCTGACAGCCGATATTATCGCCGTGCATATTGCCCTGAACCTGGGTTTTGACTCCATGGAAGTAGAAAACTGCTACCGGGCGGTATTTGCCCGAAAAGATACAGAGCTGAACCGCAAGCGCATGAAAGCGATCAGCGAGTTCATTGAGCTTTTTCAGGCAAACGAAAGTTCCCGTTGTAAAACTTCACGTCATGCGAGTTGATCCAAGCAAAGTCATTCCAACTTCGGAAGACACTTCCGAAAACTGGATCGTGTTTCACAAAGCCCTGAAATCGTGGTTTGGGAAAAGTGCTGCGAACGCCTATTTCCTTAAGTTCTGGAATCAACGTGCCGGGGCTGGTACTTCAGCCGATACCCATGGTCTACGCGAATACATGGAAAGCCAGGGTGTAGACTTAACAACCGATTTAAAAGGTGAAATGACCGATCTCGGAATGGGAATCGTGGATTGGTTCGGCGATACGGCAAACGTGCTGCGGGTAGTTGTTTTCGGAGCGGTTATCGTGGGGGTCGGATTGATCGCCTATTACGTGATCAAACGAGCCAATCAGGGAGATTCGGGAGCTGCTATTCGACTCGATGCGCCGGTAAACTCACTCAAAGGGACAAGCGATATAAAACTGTTGTCATGAAAAAGACGCTCATTATTATTTCAATTGTCGCTGTAACGGGTATCTCTGCCTACTTCATCGTGCGGAGCGTTCAGAAGTCCAACATTCAAAAGCGACTGGATGAAGCGCTCAAGCATCCCGACAGTCAGGATGCTGCGGGCGGCATGAACAAACTGCTTGCTTCAGGTGCGTTCAATCCGACGACCTATCAGAACTCCGGCAAAGCAACCATTACCCTGTTGGAAGCCCGGGAAAAGGCTCAAACAATATGGGAAAACTATTCGTCCTGGATGAGCAGTAATCAGACAGCCATTGTCGGAGCGTTCAACGGGCTTGGTCATCAGCATGATGTTTCCAAAATCTCGCACGAGTTTGTAGAATCCTACGATGAGGATTTATTGGAAGTCCTCAAGGAAGCCTTAACCGATAAGGCGAAAATGAACATGCTGATCGCTAAGATCAACAAGCTCCCCAAATAACGGAAGCCATGAAACTGGAACAGAAGCATATTATCCTCATCGTCGGTTCAGTGCTGGTGTTAACAGCTATCGGAGTGGGTATCTACCTCCTGACAAGAAACCGAGATGAAAAGAACTCGGAAGAAACCGCAAACGAAGGTGATGTAAAGAATGGCCCTATTGGTGGACCAGCCGGAGGTAACACTACCCCACCTGGTGCAACCATTGATCCAGGTAAAGTTATTCCGCAGTTCAACGACGAGAACGAGCTTAAAAACCCGCTTTCACAGCTCAAAGGTAAAGTGCTTTATCCTAAACGTAAATACCTCGGAGGGTGGGACTATACCAATGTCCGTAGCTCTACAGAAGTGAACACCAATCAGGGATGGTGGGATGGGTACGACAACTTGATAACAACCATCAATGCAGGAACACCTATCGGATACGTAGAGGGGGAAGCTACCGGAGTTCATAATTCTTACTCCTACCGCTGGTTCAAAGTAAAGTTGATCAAGCCTGTTACAAAAATATCGGCGTTCACTTTTTGGCGGTATTCTGAAGGTTATGTGAGAGCGGATACCGTAACATTTATTGCATACGACAAATGACACCGCAAGAAAAAACGTCCCTGAAGATCATTGCCATTTTGGGGGGGATACTGATCCTGACAATCGCTACGATCCTGATTGTAAGAAAGATCAGGGACACACGCGCTGAACGGGAAGAAAACGAAGCAACCGAAAAAGAAGAAGCCGGTTCACCGCCACGGTCAGGCAGTGAATCCTCCGCGATGAACACACTGAACGGACGCACTTTCACTAAAACCGAGATCGAAAAAATGCAATCGTACCTGATCAATCTCGGTGCTTTCAAAATGAATGATCTGATCGTGCGCAGCATCCGCGATACCGGTGGTATTGACGGAAAAATAGGTTCCGGCTTTAAAGCCGCCTTTGCGGAAGCTATACGCATTGGTGAAATCACAGACCTGGATGATCTCTACACGCAAGCTATGAGCTACTAACCACCTGTTTTAGTAACCATCAAAATCATTAATTATGGCATCATTTGAATTATCTCAAAAAATCGTTGGTATCAACGAAGGAGGCTACCAAAACGACCCTGAAGATTCGGGCAATTGGTACATGGGCAAACTCATAGGGACGAATTGGGGAATTGCAGCCCCCACACTCGCCGCATATCTTGGAAGAACGCCAAGCGTTCAAGATATGAAAAATCTGCCGCGTAAAACAGCTGAACTGATTCTGAAGAAAAACTTCTGGACGAAGAACAACTTCGACAAAGTGCGAAACCAATCTGTTGCCACCATGCTTTACGACGGAGCCGTGAACCACGGAGTGAGTGGTATGCGTCTGCTGGTAGAAAAGGCACTGAACCGGTTAAAAAAGCCATTGGTGTATTACAAAGTTTTCGCAGTGGAAGGCATTGAACTGATGAACAAACTGAACTCCAAAGAGCTGTTTTACACGCTCAAAGAAGTTCGCTCCAACCGGTATAAGGCTTCGCCACAGAAGAAGTACATCAACGGCTGGCTGAAACGCCTGGAACGGATCAGCTATGAACCGGACAGCAATTCACCGCAAAGTATGATCATGTACTCAGCACTCATTGTCGTCGGTATTGGCTTACTCATAATCGGACTGTGATGAAAAAGGTTTGGATTCCGGTAGTAGTTGTTTCGACGTTAGGACTTCTTGCCGTTCTCATTTACGGGGTGGTTTCGATTTCCAAAAGCGTAAGTTACGAGGTACTCAGCTACGCAGTCCAGTACCTCGACAGTGCAGGAGTGACATTTCGTGTGTCGTTTCTCATTACCAACCCATCCAGCTTTAACCTGGAAGTGTGGAATCAACGCTATGATGTGTTTGTAGGCGGGTACAAAGTGTCCGAGATCACATCAACGGAAAGTTATACGCTCCTGGCGAACAATTCTTCGGTGATCCCCCTGGATGTGCGTCTGCAATGGGATGACATTCAGAAAAAGATCATGCCACTTTACTCGCAAACAGGTACGACCGCGCTCGGGGATCTTCCTGTACTCATCAAAGGCAATCTTTCTGTCAGAACAGGTATTCTTCGAATGAGTCGCTTTCCGGTCAGGTTCAACGAACGTCTGCGCTGGTTCTTACCCTAAACCCTTCAGCCATGAAATCCATAGGCAAACAACTCATCGATCGCACATTTCGAGAAGCACTGCTTTCGCTTTGTGTACAGTACAAAATCCTCCCTTGTACCATGACCCTAAACATTCGTGTGTTTGAGGAAGGAAAAATGCTGCTACAGCTGTGCCGCCAGGGAAACATTTTCAGAGAAATTTCCCTGAACGATCTGCTGACGGCTAAGATGATTGGGCTACGTTTCAGCCCGGTGATATTGGAAAAACTCTTTAAAACAATCCATATCGCTTTTATGAAAGAAACAGGTGTCGAAAATCCCGCCCGGATTTCACTAGTGTTTTACCAATCGGAAAAGGCGTACTGTCCCTGCATTGGCATTATGCAGGATGAAAAGCCCCTGAAAGTGCTGATGCTTTCGGACATTATTCAGGCAATCGAACTCGAAAGCGAACAACTCAACTAACAATCAGAAATCATGATCAATCAAAAAGAAGCACAGACAATGATCGTAGATGTATGTCATAAGGTCATCATCACACTCGCCCAGGAACAGCAACTTCCAGCGGATTCATTGAATATCCGTGTTGACCTGGAAACACTAACGGCAAAACCGGTTTTTGCCCTCTTTGACAAATCGAAATTCATCCGGCGTTGCAACCTCTCCGAAATCGTTAACGCCGGAGGTGGCAAAGGATGGACTCTAATCATCGGAACGTACGTCCGTGATATGATCAGCAAGATATTTTCAGCTGCAATGGCACGCTTTGAAGCCGTTGAAACAGCCGAGCTGTTTGTATTGCTCTTTATTCGCGAAATTGAAGGCGTAACAGTCCCGCATATTGCCATTTATAAGCAGGGTAAGAAAGTCGATTCCGCACCGATCTCCGAGCTGATCGGGGTTGATGATAATTCGTAGCAAAATGAACGAAAAGCTAGTCGATAAGCTCAAGCACGGTGTGATGCTTATCCTGATAGGAGCTGTCTTTTCGGTTGTACCGTTCTACTTCAGAACTACGGCAATGACCGAACAAAACCAGCTGACCAATGTTGCGCAGCAACAAGAGCTGAATCAAGCCCTTAACAGGGTTCAGCACCTTGAATTAAAAGGCGCTATTGATGACACTGAAATAAAACAGATCAAAGAAAGTTTAGATAGAATAGAGAAAAAGATAGACCGCCTGATTGAATCCGGTAGATAAGCCACTATCGCGTTTCGGAAACTAAATCAAATCACTTAGTAATCCGAAAGCCTGAAAAATCAAGGAATTTGTTTCTTAGGTTGCCTTTGGCGATGTGGGATATTAGGGATGCCAAAGGCAAAGGCGGGACAAGAACGTTAGCAAAGTTTGGATAAAGATACCTTTGAGCGCGTTCGCTGCTCCCGCCTTCTTCTTATCTATCTAATTCTGTATCAATATTACTTCAATCCACCATGAAAGCCACCAGGTTATTAGTAATCTGCGGGATTGCTTCTGCAATTGGCGTTGGAATCTACTTATTTTTCCGGTATAACTCATTCAAATCAAAGCTCCTACGTATAGCAGACGGTGAACTAGCTAAGTGGGATGCTTTAACGGAACTTTCTTCAAAAGCGAGTTCTTTTCTGATCAGTTACTGGAAAAGTGTCGGATTCAATTTCAGCTCTGCACAAATGCAAAGCTCATCCGTACAGGCGTCTTACCCATGGTCAAGCGCTTTTATTTCGTATCTGTTTTATAAAGCCGGGGCAGGTGATCGATTTCCTTACCATAGCGCTCACAGTGGGTATTTTCAGGTAGCCAAAGCCAATCGGGATAAAAAGCATGCATTGCTAAGAGGTTTCCGGATTTCCGAGTACGCGCCAAAGGTCGGCGACCTGGTAGTGTACTCCCGCCAATCAGGAAAAGGTTACGACAGCACCGGATATTTTCCGGCTCACGGGGAACTAGTCACAAAAGTCGGTAAAGGATTTATCAAAGCTATTGGAGGCAATGTATCGAACAAGGTCAGGCTATCTACCTACACAACCGATGAAAAAGGTAAGCTCACACAGAGGGAAGCTCCTTTTTTCATGGTCATTCAAAACAACATCAAATAATCAAAACTTATGACACAACAAGAATGGTCAACAATCAAAGCACGAAGCGAAAAGGATAATAAAATTTTTGTTTTGTTCCTGATCATAGCATTTGGGGGTATGCTGGTAGCTACGTTATGGGTATGTATCAAGATGGGGCGATTAGGTTCTTGAAAACGGGATTCTAATACTGAAAAAAATCGTAAAAAAGTTAGTCGCCCTCATACGAGAAGCAGAGGTGCGTCCAAATGACGCTTTGGTAGTCGATTCTTTCGATTGAAAGCACTCACAAACAAAATGATAGAACGCTGAATTACTTGCAAATAGAAGGGTTCAGCGTTTTTCTTAAAGATTTTTCAAAAACACGGGGGTCGGAGTAATCCCGAATTACTTCATTGCAAAACTATCAACAATGTTAACGATAGCGGAATGCAGGAAAATACTGGGTAAACAGTATGAACACTGCTCGGACAAACAAATTGAAATGATACTTCGATTTCTGCTAAAACTAGCGGAAATAGATGGGATAAAACTTAAAATCAGATAATATGCAGTTGCAAATTAAACCAAGGAAAATAGCTGCGTTATACATCAGGGTCAGTACGGATGAACAAAAGAAAAGGGGGTACAGTTCCCCTTATCAGCTTGAACGGTTAGAAGCATACTGTGCAGCAGAAAATATCGAGATCGCGGTCATTTTTGAAGAGGATTACAGTGCGAAGAACTTTGATCGGCCCGAATGGAAAAAGTTGATGCAATACGCAAAAGAAAACAAACGTAAAATTGACTACGTACTTTTCTATGCATGGGATCGTTTTTCGCGCAATATTGCTGACGCTTATATGATGATTGCAAAACTTCAAAACCTTTCAATCGAACCACAAGCTATTTCGCAACCACTTGATCTGAAAATTCCACAAAATAAGCTCGTATTATCCGTGTACCTGGCAATGCCCGAAGTAGATAATGATATAAGGGCAGAACGCGCACGGAAAGGGCTACGAGGATCGAAAAAAGCGGGGCGTTGGACCGGAATGGCTCCAATTGGATATCGAAACAGTAGAGACAGTGAAAACCGACCGCTAATCGTACCAAATGACAAAGCCCCTTTGGTTCTGTGGGTATTTGAACAAATTGCACGTAACGATCGAACATTAAACGAAATACGCGAAGAGCTTAATCAACGCGCGTTATATGTAACGCGATCAAACTTTAGTTTACTGGTACGTAACATGGTTTATGCAGGTCGCATTTTTATAAAAGCTAACGAGGAAGAACCGGAAGAAATTCGTATTGGACTGCACGCAGCGATTGTACCACCTGAGTTATTTGATGAAGTGCAGATGATTCTTAGAAAACGTTCAAAACAGAAAGGTAAACCACATAATATTCAGGATCATGACCAACTTCCTTTAAGGGGATTACTAAACTGTTCTAAATGTAGTGGACATATGACCGGAAGCGGATCACGCAGCCGAAATGGTGAGATTCATTACTACTACCATTGTAACAAGTGTAAGCAGGAACGATATCGAGCGGATCAAGCAAACAATGAAATGGAAATGCTACTATCTACGATACAAATTTCGGAAGGGGTAGAGAAACTTTACGCAACATTGATCCAAACCGATCTTAAAAAGAATACACACTCTCGCGGCCAGGAAAAGGGAGTGTTACAACGTGAGCTGAATAGACTGAAAGAGCAAAAAGATAGGTTGCAAAAATTCCTTCGAACTGGCGAAATACAACCACGGGATTATACAGAGATGGTCAACAACATCACAGAGGAAACTGCGAAAATTCAGGATGAAATCAACGGTATTAGTGCTGATAAGGAAACAGAGCTGGATGATCTAAATGAAAAGCTACAGATTCTTACAAACGTGCTGGGATGGTACAGAAATCAAGGTGTTAAGAAGAAAAAGCAATTACTTGGTTCCATATTTCCCGAAAAATTCACTTTTGACGGTTTGCGAGTTCGAACCGCTGAAATTAATCCTACGGTCGCTCTACTTCTCAGTAAAACCGGCCAATTTGACCCAAAGAAAAAAGGTCACATCGGGTATAAATCCGATGTGACCTTACTAGTGCGCACGACTGGAGTCGAACCAGCACACCCGAAGGCACCACCCCCTCAAGATGGCATGTCTACCAATTTCATCACGTGCGCGTGATTTTTTAGACGAGTGCAAAGATAATACATTTACTCGTTCTTCCTACTATTTGATCGCTAAATCGAGCAACTTTTCTTCGCCAATGTATCCTTCCAGGTGGTCGCCGATAGCTACCGGGCCAACGCCCGCAGGTGTTCCGGTGAACAATAAATCGCCGGTTTTCAGGGTGATAAATTGCGAAACGTAGCTGATCAACCGGTCAACGGTAAAGATCATATCGGTCGTATGGCCGGTTTGTACAACGGCACCATTTTTTTTCAGCGTGAAGGTCAGATCCGACAAATCGAGCGCTGTTTTGGGCAGGAAACCGCCCAGCGGTGCACTGTTGTCGAAGCTTTTGCCGATCTCCCACGGCAATCCTTTTTCCTTGGCAGCCGATTGCAAATCGCGCGCCGTGAAATCAATGCCCAGGCCGATCTGATCATAATACGCTGCCGCGAATTTCTCGGGGATGTTCTTCCCTACTTTTTTGATCTTCACCACCAGCTCGCATTCGTAATGGAGGTCTTTGGTGAAATCGGGAATGTAGAACGGCGTTCCGGCCGGCAGCAGCGCCGTATCGGGCTTCAGGAAGAAAACTGGCGCTTCCGGCAGCGGCGCATTCATTTCTTTGGCATGATCGGCGTAATTACGGCCAATGCAAATGATCTTCATTGTCTGATTATTAATTTCTCACCACAAAGGAGCAAAGAATACTTGACAATTCGTACTGCTCAAGGGAGCAAAGATGACTTACGTAAAGAACCACTTCCCTTTTGTGCAGGCCACGACTTTATGTCGGGGGCGCTCTCAACTACGCCAGTACGTCAATCCGCCGCGGTGGATGCCTTTTGTGGTGAAATCAAACCAAGAATAGGAATGCATTCATTTCGTTGGAATTCCGACTCATCAAAAATCCAACATCAACAATCAAACATCATTTATTGAACTTATTCTTCAGCGCCGCCAGCTTGTCCTCCATGCTCAATGGCTGTTGGCTGGACTGTTGCTGCTGCGATTGCTTTCTCAGGGCCTTGATGCGCTCGATCTCTTCTTTCAGCAGCTGTTTGGTGTACAGCGGGAAATCGGCATCGAGCATCCAACCGTAATAGCCTGGCTCGGAGTAATGGATTTCTTCCACCGTCTTGCCTTTGTGCTTGCCGAAGTTGTAAATGATCTTGCCGTTTTCGTTCACCGCCAGTCGACCGGCGAAGTCGTGCCATTCGATATTGCCCTGGCGTGTGAATTCGGAGAGCTCCGGAACGGATTTGCTCAACGTTTCGTAGCGCTCGAGCTGTGCTTTGAACACATCGAGCGTAACGCGTGTATCGTAGAGCGCATTGTGCGCGTTTTGCATCGTCTGCTGACAATAGAACTGGTAAGCCGCCGCAAGCGTGCGCTGCTCCATTTTGTGGAAGATGTTCTGCACATCGACGAATTTGCGCGCGCGGATATCGAAACCGTGGTTGCAGCGCAGGAATTCTTCTGCCAGCACCGGAATATCGAATTTATTGGAATTGTAGCCCGCCAGGTCCGCATCGTCAATGAATGCCGCTACATCGTCTGCAATTGCAGCGAAAATCGGCTCGTCCTTCACATGCTCGTCGGTAATGCCATGGATCGCCGTCGATTCCGCAGGAATAGGCATTCCCGGGTTCACACGCCGGTAGTATTCCTGCTCGGTGCCGTCGGGCATTAATTTAATGATCGCTATCTCAACGATGCGGTCTCGGGTCACGTTGACTCCGGTAGTTTCAAGGTCAAAAACCGCAAAAGGACGTTGGAGCGATAGCGATAGATTCATGGGCTTTTTTGATCAAATATACTGTTCACCCTGCACAATTAAAAGGGGGAACAGCGCCCATTTCACAACTAGTTGGTTTTCAGCTCAACAAACTGGAACGGGATGTATTTTTTCGTGTTGCGCGAGTCGGATTCGTATTCCGGACCGGATACAACGCTCGAAACTACAACGATTTGAACCTTGTTTTTGTACACCGATTGCTCGAAGTACTTTTCCAGCATGGCTTTCATATTGGCCGCCCGGCTTTCACTCAGCTCCTGGTTGTCCTTGAACTCGTGAGTCGGCACAAAAGACGCCGAAGAAGTGATTTCGATCACGATCTTCTCACGGCCATCCTTGAGCTGCGCTTCAACGCTTTTCAGGAAGCTTTTCATACGCGCTTCGGTAACCGCCAGCTTGTTCTTGTTGTAGCCAAACGTATGACGGAACGACAACGGTTCGTAGTTTTTCAGCACGATTTCCGGCTGATGAATGACCGGAATGATGGTATCTTTCTGGGTAATCGGCGTAGTATCTTTTGGAACGATGGCCATTTTGTCGGCGTCGAGGTAAACCTCGCGGTAGATCTCGTCTTTTTCCTTCTTGCAATCCGTATTGAACGTCTCGCGGTAAATTTCCTTTTCGCCGTTCTGGTAACGGAAAATGATCTCGTAAGTACGGCAAGGATCGAGCGTCATGGAAAACGCGCCGTCGCGCATACGCGGATAAACCGTGCGGGCATATTGGTCGTTGCAATCGCTGCAGGCTACGGTAATGGTCACATCTTCCGGCATCGGGCGTCCGTTCAGCACGATCACTTTTCCTTTGAGGATAGCGCCGCGGTTGATCGTCATGTAGTCGTTCTGGATCTCGTAAATGTCCTTCTCCCCTTTTGTATCGCTGCGCATCGACGTAATGTAGCCACGACGGCCATCGATCGTTTCGGTGTAGAACAAATCGTCCTGTGTGGAGTTCATCGGAACGCCGAGGTTGATCGGATCGGACCAGTTGTTATCGGCATCGATGACCGAAAGCAGGATATCGAAACCACCCATGCTGCGCGGGCCGTTGCTGGCAAAGAACAGGGATTTGTTGTCGCTGGCCATGAACGGCGCGTCTTCGTCGTAAGCCGAGTTGATGATCGGACCGAGGTTCATCGGCTGACTCCACGTATTGTCGGCCATTTTCACGATGCGGTAAATGTCGCGCCCCCCGTATCCGTCCGGACGCTCGGAAGCGAAATACATCGTGCGGCCATCCGGTGTTACGAAGCAGTGCGTATCCCAGAATTTGGTGTTGACGTCTTTGTTTTCGAGCGCCTTGATGTCTTTGAAACGGTTTGTGGAAAAGTCGGAATAGAAAATATCGCCGCCACCCACGATGTCCTGGTAGACATAGATCCGGCGCTCGTCCACGCTCACCGAAATGGACGCTTCGTTCTGATCGGGCTTGCAGAAATCCAGGCGGATCGGTGTCGTCCAGGTTTCATCGAAATCCTTGTAGGAAACGTACACGTCTTCCGGGTACAGACCGAATTGCGGATCGCGGAGCTCCGGCGTCTGCCCTTCCGGCCATTCACGGCGCGACGTATAATACAGCGCGCTGCCGTCGAAGGAAACCAGCGGCGAATACTCAGGTTGCGGCGAATTGATGACATCACCGAGGTTCACGATGTTGACGTTCTTGCGCGGGTTGTCGTAAAGCTGCTGGGCTAAATCAAGCTGTTTCAATCCCAGCTGCGCCGATTTGGTCAATTGCGTTTCCTTTTTCGCCTGGGCAAGAAAGGATGTATAATAGTCGCGTGCCTTGGTTAAATCGCCCAACCGGTGATAACCGCGACCAAGGTGGTACAACGCGTCCAGTCCGGCGCTTTTCTCCGAACCGGAATACATATCGTAGTTCTTATCGATGTCTTTTGCCGCTTTCTCGAGGTGTTTCACCGAACCGGCATAATCACCGCGGGCGTCGGCAAGGATCACGCCTTTCCGGTAGTTGTAATTACAGTTTTCGGGATCTTTTTCCAGGAGCTTGTCTACGAGTCGCTCTGCAGCGGTGTAATAGCCTTCTTCAAGGAGCTGGGAACTCTGAATGACCAGTTCTTCGGTTGTAGAGCTGGCAATTAATTTATCGATTTCGGAATCGGAATATTGGGCAGTTACATTAGCACTGATTATAAAAATCAGCACTCCACTTAGCAGTAGTTTCATAGCGCGGCATTAATGGGTATCAAGATATGTAAAATTCCATCTGATGCTACCAGGGTAGACAATTACTTTTGTTGAATATTTATCAAAAATAAAATAAATCGTTGAATTAGAGTTCACAGACCTCATTAACTGACAATAGCAGCAGGATTCACACGATCTAGTCGCCCAAAAACAAAAAGCCCCGGAGTAATCCTTGATACTCCGGGGCTTACTATTTGGTGCGTCTTTATTTCACGATAATGAATTCCGTACGACGGTTTTTCTGGTGAGCGTCGACCTTCTCCTGGTCGGTTTTCATCTTCGCAATAGCTGCATCGGAAACCACCAGCTTCGATTCGCCGTAGCCTTTTCCGCTGATGCGGCTGGCCGGAATGCCTTTCGAAATGATGTAAGCTGCTGAAGCTTTGGCACGACGGTCTGAAAGCGACATGTTATCTGCGGCTGAACCACGGGAGTCGGTGTGTGAACCGAGAACGATCTTGATTTCCGGGTTTTCCTGCATGATCTTCACGATCTTGTCGAGCTCAACAGCAGCATCCGCACGGATATCCCATTTGTTGTAATCGAAGAAAATCGGGTTGATCAATACGCTCAGGTCGGTTCCAGGCTTCGTTGAAACGAGCTCCGGGGTGATGTACGAATCAAGGTTGATGCGTCCTTCCTTGCCCAGCTTAAGCGGCACTTCGTAGGTGCGGCTCACGTAGCCGTCTTTTTCAATTTTAACTACGATCGTAATTTCGTCGCCGATCTTTTTACCTTGCAGCGGAATGGATTCGTAAGAACCATCAGCTATGGAAGCGAAATCGCCGAGCTTCTCCGCGTCTTTGTAGCCGATCGTTACTTTCGCACCTTCTACAGGATCTTTGCTCTTACTGTCGCGAACGGTTCCGTAAAGTACATAAACCGGGTCTTTTACGATTTCCTGCAGATCCGTATCGAGCAATACCTCGCGGTAGATTTCATCGTATTCTTTGTTGCAATCTGTTGAGAAAGCTTCACGGTAGAATTCTTTTTTACCGTCTTCGTAAGAGAACACCATTTCGTAATCGCGGCAAGGATCAAGCGAGCTCAGGAACACTCCGTCGCGGATACGCGGGAATACTTTACGGTCGAATGCATCGCCGCAGTTGGTACAGCGCAGCGTGATGTATACGCCTTCCGGAATAGGCTTGTCGCCAACGGTTTTGATTTTTCCTTTGAGTACCGCGAGGTTTTTCATACCGAGGTAATCGTTCTGTACTTCGTAAATGTCTTTTTCACCGTAGCCATCCTTGCGGAAAGAAGTCAGGTAACCGGTCATTCCATCCACAGTCGTGGTGTAGAACAGGTCATCGCCGCAAGAGTTGAGCGGGTAACCGAGGTTGATCGGATCAGACCATACGTTGTTCTCGTCGCGAACGGAAACGAATACGTCGAATCCACCCATACTTTTCGGACCATTGCTGGAATAATAGAGCGTTTTGTTGTCTACGGCAATGAACGGCGATTCTTCGTCCATCGGTCCGTTGATCACTGGTCCGGCATTTACCGGCTCGCTCCAGGTTCCGTCAGGCATGCGCACTACGCGGTAGATATCACGGCCTCCATAACCGCCTTTACGATCGGAAACGAAGTACATATTCATACCGTCAGGCGTTACCGTACAGTGTGTTTCCCAGCTGTTCGTGTTCACGTCTTTCACCGTGTAATGCTCGACGTCTTTGAATCGGTTCGTCGAGAAATCGGAGTAAAAGATGTCACCGTTTCCTTTGGAATCTTCGTACAGGTAAATACGGCGCTCATCGGAGCTTACGGCCAGTGTTGCTTCGTTTTGAATGGAATCACAGAACTCGAGGCGAATCGGATCGATCCACGTGTTGTCGAAGTCGCGGTAAGCCACATAAATATCTTCCGGGTGCAGGTTGTAGCGCGGATCGATTCCTTCATCACTAGCTCCGTTTGGCCATGCTCTGCGGGATGTAAAGTACAGCGCGGAACCGTCGAGTGAGATCACCGGCGAGTATTCCGGCTTCCCGGTATTGATCGCTCCGCCCACATTTACCAGTCGCATTTTTTTCGGGTTCTCCAGTGCACGGCGTGCTACGGCACATTGCTCAAGCGCCAGCTTGGAAAAGAAGACGAATTCTGATTTCGGATTCGATGTTTCGATGAATTTATGGTAATACTCTTCGGCTTTGTCAATGTTTTCGGACAAATGGTAGCAGCGTGCCAGGTGGTACAAGGCATCTGTAGATGCACTTTCCTCGCGGGCTGAGAACATATCGTAGTTCTTTTCCATGTCCTTCACAGCGATCTCGAGGTGTGGCGTTGCTTTCACGAAATCACCGCTCATTTCGAGCAGGATAAAGCCTTTTCGATAATTGTAATTGGAGCTCTCCGGATTGATTTGCAGCAAGCGGTCGGTGAGCTGCCCAGCCTGGTAAAAATAGCCTTCCAGCAACATCTGGGAGGATTCCAATACCAGCTCCTGTTCGGAGGATTTACGCAGCATTTCCTGAATTTGCTCTTCTGTGTATTGAGCTACTGAGATAAGTGGTAACAACAACAATAGCGCTGTAGTAGTTATAATTCGTACCATTTTATACCTGTTCAGTTTTAATATAAAAAACCCGCAACATTTTGACTCTTGCGGGTTTACGAATGTAATCATAATATGTTACAACTCACGATTTACGTCAAATTGTTCGAGGTAATCTGCTACCCTGCGAACGAACTGACCGCCCAGCGCGCCGTCAACAACACGGTGGTCGTAAGAGTGTGACAAGAACATTTTGTGACGGATTCCGATGAAATCACCATCCGGTGTTTCAATCACTGCCGGCATCTTGCGGATCGCTCCCAATGCGAGGATCGCGACCTGCGGCTGGTTGATGATCGGTGTTCCCATCACGTTCCCGAACGTGCCAACGTTGGTCACAGTATAAGTTCCGCCCTGGATATCTTCCGGCTTGAGCTTGTTATCGCGGGCATTGCGCGCCAGCTGGTTCACCGATTTCGCCAGTCCTGTGAGGTTGAGCTGGTCAGCATTCTTGATCACCGGAACGATGAGGTTGCCGGAAGGAAGCGCCGTAGCCATTCCCAGGTTAATGTCTTTGCGTTTGATGATGTTGGTACCTGAAACAGATACGTTGATCATCGGGAAGTCTTTGATCGCTTTCACGATGGCTTCCATGAAGATCGGCGTGAATGTCAGGCTCTCCCCTTCGCGCTGCTCGAATACTTTTTTGTTTTTGTTGCGCCAGTTCACGATCGCCGTTACGTCTGCTTCTACATACGAAGTTACGTGCGGTGAAACGTGCGTCGACATCACCATGTGATCGGCGATGAGCTTGCGCATACGGTCCATTTCGATGATCTCGTCGCCCGGATTCGGAACTACGATCGGCTCTTTGATATTCGCCAGGAAGGAAGATCCGTTTGCTGCCGGTGCAGCTGCTGGAACTGATGTCGCAGGAGCAGTTGTAGCAGCCGGAGCGTTCACCGTTGCAGCGGCAACAGGTTTCGGAGCCGTTCCACGGTTATCGATATAGGAAATGATGTCTTTCTTGGTAACGCGACCGCCCATGCCTGAACCGCTCAGTTGATCGAGCTCGGCAACGGTAACGCCTTCTTTTTCGGCAATGCTGCGCACCAGCGGCGAGAAGAATTTCCCGGAAGCGCTTTTTTCGAGCGGTGCCTGCTGACCGTTAGCGGTAGTCTGTGCTACAGCAACTGTTTCCGTAATTGCGGCTACTGCTTCGGCAGCTGCTTTCGGAGCCTCGGTTTCAGGAGCAGCGTCGCCATCGGTGGAAATGATCGCGATCACATCGCCAACCTGAGCCACCTGGTCTTTGGCAAACAATTGTTTTACGAGTACGCCGGCTGCCTCCGAAGGAAGCTCGTTGTCGACCTTATCGGTCGCCACTTCTACCAACGGTTCGTCCATTGCTACGGTATCACCGACGTTTTTCAGCCAGTTGGTGATCGTTGCTTCCGTTACACTTTCCCCCATTTTCGGGAGGCGGATTTCAATTTGTGCCATAATGCTACTGTAGGGTGTCTTAAAATGTGGCACAAAAATAAACGAAAAAAACTGAGCCTGTTTAAAATTGGGAGATAAAATGAGGTGTTTTACCGCAGGACTTGTCCCAATTCATCGGGAGAGCGCAAAGCTATGCGCAGAGTATGCAGAGTTTTTTTCACCACAAAAGGCCTGCCTACCGACAGGTAGACACAAAAGGTTTGGTGACGCACTTTGTACAGTTGAAAGCGTCTGTCCGCCTCAGGCGGACGAGTCTGCACAAAAGCAGATTTTGAAGACTAAAAGTCACACGTAATATTGCGTTATTGCAAAGTTCTTTTGTGTAATTCTCCGCGGCGGCGGATGAAAAAATAATGCAATCCGCCCGTCTGAGACGTGAGACGGCAAAAGTGCTCTTAATCTTTCCGATCAAGTTTCTTCCACGAACGCATCACGATGCGCAGATCGACCAGCAGATCGTATTCGCGGGCGTAAAGCAGATCGAGCTTCACCGACAAATTTTCATCGTTGAGGTTCAGGCGATCGGAAGGTGTGAGAATACCTCGTTTGAGCGATGGCAGCTCGGTTGCTTTGGCCGTATTGCCGGAAGCATAACCGACCAATGTCCGGCGCCCGATCAGTACCGAAAGCATGTTTTTCAGGAACGCGCCTTTATGGGCATAGAACCAGATCAGCAAGGGCGAAAGCAGCAGAAACAGCGTGCTTACGAGCAAATCGAGGAAACGCTTCTGACGCTGGCGGGCTGGTTGCGAAAGGGCGTTGATGTCCATGATGTACAGATCACCGGCCGTTTCGATGGAATTACTGCCGATCAGAAACAAGCTATCCGGCTGCGCGATCTTGAAATCCACATGGGAATGCTGAATGGCAGTCATCCAATGGATGATCTCGTTGGCCGACGTGTCTTTCGCGCAGAAAATGATCTCGTCGATCTTGTGAATGGTCGTGATCTGGTCGAGCTGGGCAATCGTTCCCGGGGCATCCGATGCTTTTTCCGTTCCGGTGGAAACATGCACCACTTTATCCAGTCGCGGCTGGGTTTGGCGAAGGATCAGATCAACGCGGTGGAATTCCTCATCCGATCCGACGATGGCAAAATTGGCATTCTTCCGGCCGTTGATCACGAACTGCTTCCCGATAGCCAGATGCAGGAACAGGCGCGACAGCCAGTAGTAAACCACTACCCACGTAGCGCCGGTAAGAATGTACAAACGGGAGAATTGCCAGTCTTTGGGCAACAAAGCGTAAATGATCAGGATCACTGCCGTTCCGATAACACTGCCAAACAGGTATTTCTTCAGTTTGACCGGTGGATCGTAGCCGCCCTGCATGAGCACGCTGATCATCCAAACGGCTGTGTACCCGTAAATCAGGATGCCGGTAACATGCTCCGGAAATTCGATTTGCGCCTGGTGCCAGTAATTGGTGAGCGCAAACAGTCCAAGGAGCAGGTAAGCCGCATCGACCACGGGCAGGGTGATTTTCCGAATGAAACGCGTAAAAATGGCCATCCCGGCGCGGAAATAGATCGCCGTATTGATCAGGAAGGAAAACAGGCGGGCATTTTTCTGCGAGAAGTGTTTGCGGGCAAAAATGACCATCGCGCGGTAGAACACGAATACGTAGTTGACACTGCTTTTTTTCGTGCTTTCACCTTTATAATGGATGATCCGTGTTTCAGGGAAGTAAACGTTTTTATAACCGGCTTTCAGGATGCGGTACGACAAATCAATGTCTTCGCCGTACATGAAAAAGTCTTCGTCGAGCAGACCGGCTTTGTCGAGCGCGTCTTTGCGCATAAGCATAAACGCCCCGCTGAGGATTTCGATCTCATTGGTTTCGAATTCGCTCAGGTAGCCCAAATGGTAACGACCGAAGCGTTTGGATTTCGGGAAAATGCGGGAAATACCAAAGATCTTGTAGAAAGCAACCGCCGGTGTTGGCAAACCGCGCTTGGATTCTGGCAGGAATTTTCCTTTCCCATCGACCATGCGCACACCCAAACCTCCGACTTCCGGATGGGCGTCCATGTAATCACAAACTTTCTTCAGCGTTTCTTCCTCGATCACCGTGTCCGGGTTCAGCAACAGCTGGTAGCGGCATTGCGATTGCTCCATCGCCTGGTTGTTGGCGCGGGAAAAGCCTTTGTTATCCTTGTTGGCAATGAGCTTTACCCACGGAAACTTGGCGGCCACCATTTCCACCGAGCCATCGACAGAGTTGTTGTCGACCACCCAGACCTCGGCCGGTTCCAGCTCCATAGCGCGTGCAACCGAGTTGAGGCATTGCTCAAGAAAGAACGCCACATTGTAGTTGACGATAATGACAGCTATTTTCGGTTCTGGTCCGTTCACAGTTCTGAATGCGCCGCCAGCAGGCAGACGCTCTTTTTTGCAAGTTTAGTAATTTTGCCAGAAAAGCGGTGCGCATCCTTTTGCTCGACAATATCGACTCCTTCACATTCAACATCTTCCATTACCTCGAAGCGTTGGATGCTGATGTGACTGTAAAAGACAACCGCTCTGTTCAGGTCTCGGATCTTAACGAAATCAACGCATTGGTATTGTCTCCAGGGCCAGGTTTGCCTTCCACGGCCGGAAAACTGATGGAAATCCTGGATTTGGCAATAGAACGACGTATTCCTGTTCTGGGCGTTTGCCTCGGGATGCAGGCCATTGCGGAACACTTCGGCGGATCGCTTTTCAATCAGGAAGAAGTGAAGCACGGTCAGCAGGAGTCCATCACGCATACGGGGAAAAGTAAGCTCTTCAACGGCATCCCAGAGCAATTCAACGTAGGCTTGTATCACAGCTGGGGCGTCAGCGAGCCGTTGCCGAAGGAATTAATTGCGACGGCATTTTCCGAAAACGGTATCATGATGGCACTCGAACACACTACACTTCCGATTTATGGCGTGCAGTTTCATCCGGAGAGTATTTTGAGTGAGTTTGGGATGGAGATTTTTAGGAATTTCCTGGATTTGTGAACCACATAGACACATAGAGCACATAGGTTCCAGTCCACGGTCTCCAGTCATTCGGTCTTAGGCTTTAGTTGTTAGTTACAAGTGCTAGTTAGAAACTGACTGGGGACAGGAGACCGAACGACCGAAGACTAACTCAAAAACTCTTCAACTCAGAAACTCACCAACTCCTAAGCCCGCCCTCGTATCTTCGCGAACCACCAGCGCAATCCGACTAATAAAAAGCGCCAGTCTTTGAAAAATTCCGGTGGCTTGCCTTCGAACCAGTGACCGATGAATTGGAAAATCCAGCCCACGATGAACAGCATGACGGCCCAGAACAGCAGCTCGAACACGAAAATGGAAACGATGAACAGCACCAGCGAGAGCACAATCATCGGGATTCCAACCGTGTGGCAGAAGCGATTAATTGGGTTCTGGTGACTTTGCGAGTATTGTCGCACCCACTCTTCGTATGATTTGTTGCCCAACATGATTCCCACGCTTTAAACTATAGAAAGTTCGGGAAAATAGCCGCGCCGGTCAAGCTTTTCGCTGGAAAATCGGTCAGTTTAACAATGCTTCACGCTCGTCGTCCGTGAAATCGGGGAAATGATTTTTAACGCGTATATAATGGAACGACCGGATCGTGTCGCTTCGGAAGGACAATTCCAGCAGTTGCTCGTTTTCCTGAAGGATGATGCGCTGGTTGCTGGCATAAACACGCGCAGAATGGCGTCGAAATGGTTCAATCGGTTTTCCCACGAGATCCAGCTTGCCCAATGCAGGCTCTTTCACCCGGCAATCGATTTCGATGAGTGTTTCGTCCTGCTCGTTGTAATGGCCTACTCTGTTTCCAAAAATATAGGTCGTGACTGTGAGCTTGCCAAAAATATCGCCACTGTAATGCGGAGAACCGAAATAGCTGTAATAAAACCCTTCGCGCCCCGGACGGAAATAGTAGATCTCATCGATAGCACCGCCGTTGTTTGTGAATTGCATATCCGAGAAAAACACCTTCAGATCAAAATCGTTCATCAGTGAATCGAATAAAGGTGATGGCTGCCGGGTTTCAATGTCTTTTGGTTGAAGGCTCAGCTGCGATTGTTTTTCGGGCGGCTGTTTTTCAGACAGTTCAGGTGTTTTGACCGGCTGTTTCCCGGAACAGGAAAGCAGCAATGGCAGCAGAAAGGCGGAAAGTTTTTTCATCGGTTAATAGCTCTGAGAAGGCATCCATACAATTTTCGTTCCACCTGAAATCGTATCTTTGCTACGAATCATTTTAGCAAACATGAGCACGATCGCAGCGAACAATCCGGCTTTACAATCATGGGTAAGCGTACCCGCCAACTCCGACTTTCCTATTCAGAACCTTCCGTTCGGAATCATTACGTCTCCGCAGCTCACACCACGTGTAGCTACGCGTATTGGGGATTTCGCCGTTGATTTGAAAGCTTTGTTCGTATTGGGCTACCTCGAAAACCTGCCGTTTGAGGCTTACGATTTCGATGCTCCTGTGCTCAACCCGATGATGAAACGCGGCAAGAAAGCCGTGCGCGATCTCCGCAACCGCATTTCCAAGCTGCTCGATTCCAGTCACGACGATTTACAGAAAAACGAGCACCACGTAGACCAGGCGCTCATTCCGATCGACCAGGTGAAAACGTTGTTACCGGTTGCTGTGGGCGATTACACCGATTTTTATTCCAGCCGCGAGCACGCTACGAACGTCGGCATGATGTTCCGCGACCCGGCCAATGCTTTATTGCCGAACTGGCTTTGGCTGCCGGTAGGGTACCACGGACGTGCAAGCTCCATCATCGTTTCCGGTGAGCCGGTGAAACGCCCGAAAGGACAGATCAAGCCAAATCCGGAAGAACCACCGATCTTCGCACCATGCCGCAACCTGGATTTCGAGCTCGAAACAGCGTTTATTACGTTCGATGGCAAACCACTTGGCGACAGCATTTCTACCGCCGAAGCTGAAGACTATATTTTCGGCATGTGCCTGTTCAACGACTGGTCGGCACGCGATATTCAAACCTGGGAATACGTTCCGCTCGGGCCATTCCTGGCGAAAAACTTCGCTTCATCCCTTTCTCCGTGGATCGTAACCCTCGACGCGCTTCAGCCCTATAAAACCACAGGACCTGAACAAGCGCCGGAAGTGCTTTCCTATTTGAAATACGAAGGCGATAAATCCTACGATATCCAGCTGGAAGTGTACCTGCAGCCCGACAACGGTGCAGAGACCAAAATCTGTACATCCAACTTCAAATACATGTACTGGAACATGGCCCAGCAGCTTGCTCACCACACGGTGAACGGCTGTAATATCCGCTGCGGCGATCTGATGGGCTCAGGAACCATTTCCGGTCCAACGCCTGATTCTTATGGCTCCATGCTCGAATTGGCCTGGAAAGGTACCAAACCGTTACAGCTCAACAACGGCGGCGAACGCAAATTCATCCAGGACGGCGATACCGTGATCATGCGCGGCTTCTCGGTGAAAGACGGTGTGCGTATCGGTTTCGGGGAAGTAAGCGGGAAGATCCTTCCTGCGGAATAACAGCAATTCCCTTATTGTTTTTTTACCACAAGAATCTGCCAAAGGCAGATGAAGACGAATTGCAGACCGCGGTTGGCGGTCGTAGCAATGAGGTAGGCACAAAAGTTTTTGGTAAAGTGCCAGCGTAGTTCAGAGCGCCTCGTTATTCTGCCGAGCCTGCACAAAAGAGATTTTCTCAATAAAACTGATGATTTGCAGTAAATAAAACCGGCTGGTAATCGAAGTTGTTTCTGCTTTTGTGTAATCCCGACGTTAACTTTGCGAAAGTACACAGCTCATCCAAACAGGACCTTTTGTGCCTTTTGTAGTGAAAACCATTGAAAGACTAATTGAATTAAACATCGAGTGTTGAACACTTTCGCAGGGGATAACAACGCAATCACCCATTCGGATTATCTTTGTGTTGAGCTAAATGCCGGAACCACACAGCAGTCCGCAATTGCGAACGCTTCGTGGAAAAAACAGAGAGAATGGAAATGCAAATTGACCTGGAACAGGAACGCAAGGAAATCCTGCGGGCTTTCAGAGGGTTGCTGCGGGCGACGAAGAACCGCACGAAAAGAGATACCGAGCTCATTCGCAAGGCTTTTGACGTAGCGCTGGAAGCGCACAAGGAAATGCGCCGCAAATCCGGTGAGCCTTACATTTATCACCCTATTTCCGTAGCCCGGATCTGTGCTGAAGAAATGGGATTGGGCGCCACCGCCATCGCCTGTGCTTTGCTCCACGACACCGTGGAAGACACGCACATCACCCTCCAGGACGTTGAAGACCTGTTCGGTGAAAAAGCGCGCCGCATCATTGACGGTCTGACGAAAATCCCGGAAGTATTCGACGAAAACGCATCGATTCAGGCTGAGAATTTCCGGAAAATGATCCTCACGATTTCCGACGATTTGCGCGTGGTGCTGATCAAGCTGGCCGATCGCCTGCACAACATGCGCACCCTGCAAAGCATGCGTCCGGAACAGCAGCTCAAAATCGCTTCTGAAACAAAATTCCTGTACGCGCCGCTGGCCCACCGCCTTGGCTTGTACTCTATCAAAACCGAGCTGGAAGACCTAGCCATGATGTATACCGAACCGGAAGTGTACAACATGATCCAGAACAAGCTCAAATCGACCAAAGACGTCCGTAACCGCTTCATTCGCCGGTTCGTTCATCCGATCCGCGAAGCGCTCACACGCGAAGGCTATAAATTCGAGCTGGAAGCGCGCACGAAGTCTATTTCCTCCATCTGGAGGAAAATGCATACCAAAGATCTGCCGTTCGAGGAAGTATTCGACCTGTTTGCCATCCGCATCATTCTCGATACGCCGCTCGAAATGGAAAAAGCCGACTGCTGGAAGGTCTATTCCATCGTGACGGATTTTTACCAGCCGAGTCCCGACCGTCTGCGCGACTGGATTTCCACACCACGCGCCAACGGTTACGAATCGTTGCACACAACGGTGATGTCGCCGCAGGGTAAATGGGTCGAAGTACAGATCCGTACCAGCCGCATGGACGAGATAGCTGAAAAAGGACTCGCCGCACATTACAAATACAAGGAAAACGCCCGCGACGATTCGAAATTCGACCGCTGGATCTCCGAGATCCGCGAGCTGATGGAAAATCCGGACGTGAACGCTATGGATTTCGTGGACGAGTTCAAAATGAACCTGTTCCACGAAGAAATCTACGTATTTACTCCGAAAGGTGAGCTGCGCGTATTGCCCGTGGGCTCTACCATCCTCGATTTCGCCTACGACATCCACAGTGATATCGGTAATAAATGTATCGGCGCCAAGGTAAACAACCGCCTCGTTCCGCTCAGCTACCAGCTGCAAAACGGCGACCAGCTCGAGATCATCACTTCGCCGAAGCAAAAGCCGCACGAAGACTGGCTGCGCATCGTAGGATCGGCCCGCGCCCGTAACAAGATCAAATCCGCTTTGAACGACGAGCGCAAGGCGATTGCCATGGACGGGAAGGAAATCCTCGAGCGGAAATTCAAGCAGCACAACATCCGCTTCATTTCGGAAAACATTACCGTCCTGGAGCGCTTCTTCGGTTATCCTTCGGCCACCGATATGTACATCCGCATCGCCAAAGGCAAGCTCGATCTGGGCCGCCTGCGCGAATTGGAAAACGTAAACGGATTATTGCAGCCGGAAAAGAAACCGACCCAGCAAAAGCAGGACAAGCACGAGCTGGATGTTTACCCGAAAATCAATAAGAAAGACGACACGATCGTCATCGGGGAAGATTTCAAGAACATCCAATACCAAATGGCCCGCTGCTGCAACCCGATTCCAGGCGACCATATTTTCGGGTTCATCACCATTTCAGAAGGCATCAAAATTCACCGCAATAACTGCCCGAACGCCGAGCACTTGCAATCTAAAATGGCGTATCGCTGCGTGAAAGCACGCTGGCGGAACGAAGACATGGTGGAACGCATTGCCGCACTGCGACTGGTCGGAATCGACGATGTAGGGATCGTAAACAAAATCACCGAGGTCATTTCCAACGAACACAACGTCAACATGAAATCCATTTCCTTCGAAGCCAACGACGGCCTGTTTGAAGGGAAGATCCGTTTGCTGGTCTACGACACGGAACACCTGGAAAAGCTGATGCGCAAATTCGAGCTCGTAGAAGGCGTGAAACGCGTGGAGCGGTGGGATATGCTTGAGGAGTAATTCATCCGCCTCGGCGGACAGAATGTACAATTCAAAATTGCCGGCATTCATTATGAATTCTGAATTATGCATGCTGAATTGTTAAGGGTTTGTTAATTCGGCACGCTATTTGCTTGATCGTGAGGACTAAATAAACCATCATGATCACACGCGCCCTACTCCTCTTGTTGCTCTCAGGCTTTGCTCCTGTGGCTTTTTCTCAGTGTCGCACAACGACAGAAAGCTCCTCCGAAACAACTTCCGACGATTCCGGCTGGAACTGGCTCAGCAGCGACGATGATGACTCAGAAAGCGATTCCGGTGGTTGGGAAGTGACACGTTTGCCTTTCCGCATCGGCTACGGCCAGTATTACAATCTGTACACGAGCTCGCGAACGCTGGCAAATCCGGCAGGACTGGAAGTCGATAAATCGTGGCTTTCATCGCGACCGCTGAATGTGATTGAATTCTGGTTCCGTATAGGCGAGCGGAGACGCGGAGCATTCGGAACGGCTATTGCTTTCCGGAAAATGGGAACCTACAAAAGCTCCACCTCGATCGACGTTCCGGAAGAACTGGCCGGCGATCCCGGACGGCATCCACTCACCTACGATTTCAAAAAGAAAGCCAACGCCCTTGGAGCCAGCGCGTTTTACGAGCATTCGCTGATCGGTGAAGCCGACGACATTTTTCGGCTCACGACGCGCGTCGATATGGGATTTACCAGTTATTCCTACAACGCTTCCATCAGCTACCGTGACACGTGTAATTGCCTCCAGACTCCACTGCGACACGACTATTCGACGTCGATGGTCTTTTCTACCCGACTGGGGATCGGTGCAGAGCTGGATTTCGGTCCGGTGGGTCTGAAAGGACTGATCGGCTATGAATTCCAGTCGGCGACATCTTTTACGACCAAACATCAGTTCGATTCGTGGTACGGCGATTTCGACCGGCGCGAGTACAATTACAACGGCATGCCGGATGACACGCGCTTCAGTGTTCCACAATACTCTGAAGACCGGATCCGCTTCCGCAACGGCTTTCTGTATGCGGGATTTTCGCTGTATGTGAATCTGGGAGACAACCCCGAATAATGCAGAATTCTGAATGCAGGATGCATAATGGGGTTCGTGGTTGCGACTGTTAACAAATGTCTGCTTTTATATTGCCGGTTGTGAATTTAATGAGTACTTTTGCCCTTTCAATTTGGCAACATGCAACAGCACGATTTGCAGGAAACGGTTAGAACCATTTTCTCGGCTTACCTCGAGCAAAATGGGCACCGCAAAACACCCGAGCGTTTTGCCATCCTGGCGGAGATATACAGCTACGAGGGCCATTTCGACATCGAGTCGCTGTACATCAAAATGAAAAATCAGAACTACCGCGTTTCCCGTGCCACTTTGTACAACACCATTGAATTATTGCTGGCCTGTAACCTCGTGCGCAAGCACCAGTTCGGGAAAAATATCGCGCAGTTCGAGAAATCCCATGGCTCCAAGCAGCACGACCACGTAATCGTTACCGATACGGGCGAAGTGATCGAATTCTGCGATCCGCGGATCCAAAGCATCAAAGCCACCATCGAAGAAGTATTCGGTGTGAAGATCCAGCACCACTCGCTGTACTTCTACGCAGTCAAAAACCAGTCCAATACACCGGAAAATAAGTGAGCCTGTCACACGTCATAACGGTCGAACAGACCTGCGGCATCCTGCGCCTGAACGGACGGATGCTGTCGGACGAAGGCATGAGCGACATCATTGCCGGTGTGGAATCACACATCGCTAAAGGTGCCAAAAACTGGATCTGTGATCTTTCCGGTCTCACGTACTGCAACAGTACCGGATTGAATCTTTTTGTGCGCATTCTGACCAAATCCCGCAATTCGGGTGGTGATTGCGCGCTCATCGGCATGCAGCCGACGGTTCGACAGTTGTTCGAGCTCTCTAAACTCAATGAAATTTTTACCACCTGTGCTTCGGTTGAAGAAGCATTGGGACGCTATAACACAATTGCATGAAAGTAGATGTTCTTTTAGGATTACAATGGGGCGATGAAGGAAAAGGAAAAATCGTCGATGTCCTCACGCCGCAATACGATATTATTGCCCGTTTCCAGGGCGGACCGAACGCCGGTCACACGCTGGAGTTCGAAGGTATCAAACACGTTTTGCACACCATTCCTTCAGGCATTTTTCATTCCAATGTGGTGAACCTGATCGGTAACGGTGTGGTGATCGACCCGGTGGTTTTCCAGAAAGAGCTGGAAAAGCTGGCACCGTTCAACATCAACATCGCTGAGCGACTGATCATTTCCAAGAAAGCGCACCTCATCCTGCCGTCGCACCGTTTGCTCGACGCAGCATCCGAAACGGCAAAAGGAAAGAACAAAATCGGTTCCACGCTGAAAGGCATCGGGCCAACCTATATGGACAAAACAGGCCGTAACGGTCTGCGCGTCGGGGATATTTTCCTTCCCGACTTCAAAGAGCGCTACGACACGCTGGTAGAGAAACACATCGGCATGCTGAAGCATTACGAAGGTTTCGAATACAACCTCGCCGAGCTGGAAGGCCCGTGGATGGCAGCTATCGAAGAACTGCGTAAGCTGAAAGCAGTCGACAGCGAACATTACCTCAACGACGCCCTGAAAGCCGGCAAGAAAGTCCTGGCAGAAGGCGCGCAGGGAACCATGCTCGATATCGATTTCGGAA
Source organism: uncultured Flavobacteriales bacterium (assembly GCA_946482515.1). Next base: position 5,026 of record CAMLRS010000012.1, on the reverse strand, counting down.
CCTATCCGTTTGTAACTTCTTCCAATACCGTAACGGCCGGAACCTGCACAGGTCTCGGTATCGCTCCGACCAAAATCGGCAACGTGATCGGGATTTTCAAAGCTTACTGCACGCGTGTAGGAAGCGGCCCGTTCCCAACTGAGCTGGAAGATGCAACAGGCGAGCAAATCCGTCAGGACGGACACGAATTCGGTTCAACGACCGGTCGTCCGCGCCGCTGTGGCTGGATCGACCTTCCGGCCATGAAATACGCCATCATGATCAACGGTGTAACCGAGCTGGCCATGATGAAAGCCGACGTGCTCGACAACTTCGAAACGATCCGTGCCTGCACGAAATACCGCATCAACGGCGAAGAGCTGGATTACCTGCCTTACAGTATCGAAGGAGTGGAAATCGAGCCGATCTGGGAAGACATTCCGGGATGGAACTGCGATCTCACGCAGCTGACGTCATTCGACGAAGCGCCGGAAGAGCTGAAAGCCTACGTTCAATACCTGGAACGACATTTGGAAGTACCGGTGACAACTGTTTCCGTAGGACCGGACCGTAAGCAAACGCTCTCAACGCGCTGATCGCTTATCCGGCCGGATCAGTATAACAATAGTGAAGGCATTATGCCGTTCTGAGATCATGCCGAGAGGATTGCATACAACAGGAATTTACCGATACGCATTACTGCTGATCGTACTGCTCGTTGGCGGACGCTTACAGGCGCAATCGCTGCTGGAGCTCCTTCCCGGTGCTGAAGAGCTTTCCTACGATGAAAAAACGGGCATTCAGCGCCTGCGTGGCAACCTGAATTTCACCTACCAGGGCAATATCATGTTCTGCGATTCGGCGCACTACAAGCCGCGGACACAGGAAGTGTGGGCCTACGGAAAAGTGCACCTCAATAAGCGCGATACCCTGAACCTGTTCTGCGATTCACTTTATTACAACGGCAAAACGCGCAAAGCAAAGCTGTGGGGAAATGTGCGCGTCCGCGATCGCGAGTACAAGCTCACCACCGACTCTCTCGAATACGATGCCAAGCTTTCCAAAGCTACTTACCGTCATGGCGGGCGCATCGAAAACATCACTACCAGCGAAGTGCTGACCAGCCGCGTTGGGTATTTTTATCCGGACACAGAAGAAAGCTTTTTCCGGGGAAATGTGGTCTACAAAGGCCCCGATCTGAAAATGACCACCGATACGCTGCACTACAACTACCTCAAACACCGCGTCTATTTTTACGGCCCGACCGATATCACGAACAAAGAAACCAAGCTGTTCTGTTCGAAAGGCTGGTACGATGTCCGGACCGAAGAAGGCGTTTTACAGGGAAATGCGCGCATCGACCAGGAACCGCGCATCATCGAAGGCGACAGTTTATACTACAATCCTAAAAAGAAGCTGGCCATTGGTCGTGGGAATATTTCCGTGCTGGATACCGTTCAAAAAGTCCGGTTTACGGGCGGCTACCTGCATTCGGACGAAATGGCCGGGCGCGATCTGCTGACCGACAAAGCGCTGGTGCGGCTCATGAAATCGAAGGATACGCTCTACTTAAGCGCCGATACCTTGTACCATTACCACGATACGGCAGGCAAAACAATGAGCCTCGCCGGTCGACAGCACGTAAAGATCTTTCAGAACAAAATACAGGGTGTTGCTGATACGCTGTATTACGACAAAGCCGGCGGAACGATGGACTTGTGGGGCCATCCGCATTTCTGGAGCAATAATTCCGAGCTGCATGGCGACAGTATCCGCGTTTATATCAAAAACGATACGCTGGTCGAGCGCGTGCACCTGCGCGAAAATGCGTTCTCGGCCATGGAAATCGATTCCGGGAAGTACTACAATCAGCTCGCAGGCAAAGAGCTGTGGGCTTTCTTTGCCAACAATGAGATCATTCGCTCCGAAGTGAATGGCAATGCCCGGACGCTTTATTTCACCGAACAAACGGAAAAGAACGACTCGGCAACGGTGATTAAGCGCATCGGAATGAACCGGCTTTTTTCGTCTGATATCCGCGTGTATCTCGACAGCGGAGAAGTGGTCGGCGTTAGTTACCTGAAACAACCCGACGGGATTTATTTCCCCATCAACCGGATCGATCCGAAGGAACAATTCTTACAAGGATTTTCCTGGAATCCGGCTTTGCGCCCGAAAACCTGGCAGGAGCTCATTGAGTAATGATGTCTACTGGTAAAAGCTGCTTACGTAACAAATTGCCCGGATTCCGTTTTCTTTTGGAAAGCCAGGCTTTAATCCTTAACTTAATAGTCAAACACCGATCATCATGAAATGGGGATTTACCTTTCGCAACAAGCTGAAACTGGCCATCGTACTGTTGGTTGTTCTGGCTGCCATGTTCCTGAAAAGCGTCGTTGAAGAACGTCACGTGAGCACACTCGGAAAATCATTCGAATCGTTCTACAAAGACCGTTTGTTGGTGGAAGGCTATATCTACCGGATGTCGAACCACCTGCATGTGAAGAAAATGATCACCGATAACTGCACACAGCCAAGCAGCTATGAGCAATTAACCACCAGTTTGCAGCAACAGAACGACGAGATCGGGAAGCTGATGATCGCCTATGAGAAAACGCAGCTCACCGACAAAGAAGCGGTCACACTGCGCAAATTGAAAGCCGATCTGCATACCTTGCAAACGATCGAACACAGCTATCTCAATCGCGTTCGTTACAACTATGAAGTGGGCGATCTCAAAGCACAAATGGCCGGTCATTTCACCAACGCGTCCGAAAACCTGCAACGCTTATCGGAAATTCAGCTTGCCGTGGGCAAAGACATGCAGGCCAATTCGGAAAAAATCCTGTCGGAATCGTCCCTGTTCTCACAGTTCGGTTTGACCATCCTGATCGTGATCGGATTGATCATTCAGGTACTGGTCTTCAGCTCGAAAGACAGCATTGCTTCCAAGAGCCAGCCGAATGCGTGGATGAATTAATTCTGTTGGACTTTAGGATTTTAAGACGTCAGGAAGGATTGCTTATTTATTTTCCCACGAATAAACGGCGGATACGAATTTAAAAGAGAAAATTCGCGGGGAAATGAACCCAGTGCATCATGGGCTCTGGTACCCGGATTTCAGAAAAAGCATGAACTTTTTCATTTGTTAAGGTTACTTTTCCGTTGTGTTGTACATACAAAGGAAAAACACGAACATGACCGACCAGGAAATCATCTTATCCATCCGAAAAGGGCACAACGAAAAGCCTTTGCAGGTGCTGTATAAAGAGTACCCGAAGATCCGGCAGCTGATCCTGAAAAGCGGCTGCAACGAAGTGCTGGCCCAGGAGATTTTCAACGACAGCCTGCTATTACTGATCGAAAAGCTGCGCGATCCTTCCTTTGAGCTGACTTCGAAGCTCACCACCTATCTCTACGGCATCAATCGTTTCCTTGTGAAAAATGCCCTGCGCAAACAACAAAAACTGGCCGTTGAGCTGGAATGGACTGATACGCTCATCCTTTCCGAAGCCGATCTCGGTTATCAAAGCGAAGAGGAAGAACGCCTGAAACAGCTGGAAACCATTCTTTCAAAGCTCTCGGAGAAATGCCGTCGCATATTGGAGTTGTTCTACTTCGGAAAACAGTCCATGGAACAAATTGCGCAGGAGCTCAATTATTCCAGCGTGAATTCCGCCAAGACGCAGAAGTACAAATGCATCGAGCATGCGTTTGTACTGGGACAGAATCTTTCACTTCACAACCAACCGTCATGAGAGCTTCACTGGAAACCATCGAGCGCATCAGCGCTTACCTGTCGGGCGAACTAACGGCAGAACAACACGCGGCTTTCGAATCTTCGCTGGCCGGCAATACGGAATTACAACAACAGCTGGCATTCCAGCAACAACTGATCAAAGCTGTTGAACGCAACGCGCTTCGCCAGCAAATCGAAGCTGTGGCCAAACAATCAGGCGGCAGCGGCTTCTCCTGGACAACCTTCATCATCGCGGGATTGATCGCATTGAGCGCCATTGCCGGCTACACGATTTTTCAGAATAAGAATGAGAAACAGAATGAGGAAAAACCTGTAGCAGCGATTACAACACAGCCTTCAAACAAATCTACAGCTGTTGCTATCGATTCCGTGAGCTCCACTCCTGCCCCGGCTTCGGTTGTTAATCACGGTGATGTCACAGAACTGGACCGTTTTCCTGAGCAAATCAACGAATGGCAGCCGTGGATTCCGTTCCAGCGCCAGTATTATTCATTTGACGCCGGTTCGGGCAGCACGATCGAAGGAAAAGACGGCACCCTCATCATCGTACCGACGAATGCCTTCCTCGATGCCATGGGTCAGCCGGTTTCCGGAAAGGTGGATTTCGAACTGATCGAGGCCATTACGTTTACCGACATGATCGCTTACAACCTCACCACCATGAGCAATGGCAAAGCCTTGTCTTCCGGCGGGATGCTCCACATCGAAGCCCGTGCCAACGGTGAAGAATTGTCCATCAATCCGGATCGTCCGCTGTACATCGAAATCCCGACCGACAATTACAACCCCGACATGATGGCGTGGAAAGGTGAACAGAATGGTGAAACACTCAACTGGACCAATCCGCAGCCGTTGAAAAAATACCTGGCGATCGTCGATTTTGATCAGCTCGATTTCCTGCCAACAGGTTTTGCCGATAAAGTCGCCGCAGAACTGCCTTTCCGTGGCCACCAGACCAATTCCAAAAAACTGACCGATAGCTTGTACTATGCGCTGGGTAGTTACCATCAGGGTAAGCAACCATCTACCGGAAAGAATGTGACAGCTTCCAAAGCCGATTTGCCTTCGCAAAATTCGGTGGAGCAGGTTCCGATTAGAATCTCAAATGCCAAAGGAGCTGACACTAGCACTTTAAACGGCGATAAATCTCGCAATTTTCAGGCTAACGTTCCTGGCCTTAAAGGGACAAAAAGCATCTTCAGAGGAGCCGTTGGAGAGCTGATCGACCCGGCAGGAAACAAACTACCGGAAGTAGAAATAATTGGTGGCACTCAGAGCAAACTATTT
>CAMLRS010000011.1 GCA_946482515.1 uncultured Flavobacteriales bacterium | reverse complement strand
TGGCAGCCCATAGGAGAATCGAACTCCTGTTTCCAGGATGAAAACCTGGCGTCCTGACCACTAGACGAATGGGCCGTTTTTCAATTTCGGAGTGCAAATATAACCGTAATTTTGCGTTAAGCAAGGGGGAATGCGTTTTTTTTCGAAGTTTCTCACACCTAAAAACGCCACTGGCTGGCAAACGCGCTCGTTATTAGATTGCTACAACCGGTATTTTTTCTAGATAATATCGTTGGTGTCGGCTTCAAAGCGAAAGCCCAGTCGTTTCCCGGTCGATAATTGATCGTTGTTGTGCATTTCCAGCATCTGGCTTACGGAAACGCGGGAAACCATATCGTACGGTGGCGTAAACAGATCGAATTCCAGTGCGTAGACAAAAGACACGTGAATGATGTTGCAAATAATGGCATCGCTGAGCGTAGATTGCTGCAAATCGCGGAACAGGAAACCGAGCTGTCCCTTCCCTTCGATCATGAAATGTTCTTCCTTGTTGACGAAAATGCGGCCGATCAGATAGCCCACGTCGTTCATGCGGTTCTTGAGGTACGAATCGGCCAGGAAGTTGTAAATATTGATGATACCGAAATAGCCGAGCTCGCGGTCTTTCTGCATATACTCGGTTTTCCAGTGCGGATTTTCATCCGGCAAACGAAAGACATTCGTGTGCATGTGATAAACCAATACATCGCTGCCTATGTAGATCTGTACTTCGAAATCGCCTTTGTCTACGGCATGGATCCGCACGCGCTCATCGGGAACGGATAATCGCAGGGAAGCAACTTCCTGGTGAATGTGCTTTCGGAAGCATTCGAACTGGCGGCGGGTGTCCTCAAAGATATCCTGTTTCAGGGCTGCTTTTTTCTCCAAAAGTCCCTGGATCACGTCCCTCGGATCTCTCATGTCTCTCTCTTTAGCTGACATACAAAGTAGGTTGTTTTTAGAATTATCAATAGTTAATTATGAATTATTAAGAGGCAAACGAAATCAACTACCTCTTAATAATTCATACCTGATAATTCATCATTTATAAAATCAATAGGCCTTGGCAAACACCACGCGTGAGGCAGACGGTTTGCCCGTTACCATACACACACCTGCCTCCGAAGGAATGTCCAAAGGAATGCAACGGATCGTTGCCTGCGTTTCCTGCTTGATTTTCTCTTCTGTTTCAGCTGTTCCGTCCCAATGTGCCAGAAAGAAACCACCTTCGCTTTCCAGGCGCGTTTTGAACTCTTCGTAGGAATCTACGGTGCTCATGCGCTCGTCGCGGTAAGTTGCTGCACGCTGGTACAGGTTGGTCTGAATTTCTTCCAGCAACGCCTGGATCTGGATACCGATTCCGGCAATGGTCATCGAGGATTTCTCACGTGTATCACGACGCGCCACTTCAGCAACGCCATTGGCCAGGTCGCGTGGCCCGATCGCCAGGCGAACCGGAACACCTTTCGCTTCGTATTCGGCGAATTTCCATCCCGGACGACGTTGTTCGTCGTTGTCGTATTTCACCGAAATACCCATGGCTTTCAGCTCTGCCATGATCTGATTCGCAGCGCTGTTGATCGCTGTCAATTCTTCGTCCGTGCGGTGGATCGGAACGATCACCACCTGGATAGGTGCCAGTTTTGGTGGCAATACCAATCCTTCGTCATCGGAATGCGTCATGATCAGCGCGCCCATCAAACGGGTGGAAACACCCCACGATGTCGCCCAAACGTGTTCCTGCTTGCCTTCAGCATCGGTGAATTTAACATCGAACGCCTTGGCAAAATTCTGCCCCAGGAAGTGTGACGTTCCCGCCTGCAGTGCTTTTCCATCCTGCATCATCGCTTCGATGCAATACGTATCGTCGGCACCTGCAAAGCGCTCACTTTCGGATTTGCGGCCGCGAATCACTGGCATGGCCATGAACTCGTTGGCAAACGTCGTGTATACATCGAGCATTTGCTCTGCTTCGGCAACAGCTTCATCTTTTGTAGCATGCGCCGTATGGCCTTCCTGCCAGAGGAATTCGGCTGTACGGAGGAACAAGCGCGTACGCATTTCCCAGCGCACCACATTCGCCCACTGGTTAATCAGGATAGGCAAATCACGGTACGACTGAATCCAGCCTTTGTACGTATTCCAGATAATGGCTTCACTAGTCGGACGAACGATGAGCTCTTCTTCAAGCTTCGCATCCGGATCTACGATCAGCTTCGTTTTGTCGTTCGGATCGGTTTTCAGACGATAATGCGTTACAACCGCACATTCTTTGGCAAAACCTTCGGCGTTCTTTTCTTCCGCCTCAAACAGGCTTTTGGGCACGAACAGCGGGAAATAAGCGTTCTGATGTCCGGTTTCCTTGAACATCTTATCCAGTTGTGCCTGGATCTTTTCCCAAATGGCATAACCGTAGGGTTTGATCACCATACAACCCCGTACACCGGAGTTTTCAGCGAGATCTGCCCTGGCTATTAATTCATTGTACCATCTGGAGTAATCCTCCTCCCTTGTCGCGTATTTTTGGCCCATTTTTTGCTAGTTAATTTACCGTAAAATTCAGGGTAAAGTTAGAAATTTCCCCTATCTTTAAGTTGTAAATTTTCAGTCATGGCCTTTAAACATCTTATAGCAGCAGGATTGATCGGAAGCACGGTACTCACCGGGTGTATGACCAGTCAGAATTTCGTCGATGATGATGTGTACGTTATGAAGGTGGCTGAATTGCCTGTTGATACGGATATCTCCGATGAAACAGATTACAACACGTTTGTTCACAACCGACAGATGCAGAACCGTCAGAATCGCTATTACAACGATTTCTACCGTCAGCAGATGATGTGGGGCATGATGGATCCTTCTTTTGGTTATGCGCAGACATTCGGTAACCGTCCGGGTTGGGGCAACAGCTTCTACATGGGCTGGGGCAATCCTTATTACGGTGGTTTCAACAATCCTTGGGGATTCTATGATCCGTTCTACAATCCTTATGGTTATTACGGCTATTACGATCCGTACGGTTATTACAATCCTTATCACCCTTATTATAATCCTTACGGTGGTTATGGCTACGGTTATCCTTATTATGGCGGTTATCCTTATTATGGCGGTTATCCCTATTACGGTGGTGGTGGCGGAGTCGTTCACCAGTCACCGGGATTGCATCTCAGCGGTCCGCGCGGTGCTATATCCGGAATGGGTGGTGTAAGCTCACGTTCGGGCGCTGCATTACGCTCCGGCCAGGTTGGCAACGCAGGTAGTACTCAGGGAACACGTCCGGGACGAACAGCAGCAGCGGAACGTCCTGTAACAGCACGACCGGTTTCTACCACCACAACTGTTGGTCATACCCAGGGACGCGTAACCAATGCCCCTGTTTCACGATCCAGTGGTACAACGGTTACACCGAATACAGGAAGAACCAATCCGGCACCTGTTCGTCCTACGGTCAATCGTCGCGAATCAGCGCCTTCCACACCGGGAAGAACAGTTTCTCCGGGCAGATCAGGCGTTTCGAACGGTAATTCCAATTCACGGACACCAGCAACCATTACACCATCGCGCTCATCGGGTAATTCCGGTGGCTCCGGCTCTTCAGGCGGAAGCTCCCGTTCTTCGGGCTCTTCAGGTGGTGGTTCTGTTAGCAAACCCGGTCGACCATAATCTATGAGATCCCTTTTTGCCTCCCTATTGTTCACGGGTTGTTCACTTTCTGTGTGGGCACAAACCGAAGTGGACCTGTACCGTTTTTCCAACACCTTTAATGAAGGAACAGCCCGTTTCGAAGGAATGGGCGGCGCCTTTGGAGCTTTGGGTGCTGAGATCGGCTCAGCCCGCATCAATCCTGCCGGTTTCGCCCGGTATTCTTCCAGTCAGTTCACATTCGGACTCAGCTCCCTGAGCTTGTCCAACAACACGACATTCCAGGGACAAGATACCCGTCAAAACGACTACAAAATGCGCCTTGCAGCCGTTGGACTGGTATTGACATCCGATCTTTCCAACAGCCGCGGCGGTTTCTTATACCAGCAGCTGGGATTCGGCTATAACAGCGTGGCCAATTTCGGGAACGAATTCAAATATACCGGCCAGCAATTCGAATCACTGCTCGACGGCTTTTGTACACAGGCAGAAGGCGTTGCACCGGCAGATCTGGCGACTTACTTCCCCTTCTCCACTTCGCTGGCATATGAAACCTATGCGATCGATTACGATGACGGAAGCCAGACGTATGCTCCACGACTGACCGCCGGCGACATGCTGCATACACGTACTGTCACAACCCGTGGCGGAATCGGTGAGCTTCACCTTTCCTACAGCGCCAATTATCTGAATAAGCTGTATATCGGGGCAAACCTCGGCTTCCAGTTTTTGCGGTACGTTGAGAACACCCTTCACCACGAAGAATTGATCGATACCGTTGGCGTGAGCCTGCGCAGCTTCGATTATAAGTATAATCTGAAAACAAGCGGTTCGGGAACCAACCTGAAAGTTGGGGTGATTTATCTGCCTGTAGAAGCACTTCGACTGGGACTTGCTGTACACACACCGACGTTTTTCGAGCTGACCGATAACTGGGATGCCAACATGACCGCCACCCACGATGTTGGAACGCTGGAAGTGCCGGCCGAGCTGGTTCCATCGGCCAATTATAAATACCGTATGCGGACTCCTGCCCGATTCGTCGGTTCATTTGCTTATGTATTCGGTACAATGGGCTGTATCAACGTAGATGTGGAATACCTCGATTACAAGTGGGCGCATTTCAAAAGCACCAAAGACGATGCCTACGCTCCTTATGACTATCAACTGGAAAACCAGGCAGCCGATGAACGATTTAAGGAAGTGTTCAACACACGTATTGGCGGCGAATTGGTATTGTTTACCAACTACTTTATCCGTGCCGGCGTGGGCATCTTCCCGAAAGGCGATAAAAACCTGATCGATGTCGACAGTAAACCCGATATGAGCTATTCCGGAGGTTTAGGTGCCCGTTTCAACAACTGGACGATAGACGCAGCGGTAAAAACATTGACACAAACGCGCAATTACGTGGCTTTCCCGGGAAGCTCGGCGAATATCAACAGCAATACGCTCTACATCGTTGTGAATGCGCAGGTGAAGTTCTAAGAACATGATGCATTGCCGGGATTTCACCACAAAAAGGCATCCGCCACGGCGGATTGACGTACTAGCGTAGTTGAAAGCATCCCGATTGCATCGGGACTACACAAAAGTTATATTGCGTCCTGCTTTACGTACTGTCGGATGGATTCCGGGAAGTCGATGCGCTGAATTTTGCTGTCGATCCAGGCCGGTAAGTGGAAATATTCCAGGATGATGCGTTCCTGCTGGTCTTTCATCAACGCATCGATCTCTGTTTTCATCTTTTCAAGGATCTCCAGTCGCTGGGCGCTACCCGATGATTTCGACAGCTTGCGGATGTGACGGATCACGGCGTTTTCAATCTCGTAATCGCGGTCGTGCTTTGACAAGTAGCGATTCGTGGATTTGATCACATATTCCAGGAATTCGTAATTCTCCAGCTCGAAATGAATGATCAGGTTGAAAATGCGCGCAAAGCTGTAAATATCCTGGCGCAGCTTCTGCTCGTTATCGTTCAGTACGCTGTTGAGCGTCGACAATGCTTTTTTGTAATCGCCGTTTCCGAAATAAGTGTACGCTTTATTGTACTGGAATAAAACGGTTTGTTCCTTCGAAATCTTATCGCCCAGCTCGGCTTCGTTCTGTTCGATGGTCGGAATCAATGACTCGGCCTTGCGGAAATCACCGATAGCATGACGCAACGAGAATTCCAGGTTGTATGAAATCGTGAAAATACGCAGGGAAATATCGGTGGAATTGAATCCTTTCTTTCCTTCCAATGCACGCAGCTCCTGGATCATGCGCTCGCTTTCATCAAACTGACGGTTGTCGATATGGCAGCGCAGCAAGTGGCTCAGCGTGGCCACATAGCGCTGACTCAGGTCTTCCTTGATTTTCGGGTTGTTATCGAGAATATCGCGCGTACGGTTAAAGAACTGGAAGCTTTCTTCGTAATTCCGCTGCGTAGCCGCACACAATCCTTTGATGTAATAGCACATCGAAGAAGCGCGGGTAGAAAGTGCCGTGTTCTTTCCTTTGATCAGGTGGTAATCGGCAATATCTTCCACGATCTTGCGCTCCTGCTCATTACGGGTAAAGCCTCCACTCCGAAAAATCAGGTTGATTTTGGAATAAATCACCTGGTACTCAGCGAGGTTGCGCAATTTGGCGATCACATCTTCTTCTTCGGCCACCAGCTCATCGAGATCGCGGGTGAACTCCCCTTCTTCATAGGCAGACTCGAGCAAACGCTTCTCCCAGTGGATCAGCTCATACCAGTAATAAAACTCTTCGTTTTCGCGTGCAATGACTTTGGCCCGCTGCACGAATTTCTCGCATTCACGGTAAAGCGCCTTATTATAGAGTACTTCAACATTCTTGAGCTCCTGTTTCAGGATACTCGAAGCCGACTGCTCACTGTAATACACACGTAAGCTTTTCAGTATCAACCTGTAGAGATGGTTCTTTTCGGAAGGTAAGTGCTTGATGAACACTTCATTCGCAAACGTGGCTTTCAGCGCATTTTCATCGTATTGATCCTGCGCTTCTATGTAATCGAAAATTTTCAGGTAATTCTTATCACCTGCCTGCAAAGCCGAAGAAAGCTTGAAAAAGCGCTTTTCAGACTTGGTCAGCGATTTGATCAGCTTGAATAGCTCGTTAGAGGGTTTCATAATTACACAGTTTGAATTCAAATGTAACGAAACTTTCTTTTATTCCTAATCTCTTTCACACGGAAGTTAACGGGACAAATAGCGGACAAATAGTAGAGTTCACAGATAGAATAAGGATTATACTATTGAATTCCTATGTAATTAAAGGCTTGTATGGAAAACCGGAAATCAAAAAAGCCATCCCGAACCCGGAACGGCTTTTCACAAACAACAACAATTCTACTTCTGTGCTACCTAGCGAAGAAGGATTTTTTGCCCTTTCCGGACAATTTCATCCGCAGATGAAAGATTGTTCATTTCCATCAGGGATTCAATTTTAATTCCCTGTGATTGTGATATTTGAGTCACTGTAATATTCTTCTCGGCTGTGTAAACATCGCCCTTGATTTTCGATCTTCTGCGCTTTGGCTGCAGGTAAACGATGTCACCTTCTTCCAGCAGGTCTTTCTTCGGACCGAAGTCGTTGTACTTATACAACTGCCACATCCCCATCTGGAATTCCTGCGCGATTTTGTAGAAGGTGTCGCCTTTGCGGGCAACGACATAACGCAGCTTATTTTTGTTCATTTTAACGGTATGCATTTGGTAAGCAGCCACCGTTGAAGCATTGGAAGAGGGTGTTTTTTCCTTGTCGATCTCTTCTGCAAGCATGTCTGAGCCGTTCACATTATCGACTACGCCGCCGTCAAAACGGTGCAGCTTCAAACGCTCAATGATCTCGACCAGTTGATCCGGATATTTTGGGTTCGTGGCATAACCAGCTTCTTTCAAACCTTTCGCCCATGCTTTGTAATCGGTGATTTCGAGTGTGAACAGCTTGGCATAGCGCGTACGACCTGTGAGGAACAGACTGTGGTCTTTGTACGATTCATCGGCTGAAGTGTATTTGCGGAAACACTCGTTTTTAGCGTCGTCGTCCATGTACACTTTCTCGCCCTGCCAGTCGTGGCATTTGATCCCGAAATGATTGTTGGCTTTGCGCGCCAGGTCTGAATTTCCGTTCCCGCTTTCCAGAATGCCCTGGGCAAGCGTAATACTCGCCGGGATCTTGTATGCCTGCATTTGTGCAACGGCAACGGTTTGCCAGGATGAAACATATTCGTCCTGGGAGATCATTTTGTCGGCAGCCGAAACAATCGTTGTCAGCAGAAGTCCGCATGTAAGGGTAGCAAATCGCATGGCTTCACATTGTTTGATGTGCTCCATTACGCAGGTTATCAACAATTGTTACAAAAAATGTCAATAACTCCAAGAAAATTGTTGATAACCATAGAAAGCTAATTCTGAGATTCAAAACACATGACGCGCTGTGTCTTGTTTTTCCCCACGAATCCACGAATGATGAACTGGCGGATTATTTTTTGCGAATTCTCACTAAGGATTGCATAAAATGCAATCCTAGTTTGTCCCTGATGAAAATGGTTTTAAAAACTATAATGTAGCCAGCCACGCCATGGTGTCTACTCCGTCGGCGTAATCGTCGAGGGCGGGCTGCTGAGCTGTTCCGAATGGCAGGTAGCCGTGGCCCACAACCGCCTGGATGGAATCGGCGTGACGGGTAAGGAAATCCGCTACTTCTTCCTTCTTCTTGTAACGCTGTGTGAAGAAGACCGATAAGGGTGAAAACAGACCTTCGTCTTCCCTGAACAGCGCGAAGTTGTTATCGAGGAACGGAATGCTGTTCATCAGGTAAACGGTCCGGTTGTAATCGTAATTATTGGCGTATTTGTGGTGATTGATGACCTCGCCGTAGCCTACAATGGCTTCAAACACGCGATTGCCGTCGAAGGATTCGGGCAGGAAGATCTTGGAAACGTTGCGACAGCCCAATCCAAAGAACCGGAACAGGTCATCGCCGAGCAATCGCAGCTCTTCAGGTGTTTCCGTTCCATCGAGCACAGCGACCGATGTCCTGTTTTTGCGGAAGATGTGCGGGTATTTTCCAAAGTATTCATGGAAATAACCAGCGGAATTATCACTACCGGTAGCAAGCACGGCATCCAGTTGTTTGATTGGTCCGGCCGCCAGCACGATACGTTCAGCAATAGCCGGCTCCCATTTCGTAAGCACCTGGACAAAAGCCGGTAGCAATCGCAAATCATCGGAGCTGAGCTTGCAAACAGCTGTATTTCCTGAAAGCAACACACACACGAAATCGTGAAAACCAACGAGTGGAATATTTCCGGCCATGATGATCGCCACACGCTTTGGCCGGTCGGAATACGAATATCCAGATGCCCATTCATGGAGCGCCTTTTCGTCGAGCATTGCTCCCAACGAGCCCAGTGCAAAACGAATGGATGTTTCGGTAAACCACGGATTGTGGATCTGTTCCTTGCGAATCAGCAGCTGTAAAGAATCGTATTCTTCTTCCGTGAGACCGCTCGAAAAGCCCGGCCAGGATTGTCCTTCAGCCAATAAAGTGAACAGGTTGCCCAATCGGGCCAGTATTCCGGTAATAATTGCTCTTTCCACGCTGCAAAATTACAGGCTTTCTTCTGAATAATTACCTCGAAAAGCATTTGTTGCATTTTCGGAGGGCAAAATACTAATCTATAAATCCTATCTATTTAATTGATTTTAAATCGTAATTTCGCTGTCGAAAACTGAAACATTACACTCCTCCTACGCGTAATTAACGCAAAGCATGTTATATTTGTAACCGAAAAAAATTGGAGATTTAGTTATGGCTATCATGATTACAGACGAATGCATCAACTGCGGTGCATGCGAACCGGAATGCCCGAACACTGCCATCTACGAAGGAGGTGCTGAGTGGCGCTATTCCGACGGTACGTCTTTAACAGGTATGATCCACACGCTGAACGGTGAAGATGTTGAAGCCGACGAAGCGTTTGAGCCAAAAGATATGGACGTTTATTACATCGTCACGGATAAATGTACAGAGTGTGTTGGTTTTCACGATGAGCCGCAATGCGCTGCCGTTTGCCCGGTTGACTGCTGTGTCGACGATCCGGATTTCCGTGAATCGGATGATGAGCTCCTCGCGAAGAAGGATTTCATGCACCTCTGATTTACTCTGGTTCGTTTCTTGTAACGAATCTCCTTAAAACCGTTGTAAGCGCATGAAGCTCGTCATTACCGGTATCCTCTTTTTGCTTTCAGCAAGTGTTTCCCTTGCACAAACCTCTTTGCAGGAACGTGAGGCCGATCTTGTCGTGCTGCTGGATTCCCTGCGTGCATCGACTTCCGATGAGCTCAAAACGGAGCGCAATGAATTGTTTCGTTCTGCCCTGAAAATCGCTTTGCTCGATCCCGAAGCCTTTGCTTACCCGTTTTCCCAATTGAAAACACTGGGTGTGATCAACAGCCCGGATAATAAAGTCCGCGTGATCACCTGGAACGTTGAACAAACCGATCAATCGCAGGTTTACGGTGGTTTTATCCTGCACAAGGAAAATCCGAACAAAGAACACGAAGTTTTCGAGCTGACGGACAATTCGTATATGCTGGAATACAAGACCGACGAGGTGCTTACCGGCGAAAACTGGTACGGTGCGCTGTATTACAAGATTATTCCGGTCGAGAAAAGCAACAAAACGTATTACACCCTGCTGGGCTGGGACGGTCACACAGCGATGAGCAGCATGAAGCTGGTCGATGTGCTGAGCTTTAGCGGAAACGGTGTCAAATTCGGCGCTGCAATGTTCAAAATAGGTAGCACGACACGTAAACGTGTGTATTTCGAGCATTCTGAAAAGGCCGTGATGTCGCTTCGTTGGGAAGACGATCAGCAACGCATCCTGTTCGACCATTTATCACCCGAAAGCCCGAATCTGGAAGGCTTTTACGAGTATTACGTTCCGGATATGTCGTACGATGCCCTCGAATTCCAGGGCACGAAATGGGTGTTGGTTGAAGATGTGATCGGGCTGAACAAAGACAGCGAAACGGTGAAAATGCACCACCTTGATCCAAAAACCGGCGAGCTGGAAGAGGAAGAAGTGAAAAACACCTGGGAAGACCCTACCAGCGAAGGAGCTCCGGGCGGTAAGGAAGTACACGTGGCTGTGACAACGGAAGGCGGAAGTGAAACGAAAACCGATCCAAAAGGCAAAAACGAAGGCGGTACGACGGCACTGGATAAATACAACCAGAAGAAGCGTCATAAGAAAGAGCCGAAACCCGGAGAATCAATCATTACCGGTGGAAAAACGAAGAAA
The DNA here is from genome assembly GCA_946482515.1 of uncultured Flavobacteriales bacterium. The sequence continues at coordinate 108,965 of CAMLRS010000011.1, read as the reverse complement.
AAACACCGTTAATGCCATGTTAAAGCCCCGTTAGTTTTTTTTCCAGAATCGCGCTTAACGGCTCTTCCAGCCTACATTCCCTGTTTTTCTTTGCGTTAAAACAATATTAACGAACCGTTGCACACGGTTTATCCATTTCCGGCAAGCCCTCTCTGATAATCGCCATTCACGAATTTCCGCTTGCATTATCACCTCTTTTTTCGTTCAACTTTGCAAAAAATGCAGGATATTTGTCGGCAGACTAGTTGTCTGCTACCGAATCAATTAATAATCGCTGACTCATGGAACCGGATCATACGGAGGACTTATTTTCCAAATCTGTAAAAGCAGGCAAACGCACCTATTTTTTCGATATTAAGTCAACGCGTGGCAAAGATTACTACATCACGCTCACTGAAAGCAAGAAAGTTTCGGAAAACGGGCGCGACAGTTATCAAAAGCACAAGCTGTTTCTCTACAAAGAAGATTTCGACAAATTCCTTGCAACCCTTCAGGAAACCATTGATAAAGCACGGGAATTGCAGCAAAACAACAAGCAGGACCAGAACGCTTCCTCCTACTCGGGCTTTTCCATGGAGGAAATCTGAATCTTCCGCTGCGCTGTCAACAGACTATTAACACCACTTTCGTTGATAAATAACCTGCGTCCGACACGATGATACGTTGGCAGGAAAACGTATCTTTAACCAAAATTTTTTCCAAAGAAAAGAATGGGTAAAATAATCGCAATAGCGAATCAGAAAGGGGGCGTTGGAAAAACGACAACCGCCATTAACCTGGGAGGTTGTTTCGGTGTGCTGGAATACAAGACACTGATCGTGGATGCCGATCCGCAGGCAAATGCCACTTCAGGCGTTGGTCTGGATCCTAAAAACACGCGCAATATCTACGATTGCCTGATCAACGATACGCATCCGTCGGAGCTGATCATCAGTACCGACAATCCGAATCTCGACATTTTACCTTCGCATATCGACCTTGTTGGTGCTGAGCTCGAAATGATCAATCTGCCGAACAGGGAGCATATGCTCAAGCAGGCGCTGGATAAAATCCGCGACGACTATGATTTCATCATCATCGACTGCTCGCCTTCACTCGGTTTGATTACCGTAAACGCGCTAACAGCAGCCGATTCCGTTATGGTTCCGGTTCAATGTGAATACTTTGCACTCGAAGGACTGGGGAAATTGCTCAACACGATTAAAATCGTTCAGGGCCGCCTCAATCCGTCACTGGAGATCGAAGGCATCGTCCTCACGATGTACGATACGCGTCTGCGCCTGGCCAACCAGGTGGTAGATGAAGTTAAAACGCATTTCCAGGACCTGGTATTCGACACGGTGATCCACCGCAATACCAAGCTCGGTGAGGCTCCTAGCTTTGGTGAAACGATCGTTATGCACGATGCGACAAGCAAAGGTTCGATCAATTACCTTAATTTTGCGCGCGAAATATTGCAACGCAATAACCGTACGAAAATCGCCAATAACGATAAACAATTTCAGGTAGACAATGACTTCCAATCCTAAAAAACGTGCTGCGTTGGGCAGAGGTCTGGGCGCCTTGCTCGACAATGCTGCTACGGATATCACTACTACACAAACCGTAGAAATTACAGGTGGTGTAATGTTGCTTCCGATCACTTCGATCGAAGCCAACCCGTTCAACCCGCGTTCCAATTTCGAAAAGGAAGCGCTACGTGAATTGAGTGAATCCATCAGCGTGCACGGTATCATTCAGCCGCTGACCGTTCGCAAGCTCGGACGTGATAAATACCAGCTGATCTCCGGTGAGCGCCGCTTCAGGGCTTCGCAGATGGCCGGATTAAAAGAAGTGCCTGCCTATGTGCGCGTTGCCAACGACCAGACGATGCTGGAAATGGCACTCGTGGAAAACATCCAGCGCGAGGACCTGAATGCGATCGAAGTCGCTTTGTCGTACCAGCGCCTGATCGATGAGTGCAACCTCACACAGGATCAGCTGAGCCAGAAAATTGCCAAAAGCCGTTCCAGCATTACCAACCTGCTGCGTTTGCTGAAACTGCCTGCTGAAATCCAGCTGGGCGTTCGCGACAACCTGATTTCCATGGGACATGCCCGTGCATTGGTTTCCGCAGGTGAAGAAAAGCGTCAATTGGAGCTCTATCGTCAGATCATCGACTTCCAGCTTTCCGTTCGCGAGATCGAAGAGCTGATCCGTACAGGCGAATCGCGCCAGGCAGCTGAGCCTTCAGCCGTAAAACCCGTTCCTTCAGCTACCATCAGCTCTGCACAAGAAGTATTTCGTTTGCACCTGAGCGATCGCATTTCTTCCAAGGTAGAGATCAAGAAAAGCAACCAGGGCAATGGGAAGATCGTGATCAACTTCTCTTCTGAAGTCGACCTGAACCGCATTATCGAGTTGCTGAACAAATAACGCAGCTATGCGGCCGTTCGTCCTGATTTGCTTCCTGTTGTGTACCTGTTCCGGGTTTTCCCAGGCAGATTCCACCGCAGTGGTAGCAGATACGAACGTCCATTCGGTGAAGAAAGCCGTTATTTTCTCCGCTGTAGTTCCAGGCGCCGGACAGATCTACAATCACATCGCGATGCCAAAAGGCCGTAAAAAAGCTTATTGGAAAGTACCGCTGATCTACGCGGGACTGGGCGCCACAGGGTATTTCATGATCAAGAACAACCAGCTGAAAAACGAGCTGAAGCTCGAGTATGAAAACCGGCAGAAGAACGAACCTCCCAGCGAGGAATACGCTCAATACGATGACGCCGGCTTGCTGACCTTGTTTACGTCGGCACGAAATAACCGCGATCTGTGCATCATCGGTTTCGGGCTTGTGTATTTGCTGAACGTAGTTGATGCAGGCGTCGAAGCACATTTTGTGAATTTCGACATCAGCGAGGATCTGAGTCTTTCGTTTCATCCTGCGGTTATGGCCGGTTACACACCTGGTGTGAGCGTCCGGCTTAATTTTCATTCAAAACCACCACGACTTTAGAGTTTGTTTATTTTTGTTCGCAATTATGAAAATCGGACTGATAGGATACGGAAAAATGGGAAAAGCGATTGAAGCAATCGCCCTGGAACGCGGACACACCATTGTTTACAAGGTGAATTCGCAGCAGCCCATTGAAAACACAGATCTGTCAGCCGCCGACGTTGCGATCGAATTTTCGCAGCCATCCCTGGCAATGAAACACATGCAGGCTTGCCTGGAACAAAACGTTCCTGTTGTAGTGGGAACAACAGCGTGGCAGGAACACTTGTCACAGGTGAAGCAGCTTGTTGAACAGCATAACGGTTCCCTGCTGCATGCTTCCAACTTCAGCATCGGGGTAAACATCCTGTTCCGCCTCAACGAAGAGCTCGCACGACTGATGTCGCCGCAAGCCGATTACACTGCTTCCATCGAAGAAATCCATCATCTTCAAAAACTGGATGCGCCGAGCGGGACTGCGGTTACGCTTGCCGAGGGAATCATTTCTCAACACCGGCAATATACTTCCTGGGACTGCGTTGATGAAAGCGCGCCTGTTGCACCGGGAGCACTGAAGATTACGGCCATTCGCGAACCGGATGTTCCGGGAACACACGAGATCCGCTATTCTTCGGAAATTGATACATTGACATTAACCCATGAAGCGCACAACCGGAAAGGGTTTGCTTTGGGAGCGGTAGTTGCTGCCGAATTCCTGAAGGCCAAAAAAGGACTTTTCACCATGCGCGACGTACTCGCAATCTAATGCTATGAACGCACTCTATTTCTATATTTTCCTCCTGATCATTCACCCTGTTCTTTCCATGTGGTGGAAAAGCTTCGAACGCATCGGTCAGCCGGGCTGGAAAGCTTTTGTTCCGGGCCTGAATTATCATGTGGTATTCAAAGCCGGATCGCACAGACCATGGTGGTCGATCCTGATGATCTTTCCGGGTGTCCATATCATTATGTGGATGGTGGCCAACGTGAGCTATATCCGTCGTTTCGGGTTCTTTACCCTCGGCGATACGCTGCAAGGTATTTTCTTCCCCTACATCATTCTCTGGAAAATTGCCAACGATCAGAAAATCCACGCGGTTCCTGACACCAACTGGGCGAATCCAAAGGAAATCCATGCGCGCGCCAATGGTGATCATGCAGTTTTGTTCCTTTCGCTTCCGGTATTGGGCCACGCCATTGCCATGGTATTGAGCTTTCGTTCCAACAAACCGGGAAAAAAATCCAAGTTCAAGGAATGGGGCGATTCCATCCTGTTTGCCCTCGTAGCCGCGAGCATCATTCGTACCTATGTGTTCGAACCGTTCCAGATTCCGACAGGCTCGATGGAAAAAACCTTGCTGGTGGGCGATTTCCTGTTTGTGAACAAGCTTGCTTACGGACCGAAAGTTCCGGTAACACCGCTTTCGTTCCCATTGGTACACAATACCATTCCGTGGCTGAACATCCGCTCCTACTCGACTTTGGAAACCAGTAATTACCTGCGTTTACCGGGATTCGGGAGCCTGAATCGCAACGATGTGGTGGTGTTTAACTTCCCCGCCGGCGATACATCCGTTTACGATCCGCGCGTGCCGGATGGCTTGATGGGACACGATTACCATGGCCTTCTCACGGATGAAGCGTTTTTCTTTTTCCAGCAGGATTTGAGTCAAAAACAATCGGCCATCATGGCGAAGCAGACCGAAATCCGGAATGGTTTGGTGGATGCGCTGAAAAAACAAGGAAAAACAGACGTTGAGATCAGCAACATGAAGGCTGCTATTGACGAACAAGCCGGCAACGACCTGAACGATTACCTGTTTGGCGAATTCCTGAAGAATATTGCCTACTGGAAAAGTATTGCGCGCAAATCGCTGGCTGAAGATCACATTGCTTATTGCCGCAGCCCTCAGAATCCGGTCAAACACTACGGACTCATTCCTCGCCCTGTCGACAAGCGCGAGAACTACATCAAACGCTGCGTTGGGATTCCGGGAGACTGGATCGAGATCAAAGCATCTGTTTTGTATATCAACGGACAAAAAGCATTCAAAGCACCGGGACAAAACCTGCGCTATGATGTAACAGGAGGTTCCGACATCAGACTGGCTAAACTTGAAGCGAGCGAAGACGAAGGTGGATTTGGATTGCACCGCGTTGAAAACGATTACATTGTCAACAACAATGGCGAGCTTGTAACGATTTTCCTGACACAGGAGAAACTGGAACGCATGAAACGCAGTTTCCCGAAAGCGAAATTTGAATTATACATCGAGCGTCAGTATTCCGATACAACAACGGCTGTAACGAACTTTAACCGGATGAACAACCTGCGCAATTTCCCGAATGATCCGGAAATCAACAACACGGTTTCAGATTTCATGAAATTCCAGGTTCCGAGGAAAGGCACAACGGTGAAGCTCACTAAGGGAAACATTGCGTGGTATCGTCGTATCATTACGGCTTACGAAGGTCATAAGCTCCAGGAAACAGCTAATGGCTTCCTGATCGATGGCAAAAAAGCGGCAACGTACACCTTCGCCATGAATTATTACTGGATGATGGGTGATAACCGTTACAACTCGGCCGATTCGCGCGTTTGGGGCTTTGTGCCGGAAGATCATATCGTTGGACGTGCTTCTATCGTCTGGTTCTCCAAAAGTGCCTACACCGGAATCCGCTGGGACCGCGTGTTCAAGGCCATCAACTGATGACGGGCATTTTTCCGACGGCTTATTTCGGGAGCGTTGCCTACTTTCAGCAGCTGGCGCGTTGTACGGAAGCCGTTATCGAAATCTGTGACCATTTTCCGAAACAGACGTTCCGTAACCGCTGTACGATCGTTACACCGCAGGGAAGAACACGTTTGTCCGTTCCCGTGGAAAAACCCAACGGTTCCAAAACACTTACATCAGCTATACTTGTTTCCGATCATGCCGACTGGCGAAAAGACCATTGGCGTGCCATTCAGAGTGCTTACGCTTCTGCTCCGTATTTCGATCATTACGCAACCGAAGTCTATAACTGGATCTATTCCGATGAGCGCTCGCTGATTCGTTACAATTTGCAGCTCACACAATGGCTGCTCGATTGTTTCGGACTGGAAGTTGCCTTTTCGTTCACGGAAGACTACCATCCCTCCTATCCTTCGAATGATTTCCGCTCAGTGGATTTCGACTCCGAACAAGCTCCCGGATTTATCGTTCAGCCTTACACACAAGTATATTTCGGCGATTCCGCTTTTATTCCCAATGTTTCGATTTTGGATTTGTTGTTTTGCGAAGGGCCTATGGGTAGGAAGCGGTTGGTGAGTTAACGAGTTACTGAGTTTGTGAGCTGGCGAGTTTTTGGGTTGATGAGTTTCCCGTCTACTGTCCTCAGTCTTCAGTCGCCGCTTCCCAAAAAATGTCAAAATGGTTACAGCCGTTATACCTGCACAGGTTATTATTCCTACCTTCGTACCGATTTAGGTGGTTAGGTTAGGTTGATTAGTGAATGGAGTGAGGACGCCTGTCTTTGCTCCATTTGCCTTTTATAACCACGGAACACTGAGGTTTTCTCGTAGAGGGCGCAGAGTTTTTGTGAGAAGGGATTTTACTGCTGGGTGACAGGATCGCCGTTGAGCATGCCGGCTTCGGGAAAATCGAAGGGCAGCTTTTCTTCATACAGGTATTTCTTCTGAGCTGTTTCGAATTCACGATACGTATAGTACACGCGATTGCCACGAATGAGGATCTTATCCGGGTATTTGTAATACAACGGAATCGTTTCTTTCAATTCGCCCGTAGCCAGATCGATACGACGCAGCGTCATTTGTCCGGTGCTTTCGTAAACCGAATATACCTGTCCTGTGAGCTGGTCCTGGATAAGCAATTTCTGCCAGCCCGTCTGTTTCGGCTGTAAGTGGTAAAAGATCGGAACGCTGTCGAGCACATCACCTTCCCGATCGAAGCTGAACAGCAGGTTTTTGTAGTGATCGAACACGAAAACGGTGTCATTGCGCTCAAACAACGGTGCATACAATTCCTTGTAATAAACCGACTGCGTAAAGTAATTCGCACCAACCCAGATTTCTGCATCGATGCCTGTTTCGTGCTCCATTTCCTTCGCCCACAGCTTGGTGCGAACGTCCACCCATTTGTATTCGGAACGGTACAACTCCATCATTAGCTCATCTTCGATATTGGCGATCTTCCGGTAAGCAGAATCGGCCATTCCGAAGGTGTAATATTCAAACGCCGGGTAGCTGGGATTGTAATTGGAGAAAAAGTATTTGCTGATCGTCGTATCTACAATCGGCGCGATGTAAGACATATAGTAGTCCTTGGCCAGCTCGCCGATGTACATCGTGCCGTCTTCGGCTGTAAGTCCGTAAACACTGGTGTTCGTTACCACGTGCGGATTGCCCCGGAAGTCGCGAATCAGTTCATTTCCTGGTTCTTTCAGGTTGATCTCGCCTACGACCTTTTCGCCATCATACAAACATAGCTCGGTTCCTTTTTTCTTGGTGCGCGCATACGTCAGCAAGACCATTTTTCCATCGGGAAGAAACTCGAAATCATCTACAGAAACACGCTCGGATTTAAACACCGGACGCGGAACGCCTTTGGGATACACAACGAATTCGTTCAGGTTTTGTGTTTTCACAAAACGCAGAAAAACCGTAACGGTAATCGTATCCTGCGGCTTTCCTTTTGCAACCAGGTCGCGCGTTTCCGAAGCATAAGCCAGGTGTTCGCAATTGATGGTGATGCTATCTCCCGAAGCGACTTTGAAGCAGGCAATACCGTTCTTATTGGTAAGCGCATTCGCTGTCACCGATCCGCTGAGCGCAATATCGACGCGGTGAACAGGATCACGCGTGGAACGATCCATGGTGACAACTTTCACAGTGAGCTGTGCGTGAGAAAAACTTCCCCACAACACCAGGAAAACGATACTACAGAACTGTTTCATGACCATGGATTTCCTTTCAGATGATGTCCGGATCAAAATTCCATAAATGATACAGTCTTCAGTCGCCGGTCATTCAGTCTTCAGTCGAGAATCGATTCAAACTTTCAGCATCCAGCCCATCGTATCGGCGATCTTGCCTGTTTTCAGGTCATCGAGGTGTTCCAATACTCTTTTGGAAAAAGTCCTGGTTTCGATAGCCGGAAGCACGAGATCTCCATCGCGGTAACCGATTTTAGCAATATGTGCAATGGTAGCGGCTGTTCCGGCGCCGAATGCTTCTGTGAGCGTTCCGTTGCGGTGAGCTTCCACGAGTTCCTGAACCGTTACTTTACGTTCTTCAACAGGCATTCCCCACGCTTTGGCAAGGTCGACCACGCTGCGTTTTGTAACACCGCGCAGAATCGTATCGCTGTCTTCAGATGGCGTAACCAGTGTTCCGTTGATCACAAATACGACGTTCATCGTACCGGATTCTTCTACGTATTCATGGGTTTTACCGTCTGTCCAGAGCAGCTGGTGATAGCCTTTCTGTTGTCCGATACGTGCCGGGAACAGTGATGCTCCGTAATTTCCGGCGGTTTTCGCACGACCAACGCCTCCCTCCGAAGCACGAGTGTAGAATTCTTCGATTTTTACATTCACCGGCTCGTTGTAGTAAGCTCCTACAGGACACATGAAGATCATGAATTTGTAGGTTTCAGACGGCTTGATCCCGATGAATTCGTCGGTGGCAAACAGGAACGGGCGGATATACAACGCATAACCTTCACGGGAAGGAATCCAGTTGCTTTCCACCTCTACGACCTTGCGCACCAGCTCTACGAACATATCTTCCGGGATTACCGGCATACACATGCGCTCGGAGGATTCGCGGAAACGCTTGGCATTCATATCCGGACGGAAGATCAATACCTCGCCATTTGCCGTTTTGTTGGCTTTCATGCCTTCAAAAATGGATTGTCCGTAGTGGATTGCCGACATTGCCGGGTGCATAGGGATCGGACCGAAAGGCACAATCTCTGCATCTTGCCAGGCACCGTCTTTATAATCCATCACGAGCATGTGATCGGAAAACACTTTTCCGAATGGTAAATTCTCCCAATCAACAGTGTTGATCTTAGACTCCTGAGTGGGAGTTACCTTGATAGATACGGTTTGTAACATAACGTGTTTTGTTGTGCGAATATACCTAAATATAGCGAGGGCATCAATAACCCGGGTATTTATTTATCCCGCGGCAGAAGGCCTGAGAGCAGCTGTTATGTGGGGGAAAAGGCTATCTTTGAAACACAGCATCACCACGTCAAACACGCTTACAATGAAAGCATTCATTTTCTTTTGTTCCCTCGGATTTACACCGCTTTCTGTCCTGTCGGAAACACTCTTGCTGAAAGGAACGGTCGGTAAATCCCCTATCGTGATGCTATTGGAAATCGAAGACAATGAAAATGTCTACGGCAATTATTTCTACACGAAAACCGGCTTGAATATTCCGTTTGAAGGTGTTACACTGGACAAGAAATTCTCGTTTCATGCGGGTTCGCGCTTCAACGAAAAAGAAAAACAGGAGCTTTTTGTACTCGACCGCAAAGGCGATTCTTTTACCGGAAAGTGGACGTTTAATGGGAAAACATTGACGGTAAATTTAGAACGTATTACCAAAGATGACGTCAAGCATCCGTATGCCATCAATCCGTATCTACGTGATGAAAACTTCGATGACCTGGATTATTACCGCAGCTCGCTGGCCCAGTTCGAGCGCATGGATTCCATTACTGTTATCAATGGTGTGAGCCTGCAATGGTTCCGCGAAACACACAGCGGCATTGAAATGTACCGCGTGGTGAAAGGATTGCCGATGGATCAGATCACGTTTGTGAACAATTACCTGGAAGCTTTACAGATTGAAGCTTTTACGCATTACGGCAGCTGTAGTTATGGCGGAGACGAAACCGAGTATTCGGTCTATGTATCCTACACGTTTGCCAATAAAGATTTTCTTTCGTTTGCCATCGGGTACAATTATTACTGCGGCGGTGCACACCCGGATTATTCGACCAATTTTCACAACCTGGACCTGAAAAACCAGAAGAAACTCAACGCAGATGACATCCTGCAGTTTGAAGGCATTGTTTCGAAGGAAGATAACTACTCTTTATGGTCCATTTACCGTGAAAATGCTTTCGGCCCGATCATCAATGGCGCATTGCAAGCTGCTTATCCCGCCTATTTTCAGAATGAGAATGAGAATGAGAATGAGAATGAGGATGAGAGCGAGAATGAGGAATATTATGAAGGAGAAGATTGCAATTACAACAACCCGTCACTCTGGGCCTTCAGCGACGTTTTGATAACAGACACGGGGCTCCAGTTCAGCGCTTATTTTGCTCGTTATATGCGCAGCTGCGACGATCCTGAATGGGCCGTTTTGCCTTATAGCGAATTGAAGGAATTCATCAATCCTGCTTACAAAAGCGCCCTGCTTTCCATCGAATAATCTTTTATGGACAAAAGCCGCGAGTTACTCAAGAAAATATGGGGTTATGACAATTTTCGTCCGTTGCAGGAGGATATTGTCGACGCGGCTATTTATGGCAAAGATGTACTGGCACTCCTGCCCACCGGTGGCGGAAAATCGATTTGTTTCCAGGTTCCGGGATTAGCACGGGAAGGCATTTGCATTGTCGTTTCGCCGTTGATCGCTTTGATGGAAGACCAGGTGCGGCAATTGGTCAAGCGCGGCGTTCGGGCCAAAGCGCTCACAAGCGGCATGTCGTACCGGGAAATGGATATCACACTCGACAATGCACGTTTTGGCGGCCTCGATTTCCTGTATGTTTCACCGGAACGTGTTCAGACACGCTTGTTCCTGGAACGCGCGAAAAATATGGAAATCGGTTTGCTGGTGGTCGACGAAGCGCACTGTATTTCGGAATGGGGCCACGATTTCCGTCCACCCTACCGTTCGATCGCTGTTCTGCGTGAGATGCATCCGCAAGTCCCGATTATGGCCGTAACCGCCACTGCAACAGCCGAAGTCAAAGAGGATATTGTGACGACTCTACGGCTCCAGAACCCGACCATATTCGAAGCGACGTTCGAACGACCAAACCTGACTTACGAAGTATTTCCGGTCGGCAATAAAACGGAAGCCATCGTATCGCTCTGCAATCGGTTGAAAGGCCATGTAGGCATTGTTTACTGTCAGACGCGCCGGAGTGTCAAGGAAATCATGCAATTGCTGCAAGCGAAAAAGATCAAGGCGAATATGTACCACGGCGGTATGGATGCCGAACAGCGCAGCGCTTCGCTCCAGGCCTGGATGTCGGAAGAAACACCGGTCATGGTGGCTACGAATGCCTTCGGAATGGGTATCGATAAACCGAACGTGCGTTTTGTAGCGCATTACGAATTGCCCAACAACCCGGAAGCGTATTTCCAGGAAGCAGGACGTGCCGGTCGCGACGGGCAATTTTCCCGAACATTTGCCTTCGTAGAACCCAACGATCTCAACGAGCTGGAAGCTAAAGTGATGGCGCAATTCCCGGAAATTGAAACAGTGAAGCTGGTGTACCGTGCTTTGTGCAATTACCTGAAGATCGCGATCGGTTCGGGCGATGCGGAAACGTATGCCGTTGATTTTACCGAATTCACCAAACGATTCAATCTCTCACTGGCTGTGGCTTATCCTTCCCTGAAGCTTTTGGAAATGAACGGCGATCTCGTTTTCAGCGAAGATGCTTTCCACAGCTCGCGGGTGAAAATCACGATCAACAATACGCATTTGTACAGCTTTCAGCTTTCGAACCCAACGGTCGATCCGCTGATCACGCTGCTCTGTCGCAATTACAGCAACATTTTCGATCAGTTTTACGAGATCAATGAGCGCGAACTGTGTCGCTGGCTGAAGATTGACCGGAATGAGCTGGACCGTCAGCTGCGTTTTCTCGAAGAACGCGGTATTATCGATATCAACTGGCGCACGACGGATCCGCTGGTAACGTTCCTGCACGAGCGCTTTCCCGACGATTACCTCGAGCTGCGACCGGAAACGTATTTACGCCGAAAAGAACGCGCACTTTACCGGATGGAAGCCATGCGTCGTTATGTGACGGAAGAAACCTGTCGTTCACAACAGCTGATCGGTTATTTCGGGCAGGAAACGGAGCCTTGCGGACAATGCGATGTGTGCAAACGCAAGCGATTGAAAGAAAATACGCTTTCGCTGCGAACGACGGTATTGGAACAATTGAAGACACCTTCCACCTTGCAGGAATTACTGCAAGGATTCGATGAAACGCAATACGCCAGCGTGAAAGAGCTGCTAAAAATTCTCCTGACGGAAGAAACGATCAGTTTCGCGGATGGGAAGTATTCGTTGAGCTGAGGCTGCGCTTCAAATCGAGTACTTCGCGCTGCAAGGCCTGGATGGATTGTGCCAGCGAATGATCGTCGACGCGCATTTCCGGTAAGGAAGGTGAAATGTAATTCACGAATTTCCACACTTCCAGCACATCGTTTACGTGAACCATATACGGCTGGTAGATCGGGTTCGTTGAACACAATTCCAGTGACTGACTGGTCGTGAGAAAGTTGTTGACGATCTTGAAAACAATCCCATCGTCTTTGGTCACTACGATACAAGGTGTTCCGTTACGGATGCTCGCCCAGTTCTGAATGTACTCGGCTACAACGAAGGAGCCTTCGTCAACCGGCGGCATGGAATCGCCGACAATCGGAAACGAACGGTATTTGCGGTCGCGGGAAAGAAACGGCAAGCTGAAGGTCGGCAATACTTTCAGGTAATCCGGATCGGAATAACCGGCCGTGTACCCTGCTCTCGCCTGCTGTGGAATGAGCTCGATCAGCTCTTCTTCGTTGGCATCGACCATTGCTGTTAATACGCGCAGGTTCTTGCCGCCGATATCGGCAATAACACCACTGCCGATCACCTGCCACTCAGCTTCGGAACAGGTGGAAAGATCACGGGTAAGCAACAAATTCAGCTGAATGGAATAGTAATTTCCCAGCGCTACCAGAGTATCCAGTCCCGGTTCGGCAATGCCGTTCTCATATCCGGAATAGCTGCTACGCGTAAGTCCCAGGTCACCAGCTACTTCCTCCTGTGATTTTTTCTTTTGCTTCCGCAGGAGCTTCAAATTGTTTCCGAGCACCATTTGATTGAATTTTAATCAAATATATGATTAATTTTTAATCCAATAACAAAATCGGGGAAAATCGAGATTTTAAAAACAAAAAATGGCCGGAATTGCTCCCGACCATTTCATTGAATTTTAATAAGAGGTAAACCAGCGCTTAATCGTAATCAACGGCAAATGATCCTTCTGTGATGTTATAGGACCCCGAACCTGAACTTCCCGGAACCGGCGTTGCGACGAAGCTGAATGTTCCTACAACCTGGTTGGTTGCGGTGTTGTGTGAAGTAATGGTCAATGTTCCTGTTCCGGCAGCTGCCCCATAGCTATCGTTTAACTGCGGACCGAGCTGATATAAGCCCTGTAAGGTCGTTCCATTGAACGTATAAGTTCCGGCAGTAATGTCATTCGGCATGTGAAAGCTGATAGCCGGATAAGAGCTGTTGGCCGATCCGCCAACAATAATTTTGGAAGCCGCTTCGAATTCCATTCCGGTAATGATCGTTTCGTTAAACGTAACGCCATCGACTTTAGCGTTGAAGCTTTCAGCAACTATCGGATTGCCGGTTTGATCCGAATCCTTCTTGTCGTCTTTTTTACAGGAAGAAAAAGCCAATAGTATAGTGGCTAGTACAAGCGATGATTTAAAGGTGGTTTTCATAAGTCATTTAGTTGTTTGAATTGTAACAAATATACTAACCTAACTGATTTACAACACCAGATTATTTGGTCACCATGACGATACGGAAAAGCTGGAAATAAAAAATCCTCCGCCGGAGCGAAGGATTTTAATAGGATTCGGGAGATTCCTCCCCCTCAATCCCCCTCCAAAGGGGGAAGGTGGATTAACTTAATTATTTCCCTGAACGCTTGCGCTCGTTTTCTTTCAGCAAGATTTTGCGGATGCGCAGGTTTCCTGGTGTTACTTCTACGTATTCGTCGTCCTGGATGTATTCGAGGCACTCTTCGAGGCTGAATACTTTCGGTGGAGCCAGACGTACTTTGTCGTCGGCGCCGGATGAACGCATGTTGGTGAGCTTTTTGGTCTTCGTTACGTTCACACACAGGTCGCCTGCACGGGAGTTTTCACCGATTACCTGTCCTTCGTAGATGTTCTCATTCGGGTGAATGAAGAACTTACCACGCTCCTGGAGGTTGTTCAGTGAGAACGGAATGGAAGTTCCCTGCTCGAGCGAGATCAATGAACCGTTCTGACGTCCCGGAATTTCGCCTTTGTATGGCTGGTATTCGAGGAAACGGTGTGTCATGATCGCTTCACCGGCTGTTTGCGTCAACAGGTAGTTGCGCAGACCGATAATACCGCGGGAAGGAATAATGAACTGGATCACCATACGTGCGCCTTTCGGCTCCATATTGGTCATTTCGCCTTTGCGTTTTGTAACGGCTTCCACAGCTGTTCCGGAGAATTCTTCCGGAAGGTCGATGGTCAGCTCTTCTACCGGCTCACATTTCTGTCCGTTGATTTCTTTCAGGATTACCTGCGGCTGTCCAACCTGGAGCTCGTAGCCTTCACGGCGCATAGTTTCGATCAGTACCGACAAATGGAGTACTCCGCGACCGGCAACCATCCACTTATCTGCTTTATCTGTATCTGTTACACGCATGGCGAGGTTTTTCTCCAATTCTTTGGTCAAACGCTCCTGGATGTGGCGGGATGTCACCAATTTTCCTTCTTTACCGAAGAACGGTGAATCGTTGATGGAGAACAACATGCTCATTGTCGGCTCGTCGATAGAGATCGTAGCCAACGGATCCGGGTTCTCGGCATCACAGATGCAGTCGCCGATCTCGAAACCTTCGATTCCGGTGATCGCACAGATATCTCCTGCCTGAACTTCCGTTACTTTTCTGCGCTCAACACCATCAAATACGAATACTTCCTTGATGCGGTGTTTTTCCTGCGAACCATCTCTTTTAGAAAGGATGATCGGCATGTTTTCCTTGATAACGCCACGCGCCAGACGACCGATAGCAATACGTCCTACGTAGGTAGAGAAATCAAGTGAAGTGATCAAAAGCTGTGTATTTCCCTCTTCGATTTCGCGCGGCGGGAAATAGTCGAGGATCTGGTCGAGCAGCGGCGTAATGGAAGTCGTAGGCTGTTTCCAGTCTGTCGACATCCAGCCGTTCTTAGCCGAGCCGTAAATCGTCGGGAATTCGAGCTGTTCTTCATTGGCATCGAGCTCAAACATCAGGTCGAATACTTTCTCGTGTACCTCATCAGGTGTACAGTTCTCTTTATCGACTTTGTTGATCACCAGCAACGGTTTGATTCCCATTGACAGTGCTTTTCCGAGTACGAAACGCGTTTGCGGCATTGGTCCTTCGAATGCATCTACCAGGAGGCAAACACCGTCGGCCATGTTCAATACGCGCTCCACTTCCCCACCGAAATCGGCGTGGCCCGGAGTGTCGATGATATTGATCTTGGTTCCTTTGTAAGTAACCGATACGTTTTTAGAAACAATAGTGATCCCACGTTCACGCTCCAGGTCGTTGTTGTCCATGATGAGCTCACCTGTAAGGCGTTCGCGCTCATTCACAACTGCTCCTGCTTCGATCATTTTGTCGACCAGTGTTGTCTTTCCGTGGTCAACGTGTGCGATAATTGCGATGTTCCTGATTTCCATGTTATTAATTCAATTATAAATTGGGTAATTATCAATTATCAAGGGGTTTCGTTTTTCAAAAACCGCCTTGATAATTTTGAAATTGATAATTGCTAATTAGTTTAATAGTTTGATCCGAATTTTTTACCGTACGTACGACGTTCGCTGGTGCCACTGCTTTTGCGGAAACCACCACCAGTTCCGGCAGAATCTTTTCCGTAGCTACCATCTCTGCGTGGCGGACGATCGTTGGAACGGGAAGCAGATCCACCGCGGAAACCACCTTCCGAACGGCTTTTGAAGCCACCTTCACGGAAACCTCCTTCCGAGCGACCTTTGAAACCGCCTTCGCGGAAGCCGCCTCCTTCACGTGGTCCACGGAAGTTTCCTCCGCCTCCACTTCCTCTGCGCGCCGGTGGCTGCTTGGAAGTGATTTCCACGTTCATGGTATGACCTTCGAATTCGGCACCGTTGACTTTACGCAATACGTCTGTCTCGTGGTCTTTGTTCGTTTCGAAGAACGAATAGTTCTGCAATACATCGATTTTACCGATAGAAGCCGAAGTCAATCCGCTGGCATCGCAGATCACACGGAGCAATCCACCAGGGTTGAGGCCATCGCGCTGACCAAGGTTTACGAAGAAACGGGTCTTGTCGGTATCGTCGAAACGATCTCTGCGCTCGCCGCGTGTTGCTCTTTCCGGACGATCGTCACGATCACGGTCTCTGCCTTTTTTATCGCCTTTACCGGAAGCGATGTTCAGATCGCCTGCACGGTCGTAGTATTCGATAAAGCGGTTGAATTCGGCCGAGATGAATTTCTTGATCACCTCTTCCTTGGAAAGCTCTTCGAAATCGGCCATGATAGCCGGAAGGTACGGAGCGATGTCATTTTCCTTCACTTCGATATCTTTCACTTTGGAGATCAGCTTGTTGAGCTGAATTCCGCAGATCTCTGCTGCATCCGGGATCAGGGCCGGCGTGAAATCCATGCGGATCTGGCGCTCGATGGCTTTGATCTTGTAATGCTCGCGTGTGTTGATGAGCACGAGTGATTTTCCTGTACGACCTGCACGGGCTGTACGTCCGCTTCGGTGTGTATAGTTCTCGATATCGTCTGGCAGGTTGTAGTTGATCACGTGTGTGATGTTGTCTACGTCGATTCCGCGTGCTGCCACATCCGTTGCTACAAGCAGCTGGATAGAACGCTCACGGAAACGGTCCATAACGCGGTCACGCATTGCCTGGGAGAGATCTCCGTGCAATGGCTCAGCGCTGTAACCGTCTTTTGCCAGTTTTTCCGCTACGGTAGCTGTTTCGTTACGCGTACGGCAGAATACCAATCCGAAAATCTCCGGGCTGGCGTCGATCAGGCGCTTCAATGCATCGTAACGGTCTTTTTCCTTTACGGAATAGTACACGTGCTCGATGTTCTCGTTGCTTTGATTTTTGTGTCCCATCGCTACTTCGAGCGGATCGGTCATGTAGTTTTTGGCGATTGCCGCCACTTCTTTCGGCATGGTAGCCGAGAAAAGCCAGGTGTTTTTGGTATCAGGCGTTGCAGACAGGATGAAATCGATGTCTTCCTTGAAGCCCATGTTGAGCATTTCATCTGCTTCGTCGAGCACGACTGTTTCTACCGTTTGCAGGAATACTGCTTTTCGGTTAATCAGATCGACAAGACGGCCCGGAGTCGCTACCACAACGGTTGCGCCTCTTTTAATATCGCTCATCTGACGACGAATGTCTGTACCACCGTAAACGGCAACAACAGAGATCTGTTTGTCAAATTGTGCAAATGCTTCTAAGTCTTTGGAGATCTGTAAACACAATTCCCTTGTAGGACAAAGGACGAGGGCTTGTGTTTCCCGTGGACGGTCGGTTACTTTGTGAATCAGTGGCAGTCCGAATGCGGCTGTTTTCCCTGTTCCCGTTTGTGCTAGCCCAACGAAATCGCTTTCGTTTTTCAGTAAGTGCGGTATGGCACTTTGTTGGATCGGAGTCGGTTCTGCAAAACCCAGTTTCTCAATCGACTGCAGAACCTCGGCTCGTAATCCGAGATCGTTAAATGTCATAAAAATGATTTATCTAATAAACCCTTCATCGTTGAAAGGCGGCGCAAAGGTACGGCCTTTTTCGGGATGAAAAAAATAAATCTTTTATAATGCATAATTCATAATGCAAAATTCACACTGGTAATTCTGCATTATGAACTCTGAATTGTGCATTTTTCCGTACTTTCATTCATAAAAAATCAGATGTATATCGCTGCTCTCATCACAACCGGAATCGTCGCCCTGATTCATTTGTACATTCTCTGGCTCGAAATGTTTGCCTGGGAAACGGCAGGAAAGAAAGCGTTTAAAGGTTCGTTGGCGGATGAATTGTTCAAACCGACGAAAGCGCTTGCGGCCAATCAGGGATTGTACAACGGCTTTCTCGCTGCCGGACTGATCTGGAGCTATTTCATCGACGACGTGGTGTGGCAATCGAATGTAGCGCTGTTTTTCCTCGGCTGTGTGATCGTGGCGGGACTTTACGGCACTTTTACGGCGTCGAAAAAGATCTTTTTTGTGCAGGCACTGCCGGCATTGATCGCTTTCGGTTGTATGCTCATCCATTTAATCAGTCATTAATTCCACCATGAAATCGTTTACCTTCCTTTGCTGCTCTTTATTCCTGCTTGCAGGCTGTTCCTCTAAGAAAACCTGCCGGTATGAAAAAGAATATGTCGCTACCGCCGATAGCCTGAAAAAATACCCGTCTCCCGCGTCAGTCCTGGCGAAGGTGTCAGGTAAGTCGGCTATAGATGACATCACAAAGCTGAGCTGTGTTGATTACATGGACAAATACAGGCTGAACGATAAGGAACTGAAAATCATTTTGGAAACAGCTGAAGTTACCTGGTCGATCGGTCAGACTTTTCAATCAATTGAAGAAAACATCCGACTAGCCGATGAACTTTTGGAATCAAGGGAGGAAGAATCAACGTTTCAATCCGAAGACAGCACGGATTATTCATTCCACTCTGAAGAAATGGAGAATCCCTAAGCAGTACAAGCTTCCCGCGAATTTGCGAATGATGAGCTGCATTTGAATTTTAGGCGAATGCCCGCCTTGCGGACGCACTAAAACCGATACCAAACTTCGAATTCGCAAGGAATTCTGCATTCTGAATTGTGCATTCTGTATTATCGAATGCGTATTCCAATCACATTCGGCAGCGGCCAGAAATGATCGTTGGCATCGGTTTCGTAGGTTTGTGACACGTAGCTACCCACTTTCTCGATCTTTGTTTCACCGATATTGACATACAAACTCGTCTCGGGACCGCCTTCGAGGTACATGGCGTTTTTCAGCTTCATCGGGAATTGTTGCAGGAAGCCGATCATGGTGTTGTGCGTGTAAGGCGAACGCGTGAAGATCAGGTACAGATTGTGTGCGTCGTCTTCGGCAATGACTAGCATACTGCACGATTGCACGCGTTTTTTCCAGTTGGTCGGCTTGCCGTTTCCGTCGAGCATGCGAAGGCTTTGCAGCAGGCAATCGTACTGTTTCTTAAGGTCTTCAACAGAATGCTGCTGCAGATCGAACAGTGCGCAATCGTTGCGTGTGCTGTCGTGGGGATTCAATGCCAACATCGTGTTCCATTCGGGCTTCACAGCGGGCTGGTTGTAATGCTTGCCGTTCTTCATTAGTCCACGCGCAGTGAGCGGTTTCGCAAGATCGTACATACCTGCATTGAAAACGATGCTGAAACCAAGCGAATCGGCCCATTTATCGACCGTATATGGTTTTTTGCCGCCGCTGGAAGCCGTTACCAGCTCGAAATCCACTTTCGAAGCGTCGATTTTCAGGATTGTGAGCTTGGAATCGCCAAGAATAGAACGTAACGGAGCGTCTGTTTCACACCAGTCAACGCCGTTTCCGATGTTGGTCCAGCTTACCACAAAATCCATGGTGTCTTTCGGCCGGGCGGGAATAGAATCGGTCGTTTCCTGCGCACAGGATGTCAGCGACAATGCGCTCATGAATACACAAAATACGAACCTCATTCTCGTTCTGTTGCTCATTCTGTTCTTTCCCAGTCGAATTTCTTCCGCTGGTAAGGGAACATATCGTACATATCGCCGGAATAGTAAAACTGGAAAGCGATAGCACCAAAGGTATACGGTTTGTCGAAGATTTTGATCTCGGCGCCACCAACCTGCGGATTGGCTTTCGGCTTGGAATGAATATAACCGAGGTTGAACAACGTTGCCAGGATTTCTGGACGGTCGTCGATCGGGTGACCACTTCGCTCCCACTGCATTTTCATCTGACGCAGGAACAAAGCCGCGTACATATAGGAATAGTAATGGTTGTGGAAATCCGTCAGGCGATCGATGCGCTCTTTATTGACTGTCGCTGTGTCTTGTCCTACGAAATCCAACAGGTGCTCGTACTGCGCACCCGGATAGTAGATACTGTTCGGATCTTTCAGATTGCGCTCGATGGTTTTCGCGGTGTGTTCCTTGATGCCGGTTACACCGAACGAGAATTGCGATTCCACCGACAGGATTTTCAGCGGACCGATCCATTTTTTGTAGGCTTCGCGCTTGGAATTGAACAAACGGATCTGCTCGCCAACGAGACAGGCTACGATCAGGCGACTTTCCACACCGGTCTGACGGGCAACGGAATCGATCAGTTTTTTATCCTTCCCGACGGCAATTCTGAAATCCTGCCATTCGGAAATATTCATCCATTCATAGGCACTCAAACCGGTCAGCTTGCGATCCGATTTGTGCTGCCATTTGCGTTTGCTTAGTTTTTGCTGGTAAACCTTATCATCCTTGAGCTGCAGATCCACCGCATCGAGCATACGCAAAGCTTCGGTTTCATCTCCACCTTTTTGCAAGGCTTCCAGGATCATGGCTGCATTCGCCGGATAAAACTCGTTGAGCAAGACAATGCGATCGAGCGCTTCGTAGCGGTTTTTGATCATCTGTACGCTGTCAACGGCAAACGACTGATCGTATTTATCGCGCATTTCCTGGAAATAGCGGTTGTTGGCATCCACCGATCCGCCGTCGTCTGTCCAGCGCATTTTGATGGCCACGTAAGAGACGGTCAGGAAAAATCCGATAGCGGCAAAGCTATAGGTAAAGGTATAGAAAGGTACTTTGAACCAGCGACTGCGAAAAAATCGACCCACTTCAAAAACAGTTAATTATTCGGTCACAAAAGTACATTTGATTGTTGACATACAGCACAATCGCCAACAATTGTAAATTTAATTTTCGACACGATTTTGTCGCCGTTCAATTCGTATCTTGCTACTACAAAGAACCGCAGATGGAGCATCAGCACATTTACGACGAAAACGGAAAGCAGTTGTGCTGCACGCAGGAGGAAAAGATCTATACGGAGGCTGGCGCTGAGGAGCTTCTTCATTCTCATTCTCATTCTGATCAGCATTCTCATTCCCAAACCTACCTTCCTGCCCTGATCTCCGCAGCTTTACTGGCCGCAGGAATCATCTTCGATCGCTACGCAACTCCCACTCGTTTTTCGGAATACTTCAGCATGGCGATTTACATTGCGGCGTACCTCCCGGTTGGTTTTCCGGTGATGAAAGCTGCCTGGTTGTCGTTGCAAAAAGGTGAATTTTTCACAGAGTTCACGCTGATGTGCGTGGCTACCATCGGTGCGTTTGTTTTGCAGGAATATCCCGAAGGCGTGGCCGTCATGTTGTTTTACTCCGTCGGGGAATTGTTCCAGGAAGCTGCCGTAAACCGGGCGAAAAACAGTATCAAAGCCCTGCTCGATCTGCGTCCTTCAAATGCAACAGTGCTGCGCAATGGAAATTTTCAAACCGTTCGGCCGGAAGAAGTCACAATCGGTGAAACGATACAGGTGAAGGCCGGTGAAAAAATACCGCTCGATGGCGTTTTACTGAGCGGAAAAGGTCGCTTCAATACGGCAGCGCTCACCGGCGAAAGCAAGCCTTCAACCGTTTACAAAGGTGAAAATCTGCTCGCAGGCACGATCAATCTCGAACAGGTCATCGAGCTGAAAGTCACCCATCTTTTCCAGGACAGCGCCGTTTCCCGCATCCTCGCCATGGTACAGGAAGCCACTTCCCGCAAAGCGCCTACCGAGCTGATGATTCGCAAGCTGGCACGCATTTATACGCCCGTTGTCTTTACGCTGGCGGTGGCTTTGGTCGTGGTTCCGGCGTTGTTTGTGAGCGACTATTCGTTTGAAACCTGGCTGTACCGGGCATTGATCTTCCTGGTGATTTCCTGCCCTTGCGCGCTGGTGATCTCTATTCCACTCGGTTATTTCGGTGGATTAGGAGCCGCGTCTCGTCACGGCATTTTGTTCAAAGGCTCCAATTACCTCGATGCGCTGACGAAAGTCAACACGCTGGTGGTCGACAAAACCGGAACGATCACCAAAGGCGTCTTCACCGTTCAGAAAGTCGTTGCTGTAGGAATCCCGGAGCAGCTGCTGCAGCTGGTTGCAACATTGGAAAAAGCGTCGAATCATCCGGTTGCGAAAGCCATTACGGAGTATGTCGGTGAAACACCACATACAGCCTACAACATCGAAGAAATCAGCGGTCACGGGCTCAAAGGCACGATCAACGGCAGCGATATCCTCGCCGGAAACACGCGCCTGTTGCAGAAATACGGTATTGCTTACGATCCGAAAGTCGATAAGCTGGTTGAAACGGCCATTGTCGTAGCGATCGACGGGCGGTATGCCGGTTATATACTCATCGCCGACGAGCTGAAAAAGGACGCCGTTAAAGCGGTGAAGGAATGGAAAAGGAGCGGACTGGAAGTCATCATGCTCAGCGGCGACAAACAGCGTATCACGGAAAAAGTGGCTAAAAAGGCCGGTATCAAAACTGCTTTTGGCGATTTATTACCCGAACAGAAAATGGAAAAAGTAGCCGCTTTACAGGAAGATCGGGCGCGCGTGATCGCATTTGTCGGCGATGGCATCAACGACGCACCGGTATTGGCTTTAAGCCAGGTGGGTATTGCCATGGGCGCGATGGGAAGCGATGCTGCTATTGAAACGGCCGATGTGGTCATTCAGAACGACCAGCTTTCCCGCATCGGCACAGCGATTCGCATTGGAAAAGCTACGCGCAGGATCGTACTGCAGAATATCGTGTTCGCATTTGCAGTAAAAGGAATCGTATTGGTCCTGGGAGCCGGCGGACTCGCAACGATGTGGGAAGCAGTCTTTGCCGATGTAGGTGTGGCGCTGCTGGCGATCTTAAATGCTATCAGGATTCAGTGGATGTCGTTTTGATTTCCAAACTTTACTTTCCCGCGAATTAGCGAATTCTGCTGTCAGCATACTGACAATCATTTCAAATATGTGCTATTCGCGCTGATTCGTTAATTTACGGGAAAACTGTGCATTTTTTCATGCATTTTACAACGGACCTTTCGCAACTGTCTTGATCAGCTTTCCGCCTGCAAAATAACGTACCCGCTGCGGCCGCATCATTTCATCGACGTGGAATTCGCGTCCTTCGATCAATTCGCCGTTGACAAATGTCCCGATCCGGAAAACGCGGTGGTTGTAATCCACGCAGTATTCGCCCGTCTGGTCGAATTGCTGCCAGGTATCTGTTGAAGCCGTTGGATCGGCTACTTCCGTAAACTGGTTGTTCAGCTTGAAAATTTCAATGGAATCCAGCTCACCTTTCTGAATGCGCTGCAGCTTTAAAGTCGTGGCACAATCGGCGTCGAAATGCTCGGCTTCGATCAACGCGCCGGTTTCATCGTAGAGGTAAAAATCGCTGGCTGTCGTGCATTTTCCGATGACCGGCTTTCGTTTAATGCTGCCGTTCGTGTGATACGTATAATAATAGAACTGGCTGCGCACGCCCGTTTTCGTTTTGGGATCAAGTACGTATTGCATCACAGCTTTGATCTTTCCACCCGCACCGTAACGGTACCAAATCCCGCTGCGCTGGTTGTTGACGTAATCGCCTTCTTCGAGCACTTCCATGTCGCCTACGCCTGAATTCGGGAAATCCTGGCCGAAAAACAGCCAATGGCCCTGCTTCATGCCCGTGGAATCGGTCACATTCAGCGTATCCTTTACAGGTTTGGGAACGAGCGTATCGACGATCGGTTGGATCGAATCATCGGGAAGAGCAGCTATATCCTCCTGGGAAAATAGTAGCAGCGGTAGCAGCGCACAAAAAAGTAATAGCGTTTTCATACTAAGTCGAAGCGCCTCAAATTTAGGGAGATAGGTTAATTGTGTCTGTTTTTTTGAGTAAACGGTATGTTTTCATGAGTAAACGGTATATTCTGTTGAAATTCTGACGGTTACTAACCCATAAAATCGGTAAAAAAAGAACGTTAAGGGAATTTAAACTCACCGTGCTATGCGAATTCGGATAAATGATTACTTTTGCGGCTGGGGTAAGTCTTTTACGACCAGCTCCCTCTGACTCCTCCAGGACAGGAATGTAGCAAAGGTAAGAGGTTGTAGCGGTGCGATAGAAGTAGCTTGCCCCTCTTTTTTTGAATTATAAATGCGTAATTATCAATTATCAAGACGCTTCATAATTGATAATTCATTAATTGATAATTGACCATGAAGTTTTTTATTGATACAGCCAACCTCAACGACATCCGCGAAGCAAACGACCTCGGTATCCTCGACGGTGTAACAACCAATCCATCATTGATGGCCAAAGAAGGCATTACCGGTGCGAACAACATTCTGAAGCATTATGTGGACATCTGCAAGATCGTAGACGGCCCGGTAAGCGCCGAAGTGATCGCCACCGATTTCGAAGGCATGATCCGTGAAGGTGAAGCGCTGGCCGAGCTCCATAAGAACATCGTGGTGAAGATCCCGATGATCCCGGCTGGTATCAAAGCCATCAAATACTTCTCTTCGAAAGGGATCAAAACGAACTGCACGCTCATTTTCAGCGCCGGACAAGCATTGCTGGCTGCAAAAGCGGGTGCATCGTACGTTTCGCCGTTCGTTGGCCGACTGGACGATATTTCCACCAACGGTATGGACCTGATCGCACAAATTCGCCTGATCTTCGACAACTACGGTTTCGAAACCGAAATCCTGGCCGCTTCCGTTCGTCACCCGATGCACATCATTCAGTGCGCTGAAATCGGTTCTGACGTTATGACCGGTCCGCTGAGCGCTATCATGGCTCTGGCCAAACACCCGCTTACCGACACAGGGCTCGCACAATTCCTCGCGGATTACGCTAAAGGGAATAAATAAGCATTCCATTATAGATTTTGAAAGGCTGTTCGAAAGGGCGGCCTTTTTCGTTTTTGGTCTGAATTGAACCTGAACGCATTACAGATGTATTACGACAAAATGCCGCTTATGGAAATTCCACATGCTGTGCATCTTAACCTCGTAACACGTTAAAACCTTGTCCTATGCAGCCAAAACATACCGGAATCACTGAGCCTTGTTCTGTTTCACGCGATCAGATGCTCCCGCACGAAAAAGGCAACTACTGTACATCCTGCGAACTGGTCGTACACGATTTTACCAAGCTCACGAACGACGAGATCAAACGCACTTTTCGCAACATGATCGGTCAAAAACTGTGCGGACGTTTAACTCCACAACAAGAAGCTTCGCTTAACGCCGAATTCGAAGCCTGGTCGTTCCGCTCTACCCGCTCGTTCCAAAGTGCTTTCCTGTTTACATTGATCGCCGTTTTCGGACTCACACTCTTCAGCTGTTCCGATCAGCAGAGTGAACGCGAGATCAAACGCGTGCAGGAAACAGCCAAAACCATTCTCACGCAGCCGGATCCGGAAGTTGTTACTGCTGTTGAAGAAGCGCCGAAAACAATCGAACCTGTAGCCGCCGTCCAGGTGGAAGAGGTGATTCCTCAGGTTCACCATTGCGGTATCGAAGAACAGATTACTCCGGAAGAACCTATTCGCTACGACGAAATCTATGGTTATGATGGCGGAATTTCTTATACCCACGCCTACCGGGATTTCCTGATCGAAACCGTTCCTGTCGATGAATACGATGCCAACGGCCAGCTGATCCCAAAGGAGTTTTCAAGCCTGGCTTTCCCGAATCCGACGGAACAACGCACGACTTTGGAATTGAAGCTGCCGCAATCCGACAATTTTACGATCTCGCTCTTCGATATGAACGGCCAGCAAAAGCAACAAGTGTACAATGGCGCTATCGAACGCGGTACTTTCCGCCAGGAAATCGATCTGGGCGATCTGCCGGCCGGGACGTATCTGATTTATGTTGTTTCGGGAAGCTATAAAGAAGCGGTACGGGTTATTAAACTTTAAAGCACCTCCTCCCTTGAGGGAGGACCGAGGAGGGTGGCATTTTACTTCAATTGTGAAAACCACCTCCCTTAATCCCTCCTCAAGGACAGAGACGATCCGACCGTTCATAAGACAAAACCGGGACTTTGTCGAAACGGACAACTGCCCTTCAGGTTGAAGCGTTATATTTGCTTTTACCAAAACGATTGTATGAAACTGGTGCTGCTCTTCTCCCTGCTTTTCAGCGCAGCCGGGAGTTACGCACATGATTATTTCTTCGCTTTCGCCGAGCTGGACTACAACAGCACGGAGAAATGTTTCGAAATCACGCTTGAAGGCTCGGCCCACGATGTGGAAGACGTGCTGAACGAAAGCGGCATTCCCATCAAGGAGCTCGAAGACCATTATACCGATCAGACCATGCTCGCGAAGATCGAAAGCTTTATCAATACCGGTTTTACACTGACTTCCGGCACTACAACCACTAATCTGAAGCTCATCGGAATGGAAGTCAAAACCAACGGAATGGTTTATTTCTACCTGAAATCCTCCCCCATCGAATTGATTGACAAGAAGATTACCGTCCGTTTCGACTGGCTCATGGATGCCCTGCCACAGCAGCAGAACAAGATCACGCTACGCTACAACAATCAAAAATACACGGCCGTTTTTCTCCCCACAAAACGCTCCGAAATACTAGAATTATGAAAACGCTCTCTTTTTTCCTCATCGGCATGGCGGTTTGCGCAAGCGCTTCCGCTCAGCATAAATTCGCACAGCTCGATATGGAGCTGCCGACACCGAACGAATACCGCAATGCGGCCGGTGGACCCGGCCACAGCTATTATCAGCAGAAAGCCGATTACAAAATGACCATCACGCTCGATGATACCAAGCAGATCATCCGAGGCGAAGAAGTGATTACTTATACGAACAACTCTCCGGATGTACTGGAATACCTCTGGCTGCAGCTCGATCAGAACATCTACAAGCAGGACGCCGAGTCGAAATTCATCGAAGTGGAAAAAATGGAAGATTTCCGTTCCATTCGCGACGTTGAACGCAAACTGATGACTTTTGACGGCGGCTACAATATCGAATCGGTTGCTACGGTGAACGGCGAGAAAATGAAATACGCCATCAATCATACGATGATGCGCATCGATCCGGCCAAAGCGCTCGGACCTGGTCAAAGCATTTCTTTCAAGATCAAGTGGTGGTACAACATCAACGAACGCGCGAAAGTGGGCGGAAGATCCGGTTTCGAATACTTCCCGACCGATAAGAATTACCTCTACACCATCGCACAGTTTTTCCCGCGCATGTGTGTTTACAACGACGTCGAAGGCTGGCAGAACAAACAGTTCCTGGGTAAAGGCGAATTTGCATTGCCATTCGGCGATTACGAAGTATCGATCACCGTTCCGGCCGATCACATCGTGGGAGCTACGGGTGAATTGCAGAACGGCGCAGCAGTATTAACTGCCGAACAACGCGAACGCCTGAAAAAAGCGGCTACTTCCGACACACCGGTGCTGATCGTAACGCAGTCTGAAGCAGAAGACAACGAAAAAGAAGGCACGACATCGACCAAAACCTGGACATTCAAAGCGAAAAACGTACGCGATTTCGCCTTTGCATCTTCCCGCAAGTTCATCTGGGACGCCCAGAATCAGCCGGTTGCAGGTAAGAACGTATTGTGCATGTCGTTCTACCCGAAAGAAGGAAATCCGCTGTGGGAACGCTATTCCACCAAGCTCGTGGCGCACACCATCAAAACGTATTCGAAATACACGATCGATTATCCGTACCCGGTAGCGATCTCCGTTCACACCGACAAAATCGGGATGGAATACCCGATGATCTGCTTCAACGGCGGTCGTCCGCTACCTGACGGAACGTATTCCGAGGAAACGAAATATGGCATGTGGACGGTGATCATTCACGAAGTCGGCCACAACTTCTTCCCGATGATCATCAACTCCGACGAGCGCCAGTGGTCGTGGATGGACGAAGGATTGAACACCTTCATGCAGTACCTCACTGAGCAGGAATGGGAACGCGGTTTTCCTTCCAAGCGCGGTCCGGCAGCGAACATCACGAACTACATGCGCGGCGATAAGCGCTTCATCTCGCCGATCATGACCAACTCCGAATCCATCTGGCAATTCGGTAACAATGCATACGGAAAACCGGCAACAGCGCTGAACATCCTGCGCGAAACGATCATGGGCCGCGAATTGTTCGATTACGCCTTCAAAACCTATTGCGAGCGCTGGAAGTTCAAACATCCGACACCGGCCGATCTGTTCCGCACGATGGAAGATGCTTCGGGCGTTGACCTCGACTGGTTCTGGCGCGGCTGGTTCTACTCGACCGATTACGTAGATGTTTCTATGGATTATGTGAAGCATTTCCAGCTAAACAGCGGCAACCCGGAAACGGAAAAAGCAATTCAAAAGCAACAGGACGATGCCCAGCCGAAAGGAATTGGCGAAATCCGCAACAAAGAAGCTATTCCACAGACCGTTAACGAGCGTGATCCGGACATTGATGATTACTACGCCAAGCGCAACATCTACGAAGTCGACAAGCTCGACCAGAAAGAATACGCCGAACTACAAGCCAAATTAACGCCGGAACAGAAAAAGCTGCTCGAAAGCAACAAGCATTTCTACGAATTGTCATTCACCAACACCGGCGGACTGGTAACGCCTATTATCATCCAGGCAAATTTTACCGACGGTACGACCGAAGTAATCCGCATCCCGGCTGAAATCTGGCGTATGGAACACACAACTGTCACGAAAGTCTTCATTTTCGACAAGGAAGTAGCTTCGTTCCAGCTCGATCCGTTCCTCGAAACCGCCGATTGCGATACTGACAACAATACGTATCCTCCGTCTTCACAACCGACGCGTTTCCAGCTTTTCCAGCAAAAACAAACGGATGAAAATCCGATGCAGCGACAGAAACGAGTGGAAGGAACAAATTAATTCAGAATTCAGAATGCATAATTGTGAATTCTGAATTTTGAATTATGCATTCTTCTTAAGGGTAATGAGGGTGATTTCCGGATAAATCCCGACTCTTCCCGGGAAAACGAGATAGCCGAACCCGCGGTTGACGTAGAGGTGCTGATTGCCGATCGTGTACAATCCTGCCCATTTTTTATACCGGAACTGCACCGGGCTGAACCGGATACCAAAGCGCTCGATCCCGAACTGGAAACCATGCGTATGCCCGGATAACGTGAGATCGATGCCTGTTCCTACGACTTGCTGATCGAAATGCGACGGATCGTGCGACAGCAATAAACGAAACGCATTCTCCGGAATGCCAGCGGTTGCTTTTTCCAGGTTGCCACTTTGCCGGAAAGGCGGTGTTCCCCAGTTTTCCACACCGATGAGGTAAGCCCCATTCCCTTCAGCACTCAGCTGTACGTGTTCATTCAGCAAAGGCGTGAAACCAATCGATCGGTGCATTTCCACAAGCGCATTCAGGTTGTCCTGTTTGCTTTGTTCGTCGTTCCAGCGGATGTAATCGCCGTAATCGTGATTTCCGAGGATGCTGTATTTGCCTTTTTTGGCTTGTATCTGTCGAAAAACGGGTTCCCAGCCATGCATTTCATCTACTTTGTTGTTGACGAGATCGCCGGTAAACAATACATAATCAGGCTCCAGGCCGTTGATGAGCGCAATGGCTTTTTCTACTTTCCGGTGGTTATCCAGGAAACTTCCCACATGGATATCGCTGATTTGTACGATTTTCGTGCCGTCCAGCTCAGAAGGAAGCGAGTTGAACGTCAGCTCCAGGCTGCGCACTTGCCAGTTCCATCTTCCCCAGAAAATACCTACCAGTACAGCGGCGAGGAAAGCCAGTGCGACTCCCCATCCGATGTAGGTAAAAATCGTCCATCCTGTTGCCAGCTGCAGCAACCCGAACGGAAAATAGCCTAAAGCCGGAACGAATGTCGCGACCATGGTTCCCACAAACAATCCGATTTGTCGCTGGTACTTTTCGCGTGAGCGAAAAGCGCGGATAACGGCCAGGATGGCAAGCAGAAAAATGGATGGATGAATGATCCCAAGCGCAATCGTGACCGGATGACCGAAGAGAATCAGCTGCGAGCTGAGCAAAGCCACCGAACCGATCAGGAGCGTGAGAAACAAGAGGAAAAACATAGCGCTGTATTTGGTCGTAAAAGTCGGCATTCAGATAGTAACCCGGGTAATTGAATTGCCAAAATTCGTTAAACCTCAATTATTTAGATCAGGACTTCAGCTTCGATACAATTAAATAACTCAAACCCAACTGGTTCATTTCTACTGCAATCGTAGTCGAACTAAAAACAATTTTATCTATCGGAACAACGTTATGATAAATGAACACAGTGGTGTGTAAAAATTTAAACTTCCCGAATAAACATTTTCTTTATTTTGGTGCAAACTTTCACTTATGAGTCACAACCTGTACATTGTGCCGCATGACCTGACAGGCGTTGGCAATGCCGCTTTGGATTATGCGCTGTTTATGGGAAACCACGTTCGCACTGAGGTCATGTTATTGAACCTCACGGATAACAAAGCCAAAATCCCTTCCATCGAACAGAAGCTCCGGGAGTTTGTTGCCCAGCGCAATGTTCCGGCCAATGTAGAGATCACTTACCTCGTAAAACAAGGCGATATTTTTACGGATATTTCCAAAATCGCCAATGAAAAGCACGCCCAGCTCATTATCATGGGAACGCACGGCTTGCGCGGCTTCCAGAAGCTGACCGGTAGCCATGCCATGAAAGTAATCACCAGCGCCGACATCCCGTTTCTCATCGTACAGGAAGGAACCAAACATGTCGAAATTAAAAATATCGTCGTTCCGATCGATTTGACCAAAGAGAGCCTTCAGATCGTGAATGCAGCCGGCGACCTTGCCCGCATGTTCGATGCCACGGTACACGTAATCGGTGAGCGTCACAACGACGAAGGTCTTTCGCAGCAAACCAAAAACCGCGTATTGCTCATCCGTAACAAGTACGATGAAAAAGGTGCAAAATGTGAAGTCCACCTGCTGAAAAACGGCGGTTCGTACTCCAAAAAGATCATGCAATACGTAAACGAGGTCGGTATTAACCTCATCGCGATTGCTTACCACTCGGAAAGTCTGCTCCCGCAGTTCGATTCATTCGCTCAATCGCTGATCACCAACGAACTGAAATTGCCATGTATGATCATTGCAGCGAAACAGTCGGGAAATCTTTATTTCTAGCGTTTTTTAGAGAATAGTGAACAGGCAGGCAATAGTGAAGTTTGCCTGATGCTGCGAGTTCGTTCAGGTAATCACAACTATATACCTTCGCTTCGTTTCTGTAAAGAAACCGTAACTTCGTGCCATGGATTTAGGAGTTTGGAACAGGCTGAGGATTGACCGCTTTACCACAATCGGGGCTTACCTGGTTGATCAGCAGGGAAATGACGTATTGCTGCCAGGGAAATTGCTGCTTCAAGAATGGAGCGTCGGAGATACGGTCGAAGTGTTCCTTTACAGAGACTCCGAAGACCGGCTGATCGCTACCACGATGGAACCGTACATCCAATTGGGTGAATTCGGCTACCTTGAAGTAACAGATGTCAATGCGTTCGGTGCGTTCCTCGACTGGGGCATCGAGAAAGACCTGCTCGTTCCGTTTCGTGAACAGCCGAAAGACATGGTAGAAGGTCGGTTCTACCTCGTTTATTTATACCTCGACGATGCCACACAACGCCTGGCTGCCACAGCGCGCGTTGAGCAGTTCCTCCACCCTGCCGATGAGCACATCAACAAGCAGGATAAAGTTGTGATGCTGGTATGTGAACGCACGGAGCTCGGCTTTAAAGTAATCGTGGAAAACAAATACCGCGGACTGATCTTCAACAGCGACATTCACCGCAACCTCCGTTCAGGTGATATCATCGACGGCTACGTGAAGAACATTCGTCCTGATGGAAAGATCGACGTTTCGCTGCACCCGGAAGGCTATGTAAAAGTAGACCCGCTTTCCCAGGAGCTGCTCGATCTGCTTCAGAAAAACGAAGGCTTTCTTCCGTTAACGGATAAATCCGATCCTGCAGATGTACAACGCATCACTGGCTGGAGCAAGAAAACGTTTAAACAGGTTGTTGGGAATTTGTATAAACAACGGCTTGTTCTGTTGGGTGAAAATGGTATTGCTCTAAATCTGAGCAAATAATTATCAATTAGAAAAATTATGAATTATCAAGGCTGTCTTAAAATTACCAAATGGTGAGCCTCCTGAAAATTCATAATTGATCATTTCGCATTTAGATCGACATCATCTCCTTAAACTTAATCGCCTGTCTGCGGGAAATTTCCACTTTTTCGCCTTCGCGCAACTCGACTTGCAATCCGCCATTGAACCAGTTTTCGATCATGGAAATCCAGTTCAGGTTGATAATGAATTTGCGGTTGGCACGGAAAAAATGTTCCGGATCGAGACGTTCTTCGAGACTATTCAGTGAGCGCAGAATCAGCGGTCGGTTCTTCTCGAAATACACCTTTACGTAATTGCCATCGCTTTCGAACATGCGCACTTTATCAAGTGAAACGTAGAAGCATTTCTCGCCGTCTTTGATGAAGATCTTATCGGTGATCGTCAACGGACGCGTGCTGCGATCGGATTTTGGAACACCAGCATTTGACTGGAACTCGTCGTCGTTGACCATCAGTTTGCGCATGGTTTCTTCGAGGCGTGTCGGATCGATCGGTTTCAGCACATAATCGAGCGCGTTGACATCGAACGCTTTGAGGGCGAATTCGTCGTGGGCGGTTACAAACACCACTTTCGGGATCTCGTCGAGCTTTTTCAGCATTTCAAATCCGCTCATTCCCGGCATCTGTACATCCAGGAAAATCAGATCGGGCTTGTGCTGACGGATTTTTTCAATGCCTTCTTCCGGATTTTTCGCTTCATCGATGATCTCGATTTCGTGATAATCCTTCAGCATTTTTTTCAGTTCTTCGCGCGCCAGGCGTTCGTCGTCGATAAGAATCGTTCTCATGAGGGGGTGCTTATTGCGTTAATTCGATGGTTGCTATCACTTTTTTACCACTTTGTACCAGGCTGAATGCGGCTTTCGCCCCATATTGCAGCTCCAGTCTCCGTTTCGTATTTTCCAATCCGATGCCGGAGTCGGTTCCCTTGCCTAAAATACCATCATTGGTGATAATAATCGCAACTTTTCCATTTTCGAGCTGCGACGTGATGGTGATCGAACCACCTTCGATCAGGCGGGAAATACCGTGTTTGAAGGCATTTTCGACCAGTGTCTGGATGATAAACGGCGGAACCGGAATTTCATCCAGCTGCGGATCGTGATTGATCACGATTGTGAGGCGTTCTTCGAAGCGTACTTTTTCCAGTTCCAGGTAATCCGTCACGAGGTCGAGCTCACTTTTCAGCGGAACCAGTCGTTCTTTTCCGAGCAGCAGGGATTTTCGCAGCAGGTTCGACAGCGTCGTGATGTTCTCCTTCGCTTTGTAGGGATACAAATCCACCAGCGCACGAATGCTGTTCAGGGAATTAAAGAGGAAGTGCGGATTGAGCTGTGAACGCAGGTTTTTGAGCTCAATTTCGTTCTGACTGGCAATCAGCTGCAGGTTTTTCAGCTCTTCCACCTGTGATTTCTGGAAGAAGTGGAAGGTAAAGTAAATCCCGTTCCACAAGAGAAAGAACAACGAGCTGGTGAAGATCTCCAGCAGCAGGTAGCGCAACGGTGTCGGATTGGCACTCGGCACGACCCACATGCTCATCAATGAATCGAGCAGCGACATGATCGTAGCCGCGAAAATACTCAGGATCAACACCCGAGGAATCAGCGGACCAAGGCGCATGCTGAGCCATCCCCAGCGAATAAACAGGAAGCGCATGCCATGTGACAACACGATTCCCGAAACAAAGAACAAGGAGCTGGAAATGACCAGGTAACTGATCGGAACATCCGATTTCGCCAGTGTGGCCGACAAAATCAGGGTATCGAGCAACGCCCATCCTGTGAGCTGTGCCAACCAATATACTTTCTGTGCCCGTAGCATGATCCAAATGTAACTTTTTCGCCCAGTTTTAAAGCGTTTTCGTCTATGAAAGGCGATTTTAGGATATGAAAGGTCAGGAACAATGGCAAGTAGTTTTCACTTAGGTGAAGAGCTGGGTGTATTTTCACCACAAAAGGCACAAAAGTTTAAATGGATGAGCTGTGTGCAACTTCAAGCACCCTCCGCCGCGGCGGAGAATTACACAAAAGTTCTGTTCTGATACAGAATCTCTTTTGTATAGACAGCCGCGAAGGCGGATGCCTTTTGTGGTAAAAAAAGAAAAATCAAATTCTTTGGTGATCCTGGGAAACTTCCAAAATCCGTATCCACCATCAAACATTCAACATCAAGCATCTTATTTCGGTACAATTGTTGACATTTGTCTCGCCATGAAGCGCTTTTTGTTTCTCTTCCTGCTCACCTGTTCTGTTATCGGAAATGCTCAGCAATGGCAATCGGAGCGCTGGGGCGTGCAGGTACAATTGATCGCTGCGATCGGTACGCACCGCACATCGGTGGGCATACGGCTCAATTCTTATATCAACGCTTCATACGCTCAATTGAATCTCGGAACGATGTACCGTTTCCATGCACACAATCTCGGTGGCCGCATGAACTTCGGCGAATGGCGGCATTCCGCCGGGCTGGTGCTGATGGCCGGACGCGAAACCAACCCGGTGAATTTCCTTTGGGACGGTGCTTTTCACCAGACGGCTCGCCCCTATTCTGTTGGCTACGCGTATTTGTTGTACGTCGACAAAGCCGGAACCACGCAACGATCGGGCGTGTTCAATATCGGTATTCAGCGCGTCGATATCCTGTTTGAGAACGACGTTTGGGGCGGACAAGGCAAAGATCGTTTTCGTACGGGCGATTTCCAGGTTTCTTACCGAACAGCGACCGAGCGCGTAGCTATGGGACTTCGTTTATGGACCGGAGAAACCAAACATTCTGTCTGGAACAGAGAACCACAGGACGGCATGCCCGGTGGTTACCGCGATCTGACACCTTTGCCTTTCGGGAAAACGAGCCACGGCATTTTCTTCGTCGGTGGCAGTCGTGCGTTTTTTGGCGGCCAGGTAGCAAGAATCGAAGCCGGGTTCGACAGCGAGCAGATCCGGCATTTATTCCAGAACAAAATCAGCCACGATCTGATATGGATGCCGAAAAAATTTCCACGCACTACGCCGCACTATCCGCGTTTGGGAACCGACGGTCAGAATGTGTTTTTCCGGAAAGACAAACGCCCCGATCACTTCTATTTCAGTGAAAGTGTGAACGATGGGGTGACTTATTGATTTTTCGGTTAAAAGATCAACAGTCGACAACTCGTAGCATTTTTTTTGCGTCATTGTAGTACTAATACTCAGACTTATGAAGCAAACCGCTACACGCTATGCTCTGCTGTTCATGCTTTGCTGCACCGTTTTCGGATGGTCCCATGCACAGTGTCCGGCCGGACAAGAAGAGCTCGAAATTATTATCAATCCTGATAATTATGAGAATGAAACCTCCTGGGATCTCGTGGTTAACGGGAACGTTATGGCAAACGGCGGCTACGTCGGTGGAACTTACTGCGTTCCGGAAGATGCCTGTATTATTTTCACCATTTACGATTCCTACGGAGACGGTATCTGCTGCCAGTATGGCAACGGAACGTACCAGGTATTGCTGAATGGCTCGGAAATAGGCTCCGGTGGCCAGTTCAGTCATTCCGAGCAAACCATCGTAGGCTGCGGACAGGGAGCTTTCTGTCAGAATCCTATTCCGATCATTGAAGGAGCCTACACAGCGCCTCACCAGAACACATTTTACACGTTTGAATGTCCGCAGACAGGTGTTTACGAAATCACTACCTGCGACTTGTCCGATTGCGACACAAAAGTGTGGGTGTACGGGCAGTGCAATTCCCAAACGACTTCACAAACCAATACCGGTACACTTTTCTACGATGACGATGCCGGAGGCTGTGGCGATCAGGCCCGCGTGGAAGGCTACTTCGAAGAAGGCGTTACCTACATTATCCGTATCGGTCTCGATGCCACTTCTTCGTGTGCGGTCGATTCCATCAATTTCGAAGTGAACTTCCTGCATGAGATTTCGGGCTGTATGGACCCGAACGCCTGCAACTACGATCCGCTCGCTACACAAGCCGGACAATGCTACTATTATCCGGATCCGAACTGCCCGGCTGGTCCAGACCTGCTGATCGATCAGAATGCCATTATTTCTTCCCTGAACATGCGTACCGAGATGGCTACCAACTGTATGGTTGTAGAAGGCTGTATGAACGGCTATGGTGAACGTACGGTGCTCGCTTTCGATACACATATCAAGAACATCGGTGCAACGGATTACTACATTGGTAACCCATCGAGCAACCCGGGCCAGTTTACATTCGGTAACTGCCACGGTCACGCACATTACGAAGGCTATGCCGATTACGTTCTGTACAGACCGGATGGCACGCCTATGCCGATCGGACAGAAAAACGGGTTCTGTGTAATGGACCTTGAATGTTCCGGTGGCGGATCAGCACAATACGGTTGCGGCAACATGGGTATCACAGCCGGTTGCGGCGATATCTACGGCAGCTACCTGGATTGCCAGTGGATCGACGTTACAGATGTGGACACAGGACGTTACACACTTGCTGTAAAAGTGAACTGGGATCAATCTCCTGATGCACTCGGCCGCTACGAAATGGGCTACGAAAACAACTGGGCCCAGGTTTGTATCCGACTCACAATGGATGCCAACGGTACACGCGGTTTCCAGATACTACCTGATTGTCCGCCAGTTGTAGATTGCAACGGTGTTCCTTACGGAAACGCGGTGGTAGACTGTGAAGGCAACTGCGGCGGAAGCTCCGTACGCGGCGACCTCAATGCAGATGCGCTGGTACAAACTGCCGACGCGAGCCTTTACATCGACGGCATACTGGATGAAACCCTTTCTGCCTCTGAATGCCGCGATATCTCAGCCGATGGCATTATCAGTGTCTGGGATGCAGCTTTGGCCAACAATTGCGCCCTGAACGGACCGAGCAACAACAACTGCGAATTCCCGAATACGGTAACAAATCCGGATCACGTAGCCATTATCGGTTACACAACGATCAACACGGATGAGCAATACATAGATGTTTACATGCGCAACCCGGATGCACGCATCGTTGGTTACGAGTTCACCGTTAGCGGAATTGATATCGCCGACGTACAAAGCCTCGTTGATCCGGTTGAATACCCGGTAACACCACGCTTCAACGTTGGTGGCGATAAAGTGATCGGTCTTTCACTGGTTGACAGCACGATCCCGAAAAACCTGACACCGGCACCGCTGGTACGTATTTACTACAACCAGATCACCAACCCGGATTCCATTTGCGTACACGAAGTTGTTCACGTGCTGAATGCACTTCACCAGCCGGTAACGGCCTTTACAGAATCGGCTTGCGTAAGCGTAGTTGGTGTAAACGAGATCGAAGCAGCATCGTTCAGCCTCTTCCCGAACCCGGCTACAACGCAGGTTTCTGTGGAGCTGAAACAGCCAGTGGCGGTAAAAACCGAAGTGAAAATTGTGGATGCCGCGGGTCGAACCGTGCAGACCACAACACTGGATCAAGGCGCTCAGAAGCTCGAAATCCAGGTGAAAAACCTCGAGAAAGGCTGGTACAAAGTGACCATCGGAAACGAGTCACAATCCTTTATCAAGCAATAAGATACGCCATCCCTATTATAGTAAGGCCGTCCTCCGGGATGGCCTTTTTTGTTCCCTCTTTCTATTGACAGAAGCTCACAGTACAAGTTTCCCACGAATACACGAATGTATCAGTTGGTGATTTTATTAAAGACGAATTGCACTAGCTGTCAACATGGTTGACAGCATTCGCTCTCATTATTCATGTGCATCAAAAATCCGTGTATTCGTGGGAGAAAAAACATAAGAATCTGAGCAAAGGAATTTTGCGGTTGATCCGGTTCAGAACATTTTATCGGATGAACGCGCTGATTGGAATCATTGTGGACAAATAAAAACGTTCCACAAGGCTTTTCCATTTCTTTATTGTACATTTGCGCCCCGTAGTTACATTGCTAATTTATGTCCAACAGTACCAAATATGTTTTTGTAACCGGGGGTGTTACTTCTTCCCTTGGAAAAGGGATTATTTCTGCTTCACTGGCGAAATTGCTGCAAGCCCGCGGCTATTCAACAACCATTCAGAAGCTCGATCCATACATCAATATCGATCCCGGAACGCTCAACCCTTATGAGCACGGCGAATGCTTTGTAACCGACGATGGTGCGGAGACGGACCTCGACCTCGGACACTACGAGCGTTTTCTTAACGTTCCGACTTCCCAGGCCAACAACGTAACTACAGGTCGTATTTACCAGTCGGTGATCGAAAAAGAGCGCCGCGGTGAATTCCTTGGAAAAACCGTACAGGTCATTCCCCACATTACCGACGAGATCAAGGAGCGCATCCAGATCCTGGGTAAAAAGGGAACTTTCGACATCGTGATCACGGAAATCGGTGGAACAGTCGGCGATATCGAATCGCTGCCGTATGTGGAAGCCGTTCGCCAGATGATGTGGGAGTTTGAAAACGATTGTATCGTCGTTCATCTCACGCTGGTTCCTTACCTCGCTGCAGCCGGTGAGCTGAAAACCAAACCAACACAGCACTCTGTAAAGCAATTGCTCGAACTGGGTGTTCAGCCGGATATTCTCTGCTGCCGTACCGAGCATGAGCTCGATCTGACTTTACGCAAGAAAATCGCGAAATTCTGCAACGTGAGCATGAACGCCGTTATCGAGTCCCGCGATGCGGAGTCCATTTACGACGTGCCACTGCTGATGCAGGCCGAAGAGCTCGATAAAGTGGTGCTGGAAAAGCTCGGACTGCACTCACGCAATGTACCTGACCTTACTGTTTGGAAATCCTTCCTGAAGCGTTTGAAAGAGCCGAAACAGGAGTTGACCATCGGTTTGATCGGAAAATATGTAGAACTCAAAGATTCCTATAAATCCATCAGCGAATCCTTCATTCACGCAGGTGTGGCCAACGAAAGCCGCGTTTCCCTGAAATGGATCCATTCCGAAACATTGACCCGCGAAAACATCGCTGCCGAGCTGGAAGGCCTGGACGGTATTCTCGTTGCTCCGGGATTCGGTGCGCGTGGTATTTCCGGAAAGATCGAAGCCGTTCGCTATGCCCGTGAGAACAATGTTCCGTTCTTCGGAATCTGTTTGGGTATGCAGTGCGCTGTGATCGAATTCGCGCGCCACGTACTCGGCTACGAAGATGCCCATACGACCGAAATTGCCGAAGAGTGTAATTACCCGGTGATTTCCATGATGGAAGAACAAAAAAGCATTTCCAACCTTGGAGGAACCATGCGACTTGGCTCTTACAAGTGCCAGCTGAAGCCGGCCTCCAAAGTTTCCAAAGCCTACAATACGGAAACCATTACCGAGCGTCACCGCCACCGCTACGAATTCAACAACGAGTACCTCGAGCAATTCGAAAAAGCAGGCATGATTGCTACCGGTAAAAACCCTGAAACGGGACTGGTTGAAGTGGTAGAGCTTCCTAATCACCCGTGGTTTGTCGGTGCACAGTTCCACCCGGAATACAAAAGCACCGTCGATAACCCACACCCGTTATTTGTCGCTTTCGTGAAAGCTGCAATCGAACACAAAAACAACTAATTAATGGATAGAAATACAATCATCGGCCTAACGCTGATCGGAGTCATTCTCGTTGCCTTTACCGTTTTCAATCAACCTTCGGCGGATGACCTGAAGAAAGAAAAGGCGAAAATTGAAGCCGAAGAAAAAAGACAGGAAAAGGCCGATCAGGCAGCAAAAGAAAAAGCTGTCGCTGCTGAGCGTCAACAAGCCGAAAAACAACTGGCTGCCGATCAATTCGTTCCGCAAAAGGACGATGCCGGTAAAGAAGTGAAAGACAAAGCAGGAAACGTTGTTTATGTGAACCAGGAAGGCAAAACCACTACGATCAACGAAGTGATTGCCAACCAGGGAGCGAAAGAAGACAGCGTTACGACAGCAAGTCCAGCGCCATCCGCAGCATTTAAAGCGGAAACTATCCGACTGGAATCCGATAAATTCATCGTTGATTTCTCGACAAAAGGTGGTGTTATTTCGGCTGTACGTCTGAAAGAATACGAAACCTATAACGAATTCCGCAAAAACGACGGCAAGGTTACGCCGCTCTACCTGTTCCGCGAAGGCGACCAGGTAAACCAGCTCGTTTTCCCTTACAAAGGGTCCGAATACAAAACCGGCAACAAGGAATTCGAAGTCAAAAAGAAAACGTCTAACCAGATTGTTCTCGTACACCACCTTGGCCAGGGAAGCATCGAATACACGTATACGCTCAACAAAGGCTACGACCTCGATTTCGCAGTGAAATTCAACGGTCTCGGATCAGAAGTAACGGCGAAAAACGTGCAGCTGAACTGGAAAATGGCGATGCGCAAAACCGAGCGTATGCTGACCGAGCAGCGCAAGGTTTCCACGATCTGTTACCAGCTCAACGACGGTACATTCAGCTACCTCAACGAGATCGCCGACGACAACGAAGCATTGACACAGAAAGTAGACTGGCTGGCTTACAAGCAAAGCTACTTCTCCTCTATCCTGCGTCCTGAGCGCCCATTCGGCGCAAACGATGCAAAAGTAAAGGCCTGGAACTACAAAGAAGGCTCCGATGAATTCCACACGCACATCCGCGGGTACAGTTCTTCCGTAGCGCTTCCACTCACGTCTACCGAAAACGGCAGCGTGAAGCTCAACTGGTTCTTTGGTCCGAACGATTACAACGTTTTGAAGGATTACGATCACAACTACGAAGACATCCTGAACTTCGGCTGGGGCTTGTTCCGCTGGATCAACCTTTATGCCGTACAGCCGGTATTCGACCTGCTCAATTCTACCGGAATGGGCATTGGTATCGCGATCCTGCTCCTGACCCTCGTTCTGAAGCTCATCCTGATGCCGGTTCAGTGGAAAATGTTCGTTTCCTCTGCTAAAATGCGCATCCTCAAGCCGGATATCGACGCGATCAACGCCAAGTATCCGAACAAGGAAGACGCCATGAAAAAGCAGATGGACATGATGGCGCTTTACCGGGAATCCGGGGCCTCACCGCTATCGGGCTGTGTTCCGATGCTCTTCCAGATGCCGATCCTGCTTGCGGTATTCCGCTTCTTCCCTGCCGCATTTGAGCTACGTCAGCAAGGATTCCTGTGGGCGGAAGATTTGTCTTCTTACGACTCGATTGTGAACTTCGGTACGTACATTCCATTGTACGGTGACCACATCTCGCTCT
Source organism: uncultured Flavobacteriales bacterium (assembly GCA_946482515.1). The sequence goes on along the minus strand of CAMLRS010000011.1, from coordinate 67,500 downwards.
TTACCCTGTTGATGTCGGCCACAACGCTGATTTACACCTATCTGAACAGCAGCAACATGGCGCAGCAGCAACAGCCGGGTATGCCGAATATGAAAGTGATCATGTACATTTTCCCTATCATGATGATCTTCTTCTTCAACAACTTCGCAGCCGGTCTGAGCTACTATTACTTCATTTCCACGCTGATGACCATCGTACTGATGCTCCTCATCAAACAATTCTTTGTGGATGAAGAGAAGCTGAAAGCCAAAATGGCCGCGATACGTATAGCAAAAACAAGTGGTGCGCCGAAGAAAAAATCCAAATTCATGGAGCGCATGGAACAAATGCAGCAGCAACAGCAGCAGATGAAAAAGAAAAAATAACGATCCGTTATCTACAATAAGAAAGCCCTTTGCAACACTGTAAAGGGCTTTTTCTTTGCCGGCAATTCACGTACATTCGCTGTACAAATGATCCGACATGCAGTACACAACACATATCGCAAAGCATTTCAGAGACGTTTATTTTGGTGGCAACTGGACCTGCTCGAACCTGAAAGACCAGCTACAAGACGTCGACTGGCAGATGGCGACCAAACAGGTACATACCTTCAACACGATCGTAACACTTGTTTATCACACGAATTACTACATCGATACCGTTTCGAAAGTACTGACCGGCGGGCCGCTCGAAGGAAAAGACGAAGACAGCTTTCAGCATCCGCCTTTAACGTCGGAAGAAGAATGGCAAAAGCTGCTCAACGAAACCTGGACTAAAGCGGAGCGCTTTGCGGAGCAGATTGAACAATTGCCGGATAGCTTATTGGATGAGAATTTTACGGCTGAAAAGTACGGAAATTACTTCCGGCACCTGCACGGGATCATTGAGCATATGCATTACCACCTGGGACAGATCGCATTGATCAAGAAATGGGTGCAGGCGGGTAATTAAATTCAATCTGGAGTTCAATTTCTTTTTACCACAAAAGGCCTGCCTACCGACAGGTAGACACAAAAGAAAAGGTTGGATGAGCTGTGTACTTTCGCAAAGCATCCCGATTGCATCGGGATTACACAAAAATATTTCGCAATAACGCATTAATGTAATAACGTAATATTACGTGTGACTTTTAGTTTTCAAAATTGCTTTCAACTATACTAGCACGTCACCTTACCTTTTGTGTCCGCCGCCGCGGATGAACTAACTATACTCAGGGGAATCACAACAGAGCTTACTCATTTCCATTAAAAAACCGCCCCGTTTTTCAACGAGACGGCCGTTTGTGTATATCAGAAAGGTTTACCTGCCTCCACGGGCTGGTCTGGAGCCGCCTCGCGGTGCTGGTCGTGGGGTGGAGCGCGGTGCTGACGGCTGACGATTGATCTTCCGTTCTGCCGGAGCCGGAGTGGCCCGGGGCGGTGCCTTTCGTTCCGCGTCAGGGCGCTTCACTGGTTGTTGGGGTGCTTTTTCTGGTTTCCGCTCCATTGTTGGTGTTTTCCGGGCAGGAACAGGACGTGCTTCCGGTTTGGACGCCGGTTTCTCCGCAGGTTTGGCTTCCGGACGTTTAGCTGGCTCCTTTGTTACTGGTTTGGCAGCCGGTTGCGGCGTTTTATCCCTTCCGGCTGGTGCTGCCTGTTTATCTGCTGGTTTTGCAGTCGGCTGCTCCTGGCGTCCGGGTTTGGCACGCGGCGATTCTTTTTCCTTGCGGTAATTTTCATGTGCACGGGCATAACGCGTTTTCACCGTCGGGGAATCCGTCCTGTTTTTCTTGTAAATGCCGTGTGCATGGTGCAAATGGCAGGATGGCACCGAATGGTAGTACATATAGTGGTACCTTCTTGTACGCGGATGCCACGCATGCCACTGATACGGATGCCATGGATACCACCAGTCGGGATAGTAATGCCAGTACCACGGCGATACATACACCACGTAAGAAGGATAATAAATGTACGTTACGCAGGGCCAAGACCAGACATTGACAAAAACGATGGCTGGCGACAGCGCCGGACTGAATTCTGAAGGACCGCCGGATTTCTCCGCTTCTTCGGCATAAGGCTCCATGACTTTCTCTTCGCCGTAAAGCTCTTCGTTACCAATGATCTGCAGCTGTGCGGTTTTATCGCCGGTTTTCTGAATCACAATCACCGCAACGTCCTGGTTTTCTTTCTCGTTTATGGCGACCTGCATCACAATGGCGTGACTGTTTCCATCAACTTTATCTTTTACCATGATGTAATCGATGTCGTTATCGCCGTTGAGGTCCAGGTTATTGACTGCGTTGGCTTCCTTATTCAGTGCCCGCTCAAACTCTTGCAGGTTACGGGCATTTTTGAACAATTCCATTGCTCCCTGCAGGTCGAAATGATCTCCTGGCAAACCGGTGCTATCGGCTTCTTCCGCCAGGGCTTGTGGAGCGAGCAGAGACGAGCCCGCCAGCACAAGTAGAAATACGATCCGTTTCATGACTTTCGGTTTTATGTAAGTTACCGCAATCGGGCAGCAAACATCGAACCGGGTTGAGCGGAAAGCCCCGGAAATAAAGGTTTTTTAACAGTAGAGCGCTACTGCTTTCTCAGCTCGATAAACGGCTTGATCTTATCGTTCTCGATGAGCACTGTGAGGTTGTAATAAGCCAGCTTCCACTTTTTGCCTTTTTTCACCATCACGCCGCTGCCCCGGCATTCTTCCATCCAGGTAGCTAGCTTTTCGTCGAACCAGGCCACTTTGCCGTTGTCGGAGAACATCCAGTTGCGTTCCGACGATTTGAAATCCCAGCCGGTTCCTTTATCGAAATACGGCTTGCAGAAAGCGCGAAATTGGTCTTTGTCCCAGCGCTCCGTTGGATCGGTACCCAGGAAAATGAAATCGTCTGTTACATCGGCGAAGTAAGCTTCCAGATCGGCTTTGGCTGCCGACTGGTGCCATTTATCCAGCACCTCGTTCAGCGGTTGCGGATCGATCGTTTTCTGTGTCCCGAACGCGCTGAGCAACAGCCAGCCGGAGAGGAAAAGTACAAGTGTTTTCATCGTTTGTTGCGTTGAGTTTCAAAAAAATACCGCCCATGAAATGCATCACAGGCGGTATTCGACGTATTGGTTTATAAAGGTTTTTACCCTTTTGCTTTTTCCATTTCGAGGCATTTCTTCACTGCAGCGCTTACGTCTACCACACCACCTGTTACGGAAAGTGTACCGAAGTCTACGAGCTCCTCAGATCCCGGAAGGGATTGCTTGGTGCCTTTGTAGCTTTTCGCAGAAGAAAGAATCGCTTCTTTGATCTCCAGCATGCTGAGCTTCGGGAAGTACGACTTCAACATCGCAGCTACACCGGAAACCATTGGCGCAGCCATGGATGTTCCCTGCAGGTTTTTGTATTCGCTTTGCGGAACAGTGTTGTAAATCTCGTATCCTGGCGCGAACACATCTACCTTGGTTTGTCCGTAGTTAGAGAAACCTGCTGCCAGGTGCTCTTTCGGCGTGCGTGTAGATGCACCGATCGTGATGTAATGTCCGAGCTTTTGCTTCTGGAAGGAGTAGCTGGAAGACGGGAAGTTGTCTTTCTCATCAACATTTTCCGCATCGTTTCCGGCTGCGTGTACGAGCAATACGCCTTTTGAATCGGCATAAGCCAATGCTTCGTATACTTCTTTCTGGTGCGGCGAGTAGCCTTTACCAAACGACATATTGATCACCGAAGCACCGTTGTCAACTGCATAACGGATTGCCAGTGCGATATCTTTATCCTGCTCGTCACCATCCGGAACTGCTCTGATAGACATCAGCAATACGTTCTCGGCAACACCATCGCCGCCCAATCCGTTTCCACGGATCGCACCGATGATACCACCAACGTGTGTTCCGTGCAATGCATCCGGACCTTCCACATCGTTGTTACCGTATTTCACATCGTTGAAATCGTCCGGGTTGTCGCCGATCATCTGACGATCGTTGAAATCCGGGTTGAGGTGGTATTCGAGTGTCGATTTGAAATGGTCGATACCTTCCTGCATGGTTTCTTCCGTAAGCTCGCCTGAAGCGATCAGGAATGCCAGGTCTTTCATACCTGCCAGCTGCGGATCTTTCGGTTTCCATTTTTCCACGTCAGCTACGGTAAAGTTTTCTTTACCCATATCTTCAGCGATTTTTTGCTTGATCATCGGCAGGGCCGCTTTGATCTGCTCATATTGCGGCAAGTTCGCTTCTGCTTCCTTACGCTCTGTATTGATTTCTTTCTCGAGCTTTTTGTACAGATCGTAATCCGCACGTTCTTCAGCTGAAAGCTTCGCCGGATCAGCAGTTGCGAAACGCTGGTTCAGCTTGGCATACATACGTGTTTTTTCCAGGCGGGCCTGGTTCTGGTTTCCTTCAGGGCTTCCGAGGAAGTTCCATCCGTGAATATCATCGATGTAACCGTTGTTGTCGTCGTCGATACCGTTGTTCGGAATTTCATCTGTGTTGGTCCAGATTTTTCCTTTAAGGTCTTCGTGCTCGATGTCGATCCCAGAATCGATCACCGCAACGATTACAGTTGTGGATGTACGTTTTTTGAGAGCGCTGTAAGCTTTCTCAGTGTTCATTCCGGAGCTTTTGCCGTTGTACCAGTTCAGCGTCCCCGGGATCTGACCGTAGAAGTAGTTCATAACTCCGAAGGAGAACAGGGCCAGGGAAAGGGCAATAAATCGTTTTTTCATGGACGAATGTTAGCTTAATGAATTTGTTGTCGTTCGAAACAAATATCGCAATTTGATTCTATTACTAATTGTCTTTTTTTAACTTAATGGTCGATTTTGACGTCTTTACGGAAAACTTGCTACATCAATGGTTATGACAAAACGCTACTTACTCGGCATCCTCTTTTTAGTGTGTGCCCCTTCGCTGTTTGCCCAGCAACAGCATTTCCGGTTCCGGCAGCAGCTGGAACAGCATCCGGATGTTTCCATTGCTTTCGCGGTGAAAAACACGCGCGGGCTCTTGGAAAAGCTCTTGACAGACAAAGCGGTTTCTGTTAAATCCGTCACGCCTCAATGGATTTATATTCAGGCAACTGCCAGCTGGATGAACGCAGCACAGACCAACGGACTCGTAGAGCAATTCCACTACGAAGTTTCCTTCCCGCAGGCGATGAACGACACCACGCGTGCCACGCACTTTGTAAACGAAGTACACAATGGTGAATTCGGGCTGCAAACGCCGTATACAGGCAAAGGAGTGATCATTGGCTATGTCGACAGCGGACTGGATTACGAGCATCCCGATTTCATCGATGAGAACGGGCAAACGCGCGTTCTGTATTACTGGGACCACGATATGCCTTTTGACGCCGATCGCACACCGATGCCTTACGGATACGGACAGCTGTGGTACGGAAGCGAAATCCAGGCCGGAACGTGTGAACGTACACAAGGCAATGATGCACACGGAACAACCGTTACAGGAGCCGGCTCAGGAAACGGACTGGCCAACGGATCGAACAAAGGCATGGCGCCCGATTCCAAGATCATCGTGGTTGAAACCAATTTCAACCTGGCCAACTGGACACTTACCGTTGCCGATGCCTGTGATTTCATTTTCAAACAGGCCGATTTGCTGGGTATGCCAGCGGTGGTGAACCTGTCTGTGGGCGATTACCTCGGCAGCCACGACGGAAACGATCCGGCTTCCATTCTGATGGAACAACTGCTCGACGAAAAACCGGGGCGCATCATCGTTTGTGCGGCCGGTAACTCCGGTGCCTGGGGAAAATTCCACGTACACGGCGAGCCGGATGGCAATACCTCTTTCAGCTGGTTCCGGAACAATCCTTCCGGCGCTTTGGGACCGAATACGATCTACTTCGACCTGTGGTCCGATGCCGGTACTGCCGACTGGACCTACGCTCTTGGTGCCAACCTGAACAGCGTAACCTATGAAGAACGCGCTACTACAGAGTTCCGCACGGCAGCTTTCAGCGCAGGAACGGTGATCTACGATACGCTCTACAACAGCAACCACGACCGCCTTGCGACCATCGAACTGTATCCTGAAATCGTCGGGTCACCGCCGGTATTGAATCTACAAGTGTTTTTCTCGCACGTCGATTCGACCAGCTATAACTATTCGTTCAAAACGACCGGTTCGGGTACGTACGACCTGTGGAGCGGCGCTACACTGGGGCTGAACACTATTGTCAACAACGTTCCCGACGCTGGTACCTACCCTCCTATTATCCATTACGTTTTCCCCGATACGCTGCAAACCATCGTTTCATCGTGGAACTGCTCTGAAAAGGTTATTTCCGTTGGAAACGTCCGCAACCGCCAGGGCCATATCGATAACAACGGCAATTACTACCAGACAGCTCCACCGGTTGCAGCCGTGCATCAACTCAGTTTGAATTCAGCCAAAGGACCAAATCGTCATGGCGTTACCAAACCCGATGTCTGCGCTTCCGGCGACGTTGCTTTGAGTGCGGCCCCATTCTGGCTGCTCAACAACCCGGGAAACAACGCGCTCATCGACTCAGGTGGCTTCCATGCCCGTAACGGAGGTACATCCATGGCTTCGCCTGTAGTGGCCGGAATTGCGGCGCTTTACCTCGAAAAATGCCGTTACGGAACGTACCAGTCGTTCAAAGACGATATGATCGCCACGACTTTTACCGACGGTTTTACCGGCGCTGTTCCGAACAACGCTTACGGTCACGGTAAAATTCATGCATTGAACCTGCTGCTGGAAAGCAATTATACGGCTGATATCGATCCGCCGACTCAATATTGCGGTGTACAGGACACAATCTATGCCGTGACGAGCATTACACCCGACAGTATTTTATGGAGCACCGGCAGCAGCCAGTCGTTTACGCTCACAACCGATTCTACCGGTCCGTATTCCTATGTTTCCTACAACGAATTCGGCTGCGTGGCTTATTCCGATACGATCGAGCTCATCCCTGGCGATATTCCGCCGGTACCGGAGATTACGGTCAGCGGAACCGAGCTCACGACCGATCCTTATCCGAACCTGCAATGGTACGAGAACGGGGTTCCGATTCCCGGAGCAACCAATGATACGCTGATCATCAACTTGCCCAGCTCGTCGGATTTCACCGTCGTGGCAACCAGTATTACAGGTTGTACGGCAACTTCGGAAGTGTACAATCCTTCGGCCGGAATCGGAGAAAACGACCTGTTCGCAGCTGTCTATCCAAATCCAACCAATGGCTTGCTGACTATCCGGACGGCCGTTCCTGTTGAGCAGCTGATCCTGCTCGACTTACAGGGAAAACAGCTGCAAAACCTGGAAGGCAACCACACAGAAATCGATTTGAGCGGCTATGCTGCGGGAACTTATTTCCTGCTTGTACGCGCCGGGGAACAATCCGGGTGGATGAAAATTGTGAAGAATGAGTGAGAAACAGAAAAGAACTTCTATTTTTGGAGCTCAAATTAATTGTATCGGATGAATCTGACAGGTATTATTGCTATTTCCGGAAAACCGGGTCTTTTTAAAGTGGTTGCCCAGGGCAAGAACAACATTATCGTGGAATCCCTCGAGGATAAAAAGCGTTTCCCCGCTTATGCTTCGGACCGTATTTCTGCTTTGGACGACATCAGCATCTATACATACGATGAGGATAAGCCGCTGAAAGATATCTTCCAGACGATTTTCGACAAGGAAAAAGGCGGAGCGACTATTTCGCACAAGGAAGATGCGAAAAAGCAGCAGGCTTACCTGTTGGAAGTTTTGCCGGATTACGACAAAGAGCGCGTTTACGCTTCCGATATCAAGAAATTGTTCCAATGGTATAATTTGCTGCATAAAGCAGGCGAATTGAAACCGGAAGAGCCTGTTAAAAAGGAAAAAGCGGCAAAAGCTGAAACAGCTGCTGCTGAAGCAACCGAAAAACCGGCTAAAGAGACGAAAGAAAAGAAAACCGCAACGGCTGCAGCTAAAAAACCGGCAGCTGCGAAGAAACCAGCCGCTCCGGCAGCAAAAGCTGCTGGTCCGAAAAGCGCAGGAAAAGCAGCAAGCGGTGCGAAAAAGGCTCCATCCAAAACAGGAGGCACCAGCCGCGGAAAATAACTTATTGTATAACAATCGAATCGCCTTGTCTGCTCCTGCGGCAAGGCGTTTTTTTTAGGAATTGATTATGAGAAAATATGTTGCCCCCGATTTTCGGTGCGATAGCTGGGAAAAAGTCGAGCATTACCTCAAAGAGCTGACCGCACGCGAATGGCCGGATAAAGAAACGTTCATGCAATGGCTGCGCGATAAAAGTGAGCTGGAAGCCGTGCTGGAAGAAGATATGGCGTGGCGTTACATCCGCATGACCATCGACACCACGGATGCGGAAAAAAGCGAAGCTTACCGATTTTTCGTAACGGAAATCCAGCCCAACCTCGCACCCTACGAAGACCGTCTGAACAAGAAAATGATGGCAGCGCCGTGGATTGCCGAGCTGAGCAAAGAAGAAGCATATGCGATCTATTTCCGTTCGGTACAGACATCACTCGACCTGTTCCGCGAGGAAAATATTCCGCTCGAGACCGAAATCAATACGCTGAGCCAGGAATACGGGGCCATTTCAGGGAAACAAACCATCGAATACGATGGCAAAACCCTCACCATGCCACAAGCATCGGTTTACCTGAAAAATCCGGATGAAACCGTTCGAAAAGCCGTTTACGACCTCATCACCAAACGCCGCGAACAGGATCGCGCATTGCTCGACGAATTGTTCAACAAGCTCGTACAGCTGCGTCACCAGGTTGCTGTGAACGCCGGCTGCAGCGACTACCGCGATTACAAATTCAAAGCCCTGGGCCGCTTCGACTATACCGTCAAGGATTGCCTCGATTTCCATGAATCCATCGAAACGCTCATCGTACCGATGGTGAAAGAAATGAACCGCGAGCAGGCCCGGTTGCTCAAAAAACCGTTGCTGAAGCCGTGGGATACGGAAGTCGACCCGTTGGGCAAAGCACCACTGAAACCGTTTGAAACCGGTAGCGAGCTGCTCGCAGGATCGGTAGATATGTTCCGCAAGCTCGATCCGTTCTTTGGTGAATGCCTCGAAACGATGGACAAAGGCGGCTACCTCGATCTCGATTCCAAGCACGGAAAAGCACCAGGCGGTTACAACTATCCGCTCTACGAAAGCGGCATTCCGTTTATTTTCATGAACGCCGCTGGTGCACAACGCGATCTCGTAACGATGGTCCACGAAGGCGGACACGCTGTTCATTCCTTCCTGAGCCGCGACCTCGAGCTCACAGGCTTTAAATCCCTCCCGTCTGAAGTGGCTGAGCTGGCTTCCATGTCGATGGAGCTCATTACCATGCAGGAATGGTCGCGTTTTTACGACAACGACGACGATCTGAATCGCGCCAGGAAAGAACAGCTCGAATCCATTCTGAAAGTATTGCCGTGGATCGCCACCATCGATGCATTCCAGCACTGGATCTACACCAATCCCGAGCACACGACGGCAGAACGCACATCAGCGTGGCTGGCGCTCAGCAAGCGCTTCGGAACCGGTATGATCGATTATGAAGGCTACGAACACGTGAAAGAATCAAGCTGGCAACGTCAGCTGCACTTGTTCGAAGTGCCTTTCTATTACATCGAATACGGTATTGCACAACTGGGAGCATTGGGCGTTTGGCGCAATTTCAAAAAGGACAAAGCAGCAGCGCTTGCCAATTACAAAAAAGCACTCGCGCTCGGCTACACGAAATCCATCCCGGAAATTTACGCCGCTGCCGGCCTCCGTTTCGATTTCTCGCATGCCAATATGCAGGAGCTGGCCAACATGGTGGAAGAAGAGCTGAACCTGCTGCGGAACTGATCGTTCAGGCCTCTGCCCTGCTCATTTTTCGTAGCAATCTCAGGTGCGAAACGATACCGCCCAGGTAACTCGTCTGGTTCGGCACGATCTGTTGTTCCTGCAACATGCCGTAGAGAATCACATTCAGTTTCGGATAGTACACATGATTCACATGCGGAAACAAATGGTGGGCAATGTGATTGTTAAATCCGCCGAGCAGGAAATTGGCCGTGCGGCTGAACGGATGCATATCATTCGAGCTGCGCACCTGGTTCATCAGCCACGACGTATTGATCGTTCCATGGTCGTCGGTTTCCGGGTAAGCCGTCGATTCTACGTGATGTGTCATGAAAAACGTAAATAGCAGGAACAGCGATTGCAGCAGGTGCATCAGTACAAATCCCGAAAGCACGATTGTCCACGGCTGGCCGGAAAAGCAAAGCGGCAGGATCAGTAAGTAAGTGATGTAACTGCATTTCTGCAGCCAGAACGACAAATGGTAACGAACGCCTTTCTTCGGCGTGTAGGATTCGCGGGAAAACAGGATCACGAAATCCTTGATGAATACCCAAAACAGCGAATAGCTCATATACGCCAGCGGTGCGTACCAATGCTGAAAACGATGCCACCAATGGTGCTTACTGCCCGGAATAACGCGAATCAGGTTCGAAATTTTCAGATCGGAATCGTAATCTTCCACATTCGGTGCAAAATGGTGTGAATGAACATGCCGCTGCTTCCACGCTTCCGCATGAGCGCCCACCATCGTGTAAATGACCGTAAACGCCAGGTTATTGGCCTTTCGACTGCGGAAAACAGCATTGTGCGAGCAATCGTGCGAAAAGTTAAAGGCAAAAAGCAGCGAAAGGAAACCGTAGGCGATGTAACACGTGATGAACCACACAGCGTTCGGGATGAGGAACAATCCGGCATAAGCAACCGACAACAACAGGAAATAGAACGCGAATTTCATCCAGAGCTGCCGGCGGAAAGTTGATCGGTCGATCACCAGCTCACGGCGCACGGTTGCGTGAATCGCCGCCAGCAATGCGCTGTCTTCGGCGATTTCAAGGTGCTTATCTTTCATACGGCAACGGTTGAAATTCCTGTTGCTCGCCCATGCCCTTTAGGAAACGGAAATGGGCTTTCAGCGATTCTCCGTACGACAGCTCCATATACGTAAGCCCGTATTTGGCCGTCAGCTCGCGGAAAATGGGTAGCACTTCGAGGTAATGCACGTGGCATATCTGCGGCAATAAATGGTGCAGCGCGTGCGCGTTGAAGCCGCCCAATGTCCAATTGAAGAACACGCTTCCGGGATTGTAATCCACCGATGTACACAATTGCAGCTTCGGCCAGCTCATATCCAGCTGACCGTTTTCATCCGGCAGCGGGTGTTCTACGTAATCCGACAAGTGGGAAACACCCAGCACACCAACGAAGATCAGCGAAACCATGAAGTGATTCAGCAGGAACGCCATTAAAACAGTTGTCCAGCCGAATGGCAGCAACAAAGCCGGTAAAACGATCATATAGCCGATGTACAGTACTTTGAACAGGATCAGCTTCACGACTTCGATTTTCGGAATCTGAATGGTGATCGTGCGACTGGAAATATTGAACAGCATGAGTGTTTCCCTGAAAAAGAACCAGTTCAGCGAATAAAACAAGTACAAAAACGGCGCATACAGGTACTGGAATTTGTGAAAACGCTTCAGTCGCTGCGTAGTGGTCATGCGGAACAACGGATTGTGCAGCACATCGATATCGCTTTCCTCGATATTGGTATACAAATGGTGCGATTCGTTGTGGTTCTTTCCCCACACATACGAGTTATTGCCCTGCAGGTTGAAGCTCAGCTGGAACAAAAAGCGGTTCCATCTCCGGCTTTTCACCGCCACACCGTGTGCAGCATCGTGGGAAATGTTGAAAGCCGTTAGCAAAACCGACAATCCCATGAGCAGGTAAAAGGTGTAAAACATTCCGACTGACTGGCTGTTGATCATCAGCAGGTAGAACAGGATATCGAGCCCGAAATACAGGCCGATTTTCAGGTACATGATGCGGTTTCCGGTTTTAGGTCGACCGGTCGTGCGAAAATGCTCTTCAATGCGTTGCTGAAGCTCGGTGTAAAACGCCGTGCCTTCGTCCTGAAGAAAATGGATGGATTTCATAGAGGTATTTTGGATTTAAGTGAAGCTTGTTGTTGCATGCAATGGCGGATCAGGATGGAAAAACCGCCGCGGGCTCCCGGACAACGTGTTCCGGAACGGATATTTTTGCGGCTTATTTTCAGAATCCACTCCCAGTGCCGGAAGATTTCCCGGTAAGCGCTCCAAAGTGTGGATTTCGGATCGTAAATGTGGATTGCCTCGCCTTTCACGCCGTTGATTTCCAGAATCGTGATGCGGCCTTCCAGCAGGTCTTCGACGCTTTTGCATTTGAGATCGTAGCGCGCGTATTCAAACAGACCGATGCTGTCGTTGATGTGCTCCATTGCCAGGCGCAACGATTCGGTATTCCATTCCGGACGCGAGAAAAACAACGTTCCGTAGTTCCAGTTGCCCACGTAGCCCGGTTGCAGAATTTCCTCATCAGGCAGCACTTCAGACAACCGATCATGCAGCAGCTTCCGTAGTTTCTTACGACAATAGCGCGTGTTTTTCTGCTGCAGCAATAATTGTTCGATGGTCGAAACGCCATCACCTGTTAACGTCACCAATTGTTTTTCGGTAATGCCGGAGATCTGCAGTTTTCCATCCAGGCAATGCATGTGGATGCTCAGTTCGATCGGATGGTCTATGAAGGCCTGCACCACGTAATCCATGGTATAATCGGCGTGATAATGGCGCCATTCATCGGCAGTATTCAGCTTTTTTACAAGGAAACCGCCTTCGCCTATGTCGGGTTTGGCGATCACCGGAAAACCAATTTGATTGATCAGCCGGAGCAATCCTTCCGTATCGGTGTTTTCTTTGGAAATGAAAATCGTTTCTGGTCGCAGGTGCGCGGGAATCTGGTCGATGATGGCCATTTTGGAATCGCCGGCAAAACCACCGAGGGAAACTTTTGGATTGGCCGCCGAGAAGTAAAACAACCGTCCGGTGCGCAGCGATCCGATGAAGAAAATATACAGCGTGAGCGGCAGGTAGAGGATCTCCATCGGCCAGTAGCGCCAGTTCCAGAGAATATCAATTGTATGCAGGTAGTTGCGTTTCATCTTTGGCCAAATTAGGGCATTTGCCTGTTCGATGTGTACGGCTTTTCGCAACACGTTTTTCGCCTGTGGCGGTTTTCAGGAGTTGATCAGTGGTTCTTCGCCGGATCTTTCACCTGGCTACCGGCATTGAAAGCAGCCGATTGCCCTTTCGGAATGGACAGATTGTGCCAGTCGTTGTTCTTCATGATTTTCGCTGCGTAGATCATCTGCCCGATGTGATACGGATAATGCGCCATCTGTCTATTGATCGCATCGATGGCCGTCAATGGCTCCTCGCGGATCAGGATCGTTTTCAGCAGATCGTCTTCCGAAAGTTGTTGCAGCGTATCCAGGAAACAAGTCCAGCCTTTTTCCCAGTAGGCGATCAAATCAGCTTTATCGAGCTGCTGCGACTCAAATTCGCTGTCGCGGTCGCGCCATTCCTTTTCACCGTCTTCGGTCAGGAAATTCGTCCAGCGGCTGAGCATATTCCCCGCAATGTGCTGCATGATGATCGCAATACTGTTCGAAGCTTCGTTGGGCTGGGCATACAGCTCCTGCTCGCTCAGCTGTTCGATCGTCTTATCGCCCAGGCTTTTGTAGTATTTCATCCGCGCGATGGCCGTTGTAAGGTATGTTTGTCCGATGCTCATAAGGGAGGTTTTGATCAAATTTCGGGTTTTCCGAATCGTCATCCAATACCCATTGATGCGTTTTTCGGGGAAAAGAATGCATTTCACCCCTCAACTGTACCGTTCGTCCCACATTTCGTCCCTGAACAATGCTATTTTCTGTTAGGATTGCTTAAAGCTTGACAAGACTTTGCCTCAGATATCCTTACTTTAAACAAAAAGTAGCTATGGCAACTTCCGAACATCAAAAGCTGAGCGTATTCATTGGAACATGGCACACAACGGGTGAAGTAGCCACCGATGATCCGGAGCGCCCTGTAAAGGTCGATTTCACGGATACCTACACCTGGTACCCCGGAGGATTTTTTGTGATACACGACGCGAAAGGAACGATTGGAGGTGAGCACAGCAGCAGTCTCGAAATCATTGGTTACGATGCCGACCGCCACTGTTACACAACGACCTTCTTTGATAGCTCCGGTAGTTCCGGTAAAGAGGATTTACATCTGGATGGTACAACCTGGACCTGGCGTGGCTCCGACGTGATGGGTGTCAAAGAACACCGCTGCGTTGGTACTTTCAGTAATGACGGAAACACCATTCACGCACGCCATGAAAAATCTGACGACGGGATCCATTGGGAGCTTTGGATGGATGTGGTTTTGGAGAAGCAAGGATGAGGCTCACATTCGTTCAAAAAGTCATTTCCTTAAGAAAACTCCTCCCAACACCCGATTTCAAATACTTCTCGTGTTGCATAGCTTCCTCTTTCGTTTCGAAAAATGCCATATAAACAACTTCCCACGGACGATAACGCAGTGTGTGCCCTTTCGTCGCGAAGTGATTGTGTGAAGCCATTCTGTTGATCAGATCTGAAGTAAAACCGATATAACGTTTGCCACTGACAGATCGGGAATGCAATATGTAGACAACAAATTCAGACATAAATAGTGGTATTAAGGGGCCTGTTTACCTTCAGTAGCGGAAAGTTGAACCTGGTCCTGCTCCCCTAAAATAAAAAAGGAAGCCTTTTGGGCTTCCTTTGTAGCGAGACGGAGAGTTGAACTCCGGACCTCAGGGTTATGAATCCTGCGCTCTAACCAACTGAGCTATCTCGCCAAATATTTTCCTGGTATTCTAAATAACTCACATCTGAGCTATCACCAAGTATTTATTGCTATTTCAATCTTTAATCCCGGGTTCCGTTGAACTCCGGTCCGCCTCGGGCGGATATGAATCCTGCGCTCTAACCAACTGAGCTATCTCGCCAAATATCTTCCTGGTATTTCTATAACTCACATCTGAGCTATCACCAAGTATTTATTGTTATTTCAATCTTAATCCGGGTTCCGTTGAACTCCAGTCCGCCTCGGGCGGATATGAATCCTGCGCTCTAACCAACTGAGCTATCTCGCCAAATATCTTCCTGGTATTTCTATAACTCACATCTGAGCTATCACCAAGTATTTATTGTTATTTCAATCTTTAATCCGGGTTCCGTTGAACTCCGGTCCGCCTCGGGCGGATATGAACCTGCTTTAACCATTATAGCTATCGCAGATCGCTTTTGAGGGTGCAAATATAGACCTATTTTTTATTTGTGCAAGGCTACGAACGGTCTTCTTCGTATAAAATCTTTGTGCTGTGTTTGAGCGTTCTGAAAATCAGCGTGATCAGCAGCGCACCAATTGTCCAGTAAAGATAATTGAGCGACGTAGGGAGTTTTCCGGTCATGAACCACTCACGCAGGTAAGCTACGTAAATGAATCCCAGCATAGTAGCTGTTACACCGGCATACTCGCGGCGCATGATCGTTTTTGCCGAGAACGGGATGTTGCCCTTTCGATAGTTTTTCATGCTTGGCCAGAATGCCGGCACCTGCATCGACCAATTCACATACGGATCGCCGAATTTACGCTCGAGGAAACGTTCTTCCGCAAACATGATACGCTCGTAGTAAATCCAGAACAACAGGCTCACGATCACAATAAACCAGATATTGAAGGTGAACACAACAATACCGATCCACATGAAGTAGTTGCCCAGGTAAAGCGGGTGACGAACCGTAGAGTATATCCCCTGCGTGTTCAGGGCTTCAGCAACCTGTTCCTGCGTGTTCCGGCCGGATGTGTTCTTGTTGCTCGTACCGATGGCGATAGCCCGGATGATCTGTCCCGACAGCGACATGGCCACAGCAACGCCCGTAAAAGCATAATACCAGGCGTCGTTCTTCATGATGCAGGACGTATCCGTGAAGTAAATCGAGGGAATTGCCAGCAGGAATAAAACCACCGGAATCTGCCCGCGGTAGCGGAACAGCGTGTTCCCATTTTTTTCAAGAGAATGTACTAACGCCATGAAAAGAATGTGTATATTGCGAGTTTTTGAATAATTCCTGCGAAGTTAACATTATTAAAACTACTATGACAAAAAAGGAGAAATTCGAGCTGGAGTATGTTCTGAAGACATCCCCCAAAGTGCTCGATAAATTGCTAACCACTCCCGATGGGTTGAGTGAGTGGTTTGCCGAAGATGTCATTGTAAAAGATGAAGTGTATACTTTTCACTGGGACGGAAGCGAGGAAAAAGCCCGTTTACTGAGCAAAAAACAAGGAGAAGGCATGAAATGGCAGTGGCTGCACGACGAAGACGACACGCCCGAAGCTTATTTCGAAATGCGCTATACCATCGATCCTATCACCAAAGCCGTCATTTTCACCATCACCGATTTTGCCGAAAACACGGAAAAAGACCAGGTTGTACGCTTGTGGGAATCACAGGTGATCGATTTACGTCGCGTGCTTGGCGCTTGACACTTTTCCCCTACCTTTGCGGAAGATTTTTTAGCACGTGAAACGACTCACCGTTTTCAGCATTCGTTCGTTTGCCGGACCTTTCGTGGTGACCTTCCTGATCTCCATGTTCATGCTGATCATGCAATTCTTCTGGAAGTACATCGATGATTTCATGGGAAAAGGGCTCGGTATTGCCGTAGTACTTGAAGTACTTTTCTACATTTCCGCAAGTCTTATTCCACTGGCTTTGCCGCTGGCTATGCTGCTCAGCTCCATCATGACGTTCGGGAACCTGGCGGAAAACAACGAGCTCACGGCGCTGAAAGCTTCCGGATTATCGCTTTCCCGCATTATGCGACCGCTGGTAATCGTGGTATTCTTCATTTCCTGCGCCACATTCTATTTCGCGAATTACGTAATCCCGGTGGCCAATCTCAAATGGCATTCCCTCATTTTCGATATCCAGGAAACAAAAGTAGCGGCCCTGGTCACACCCGGCTCCTACTCCAAAGAACTGGAAGGCTATGCCATCAAGGTCGAAAAAG
Organism: uncultured Flavobacteriales bacterium; assembly: GCA_946482515.1. The sequence continues at coordinate 50,540 of CAMLRS010000011.1, read as the reverse complement.
GCACCGACGATTCGTTTACGGGCATTACCATTCACGATTATACCGATCCGAAGATCATCAAGACGGTCAAAGCCGAATCGGGACGCATTTTTAAAAGTGCCAACGGCAAATACTTGTTCTTCCGATTGGTAAAAGGCAAGATTTCGGAAGAAATGCAGGCCAATCCGCCGATCTTTCAACCCAATGGAAAGCCGTTCCACAGCGGTGAGAGCTTCCGGCCAAGCCGCCGGACATCGTTTGAAGTGGCCACCTACAAGATGAACCTCACGGGCTTCCAGCTCAACCGTTCCGACGAAGATCTGTTCAAAGACCAGTTCGAAATGCTCAATGTGTTTCAGATCAGCCACGCGCGTGATTCCATGCAGCGACAGGCCGATCTCACGCTGAAAAGCTTCATCAAGAGCATGCGTCGCGATCATCCATATTTCTTAAGTCTTTCCTATGCGAAAGATCCACGCATGCAACAAATGGCTGTAGGCGGACAAGCGAAACAGGTTCCTTCAGCACCCATCAGTGTTGAGTCACTGAGCAAAAAGGAGCGCGTGAAGGCCATGAATTCCGCCATTTCCAACCTGCGACGGAAAAATCAGAACCTCGATGGTCAACTGACGTATATGAACTCGCTGGAAGAAAATACGCAGCGTTTTTCCATTGAGTTCCACAAGAAAATAGCGCTCACGGTGACCATCATCGTGCTGTTCTTTATCGGTGCGCCACTCGGTGCGATCGTGCGAAAAGGCGGTTTCGGTGCACCTGTTGTGATCGCAGCTTTGCTGTTCATGGTTTATTTCGTGCTCACCAGTATAGGTGAAAGCCTTGCCAATCAACACACTGTGAGCCCTTTTGTAGGCATGTGGATGCCATCGCTGATCCTTTCACCGGTTGCTTTGCTCCTGCTGGCCAGCGCTGCCAACGACCTGAGCGTATTCGATAAGAAGCTCTGGCGACTCATTTTAACGTTCGGAAGAAAGCGATGAACATTCTGCATATCAGCAACAAACCGGTTTTCCCTACGATCGATGGCGGCTGTGTGGCTATGAAAGCCATGCTGGAAACGCTGTTGCAGCTGACACCGGAAGTTGATCATGTGTACATACACACGCCGCGTCACCGCACCGATCCGTCGCGTTATCCTTCCGAGATCCGGTTGCCGGTAGCACACGAAGCGTCGTTTATCGATACGAGCGTTTCGCTCACAGGCGCTTTAAAAGGACTGATCACGGGAAAAAACTACAACCTTTCGCGCTTTTATTCGGAGACATTCCGCAACGAGATCGAACAATTGGTACGGAAAAAATCCTACACACTCATCGTGCTGGAAAGCCTGTTCCTGGTGCCATATGTGGAAATGCTGCGCACCGTTTCCAACGCAACGATCGTCGTACGCGCCCACAATGTGGAATATTTGCTCTGGCAACAACAGGCCAAAGGCGCTTCTTTCCTGAAAAAGTGGTACCTGAAACACCTGGCCAAAACGCTGCAACGTGAAGAAGTGGCCGGGCTCAATCAAGTCGACCTGATCTGGACGATCACCGATGAAGATGCCGCGCTGCTGCGGAAAACCGGCGTAACGACCAATACAGTCACGATTCCTGTGGCGATCGAACCAAGCGAAAACCTTTCCGATTACAGCAATCCCGATTTTTTCCACATCGGTGCATTGAACTGGGAACCGAATAAGCTGGCCGTTCAGCGATTGCTAACGGATATCTGGCCCTGGTTTTCGCATTCCGGCAGTCGATTGCACATTGCAGGCTCCTTTCCGGAAGGCAATCACTTTCCGCAGCTCCCGGGTGTCGATTTTCACGGTTTTGTAGAAAATGCGCGGCAATTTATGATCGCAAACGGTACGCTGGTAGCACCAATCCTCACAGGTTCCGGCGTGCGCATCAAATTACTGGAAGCATTGGCAATGGGCGTTCCGTGTATCACAACCTCGCTCGGAGCTGCCGGTATCAAAGATGCCGAAAACGTGCTCAAAGTTGCCGATTCCGACGACGATTGGATCACTGCCCTGACGGAATTTGCAAGTTCAGCCGATCTCCGCCAGCAAGCCGGGGAAAAAGGAAGAGCCTATATCAGGAAATACCATAGTTTTGCAATCGTCAAAACACTCATTACGGAATCGCTTGCAAGATAAACCGCTGTTATTCGTCGTACTATCCCGCTTTCCCTACCCATTGGAGAAAGGCGACAAGCTGCGTGCGTTCAATCAGCTGAAAGATTTATCCAGCGACTTTTCCATCGTTTTGTGCTGCATGACGGAAGCAACTGTTTCTGCAGAACACTACCAGCACGTCAAACAGTATTGCAGCGAGATTCACCTCTTCCGCCTCGGAAAAGCCGGTTTGCTGTTCCAGGCCGCACTCGCCTTTTTATCCCGAAAGCCGTTCCAGGTGGCTTATTTCTTCCGCTATGCGCATTTTAGAAAGATCCGTCGGCTGCTGGAAGAAAAAAAACCTGCTCACATCTTCTGTCAGCTGCTTCGGATGGCCGAATATGTGAAAGATTACCATCATTGCCCCAAAACGATCGATTACATGGACGCGCTGTCGAAAGGCATGGAACGTCGCATCCAGACCGAACCGTGGTACCGCAGCTGGTTTTACCGCATGGAACACCGCAGGCTGGTGACCTACGAGCGTGCATTGTTCGATTATTTCGAGCACAAAGTGATCATTTCGGCGCAGGACCGTCAGTTTATCCTGCATCCGAAACGCGATGAGATCCAGGTCATTCCGAATGGTGTGGACGCTTCCTTTTTCGACATTCCGGAACGCGAGAAACGCTACGATCTGTTGTTTACCGGTAATTTTTCCTATCCTCCGAATGTGGAAGCAGCCGTTTTTCTCGCAAAGGAAATTCTCCCGAAGCTGCGCGAGCAAGGCCTGGATCTTTCCCTCCTGCTTTCCGGCGCCAGTCCGCATCCGAAAGTACGTGCACTGGCTTCCGATCGCATTCATGTGACGGGTTGGGTCGAAGATATCCGTGAAAGCTACGCACAATCGAAGCTGTTTGTGGCGCCGATGTTCATCGGAACGGGGTTGCAGAACAAATTATTGGAAGCTATGGCTTCGGGCCTTCCCTGCATTACTACACGCCTGGCCAATAATGCGTTAGGGGGAATCGACCGGAAAAACATCCTATTGGCAGAGCAACCGGCTGAGTTCGTCGAAAAAATCATGCTGTGCTTGAACGATAGCCCTATTTTTACTGCTATCAGTAATAATGGACGTGCATACGTTCAACAACACTACTCATGGGAATCCCAAAACGAACGTTTAAGGGCACTGCTACATATTACAAGCTGATCTTCATTCCGCTACTTTTTCTGTCTTCCTGTATTTCCCGTAATTGCATACCTGATTGGATAACAGGAGAATGGACGTCTTCGTTCAATGGCATTGCTATCCGCGAAACATGGGTTCTGGAAGGCGATCATCTCCGCGGAACGACCGTCTGGAGCTCAGGAAAAAGTCGTACAGTGGACCGGTTGAAAATGTACTTCGATCAAAAAAACCGGCTCGTATACGAGATAAAAGAACCGCGGAAACTGCTGCGGTATTTCTGCGACGATCCCTACAACGACACACTGGTATTTGTCAATTTAGCTGCCAATTTCCCGAAACGACTGGTGTATGTGCAACCGAAAGGCACGAAAATGAAAGTCTGGGTCGATAACGAGCCCAACGATCCGAACCAGGTTGTTTTTCCGTTTAAGAAGAGAAAGTAAGTCAAAAGCCACCCTCCTCATTATCCTTCAGCTTACGTCGCAAGCGACTAGCTTCAGTCTTCCAAAGCTTCGCTTTGTCTTCTCAAGGGAGGAGGCCTAACCAATTTCCCCCTTGAGGGGGAACAAAAGGGGGTGGCATTCCAAAAGCGTATTCTTTATAGTGAAAACATCGCATTTCCTATTTATTAGGGTTAACTTTGAGGCACGAATTGTATAGTCATGTCAAAATTGAATACGATCGAAGAAGCGATCGAAGATATACGCGCCGGGAAAGTCATCATCGTGGTCGATGACGAAGACCGCGAAAACGAAGGCGATTTCCTTACTGCCGCCCGGAATGCCACCCCTGAAGTGATCAATTTTATGGCCACGCATGGTCGCGGACTGATCTGCGCGCCGCTGCTCGAAAACCGTTGCGACGAGCTCGGACTGGAGCTGATGGTCACACAGAATTCCGCTACATACGAAACACCGTTTACTGTTTCCGTCGATTTGATCGGACACGGCTGCACAACGGGTATTTCAGCAAGCGACCGTTCCAAAACGGTATTGTCGCTCATCGATCCCAACACCAAGCCGGAAGAGCTCGGCAAGCCGGGACACATTTTCCCGCTCCGCGCCAAGAAAGAAGGCGTTTTGCGTCGCGCCGGGCACACTGAAGCCGCAACCGATCTTGCGCGCCTCGCAGGATTCGAACCAGCCGGTGTGATCGTTGAAATCCTCAACGAAGACGGTACAATGGCACGTTTGCCGGAATTGCAGGTAATTGCCGAGAAATTCGACCTGAAAATCGTTTCCATTGCCGACCTGATCGCTTACCGGATGAAGCACGAATCGCTCATCACACGCGAGGTCGAAGTAGATATGCCAACGCATGTCGGCAATTTCAAGCTGGTGGCTTTTTCTGTAAAATCCAATCAACAGGAACACCTGGCGCTGATAAAAGGTACCTGGAATCCCGACGAGCCTGTTCTCGTTCGTGTCCACTCCTCCTGCCTTACAGGCGATATTTTTGGCTCCTGCCGCTGCGATTGCGGTCCGCAACTGGAACATTCCATGCAGATGATCGAGCGCGAAGGCAAAGGTGTGATCGTTTACATGAACCAGGAAGGTCGCGGAATCGGCCTGCTCAACAAGCTGAAGGCCTACAAATTGCAGGAAGAAGGCTACGATACGGTTGAAGCCAACCTGCAGCTGGGCTTTGAAAGCGATCAGCGCGATTACGGTATCGGCGCACAGATCCTGCACGATCTCGGCGTGAAAAAGATCCGTTTGATGTCCAATAACCCGAAAAAACGCTCCGGTTTGATCGGTTACGGACTGGAAATCGTTGAAAACGTTCCGATCCAGGTCGGCAGAAATACCCACAATGCCCGTTACCTTGACACCAAGCGCGATAAAATGGGACATACGCTCAAACTGGACAAATAATGCTGGTAGCGAATCAACTCCGCAAAAAATACGGCCAGCTGGACGTACTGAAAGGTATCGATCTGGAAATTCAGTCGGGCGAGATCGTTTCCATCGTTGGCTCGTCCGGCGCTGGAAAAACAACGCTGCTGCAATTGCTAGGTACACTCGATAAGCCGGACAGCGGACTTGTGACGCTCAACGGTACGAATCCATTCAACCTGTCGAAAAACGAGCTGGCGCGCTTCCGCAACACGGAAATCGGTTTTGTTTTTCAATTCCACCAGCTTCTGCCGGAGTTTACAGCATTGGAAAACGTCATCATGCCTGCGCTCATTGGTGGTTTGTCGATGAGCGACGCAAAAAAACGTGGCATGGAGCTCCTGGAACGACTCGGATTGTCTGAGCGGTCGGAACATCAGCCCTCTGCCCTTTCAGGCGGTGAGCAGCAGCGTGTAGCCGTAGCACGGGCATTGATGAACAATCCGCGTGTGATCTTCGCCGATGAGCCTTCCGGGAACCTCGATTCGAAGAATGCAACCGAATTGCACCAATTGTTCTTCGATCTGCGCAAGGATTTCGGCCAAACGTTCGTAATCGTCACCCACAATACGCAGCTGGCTGAAATGGCCGATCGTACGCTGGTGATGTCGGATGGGTTTCTCGTTAAATAATTTGACTCTGATTTAATCCTCCCCCTCAATCCCACTCGAAAAGGGGGAAATAAACAATGAAAAAAGCAATCCAGGCAAAAATGTCGTTCGAAGAATTGAAAGAATTCCTCGATTACAAGGCCGAGCAGTACAACAATCCGGATTTTATCGGCACGGACCCGATCCAGCTGGTGCATCGATTCGAGCGAAAAGAAGACATCGAGATTACCGGTTTATTGCTGTCGACCATTGCCTGGGGCAACCGGAAAGCGATCATTTCCAGTGGCGAGCGCATTTTACAGATCATGGAGCAGCAGCCGTACGAGTTCATTTTGAATTACAAATCCTTCGATTCGGCTTTCGTTCACCGCACCTTCAATGCTGAAGACCTGCACGCATTTTTCAGCTCACTGAAGCGTATTTATCAGAACGGCGGCCTGGAACAGGCTTTTGCCAATCACAACGAACATGCGGGCGTTTACGGTCGCATCGCTCATTTCCGCGAGCAATTCACACAAGGTGATTTTCCTGACCGCACACAGAAACACATTGCCAATCCGCTGAAGAATTCGTCTTCGAAACGACTGAACATGTACCTGCGCTGGATGGTGCGCAACGACAAGAAAGGCGTTGATTTCGGCATCTGGAACACTGTTTCGCCTTCCGAGCTGCATTTACCGCTGGATGTCCATACCGGAAACGTGGCGCGCAAGCTGGGCATTCTCAGACGTACTCAAAACGACTGGAAAGCCGTAGCTGAAATCCAGGAATCGCTGGTTAAAATGGATCCCAACGATCCGTGTAAATACGATTTCGCGCTGTTTGGATTAGGAGCCTTTGAAGGTTTTTGATGTTGAATGCTTGATGTTTGATTGACAACCAGCATTAAAAATTAAAAATCCAACATCAAACATCTAAAATCCATTTATCTTTGAGACCATGAAGTGGGTCTATCCTGAATTTTTGTTTGCCCTCGCGGTTATCCTCATCCCGCTTCTCATTCACCTTTTTCATTTCAAGCGTTACAAAACGGTTTTCTTTTCGAGCCTCACGTTCCTGAAATCGGTGGAGCAAAACCAGAAAAACACCCGCAAGCTCAAGTATTGGCTGTTGTTTACAATGCGCGCCCTCGCCTTTGCTTTCCTGGTATTTGCTTTTGCACAGCCGTTTATTCCACTGAAAAATGAAGGTTCCAAAAGCGGCGTGAACGTGATTGCAGTTTATGTCGACAATTCGTTTTCGATGACGCGTGTGGGCAGCAACGGCGAATTGGTTTCCCAAGCCCGCGAGCTGGCCAAATCCATTGCCAAGGACGCACCACGAACCGCTCAATTTGTACTCCTGACCAATGAGCTGAGCGGCGCTGAAAAGCAATCGCTGACCAAAGTACAGTTTCTTGAAAAGCTTGAGAAAATCAAACCTGTTTCTTTAGTTCGCAAATCGGCTGATGTGCTCCGCTGGTGGGAACAATGGATGAAAGACAGTGAAAACAATGATTTAATTATTTCTTCAAGTCAATTAATCTATTTATCTGATTTTCAAAGATCAACATTTGGATCAACTGGTAAATTTGAGCGCTGGTCGACACTACTCTATCCTGTGTTATTGAAGCCGGTCAACGAAGGGAATTTGTACGTGGATTCCATCTGGTTTGCCACGCCGGTTCAGAAGCAAGGCGCGAAACAAACACTCTATGCCCGCCTGCGCAACGAAGGTGATGAAGCAATTCAGAACGTGGATGTCAATTTCCGTGTCGGATCGATGAACCGCGACGTATTTGCCGATGTTCCTTCCAACGGATCGGATACCGTAGAGCTGAGCTATTTCAACAACCAGGTTGGGAAAGTCCGCGGATCGGTAACGATCAACGATAAACAGATGAACATGGACGACAGCTACTTTTTCTCGTACGACGTGCGTGAAAAAAGCGAAGTGCTGATCATCGACGGGGAAAGCGCCGTAACGAATATCTCGCTGGTTTACAGCCTCGACGATTACTACAAAATGACCATTATTCAGCAAAATCAGCTCGGATCACAGGATTGCGCCAACAAAGATCTGGTGGTCGTAAACGGCGCCAACCAGGTTTCAGCTGCCATGGCCGATGTTTTGGTCGAATTTGCTGAAGACGGCGGGACACTTTTGCTCTTTCCGGGATCGAATGCGAGTACCAGCGGCTGGAATGGATTGCTTTCCCGACTAAAACTACCGTTGCTCACTCAGCTACAGAATTCGGGGCTTACCGTGAAACAGATCAACACAAAAGATCCGTTTTTCGACGGTGTGTTTGAGCGCAAGCCTGAAGAACTAAACTTACCGTTAGTCAAACAGGCTTATCGTCTGCAAGCGGCTTCGGCAACACAGAGTATAGACCTGCTTTCGTTCCGAAACGGCAATTCCTTCTTTGTTCGTGGAACCGGCAATCTTTCCTGCTACCTTTCAGCTACATCGCTGAGCACGGATTTCAGCTCGTTTACCAGCAACCAGCTCTTTTCAACGCTGCTGCTGCGTATTGGTGAGTTGAGCCAGCGCCAGGCACCGTATTACCTCGTTATCGGCGAAGACGGCAGCTATCCGGTTGCGCAGCCCTCCAACGCCGAACAAGCCGTTCACCTGAAAAAAGACGGCATCGATTTCATCCCAACGCTCTTCCGCAAACGCCAATCGACTTTTCTTTCCATTCAGGGACTGGAAGCGGTGCGTCAGCTGGAATCGGGTAATTACAGCATCGGTACGGCCGATCAGCAACTGGGGAATCTCTCGATCAACTATAATCGTAAGGAATCGAAAATAGCGGCCCTCACCGACTCTGAAATCCGCGATGCTTTTGAAAATGCAGGCATTCGCACGCAAGCGGTTAGTCACGCTGAAGGCTGGACAGGAGCAGGATTCCTGGAGCTCGATCAACCTTACAATTACTGGAAATGGTGCATCGTATTTGCGATCGTTTTCCTGCTCGCCGAAATGGGGATTAATTATTTTTGGAAATCTTAAAACGTGAACGTCTTATGAACATACTTCTTCGCAAAGCAACCATCGTGGATCCGTCTTCTTCGCATCACGGGCAAGTGCGCGACCTGTTGATCGAAGACGGTCATATTACGCAGATTGCACCGCAGATCACAGCTGAAACCGATCAGGTCGTAGAAGCCGAAAACCTGCACGTTTCCCAGGGATGGGTCGATCTGAAAGCACATTTGTGCGATCCGGGAGAAGAACACAAATCGACTGTTGTTTCCGGCCTCGACGCCGCTGCATTCGGTGGATTTACGCACATCGCCAGTCTTCCGACAACGAAACCCGTAGTTGACGGAAAAACGGCTGTGGAATACATCCTGCGCCGCGCTGAACAAAGCGTTACTTCTCTGCACCCAATGGGCTGCATCACGAAAAAGAACGAAGGCGAGCACCTCGCTGAATTGTACGATATGTTCCAAAGCGGCGTGCGATTGTTTTCAGACGATCTGCAGCCGGTTTCGGGCGGAATCATGTACCGCGCCCTGCTCTACTCACGCGATTTCGGCGGAACCGTCGTTGGTTTCTCCCGCGATGCGTCGATTTCGGGCAGCGGACTGGTCAACGAAGGCGAAGCTTCTACTAAAACCGGTCTGAAAGCCGATCCGATCATCGGCGAGGTCATTCGTTTGGAGCGAAATATCCGTTTGCTGGAATACACCGGCGGCCGTCTCCATGTAACCGGCGTTTCATCGGCAGAATCGGTAGATCTGATCCGCAAAGCAAAAGCCAACGGACTGAACATCACCGCCGACGTTCACGCTCAACACCTGATTTTCAACGAAACAGCTGTACTCGATTTCGACGTAAGCTACAAGCTGATGCCGCCGCTGCGTACCGAACAGGACCGCATTGCGCTCTGGAACGGCCTGAAAGACGGAACAATTGACTGCATAGTTTCCGATCACCGCCCGAACGACACCGAAGAAACCGATGTGGAATTCGACCACGCAGCATTCGGAAACAGCACCCTGCAAACGCTTTTCGGCGAATTGCTGACTGCAAAAGAGGCCACTACGGAAAGTATTGTTCGTGCACTTACGGTACAACCCCGCGAGCTGCTCGGCATCGAATTGCATGCGATCGAACAAGGCGCTTTGGCCGATCTGACGTTCTTTTCACCGGACAAAAAGTGGACATTTTCGCCTGAAGATGTGCTGATTACGGCGCAAAACAGCCCGTTTTTGAACAAAGAATTAACGGGATATGTCCATGGCATTATCAATAACGGTAAATTCGCGCTCAAAGACTAGTTGAAAACCCAATAGCTGCTTATGTCGAGGAAGTCCTTTTTGAAACAATTCTGGAAAGAACGTAAAATGGTGGGATCCGTTATTCCCAGTTCGCGTTTTCTTGCCCGGAAGATGCTGGGCTCCATCGATTTTAAAACAACGCGGGTAATCATCGAGCTTGGTCCCGGAAACGGCGTATTTACACGCATGCTGGTGGAACAAATGCATCCTGAAGCACATTTATTCGTTTTCGAGCTCAACGATGCTTTCTACGACGCATTGAAGAGAGAAATCAACGATCCACGCGTTCACCTCATCCACGATTCTGCCGAACACATCGGTCAATACCTCAGCGAATACGGATTCCAGGAAGCAGATGTCGTTTTGTCGTCTTTGCCGCTGGCCAACTTCCCGATGACGCTGAAAAACACAATCTTGTCGGAAAGTCATCGCATCCTGCGTTCCAACGGTTTGTACGTACAGTTTCAGTACTCGCTGAACGCGAAAAAGGCCATCCAGTCGTTTTTCCCTTCGCTGCAAATCAGCTTTACGCCTGCGAACTTCCCTCCTGCTTTCGTCTACACCTGCCGGAAATAATTCAGAATGCACAATTCAGAATGCAGAATTATGCATTTCCAGATTAATAGCCTATCCGTTGCCGCGGACACAATTATGCATTGTGAATTCTGAATTATGCATTCCAACTATTGTATTCCTAACGCAAAAAACACTTCTGCGAAACCGTTCGGCTATCTCGTCTGAATCATTATTTTTGTTGACCCAAAATCAAAGAACACACAATGAGTGCAGAAAAAGTAAAATGCCTGATCATAGGCTCCGGACCTGCGGGTTATACAGCTGCGATATACGCTGCACGTGCCGAAATGAAACCTGTTATGTATGTAGGTTTGCAACCGGGCGGACAGCTCACAACTACCAACGAAGTGGAAAACTTCCCGGGCTATCCGGAAGGCGTTACCGGTCCTGAAATGATGCTCCAGCTGGAAGCTCAGGCCAAGCGCTTCGAAACAGACGTGCGTGCGGGATTCATCAACAAAGTAGACTTCAGCGGCCCTGTTCACAAATGCTGGACAGAAGACGGACATGAAATCCACGCCGATACGGTGATCATCTCTACCGGCGCTTCTGCGAAATACCTCGGATTGCCTTCTGAGCAGAAATACCTGCTGAACGGTGGCGGTGTATCTGCCTGCGCTGTTTGCGACGGGTTTTTCTACCGCGGACAGGAAGTAGTGATCGTTGGAGCCGGCGACTCTGCGTGCGAAGAGGCACACTACCTTTCCAAACTGTGTACAAAAGTGACTATGCTGGTGCGCAGCGAGAAATTCCGTGCTTCCAAGATCATGGAAGAGCGCGTGAAAAAGACGCCGAACATTGAGATCTTATTCAACACGCAAACTGTTGAAGTGGAAGGCGACGATGCCGGCGTAACAGGTGCCCGCGTGAAAAACAATGAAACAGGCGAAGAGCGCGTGATTCCTTGTACAGGTTTCTTCGTAGCGATCGGTCACAAGCCAAACACCGATATTTTCAAAGATTACATCAACCTCGACGAAGTAGGTTACATCAAGTACGAAAAAGCAGGAACGTCGCTGACAAACGTGCCGGGCGTATTTGTTGCCGGTGATGCTGCCGACAAAAACTACCGTCAGGCGATCACTGCTGCTGGTACAGGCTGTATGGCTGCACTGGACGCCGAGCGCTACCTCGCTGCGATGGAACATTAATAGCATTCAACGATATAGAGAGGCGCCGTTTCATTGATCCGGCGCTTTTTTTATCCGTCTGTTTTTTCACCACAAAAGAGCTTTGCGATAATGCATTATTGCAATAACGTAATATTACGTGTGACTTTTAGTTTTTTCAAATCTGCTTTTGTGTAGTCCTGATCCGCCTCAGACGGAGAGAACGCTTTAAACTATGTAAGTACGTCACCTTATCTTTTGTGTCTACCTGTCGGTAGGCAGGCCTTTTGTGGTGAGAAATCAAGCCCGCTGAATTATTCAAAAAGAATCGGAAAAAGATACATTTGTTCTATGTCAGGCATACTACTTTACTTCGAAACGGCCTCCGAGCTTCCTACCTGGTTGGTTATTGTGCTGTTCGGTGTTCCTTTTGTGGGTGGATTGGCCTTGTATGCCTATAAAACACGCCACGCGCGTTCCTGGAGAAAAGGAATTTTCCCGCAATCGCTCAAGCCGACCGAAGATAATTTCCTGGAAGCCTACCTGGCACTCGGAGCCAAGCTCATCTTGCTGGATTACCAGGATGCGAAGGGAAAAACGCAATTCATCAATCACTATTTCAACCGCTATTTTGCTTTTGCGAATTACAATTTCGGCGATTCGCTGTTGTTTTCCCTGAAATATCCCATTCAAACCAAAACAATCACCGATTGGATGAACATTCATCGACCGGATGAAGGATCGCGTTCACAAGTTATTTATTTCCTGACCGGACTGGCGTTAGTAACAGGACACCTGAACTCGGCGGAATTGAATTTTCTGAGGCAGATCAACCAGGATTTAGGGTTAAAGCCTGAAAACCTGACCCGCATCCTGGCTATTTACGCCGCTTACAGAAGTCATCAAAGAGAGAACGCGCAAAAGAAAGCCACTTCTTCCACCCCGAAGAACTATGCGTATGACATCCTGGGCGTGAAGCCCGGCGCTACACCGGAAGAAATCAAAAAGGCTTACCGGAAACTGGCGAAAATCCATCACCCGGATAATTTCGCGACAGGAACAGCCTCGCAACAGAAAATGGCCGCCGAGAAGTTCGTCGAGATCCAGAATGCCTACGAAGCCTTAATAGGAAAATAATCAGCCTATCGTCGCGTAAAACGCGTTGTCGAAGGTGTTTCCATACAGTTTCCGCTGCCGCACTTTCTCTTCCAGCGACTGGATCACCGGCAAAGCGTAATTTACTTTGTTCAGCGTATTGGAAACGTTGATTCCGCCCGGACTGAACACATTGATCTCCATCAGCTTGTCGCCCGCAATGTCGAGTCCCACGAGGAACATGCCATCCTTGATCAGCTTTGGCGCCACGAGCTCGGCCATGTAGAGCATATGATCCGTAATGACTGCTTTCTCGAATTGTCCGCCGGCGCTGAGATTGTTCCGGATATCTCCCGCTTTGGAAACGCGCTTGAACGCAGCATATTTCCCGTCAATGACCATGGGCCTGCCGTTCATGACCATCATGCGGATATCGCCTTTAGTGGCTTCAGGAAGGAATTCCTGCGCAATGATGTAGCCTTCTTCCAGCAGCGATTCAATGATCTGGTTCATATTGCCGGTGTTGTTCTTGTTCAGCATGAAAACGCCGTGTCCGCCCGAGCCTTGAATCGGTTTGAGGATGATTTCCTGGTTGTTTTCCTTGAAAAACGCACGGATATCGTCGGAAGAACGGGTAATGAGCGTATTCGGCCGCACTTCTTCGGGAAAATGCTGGAAATAAAGCTTGTTCTGCGCATTCGCGAGTGCATATGGATCGTTGAGCACCAGGCAACCGGAAGAGATGGCAAACTGCCCGAAATTGATCCCGGCAATCTTCGCCCAGCCACGGTCACGGCCTTCGCCCGAAGGATCGTTCCGCAAGAGCAAAACATCCAGCTCGCGCGCTGTGATGACTGAATGAATGGCTTCGTTGCTTTGCATAGCCGCCAGGTAAGCAGCCATTTCCTTGATCGTTTTCTGGTCTTTTTTAAGATGCACCGCATGCGCATACATTTCTCCGTCGGGACGGTAGCCCAGATCGGAAACATCCATGTAAAAAACGGAATGTCCGGCCAGGTGGAGCTGGTGCGCAAGCATGGTGGATGTATATCCGATGCGCTCGGTGCTGAGATGATTGACTACGATTCCTACGTTCATAACTGCCTGTTTTGAATTAAACTGAATACATCGAACCCGTTTTTGATCTGTTCGAGCTTTGCCTTGCCTTCGCCTTCGATAAGATAGCGCGGCAGCAACGGAACGGGGTTCAGCACTTTCCGGTAGACCAGCTCTTCGATAATGGAAATGTAATCTTCGCGTATTTTCCCGATGAGCAGCGATTCGATCGAATGACCTTTGTTGATATGGTTCAGCAAAGCGATGAGTCCCCGCAGGTACACGGCATCTTTGGTGAAGCCGCCGCCCCGGAATACGCGTGTAACGATTCCGAAAGCGGTATGTGCGTTAAAATGGTGCTGTTCATAGAGCAGCTGAAAAGTTTCCAGAAAGGAATAACCGTCGGTGAGGTGCTTGACCGCCACTACGCGCGCTGCGAGCATACGCATGCGGTCGTTCGTAAATCCCCCCGAGAGGTATTCGGCCAGTACGGCGAGTCCTTCCTGCAATTCTTCGTAGCCGGGAACGCCCTGGCTGAGCTGTTTGAGCGGTTGCGCTTTCCCGTTGATATACGTCAGCATGTGTGTACCCACTTCGTGCTGAATGAGCGCTTCTACCCTGCTCGCCGGGATCACGTAATCGCTGGAAATGTGGAGCGTGTCGTTGGCCACCATCAGGCTGTCGACCGAACGGCTGATCTCCACTTTCAGGTTGATCTCCGGAACGTAGCGCCTGAAAAATTCAAATTCTTCCTGCGCACGTGCTGCAAAGGCTTTCGCATTGACCCGCACTTCTTTCTGTTCCTGCTCATGGCGCGGTTTGATGATCGTGAGAATCGCATTCGCCACATCATACAATTCCCGGCTTACCGAACCAAACATCTGGATGCTGCTTTGCAGGAAATCCCGCGTATCGCGCTGGGCCAGCATGGATAGCATTTTATCGAGCTCATTGCGCTTATCCCGAAAAATGAACGCCAGCGTCGGGTCTTCGATCTTCTCGATTTCGATGTTGTAGAGCTTGCGCTTGGCCAGTTCCGGATCGAGCGGCAGCAAGCGGTAGTGAAAAACCGGTGTACGCTTGAATTTATCGGCGCTGAATTGCTCCCACGCTTCACGGCTGTTGACCGGCGAAACGAGAAAGAGGAATTTGAACTGCGATGAAATCGCTGCGAGCTGATCGTCGACATTCAGGACATTTTCCGTGATCCGCGACGTTCCGAGCATCTGGAAATTCGTGGCGTTGTAGGACGTTTGCACGCGGACGAACTCGAACAGCGCTTTCTTCAAGGCCCTTCCCAAATGCGTGCGCACGAAACGAGCAAATGCCGGGTACGGCTGGCGATTATCGGCATTGATGTAAAATGGCTGGATTTCGAGGCCGATCAATAGTGCTTCGAATTGCTTGAGCTGCGACCGCACGGCGATGGGCTGCATGCCTGAAGGCGCTACTGTCGAAGTTTCGTCGACCGCTACTTCGATGGTATTTCCCGGCATGCTGAGCTGCTTCATTTCTTCCTGAATAATATCGACTGTTGCCGGCATTTTTTTCTGCGGCCCGAGAATGGTAATTTCCGGGTGTGTCGGGTCAAAATGATCTGTTACCCACAACTCGACGATCAGGAAAGCCCCGAATTTATCGGCCAGAAAAGCACACATTTCGTGGATGATGGCTTCCAGCTCTACCGATCGCGCTTCGGGCATCATGATATAGGATGATTCGGTTTTATCGAGAATGTTCGTGAAATAATCCGGCCCGACTGAAGGAAAACGGAACACGCAGACATACGGCAGCAGCTTTTCGATATGCACGATGGTCCCGTCCGGTTCCTGGAGGAAACAGTTTCCCTGCTGTTTTAGGGACTTCAGGACTTTTTCCGCTGTGGCCGATCTGCTCATTTTCGTGTTATTAGTTCCTGCTGAAGCGCGGTCAGGATAGGCAATGTTCCCAGCAACAGATCCGACAATTCCCGGTGATGCTGTTCATACAGAACGCCCGTCCATTCGTCCATGAAAGTTTTCTTGAATTCGATGGCCACCGAACACACCGCATCGCCGAATTGCTGGTAAAGCCATTCCGAGAAATAACCGCCTTTAAACTTGATGTTCTCGCGCACGTCGACGTTTTTGCCCATAATCGCATGCGAGCTGAACGTTCGCAGCAGCATATCGATTACCGGGGCCCAATGCTCGCGATTCATATTCTTCGTTCCGAGATTGATCTCCGGATTTCCTTCAGGATCAGCCGGTGGTTGATCTGCTCCGTCGCGCATATGGTTGTAGGAATGGCAATCGAGCACGATCACCGAGCCGTAATGATCGATACACGCCTGGAAAAACGGCTGTATTTCATTGAACGCCAGCTCGTACATCGCACGGCTTTCCTTCAGCTGTTCGTCGGTGAGCGGCTCTTTCCACACGTTCAGTCCCCAGGCGTCATCCGGCGACAGGTAAACGGCTTTGTCGGGCGAGCGGTTCAAATCCAGCTCGAAACGACTGCGCAACCCAACAATAGTCGTGGGAAAAGGCTCGATCAATTGAGCGGTGAACGGATCTTCTTCCCGCAGGCGCTCGTCTTCGGAAAGACCTGACTGCTGTACTAAAGCTTCGCGGATAAAATGACCGTCATGAATGGCCGTTGCAACAACAGGTGCAATATCGCCCTTCAAATGTATAACCTGGTTCAGCTGGAGTTTTTCCATAATGTGGGATCTTGGCTCGCATAAACGGTTAGGGTCGAACCCGTTTTACGCTTCTATGCAATGTATCAATAAACCCATCGCGAAAAAATTTAGCGGCAAATCCTTGATCTTTTTTAAGTTAAACTAACTTAATGGCAATTATGCGTGACTGAATTATCAATTAGCAAAGTCAGCTCATTTATCAGAAGCTTGCGAGCTGACTCGTTGCTAATTGAATCACTCCTAATTGCGAATTAAATTAATCACTATGACAACGTTTCTTCCTTTGCTGGCCGGGCGATGGTTCATTGTCGGCACGAATTTCCCGATGTGGCTGAGCGGCGAGCGCACCGAGCCCTCATTTCATTACACCGTGTCGGAATGCGATGGCGAACCGGTCCTGCTTGACGAAGTGAGCTACCGGCAAAAAGGCCAAAAGCGAACAATCAGTGGCGTCGATTTTCCCGATCCCAAAGCTCCGGGACGATTCACCTGGCGCGGAAAAGGATGGCTATTCTTCCTGAAAAGCCGGTGGGAAGTTCGCCTGATGGACGAATACAACCAATGGGCGGTCATTCACTTTTCGAAGACGCTGTTTACTCCTGAAGGCGTTGATATCATTTTCCGGGAACGCGATCCGGAGGAAAGCCTGCTGGAAGAGATCAAAGGGAAAATGGCACAGGATGAACTGTTAAAGCCGCATTTGGAGACGTTGAAGCGTATTTGAGATTTCATTTCTTTCACCACAAAGGAACAAAGGGTAGTGCTTGGTTGTATTTGTTAAGAGAGCAAAGGTAATTGCGGTTGCACCTGTCTCCCCCTTTGGAGGGGGACCAAGGGGGAGGACATCGACTGAGTTCAATTTTTGCCATCCTCCCCGTTTTATCCTTCAGCTCACGCCGCAAGCGACTAGCTTCAGTCTTCCAAAGCTCTCGCTTTGTCTTCTCAAGGGAGGAAGTAAATTCTTTGTCAAATACATCAAATACCTTTTGCTCTTCCCAATAAAATCGGGACAAGTTTTGCGGAACATGCTTATTTTTGCCGGCTGATCAAATCGTGTACCTCGCATGTTATTCAATTCGCTGGATTTTGCTCTCTTTCTACCGATTGTATTCGTGCTGTACTGGTTTGTGGCCCGCGGGAGCCTGCGCTGGCAGAACGCCCTGCTGCTGATCGCCAGTTATTATTTCTACGCCTGCTGGGATTACCGTTTCCTGTTTCTGTTGATGTTCTCTACCCTGCTGGATTATTTCACCGGGATTCGCATGGGCGAAGCGCGCACCAAACGCTGGAAAAAAGCGTGGTTCTGGATCAGTATCAGTATCAATCTGGGCTTCCTGGCTGTTTTCAAATACTACAATTTCTTTGCGGAATCGTTTACAGAGCTGGTTTCCGGTTTCGGCTGGCATCCACATCCGGCCACGCTGGACATCGTACTGCCCGTAGGGATTTCGTTCTATACCTTTCACGGCTTGTCGTATGTGATCGACATCTACAAAGACCGCATTCCGGCCGAGAAGAATTTCGTCGATTATGCCGTTTTCGTGAGCTTTTTCCCGCTATTAGTCGCCGGACCGATCGAACGCGCCACACACCTGTTGCCGCAGATCAAAAAGGAACGAGCCTTCAATTACACGCAGGCAGTGAACGGTCTGCGCCAGATTCTGTGGGGATTATTCAAAAAAGTGGTCATTGCCGACGGTTGCGCCGAATACGCCGACCTGATCTTCAACAACGCCGATCACTATTCGGGAAGTACATTGCTGCTCGGAGCTGTATTCTTCGCTTTCCAGATCTATTGCGATTTCTCCGGCTATTCGGATATCGCGCTTGGAACCGCCCGGTTATTCGGTATGGAATTGCTGCGAAACTTCGCTTTCCCCTACTTTTCACGCGATATCGCCGAGTTCTGGCGTCGCTGGCACATTTCGCTTTCCACCTGGTTCCGTGATTACCTCTATATTCCGCTGGGTGGCAGTAAAGGCGGCACGTGGATGCGTGTCCGGAATACGTTCATTATTTTCCTCGTCAGCGGATTCTGGCACGGCGCCAACTGGACGTTCATCGTCTGGGGTGCGTTGAATGCTTTGTATTTTCTGCCATTGCTGCTTTCGAACAAGAACCGGAACAACCTCGAAATCGTAGCACAGGGACGGATTTTTCCTTCTGTAAAAGAAACGCTGAGCGTATTGGGAACCTTTCTGTTGACCGTTCTCGCCTGGGTCTTTTTCCGTGCTGAATCGGTAACGGATGCGCTGGTATTTATCGGCGACATTTTCAATAAGAACCTGTTCACCGCGCCGGCCGTGATGTCGCTCACAATGATCTACCTGCTGCTGTTCATGATCGTCATCGAATGGGTCGGCCGCGAGCAACAATATGCGATCGAACGCTTTGGCTTTCGATGGCCGCGTTTGCTGCGATGGGGATTTTATGCCTTCCTGATCTTCCTGACCGGCATGTACATGCAGACCAACGAAACCCCGTTCATTTATTTCCAGTTCTGATATGAAAGCATTCCTTCTGCAGCTGTTGAAATTTGTGCCGGTAGTACTGGTAGTCTACACCGTGCTGCTCATTGGCTGGGGCGAATTCGTGCACGAGGATTTCAAAAAGAACCTGCATTTCCCGCGCGGTGGCGGCGGACATATGTACTCGCGGTTGAAGGAAGTGAAAACGCAGCACGACATCGATATCCTGTTTCTCGGCTCTTCCCACACCTATCACGGTTTCGACACGCGGATTTTCAAAGAACACGGCTGGACGAGCTTCAACCTGGGTTCGAGCAGTCAGACACCGGTGCAGACGCGCTTGCTGGTAGAACGTTATATCAAACGGGTTCATCCACGATTGGTGGTATTTGAAGTCTACCCGGAAACCTTCCAGATGGATGGTGTAGAATCGACGCTCGATCTTCTGGCCAATGACAGCATCCGCTGTGATATGGCAAAAATGGCTTTCGGAACAAAGAATATCCGCTCGGTAAACACACTGATCTATGGAACGTACCGCCAGCTGTTCGGTAGGGATAGAAATTTTGTAGAGCTGCCGCGCAAACAGGAACACGTGTATATTCCAGGTGGTTACGTAGAGCGCGACCCGGGTTATTTCCGTTATGCTACTTATGATAAGCAGGAATGGAAGTTTCGCGACGATCAGAAAGCCGCTTTTGAAGCCATTTTACGGTTGTTGAAGCAGGAAAACATTCCAGTATTGCTGATCCAGGCTCCCATGACGTCTGCGCGCTACCAATCGTATACCAACAACGCGGAATTCGATCGCTACATTGAAAAAAGAGGCATTTACAGGAATTTCAACGGTCAATTGCCGCTCGATGATTCCCTGCATTTCTACGACGATAATCACATGAACCAGGACGGCGTGCGCATTTTCAACGCAGCGGTGATCCAGTGGCTGGAAGAACGAAAACTGCCCTGAAAATCAAACGGTCGAAGCCAGCTGCTTCAGCATATCGATCAATTTAGGCTGCGGCCACATATCCTGCTTGTCTATCCGATAACTCACATGCGTATATAATCCCTTTTTACCGGCCATGGCATCATTGTTCAGGTCCCACATACCTTCGATATAATCCAGCGGAATTGCATAGGTTTTTCCTAAATACACCAGCAATTGACGAAGGGATTCGATCTGAGCATCACTGTAAAGATGGTAATACCGTGAGCCATGCCATTTCGAGCCGAGATCCAGCACCTGGCTGGCTGGGATTGCTGTACCGGCATAACTGTAGAATTTGGTAGCGTCTTTCGCCACGAATTTCCCGGCTTTCGTGTAACCGCCTTTTTCCAGGCCTCCCCAATTGGTGACTTCGATTGCCACGGAATTTTTGTTCAGCGCTACATTGTTGGCCAGCGTCGTGCCCAAATGATGCGCCCAGTGTTTGCTCGAAAAGCACTGGTGAATGACTCCGCTGCCATCGATGATAAAAGCCGTAGCGACGCGGTCCGAGGAAGCTTTCCAGCCGGCAACGACATTCAGCGCATTCGGTCCGCCGGCCGTGTGATGGATCACGATTTGATTCTTCGGAAATTCCTGTTTGAAGTATTGCGATTCCGGCAAGGGAACCTGCACGATCTTACTTGTATCGAGCTCGCTCATAGTGTGTCAGCTATTGTTGGTTAGTATCACCTAAAGATACAATTTTAAGCCATTCGTCAGCGATCGACCTGCTTTTTCCCAAGCGCGCAGCTCAGTCCCAACGTAAGGTTAGGACGCAACCCTTTCGTAGGCATACTGTACGATTGGTTCTGGTAGCCGTCGCTGTTCAGCGCAATTAAAAACGGTAATTTTAAGCCATAATAGACTGTCAAACGCGGCGAAACACGGATCGCATGAAAGACTTCCGGCCCAAGGGAAAGCCCGTAATGCCAGATTTTGAACCGCATGAGGTACAAATCGCCTTCCGGATCGCTGTTGTGCACATAAAAAGCGCCGATGCGGTCTTCCATCGCGTACCATTTCACCTGGAAATCGAGTCGGAATGTATGAATCGGCGTCAGTTCCCAGAAACGGCCGAGGCCGGCTTCCACGGAAAAACCGTTGTTCCGGGAGAAAAACCCTTCCAGCATCAGTGAATCCGAAAAGCGGTTCATGGCCTTGTAGGGCGACAGCAAAGCCTGTGCAGGATCTGTTCCCTGAGGATTAACCTCGACGTAATCGCGACCGAAATTGCCCCATGAAACACCAGATTTGATGTAGTAATGCTGAAAAACGACCGGGCAATAAAAAGCAGAAAGGTAGCCCCGGACAAATGTACAATTTGCCTCCATCGCTATGCGACTTTGAGCCACGACCGACACGGTGAGGCTTCCCAAAAAGCATAGTAGTAACCAGCGCATTGATGGTAAAGTACGGATTATCCCGGAATCCGGCAACTTTGGTGAATATTCTTTTCACCACAAAGGAGCAAAGGATAAATGCTTGTTTGTGTTTGTTAAGAGAGCAAAGGTAATTGCGGTTGCACCTGTCTCCCCCTTTGGAGGGGGACCAAGGGGGAGGATATAATAATTCTGCGGCGGAAGACTGAGAAGTGGCAATTCTAAATCCGTTCGCCACCCTCCTTTATCCTCCCTCAAGGGAGGAATTGATTCTGATCTCAGGTGAAAGAAATTAAGAATGAATTTGTATTTACCGCACCGTCTTCTCCAGCATCGGAACAAAGCTGAAATTGCCGAACGTTTCTTCTTTGTAGCCGTCTTCGGTTTTGGTAATCCGCAGCATCCGCTGGGAATCGAGATCGCCGACAGGAATCACCAGCATACCGCCGGGTTTGAGCTGTTCGAGCAGTTTTTTCGGTACTTCGGGTGCGCCACAGGTTACGAGGATCTTATCGTAGGGTGCGTAGGATTCTTTCCCTTCGTAGCCGTCGCCGAAGAACAGCTTCGGCGTAAAACCAAACGAATCGATGATCTTACGCGCTTTCAGGTGGAGTTCTTTCTGGCGCTCGATGGAAAACACCTTTGCTCCCATCGCGCAGAGAATGCAAGTCTGAAACCCAGATCCGGTACCGATTTCCAGGACGCGCTCGGGCTTTTTCCAATCCAATAGCTGTGTCTGATACGCCACTGTGTACGGCTGCGAGATCGTCTGACCGGCACCGATGCGGAAAGCAATGTTCGAATACGCCTGTTGCTCAAACGCCAGGTCGAGGAAATAATGGCGCGGAACGGCATCAAACGCCTGTAAGATCCGTTCGTCGGTAATTCCCATTCTGCGCAGCTCATCGATCAGCTGTTTGCGCATTCCCTTATGTTTGTAAGTGTCCTGCATCGGGCGCAAAAGTAGCGGTATTTCCGGTATTCCGAAAGCAAAATGACCATCCATATTTCTACATCGAATTGTGTATATTTGGCTCGCTATTAATCAAAAACAATATGGCTATAGACCCCAAAGAACTGGAATTCAACAAGAATGACGATGAAATGCGCCTGAAAATCTCGCGCATGGAAGCAGAGCTCGCCAAGGTGATGAAAGGCGGCGGCGAAAAACGCATTGCAGCGCTTCACGAAAAAGGAAAAATGACTGCCCGCGAACGCATCGACCTGTTGCTCGACCCCAACACGCAACGGTTTGAAGTAGGCGCTTTCGCAGGAATGGGCATGTACAAAGAACATGGCGGCTGTCCTTCGGGCGGGGTTGTGGTGGTCATCGGATTCGTTTCCGGCAAACAATGCATCGTGGTAGCCAATGACGCTACCGTGAAAGCCGGCGCCTGGTTCCCGATCACTGCGAAGAAAAACCTGCGCGCACAGGAAATTGCGATCGAAAACAAGCTCCCGATCATTTACCTCGTGGACTCAGCCGGTGTTTACCTGCCGATGCAGGACGAGATTTTCCCGGACAAAGAACACTTCGGGCGCATCTTCCGCAACAACGCAGTTATGAGCTCCATGGGCATCGTACAGATCGCGGCCGTTATGGGAAGCTGTGTGGCCGGTGGCGCTTACCTGCCGATCATGTCGGACGAATCACTGATCGTTGACAAAACCGGAACCATCTTCCTGGCAGGATCTTACCTCGTAAAAGCCGCTATCGGTGAAACGATCGATAACGAAACACTTGGCGGAGCAACAACACATACCGAGATTTCCGGCGTGTGCGACTACAAAGTGGCCAACGATACAGAATGCCTCGAAACGATCCGCAAAATGATCGGACAGATCGGTCAGCCGGAGTCTGCCGGGTTTGATCGCATCGAAGCAGTGGCACCGAAATACGATCTGAAACGCGTTTACGGCGTCTTGCCTGCTGAGCGTTCCAAGCCTTATAATACCTTCAATATCCTCGAATCCATCGTAGACGAAGGCAGCATCGTGGAATACAAATCCGATTACGGAAAGACCATTGTTTGCTGCTATGCCCGTATCGACGGATGGAGCGTGGGAATCGTGGCTAACCAGCGCGAGCTCAGCAAAAACGCGAAAGGCGAAATGCAGTTCGGTGGCGTAATTTACAACGACTCGGCTGATAAAGCAGCCCGTTTCATCATGAACTGCAACCAGAAAAACATCCCGCTGGTGTTCTTCCACGACGTTTCCGGGTTCATGGTCGGTTCGAAATCCGAGCATGCCGGCATCATCAAAGACGGCGCAAAAATGGTGAACGCCATGGCCAATTCCGTAGTACCGAAATTCTCGGTCGTTATTGGAAACTCTTACGGAGCAGGAAACTACGCCATGTGCGGAAAAGCATACGATCCACGTTTGATCGTTGGCTGGCCGACAGCCGAAGTAGCTGTAATGAGCGGCGCCGCGGCAGCCAAAACGCTGTTGCAGATCGAAGTCGCTTCCCTGAAAGCCAAAGGCGAAGAAATCACCCCCGAGCGCGAAAAAGAGCTCTTCGATACGATCAAAGCACGCTACGACGAACAAATTTCACCTTACTATGCAGCTTCCCGTCTGTGGCTCGATGCGATCATCGATCCGGCCAAAACACGCGACTTCCTGTCATTGGGAATTGCGATGGCCAACCATAAGCAGGCTGAAAAAGCTTACAACGTGGGCGTGATTCAGACCTAGACGAAAAACCGGAAAGTTGAAAAGAATCCAACGATACGGAACACTTTTCGATTTTCAACATTACATTTGAGTACAAACAACAAAAAATGCATTTAGACTGGCAATTTAAACCGTACAAGGAACTTAACCTGAACGAGTTTCACGACATCATTGCGCTGCGGCTCAAGGCCTTTGTGGTGGAGCAGAATTGCACCTACCTCGACCTCGACGGCAAAGACAAAAAGTGTTATCACCTGTTGCTCCGCGACGGAAAAGGCGACGTGATCGCAACGGCGCGTATCATTCCACCGGGGTTGGTCTACGAAGAAGCCGCTATCGGCCGTGTGGTGCTGAACAACGACTTCCGCGGAACAGGAATCGGGATCGAGCTGATGGAACGCTGCATCAAATTCGCACACGAAGAATTTGGTGTGAGCCCTATCCGCATCTCCGCGCAGAAACACCTCGAATCCTTTTACAACAAAACGGGCTTCGTTTCCACAGGTAAAGAATACCTCGAAGACGATATCCCGCATGTCGAAATGCTTTTAACTCCTCAATAACATGAAAATTTTCTATTTCATCGCCGCTGGTGCACTTCTCGCAACGGCTTGTACTCCTAAAACAGGGACTACAGCTGGCAGTACGGTGCAAGCGAACGACGATCGCGTAGCAAGCTCCAAGACGACTGTCAACACCAGCTATATGAACCAATCCATTCGTCCACAGGAAGACTTCTTCCAGTTTTCGAACGGTACCTGGTGTGCGCAAAACCCGGTTCCGGCTTCCGAATCCCGCTGGGGCAGCTTCAACGAGCTCGATCAGGCTAATAAGCGTCAGCTGACAGCCATCCTGGAGCGCGCGCAGATCGAAGCTCCTGCCAAAGGTAAAGGATCGCAATCACAGCTGCTGGGCGATTATTATACTTCCTACACCGATGAAAAAATGCGCGAACAGCTGGGCATTCGTCCGGTGAAAATCCGCCTGGAAAAGATCGGTCGTATCCGTTCCCGTGAGGAAATCGCACGCGTCGTTGCCGAACAACACAAATGCGGTATCAATTCCCTGTTTGGCTTTGGTGTTGATCAGGATTTGAAGCTCGTGGAAAAACACGCTGCTTATATCGGTCAGGGCGGCCTTGGACTTCCAAACCGCGATTACTACCTCCACGACAGCAAGCAAAAAGAGCGCGACGCCTACGTTCAATACGTGAGCCAGATTTTCCAGATCATGGGTGAATCGGAAAACAGCGCCAAGAGCAAAGCGAAGATGGTACTCCAATTCGAAACACGCCTGGCAGATTCCATGATGACACCGGCACAGCTGCGTATTCCGGAGACTCAGTACAACAAAATGAGTATGAAAGAAGCGAAAAAGCTGTTCCCGAGCTTCGGTTTTGAGAGCTATCTGACAGAGCTCGGTTCCCAGTCATTCGATACCATTATCGTTTCCCAACCTGCCTACCTGCGCCAGCTCAACAACCTCATCGGCGAGCTGCCAATGGAAGACTGGACGACTTACCTCACATGGAAAACACTCAACCATTACGCCGATGCACTGGACGAGCGCTGCGTGAAGGCTAAATTCGATTTCTACCAGCGCACACTGAGCGGAAAAAAAGAAATGAAGCCGGTGAATGAGCGCGCGATTGAAGAAATCACCCATTCCCCACTGGGCGAGCTGCTCGGAAAAGCGTTTGTGGAAGTTTCCTATTCGGAAGAAGCACAGCGCCGCGTGAACGAAATGGTCGACAACCTGCTGGCCAGCTTCGAAGACCGCATCAAAGGCCTCGAATGGATGTCGGACGACACGAAAAAACAAGCCTTGACCAAACTCCACGCAATTGGCCGCAAGCTCGGTTTCCCGGAAGAATGGAAAGATCTTTCGGTGATCGAAATCTCTGCAACAGATTACGTAGGCAACCTCGACAACTGCGCACGCTATTCCATGAAGGAAAACCTGGCAAAGCTCAACAAGCCTGTCAATAAAAAAGAATGGGGCATGCCGGCGCATATGGTGAATGCCTACTACCATCCGCTGCTCAACGAGATCGTTTTCCCGGCCGGCATCATGCAGCCGCCGTTCTTCGACGTGCGTGCCGAAGACGCCGTGAACTACGGTCGTATCGGAATGGTGATCGGACACGAGTTTACGCACGGTTTCGACGATATGGGCTCCAAATTTGCCGCCGACGGCAGCTTTACCAACTGGTGGTCAGAAAACGACCGCACCTTGTTTGAGGAGCGCACCAAAACGCTTGGCGAAACCTTCTCCGGCTTCTGCCCGATCGAAGGCAACTGCGTAAATCCGGATCTGACGATGGGCGAAAACATCGCCGACCTGGGTGGTTTGACCCTCGCCTATTATGCTTACACACGAACAGCTGAGTTCAAGAGTGGCGAATTGCGCGACGGATTCACGCCTGCACAGCGTTTCTTCATTGCCTATGCGCAACTTTGGAAAATCAATTACACCGAAGCCGAGCTGAAGAACCGCATAGCTAACGATTCACACTCACCGGGCATGTACCGCGTAAACGGCCCGCTGATGAACTGTCCTGAATTTTTTGCTGCTTTTGATGTAAAAGAAGGCGACAAAATGCGTAACACGGAAAAGAAAGTGGCCAGAATCTGGTAATCGAAAACTTTATACCAATGAAAAAGCCCCGTTTTAGCGGGGCTTTTTTGTTTTCAATTTAAATTCACCAGTACCTTCCGGTGTTTCAGTTTCGTTGGTTCCAAAGACTTACTGTAGTTCAGCAGGTGTTGAACCAGCGCCGCCGATGGGGTAACTAACATTTTTCCCTCTTTCGACTGCGAATCCGTTGCGTATTTTTTTACCATAGGCTGTAAAGAACATTTCACCTATAACGCCCTGGTTTTTCGTTTATTTTATCGCGGATGGAGTTTTTTTGAAAAGGTTGGAAATTCAATACAGAATTCAAAATGCAGCATGCATAATTGTGCATTCTGAATTATGCATGCTGTATTAAGTCATATATTCGGCCGTGAAAAACACTGCAACATTATGACGCGTCTCCTTTTTTTCCTGTTCGTTTTTTCCTGCACCCTTGTTTTCGGGCAATCCGATACACTGAACGGTTATCTCGATAAGCTGACCGGAGAAGAAATCACCTATTACTCGCCTTATCATCGTTTTGCAAAGACCGCGCTGCTAACACGCTGCAACGGTAATTCCCCGATCAGCTGGAATGCGCCTTTGGCTTCGAAGAAACAGAAAAAAGTCACGTATGAGCTCCTGATCGGGCATTCTACAGGCACCAGCTCCGGTGTGCGTCGTTTTGTAGTCCGGCTGAATGGAAAAGAGCTGCTTGTTATGACCACTTATCCGAAAGCAGATGGCCGGCAGGAATGGAGCTGTACATCAATCGATAAAGTAAAAGCAGAGCTTCAGGTGCTGGATCACGATGTCAACCAGGACGCATTCGGAAAATTGTACATCACCCTGCCCGCTTCTCTTGTAAAGCAACAGGCGCAGTTTGAAATTCAGGGTGCAGACCTGCAAAGCCGCGACTGGCTCATGGTGTTCATGTATCAAAAAGGATTCAAAATCGTTGCCGAGCCCACACAGCTCGTTACGCGAAAAGAGAACAAACGTCAACTGAACATCTACATCGATCAGCCATTTTCTACGCCACAGCAGCTGCAGATTCAATCGGCACATTTTGATACAACTGTTCTGGTCACTCCTGGTTATAACAAGCTCAGCCTACCGGTATATCCTGTTACGGCAACAGGAACCGACGCCGTTCTGTTCTGGCTCGGTACTTCCCAGGAATCGGCTCGATCAGACATTCGCCTGGAGCCCATTCGCTCTTACCGCTTTTGTATCGTCCATCATTCCCATAACGATATCGGCTATTCGCACCTGCAAACGGAAGTCGAGCGCATTCAAACCGAAAATATCCGCTCGGCACTGCGCTGGATCGCCGGTGATCAACGTACGCAACAAGCCACCTGGCACATTGAATCACTGTGGGCGGTCGAAAATTTTCTAAACGAAGCCACTCCGGAAGAAGAAGCAGCATTCGTTCAGGCAGTCAAATCGGGCACAATCGTACTTTCAGCCAATTACGCCAACGTATTGACAGGTCTGGCGCGTTCGGAAGAGCTGAACTGGATGATGGAATACGCCAAGCGACTGGAAAAACACTACGGCTTTTCCATCAGAAACGCTATGATCACCGACATTCCGGGCATTTCATGGGCTGCACTGAACGCCTACACAGAAAACGACATTTCCTACCTGTCGCTCGGGCCGAACTATGTTGAAACCCATGCCGACAAAGGCGACCGCGTAGGCGGTGTGATCCGTGAACAAGGCGATAAAGCTTTTTACTGGAAGCCCGAACCGTCTTCTGCAAAGAAACTATTGGTCTGGACAGCAGGAAAAGGCTATTCGTATTTCCACAACATCCGCGACAACGTCAAGGAAGAAGGCTGGGAACAGCGTATTACGGACTATTGCCTGGAGCTGGATGCCGAAAACTACCCGTATGAAATGGTGCAGCTGCGTTACACGAAGAAAGCCGATAACGGTCCGGTTGATACGAATCTGTGTACCTTCATAGATCAATGGAATGCGCGTTTCGTTTCACCACAACTGGAGCTCAGCTCGGTCGATCGCTTATTCAGTGAGTTTGAGCAACGTTATGGCGCCACTCTTCCGGTTGAAACAGGTGAAATTTCTCCTTACTGGGAAGACGGGGCCTACTCTACTGCGCACGAAGAAATGAGCAACCGTGTGCTTTCGGCAAAGACCAGTGAGCTTGAAAAACGGGCAAGAAAGAACGGTGTTTATGAAAACCATGCCGAAGCATTCCACGCGCTCCATCGCAACATTATCCTGTTCCACGAACACACGTGGGGATCCTGGTGCAGCATTTCCGATCCGGAAATTTTCTTCACCACCGAACAATGGCGCATCAAGAAATCGTTCCTGGATTCGGCACAGGCACAATATGATCGATTGAAAGAAGTCATTGGCGAGCCTGAAATCCAGCTGACTCCGGGCAAATTAGCCATAAGCGATTTTGAAGTAGATCCGAAAACAGGAGGATTAACGAAGCTGATCGTTAACGGCATTGACATCGCGACAAAAAACGCCACCTATCCGCTGTTTGCACCTGTTTATGTTTTGGGGACCAATACGGCTGCCATCAGCACACCCGATTCCTGCCTTGTCCAAACAATCATGGATGCCAAAAACGCTAAATCAGTGCGTGTCGTGACTTCGCTCGGCTCTATGTCTGCCATCAGTATTATCTACCTGCTTAACAGGAACAAGAAGGAATTGCTGATCAGTTATCACATCGACAAAAAAGTTGAGCGCAATAAAGAATCCATGCACATCGCGCTTCCGTTCAATTTCGAGACGTCTGATATTTCCTATGGCGCTTCCGATTCGCTCATTTCGCTGCTGCATGATCAGCTTCCGGGATCAAACAGGGAATTCATTTGTACCGAAGACAAACTGGTCCTGATCTCCGACAGCCTGCGCGTCACGATCGAATCGCCCATGGTGAACCTTTTCGAAGTTGGCGGTATCATTAACGAACAGCAAGTCAATGGGGCAAAAGTCTGGAAACGGGAACTGGGTTCACTCGACGAGCTATTCCTCTATGTTTTCAATAACTACTGGCATACCAATTACAAAGCTTACCAGGATGGCACGCTGGATTTCGGATTACGCCTGACGTTCGAGTAATGCTGCCCACCGTATCGGACGAATTCTGCATTCTGAATTATGCATTAATAACTGCCCCACCACCTGCGCAGGAACCACTCGGCTCCGAAGACCAGGATGAGGAATACGAAAATCCATTTCCAGTCTATCAGTGCGGTATAGCCGGAATCGGCGAATTGGAGCGTTGCAATATCGCTGCGAGATTTCAGCGCGTCGAGCAATTCATTTGAACGATTCAGCGGACGGAACAAACCATCCGATTGCGATGCCAATTGATTCAGTACAGAAAAATCAGCACGCGTATCGGCTTGTTCGATGGAAATATCTTCGACTACGAAATCGCCTGATTTACGGTATTTTTTCCCGTTGTGCGTCGCCGTAACTACCCAGGAATACGTTCCCGGCTCGAGCTGTCCGGCGTTGACCTTGTAGAAATTGCTCATCGGTGAAAAGTCCAGGCGGGTTTTCTTTCCGTTTGCAGCTGTCAGATCCAATACCAGCTCCGGCGTGGTGATCAGCTCCATCGCTTCGTTGTAGAACTCGGCTTTCACTTCCACGTCTTCCGCAACGGTAAAACGCTTCGGCAAAGTTACCCGCAGCGGTTCGTTGTTCTGACGCACCACGAGGTACTGCACGGTTTTCTGTACAAACTCGCGGAAACCGTCAATAGCGTGTTTCTGACTGAATTCCTTGATTTTCCAGCGCCAGATGCCTTCGCCCAGCAATACGCCTATGCGCGTATCGTTGCGCTGCGTCACGAAGAATAACGGATCTTTCTTGGCAATATTCCCGATACGCTGCGTGAGCATGATCTCTGCATTGCCCGGAAGTGTGTAGTTGCCGAATTTCGTGCGGAGTGGCGGATAGTACTGCAACGCATCCGTGAACGAGCTGGTGAACGAGAATGCCGAAAAGCCGGAAGAAACAGTGGCTTGTACATCGTCCTGCTGGTTTCCGGACGGCAAACCGAGGCCTATATCATACGACCGCAGCACAGCGGCTGTGGTTGTTGGACCTACGATCAGTAAAATCGGGATTTTGCGTTCTTTGAGTGTTTTAAACAATTCCGGATTCGGCTTGGTGCCGTTTTCGTACCAGACCACGAGGCTCGGACGTTCTTTAGGCAAGGAATAACCAGCTGTCAACCCGCTTTGAACAGCCGTTTGCTTGTCTTCTTCCAACACAGCACGGATCGCAGCCAGGTCAGGATGCGGAGCCGAAGACAAGAGGCAGATGAGGCTTTTGTTATCGACCACTTCGATGTAGCACGACTGGCGGTTGTTTTCATACGAAAATTCGCCGCTTTTTTGTTCTACCTGCACCGTGTAGCGCTGAAAGCCTTTCACTTTCGCATCCACCGTAAAAACCACTTGCTGCTGATCGAAAATAGGATTCGTACACTGAACGGTTTGCGTAGCAATTACGCGTCCCTGGTGAAGAAGTGAAACGGTTGCCGGCCCAACCGGAATACGATTGAAATCGACCGTTGCTTCTACCGGAAACTGGTTGTTCAGAAAAGCTACTTCGTTGGTATTCACACTGCGCAACACCTGGTCGCGACGCGTGATGGTGTCTCCCACTCCCAATGTAAATACAGGCGTCAGCTCGATGCGCTCGGCGCTGTACATCGGGTGCGTTCCATGGTTGAAGTTTCCGTCAGAAATGAGTACGATTCCGCCAATGTTGCGGTTGAAATACAATTCGCGGATGTGCTCGAAGCCGTCGGCGAGGTCCGTTTGTTTATCGGAAAACTGCAAACTGTTGAAAGCGCGCGTTTTTTCACCGATGGAAAGCGTTACGAGATCGAACCGATCCGAAAAGCGTTCTTCCAGCTGCTTGCTGAATTCGTTGATGCGTGCTGTAACCTTCGAGCTGTCGCTGTAATTCTTCATCGAAGCGGACTGGTCGACCAGCGTGATGAAAAGCGGTTTTTCCTTGCGGTACTCAACAGATTCCCACACCAGACCGATCAGCAATAAGCACAACAGGAACAATCCAATGGCCCGGAGAGCGGTCAGTAACCGTGTCTGCGGCTTCGACCAATCCCTGTTTGCTGCGACTTTCTTATAATACAGCCACGAAAGCCCTGCACAGAGCAACGCCAGCGGAACAAGCCACCACAAAGATATTTCGGAGAAATAGCCGGACATTATAGTTGCACGAAAATACG
The DNA here is from genome assembly GCA_946482515.1 of uncultured Flavobacteriales bacterium. The sequence goes on along the minus strand of CAMLRS010000011.1, from coordinate 18,567 downwards.
GTTTTCACCACAAAGCAGCAATGCGAATTATGAATGCGGGAATTATAAATTATGAAGGGGGACTCAATCTTCATAATTTATAATTGATCATTGCTAATTAATTCGTTATCGTATACGAAATCCCTACTCCCAGTACGGATTTGAACTGCGTGCGCGGTCCGGTGTTGCCGTTGCGGTCGGTGATGGTGATGTCGTCGTCATAAAGCAGATTCCAGATCAGGGAAGCCGAAAACCAGTCGTTCACTTTAAAGTTGAAGATATTCTCTGCATTTACATCGATGTTCTGCGGATTGTTCATGTAGTTGGAGAACAATTCAACGCGTGTCTTCATCTCGATGTTCTTAGCGAGGGTTTTCTGGAATTTCAGACGGAAATAAGCTCCCAGTTCATACCGGCCCCTTTTTCCTTGCTTCAGAATGATCCCATTGGTATCGATGATACCCGGATCTACGCCAAACGCGCCCTGTGCCGCCAGCACTTCGTCGTTCACGATGGTAATTTTGCCCGCTAGTGGTGATAAATAAGCCGAAAAAGCCGGTGTTGGCGCATATTCGATACCAAGTGAGATATTTACATAGGCTGGCGCCATAAAGGTCGAGATCCGCACGGAATCATTCGGATAATTGAAACCATCGAGTGTCTGCGTTTTGAAACCGCCGAGTGCCGTGTAGAACCATTTTTTCTCGAATTCATAACCGAACGAAGTTGAAATCTCGATACGGTCGTCGGTCTTTTGCAAACCTTCTTTTCTTCCGGTGGAATCCAGGTAAATCATTCCGCCGAGCGCATATTTTCCATCGCTGTCCCACTTGATGCGGTCTTTCATGTATTTCGCGCTGGCGTCTACAAAACCAAGTACCGAAACGTTGTTGCGTCCACCGGCCGCCCAGTTCACAAAAGAGGTCTGTGTACCGTTCAATCCGGAGATGATTTTAACCGTCCAGGGACTCTTGCTTACAATAGAATCGATGATCTTGAGTTTCGGATCGTCCTGACTGAAAGCAAGTTGAAACAGTCCGATTGTGAATAGTGTCAACAAATATCTTTTCATATAGGTGTTTATTTGTGGCAAAAATAACGAAAGTGTCAATTTTGAAAATTACGGAACTCTTTTATTAATTAAAAGCTTCCTGTTGATTAGCGATCGTATTGCCAAAAAAAGAGGTAAATTCGCCTCGTTTAACATTAAAAAGCTATGTCGAAAGAAGTCTATATCATTGCTGCCGTTAGAACCCCGATGGGAGCATTCATGGGTGGTTTATCCACTATTCCGGCTACTCAGCTCGGATCTGTTGCTATCAAAGGTGCATTGGAAAAAGGAAACGTTGATCCTTCCATCATCGACGAAGTGTTCATGGGGAATGTTCTCCAGGCAGGTGTTGGACAGGCACCGGCTCGTCAGGCTGCTCTAGGCGCCGGACTTGGACAAAACGTTGCCTGTACGACTGTAAATAAAGTGTGTGCTTCCGGTATGAAAGCGATCATGCTCGGCGCTCAGACGATCCTTGCTGGTGACAACCAGGTGGTTGTAGCGGGCGGAATGGAAAACATGAGCATGACTCCACACTACATCGATGGCCGCAACGGCGTAAAATTCGGTAACATCACCATGCTCGACGGTATCACCAAAGACGGTTTGCTGGATGTATACAGCAAAGTGCCGATGGGTAACTGCGCTGAGCTCTGTGCGAAAGAATACAACATTACACGCGAAGACCAGGATAATTTCGCGATCACTTCCTACAAGCGTGCTGCTGCTGCATGGCAGGCTGGCAAATTCAAGGATGAGATCGTAGGTGTTTCCGTGCCGCAGCGCAAAGGCGATCCGATCGTGATCGAAGAAGACGAAGAATACAAAAACGTGTTCCTCGACAAGATCCCTTCCCTGCGTCCGGCATTCGATAAAGAAGGAACGATCACAGCGGCGAACGCTTCCACACTCAACGACGGTGCTTCTGCACTGATCCTGGCGTCGAAAGAAGCTGTTGAAAAATACGGTCTGAAGCCAATTGCAAAAATCGTGAGCTACGCTGATGCAGCACAAGCTCCGGAGTGGTTCACCACTTCTCCTTCCCTGGCTGTTCCGAAAGCACTGGAAAAAGCAGGTCTGAAAACCGATCAGGTTGATTTCTGGGAATTGAACCAGGCATTCTCCGTTGTGGGAATCGCTAACACGAAAATCCTCGGCCTGAACCCGGAAAAAGTAGACGTGAACGGTGGTGCAGTAGCACTCGGTCACCCACTTGGCAACTCCGGATCGCGTATCATCGTAACCCTGATCAACGTGTTGAAACAAAACGGCGGAAAGATCGGCGGCGCAGGAATCTGCAACGGCGGTGGCGGTGCTTCAGCTATGATCATCGAGAATCTCGCATAATAAACCCTTTTATAAAAGCAGCCCCGTACCTGAACAGGTGCGGGGCTTTTTATTTCTCCTCCTTTCCGAATTCATGTTAAGAATAAGTGAATCCAATGTAAAAAAATTGTTTCTTCGCCTCCTGTAACAACCTGGTGCAGTGATGATGAAAAAAGCGTTGAAACGCAACTGGCGAAAATGGAACATCGCCATCCGTATCCTTCCGATTATCGCCGGTGTGGTGGTATTGAAAATCCTGGCCGACCGCTACAAGTGGGAAGTCATGGAGCTCAATGCACTGTTCACCAGCCTCGTGGCCGGTACGATCTTTCTGATCAGCTTCCTGGTCAAAGGCGTACTGACGGATTACAAAGAAGCCGAGAAAATCCCCAGCGACCTGGCCGGAACGCTGAAAACGCTTTACGACGATGCGACCACCATTTACGGCTCCAAACAACTCGATTCAGCACTCGAGTACATGAGCTACCATAAAGACCTGATGGTGTCGCTCAACAATTGGTTTTACAAGGAAGAGCGGACCAAAGTGATCATGGAAAAGATCAGTGACATGAACCGCTTTTTTGTGGCATTCGACCAGGCCGGTGTTACAGCGAACTACATCATCAAAATGAAAACCGATCAGAACATGCTGCGGAAGACCATTTTGCGCATCGATACCATTCGCGATACTGGTTTCGTTGGCTCGGCCTATGCCATTGTGGAAGCCATGGGACTGGCCATCGCCGTTGGGTTGATCATGATCCGCATCGAGCCCTTGTATGCCGCTATTTTCTTCATAGCGCTCGTTACCTTTCTGATCACCTATATGATCCAGCTGATCCGCGATCTCGACAATCCGTTTGAATACAATATCAATGGCGTAGAAAACGGAACGGAAATTCCGCTAAAACCATTGGAAGACCTCTACAACGAGCTGCATGCCGAAGACTTACAACCCGTAAAAGCAACCACCCGTTCGCGCAGGCGTTCTTCCTGAATATCATCGCAGGGTTTCCGCGAATTTGCGAATTGACGCGAATGACTGTCAGCCATGGCTGACAGTTTTGTGCAAATTCGCTAGCATTAAAGCTTGTGCGTCAAATTCGTGCATTCGTGGGAGATCTCTGGACATCCTGCTTTGGTGGAAGAGAATGGAGAATAAATCATGCTTGTTATTTTGCTATACTTGTGTAATGAATAAAAAGACCTACAAACAGCAGTTCAACACCCAGGACGTCGTGGGCTGGAAGGCCATCGATCAGCAGCTGGCAACCATTTACGGCACTACCGAACCACGTCACTTCGCTCCTATGCTGCACTACATTGCGGGTGGCAACGATCCGCTCGACGGAGTCAGCATCTACGATTCCGAAAAACAGGCGTTTCACCGTCACATTGTGAGCTATGGTATGTCTGAATTGTATTACAACGAAGAAAAAGCCGGTGGCGATTTCAGCAAATGGGGCTTTGAATTCACCATGCGCGTGGTTCCTTTTGAAGAAGACGGCGGCGATCCGATGTGGGCTACCGAAGTGATGAATAACCTGGCCCGTTATGTGTTCGAAAGCGGCCGCTGGTTCGAAGAATTCCATTTTGTTCCGGCCAATGGCCCGATCCGGCTCGATACCAACACCGATATTACCGGCCTGGTATTTGCGCTTGATCCGGAGCTTGGTCGCATCGATACACCGCACGGCGAAGTGAGCTTCCTGCAAATGGTAGGCATTACTTCGAAAGAGCTGGAACGCCTGCAGGCCAATCCCACAACCGGCGAAGTGGAACGGCTGATCAATGAATTGAAAGAAACAAATCCGTTGTTGCTGACCGATCTGAATCGCAAAAGCTAAATCGCATGAAATACCTGCTTCTATCGTTTTTTCTCCTGCTGAATGGCCTCATACTCGCTTGCGACTGCAAATTTCAGGGTTATTTCGGTCAGGTGGCACCGCAAGCAGAGCTCGTGGTCCTGGTGCAGGTTTCCAAGGTAATCACACCAAAACAGCCAGCCGGATCGACTTTGCAGGAAATGCAGGTTGAGCTGACCAGCGTTTATAAAGGCACCTTTGCAAAGAAACAGCTCACCATCACCCACGATAAGCTCAACAGCTGCCTCGAATCGTTTTCGTCGTTTACCATCGGCGATTACTACCTGCTGGCACTCAAAAAAGTGGTCGATGGCGAACAGGAACGGTATGAAATTGCCGCTTCCACCTGCGGCGAATACTGGTTGCACGTTCATTTACCATTGCAAGTCGCCGTTTCGGAAAAATACGAGCGGCTGCGCGTAATGCCCTTACAGGCTTTGCAGTACCAGGTCAACCCGGCGAGCGGACAAACAGCTGTTCCGGCTGAATACCCGGAAGCAGATACTGCCATTACAAAAAAAGAGCTGATTGCACAGTTTTCGGGGATGTGGCTGAATAAAACCTATCTGCTCAAAGCCTTGAAAGACCGTTCCTTTTACAGTCAGCGGGAATTTGACTCACGCTTCTTCGGATTTCAGTTCGACAAAACCGAGCTGACTTCCAAAAAGCCCCAATTGCATGGATTTTCCGTACACGAAGGCGGCGACGATGTGGCGCTGAGCTACGATGTCAAAACCAATCGTTTCCGCTCGCTCGATCCGACTTTCGAGATCTACCGCATCGACTCGCTGACCATCAAAATGATTTCCCAGAACGAGCGCAACAGCGTGACCGATTTCGTGCAAACCGGCGAAGACGTGGAAACAACGCTGCGTTCGCTCTTCCTTTCAGGCACATACGTTACCGGCGATACGACCTTAACACTGCAAGCCGACGGAACCGTTTCAGGATGGGGACAAGCACGCTATTTCGATGTGATGTACGATTTCGTAGGACCGATCGATTTCGATGCTGTGCTGTTCTATCCTTCGGAAGAAGAAAGCTGGAACCACGCCAACGGGCAACTCTATCGGTATGCGTTTAAGGAAAATCAGCTCATCCTCACTCCGATCGATACATCGAAAGAAGACAGCGATGACTGGACAGAAGGAACGCCGATCGTATTGACCAAAACGCGCTGATATGATTTTTGAGCTGCACTTTCCCGCGCCGCCACTCGACAAGTACCTTGTCAACATGGTGTTCTACGAAGATTCCTGTCCGGACGCGCCGATTGAAAAGCTCCTACCCGATGGCAGCATTTTCCTGCTCATCGATTTCGAAGACACACCCAAAAAGTGCTACCGCTCCGACGATTTCGCGGTTTTCCAGGAATTCACCAAAAGTTACGTTTCCGGTCAGCACCGCGAATACATCTACATCGAAGCTGCACAGCATGCGTCTATGATGGTGGTCCAGTTCAAGCCCGGTGGTGCAGCACCGTTTTTCGATTGCGCGCTTTCGGAGCTAAACGGAAAAGTGATTCACACCGAAGAATTTTTCGGCAATGCTGTCAACGATCTGCGGAAACAATTGCTTCAGGAACCGGTCATTGCAAAGAAATTCGAGCTGATGGAAGCCTTTCTGTTGAGTCGGATGAAACCGATCGTTAATCCAGCGTTGGAACAAGCTTTACAGCAACTCCAGGGCGATCCGTTCGGCTTTTCCACCAAAGCGTTTGCCGAACAGGCAGGCATCAGCCAGAAGCATTTGATCCATTTATTTGATAAATACGTCGGGCTGACACCGAAAGCACTTTCCCGCATTCTTCGTTTCCAGCAGGTATTGCAGCAAATCGAACAGCAAAAATCCATCGACTGGCTGCAAATTGTCGCCGACTGCGGTTATTACGATCAGTCGCATTTCGTGAAGGATTTCTACGCGTTTTCAGGCATCAATCCGGGTGAATATCCCGATGCGCGCGGCGAATACCTGAATTATCTGCCGATTAAGCCGGAGTAGAAGTTTACACGTTTTTCTTTCACACAAAAGGCACGATCCGCCGCGGCGGATGATGCACAGGACTAAACTTCAAGCATCCCGATTTCATCGGGATTACACAAAAGAATTTTTGCAATAATGCAATAACGTAATATTACGTGTGACTTTAGTTTTGAAATCAGCTTTTGCATAGTCCCGACTTTATGTCGGGACGCTTCAAACTATGTAAGTACGTCACCTTACCTTTTGTGCCTACCTCATTGCTACGACCGCCAACCGCGGTCTGCAATTCGTCTTCATCTGCCTTTGGCAGATTCTTGTGGTGAAAACATTAAGAACCGTTCTGATTTCATCCAGGTAAATATTTTACAATGCAATCTCCGGCTGTCAATGGAACTTTGTTTCATTAACTAAAAAACGTATGGAAACTATCAACTGGATGGCTGTGATCGCAGCCGCATTACTCAACTTCCTCCTCGGCGGATTGTGGTACTCACCGGCTCTGTTCGGCAAAAAATGGCAGCAGGAAAATAAGCTCACAGATGAAGAACTGCGCAAAACGAACATGGCACGCGTCTTCGGCTTCGCATTTTTATGGTCGGCGGTGATGTCGGTCAATTTGGCCTTTTTCCTTTCCGACAGTGCAACGGATCTCAGCTGGGGACTGATTGCAGGTCTGTTAGCCGGACTCGGCTGGGTCGCTCCTGCCCTGTTCATCATCGGCTTGTTCGAACGTAAATCCACGGCCTATATGCTCATCAACGGTGGCTATATGGTTGTTTCATTTGTATTGATGGGCGGGATTATTGGCTGGTGGAGGTAAGTTCAGCAGAGTTATCAATGCGACAATTATAAATTATCAAGGTCTTACTAATTGTCGCATTCGTGGAATTTTTCTGACGCGTTCCTCTTTATCCTAAAGCAGTATGCGCATCCTTATTTTCTTGTGCTTTTTTTCTACGATGCATTCATCCTGAACGGGCTCTAGCCTAATAATTTACAATTAGCACATTCATAATTTAGTACACTTTCAATTTTACATTAAAAGTCGTATCTTTGCCCCCTCAAAAGTGAGAAAACCCGTTATTTCCGTTTTAAGATGGGTATTTTAAACACTTTCGATGCGAGCGGAATTGCATTGAAATACAAGTAAAACAGCCACATTATGGCAAAAAATGTAAGCACGCAGGGATCTGCGGATTTTGATTGGGATGCTTTGGCACTCGACGGTTATACAAAAGTGCAGCGCGCTGAGTACTCCGACAAGTACGAAAAAACCCTCACTTCTATCAACGAGAAAGAAGTAATCGAAGGAACTGTTCTGGCAGTATCCAAAAAAGAAGTAATCATCAACATTGGTTACAAATCCGAAGGTGTTGTTCCGGCATCTGAATTCCGTTACAATCCTGAGCTCAAAGCTGGGGATACTGTAGACGTATTCGTTGAAAGCCAGGAAGACAAATCAGGACAGCTGGTGATCTCCCACCGCACAGCACGCATGCACAAAGCATGGATCCGTGTGAACGAAGTACTGCGTACAGGAGAAGTAATCACCGGTTTTGTAAAATGCCGTACAAAAGGTGGTTTGATCGTCGATGTATTCGGAATTGAGGCGTTCTTGCCAGGTTCCCAGATCGATGTGAAGCCTATCCGTGACTACGATATTTACGTAGGGAAAAACATGGAATTCAAAGTGGTTAAAATCAACCAGGAGTTCCGTAACGTTGTTGTTTCCCACAAAGCGCTCATCGAGGCAGAACTGGAAGAACAGAAAAAACAAATCATCTCTGGTCTCGAAAAAGGACAGGTACTCGAGGGTACAGTCAAAAACATCACTTCTTACGGTGTATTCATCGACCTGGGTGGTGTTGACGGACTTATCCACATCACAGACCTTTCCTGGGGCCGCGTAAGCCATCCGGAAGAAATCGTGGAGCTCGATCAGAAACTGAACGTGGTAATCCTCGACTTCGACGATGACAAAAAACGTATCGCACTTGGTCTGAAGCAGCTCCAGCCGCACCCATGGGATGCACTGGATACGAATCTGGCTGTTGGCGACAAGATCAAAGGAAAAGTAGTGGTCCTTGCTGACTACGGTGCATTCATCGAAATCGCTCCGGGTGTAGAAGGTCTGATCCACGTTTCTGAAATGAGCTGGTCACAACACCTGCGTTCTGCACAGGACTTCATGAACGTTGGTGACACTGTTGAGGCAGTGATCCTGACACTCGACCGCGAAGAGCGCAAGATGTCCCTCGGTATCAAGCAACTGATGCCAGATCCATGGGAAGCTATCGAAGCGAAATTTGCCGTTGGAACACGTCACAAAGCGAAAGTTCGCAACTTCACCAACTTCGGTGTGTTTGTTGAGCTCGAAGAAGGCGTTGACGGTCTGATCCACATTTCTGATCTCTCTTGGCAGAAAAAGATCAAGCACCCATCTGAGTTCTGCAAAGTAGGCGACGAGATGGAAGTAGTCGTATTGGAAATCGATCGTGAAAACCGTCGTATCTCCCTCGGCCACAAACAACTCGAAGAGAACCCATGGGAAGTATTCGAAACCATCTTCGGTGAAGGTTCCGTACACCAGGGTACTATCGTTGAAACGAAAGACAAAGCCGGTGTTGTAGCATTGCCATACGGTGTAGAAGGAATCTGTCCTTCCAAGCACCTGCGCAAGGAAGACGGTACAAACGCGAAAGTGGAAGAAACCCTCGACTTCAAAGTGATCGAATTCAACAAAGACGCTAAGAAGATCGTTGTTTCACACACACGTACGTTCGAAGACGGTATCGATGAGAAACCAACCAAGTCATCATCGGCTGGTGGTAAGAAATCTGCCGGAAGCGGCGGTGGCGGAAACGCTACATCTGCTGCAGTAAAAGCAATCAATCAGGGTAACGAGAAATCCACTTTGGGTGACCTCGATGCACTGTCTGCTTTGAAAGACAAACTGGAAGGCGAAGGAAAGTAATTTCCCTCCTGAAATAACAGAAATCCCGCTTCGTTTTTCGAGGCGGGATTTTTTTGTACCCATCAGCTACGGTTAAGGCTTCCCACGAATGAGCGAATGAACACGTATCCATGCTTTGTTTATAATTCGCGCGAATTTATACTGTCAGCCATGCTGACAGCTTACTCGGTAGATCACAAGGCAATCCAGCTTTCAAAACATTTTTGTACCTTGATCACACTAAAATCATCCCAATGAAACCCATCCTCCTCCTCTTGACCATCCTTTTCGTGGGCAACACCTTCGCCCAGCAGGACACCATCTTCGTTCGTTATCCGGATAATTCCAGTGATGAGCTGACTTACCTGACAGATACCGTTCTACAGGAATACGGCATCAGTCATCCGTATATGGTCGGCACTTGTATAATTCCAGGCACCTCCGGTCAAAGTCTCGCCTTGAACAATGGCGTTTATTTTAAAAACGTTTCTAAAGCACCTTGTAACAGCAATGGAGATGAAGCCTATACTAGCAAAACGCGTATCAACAGTTACGAACTGAAAGACAATTCGCTGATCGTTGATATGACTTTCATCGATAATTGCTGCTACGAATTCCTCTGCGATGTCGATATGGATGAAAATGGCATCCTTCATTTGCGCTACACCGGTTATGGAGCGCTATGTGCCTGCATGTGTTGCTTCGGCGTCGTCTACCATTTTGACCTCGATCGTGAGCTGGAAGATTTCAACCTGAAAGGCATCATGTACGAGGACCAGGCCGAAAGTCTCATCCTTTTCGAACAATAAAAAACCATTTACACCCTCCGGGTAAACTGCCCTGGCTCACAAAGTGTCCGCCGACAAGCGGGTTTGTGGGAGAAAAACGATCCGTCACAGACCAGATTAAGAGCTATTTCTTTTCTTTTTGATTTTTTTCCCTTGGCATAAAATGCCTCTACTCCGCTTTATTTTACTGGCATTCAGCTCATATATGCAGCTGATTCTTTGTTAGGAAAATTTGTTAAATAAGGTACTTTGTATTGCATAGTACTAATTAATACTTAGTTTTGTGTCATAAACAGTACAGTATGAATATCGAGAACACACAGGCACAAATGCGAAAGGGGATCCTGGAGTTCTGTATACTGAGCATACTCAACAAGCAGGAGGCTTATCCTTCCGAAATCCTCGAACAGCTGAAAAATGCCCGGCTGATCGTTGTCGAAGGAACGCTTTATCCCTTGCTGACACGCCTCAAGAACATGGAGCTTCTCACCTATCGCTGGGAAGAATCCAATGCAGGACCGCCCCGAAAGTATTACGCCATTACCGAAGCCGGAAAAACGTCCCTCGCAGCACTGATCATTACCTGGAATGAGCTGCAGCATGCAGTGGAAACCATTACCAAAAACTAATTTGTTATGAAAAAGACGCTCTCAATACATTTAGGCCGACAGCTCTTCATCATCGAGGAAGACGCTTACGATCGCCTGCAACAATACCTCCACCGACTCGAATTGTCTCTCAAAGCCGAAGAAGGCGTTGCGGAGATTATGGAAGACATCGAAATGCGTTTCGCCGAGCTCATCCTCACCTACCTGGGTGAAAATCGTAAAGTGGTGAATATAAACGACATTGAAACCGGAATTGCTTCCCTGGGCGAGCCGGAAGAAATCACTGAAGAAGCCGAACAGCAAACGGGTAAAGAAAAAGCCGGTGCTGAAACGTCCTCTTCATTCGGTCAGCGCAGGTTGTACCGCGATCCGGAAAACAATATGCTAGGCGGTGTCTGCGCCGGTCTGGCCGCTTACCTGAACATCGACCCGGTGGTTGTGCGCATCGTTTTCGTGCTGCTGCTCTTTACCGGAGCCGGTTTCCCTGCCTACATCCTGTTCTGGATCATCGTTCCGAACGCCGTAACGCCATCCGACCGGCTGCGCATGCAGGGGAAAGCCGTAACGGTCGATACCTTGAAAGAAGAATTTGTAAAAGCAACTGATCGCATAAAAGACGACACGCTGCGCGCCCGTGACCGGTTCAAATCCGGGAACGATCCTTACGTGCGCCGCGCCAAATTCGTCTTGCACCAACTTGGACGGATAGCAGGTTTCGGGATGATCGCCCTTTCACTGCTGTGGCTGGTTTTTTACACCTTGTTTGTCAGCGGCGCAGTGGACGTGATCCCCAGCACAGGCGACACCGAGTACCTGTCCGTTCGGGAATTTTTCGTCATCCTGATCCCTGTAGACAGCACACGTATGCTGGTCTGGGCAGCGATGCTGCTCGCTGGATTCCTCATTCCGATCACGCTGATCCTGCTAGGACTACGCTTGCTGACCGATAAATACAGACAAGGATTGAAAATTGCCCTGCTCACGTCGTCCATGCTTGTAGGAGCCGGCTTCATCTGCGGGATCGTTGGCGGCATGCAAACCGCAAGAGATATGGCTGTAGACATCGAAGTCGAACAGCAACACCTTACATTGAACGCAACCGATCTGGTAGTGGAAGAAATTCCCCAGTACGATGCTCACAAACGCATCATTTCGACAAGCGGAGCTGACTTCCTTGTGATTGAAAAAGGCCGTATAAGTGACGAAGGGATTTTGATTACCTACCGTACTTCCGACGATTCACTTTTCCACATTTACCAGGTCTTCCGGGCGAATGGAGTTGACCGGAATTCAGCACTGAAACGTTGCGGTCGCATCCGGAATAAAATGGAGCTGAACGGTAACAAACTGATGATCGATCCTTACTACAGCTTCCCGAAAACGGACGGCTTGCGAGATCAGGATGTGGAAGTGATCATCGAAGTTCCTAAAAATAAATTGCTAACTGTTAAAAGCTTACGTGTAGAAAACCCTGATCGGGAATACAATGGCGTTCTGAGAGCAGACGAACCATTTGAACCATTTGACACCTGGGACTGACGTAAATTTAAAGATCACGGAAGCGGCTTTTGTTCAACGGAACAGGCCGCTTTTGTGTTTTAACAGAAAGCCTTTTTTTGATTAAGATTCGCTATATTTGCCTACAAATTTCACCCCATTATGACTACTCAAACAAGCACAGAGACAGGTTCAACAGTTGATTTCGAAACATTCAAGCAGGAAGTATTGAATGATTATCGTTTGGCTTGTTTGTCGAGGGAAGCTTCTTTGCTGGGACGTCGTGAAGTACTGACCGGCAAAGCCAAGTTCGGTATTTTCGGTGACGGAAAAGAACTGGCACAGCTTGCTTTGGCGAAACAATTCCGCGATGGTGACTTCCGCTCTGGTTATTACCGCGATCAGACCCTGATGATGGCTATTGGTCAGCTCACGATCCAGCAGTACTTTGCAGGATTGTACGGTCATACCAATGTGGACCTGGAACCGCAATCGGGCGGGCGCCAGATGGGGGGTCATTTCGCTACGCGCAACCTCGATGCGAACGGCGAATGGAAAGACCTTATGAAACAAAAAAACAGCTCAGGCGATATTTCCCCTACCGGCGGACAAATGCCGCGTTTGCTCGGACTCGCCCAGGCTTCTAAAATTTACCGCAATCACCCGACGCTGAAAGACCTCGAAGCGTTCAAGAAATTCAGCAACGGCGGTAACGAAGTAGCTTTCGGTACGATCGGTGACGCTTCCACTTCAGAAGGACCTTTCTGGGAAGTGATCAACGCAGCCGGCGTTTTGCAGGTGCCGATGGTGATGTCGGTTTGGGACGACGGCTACGGGATCTCCGTTCCACGCGAATTCCAGACGACCAAAGGCAGCATTTCCGAAGCACTTTCAGGTATGCAGCGTACGGAAGAAAAGCCGGGCTACGAGATTTTCGTGACCAAAGGCTGGGACTACGCTCACCTGTGTGAAACGTATGAAAAAGCGGTGAGCATTGCCCGCAAAGAGCACGTTCCGGTGCTGGTACACGTCAAAGAAGTGAACCAGCCGCAAGGCCACTCCACTTCCGGTTCGCACGAGCGTTACAAATCCGGTGACCGCCTGCAGTGGGAAACAGATTTCGACTGCATCGCGAAATTCAAGGAGTGGATTCTTTCCTTCGATGCGGATGGCGATTCCATCGCAACGGAAGAAGAATTAGCTGAAATCGCTGCAGCTGCGAAAAAAGCCGTTAACGACGACAAGCGTGCAGCCTGGAAAGCCTTCTCCGAAGACATCACAGAAGACCTCGCACAAGCTGTAAGCCTCATCAAAGCTGTTGCCAGCGAAAGCGCTAACGGCTCATTCATTCAGAAAGAAGCGGAAACGCTCGAAAAAACCATCGAGCCGATCCGTAAAGATATTTTGAACGCTGTTCGCAAGACCCTGCGACTCGTACGCGGTGAAAACGGTCCGGCGCGCAGTGCGCTGATCGCGTGGCTGGAAAACGCCAAGCAAGCCAATTTCAAGCGTTACAGCGATAATCTCCACTCTACTTCGGCCAAAAATGCGCTGAAAGTAGAACCGATTGCTCCGGCATACGACGACAACGCGCCCAACGAAGACGGCCGCATCATCCTGCGTGAGAACTTCCGCAAGCTGTTCGAAAACCATCCTGAAGCCCTGATTTTCGGCGAAGATGCCGGAAAGATCGGTGGTGTAAACCAGTCGCTCGAAGGCTTGCAGGAACAATTCGGTGAGCTGCGCGTTTCCGATGTCGGCATCCGCGAATGCTCCATCATCGGTCAGGGAATCGGTATGGCGATGCGTGGTTTGCGCCCGATCGCTGAGATCCAGTACCTCGATTACCTGTTGTACGGAATCCAGATCCTGTCTGACGACCTCGCAACAGTACAATACCGCACAGCCGGCGGACAAAAAGCGCCACTGATCGTGAGCACACGCGGTCACCGCCTCGAAGGAATCTGGCACAGCGGCAGCCCGATGGGCATGATCGTGAACTCGCTTCGTGGAATGTACGTGTGCGTACCACGCAACATGACCCGCGCAGCCGGATTCTACAATACTTTGATGGCCAGCGATGAGCCTGCTTTGGTGATCGAGCCATTGAACGGCTACCGCTCCAAAGAGAAAATGCCGAACAACATCGGAACATTCCGCACACCGCTCGGTATTCCGGAAGTGGTTGCAGAAGGAACCGATCTGACGATTGTTTCCTACGGCTCGACGTTCAACCTTTGCGAAGCTGCCTTGCAGTCTTTGCGTGAGCTGGGCGTTTCCGTAGAGCTGATCGACGCACAGACATTGATTCCATTCGACATTCATCATTCCATCGCTGAATCGCTGAAGAAAACCAACCGTTTGCTGATCGTAGACGAAGACGTTTCCAGCGGTGCAACGGCTTATATGCTGGATAAAATCCTCGTGGAACAGAAAGGCTACTACCACCTGGATTCTGCACCGGTTACGCTGAGCGCCCGCGATCATCGTCCGGCATACGGAACAGACGGCGATTACTTCTCGAAACCGGCTATCGACGATATCATCGAAGCAGCTTACGGGATCATGAACGAGGCCGATCCACAGAACTACCCATCAATGTTCTGATGCAACAGTTTCTCCGGTTCAGCTGCATCGTTTTCTTCATCGCCGGAATCACGGCGAAAGATTTCGCGGCACTGGGCTGGAATATCTGGTATACGGTCAATAAAACGTATGTCGCGGAAGAGCTTTGTCAGAACAAAGCACGACCGGAGCTGAAATGTAACGGTAAATGTTACCTCGCCAAGCAGCTTCGTGCGACGGAAGATCCTGCGCCGGGCTCAACAACACCTGAGCGCAGCCTGAAGCTGAAATCCGTAGACTGGATTGCTGAATCTGTTGCCGTAATGGCCATTTCCACTTCTTTCGACGAGCTTTCCCGCCCACTGTGGCCGGAACAGGCTTCTGACCCGCGTTCCTATACGCAAACGGTTTTCCAGCCGCCCGCTGTTTAGCTTCACCGTGTCCTTTTTCTTCCTACGGAAGAAATCATTTCTTATTTATTATTTACGCACATGAAGTTTAGCGCAACCATTAGTTGTTTGCTGCTGGCAGTGCGGTTATGGGCCTGTGATGTTTGCGGCGCCGTCAATTCTTCGTTAGGATTGGGCACAATCGCATCCGGGAACCGTCATTCCATTGGTTTGACGTACCAATACCGTCTCTACCAGAGCAATCATCCTGCACTGTTCAACGAAGCGCCGGTGAGCAGCCGGGAACAATTCCAGCGGATCGATGTTTCGGGCAATATTCGCCTGGGCGATCGCTGGCAGCTGAAAACAGTCGTCCCATTCGTCTGGAACATGCAGGAAAAAGAAGGTGATCGTCAGACCCGCACAGGGATTGCCGATCCGACTGTCAGTCTCCATTATTTCATCGTCGACCGGCAGGATTCACTCAGCAACCGGCAATTTCGCTGGAGCGCCGGATTGGGCGGAAAATTGCCCGTAGCCAGCTTCCCCGAGCCACACGATGAGGTATTGCTGCTCTATCCCGGAACGGGAACCTGGGACGGCATGGCGCAGTCCTCCTTTTTCTGTCGTTTGGGCAATTGGGGAATCATCCAGGAAACCAACGTGCTGCTCCGCTCGACCAACAAATACGATTACACACCGGGCAACCTGTTCAACGCTACGTTGTTCGGACTTCGCCGGTGGAGCAACTGGTCGGTATTCGGTGGTTTTCAATACGCCTGGAACGGCATCGATTACCTCGAGCGATCGGCCATCAACAGCTCTCCTGCCCAGGGCAATATCCTCAGCGCATCGCTGGGAGCAACCATTCAATGGAGCAATATCCTGATACAAGCCAATGCACATGTGCCTGTTGCCCAATCGTTAGGAAACGGCTATACCCGTCAGCAAACCGGGTTTACAGCCGGTATTCATTACATTTTTAATTAATTCTCATGAAAACACTTATCGCATCATTGCTTCTCCTTATCGTTTTCACTTCCTGCAAAAAGGACAAAGAGCACGAATCCACGCCATTTGAAGGCACCATCACCATTGCTGCTCCAGCTGAAGGCAGCACCGTGAATGGTGGCAGTGCTTTCCAGATCACCGGTACGATCAGCGGGAACAAGGAAATGCACGGTTACAGCATCAACGTTTACAAGGTATCCAACGACGAGCTGGTTTTCGAAGCTCAGGGCCACGATCATACGGACAATTATACCATTAATGAGACCGTCAACCACACACTTACAGCAGAAACCGCTTTGCGCCTGGAAGTAGAAGCCGTGGCAGACCACGATGGAAATTCGATCACCAAAACCGTGTTGTTCACTTACGTTCCGTGAGATTAAAGAGTAGTAGCAAGCTGGCAGGAAAATGGTGAAAGGGTCATTTACATCTTCCAAAATGACCAGGATTTTCCTGTTTCTCCTGCCAGTTCTCTTTTCGCTGAATGCTGTAACGAAAATCATCCCATCACTTATAATCTATAGTTAAGTATTGGGTTTCTCTAAGACTTAAACGGGAATATCGGGCTAAACGGTGTTCCCGTTTTTGTTTTTCATGGTTCTCCGCTCCTCTATAAGTACCTGAAAAAGAATCAACAAATGTTAAACCTGCCCCGTTTTGGACTATTCTGATTTCGGTCTTTTCAGCTAAAAAACACCTCGTTCAATCCCTTGGGGACGAAGATTTTACATAACCGTTTTAACATAATTAAAGTATTTGTTTTTTTCCTAAAGAATTATAAATCAGGCGTTCAAATTTGTTCGCAGCCGCTGAATCGGATACATTGGCAGTAAGAAAAAACCAAAATAGAAACGTTATGAAAATCTCAGTTTTAGCATTCATTGCATTGTTCGGATTCGCGTTTACTTCATGTAAAAAAGACTACACCTGCGAATGTAAAAAAATCAGAACCGATGGTAGCGGTAATACTACTTCAGAAGCAGACGGAACTTACACTTTCAAGGATTCGGAGGCTCGTGCAGCAACACGTTGCAACGACCAGGAAGGAACCGGTACTGACATCGTCGGTGAATACTCACGAGAGTGTGATCTCGATGACTAACATATAAAGTCGTTTACCGAAAGCGCCGCGGATTTTCTGCGGCGTTTTTATTTGGTAACTATCACTACTTTTAGTCCACCATTCCGCAACCCTTGACAAAGAAAGAAAAAGCCCGATTTGTGATGGAAGAGCTCGAAAAGCTGTTTCCTGAAACCCCGATTCCACTCGATCACCACGATGCTTATACCCTGCTCATCGCCGTGCTGCTTTCGGCCCAGTGCACTGATGCGCGTGTGAACACGATTACACCTATCCTGTTCCGTCGTGCTTCACGGCCGGAAGATATGATCAAGCTTTCGGTGGAAGAAATCCGCGACATCATCAAGCCTTGCGGGCTTTCACCGCGTAAATCGCAGGCCATTTACGATCTTTCGCACCTCATCATCAACAAGCACAACGGTGAAGTTCCGCAAACATTCGAAGAGCTTGAAGCTTTGCCCGGCGTGGGCCACAAAACGGCTTCGGTGGTGATGTCACAAGCCTTTGGTGTACCTGCTTTCCCTGTCGATACGCACATTCACCGCCTGATGACGCGCTGGGGGCTGACTTCCGGAAAGAATGTCGAAGAAACCGAGCGCGATGCCAAAAAGCTCTTCCCACGGGAATCCTGGAACAAGCTGCATTTACAGATCATCTTTTACGGCCGCAGCCATTCACCGGCACGCGCGCCTAAAAAAGCGATCGATTACATTACGGCGACCATTGGCACGAAACAGGCGCTGGCGGAGTTGAAATAGTCGACAGCAATTCAAAAACTCACACGTAATATTACGTTATTGCATCATTGCATTTTCGCTTTGTTTAGCTATTTTTAATCCGTCACTAACACGCAAAACATGAAAACTACTGGTTTCATCCTCACACTTTCCGTAAGCATCTTACTCCTTGTAGCCTGTAACAACGGCAAAAGCCCTCTTCAGCAATCGCTTGATGAAATGGCTGCCAAGCTCGACGAAGTAACGTACAAAAAAGTCGATGTCGATTCATTGAACTACACCATGGAGGTTCCGGATAAAATGACACCGGCTACGGCGCTCAATGCCTCTGCATCGCTGCAATACAGCAATCCGTTCAAGAACCAGTACGTAATCGTGATCAACGAACCGAAAGAAGACATTACCGAAGCGCTGAAAATGCTGGGAATGTTTGACGAAAAGAAATCCTTCATGGAGAATTTCGTGGAATACAAAGTGAAATTCTTCGAGGAAAATGCCACCAGCATCACCAAAGGCGACCTGAAAAAAGGCCATGTGTACGGACTCGAGTCGTATGAGATCCAGGCGGATGCCATGGTAGAAGGCGTTCCGGAAGAAATCGCTTACTACTTCGGGTTCATCGAAGGTCCGAAAGACGCGTATATGATTATGTCATGGACATTGGCTTCCAGCAAAGACAAATTCCAGCCGATCGCCGATAAGATGTTCCGCTCGTTCAGAGTGAAGCCCGGGGC
>CAMLRS010000010.1 GCA_946482515.1 uncultured Flavobacteriales bacterium | reverse complement strand
CCACTTCATCACCGCCGGAACGAGCGTCAGGAAGAGCATTCCAATCACGCAGATCACCAGCACGATAGTTACCGGCAAACTCACGCGGATTTTCTCTCCGGCTTCGGTCTCACGATCAACCACTGCACCGATGAGGCGCAGGTAGTAATAAATACTGATCGCCGAATTGATGAGCGCAATGATCACCAGCCACCACCAGTCTTCCCAGGCGCTGGTAAACACCATGTACTTACCGAAGAATCCGGCTGTTGGTGGAATACCTGCAAGCGACAGGATGGAAATCATGGCAACGATAGCCAGGAATGGATTGCGTTTCGCGAGGCCGCGCAGGGCATCAATACGGTCTTCTTCGTCGTTCACCAGCAGAGCTACGGTCAGGATCGCGATGATCGAGAAACCATAAGCCACCAAGTAGAACCACAAGCTGAAACCTGTCATCGGTGAAGTCAGGAACGTCAGCAATGTATAACCTACGTGTGTAATGCTGGAATAAGCGAGCAAACGCTTCAGGCGCACCTGGCGCAAAGCGGAAAGGTTCCCGACGAACAGCGTGATGATAATGAGTACGGCCAGAGCAGGTTGCCAGAAGTCGGCCAGTGGCTCGAAACCGAAAATACTGAAGATTTTCAGGAAAGCGGTAAACGCCGCCAGCTTCACGATAGACGCCATGAAAGCGGTTACGGCATGCGGAGAACCGTCGTATACATCCGGGCTCCAGAAATGGAACGGAGCAGCACCAACTTTGAAAATGAATGCCGCCATTACCAGCAACAAACCGATCAGCAGCATTGGCGACATCGGATCTTCCATCATCGCAATCGCGCTGCGGATACCCTGGAGCGTAAAGCTTTGTGTTGATCCATATAACCAGGCGATACCGAACAGGAGCATACCTGTTGCAAACGATCCTGTGAGGAAATATTTCAGTGATGCTTCGTTGGAACGCAGGTCGTGCTTGCGGCTTCCCGCCATTACGTAGATTGGAATAGACAGGATTTCGAGACCGAGGAAGAACATGAACAGGTCGGTAAACGCCGTCATGATGAGTGCGCCTGTAAGCGAGAACAGCAAGAGGGCGATGTATTCACCGGTATGCTGTACATCTTCCTTGAAACGCTCATAGCCTACATGGATGACCAGCAAGCCGAAAATGATCAGCGGTGCCCCGAAAAACACGAAGTTTTCGTCGAATGCCAATCCCTGGTAATCCAGGTTAATGAGCCACTTGTGGTTGAAAATCCTGCCGGCATAGGCCGCCAGCGAGAGCAGCAAGCCACCCGTTGCGACGGAAAGGACCACCGCGGGCTTTTTAGCAAACGAAGTAAACAGGGCTAAAAGCGCACTAATAAATATGATGATGAGAACTTCCATTACGGCACGAATGAATTAGAATCCAAAATTAAGCTCGAGGGGTTTGGCAAATGTCATCAGGAAGTCGAGGCTTGGACTGATGAAATCAATGACTGCTTTCGGGTAGACACCCAGGAATACCGTGAGTCCGATGATGATCACAAAGGCAAGTGTTTCGCTCCACGTCAGATCGGAGAATTGCTGCGTCTGCACCGGTCCGAACATACTCAACTGGTAAGCACGGAAAGTATAAACAGCTCCCAGGATCAGCGTTGTTCCGGCTACGATACCGATGATGGCGTTGTAACCGTACAATCCTTTGATCAGGAGGAATTCACCGATGAAACCGCTGGTAAACGGAACGGAAACCGAAGCAAAAGCCAGCGCTGCAAACCAGAAGGCAAAGCGCGGTGCCTGTTTGGCAATACCGCCCAGCTCACTCAGCTTGCGTGTCCCCAGACGACGTTCGATAACATCAGCTGCAAGGAACAAGCCCACTGCTACCAGACCGTGGTTGATGATCTGGATGATACTTCCGGAAAGCGTGTCTTTGTCAAATACCATAATCCCCGCAGCGATCAAACCGACGTGCGAAATAGAAGCAAAAGCAAAGAGGCGCTTCAGATCGTCCTGCTTGATAGCGAGAATGGCTCCGTAAACAACACCGATCAAACACAGCACAATGATCACACAGGAGAACTCCTGGCGTGTTTCAACAGAAGCCAGCGGAAGCATCCAGCGCATCATTCCGTACAGCGCCATTTTCAGCATGATACCAGAAAGGAGCATAGTTCCTGCCATTGGCGATTTGGAATACGTTGCCGGCTGCCAGGTATGGAACGGGAAGATCGGAATTTTCACGGCGAATGCCACGAAGAAACCGCCCATGATCCAGAACGGCAATTCCGTGAAGGATGCTTTGAGGTACAGATCATTGATATAGAAGCTGCGTCCGCCCAGCATACCGAACAAGTCCATCAAACCTTCACCTTTGTACAGGTACAAACCGATGAAGGATGCCAGCATGAACAGCGATCCGAAGAAAGTATAAATGAAGAATTTCGTCAGGGCAGCTTTGCGCTCCGGCTCACCGAACCAGTAGGCGATCAGGTAGATCGGAATGAGGGTGATTTCCCAGAAAATGTAGAACCAGATCCCGTCGAGTGATACGAAAACGCCCACCAGTCCGAGCTGCATCAGGAATACCATGCTGGTGAACAGCTTGTTGGAAGCCAGCTCACGAGCGTAGTTGCTCAACAGAATCAGCGGCACCAATACGTTGGTAAGCAGCACCATGATCAGGGAAATCGCATCGTAGCCGAATGACAATGTAACTCCGTAACCAAAAACATCACGTTTTTGCAGGAAGAGATGGTAAGGACCGTCTGCTACCGGTGTCGTGTAATTCATCAGCAATACCGCCGTCAGGACCAGCGAGGCAATACCGCCCACTAACCCGTATGCACGGACGATGCGCTGCGGAACCGCGAAAACGGAAAGCGCAAAGAAAACCGGAATGATAAAAAGTAAGTGTTCCAACGTATCAGTTTTTATAAATGAGGAAATACACAACTAAACCGACGAGACCGAAGACCATCCACAGGATGTAGCTGTCTGTGCGGCCCGTTTGCCATTTTCGCACCAGCTGCCCGGATTTACCGATCAGCTGACCCACGCCTACCACCGAACGGTGCAGGAACAGGCCTTCAAAGTAGTGCGCTCCCTGCTTTGATAGCCACTCTATCGGACGTACGAACAGGGCGTTGTACAATTCATCGAAATACAATTTGTTCATCGACAGCTTTTCCCAGCCGGAAACCTGGTTGTCTTCTGCCGGAATGCTGTTTTTCTTGCCGTAAACGAGGTAAGTCACCACCAGGATCACTACCGACATAACGGAAGCAGCGATCATCAGCATCAGCGATGTATTCCCATCAGGCATGTGCGTTTTGAGTACGTTCAATCCGCTTACGTTGTGTTCGAAATGATGTGTCATCCAGTGAGCCGCGTTATGCAGCCAAATGCCCGGCAGGTTCAAAATACCACCGAAAACGGACAATACGGCGAGAATGATCAACGGCACGTTCATCGAAGCAGGACCTTCGTGAAGATGGTGCTCCTGCTCGTGTGTTCCGCGGAATGAACCGTGGAATACGACAAAATACAAACGGAACATGTAGATTGCCGTCAGCGCTGCACTGATCATCAAAGCGACATACAGCCACTTAGCGTGAACGAAGGCATGTGCGATGATCTCATCTTTCGAGTAGAAACCGGAAAGCAGTGGAATACCGGAAATCGCCAGCGTACCGATCAGGAACGTGATGTGCGTTACCGGAATTTTCTTGCGTAAACCACCCATTCGGCGAATATCCTGCTCGTCCGACATGGCGTGGATCACGCTACCGGAACCGAGGAACAGCAAAGCTTTGAAGAAGGCGTGTGTAGTTACGTGGAACATCGCCGCCGTGTAAGCGCCCATGCCGAGTGCTACGAAGAGCATTCCGAGCTGGGAAACGGTCGAATAAGCCAATACTTTCTTGATGTCGTTCTGACGCATTGCAATGAATGCCGCCACGATCGAAGTCGCCAGGCCGATATAGAGCATGATGTCCTGCGTCATTGGCGCGAGCTCGAAGAGGTAATTGGAACGAACGGTGAGGAAAATACCGGCCGTTACCATCGTTGCAGCGTGGATGAGTGCAGAAACAGGCGTTGGTCCGGCCATCGCATCAGGAAGCCACGTAAATAGCGGGATTTGTGCCGATTTACCGGTTGCACCGATAAAGAGACAGATCGTAATACCGAAGATCATGCATTCACTTACCGGAACTTTCTGAACCAAAACTGCGTTGGCCAGCTCCTGGTATTCGAGTGTTCCGTACTGAATCAGCAGCAGGAACAAGCCGATCAGCAGACCGAGGTCACCGATACGGTTCATGATGAATGCCTTGCGTGCAGCAACGGTGTTTTTGAAATCGCCGTACCAGAATCCGATCAGGAGGTAAGAGCAGATTCCCACACCTTCCCAGCCGAAGAACAGCATGAAGTAGTTACTGCCGAGCACGAGGATCAACATTGCGAAGATGAACAGGTTCAGGTAAACGAAGAACTTGTAATAACCCGCGTCGTGCTTCATGTAGCCCATAGAGAACAGGTGGATCAGCGTACCGACCCCGGTCACGATGAGCGTCATCCAGATAGACAGGTTATCGACCAGCAAACGCGCATGAAGCGAGAAATCGGTCATATCGAGCATGGTGAACAGGTTGACCTGGATCGGCTCGTGAACATTCGGGAAAACGGCCAGTGCCAGTCCGAAAGCGATCGCCATCACACCGGTGGCAATCGATCCGACCACTACTTTGGAAAGCTTCTTTCCGAACAGGCCGTTGATCAGCGCTCCGAGGAGCGGCAGGAGGATAATCAGGGGAACTAACTGTGCTGTCGACATGCTTAATCCTTTAATTTGTTAAACAGACGGATATCGACCGAGCGCGTATTGCGGAACAGCAACACGAGGATGGACAACCCGACGGTTGCTTCTGCGGCGGCCACGACCATGATAAAAAACACGAATACCTGTGCATCGCCCTTGCCGAAATAGCTTGAAAAAGCCACCAGCAGCAGGTTCACGGCATTCAGCATCAATTCGATGCACATCAGCAGAACGATCGCATTCTTACGGGAAAGCACACCGAATACCCCGATGACGAACAAAACCGTCGCCAGCAGCATGTAGTATTCGATCTTGACCCCGGAGTCAAATAGAGTAGCTAGTACCATCCTTATTCTGTTATTTGTTTATCGCGTTTTGCCAGAAGCACGGCGCCCACCATCGCAGCGATGAACAGCACCGAGGAAATCTCGAACGGCAACACGTATTTTGTAAAGAGCAATTGACCAAGGCTTTCCACCAGACCGATGTTCTCGGTTCCAACTTCTGTCAGAGCAGGCGTTGCTACGACCGCATCTTTGAAAGCCGCGAACAGCACTACGAACAGCGATCCGCCGGCTATGGCTGCAATCACTTTCGGCATTACACCGCTTCGGGGCTCGTTTTCTTTACTGAGATTCAGCAACATGAGCACAAAGAGGAACAAAACCATGATCGCTCCAGCGTACACGATGATGTTCACCACGGCAATGAATTGCGCGTTCAGCATGATGTAATGTGCAGTGATCAAAAAGAAGGTCACCACAAGGTATAATACGCTCCGGATCGGGTGATTGCTCAGCACCACCATCAAAGCCGAACCAATGGTCAGGCCTCCGAGAATGAAGAATAACAAGGCTTCTATGCTCATGAGTTCGCAGGTCGTTTACCGGTTAATTGTCGTTTGCTGATATCGATGCGGTTGTCTACCGATTCCACCAGCTTGTCTTTTCCGTAAATGAAGTTTCCGCGCTCGAAATACGTCGGAACGATACGATCGGTCAGGAAAATAGCCTCTTTCGGGCAGGCTTCCTCGCACAAACCGCAGAAAATGCAGCGCAGCATGTTGATCTCGTAGGTCGAAGCATACTTTTCCTCGCGGTAAAGGTGTTCTTCGCCTTTTTTGCGCTCATCGGCTACCATTGTAATGGCTTCCGCCGGACAAGCTACGGCGCACAAACCGCAGGCCGTACAGTTCTCACGACCTTCTTCATCGCGCTTGAGCACGTGCATTCCGCGGTAAACAGGTGCGAATTCGCGCTGTTGCTCCGGGTACTTGATCGTGTTGTTTTTGCGGAACAAGTGCTTGATGGTAATCCACATCCCGCTTAAAATAGCCGGCAAGTAGAGCTTCTCCATGAAGGTCATCTTCTTGTCCGATACTACTTTACTTCGATTCGTTAATTGTTGCATACCTCTTGAAAGGTTAAATATCGTTTTGTTAGAACCAGTCGTTGTAAAGCGCCACCACTACCCCGGTGATCAGCATGTTGATCAGCGCGATAGGAATCAGGCTCTTCCATCCCAAATGCATGAGCTGATCGTAACGGAAGCGCGGCAATGTCCAGCGGATCCACATGAAAACAAAGATCAGGAAGAAAATTTTCGCAAAGAACACCAGCGTTCCAAGGATGGCCAGCGTTGCTCCTGAGAAGGCATCCATTCCCGGGAAGTTGTAACCGCCGAGGAAGAGTGCCGAAATCACTGCACAGGAAATGAACATGTTGGTGTATTCCGCAAACAGGTAGAAACCAAGCTTCATGGAACCGTATTCTGTGTGGTAACCACCGATGAGCTCGCTTTCACATTCCGGAAGGTCGAACGGTGCGCGGTTACACTCGGCCAGTGCACAAATGAAGAACACCAGGAAGCAAACCGGCTGGTACCAGATATTCCAGTTGCCGCCGTGCTGTTGTTTTACGATCACAGAAAGGTCGAGGCTTCCCGACAGCATTACGATGGTAATCACCGAAACCCCCATCGCGAGCTCGTAAGAGATCATCTGGGAGGATGCACGGATGGCTCCGAAAAGCGAGAATTTGTTGTTGGAAGCCCAGCCACCGATCATGATTCCGTAAACACCGATGGAAACGATTCCCATGATGAACAGAATACCCACATTCACATGCGCTACCTGGAGCGAAATCGTTCTGCCGAAAGCTTCGAAATCTGGTCCCCACGGAATCACCGCACCGGTGATCAACGCCGTAAACATCGCGATTCCAGGTCCGATGATGAAGAGCCATTTGTCGGCGTTTGCTGGAATGAAATCTTCCTTAAAGAAGAACTTTCCTCCATCGGCCAATGGCTGAAGCAAGCCCAGCGGCCCCGCCCTGTTCGGACCTACACGATCCTGCAGCCAGGAAGCCACTTTACGTTCTGCCAGCGTAAGGTACGCAGCAATTCCAAGGGTCACGGCAAACAGCGCGACAACCAGGATGAGTTTTTCAATGATCTCAGCTGTTTCCATTGACGATCTTTTTTTGGCCGTGTTGCGGGTCTTTCAGGTAGTGACCCTGTGAAATAACAGAATGGCGGTTGATGACGCGCGGTCCTTCAATCGTCCACTGATTGACATCTTTTTTCTCGAAGCGGCAGTCGTTGCAGATCCAGCCTGGTTTGCCGTCTACATCTTCTACTTCGCCGTACTGGTCTTTGCGACCAGTTACGCGCATGATCTCGTTTCCGAACATCCACACAACGGCTTTTCCGGCACATTTGCCACAGCTGCATGAAGCGTTCATCGGCTTGAGGAACCATACACGGCTCTTGAAACGGAATGTTTTATCGGTCAGCGCTCCTACCGGGCACACATCGATCATGTTTCCGGAGAAATCGTTCTCGATCGCGTTCTCGATATACGTGCTGATCTCGGCATGGTCACCGCGGTGCAGTATACCGTGCACACGCTTATCCGTGAGCTGATTTGCAACATAAACGCAGCGGTAGCAAAGAATACAGCGATTCATGTGGAGCTTGATCCTGTTGCCGATATCGATCGGATCGTAAGTACGACGCTTTTCTTCGTAACGCGTTCCGGCATTTCCGTGCTCAAAACCGAGATCCTGCAGGTGGCATTCGCCGGCCTGGTCGCAGATCGGGCAATCGAGCGGGTGGTTGATCAGGAGGAATTCCGTTACAGCACCACGGCCGTCTTTTACACGTTCGCTGGTTTTGTTCTTCACCACCATTCCGTCCATGACAGGTGTGGAGCAGGAAGCCACCAGCTTCGGCATCGGGCGCGGGTCGTTTGCAGAACCCTGCGTCACTTCTACGAGGCAGGTACGGCATTTTCCGCCGCTTCCCTCGAGCTTGCTGTAGTAGCACATCGCAGGCGGCACCACATCGCCACCGATCTTGCGAGCGGCATTGAGGATGGTTGTCCCCGGTTCTACTTCAACTTCTATATCGTCAACGATAACTTTTACCATAACCGATGGTTTAATCTATACTAAAGGCATGTGTGAGGAGGCAATCCCGAAATTGCGGGTCGTCGCTTCCTGCGGGTGTGTCACGTGCCATTCAAATTCTTCGCGGAAATGACGGATCGCCGCAGCTACCGGCCATGCAGCAGCATCACCGAGCGGACAGATCGTATTTCCTTCAATTTTCTTGTTGATCTCGGCCAGCAGGTCGATGTCGTGCATCTGTCCGCGACCGGTTTCGAGACGGTGGAGTACTTTTTCCATCCAGCCTGTTCCTTCGCGGCATGGCGAGCATTGTCCGCAGGATTCGTGAGCATAGAAACGGGCAAAGTTCCAGGTATTGCGCACGATGCACTGGTCTTCATCGAAAATGATGAAACCACCTGAACCGAGCATGGAACCGGTAGCGAAACCACCGTCAGCGAGGCTTTCGTAAGTCATCAGACGATCGTTGCCTTCCGCTGTCTTGCAGATCAGGTTGGCCGGTAGGATCGGAACGGAGGAACCACCCGGTACGCATGCTTTCAGCTTCTTGCCGTTAGCGATACCGCGGCACCACTCATCACCGTAGATAAATTCTTCGACCGAAACGCCGAGATCGATCTCGTAAACGCCCGGACGCGCCAGGTTTCCGCAAGCAGAAATGAGCTTCGTACCGGTACTTTTCCCGATACCGATTTTCGCATATTCTGCACCTCCATCGTTCACGATCGGAACGACTGCAGCGATTGTTTCAACGTTGTTGACTACTGTCGGGCAGCCCCACAGACCTTTAACGGCCGGGAATGGCGGCTT
Organism: uncultured Flavobacteriales bacterium; assembly: GCA_946482515.1. The sequence goes on along the minus strand of CAMLRS010000010.1, from coordinate 112,915 downwards.
GATACGCGGGTTTCCGCGCTTGCCTTCCAGTGATTCGATCAGAGCTGTTTCTTCCCCGCAGATATAGGCACCACCTCCCGGCGCTACGTGCAGGTCGAGGTCGAAGCCTGAGCCGAGGATATTTTTTCCAAGCCAGCCGTTTGCATAAGCTTCAGCAATGGCTTTTTCGAGGATCTCGAGGACCCACATATATTCACCGCGGATGTAGATGAAGGATTTGTTGCAGCCCAGCGCGTAGCTCGACGTGATCATTCCTTCTACCAGCAAATGCGGGATTTTTTCCATCAGGTAACGGTCCTTGAAGGTTCCCGGCTCACTTTCGTCTGCATTGCAGAGCAGGTAGCGCGGAACGCCCTCAGGCTTGGCCAGGAACGACCATTTCATTCCTGTCGGGAAGCCGGCACCACCACGACCGCGTAGTCCGGAAGCCTGAACTTCCTCTACCACGTTTTGCGGCGACATGGTCTTCAATGCCTTTTCCACTGAGCGGTATCCACCTTTCTGGCGGTACACTTCGTATGTTTCGATTCCAGGAACATCAACGTGTTCCAACAAGATCTTTCTTCCCATTACGCGTTCGGTGAAGTTGAATGTTCTTTTCGAAGGGTTTCGAGCAGCTCGTCTACTTTGTCGTTGGTCAGGTGCTCGTGGAAATGCTTGCCGCATTGCAGCATCGGTCCGTAGCCACAGGCTCCAAGACATTCGGCTGTTTTCAGCGTAAACATCCCGTCTGCGGACGTTCCGCCCACTTCAACACCCAGCTTTTGCTTCAGGTGATCGATGATCTGATCGCTGCCCACCAGCATGCAAGGTCCGGTACGGCAAACTTCCAGTACGACTTTCCCCGGCTTGTCGACGTTGAACATCGTATAGAAAGTAGCTACTTCGTAGACTTCGATCGGCTGGATATTCAGGATTTCCGCAACGTAGTTCATGGTTGGCACGCTCAGCCATCCGCCGAAATCTTCTTCGGCCATGTGCAGGATGCGGATGAGTGCACTTTTGTGCTTCCCTTCCGGAAACTGGGCAATGATGCGCTGCACCTCAGCCATGCGTTCCGGGCTGAATTGCGGTCCTGCCTCGGCAGACAGGTTCTCGTTTGATACGGCTGTACTCATAACTTATGCGTCCAATTCTCCGGCAATGACATTCAAACTACTCAGCGTCAATACGGCGTCTGAGATGTTTTGCCCGGTGATCATTTCCGGGTATGCCTGGTAATAAATAAAACAAGGTCTGCGGAACTGCAAACGGTAAGGACTGCGTCCGCCGTCGCTGATCAGGTAGTAACCCAATTCGCCGTTTCCACCTTCCACGCTGTGGTAAACTTCGCCAACCGGAACAGGCGTTTCGCCCATCACGATCTTGAAGTGGTAGATCAGCGCTTCCATTTTCGTATAGACATCTTCCTTGGAAGGCAGGTAGAATTCCGGCACATCCGGCGCGAAATACTTGCCTTCCGGCAGGTTGTTGTAAGCTTGTTTGATGATCTCGAGGCTCTGACGGATCTCTTCCTGGCGAACCTGGAAGCGATCATACGTATCACCATGTGTTCCTACCGGTACGATGAAATCGAAATCCTGGTAAGAGGAATACGGTTCCATCACGCGAACGTCGTAATCCACGCCCGCTGCACGCAGGTTCGGACCAACGAAGCCGTAATCCAGCGCACGATCACCGGAGATCGGTCCTGCACCAATGGTACGGTCCATGAAGATCCGGTTACGCGTAAGCAGGTTGTCGAATTCCGCGAAAGCTTTCGGGAAGTTCTTCAGGAATGCCTGCAGTTTTTTATGGAAGGTCGGTGAGAAATCGCGCTCAAATCCGCCGATACGGCCGATATTCGTTGTGAGGCGCGCCCCGCACACTTCTTCATACAATTCATAGATGGCCTCGCGCTGCTGGAACATATAGGTAAATCCTGTCAATGCTCCGGTGTCGACCCCGATTACGGAGTTACACACGAGGTGGTCGGCGATACGCGCCAGCTCCATAATGATCACGCGCATGTATTCCACACGCTTCGGCAATTCGGCACCGATGAGCTTTTCAACGGTCATGTGCCAGCCTATGTTGTTGATCGGCGAAGAACAGTAGTTCAACCGGTCGGTAATAGGTGTGATCTGGTTATACGGACGGCGCTCGGCCAGTTTTTCAAATGCGCGGTGGATGTAGCCCACCGTTTGCTCGGAAGCCAGGATCTTTTCACCATCAACGGTCAGGATGTTCTGGAAAATCCCGTGCGTGGCCGGGTGCGTTGGCCCGAGGTTCAGCGTTGCGATTTCGCCATCGATCGTTTCGTTCGAGAAGAGACTCGCTTTTTGCTTGAAATGTGCTGCGTTCTTACTTTCACTCATGTTGCGGGATATTACCTTCCGAAGAAGCGATCATCTTTGTCTTCACGTGTTCCGTCTTCGAGGTGGTATTCTTTCCGCATCGGGAAGTAATCCATGGAATCTTCGTTGAGGATGCGCACCAGGTTCGGGTGGCCCTGGAACTGTACCCCGAAGAAATCGAAGGTTTCGCGTTCCTGCCAGTTGGCGCCTACATAAATATCCGTGATCGACGGAATCACCGGGTTATCGATCGGAATGAAGGCTTTCAGGCGGAGGCGCACGTTGTGGATCAGGCTGTGCAGGTGGTACACCACTGCGAGCTCGCGACCTTTATCGTCCGGGTAATGAACCGCGCCGATCAGTGTCAGGAAGCTCACTGCCAGCTCCTCGTCGTTTTTGAGCCAGTGAATGATATCGTGTACGGCTGCCGGTGCAATTTCGACCGTCAGCAGGCCGTACGGTGTTTCGTGTGCGATCACGGCCTCGCCAAAGCGTTCGCTCAGGCGCAGCAGGACGAGCTCGCTGTTTACCTCACTCTTCATCCTGGTTCAGATTGTATTTTTTCAGCAAATGCTTGTATTCATCGGAATAGCGACGACGCAGCGATTCGTTTTTCACGAGGCGGTGGATGTTCATACAGCCTTCGATGATTTGTTCTGGTCGCGGCGGACAGCCCGGCACGTAAACGTCAACCGGAATCACGCGGTCGATGCCCTGCAAAACGGAATAGGTATCGAAAATACCGCCCGAAGAAGCGCAGGCTCCAACGGAAAGCACCCATTTTGGCTCAGCCATTTGTTCGTAAACCTGCTTGAGGATAGGTGCCAGTTTTTTGGAAATGGTACCGGCCACGATCAGCAGATCGGCCTGGCGCGGCGAGAAGGACATACGCTCCATCCCGAAACGGGCGAGGTCGTAGTTACTTCCCATGGTGGCCATGTATTCGATTCCGCAGCAGGAAGTTGCAAACGGAAGCGGCCATACAGAATTCATACGGGCAGCGGCGATGACCTTATCGAGCATCGTGAGCTGGAAACCTTCGCCGTTGAAAGCGTCGTTTTCGTTAACTACTGCTACTTTTCCCATTCGAGCGCACCTTTCTTGAGTACATAAAAGAATCCGGTCAGGAAGAACCCGACGAACATGATCACTGCCAGCAGACCTTCTGCTTTCAGCTCATGGAAATTCACTGCATACGGGTAGAAGAAGATCACTTCGACATCGAACAGCACAAAAAGAATGGCTGTCATGAAGTAGCGAATGGATACCGGGAAACGTGCGTTCCCCACTTCTTCGATCCCGCACTCCCAGCTGGCGTCTTTTTTCTTGCCTTTCAGGCGCGGTCCAAGAACGTGAGTGATGACGAGTGTCGATACCACAAACCCCAGAGCCACAAAGGCTTGGATCAGAATTGGAATATAATCTTTTGCTGAAGACATAGTCTACATTTTTTCAGACCTGCGAATTTAATACAAATTAACATCTTCTGAAGAGCGGAAAAGGCTATTTAAACTGGTTCTAAATTAGGTGTTTTTAGTCGATGGGAAGTGGCGGTTTCTCTTAGAAAACGTTAAGTTGAGCGGAAGGAAAACGACATACTTGAAAACTGCTATCTTTGCCGCTGAAATCGAACCAACAAATGAACCATCTTAAGCGCTTTTTCTTAGCCATTTTTTTTCTGAGTGTTACCGTTGCTTTTGGGCAGGCTGGGAGTATTGACACCAACTTTAATGCCGAAGGTTTTCTACACCATAACTGTGGATATGGAACTGTCGGTATGGTAAAGGATGTAATTCAACACGATAATGGCACTATTTATTTTTGTACCTCACCTGGTAGTGACTATAATTGTAAAGACGGCACTTCCCTGATACGGATTGATCAAGCTGGTAACAACATGTATTCCTATCCTATCACAATTGTGCAGAATATTCTGACAATGGCAGTTCAGGGTGATGGAAAAATCCTGTTAGGCGGAACTTATCAGAGTGGTTACCCAGCTTTAGGGCGTATGTTTGAGGATGGGATGCCAGATGAAACATTTGATCCGGGGAGTGGTGTTGGAATAGGCGGGACCATTCAGGAAATAATTGTACAACCAGATGGAAAAATTATCATTGCAGGTGTATTTACCTCATATAATGGTGTTGCACGCAAAAATATCGCTCGCCTTAATAGTGATGGCTCATTAGATCTGACTTTTGACCCCGGAAGCGGACCAAATTCCGGTATCACATCAATTGCTCTTCAACCTGATGGGAAAGTTCTTGTTGCAGGAAATTTTACTACGTTTAACGGTATCACATACAACCGCCTTGTCCGTCTTGATACAACTGGTCAACTTGACAGTGCTTTTCTGAATGGATCAGGCTATAATGGTATAGTTAAAAAAATTATACTACAAGATGATGGCAAAATCGTTGCTTGTGGAAATTTTACCTTTTACAACAACGTCGACTCACGTTGCGTTAATCGTATCAACACTGACGGATCTCTCGACGCGTCATTTAATGTGGGAACCCCTTTCTCCTGGGAGTATAATGCTTCGTCTGTGTCTCTTACAACCGATCAGAAAATTATTGTCACAGGAACATTTCCGGTTTTTAATGGTGAGGATCATCCACTAATTGTAAAGCTAAACTCTGATGGAACTATCGATGACTCTTTCTATTCAACACTTGATGCTACCGAAGAGTATTTGGGAGCAAGCATTGCTTCAGATGGTAAGATTATTGTATTCGGAAATTTTGAGAATTATCGTACCAGCAACAATATAGCAAGACTTTCCCCCCTAGGTGAGCTTGATCTGACCTTTAATGCTCGATTTGGAACAGATGACGATGTTTTAACAAGTTGTACACAGCCCGATGGCAAAATCCTGATAGGTGGAGCATTTACCTCATATAACCAGGTAAAGACTGATAAAATGGCTCGTCTCAATAGTGATGGAACTATCGATAATAATTTTATACCACCAACCATTGCCAATGGGAATGTATTAACTATTGCAATACAATCAGATGGAAAAATACTAGCAGGAGGAGAATTCACTGGTTTTTCGGGTTCCAGCATAGATCATATTGTTCGAAGGAACGCTGACGGATCTGCAGATCCAACCTTCACTATGACAGCCGGATTCAATGATATTGTTAACAAAATTGTTGTACAACCCGATCAAAAGATACTTGTCGGTGGTTCCTTTACCGAACTGGATGGTATTTCTTGTGTTCTGCTTACCCGATTGAATACCGACGGCTCGCGCGACAATACGTTCAACCCAATATTCAATAATGGAGCTAGCGTCTATGATATTCTAATTCAGGAAGACGGGAAAATTTTGGTTGCGGGGAGCTTTAATAATGTAAACGGACAAGGTGCTTTTAATTTGGTGCGCCTGAATGCCAACGGAACCAATGACCCTACATTTATATCACCAACACCACCTCTTCCTGATGAAATTGAGCTTATCCGAAGACAATCAGATGGAAAAATACTGGCTGTGATGGGCTATCAAATTGTTCGCTTTAATGGAGACGGAACGCCGGATAATTCATTTGGAACCATCGGCTTTAATAATCCAGTATATGATATTTGCATCCAGGCCGATGACAAGATCATCGTCGGAGGAAGCTTCACTAGTGAAGGTCCCAATATGAACCATCATATTACACGGATGATGCCGGATGGTTCACACGACCTTTCCATGCATGTCGGTTACTCCGACTGGGCTGTTTATCATATAGCAGTTCAACCCGATGGCAAGCTACTGGTAGGTGGCGGATTCAATGAATATCAGGATACCGTGGTTAATGGCGTGTTCCGTATGATTACTGACGCCGAACCACCTAATACTCTTTCCGTAAGTGTCGATTCACTGTCGGACGTGAACTGCGATACAGATGGATTCTTATCACTACAAGTTAACGGAGGTACAACACCTTACTCTTATGAATGGCAGATGATACCCGTTCAGACTACTGCCGATATAACCTTTGACACCGCTGGAATTTATATGTGTACCGTTACGGACGCGCTCGGACTCACACGCAGCATTTCTATACTCGCTTCCGCACCTGCCGCAGCAAACGGATTCGACATGAAGTCATTTATGATCTCAGCGAATGATTTCAGACCAGGATTTCCGGCTTCAATTGCACTCGACGGTTTCAACGACGGCTGCATTCCGGTCACCGGCCAACTCAAACTGGCGATTGATCCACTGATCGATTTTTTGAGTGCCGATCCAACTCCGGATGCTATTTCAGATGACACACTCATCTGGAACTTCACCGATCTGACCTACGATTCTGTGCATGTAACGCCGCAAATTGAATTCAACACACCCGAAACCGCGGCAATTGGCGATACGGTACACTTCACCCTGATCATGACACCAATATCAGGAGACACAGACACAACTAACAACGTGAAGCACTATGCGTTTCCAGTGGTTAATGGCTATGATCCGAACGACAAAGCTGTATACCCTGTTGGAAAGTGTGATATAGGTTACATCGTACCGGATCAGTTGCTGACTTACACCATCCGTTTCCAAAACACCGGTAATTCCGAAGCGATCAACATCGCTGTGGTCGATTCATTGGATACAGATCTCGATCTGAATAGCATTCATGTGATTGGAAAAAGTCATGATATGTGGACAGAAGTGCTTCCCGGTAATGTGCTCAAGTTTCATTTCGACAATATCCACCTCGCCGACAGCACCAGCAATGAATCTGAAAGTCATGGCTACGTAATTTTTGAAGCAAAACCGATGGCCGGATTGGCCCATAACACTAATATCAGCAACAAAGTGGCGATTTATTTCGACTACAACCCGGCTGTAGTAACGAACACCGTCGCAAATACGATTTATGATGCTGGAAATTTTGAGGATTACAACTGTGCAGCAGCTGGAATTGGAGAAAATGATAACCTGTCCCTGATACTATTCCCGAATCCAACAAACGGGAACGTCACTATTCAATCTGAAAAACTGAATGGCGCTTCACTAACGCTGATGGACCTGCAAGGGAAAACAATTCTTCAAAAATCCGTTGTGAACGTTAGTGAAACAGAGTTGGATCTTGAAGACTTAGAGAGTGGTATTTACCTGCTAAATGTTCAGGCAGCTGACAAGACATTTACTACGGTTAGAGTCGTTAAACAGTAAGTCGAAAACACTGAAACCCCATTTTATTGAGGCTGTTTAGCGACACGAATACGCACGAGAATTGCTGAAAAGTAAACTTGATTATTAATAAATTAAATTCATAACACCTTCTTGTCCGGCTTCTAAGTAAATACTGTCGGAAAATTCACTCGTTATACCCGCCCTTGTAACTCGCCATCTGTAAATGATGAGTCCGGCCGGAGTACTAAATGCTGATGGTGATGTGTATTCATAGCATCCTAGCCGTTCTGTCGACCAGCTTGCTAGTCCTGCGCCTGGCCAGTCGGTGTAAGCGGTTCTGTTTTGAAACTGCATTTTATCTTCTTCACCTGCACAATTCTGGTTTTCAATATGGAGTTTTAATAAAGCACAACCTGCAAACTCAAACGTAAACGTTCCGTCTTTATCATAAGGGCTGTCAAAATATTGCACATCAGCCTTGTTGTAACAGGTGTTCTCAGGTTGAACTACATACACATGGTAGGTTCTTCCTTTCTTTTGCCGAATTTTCACAGCCGCTTCTCCATTGCTATTCAATGTGCCACTTGCTTCAGTACGGAATTTCTCGCCGTTGTATGTTGTGCGTGAGGAAGCTATTTTGTATTCCAGGCCTGCATAGGGCTGTCCCGTGGCTGCATTGATTGCTTTGATACGAATCGTGCGACCCTTCGAGCAGGAAGTCAGGGACGAAAGACCGAAGACGAAAAACAGCAGTAACAACAGGCTCAAAGCACGTCGCTGAACATTTGGAAGAGGAAAGAGGTGGATGTTCATACAGTCGATTTAAATCGTTTTCCCTTAGGTTGGGAAACAAATCTAAACTATTCGCCTGTAAAATTCAAGCATTGAGCCACATAGCTCAGGTTGATCGATAGAGTTCATTCAAATCTCCTCCACCGCATCACCCCGCAGCGCCCGGAAACGCTTCCGTGCCTCTACGGTGAGCAGGCTGCCTTTGTAGTCGAACAGGATCTTTTTATAGTACTCGGCTGCTTTTTCTTTATCGTTCAGGTGCTTTTCGTAGAGCTCGCCCAATTGGAACAAGGCATCGTCGGCCAGGATGTCGTCGCCGTGCTGGCTCACGATCTTTTCCAGGAACGAAACGGCTTCCTGCCATTTGCCCTGTTGCTGCATGGCTTGGGCTTTGCGGAGGTAAATCTCATCGGCCAGGCCGTGGTAAGGAAAAGACGTTAAGATGGAATCGTACAATCCAAAGGCTTGCTCATACCGGTGCTGCTCGAGCAATAAGTCGGCATTGGCGAAGAGGTTCATGGCCACGTAATTGCTGTCGAGACCGAGGTTGTCGGTAATCAGGATCGACAATTTCATGGCGTCGTTGGCAATGAGCTTGGAAGTCGATTGTTTCAGTACATCGAGCTGCGACTGCGCGAACTTGAAATCGCCGTCGTAGTAGAAAATACGAGCGTTTTTGTATTTCGCTTCGTGACCGATGGTCTCGTATTTGAAATCCTTGTCGACCTGCATGTAATACAGCGAAGCCTGCCAGATATCATCCTGCAAAACGAGTACATCTGCCAGGTTCATTTTCAGCTCGGCTTTTTGCATATCGGTGAGGCCGGGAACCACCAGGCAGCTGTCGAGCAATTGGCGTGCACCTTCCGCATCGTTACCGTAATAGGCTTTGATAATGGCCAGCTCACGCGCAATCGGAATGGCGTTGCGGTTCCAGCCAATGAGTTTCAGTGCGGTTCTATATTCGGATTCGGCAGCGCGGATGTCTTCCTGCGTATAGTTCTTCTCAAACGTGATCTCGCGGAAACGGACGTTCAGTATGGCGTTGTAAGCGCGATTGAAGTTCTGACCGTCTTCGCCCTGGTCGACGACGTATTTATAGGCATTGCGGGCCGTTGCATAATCGCCGTTCTCTACGCAGGTGGCTGCGAGCTCCATCACACGTTCGCCCGAACCGTTTTCCCGGCGATCGAGCGCCTGTGCCTGAACGAGCGCACTTTTGAATTCCTTCTTCTGTACGAACAGCCAGATGAGCATTTCCGTATAAATGGTTTCATTCGGACGCTTCTGAATACGCTGCAACAGCTTTTCCTTCAGCTTGGTGTAGGTATCGTTCTGGTCGTTCGTAAAGTCTATTTGTTTCGACAGCGTGGCTTCGATATTACTGCGGTAGTTCGGGAACTCGTCCAGCAGGTCGAAGTATTCGGCGATCATCTCATCGGTTTTGCCCATGAGGTAGTAGATCTCGGCAAACTGCACGTTGAGCGGGAATGCTTTTTTCAGCTCTTTTCGACCGGCCTCGAGGCTTTTGAGCGCATAATCGTAGCGTGTTTTCCGGCGGAACAGGTTGGCCAGCTCCACGACCTGGTAGCCGTTCGGGGCCGTTTCTTTGATAAGCTCGTTGTAAAGTTTCTGGGCTTGTTCGCCACGATCGGTGCGCTCATACAATTCGCCCAGCAAAATCGGGTATTCCAGATCGGAAGGCGATTGCGAGCGTGCTTTTTTCAGCACTTTCTCGGCATCCTTGATGTTGTTGGTTTTCTCGAGGCATTCCACATAGCGTAACAAGTCGAATTTGGTGCTTTGCTTGGAAAGGATTTTCTCAAAATAGCCGAGCGCCTTCTCGTATTCGCCGTTGCTGTAGTAAAGATTGGCCAATTGCTGATCGGTGTTTCCCTGCGAATAGCCGGAAAACGTTACCAGGACGGTCAGACAAAAAAGCGCTATGATCTTCATGAAGCTATGATGGTTGTACAAACGTACAAATAAAACGTTCGATAAGGCCCTTAATTGTGCAGGATCAGGGATTCGGACGATGACTGGACTCTTAATAGTTTTCACCACAAAGGCACAAAAGACAGGTGACATACTGGCGTAATTGAAAGCGCCTCCCGCCACAGCGGAAGCCTACACAAAAGGGATTGGTTTTCTGATAATTAATCCGTATATTCAAGTAAACCTCTGTTTACATGAATAAGCAATTCTTGTACGATCTTACTTACGAATTGAACGCGGCTGCACTTGAAGTCCACAAATTTCTTGGGCCAGGCTTACTGGAAAATATCTATCAGAAATGTTTGGAAGAAGAACTCAATAATAGGAACATCCGCTTTAAATCGGAGCTTTCGATTCCTATTGTCTATAAAGGAAAGGCTTTAGATGGCCTGCTTCGATGCGATTTTTTTGTTGAAGATTGCATCGTTATTGAAACGAAAACAGTTGCCGAGCTTCTGGTTGTTCATCAGGCACAATTGCTGACCTACATGCAATTACTAAGTGCTCCGAAAGGAATCCTGTACAATTTCAATGCAACGAATCTGTTGAAATCCGGTCAGAAAACGATGGTGAATGGATTATACCCGGCATACTAAAATCGAAGTTCGTCTTTTGTGTAATCCGCCTGAGGCGGATGCTTCGAACCAAACCCAGCGCATCCAAAAGAAACTTTTGTGCCTTTTGTGGTGAAAAAAGTCTCTTTCACAATTTGCTTTCTCTGGCTATCACGAACTGCTCGATTACTGCCTGGTTGTCCGAGATAGCTGTTTTAGCAGCTTCGAAGCGGGTTTTAAGGCTGCGGCTGTGTTCGCGGATCTTCTTCACTTCTCTGGTTTCGCGCTGAAGGCTTTTTGCGTAAGAGCCGCGCTCGCCGGCTCCCAGCTCAATATCCTTGCGCAGTAGCTTCATTCGTAAGGAAACGAGCTCATTCTGGTGCTGGCAAATGTCTTTTTCGGTGAGCAAATACAGCAATTGCTGATGCGCTTGCAGGTAGGCATCGAGCTTGCGGGCAAAATCGAGCTCGAGCGTGTCGTTGGCAAACGGACGAAAACGTTCTTTCCATTCGGAAGACTGCTGATACAGGCTTTCCGCCTCTGCAAGGCTGATTGTTTTAAGCTCGGCTGCCGTGCTGTCGGAAGATTGCTGCAATTCGGCGAGCTGGTCCAGGTACTCATCCGTGGGAACGGTCGAACAGGCTGCCAGCGACAGGAAAACAACAACATACAGCATTCTGAAAATCATAGCGGGAAAATACAACATCTTAGCGGATCTGGTCGAGCAAAGCTTTGGTACGCGCCAGCAACCCGGAAGTATCGAGCACCTCATCGCCAAAACCGTAGCGGAACTGATCGCAGATGGCAATGATTTCTTTCAATTCCTTTGCCTCTTCGTAATGCTTGTCCGAAAGAATGGAGAAGGCTTTTTCTCGCGACAGGCCGGATTGGCCCAGGCGTTTTTCCAGCTCAAACACAATGGCTTTAGGGAGCAGCACGGAAAAAGCACCCGGATTATCTTTCGACTCCAGCGTTTCCTGCCAGAAATCGCGTGTAGGTAGCGGTGGGATCACAACCGACGGCTTACCGGTTGTATGTTCAGCTTCCGGTTGCTGTTCGGAACCGTTTTTCTTACGCTTGAACAACAGGAATAGCAATAAGCCCAATAGGCAAACCGGTGTCGTAATGCCGATGATCAAAGCCGTTTGATTCGATTTGTCGGTAGTTTTGTCGGGATCGGTCTTACCAGCGGTGACATCTGCACTGCCATTTTTCGGTTGCGTACTGTCGACGATCGCCTGGAAAGCGGCGTTTTTTTCAACGTCCAGCGTAAACGGCTCCCCTTTGACTGTTACATAGGCTTCCGTAGCCGGATTGAAATAGGAAATGGAGGGTGCTGCAAACGGAATTTTTCCGCTGCGCGTTACCTGGATATTGTACACATACGTGATCGTTCCTTCAACGCCTTCGTCGGTGAAAACGATGTTTTCCTTCCGCTCCGGATCGCCGTAAACGGAACAACCGGCTGGCAGGTTCAGAATAGGTGGATTGCTGTTGTGCAGGTTGCCCAATCCTTCCACGACCAGCGTCAATGAAAAGACATCGCCCTGTTTGAGCGTTGTTTTGCCCAGCTCCTGTTTCAACTGATAGGTTCCCACAGCGCCAATGAAATCGGCCGGGGCCCCATCGGGCAATGGTTTGATAGTAATGGTTGCCGAAGACGAACGGAAGGAAACGGTTTTATCGAAGAACGTTCCATGGCATTTCAGCGACATTTCGAACGGACGGATCTTGCATTTCCCCGTTGTGATAGGAAATAACAACTGTTTGCCATATTCGAACGTGAGCATGTCTTTTCCTTTGAAACGCACCTGCTCCACCTGGTAGCGCTGGTTCTGAAAGACGTGTTCTTCGGCGTTTTTATCGGGCTTGAACGGGCTGTAGCCTTCGAGGAAATAAATTTCCAGCTCGGAAAAGACTTTGGCTTTCAGCAACAGCGGTTCGCCTTCATAAACGGACGTCTTTTTGGTTTGAATGATCCCGAAAACCGGTTCTTTCGAATTCAGTCCGGTATTGCTGTCGTCGACGGCGTCTTCCTTAACCACTACGGTCACTTTATTGGAGCGAATGTTTTTGCCTTTGTAGCGTACATAGGCGTAGAACGAATACGTTCCCGGCTTGCGGAAAGAGCCCGATTGCTGGATGTAATAATTGGTGCGGATTTTCCCGCTCGTGGGATCCATTTTTTGCTCCATCCCGTTCAGCAGTCCGTAATCAACGGTGAATTCGAGCGGATAATCGACTTTGATGGTTCCGTTGAGTGTGGTACTTACTGTAATCGTGATCGGATCGTCGGGTGCTACCTGATGATCATCCACGCTCAGCACAGGTCGCTGGGCGAAGGTGGTAGAAGTGAGTAAGATGAAAAGGATGGTTAGAGTGCTACCAATCCTTTTTTGCAGCTTTTCCATTTGAGTTCCCTTTTGAACCATCCAACCGTTTCTTGGTGTCCATTTCCTGGCGCATCAGATCATCAAGCTTCCTGTCTGTTTGTTTATCCGCCAGTTTCTGTTGTTCCTTCCCCTGTTTTTCAGCATTGCTATTCTGCTGGTTCTGGTTCTGGGAGTTTTGTTGTTGCTGCTGGTTTTGCTGCTGTTGTTGCTTTTCCTGCTGGCCGGATGATTGTTGTTGCTGCTGATTCTGGTTTTGCTGTTGATTCTGCTGTTGCTGATTATTATTGCACTGTTGCTGGTTCTGTTCTTGTTCTTTCTGTTTCCGTTTACGCTTGGCCTCTGCCAGGTTTTGGCGCGCCGTTTCATTGGAAGGATCAAGGCGGAGCGCTTCTTTGAATGATTCTTCGGCACCCGAAAAATTCTCCTGCTTCATCCGCGCACTGCCCAGGTTGTTGTATGCCGCCGATTTTCGTTTGGCATCTTTCTGTCTGACCGTTGCTCTTCCGAAGGCTTTTTCCGCTTCGGGATATTTTCCGGCTCGGTAAGCTGTCTGACCTTCCTCTTCCGACAAATCTACATCTTCAGGCGCTAAATTCTGTGCTGATTTATAATACTTTAACGCTTTCTCGTAGTCCCCTTTTTTGTAAAGCGAACGTGCGTGCGAAAGCGAATCACGCCATTCCTGCGACCAGCTTGCAGAGCCCAGCATAATTGCCAGAAAAAAGAGCACTAGTTTCATATCATTCGCGATTTACGAGTAAGGGAACAAAAAGATACGCCAAAAAGCAACAAAATGCCACAAAAAGCGGCACCTGGAAATAATTATGCCGTATCTGGAATTCCATTTCCTTGACGGTTTTATTCTGTACGGACGACAATTCGGCAATCAGGCCGGTCATATCGGGGAAAGCAGCATTGGAAAACTCCACATTGCTATTGGTCGCCGCGGCCATTTTGCGCAAGCCGTCCTGATCGAGCCGTGAAACGACAGCCACACCGTTTTCGCGCTTGTAGCCAGCCGAAAGATCGTCGGGATCATTCGGAATCAGTCCGCCTTTCGTAGTGCCAATACCGTAATAGCTCAATTCTACTTTCGATTCACGGATTTTCGCCACCTGGTCACGCCATTGCTGTTCGTGGTCTTCGCCATCCGTTATTACCACAATCGCGTGTCCCGATTCGCTGTCGCGGAATTGTTCCTGGGCCACTTCCAGTGCAGCACCGACATTCGTTCCCTGGTCGGAGATCATAGCTGTCTCGATTTCCTGGATGAACATTTTCGCCGCGCCGTAATCCATGGTCAGCGGCAGCTGTGTATACGCTTCGTTGGCGAAAATGACCACGGAAATCCGTTCGCCTTTCAGGTTGTTGAGCAGTTGAATAATGCCGCGCTTGGCTACGTCCAGTCGACTCGTATTCGGCGCGATGTCCATGGTGTTCATCGAAGCGGAAATATCGAGGCAGATCACCAGGTCGAGCACACGGCGCGATCCTTTCACCTTGCGCGAGCCCATTACCGGCTGGGCCATGGCTGTAACGATGAAGAAGACGACGCAGCGCAGCAGGAAGTACTGTAAAAAGTAACGGATCGGCTGGAACCGCACGCGGATCATGCGGGTTTTTCCCATGCCGCGATAGGTATCGTAGAGCTTGCTTTTCCACTGCCAGCGCAGCACGAAAACGACAAACAGCACCGGAATGAGCAAAAAGAACCAGAACATGCCCGGATGCAGGAAATCCATCGAGCGCGGCTTCACGAACGTGTACAGCAAAATCACAGCTCCCCAGAAGCTAGCTTCAGCGACGAGTGTCAGCTGCATAAGCTTGCGGAAACGGCTGTTGTACGGCTCAGTCATCCAGTTTGAATTTAATGGATTTCAACAACCATGCGCTGAGCAGGAAGATCAGCGACCACAACAGGAATGGAACGATCGTTACCGGAGGCTCAGCGCCGAAATGCATGTCTTCCATCTTCCGTTTTTCCAGCTTATCGATGTCTTTGTAGATCGTTTCGAGGCTCTTTTCATCGGTGGCGCGAAAGTATTTGCCACCTGTTTCTTCTGCTATATCGCGCAAAGTTCCTTCATCGATGTCGACGGGCAGGTTTTCGTAGGAAATACCCATGGGCGTCAGGACCGGCGTTGGCGCCATCCCATCCGAGCCCACACCAATGGTATACACACGGCATTTTTTATTTTTCGCCAGTTGTGCGGCTTCCAGCGGCTCGATCGTACCGGCGTTGTTACTGCCGTCGGTAAGCAGAATAATGACTTTTGATTTCAGGCTGTCGCTGCGCAAACGCGTTACGGCAACACCCAATCCGTTTCCAATGGCTGTTCCGGGTTCAAGATTTCCCGGTTGCAGATCAGCAATCTGTTTTTTCAGCATCGCATAATCGAGTGTGGCCGGACAAGCTGTATAAGCTTCGCCTTCGTATACCACTAATCCTACCCGGTCTCCTTTGCGGCTGTCGACGAAATCCTGTGCAACCGTTTTGGCCACTTCGAGCCGGTTGGGCTGGAAATCCTGCGCCAGCATGGAACCCGAAACATCGATGGCCAGAATGATATCGATCCCGTTTTTGTAATCGATGCGGGGCGGATCGAATGCCGGATGGAACGGCCGGGCCAGCGCGATCAGCATACAGCTCATGGAAAGTGCCAGCGAAGTGGTAATTCCCCAGCGGAAATAGCGCACCCACGATGTTCCCAATTCCTGTTGTTCGCTTTCGGCACGCGAAAAGCGCAAATGCCCGGAAGATTTGCGGTGCAGATAGAAATACAGCAGGAAAACCACCGGAACAAGCACCAGCGACCACAACCAGAGCGGTGCGTAGAATTCATATTCCCAAACGGCTATGTTCCAGTAACGGCTCATTCGACGATATCCAGCGGACTGAGTTCAACAACCAGTTCTTCGAAGCGCAGCAAACTGAGCTCGGTTTCCGTTTCACCGGGAATGCCTTTGGCAAATTTCACCATATCGGATTCCTGCAGCAGGGAACGTATTTTGCGGAGCGTATCGTCCGGAATGCCTTTTTTTCCAAGCAGCAGCATGGTTTCGTAGGTCGTGCGCTCGGTAAGGTTCAATTCGTACCGTGCAGAAAGGAACGATCGCAGCAGGAAAGAAAATTCGATGTAATGCTCATTGATCTTCCCCTGTTTCCAATAAGCCTGTTTTTTCAGTGCGTCGATGGCGATCTGCGTACGCTGTTTCAGGGAAAGCTGCTTGACGATCCTGACCTGGTTCTTTTTTCGGATCAATAAAACGATCACCACGGCAAGCGGAATGAACACGAGCCACCAGTAGCTTTCGAACCACGATGGTTCATCGGGAACTTCGGCTGTCATTTCCTGCAGCTCATCGTCGAGGGCTTGTTTGGAAAACACCACGTTCAAATCTGGCGCCTGGATGTTCAGGGTCGTATCCGGTAGTCCCACAGACAGCACCGGCATCACGTATACGCCCGTATCCCAGGCCGTCACAGTGTAAATACCTTCCCAGATCTGCTGGTTGTTCTTGAGGTAAGTTGTATCGGCAAACGGACGAACGGCTTCCAGTGTCCCGTTAACCGTCAGCGTAGAAGAATCGGAACGCATACCACAGGAAATTTCGCCTTCCAACGGACTGTGCTGCACTTTTTTCGGTGCATTTTTGATGCGGATGCGCAAAACGGCCTGCTCACCGATCTGTATCGTCGAACGGTCCCATTTCACCGAAGCCCGCTGACCAAAAACAGTGGTAGAAAGTACCAAAAACGCTATGACTGCTACAAACCTCATCGGCGCTGGCGGAATAAATTCATGAGCGGCATAAAGACCGGCTCATTGCTTTTCAAAACACAATTGTCGATGCCCAGCGAGCGGAATAGCTTTTCGTTCGCCGCTTTTCGCTGTTCCTGTCGGGCGTTGTATTCCTCGCGCACTTTGGCCGAAGAAGTATCGACCCATGTCGTACGACCGGTTTCAGCATTTTTCCACTGCACAAACCCCACATTCGGAAGCTGGTGCTCACCTTCGTCTTCGATCTGCAAAGCGATCAGGTCGTGTTTGCCCGCAGCGGTTACAAGCCCGTCGCGGATAGCCGGTGCATCGATGAAATCGCTGATCAGGAAACAAACGCTGCGCTGCTTACTGATGTTGACGGCGAATTTCAAACCGGCTTCGAGATCGGTCGCCCCATTTTTCGGCTCAAAGTAAATAAGCGATTTCAAGATGGCGTAGACATGCTTGATGCCTTTTTGCGCCGGAATGTGTTTCTCCACTTTATCGGTCACGAAAACTGCGCCTACTTTATCGTTCTTTTTAGCTGCTGAAAAAGCAATGGTCGCCGCAGCTTCCACAGCTGTTGCGAATTTGGAATGTTCCGTTTGCCCGAAATACATCGAACCGGAAACATCGATCACCAGCATCACGGTCAGCTCGCGTTCTTCTTCGAAAACCTTCACATAAGGCTCGCGAAAACGCGCCGTTACGTTCCAGTCGATGGAGCGCACGTCGTCGCCAAAATGGTAATTGCGCACTTCGCTGAACGACATTCCCCGGCCTTTGAACGCAGACTGGTATTCGCCCGAAAAGACCTGCTGGGTCAATCCGCGCGTTTTCAGTTCGATGGTCCGAACCCGTTTCAGCAAAGCCTGGTGGTCCATAAAGGAAACTGATTAAGGAACTTCTACCCGCTGGAGCAGCTGCTCGATGATGGTTTCCGAGTGCATGCCGTCGGCTTCCGCTTCGTAGGTTAAACCAATGCGGTGACGCAGCACGTCGAGGCTGATCGCGCGCACATCTTCCGGAATAACGAAAGCGCGTTGTTCGAGGAAGGCCTGGGCTTTGGCCGCCAGGGCAAGATTAATCGTCGCACGCGGCGAGCCGCCGTAAGCGATGTAGTGTTTCAATTCGGGCAATTTGGCCGCTTCCGGGTTGCGCGAAGCCGCCACGATGTCGACAATATAGCGCTCGATCTTTTCGTCGAGGTAAACGGAGCGTGTGAGCTGCTTGCCTTTCACAATATCTTCAGGCGACAAACACGGCGATACGGACGGCAATCCTTCAACACGCACGTTGTTGCGCAAAATGAGCTGTTCTTCCTGCTTGGACGGGTAGCCCAGCGCGACTTTCAGCATGAAACGGTCGACCTGCGCTTCCGGCAGCGGATACGTTCCCTCCTGCTCGATCGGGTTCTGCGTGGCCATAACCAGGAAAGGCGTTGGCAATTTATACGAAGTGTCGCCGATCGTGATCTGGCGTTCCTGCATCGCTTCCAGCAAGGCGCTTTGCACTTTGGCCGGCGCCCGGTTGATCTCATCCGCCAGGATAAAGTTGGCGAAGATCGGTCCTTTTTTCACCGTAAACTGCTCCGATTTCTGCTGGTAGATCATCGTACCGGTAATATCGGCCGGCAACAGATCGGGTGTAAACTGGATACGGGCAAAATCGGCGTGAATGGCCTGTGAAAGTGTACGAATAGCCAGCGTTTTCGCCAGTCCCGGAACACCTTCCAGCAACACGTGGCCATCGGCGAGTAACGCGATCAGGAGGTTTTTCACCATGGAATCCTGCCCGATGATCACTTTCCCGATTTCCCGACGTAACTGCTCGAATTTAACGGCTTCTTCCTTGATGGATACCGAAAGTACCTGAAGTTGCTCAGATGGCGAGAGCGAAGAGGATGTTGACATTGCGTCTGAATTAGTGTTTTTGTTGTGTAACGTTTCCGAAGATACACATAGAACCGGTGAAAACCGATTCGTGTGGTGCATGTTATCCACGGGGAACGTTGCAAAAATGAAAAAGAATGACCCGGCCGGCTTGCAGGTGCTGTTAATTTATGTTAACATTGTTTCACACTAGACACTGAAAATGAATGGAATGAACGTAAGGGAATGCCTGGAATGCCATCAGAAAATCTCCGGCAGAAAGGATCAGAAGTTTTGTTCGGATTATTGCCGGAACACCTACAACAACCGGCTTAACGAAGACAGCACGAATTACATGCGCCGGATTAACAATATCTTACGGAAGAACCGCCGGATTTTGTTAGCATTGAATCCAACCGGGAAACGCACCGTAGATGCCATTACGCTGGCGGAAGAAGGTTTCAACTTTCACTACTTCACAAACACTTACACAACACAAAAGGGAAGCACCTATTTTTTCTGCTACGACCAGGGCTACCTGCGCACGGAGAATGACCAGTATATGTTAGTACAGAAACAGGACTACGTTAAATAATTCAGAATGCATAATTCAGAATGCATAATTCAGAATGCATAATTCAGAATGCATAATTCAGAATGCATAATTCAGAATGCATAATTCAGAATGCATAATTCAGAATGCATAATTCAAACCAATTCTGAATTTTGAATTCTGCATTATGAATTAATCAGAGGGTCCACTTCTCATTAAAGATTTCCATCTTCGGATGATCTTTCAGGCTCTCGGAGCCCAGGAACAGCACTTTTTTGCATTTCGTGCGGTCGAAGAAAAGGGAAAGATGCGAAAGGGCCACATTGAGGGTGCCGCTCAGATCGATCTTGTGCATCGCTACCTGGCGGGTTTCGAATACATCGCGCAGCTCAGCAACGGATTTATCGAAGTTGTGATTGTCGTGGAACAATACAACGCCGTCGATATACTCTATCTGGGATTCATCAAAAGCAACCGTAGTAAACCCACGGTCGGTTAATGAAGGGCGAACAGAGGCAGCAAAAGCCGTTTTCTCTTGTAAGTATATGGTACTATCGTGTGGTGTCATGCCAACGGCGATTTAACTGTTTTGGGCCCGGTAAATTAGTGCGGTGCAAAAATAGTGCTTTCTTCAGCCATCGTTACAGCATCGCACTAAAATTTATCAACGTTTCTTTAGTAAAACGATTTAGTTTCACCGATAACCCAGAATCCGGAGGTAATCATCTGCTGTTTGTTCCTCAGAAAAGAGCTCCGTTCGGATTTTTCCTTCCTCATCACGACGAATAAGCACATGTTTCGGTTCGGGAATCAGACAGTGTTTCAGACCTCCGAATCCTCCGATGGTTTCCTGGTAAGCGCCGGTATTGAAGAACCCGATAAACAGCGGTTTGCTCTTGTCGAATTTCGGCAGGTAGATCGCATTCGAGTGCTGCTCGGAGTTGTAATAATCATCGCTGTCGCAGGTCAATCCACCCAGCAGTACGCGCTCGTAATCATCGTTCCAGCGGTTGATCGGCAGCATAATGAAACGCTGGTTGATCGCCCACGTATCCGGCAGGTTGGTCATGAAGGAACTGTCGATCATGTTCCATTTCTCACGGTCGTTCTGCTGTTTCTGGTGCAATACGTTGAAGATCGCGCCTCCGCTCTCACCCACGGTAAACGAACCGAATTCGGTGAAAATGTTGGGTTCGGGAATGTCGTTGTCGCTGCATACGCGCTTTACCTGCATAAGGATCTCGCGCACCATGTAGGCGTAGTCGTAATCGAATGCGAGCGATTTCTTGATCGGGAAGCCTCCGCCGATGTTGAGCGAGTCAAGCGTCGGGCAGACTTTCTTCAGATCGGAATAGATCCGGAGACATTTCGTCAATTCGTTCCAGTAGTACGCTGTGTCATTGATACCGGTGTTGATGAAGAAATGCAGCATCTTGATCTCTACGCGCGGGTTGTCCTGAATAAAAGCTTTGTAGAACGGCACGATCTCGCGGTAACGAATGCCCAGACGCGAGGTATAAAACTCGAATTTCGGCTCTTCCTCCGATGCGATACGGATGCCGATCTTGATATTGTTGCTTTCGGAAGCCGCCAGCAATTCGTGGATTTCCGTGGTGTTGTCTACTACCGGGATCACATTCAGCTGGCCACCGTCGATGATGTCGGCGATGTTCTGGATGTATTGAGGTGGCTTGAACCCGTTGCAAATCACAAAGCTGCCTTCTTTCAGCTTGCCCGTTTCGAGCAGGTTCTTCACGATGTCGATATCGAACGCTGAAGATGTCTCGATGTGTACGTCGTTTTTGAGCACCTCATCGAGCACGAAAGAAAAGTGGGAGCTTTTCGTACAGTAAGAATAGAAATACGAGCCCGAATAACCGAGGTTGTTCATTGCTTCGCGGAACCAGCCTTTCGCCCTCTGGATGTTATTCGAAATCTGGGGCAGGTAATTGAATTTTAACGGCGTACCGTATTCGTCAATCAGGCGCATCAGGTCGATCCCGTGAAAGATCAGACGGTCTTCGCGCAGGTTGAATTCGTCCTGCGGGAAATCGAAAGTCTGATCGATAAGGTCAATGTATTTCGTTCTCATCCAGTTCGGCGACAGCTTCGGGCTATCATTATTCTAAATTTTTTGGCCTGCCTTCGTCGGCAGACAGGTGCAAAGGTATAATGAAATACTGCACAATGCTGAATGCAAAATGCAGAAATCTATATTCTTATACGGCGATCAATTCGCGAATCAGCTCAATCGGCCTTCCGATAACCGCTTTTCCGTCTTTCACCACGATCGGGCGCTGGATCAGCTCGGGGTATTTCACCATGATGCGAATCCATTCCTTGCCGTAGATTTTGCGGTGTGCGAAGCGTTGTTTGTACACGTCTTCATTGGTGCGAACCAGTTCTTTCGGCTTGATGCCAAGCAGGTTGATCAGCTCAGTCAAACTTTCTTCCGTGAAGGGATTTTTCATGTATTCCACGACTTCGAAATCGTTGCTCAGCGTCTCGAGCTCACACAGGCCATCGCGGCTTTTGGAACACATGGTATTGTGGTAAATAAGGGTCTTCATTCAATTATCAATGTGCAATTATGAATTATAAAGATCTTGCTAATTCGTAATTGATAATTAATCATTAACTACCATAGGTCATCAGGTACGATTTCAGGAATTCGTTGATCTCGCCGTCCAACACTTTATCCGGGTCGTTTACGGTGTAATCCGTTCGATGGTCTTTTACGCGACGGTCGTCCAGAACGTAACTTCTGATCTGCGATCCCCACTCGATTTTCTTCTTGCCGGCCTCGATCTGCTCGCGTGATTCGGCGCGTTTGCGCAATTCGATCTCGTAGAGCTGTGAGCGGAGCAATTGCATCGCTTTTTCTTTATTGGCCAGCTGGGAGCGCGACTCGGAGTTTTCAATGATGATCCCGGAAGGCGCATGTCGCAAACGAACCGCCGTTTCTACCTTGTTCACGTTCTGTCCACCGGCACCGCCCGAACGGAACGTTTCAAAGCTGATATCGGCCGGATTGACATAGATTTCGATGGTATCATCAACGGAAGGATAGACATAAGCCGAAGCAAACGACGTCATCCGTTTTCCTTGTGAGTTATAAGGACTCACGCGCACGAGGCGGTGAATGCCGTTTTCGCCTTTCAGGTAACCGAATGCAAATTCCCCTTCGATTTCCAGCGTCACGGTTTTGATTCCGGCCACATCGCCCTCCTGGTAGTTGAGCTCTTTTACTTTGTAGCCGTTTTTCTCGGCCCACATGATGTACATCCGCATGAGCATTCCCGCCCAGTCGCACGCTTCCGTACCACCGGCACCGGCCGTGATCTGCAAAACAGCGCTCAGGGCATCTTCTTCACCGGAAAGCATGTTTTTGAGCTCCACTTCATCGATCTGCTGAACGAGTTTTTCGTAAGCTTCGTCCACTTCTTCTTCGGTAGCCGCTTCTTCTTTCACGAAATCGATGAGCACTTCCAGGTCGTCGAGCTGACTTTTGAGCGTTGTATAGGATTCGATCCAGTATTTCAGCGAGCGAATCACTTTCATGTCAGCTTCCGCCCTTTTCGGATCGTCCCAAAAACCGGGATCCTGCGTTTTCAGTTCGCTTTCTCTCAGCTCCAGCTCTTTTTCAGGAATTTTCAAATAGCTCGCGATCGCGTCGATTCGCTGACCAACGGCTTTGAATTGCTCATTCGTAATCATGGTGCAAAGTTAGCAGATTTGCCTATTATGACGGCTTCGCAAAATGCTCTTCATAAGGCATTCCGGAAATTAGTGCTCTTAAGTCTATTAAAACCCGTTACTTCTGCGACCCGCAAACGAAATCCGTCACGGGCAGCGCTGTTTTTTTGATGGCACCGAATCCACCGGCAATGTCGATGAGATTCTTGTAACCCCAGCGCTTCAGCAAAGAGATCGCAATAACGCTTCGGTAGCCGCCTGCACAGTGGATGTGGTAGGTTTTCGCATGGTCGAGCGTTTCCGGGTTGCTGAGCATGAAATCGAGCGGATAATGCTGTGCGCCTGCAACGTGCTCGGCATCCCATTCGCCTGGTTTGCGCACGTCGACGAGTGCAACTGTATCGAAAATCTGCTCGAGCTCGGTAGCTGGAATGGAAGTGATGGTTTCAACCGGTTCGCCGGCTGCTCTCCAGCTTTCGATGCCGCCATTCAGGAAACCGATGGCATGATCGTAGCCCACGCGTGCCAAACGCATCACGGCTTCTTCTTCTTTTCCTTCAGGAACAACGAGTACCAGCGGCTGCTTGATGTTTTCAATCAACGCTCCGACCCACATCGCGAAGGTTCCGTTCAACCCGATGAACAGGCTGGAAGGAATGTGTCCTTTGATGAATTCATCCTGCGGGCGTACGTCGAGCACCAGCGCGCCCTGCTGTACAGCCTGCTTCACTTCTTCAACGGATAATGCGGTGTTGCCACGGTTCGCCACATCTTCGTAGCTGTCGTAGCCGGTTTTGTTCATCATCGCGTTTTTCGGGAAGTATTGCGGCGGAGGCAAAATGCCTTCTGTTACTTCTTTAATAAAGTCTTCTTTCGACAAACCTGCGCGGAGGGCGTAATTGGTTTGTTTCTGTTCACCCAGCGTACCAACGGTTTCCGAGCTCATGTTTTTCCCGCAGGAGCTGCCTGCGCCATGTCCCGGGTAAACAGTTACGGTATCCGGCAGCGTCATGATCTTGTTGCGCAGTGAATCGTAGAGCATCCCCGCCAGCTCTTCCTGTGTCAGGTTGCCTTTGATCGCCAGATCCGGACGGCCAACATCACCGAGGAATAAGGTGTCGCCTGTAAAAATGGCGTGTTCTTTCCCGTTTTCATCGAGGAGCAAATAGGTTACCGATTCCGGCGTGTGTCCGGGTGTGTGGAGTACGCGGATGGTAATTTTGCCCAGCTTGAATTCCTGGTTGTCGTGTGCGATGATGCAATCGAAAGAAGGATGCGAATCCGGACCGTAAATAATAGGCGCACCGGTATTTTTGGACAGGTCGAGGTGACCGGAAACAAAATCCGCGTGGAAATGGGTTTCAAAAATGTACTTGATCTTTCCATTCCATTCTTTCGCCAAATCGAGATAGGGCTGTACTTCGCGCAAGGGATCGATCACAGCGATCTCACCTTCACTTTCGATGAAATAGGCAGCTTCTGCCAGGCATTTGGTATAGAGTTGCTCAACGCGCATAATGGACAAATTAGTCCTGCAAAGGTGCGGAAATTTTAGTCATAAGGCAACAAATTGTAGTATATTCCATGGTAACTATTGTTTTCCTAAGTTGATGCTCACTCCTTTGAAAACCGGCAGGGTATTTGGAAATTTGTATTTTAGCACAAAATATACACATGAACCGTATCCACACTGCTCTGTTGAGCATTCTCCTGATGGCAGGCTTTGCCACGACTGCTTTCGCAGGAAAGCCAAAGGCTCCGAAACTGGAACCGGGCATCTATGCCAAATTTGAAACCACGAAAGGAACGATCCTCGTGCAGCTCGAATACGAAAAAGCACCGATGACGGTAGCAAATTTCGTTGGACTGGCGGAAGGAAAATTCAAAGCTGGCGATAAAGAATATACGACTCCGTTCTTCAACGGACTGAAGTTTCACCGCGTGATCAAGGATTTCATGATCCAGGGCGGCGATCCGCAAGGAACGGGCATGGGCGGACCTGAACACCGTTTCTACGATGAATTCCATCCTGACCTGAAGCACTCCGGACCGGGTATCCTTTCTATGGCCAATTCCGGACCGGCTACCAATGGCAGCCAGTTCTTCATTACACACGTGGCTACACCATGGCTCGACAACAAGCACACGGTATTCGGACACGTAATCCAGGGACAGGATGTTGTGAACGCTATCGAGCAGGACGACGTGATGACCAAAGTCACAATTATCCGAAAAGGAAAAGTGGCTAAAAAATGGAATGCAACGGCTGTATACGCTGCAAACTACGAAATCAAGAAAGCGGAATTCGAAGCACAGAAAGCAGCTGAGCAGGCTAAAATGGAGCAAATGCGTGCCGAGCGTGCCAAATTGGATGCTATTGAAAAGGAGCGCGTTGACCGCATTTCTAAAATGACGGAAGCTGAATACAAAGCTTACCTGTTTGAAGAAGTAAAGAAAAAATACCCGAATGCAAAGCAGTCGCCAACAGGATTGATCTACATCATCGAAACACCTGGTACAGGCCTGAAGCCACAGGTTGGCTGGCAGGTAGGTGTACATTACCTCGGAACATTTATGGACGGCAACAAATTTGATGCGTCTTACGATCGCAATCAGCCGCTGAGCTTCAAATACAAAGTACAGCCGTTGATCGCTGGTTTCTACGAAGCGCTTGATATGCTGCAGCAAGGTGGTAAAGGTAAGTTCATCCTGCCTTATTTCCTGGCTTACGGCAAGACCGGGAGTCGTGGAATCGGGCCGTACACAGACCTGATTTTCGACCTGGAAATGGTAAGCGTAAATGCGAATCCACAGGAGAAACAACCACAGCAAGGACACGAAGGTCACGGTCACGAAGGACATGGCCATGAAGGTCACAACCACGATCACGAATAAGTAAGCATATTTGCCGCGCAGGCGGTTTTTACGATACGAAGCGGTTCCAATGGGGCCGCTTTTGTTTTAGTTTGAAGTTGGAAGTTGCGAGTTGGAAGTTGCGAGTTGCTGAGTTTGCGGGTTTCTGAGGGGTGAGTTTCAGGGTTGACGAGCTCTTATGTTGGAGTCGTTTGGTTTGCAGTCGAGCAGTTTCCTGTCAGAATCTGTTATAGGATTAGACATAGGAATACACAACTTGATACTGGCTATTCGAAATATTACAGGCTGGCGTTGAGGTTTATTTTATCCGAACCCATCAGCTTTACTTAATTCTAACAGAAACGATCGAAACACCACCTGACAGTCGACTGAAGACAGAGTAACCGGAGACAGAGGACTGAATTAATGGGAACAAAAAAGGGCAGTCTGAGACTGCCCTTCGTATTTATACACGTATCGTTTAAAGTTGTCCGTCGGAGTGGTAGACGCCGCCTTTGTAGACTTTTACTTTGAGGAGGATACCGTCGCGGTCGTAGACGTAGACTTTACCATCCCAGAGCTTGCCGTCTTTGAAGATACCATCCTGCCAGATCTCTTTATCGGAGTTGTAGACTTTGTTGTAGCCGTTCGGCATCCATTTGATACCGGCCGTGTTTGGCGTTCCGGTAATCGCAGGGGCTCGTTCAGTACTTCCTCCAGGGTCTTTCACACTAACAGCAGGGCTCACCATTTCTTTCTGAACGCTGGATGCTACGCTTCCGTCGGCATTGTACTGGATAATTTCCTTCACATCGCCGTTTTCGTAATAGCGTACAGCTTTCCCAGTCGGAATACCGTTGTTAGACACGTATTCGAACTCGACTTGTCCGTTGGCATAATAGTACTTTACCTTGCCTTCCTCTTTACCGTTAGCATTATAGTTCGCTTCGTATTCGAGCTTGCCATTTTCATGGAAACGTTTCAGCGAATCGTGGTATTGATTCTTAATATAAATACCAACCTCCTTGACCTTACCATTGGCGTGGTATTTCGTATAGCTGCCCATCGGACGGTTGTTCACATACTCGCCTTTCAGCTTTGGTGTAATTCCGTCGTTGTGGTACTTGATCCAGACACCTTCCTTACGGTCGTCTTTATAAGTTCCTTCCTCCACTTTCCCTTCGGGCGGGACACCCGATTCGGGACGGTCTTTCCCGTAGTAGACCCACTTTCCCTGTTTTCTTCCCTGGCTGTCAACCGTGCCTTTTCCATCCTGATCGTTATTCAGGTTCAGATCGTTGGACAAGCCGTGGTTAACAAATGCTAAGAAGAGAATCAGAAGTGGTAATCGTTTTACCTTCCACATGGTTAACATAAATTAGTTTAGTAGCGCATTCTAAAGATAGATTTTTTTTCAAACGGTTGTCGGTTGTGTGAATTAATTTCGATAAAAAGTGGAAATCGATCGATGAAAAACACCTTACGTGTTAAATAAAAGTTCAGGGTTCACATTTTTCAACATGACATTCACAGTTTGCTGTAAATCATAACCTTCCTGCCAATTCCAATCGGTCCGGGCAACAGTGTCATCTATAGATGCCGGCCATGAATCGGCGATAGCCTGACGGAAATCAGGCTCGTAGGTGGTCTTAAAGTCGGGGATTATTTGCTGAATGGCCGATGTAAGCTGAGCTGGTGTAAAAGAAAGCGCTGACAAATTATAGCTGGAACGAATGGTCAGCTTTTCAGCAGGTGCTTCCATCAGCTCGATGGTCGCGCGAATGGCGTCTTCCATGAACATCATCGGCAGTGCGGTGTCTTCTTTCAGGAAACAGGTGTAGTTATTTCCGGCTTTGGCCTGGTAAAAAATATCAACGGCGTAATCAGTCGTTCCACCGCCCGGAAGGCTTTTATAAGAGATCAGTCCGGGATAGCGGATGCTGCGCACATCGACACCAAATTTATTAAAGTAATATTCGCACCAGCGCTCGCCGGCCTGCTTGGAAATTCCGTAAACAGTGCTCGGTTCCATCACGGTATACTGCGGCGTGTTGTGACGCGGTGTCGTTGGTCCGAAAACGGCAATGGAGCTCGGCCAGAATATTTTCTTGATATCACCGGCTTTGGCCAGATCGAGGATGGTAAACAGGCTTTCCATGTTCAGCTTCCAGGCAAAATCGGGGTTTTTCTCGGCTGTAGCCGAAAGCAGTGCCGCCAGCAGGTAGACATCATCGAATCGGGATGAACGAATAAATGCCTCCACACCGGAACGGTCCAATACATCCAGGTGTTTATAAGGTCCGTCAGACAATGCATCCGGACAAGCTTCCTTGACGTCGGCGGCCACTACCTGATCGTTTCCAAATTTCGCACGCAGAGTCAATACCAGCTCCGTCCCAATCTGCCCACAGGCCCCAATTACCAGGATTTTTTTCATTCGCAAGTGTTTCGGGGCAAAAATAAGTATTTATGAAGGAATTGTGAATAGGAAATGGTAAACAGGAAATCGGGAATAGCTGAGTAAACAAGCAGAATATGCATTCCCTGTTTCCTGTTCCCTATTCACTGAGTTCCATTCCAAAAACCTAATAAAAATCATTTTTTAGCCGAAATCGATTTCCCTATCTTTGTTTAGATAAGGATAGCCGGGTTTATTCCCGCTGTAAATTCATTCAAGTATGCCTTTTTATCACTCACTGGGAAAGTTCCCGCACAAACGGCACACGGTTTTTGAAAAACCGGAAGGTGGTTTGTATTACGAACAGCTGTTCGGAACGGAAGGTTTCCACGGATTCTCTTCCCTGCTCTATCATGTGCACCGCCCGACGATGGTGCGCGAGGTGAAGAAACCTGTGGATTGCGCCCCGAAAGCTGCTGTCGATAAAAACATCACGTCGCAAATGCTGCGCGGGTTCGATGTAAAACCGAAAGACGATTTCCTCGAAAGCCGCGTGATCGTGCTCTTCAACAACGACCTGAATATCGCACTGGCTGCGCCGCGCAAGTCGATGAAGGAGTATTTCTACAAAAACGCCGACGCCGACGAAGTGATCTTCGTTCACCGCGGTTCCGGAAAGCTCCGCACGCTGGTTGGGAATATCCCGTTCGCGTATGGCGATTACCTGGTGATCCCGCGCGGGATTATTTACCAGCTCGAGTTCGACACAGACGACAACCGCTTGTTCATCGTCGAATCGTTTTCACCGGTCGTAACGCCGAAGCGCTACCGCAATCATTTCGGTCAGCTGCTCGAACATTCACCGTTCTGCGAGCGCGATTTCCGTCCGCCGAGTGAGCTTGAAACGCATGACGAAAAAGGCGATTTCATCATCAAAATCAAGAAAGAAAACGTGATGCACGAGCTCACATACGCTTCGCATCCATTCGATGTAATCGGCTGGGACGGCTTCAACTTCCCGTATGCCTTTTCGATCCACGATTTTGAGCCAATCACCGGACGCGTTCACCAGCCACCTCCCGTACACCAAACGTTCGAAGCACACAATTTCGTGATCTGCTCGTTCTGTCCGCGTTTGTACGATTACCACCCGAAATCCATCCCGGCGCCGTACAACCACAGCAACATCGATTCGGATGAAGTGCTGTACTATGTCGACGGCGATTTCATGAGCCGCAATCACGTAGAAAAAGGCTATATTTCCTTACATCCCGGCGGAATTCCGCACGGTCCGCACCCGGGCGCTTATGAGCGCAGTATCGGTCAGAAAGAAACGGCTGAGCTGGCAGTAATGGTGGATACGTTCCGTCCGTTGAAATTAACGCAGGCGGCACTGGATATTGCTGATGGGAATTATCATACTTCCTGGCTTGAGTGATAATGCATAATTCTGAATTCAGAATGCACAATTGAATTAATGAATTGATTAATAAAGAAACGATGAAAGAAGAAATAAAAAGTGTTGAATACGGTCTGGAGAAGATTTTCGAAGGCGCACAGGATTTCCTGCCGTTGCTGGGAACCGATTACGTGGAATTTTATGTGGGCAACGCCAAGCAGGCGGCGCATTTTTACAAAACGGCTTTTGGTTTTCAGTCATACGCTTATGCCGGACTGGAAACGGGTATGAGAGACCGCGCTTCGTACGTATTGAAGCAGGATAAAATCCGTTTGGTACTGACAACGGCGCTCAACAGCGATTCACCGATTGGTGAGCACGTAAAAAAGCACGGCGACGGTGTGAAAATCGTTGCACTGTGGGTGGAAGACGCTCGTAAATCGTACGAAGAAACCATCAAACGCGGTGCGCGTTCTTACATGGAGCCAACGGTAGAAACGGACGAAAACGGTGAGACGGTTCGCGCGGGAATTTACACCTATGGCGAAACGGTTCATATGTTCGTGGAGCGCAAGAACTACAACGGCTTGTTCCTGCCAGGCTATCAGAAATGGGAATCGGATTACAATCCGGCTCCTGTAGGTCTGAAATTCATCGACCACATGGTAGGCAACGTTGGCTGGGGCGAAATGAACACGTGGGTGAAGTGGTACGAAGACGTGATGGGATTCGTGAACTTCCTTTCCTTCGACGACAAACAGATCACGACGGAATATTCGGCGTTGATGTCGAAAGTGATGTCGAACGGAAACGGCCGCATCAAATTCCCGATCAACGAGCCGGCAGAAGGCAAGAAACGCTCGCAGATCGAAGAATACCTCGATTTCTATGAAAGTCCGGGTGTGCAGCATATCGCCGTTGCAACTGACGATATCATCACAACGGTTAGCGATATGCGCTCACGTGGCGTTGAATTCTTATCGACACCGCCACAAGCGTATTACGATGCCATTCCTGAGCGTCTGAAAGACCACATGTCGAAATTCAAGGAAGATATCAACGAGCTGCAAAAGCTGGGTATCATGATCGACGCCGACGAAGAAGGCTACCTGTTGCAGATCTTCACCAAGCCGGTAGAAGACCGCCCGACACTGTTCTTTGAAATCATTCAGCGCATGGGTGCACGTGGCTTCGGTGCCGGAAACTTCAAAGCGCTGTTCGAATCCATCGAGCGCGAGCAGGAGAAACGCGGGACGCTTTAACTAGTTACTAGTTGGTAGTTTCGAGTTAGAAGTTATTAGTGCGAGTTGATGAGTTAGCGCGTTTCTGATTACTTAAAAATATAGAAAGCCCCGCTTCCAAAAGAGAGCGGGGTTTTTCTTTGATTTCGTTTTAGGGCGAAATTTTGCTTAGACGGTTTTATCAGGAAATGAATCCTATGGCGATAGCCAGCACGAAAGCGCCCAGCACTACGATGACTTGTGTTTGTTTCATAGAAAAATGGATGTGTTAAGAATAAGTGGCTTTCACGTGAATCGTTACGCGGTCATGACTTCATAAAAGTACGGTCACTATATTCTAAACACTAATCCTGAACGGATTGAACCAGTCCAATAACGACTGTCAATTTTCGAAATTTTGAGAATTTTAGTTTTTTAGATATTTCGAATGGTCAGCCCACCATAATCCCGATACCGCCCATTTTAGGAATTTCGCGATAGTTCTTTTCGTTGATGGTTTCGGGCAGGAAGATGAATTTTTTGTCGTACATCACATCATCCGCCCAAAAGCTCACCCAATATTCGTTGGTGAGACCGAATACCTCTTCCATGATCGGCTCAATACGCGCTGCTTCGTTCGGCAGCAATACTTCAAGGGAATGGCGCAGCATAGAGGTCTGAACGGTTTCGCCTGTAGAGACGTTTTGTCCGTAGCCTTTGCTGGTAATGATAATGCCTTCCATGATGTCGTCGCGGAGGCTCAGCAGGTAAACATAATGCTGAATAGCGCCTTCTTCATTCTTTTCCGGCACCACTACCATTTTCACGTTTTCTACTTTCGGACCTTTGAGTTCTTCGCGCATTGTTTCTCTGTTAGAAGCCCTGCCTTTGCGGCAAGCAGGTGCAAATTTACGGAATAGATCGTCAATTCGTGCTGCATGAAAGCGATTTACTATTCCGCCTGGCGGGCAATAGCGCGGGCGATCTTCAGGTAGTGAAACAGATCGGAAGGGTGCCCCATGTAATCGGTTACTTTGGCCAGGTAAGCAGCATCGTTTTGCTTTTTCCGGGGAATCGCATAATTGTCGGCGCGTTTGCTGCCCGTACGCACGATCACCAGATCTTCAGCAGGAATGGAAATGATGTACTGGCCATGGATGCCGCGGCAATAGTATACCGGGTTTGGTCCGCCCAGGAAGGTCCAGATGTGCAAACCGTAGCGCGTATTGGCTACCTTCTCTTCCGTTTCCATCTCCGGGTTTTTGACCATTTCGGCAAAATACCAGGCTGGAATAAGCTGTTTACCATTCCAGTTGCCGCCGTTGTTGATAAGCTTCCCTAACCGGGCGAAATCGCGCGAGGTACTGTAGAGACAGCAGAAGGCTTTTTCATCGCCGTTTTCTTTATCAAGGCTCCAGAACGCGTCGGATTCAGCGCCCATGGGTTGCCACAGCTTCTTATCGGCGTAAGCCGTTAGATCCTGTTTGGTGGCTTTTTCGAGGATGAATCCGAGGATCTGCGAATTGCCGCTTTGGTACACGAATGCTTTCCCCGGCGGACCAACTACCTGCTGGCGGTTGACCAATCCCCACAGGTCGCTTCCGTAATACGATTCGGCGTTTTCAGATAAAGGGTCGCTGGCACTTTCTTCCCAATCCAGTCCGGATGCCATCATGAGCAGGTGACGGATGGTGATCTTTTCCTTTCCTTTTCCGGAAAATTCAGGCAAGTAGCGACAAACCGGATCGTCGAGGCTTTTGATGTGGCCTTCTTCGATCGCAATACCGATGAGCATGCTGATCACGGTCTTGGCTGCGGAAAAGGAATTGGAAACTGTAGTTTGATTGTGCTCGTCCCAGTATTCTTCGTAGAGCAGGCTATCACCTTTGAACACCAGCAGCGAACGCGTGCCCAGTTTTTCGATATAGCTGCGCTCGGCGGCCGGTAATTGCAAACGACCGAACTTCGGGTGCATGGCCCACGGCTCGCTTTTACGAGACGCCGGAAGCTCCGAAGAATAAAACTTGTCCTTGTCGTAGATGGTCGGCGAGGTTTCGCCCGACAGGTACGTAAAATAAACGCCTTTGTAGAGGTAGAACCTTCCGCTGAGTAGTATGAATACGTTGACAGATACGAGGATCGCCACCACAAACCACAGGAAACCGCGAAGGAGTTTTCCCAGTTTGCTTTTGCCGGTCTTTTTAGCCATATTATTGATAGGTGTAGCCGAACTGCTCTGCCAGTTTTGCTTTCAGAAGCTGCTTTACTTCCTGCATATCGACCGGTCTTCCCAATTCGTGTTGCATTGAAGTTACAGCTTTATCCTCAATTCCGCAAGGGACGATATGGGAAAAATAAGACAAGTCGGAATTGACATTGAACCCGATACCGTGCATGGTCACCCAGCGGGAAGACTTAACGCCCATTGCGCAGATTTTCCGCGCACGATCGGTTTCGGGATCGAGCCAGACACCCGTTAATCCTTCCGAACGACTTCCTTCAATACCGTATTCTTTCAGGGTCAGGATCACCGCTTCCTCGAGGTAGCGCATGTACTTGTGGATGTCGGTGAAAAAGTAGTCGAGGTCGAAAATCGGATAAGCGACCAACTGGCCGGGACCGTGATAGGTAATATCGCCACCACGGTTGATTTTGTAATACGTTGCGTGGTGTGTTTCCAGACCGGCTTCATCGAGGAGCAAATGGTCTTCGGTTCCGCTTTTCCCCAACGTGTATACATGCGGGTGTTCCACGAACAACAGGTGGTTCGTCGTCGGCTCGTCGCTTGTTCCGTTGCGGTGCTCGATCTTCAGGGCGATGTTCTTTGCAAAAAGCGTTTCCTGGTAATCCCACGCTTCTTTGTAATCCATGAGACCGAGGTCCTGGAAGACGACGGTTTTATCCCCTCCATTCTCAAACGGTGAAGCGGGATTTCCTCCCCCCTGCCCCCCTCCAAAGGGGGAGATATGGTCGTTAGAATTCAAAGTAAACAAATGGTTTGAATGAATCCGAAACGGCCTGGTACATGAGCAGAATGGTGACTGAAACGCTTACCATCTGCATGGCAAGCGGCATGGAGGTAAATCCGGCGACGATGCCGTCTTTCCAGCGTTGCGGCATCCAGTGCGTAAAGAATCCCAGGAAAATGATAATGAACACCGAGCCGTAATTCCAGAGAACGGTCCAGAGCGCCTGCCACGTAAAGTTGAAATGGTTCCAGATGTGATCGAGCATTTCCATCGGCTCATCGTTGCCTTTCAGACGGAACCAGATCCGCGTGAAGGTGATGAAGTTAAAGGTCAGGAAAATCTTCCAGAAGTGCACGATGAACCAGTTACTGTTCTCGTAGGGTGAAACCTTTTTCCAGTATTTGTAAATGATGAGCGCCAGCCCATTCATCGTTCCCCAGATCACGAAGTTCTGCGTGGAACCGTGCCACAAACCACCGATGACCATGGTGATAAGCAGGTTGAGATCGCGGTGCATGAATTGCTTGAATCCGGGACTGATCAATACACCGATCACGTATAGCGCCATCAAGCCGAGGTAGATGAAGATCAGGTCGTACCAGCCGGTGATGAAGATCAGGAAGGTGAAAATGATGAGAATGGCGATGTATGTTCCGATGCTTCCTTTTTTGTTCCCTCCGAGCGGAATGTAGAGGTAATCGCGGAGCCACGAACCAAGGGAAATGTGCCAGCGGCGCCAGAAATCGGCTACGCTTACGGCTTTGTACGGCGATTTAAAGTTCGGTAAGAGCTCGAAGCCCATCAGGCGCGACAAACCAATGGCGATGTCAGTATAACCAGAGAAATCACCGTAGATCTGCAGCGAATAGCCCCACATGGCGAGGATGCTCACAAAACCCGGATAGGCTTCCGGCGCTTCCACCACTTTGTCGATAAACTGAACGGCGATGTAATCGGCAATGATGATTTTCTTCGCCAGACCTTTTACCACCATGAAAACGGAAGCACTGAAGGTTGGCTTATCGAGCTCGAATTTCTGGTAAATCTGTGGAATGAAATCGCGCGCACGAACGATAGGCCCCATGATCACGTGCGGGAAATACGTTACGTAGAACGCGTAATCGAAGTAGTTTTTTACCGGCGGAATTTCCTTGCGGTAGATATCGACCACGTAGCTGATGGACTGGAATGTGAAGAAGCTTACACCCGCCGGAAGCAGGATCTGCGTTTCAAAAGTTTGATCGCCGAAGAAGCCATTCCCCCACAACGCAAACTGGTTGAAAATTTCGTATTTGGTATGGAACAGCTCGTTGAACGATTCGGTGAAAAAGAGCGCATATTTGAAGTACGCCAGGAAAAACACGTTGAATATTGCGGAAAAGGCTATGATCCATTTGCGCCGGAGATCGGTCTCCGAGCGGTAGATCCATTTTCCGAGTCCGAAGTTGACGGTAATGGAAAGCAGCAGGAGCAGCACGAACAACCCCGACGTTTTGTAGTACAGGAAGACGCTCACCGCCGTGATGAAAATGCTCCGCATGAGCTGGAATTTGTGCAGCGCGGAGAAGATGATCATAATGAAAATGAAAAAGAGCCAGAAATCAAGGCGGTTGAAGACCATTGAATCCATCATCTTAAAACTGAATATGTCGTGGAGGCGTTCCATCTATCCGATTCGTCTTATTTAGGGTTGTTAATTGTACTCATTTGCTGTCGCCACTTCTCGAGTGCGTCGATGAACAGCTGTGCCTTCAGGTGATAGCCCGGCGCCGTAAAATGCACCATGTCTGCGCCCATCAGGTCGTTGACCATCCACACGCGCGACGAGCCGAGCCCGCCCATGATGGCGTAGAAATCCCAAACGGGACATTCGTATTTTTTGGCCAGCTCGATGATCACATCGCGCTCACGGGCAACGTTCTGATTCGGGTAACGGCGCCGGTAAGCGGCATCGTTGGGCACCGTGAGCAGGATCGCGCAATTGGGATTGGCGCGCAGCACACGCTGGATCATCAGCTCGAGATTGTGTTTATACGTCTGGGGATTGAACGACGCATACGGTACGTTCGCATCATTCGTTCCGACAGAGAAAGCGAAGAAATCCGGTGGCGATTCTTTCAGCTGCTCTTCGAAATTGGCGTTGCCGAGATACGTGTACAAGCCGGCTCCATTGATCCCGATAGCTGTGTAGGAAATTCCCGGCTGGGAATTGGACAGCTGAACAGCATGGATCTGTAAATTGAACGGCTGATTGGTCGTGCGCGCAAATTGCAGGTTGAACGTATCGATGTTGTCGGTGAAAACGGCTTCAGTGTAACCAAGCACGGAATTGCGGTGCTGATCCACGATCAGAATCTCATCCGGGCCGAAATTCAATTCGTAAGGGAATTCGCCTTTGTTGTGGTAAATACGCAAACGCGTGAAGCCCGGTTTTACTTCCGTTTTGTCGTATTTGAACTGGATCGTGATCACCGAATCCGGGCATTCGATCACTGCTCCCATCAACCCGTATTGGTGGCCCGAAGGTTTCACAGCGGCCACGCTCCGGTAATCACGCCAGCGGTTGGGCGATGAAAAACGGTAATTCCGCGGGCCATTGGTATGCGCCAGGCTGAACGGGAAGATCAGTCCGCGCTCGCCGGGCAATCCCTGCCATTGGGTTTGCAGATACGTGCGGATATCATGCGTATACAGATCCGCTTGCACGTGCGAACCGCCAATGTGGTAGAAATTCAGCTTGCGGTCTTTGAATTCGACCATTTTGTTCAGGTCGGAATACAGCTTTTCCCAGTTTTTGCTGCGCGGCGAATAGAACCGGAAACAGTTTTCGGCAAAATTGATGAAGGGATAGGTGTTCTGTAAAGTGGTGTCGAGCTCCAGGAAAGCCGGGTAAAAATACGTGTTGAGCGAATCCTTCGGACCGTTATACACAGATTGGGAGCGTGCCGTACAGGCTACAGCCAACGCCATCACAAGTGCTATTTGTCCAAAGATTCTCACGCAGTATTTCCAGTTCTTGCGGCCCATTGCCCTTTAGTTACCATTTTTCCAGCGGACATATTCTGCCGCAAATGCATCAAAGAAGAGCTGTGAAGCGATGCTGGCGCCTTTCGGCGTAAAATGGATGTAATCTTTTCCGGCCAGTCCCTGCTCTACCCAGCTTGGCATGGAATTCACCCCACCCATCGCGTTGAAGAGATCCCAGTAACAGGCTCCGATATCTTTAACTGCTTTCCGCATTTCATTCACCAGAACGGGCAACATCTTATACGTTACCATTCCACCTGAACCGGAAGTCGACATATCACTTGGCCCTATGACCATAATTGCCGCCGACGGACGCAGTTTTTTGAGTGTTAACAATTGTCCGCGGAAATTGCGTACGTAGTTGCGTACATCTGCAGAATCTTCCAGGTACGGAACACTGTTGCCGCCGAATTGCATGATCACCATCTCCACGTTCAGATCGGCATACATTTTTGATGCCGTGATCTGATCGATCTTTCCGAAGAATGTTCCGCTGGAACCACGCATCCCGATATTGTCGACCTGTACGCCCACATCTCCTTCGAGTGAGAAACCGATGATCGTCGGGCTCACCGTTGCTGAGAACACGTATTTCAGCTTGCCAGGCGTAGAAGGAAACGACAAAGCCAATTCGTGGTAACGGCCATCCATTACCAGGCTGTCTTCATGCATCAGGTTGCCGTTCTGGTACACTTTCACCGCACATGGTCTCACGCAGCTGGTATAATAGAGCTTCACGTTGTTGTAGTTGCGGGCACGCTCATAAGCGGAAGGTGACGGCTCGATTTCGATAAACGCTTCCTTCACAGATGTGATGCCGGCCATTTCAGTACTGTCGTATTCCGGTGTAAAGCGGGCGGCCGTACACATGGAACCGTAGCGCTTCGATTTCAGCTTCGCGCCGCCAAAAGCCGTGTAACGAATGAAATTCGGTGAACAGGTTTGCTTGAAGGTTTGCGTGTGGTATTCGTTTTTAGCCGGAATCATTCCCGGACCGTTGCCACCAAACTGGCTTTGCAAACGCTGACGGATGTAAGAAGTCATACGGTCGCCTTCGATCTGCGAATCGCCGTAGTGCAGAATGCGGATCTTTTTTCCTTTGGAAGCATTTTCCAGCTTCGCGAAGAAATTGTGCAGGGCCTGTTTTCCACCTTCGGCATATTGAATGATCGTAGATGATTCGCCTGAAAGCTGTCCGCCATTCGGTGCGCCCATTTTGCCATCGGAAACGTAATCGTGCTTCACGCCAGGATCGGTTGGCAGCTCGATGGAAGTCGTATCCACCTTCGCGATGATATTGGTAATGTCTTTTTTCACCGGTTCTTTCGGATCGAGCAGGTCTTCAGAGCTCAGGAAACGGACCGAAAAATCGCCGATATTGAACGCGTCGTCTTTCACCAACCACGAAAGCGGGGCCAGCAGTGCAAAAACGCCTACGGTAAACAGGAGGACATGGACAGGTTTGAATTGCTTCACGGAAACGAAAAATATGGCTGCAAAAGTACGAAGTATTTGGGGAAGAGGAAATAGCAAAAAGGGAATAGTGAACAGGGAATAGGCAATAGTTTTTCTTTCGAAGCCATTTCCTGTTCCCTATTTCCTATTCCCTCTCATTAGCCTTACTTTTACGATATGGAACACTACACCAACGATCTGATACAGGAATCGAGTCTTTACCTGCAGCAGCATGCGCACAATCCGGTAAATTGGGTGGCCTGGTCGAAAGCGGCTTTTGAACGCGC
The DNA here is from genome assembly GCA_946482515.1 of uncultured Flavobacteriales bacterium. The sequence goes on along the minus strand of CAMLRS010000010.1, from coordinate 74,219 downwards.
AACGCAGGAAAACAAGCTCGTCCTGGTATCGGTTGGCTATTCTTCCTGTCACTGGTGCCACGTGATGGAGCACGAAAGCTTCGAAGACGAAGAAGTGGCTGCTTTGATGAACAAATTCTTCGTTTGCATCAAAGTCGATCGCGAAGAGCGCCCGGATGTGGACCAGGTGTACATGAACGCCGTTCAGCTCATGACCCAGCGCGGCGGCTGGCCGTTGAATTGCTTCACCCTGCCAGACGGAAGACCTGTTTACGGAGGAACGTATTTCCCGAAAGAACAATGGATGCACATCCTGCGCAGCTTGCAGCACATGCACGTTTCCAAACCTGAAAAAATGCTCGAATACGCTACGCAGCTCACCGAAGGCATTGCGGCCAGTGAACTGATCGCTGTAGCAGCACCTGTGAGCGATCTGCCGGAAGACAAGCTACCCGAGCTGGTTCGTCGCTGGATGCCGAAAATGGACAACGTGGAAGGTGGCCCGACGCACGCACCGAAATTCCCGTTGCCGAATAATTACCTGTTCCTGCTGCATTACGCCGAATGGAAACAACACGGCCTGGTGCGCGATCACGTGAGCCTGACGCTTCGAAAAATGGCCATGGGCGGCATTTACGATCAACTCGGTGGCGGTTTCTCCCGCTATTCAGTCGATATGCTGTGGAAGATCCCGCATTTCGAAAAAATGCTTTATGACAACGGCCAATTGCTTTCGTTATACGCACAAGCTTACCGCTACGATCCACAACCCGAATACCAGCGCGTGCTCGAAACAACGTTGCACTGGCTGGAACGCGAAATGCGATCGCCCGAAGGCGGTTTGTATGCCGCACAGGACGCCGACAGCGAAGGCGTGGAAGGGAAATACTATGTCTGGACGCCCGACGAAATCCGCGCTATCCTTGGCAACGACGCCACGTGGTTCCTCGAATTGTACAATCCGCAGAACAAAGGTTACTGGGAAGAAGAAATGTGGGTGTTGCTGCGCAACGAAACCTGGGAAGCATTCACTGCCCGCCATCCTGAAATCACGAATGAACGCATCCAGCAGGCCTGCGATCAGCTTTTTGCCGAACGGAAACGCCGCATCGCACCGGTTACCGATACCAAGTGCTTAACGGCGTGGAACGCGATGACCATTACCGGGCTCACAGATGCTTTCCGGGCGCTGAACGACAGCAGTTATTTGTCGTTAGCACTGAGCTGCGGAAAATGGATCGTTCAGCACCAGCTGCGCGAAGACAACCGCCTCTGGCACACGCGACAGAACGGAAAATCCTTTATCGAAGGTTTGCTAGACGACTATGCATTTACCATTGAAGCTTTCCTGGAATTGTACCAGGCAACCGGTGATGCTGATTGGCTCGAACACGCAAAAGCATTGACCGGAACGGCAATCGATCGTTTCTTTGACAGCGCTTCCGGGATGTTCTTTTTCACCTCATCGGATAATGAGCTGATTGCCCGAAAAATGGAATTGCACGACAACGTGATCCCTTCCACCAACGGTGTGATGGCGCATAATCTCTTAACGCTTTCGCAGATCACCGAACAGGAAAAATGGGAGCAAATGGCGCGACAGCAATTGCAAAACATGCTCGACGGCATGGAACAATACGGATCGGGCTATTCCAGCTGGGCGTTGTTATTGCAGCGTTTTCTACAGCCACGTTATGTGCTGCACGTTTACGGAAATCATACGTTTGAAGAACGCCAGGAATTACAGCAGCATGTTTCCCATCGGTTCAAGCTGATCTATCTACCGGATGAAGCCAAAAGCTACGTTTTGTGCGGCGATTCCATGTGTTTTCCACGAACGACAACTGTCGAAGAAGCCCTTTCTTCAATGCAAAATGCATAATTCAGAATGCACAATTATGCATTCTGAATTTTAAAGTTACCAGGTATTGCGACGCTTGAACAGCGCGTGGTGGAAGTTCGTGTAGCTGAGTGAAAGCTCGATACTTCCGGCGCTGTAGGCTTTGCGCAAGGCAGAAACCGTGATGTCGTACGATAAACCGAAACGGAAACCTTTGAAGTCGATCTGAATGGTCGGAATGATGGCATCTTTCATACGGAAATAGCTACCGAAACCAAACGAAGCATCCTGGCTGAAACCGGTCTGTTTCGTTCCTTCACGGAAGCGCTTGCGGAGCAAACCACCGAAGATCGTTTCGTAATGACCACCCTGAATGAACTGCACGAATTGCACATCAAATCCCCAGGAAGTTGATGGAAGGTCCATCGCGTAGTTCATCATACCAACGTATTTGCGCGCCAGTTTCTCCGTTCCACCCAAACGGTATTTCATCTGCGGGGCATTGGCATGGTAAACGGCCAGACCCGCCTGGAATTTCATGTCGTTGTTACGGGCAAAAGTCGATTGTCCGCCATCGAACTGGTAGAAAATCCCTGTTGAAGCATCGAGGTATTGGAACGCGTTCAGCGCATCTCCTTCGCCGGACGCAACTGTCGGATCAAATCCGGCGCCTGTCCACTGGCTTTCGTATAACAATCGCGACATATCGCCTTTGCGCGAACCAAAACCGGCCTGGATCCCCAGTGAAAGCTGGCTTGCCGAACCGATAGGCAAAATTCCTGAAAACGTCATGGAACCGGTCTGGATACCAAACTTGGCATCGCCGCCGACGTCGTTGTAGAACGACAATCCCATTCCGAGGTAAGCCGTATTCCGGCGCGGATTTTTAAAGAAGGTGACGTCTGCCGCAATGGCCGTTGACATGAATTGCGTGTTCGCGCCCAGCCACTGGTTGCGGTGATGGATCACCGCACGTTCCCAGCCGTCGTAAACTCCCACCGCGCCCGGATTAAGCAAAACCGGTGATTGCAGCACCTGCGAGAAATGCAGGTCCTGGGCCGACACTGCGGCAGCCATCCCGGCCGATGCAATGAAAAGGAACAGCTTTTTCATGACTAGCGTGTTACAGTGACGTTACCTGACAATGTTTCCTTGCGACCGTCGACGAATTCTACGTCGATCATGTAGGCGTAAACTCCTGTGTTGATCAGTACGCCATTGAAGCGTCCATCCCATTTGAAGGCTGTATCTGAAGACATCACCATGCGGTTGCCCCAGCGATCGTAGAGGTACCAGGTAAATTTCTTCACGTCGCGGCCCACTTTCGGAGCAAGCAGATCGTTCAGACCGTCGCCGTTTGGTGAGAAACCGGTTGGCATGAAGATACCGTTGAAGCAGTTATCAGCCATCGGAAGCGGATCACACGGATCAAGCGGATCGGATTCGCCGGTAATTTCAGCACCGTCGGTCAATCCATCGCCGTCCGTATCCGGATTGTTCGGATCGGTTCCGATCACAATTTCAAAGTTATCAGTCAATCCGTCACCGTCGGTATCGATCTGGCATTCCGGATCGGAATCATCCGGATCACAAGGGTTCAATGGATCGGAGCCATTTGTGACTTCCGTTCCGTCGTTGAAGCCGTCGCCGTCAGTATCCGGGTTGTTTGGATCGGTTCCGGTAGTTGCTTCTTCGCCGTTGGTCAAGCCATCTCCGTCAGGGTCGCAGTCGGTATCCACCGGATCGCACGGATCGGTCGGATCGGAACCGTTGGCAACTTCCTGTCCGTCGTTGATGCCATCGCCGTCGGTATCCGGATTATTCGGATCGGTTCCATGTGTCGCCTCGTCTTCGTTCAGGATGCCGTCGCCGTCGATATCCGGGTTTTCGACAATGAACACAGCCGTTACGTTTTCAGGACCGTTCATCACCAGGGAGTTGGTATCCTGGGTATCCGGCAGCAGCATAGGACCGGTAGTGTATTCCCAGTGCGAGAACATATAACCAGTATTCGCCTGTGCGATGAAGTTGGTGTTCATGCCTCCAAAGTATTCGGCATTCCAGGGGTAAGTTGGCGCCCAGATGGAGTTCACTTTCACTTCGCCCGCCCCCGGAGGATCTACGTCTACGACCAGCTGATACGGACCGGTAAGGCTGTAACAATCGATCAATCCCTGCTCGAGTGCAACGCAACGCGCATCGATGAAATCGCGCAGCTGCTGAACATTTGCCTGCCAGCCTGCGTAGGTATTTCCACCCCATTTCGTGCACTGTCCGTTCATTTCCGGATCGATCTTATTGATCATACTGTCGAGCAGGAAATTCATGTAATCACAGGAGAAGTGTGTATTGATAAGGTCGGCATAGCGCGCAATGTAGTATTGCTCCACAACCGGGTTTTCGTCGATGAGCTTCTCGAGAATATCCGTATGGCCTTGTCCTCCCGGGTTTGGAAGGTTTTCCACGTTACACGGATCGGCATTGGCAGTTGGGTCTGGAATACCGGTGTAATTGATGTAATGCCCGAAGGACGCATCCATATCCCAAAGCGTATAGCGCCAGCGCTCTTTATCGCCGGCAGGGTCGAGTCCACGCCACCAGCCGGTGTTGTAATTCAACCAGTCCTGACTTACGATGTAGGAATTGATAATGAAGTAGTCGATAAGCGATTCCCAGTTCAATGTCGTATCGACATTCTCGAAATTGGCCGCGACACCCATGTTGTTGGTGTTGATGAAGGTACGCAATGCGTTCCATGCCGGAATGGCATTCGGCGCGCCGTATTCTTCCCACGTTCCACCCCAGGTTTTGAGGTACTGGATGTTGAATTTATCCTGCTGGTAGTAATGTTCGGTGAAGTCTGAATCGTCGACTTTCTCACGCACTTCGTAAACGCCCCAGTATTCGCCATTGAGGTAAACGATACAAGGCTGCCAGGTACGCTCGTCCATTTTCAGGTCGGCTTTCTGGGACAGCGTGTGTACGAAGGCATCGCGGATATGCGCACCGTCTTCGAACGAAACGTTATCGTTGGCAGCCGGCTTGAGGATCACTTTCTGGAAATCATCCCGGTCTTTGAACGGGAAAATCTGGTGGGAGATGGCATCGTTGTAGCCAAACTGGTCGCGCATGATGTAGTCGAAACCACGCTGATCGTAAGCCCAGGAGTCGTTTCCGTGCTTGTTGAAATCGCCTTCGCCTTCATCGATGAAGGAACCGTCGGCTTCGAAGTACTCGAAACATCCTTTGTAGTTGGTGCTCCAGCCGTTACCATTGGCAATGAGGTCAAACACTTGTGTTCCGGCAACTGAAACCACCGGAATCGTATGACTCACATTGATAAAGTAAGTATTGGAAGCACAAAAGCTCGGTTGGTCCGCGCTGAAGGCTTTGGCCCGCAAAACAGTCGTGGAATTAATGGCTACCGGCCCGGCATACAGCGTTGAAGCGGCTGTTGGCTCTGAACCGTTGGTCGTATAACGGATCGTTGCTCCCGGAGCGGAACAGGTAATCGTTACCGATTGTGCGCCACCATAGAATCCCGGTGCGATATCCATGACCGGCGTCGGTGTGTAAAAATTGATGGCTCCAGAATTCGGTGCTCCAGGCGTTGGCGACATAAAGAGTTTCCACGTGCTGGCCGCATTGGTTTCACGTCCAACGGAATGGTTTTCTTTCGTCATGTGCACGATCTTGATGGAATCCTGTACAACGCCGTTCGGACGTGTGAGGATGATCCATTCGCCTTCGGTTTGCGTGAGCTTGAAATTCGGGTGAAGCTGTGTCCCGGAAACGGTGTTTCGGCCCGAGCAATACACCATTGTATAGCCGCCCGGCGCGATATTCCCCGAAGGAATTTCCCATTTGTCGAGGTTTGTTTCTTTATCGGAAAGAAAGTAACCTGTCAGGTCGACAGCAGCAGCTCCCATGTTGTAGAGCTCGATCCAGTCTTCCCGCTCGCCGAAAGCATCCGTAGGCCCGGCAACATTGGAACAGGAATATTCGTTAATGATCACCTGCGATTTTCCCCAGAACGGAAGAAATAAGGCTAACGCAGTGATAATGAAATGAGGTAAGCGTGTAATCATGTGTAGGAGAGTTTACCTATAATAGATGATAATTATACGAAATGGTTGTATCATTTAAAGGTTATTTAATAAAATGATCACATTATTTACAACCACGGTTAAAGTTTTTACATCTATACCGTATCCGGGCTTGATAAATGCTTGGTAACTTTATGCTCTCCAAATAAACTATTGTATGAAACAATGGATCTTTATCGCTGCGGCGACATTCGGGCTGTCGGCCTGCAAGAAAGTAGAAGGCGAAGGCGGTACCTCAACCATCAAAGGCAAAATCTACATTCATAACTACAACTCTGTCGGAACGCTGATCAGCGAATACGACGGCGCAAAAGAAGATGTGTTCATCATCTACGGTGATAAGGACCAGACTTACGATGATAAAATGGATGCCAGCTACGATGGCTCTTTTGAATTCAAATACCTCGAAAACGGTACGTATACCATTTTTGCTTACGAGGACTGCGCAGAATGTCCAAGCGCTGAAAAGGAAGTGAAGATCACGGTAACCATCGACAAGAAGAAGTCGGTGATTGACCTGGGCGAAATCATCCTCAAAAAATGAGATCCATTGCTTGCCTGGCCGGCATTTGCCTGTTCGTGCTGAACGGCTATGCGCAGGACCGCGCTGAAATCTGGCTCGGCGCCGGTATCAAGCGGGAAATCTTCAACGATCTTACCGCCGGCTTCCAGACGAATGCCCGGATCAGCACCACCGGTACCTGGCAAACCCTGTTCCAGGAAGTCAGCCTGAAAAGCGAACACATCAAGTGGTTCCGCCCTTCGATCGATTACCGGTTCATCGCTTCGCACGAAGACAACGGCAATACGGTTTACGGCAACCGACTGAATTTCAATGCCGATTTCCGTCATAAGATCAACGACTTCAAATTCGGTGCACGCGGCCGCTACCAGATCTTTCTCGGCGATTACGTCCTTACGGGAACCGATCTCGACCCGGCGTTCCGTATCAAGCCTTACGTTGCCTGGGAAATTCCTGACACGCGCTTCACGCCGGAATTCTCGACCGAGTTTTTCTACAATCCGCAGAACGGTCCTACCGGCGACCGCTTCAACCGCGTACGTTATGGCTTGTCGCTCGCTATCGACCTGCCCAATTCGCAGGAGCTCGGATTGACGTATTATTACGGGCGCCGCTTCAATACCGGCAATCCTTACAACGAGCATTTGTTCTCGATCGAATGGTCGTATGAATGGAAAACGGCCGATCAGAAAGCCAAAAAGAAAAAGAAGAAAACAGACGACGCGCCAACCATACGCGACCTGTAAGCAGCAGTAGCTGATCAACATAAGCGGTTTTTGCTATCTTTAGCACAACTGAATTTATGAAACCGCTTTTCTCTCTTTTGCTGCTGGCTTTTCCGCTGCTTCTGAACGCTCAACTCAATGAATCCTTCTCCGACGGCGATTTTACCGCCAATCCGGTTTGGACAGGCACGAGCACAACCTTCATCGTTAACGCTTCGCAGGAGCTGCAAACGACCAATACCGTTGCTGCTACTTCGTATCTCACAACACCGCATGGCTTATCCACACTCGACGGGCAGGAATGGCGCGTTCGGGTAAAAATCATCACTTCGCCGTCTTCCGCAAATTTCGGCCGGGTGTATCTTACCAGCACTTCCGCTGATCTCACAACCAATCCCGATGGCTTCTTCCTGCAATTGGGTGAAGCGGGCTCAACAGACGCTATTCGTCTGAAAAAGATCGTTGGTGGCGTGGAAACGGAAATCTGTGCCGGGCCTTCAGCCCAGATCGCTACTTCGTTTAACATTAGCATACGCATTGTTCGCGATGGCTCCGGATTGTGGTCGCTCTATACCGATGCGGCCGGTGGCAACGATTTCGCTTTCCAGGCTTCCGGAACGGATGTAACAGCTCTCATCGGAACGCATGCTGGCGTTTGGGCAACCTATACAGCCAGCAACGCTACCAAGTATTACTTCGACGATCTGTACGCCGGTCCGGAAATCGTGGATACACAAGCCCCGGCACTCCTTTCCGCAACAGCTGTTTCCCCAACACAGGTCGATTTGCTCTTCGATGAGCCAATCGCAGGTACAGCAGCTGTAACGACCGGAAATTATACGTTCGAGCCGGCTATCGTTGTTTCATCAGCTTCATTCGATGGTTCCAACCTGTCGCTCATTCATCTGCAATTGGGCGCTTCGCTCTCCAACGGGCAAACCTACACCGTGACGGTAAATGAGATCGAAGACGCCAACGGCAATCAGGCCACCAATCTGGTAACCAGTTTCGAATACCTGGTCAATGAAATCCCGGAACCGGGCGATGTGATCATTACCGAATTTTTGTGCGATCCGTCACCTGTGATGGGACTCGCAGACGTCGAGTTTGTTGAAATTCATAACGTCAGCACGAAATACTTCGATCTGACGGGCTGGAAGCTCGGCGATGCTTCCGGCGATGGTACGATTGTCTCCGGATGGATTCAGCCAGGCGAATACAAAGTGCTGTGTGCAGCCTCTTCAGCTACTTTTTATCCCGACGGCTATACGGTGAGCGCTTTTCCAAGCCTCAACAACACCAGCGATGCGGTTGTGCTGAAAGATACCGGTTCGGTTGAAATCAACAGGGTGAATTACACCGACGATTGGTACCGCGACGAGATCAAGCAGGAAGGCGGTTACAGCCTCGAGCTCATCAATCCCAACGATCCCTGCCCGGATGGCTCCAACTGGATTGCCAGCAATGCCATCAGCGGCGGGACGCCCGGAGCGCAGAACAGCGTTTACGACGACACACCGGATACAGAAGCACCTGCTCTCGTTTCCGTTCTGGCAACGGCGCCTTCCACATTACAGCTCGTTTTTTCCGAAGGAATGGATTCCACCACGCTGGTCAACGCCGTGCTAACGACCAACACTTCGCTGACCGTTTCCGGCATCACGGCACCGGCTGCTTTTGCAGACACTGTTACCATCACATTCGGACAAGCGATTACACAAAGCCAGCTCTACAGTTTCAATTACGGTTCTGTGAGCGATTGCTGGGGCAACAGCACGACTGTTAACGGAACATTCGCCCTGGCGGAAGCACCGCAACCCGGCGATCTTGTGATCAACGAATTGCTGTTTGATCCCGGAACGGGAGGATCGGATTTCGTGGAATTGTACAATCGCTCAGCCAAAGTACTCGACCTCTACCAGTACGAACTGGCGCGCTACGATGACGGTGCTATAAGCGGAAATGAGCTCATTGAACCGCACTACCTGCTGTTTCCGGGTGAATATGTTGTCCTGACACCCGACAGCAATTTTCAATTACAGCAATTCCCGCAGGCTGTTTCGGGCACCTTCCTGCAAATGGATCTGCCTTTAATGAACAACGATTCTTCCACTGTTTTGCTGATCTGCCAGGGCGTTGTACTCGATCGCGTTTCTTACACGTCCGACTGGCACCTGAGCCTGATCGACGATACGGAAAACAAAACCCTCGAGCGCATCGATCCGAACGGTGTTTCCAGCAGCGCTTCCAACTGGCATACGGCTGCCGAAAACATCGGCTTTGGGACGCCGGGCCGACAGAACTCGCAGTACATGATTGCTACTGTAAACGGCGATTTCGGCACCATCAGTTCTATCTTTTCGCCCGACAACGACGGCTTTGAAGACGTGCTGTTGTTCTACTACACCATGCCGCAGGGCGAAATGATCGCTACGGTGAAGATTTACGACGAACGTGGGAGGCTGGTACGCGAGCTGGTGAAAAGCGAAGTACTGTCTTTGCTCGGCAATTTCAGCTGGGACGGCATCAATGATCAGAATACCAAAGCACAGCTGGGTGTTTACCTGGCTGTTATCGAGGCTTTTTCGGTCGACGGTAACGCTGATTTCAGCAAGCGCATCGCTTTCACACTGGCCGGGAAGCTGGATTGATTCGGCTATGCAACTATTGGAAAGCTACTTTTTGCCGAAATGCTAATTTTTCTAAACGTTTCTCATAACCCTTGCAGGTAAAATGGATTAGGTCCATATTTGGCTTAAGAAAATGGGTTATGAGAAAATTACTATTGGCGCTTTTTGTCGTTTTTGGAATGGTGCAATTCACCACAGCGCAACAATATCAAACGGCGATCGGACTTAAGGGAGGTTTCCCGGGTTATGGCTCTGTAAGCTTGAAACACTTCTTTGGCGGTAGCAGCGCCCTCGAAGCGAATCTCGGTGGTGGCTACCGTCACCTGTGGCTGCAGGCTTTATACGAAAAGAATTTCAACATCCAGGGCGGACTGGACTGGTACATCGGCGGTGGTGCTGATCTAGGTTTCTGGACGAACGGATACCGCTATCGTCACCCACACTGGGATGATGATCGTTATTACACCGGCGTATTCGGCGGAATTGATGGCATCATCGGTCTGGAATACACGTTCGAGCAGGTGCCGATCAACATCGCACTGGATGCTACACCAACAATCCGCTTGTTCCCGTGGGTAGGATTCTACATTTACGGAAGCCTTGCGGTGCGTTTTGCGATCAAGTAAATACCAAGCAATAGAATTGTCAAAGCCGGTTTTGAAACCGGCTTTTTTTGTTTCAACAAAAAAGGACAGCCTGAACTGTCCTTGTATCGTTTTGATCGTGGGTTATTATTCCACGTAGCTCAGCTTCAACATATTCGATTTTCCGTTCTCTTCGATCGGAATGGAAGCAATGTTGATCACCAGGTCGCCTTGTTTCAGCAATCCTTCTTTGGTCAACAGGTACTTGATATCGGCAATGGTATGATCGGTGCTCACTTTCTTGTCGTAGTAGAACGCGCGAACGCCCCAGACGAGGTTGAGCTGCGTAAGGATGTTCTTGTTGCCCGTGAATACGTAAATCGGCGCATTCGGGCGCTGGGAAGCGATCTTATAGGCCGTATACCCGGAAAAGGACATGGTGATGATCGCATCGGCTTCCACGCGCTGTGCGAGGCGGCAGGCGTTGAAACAAATCGAATCGGAAATGAAGCGCGCCTGTGATTTTTCCGGCAGCTGCTCCTTGTTGTAAATGCCGTCGAAGTTTTCCATTTCGTGCACGATGTTGGCCATGGTGCGGATCACTTCCACCGGGTAGCGCCCTACGGATGTTTCACCGGAAAGCATCACGGCATCGGCGCCGTCGAGTACGGCATTCGCCACGTCGTTTACTTCCGCACGCGTTGGCGAAATATTGGTGATCATGCTTTCCATCATCTGCGTAGCTACGATGACCGGCTTGGCGTGCTGGTGGCCTTTGCGGATGAGCATTTTCTGGATCAGCGGCACGTTCTGGTAAGGAACTTCCACACCGAGGTCGCCACGGGCTACCATCAGCGCGTCGCTCACCTTGATGATTTCGTCGATGTCTTCCACCGCTTCCGGCTTTTCGATCTTCGCGATCACGCGGGCTTTCGCCTGGTTCTGCGCAATGATGTGCTTCAATTCGATGATATCGCGCGCTGAACGCACAAAGGAAAGACCGATCCAATCCACATCTTCTGCCAGCGCAAACGTGAGGTCCTCGCGGTCTTTTTCCGTCAGTGATGGCAATGAAATGGTCGTGTTCGGCAGGTTCACCCCTTTCTTCGATGAAAGGATACCACCGTGAAGCACTTTGGCTTTGATTTCGCGTACGCCATCGGTGGAAATAATTTCCATCATGAGCTTACCGTCATCGAGCAGGATACGCTCGCCGGGCTTTACGTCCTGCGGCATGTATTTGTAGCTGATCCCGAATTTTTCGGCTGTTCCGACGATCTTTTCCGTTACGATGGTCACCAGCGCTCCGTCGTTCATCATCACGCCGTTGTTTTCCATTTCGTAGGTACGGATCTTCGGCCCTTGCAGATCGGCCAGGATGGCTACGTTAAATCCTAATTCTTCATTCAGCTCGCGGATCATGTCGATGTTCCGCTTATGATCTTCGTGGGAGCCGTGTGAGCAGTTCAATCTGCACACGTTCACGCCTTCCAGCATCATTTTGCGCAGCACGTCTTTTTCTGTCGTAGAAGCAGGTCCGAGCGTTGCTACAATTTTCGTTTTTTTCATTCAAAATACAATTTGTTCAGCGGAAGGCAGATCGGCCGGATCAAACAGATAGGCAGCCATCACGCTGGTAATTTTCTTTACGTCTTCGAGGACTTCTTCCGGGTCGAGCAGCACGTTATTGCGCAGGAACAGAAAGTAGTCGATCTGACTTTTTTCAGGGATCAGGAATTTGCCTTCGCTTTTGTTCCTGATCAGGTAATAATCGACCTGGTTTTCCTCATCGTACCACTCGTAATACGAATGTTCCGAAACAGGCTGTCCTTTTTTATTGGTGATCACAAACAGCTCGTCGTTCTTGGCGAGATTAAGCCTTAAACCCTGGTTCAATCCCCAGGCCAGCCGGTAGTCGCTGTGGTGGGAGCAAATGCCGATCAATTCAAAATCGATCTCGGCTTCCAGCGACAATACGTGACGTTTCTGTTTCCCCACGGACGAGTGATTAATTCCCGAAAGTACACATAAATGGCAGGAAAACCTGAGAGTTGGCGTATTATGTTATGATCATCAATGTGTGAATAACGGTGTGCTAACTTCCCTCCTTGAGGAGGGATCGAGGAAGGTGGCAATCAGGATTGTGGTTAGCCACCCTCCTTAGTCCTCCCTCAAGGGAGGAAACAGATGATTACATTTCCCCCATCAGGATCAGCGTTTCCCGTGCTGCGGCCTGTTCGGCGACTTTTTTCGAAGCGCCGATGCCTTTGCCGTAGTTAGTGCCGTTGACCTGCGCCACGACTTCGTACTTCCAGTTGCCGTGGAGGTTTTCTTCGCGGAGCACGATGAATTCGAGCTGCAAACGGCGTTTCTGGCTCCAGATGAACAAGCGGGATTTGAAGTCGATTTCTTCTTCGAGTACTTTGTTCAGGTCGACGTATTTCCGGAAAATGTGGTGATGCAGGATCTTTTTCACCGTCTCGTAGGAGCTGTCGAGGTAAATAGCGCCGATAATGGCCTCAAACGCGTTTCCTTCGAGCGAAGAAAGATTGATGGAGCGGCCTTTGTTGTAGCGGATGATTTTCCGCAGGCCCAGCTCTTCGCCGATCTCCGAAAGGGTTTTGCGCGAAACGACTTTGGATTTGACTTTTGTCAGGTAGCCTTCGTCCTGATCGGGGAATTTATGGAACAGGAATTCGGCGATAATGGAATCAAGGATGGCATCACCGAGGAATTCGAGTCGTTCATTGGAAAATTCACGCGACGCTGAATACGTAAGCGAACGGTGTGTTGTTGCTTCGTAAAAAAGGTCAAGACGTTTCGGTCGATAACCGAACTTATCGATAAAGAACCGGATGAATTGCAGATCTTCCTTGGATCTCCGGGGGGCGAGGAAAGGAACTCGGAACCGCAAACTAGCCTTTGAATTTTCGAACAATCACAGATGTATTGTGACCCCCGAAACCAAAGGTGTTTGATAAAGCTACATTGACCGTGCGGTGCTGTGCTTTGTTAAATGTAAAATTCAAACGATTATCGATTTCCGGATCATCTGTGAAGTGGTTGATTGTCGGAGGAACAACATCGTGCTTTACAGCCAGCACGCAGGCAATGGCTTCGATAGCCCCGGCAGCACCCAATAAGTGGCCGGTCATAGATTTGGTCGAGCTGATATTGAGATCGTATGCATGCTCGCCGAACACCTGCAGAATAGCTTTTGTTTCAGCGATATCGCCCAGTGGTGTGGAAGTTCCGTGTACGTTCACGTAATCCACTTCTTCCGGGCTGATGTTAGCATCTTCGAGTGCCGCGATCATTACGTTGCGGGCGCCGATTCCTTCCGGATGCGGAGCTGTCATGTGATAGGCATCGCCCGACATGCCGCCGCCGAGTACTTCGGCATAGATTTTTGCTCCGCGTTTTTTCGCGTGTTCGTATTCTTCGAGGATCAGCGCGCCAGCACCTTCTCCCAATACGAAACCATCGCGGTCCACATCGAATGGACGGGAAGCGGTTTCAGGCGAATCGTTGCGTGTGGAAAGGGCTTTGAGGGCGTTGAAACCTCCCATTCCCATTTCATTGACAGCGGCTTCCGATCCACCGGTAACAAACGCATCGGCTTTGCCGAGACGAATGAGGTTAAAAGCGTCGATAATAGCATTGGTGGAAGAAGCACAAGCCGAAACGGTTACGTAGTTTGGACCACGGAGACCGTATTTGATGGAAATGTGTCCTGCCGCAATGTCGGCGATCATTTTCGGGATAAAGAACGGATTGAATTTCGGGGTTCCGTCGCCCGCAAAGAAATTCTGCGACTCGTCCTGGAAGGTTTTCAATCCACCTACACCCGAGCCCCAGATCACACCGATTCTGTCGAGATTCGGATTGGTTTCCATCAGGCCGGAATCAGCCATGGCTTCTGCAGCAGAAACCATGGCATATTGTGAAAATTGGTCTAATTTCCTTGCTTCCTTCCTGTCGATGAATTGCTCGACATCAAAATTTTTGACTTCGCAGGCAAACAGTGTTTTGAATTTAGAGGCGTCAAATTGTTGTATAGGTGCTGCACCGCTTTTACCGTTCAAGAGACCGTCCCAGTATTCCTGAACAGTATTCCCGATCGGCGTTAAAGCTCCCAGCCCGGTCACTACCACTCTCTTCAGCTCCATAAATCCGTTTTTCTTAATTAACTGCCCTGATCCTGCGAATTTCGGGTCGACTTAGTTTGCGTTCTTCTCGATGTAAGATACTGCGTCACCAACTGTTTGGATGTTTTCAGCCTGATCGTCCGGAATGGCAATGTTGAATTCTTTTTCGAACTCCATGATCAGCTCAACAGTATCCAGAGAGTCAGCTCCCAGGTCGTTTGTGAAGCTTGCCTCGTTGGTCACTTCGCTTTCTTCAACTCCTAATTTATCTACAATGATAGATATTACTCTTGATTTGATATCAGACATCTCTAAATCGTTTAAAGGTTTTTCAGTGTGCAAAGAAAAAAGGAAAACCCATATAAACAAAATATATCGCAATATAATTGCCGCCGAACAGACGTCAATCGCTGGTTTTTGCCCTGAAACACTGGCACTTACAACGAATGTTGCCCAGGGACGGGGAATGGGAAATAGGGGTCTTAAACCCCTCAATGTCCCCTTTCCCAATCCCTATTTACTGTTCTTAAATCTCTTTTACTGACTACCTTTACGCCATGAAACAGCAAATGGTAGCGATTTTTGCGTCGGGAACGGGCTCCAATGCCGTCAATTTGGTACGTCATTTCAACGGTCATGCTTCTATTCGAATCGGATTGCTTGTTTGTAACAAGGCCGATGCACCGGTCGTTGCAAAAGCACGTGAGCTGGGTGTCGATGTGCTGATTTCCGACAATGCTTCCTTTGAAGAAGGGGTGGAAATCGTTGCTTCACTGCGCGAACACCATATCGACTGGATCGTCCTGGCCGGTTTCCTCCGGAAAATTCCGCTGACGCTGATCCGTGCCTATGAAAACCGCATCATTAATATTCACCCGGCGCTGCTGCCGAAATTCGGTGGAAAGGGCATGTACGGCATGTTTGTTCACCAGGCTGTGGTGGAAGCTCAGGAGCGCGAAACGGGTATTACCATCCATTTTGTAAACGAAGAGTTCGACAAGGGAGAGATCGTGGAACAATTTGCTGTGCTGCTGGATGCCACCGATACACCTGAAGTCGTGGCGAAAAAAGTGCAGGAGCTGGAACACACCCACTTTCCTGCCGTCGTGGAACGTATAATCAGTAAACACTAACGTTATGTGGTCGTATTTTGCAGGATTTGACAGCGCGGAATTGTTCAAGACAACGATGGTCCTTTTTGCCGTGATCGATATCGTGGGCTCTATTCCGCTTATTATTAAGATCAAGGAACAGGCCGGCGATATTCACCCGCTGAGCACCAGCGTTGTTTCTTTGGGCATCATGATCGGTTTCCTGATCCTCGGAGAATCAATCCTTCAGCTTTTCGGTGTGGATATCCGTTCATTTGCCGTAGCCGGTTCGTTCATTCTGTTTGCCATGAGCCTCGAAATGATCCTGGGCGTTCGCCTTTTCCGCGACAGTGTTTCGGGTAAAACCGCCAGTATCGTACCGCTCGCCTTCCCTATTATCGCCGGCGCCGGAACGATGACCACGCTGATCTCCCTCCGCGCCGAGTTCCAGAACATCAATATCGTACTGGCGATTGTGATCAACGTGATCATTGTCTATATCGTGCTCCGCCTCACCAAACGACTCGAGCTCATCCTCGGTCCGGGCGGTATCGCCATCCTCAAAAAAGTATTCGGGATCATCCTGCTGGCTATTGCTGTGAAGCTGTTTACGGCGAATGTGCAGATGCTTTTTAAGTAGTTGGAAGTTAGAAGTTGCGAGTTAGCGAGTTGACGGGTTTCTGAGTTGCTGGTTGGATCGAATGATTGTCAGAGGCTAAGCTTTTCTTTATATATCTATTTTTCGTTTTATAAACCGGGTTCATCACCTCTTTTATTCTCAACCTCGGCGGCGGAAGTTGCTTCGGCCTCCTCCCTTGAGAAGAATCCGCCCAAGGTGGATGAAGACGCAATAGCGACAAGCGATAGTGCGAAGCTATAAGGACATTGAGGAGGGTGGTCAAACCCTATTATTTGATTTCCTTCCCCCCTTATCCTTCAGCATGGGCTTGTGTGCCCGCTTCAGTCTGCACGAGTTTCACTCGCTTTTCCCTCCAAAGGAGGAGACATACCACTCCATAGAAAAACAAAAAAGGCTGCTCCGAAGAACAGCCTTTTCTATTAAGGTAGAATCGTTATTGTTTATCTGAAGATGCCCAATTGCGTCAGTACACGGTTGTCGTATACTTCTGCTTTTTTGCGGAGGGCATTCATCGTTTCCTGCTGCATGCTTCCACGTGACTGCGCCACCATTTGCTTGCGCTCTGTATCGTAGTTGGTTGCAGCCGGAGCTTTTGTCGTTTTGTTCAGGCGGATCACATATACACCACCGTTTCCGATGAGCGGCAGGGTTGTTCCACCGTCGCGGAGACCGGAGAAGATGGAACCTGTGATTTCTGGCTCGTAACCACCGTTCTGGATGCTTGGATTGGCAAATGTCACTTCAGCAGAGAATACCTGTGTGTTGAATTTGCGCGCCAGCTTGTCGAGGTTGCGCTCCTTGCCGATCTGGCCGAGGAATTTATTCGCTTTTTTCTCTTTGATCGCTTCTTCGCGCATACGCTGGTAAGCATCTTCGTATGCAGGCTCACCTTTTTCCTTACGGATGGAAGCAACGATCGCAATGATGTAACGGCCACCGTCATTGATTGGTGCAGAGCACAGTGTTCCCGGCTCGGAATCTTCAGAGAAGGCGAGCTCGATGATTTTTTCTTCAGCCATCTTGGTGTTGAAGCCTTGTGCTTTCGGCGCTTCTTCGACCATGCGTACCGGACGAGCGAAGTAGCCTTCTTCACGTGCAATGGTATCGAACAGGTTCAGCTTCTCAACGATGTCGGTCTTTTTAGCCACCTTGTTGGAAATCGTGTACAGGAGATCGTAAGCCTTATCCTGCAATGCTGCTTCTGTATCCTGGCTTGGCACGAGTGTTTTCTCGATCATCGCGATGAGCGGAATGCGAGCATCTTTCTT
This sequence comes from uncultured Flavobacteriales bacterium, assembly GCA_946482515.1. The sequence continues at coordinate 56,685 of CAMLRS010000010.1, read as the reverse complement.
ACCAAGTACTTCGATGATGTGGAAACCGAAGTCGGTTTGTACCACGCCGATTTTACCAACCGGGTTAGCAATCACGAAAGCAGAGAATTCAGGAACGAACTCGTCTTTCGAGAAGTCTTCGTATTTACCGCCTTTCGCTTTAGAGCCCTGGTCAGTAGAGTAAGTCGTTACAAATTCCTCGAAGCGGGCCTTGTCGCCGTTCAGGATGTTTGCAAGGCTGTCTGCAATTTTCTTCTGAGCATCAACAGCTGCTTTATCTGTTTTCTGTGCAGGAAGCAGGATGTGGCGTGCGCTCAATGACTGCGTGTTGAAACCTGTCACTTTCGCGAGATAGGTTTTGCCCTGGTCGCTGTAAGGACCAACTACCTGTCCAACGCTTGCTGCTTTGAAGATCGTATCCATGAATGCCGGGTATGTCAGTCCTTTTGCGTTCGGATCGCCCTGTGCGCGGTAAGGATTGGATACCTTGTTGTACATGGTTTTGGATTCTGTGTTCTTCGCAACGAAGATGGAATCGTTTTTCGCTGTAGCGAATTCCGCTTTTACTTTGTTCAATGCGTTATTGAAAGCAGCTGAATCGGCTTTGGAAGGCTGCAGGGAAATGTCGAAGTATTTCACATCACGGCCGGCCATCACTTCGTATTTCTTCTCAGACTTGTGCTTTTCGTAGAAATCGCGGATCTCTTTATCCGTGATTTTCACTTTGTCGTCGGACAATTCGCGGAACGAACGAATGATGAAGGAAATGGATTTTGTTTCTTTTTGTGCGCGGTAGGTTTCTTTCGCTTCCAGTTTGGTTACGTAAACACCCTGGCTGAGCAGCTGGAAGTATTTCTCCTGCTTACGCTGGTTGCGCAATGCTTTTTTCGTGTCTTCCCATTGCTTGATCGCTTCCGGCTCCTTCGCTTTTTCCTTATCGTCGAGGAAACGCTCGAGTGCTTTCGGGTTGAACTGACCTGTAACAGAGTCGGAGAAGTTTTGCTGAATCTCAGGCAACAGGCTGAATCCTTCTTCACCGTAGAGGTAAGCGTTGAATTCACCATCGCTCACTTCGATTCCGAGTGCTTCGTATTCTTTCTCCAAAAGGATCTCGTCTACCGTAGCAGAGAACGCCTGATCGGCACTTTGCTCCATGTCACGCTCTGTGAACTCACGCTGTTGCTGCTGCGCCTGCATCATTGCATTCTGCTGAGCCAGCATGCGGTTCTCTTCATACTTCTCGGGACTGATCACTTCACCTGCGATAGTTCCGATGTTCCCTGCTTGTGTACGGGAACCCATCACATCAAAAAAGCTGGTGAAGATGAAGGTCAGCAATGCCAAACCTACAATACCTACAAGTATGTAACGTCCTTTATCGTGGATTTTGCCTATAATAGCCATGTGTACCTTTTCGTTTAAGGGTGCGAATATAATGAGTAGGACCGACTTTTAAAAATTTTTGCATTTTTTGTTCGAGCTGACTTAGTATGTTTAAAATCGGGCGTTTGCGGAATAGTTGCCGCGGGCGAAAACCAAAGTAGATCACCGGGCGTAAGTACATTAAACAAGATTCTATGAAACGCAGTATTTTTTTCCTTCCGCTTTCGCTTCTTTTTACCCTTGCTGCCTGCGGGCAATCAACACCTCCACAGGCGAAAGAGCCGTTGCCAAAAGCGGAGCTGGACACCTTACAGAAAGCCTATTTTGCCAGCGGTTGTTTCTGGTGCGTCGAAGGAATTTTTGAGTCGGTGGAAGGTGTCCGGGAAGTGGTTTCGGGCTATAGCGGTGGCCAGACCGAAAACCCGACTTACGAGCAGGTATGCAGCGGCGGAACAGGTCATGCCGAAACGGTGGAAATCTATTACGACTCTACCAAAGTCTCGTATGCAACGCTGCTGAAAGTGTTTTTCGCTTCGCACGATCCAACGACGCTTAATCGCCAGGGACCGGACGGCGGAACACAATACCGCTCGGCAATTTTTTACCGCAATGCAAACGAAAAAGCGCTGGCGAAGCAGTACATCGATTCACTGCTGACGAATAAGGTTTACCCGAAAATCACCACAGAACTGAGTCCGCTGACGGTTTTTTATCCCGCCGAGATCTATCACCAGGATTACGAATGCCGGAATCCAAACAATTCGTATGTGCAGAATGTATCGCTCCCGCGAATCAATAGTTTTAAGAATAAGTTTCCTGAATTGCTGAAGCAATAATTATGAATGATCAATTATAAATTATCAAGGCTTGCCACCTTCATAATTCATCATTTATAATTGATAATTCCCCTTAGTCTTTGATAAGGAACTGGAAGCGATCGAGGTTTTTGAGCGCGATGCTGGTTCCACGGGCCACGGCGCGAAGCGGATCTTCGGCGATGTGAACCGGGAGCTTGGTCTTCTCATTGATACGACGATCGAGTCCACGCAGCATAGAACCACCTCCTGCGAGGTAAATTCCCGTTTTGTAGATGTCGGCTGAAAGCTCCGGCGGCGTTTGCTCCAGGGCACTCAGGATCGCTTCTTCGATCTTGGAAATGGTCTTATCGAGCGCGTGCGCTACTTCCGAATACGTAATGATGATCTCTTTCGGGATACCGGTCATAAGGTCGCGACCACGCACAGCATAATCGGCTGGCGGGTTATCGAGCTCGGTAAGCGCGGCGCCTACTTCGATCTTGATCTGCTCGGCAGTACGCTCACCCACGAGGATGTTGTGCTGACGACGCATGTATTCTTCAATGTCGGAAGTGAAATCGTCACCGGCAATGCGTATGGATTTATCGCAGACGATACCGCCGAGGGCGATAACGGCAATTTCGGAAGTACCACCACCGATATCGATGATCATGTTCCCCATTGGCTCTTCGACGTCGATTCCGATACCGATCGCAGCGGCCATCGGCTCGTGGATCAGGTACACTTCTTTCGCTCCAGCATGTTCGGCAGAGTCACGAACGGCGCGTTTTTCCACTTCCGTAATACCGGAAGGGATACAAATCACCATGCGAAGGGTTGGATTGAACATCTTTTTCCCCGGGTTGATCATCTTGATGAAACCACGGATCATTTGTTCAGCGCTCTGGAAATCGGCAATTACACCATCTTTCAACGGACGAACGGTTTCGATCAGCTTGTGAGTCTTACCGTGCATCTGCTGGGCTTTCTTCCCGATTGCCACTACTTTACCTGTCTGAATGTCTTTTGCTACGATCGAGGGTTCATCCACCACGACTTTGTCGTTCATGATGATCAGCGTGTTAGCTGTCCCAAGGTCGATAGCGATTTCCTGCGTAAGAAAATTGAAAAGTCCCATCTATTGCCTCTCGTTAATGCGATTCTGTCCCTTTTTCGGAAAAACCCTGAAATGGTTACAAAAGTAGTTTATTTTAATGCAACATTCAGAAAGCACAACATATAAATCTACACCACATCCGTAGAATTATGTTAATGTTTAAAATGACGGTTGCCGGTGAAGACCATTGCGAGGTCGTTGGCGTTGCAATAATCGATGGAAAGCTCGTCTTTGATGGAGCCGCCCGGCTGTACAACGGCCGTAATTCCTGCCTTGTGAGCGATCTCCACACAATCCGGGAACGGGAAGAATGCATCGGAAGCCATTACAGCGCCGTTGAGGTCGAAATTAAAGGCGCGTGCCTTCTCTATTGCCTGCTTTAATGCATCAACGCGGGAAGTTTGCCCGGTTCCGCTGGCGATGAGCTGGCCGTTTTTCGCCAGTACAATGGTATTGGATTTCGTATGCTTCACCAGCTTGTTGGCGAAAACGAGGTCGGCAATTTCCTGAGCCGTTGGTTTTTTGTTCGTACGCGATTCAAAATTTGACGCGTCTTCGGTCAGGCTGTCTTTGTCCTGCTCGAGTACGCCGTTCAGCAACGTACGGAACTGGCGCGAAGGCATCTCGACTGCTTTTTGCACCAGCAGGATGCGGTTTTTCTTGCTTTTGAGCAGCTCTTCAGCAGCCGGTTCGAAGCCCGGAGCGATGACTACTTCGCAGAACAGGTCGTTGATCAGCTCGGCTGTTGCCAGGTCGATTGTACGGTTAGCGATCAAAATACCACCGAAAGCGGAAGTCGGATCACCGGCCAATGCATCGGCGTAGGCTTGTTTCAGCGTAGGACGTGTTGCCAGACCACAAGCGTTGTTGTGCTTCAGGATGGCGAAAGTCGGATCGTTGTCTTTGAACTCGGCCATCAGTTGTACGGCAGCGTCTACGTCCAGCAGGTTGTTGTAGGAAAGCTCTTTTCCGTGCAGGATATCGAACAATGCATCGAAGTTGCCGTGGAACCAGCCACGCTGATGCGGGTTTTCACCGTAACGCAGCGAGCGCGATTCGAGGATGCTTTCCTTGAAAACCGGTTGTTCCTCTTCGCTGTTGAAGTAACGGAAGATGTGCGTATCGTAGTGGGAGGAAACCATAAAGGCATCGCGGGCAAATGCTTTGCGCTCTTCCAACGTTGTTTGTGCCCCTTTTTCGGCCAGGATCTGGCTGAAGCGTTCGTATTGTTTCACGGATGGAATGATCACCACGTCGTTGTAGTTCTTCGCAGCCGCACGGATAAGCGAAATGCCACCGATGTCGATCTTCTCGATGATATCCTGGTGAGCCGCACCCGAAGCGAGTGTTTCCTCAAACGGGTACAGATCCACGATTACGAGGTCGATCGCCGGAATGTTGAACTGAGCCGCCTGGTCGAGATCGCCCTGCAGGTTGCGACGATGTAAAATTCCGCCGAAAATTGCCGGGTGCAGTGTTTTTACGCGTCCGCCGAAAATCTCCGGGTAGTTGGTCATGGATTCAACGGCCGTTACCGGAATTCCGAGCGCTTCGATGAACGTTTGCGTTCCGCCGGTAGAATAAATCGTTACGTTGTCTTTATGCAACTGGCGTACAATCGGTTCGAGTCCGTCTTTATAATAAACGGAGATCAGTGCTGCGGAGATTTTCTTTGCGTTTTCCATTCCCTGTATTTACGATTTTGAAAGGCGCAAAGGTAGTCATTCTGACGGGAATCCCGGCAGATTACTAAATGGTTTTTTAACTATCCGCTCTCCTGTCCGTCTGTCTCCTGTATCCGGTCGTTTTTATTCCAGAATAATTTTCTGAATTCCGACATCCGAATGGATCGCGTACATGCCTGCAGGCTGATTGTATAGGTCGATCACGGAGCTGTTTTCCGCAGTAAAGACGCGTTGACCGAGCAGGTTGAACACTTCGATGTTTTCCTGCATTACATCGCAGGCAAATCGCTTTTCTCCCGACGGATGGAATAACTGTACAGCCGGATCGAGCTCGTCTACATCCGCATGGATCGTGGCATCGCGCATGCGTCGCAGCAGCTGGATCATGAGTGCACGCACGTCAACGGAAGTGGAAAGTCCCTGCGTATCGTTAATTGCCACGGCGGCTACGTTTCCGTATTCGAGATCGAACCCAACGGCCGCCTGGTTCAGCCATGCACCCGTGTGGAAGGCCACATCAAGTGTAGAGCTTTCATAAACGAAGATGCCCAGTCCGTACTGGTTCATTTGTCCGCCCCAGCCGGTTGGGTAAACGGTTTGCAATTCCTGAAGCGAAGATGCACTCAACAGCGAAGGCTCACCGAAAACGGCGCGGTACAAATTGACCAGATCAACCGGACGCGCCATATAAGCGCCCGCAGCCCAGCCCACCGAACCGAACGAAACGCGCGGCAGGGATGAAATGTCGCCATTAATCGGCGTAATGTAGCCATGATCCCACGCATGAGCAAATTCGCCTGCATCCGGTTCCAGTCCCATAATCGTCATGGTTTCGATTCCGGCCGGCAACAACACCAGCTCGCGGATCGCAGCAATGTAATTTTCACCGGTGATTTCTTCGATCAATAATCCCGCAAGGAGATAATTGGTATTGCAATAAGCCCAGGTGGTTCCATGTGGTGCCACTGGCGGACCGATGAATTGCAGCAGCTCCGTGGAAGTCCACAAATGGTTGTAATCATTGTTCATGGCGGTCACAGAGCCTCCGTCGACGTATTCATCGAGGCCGCTGCGGTGCTGCAGGATCTCGCGGATCGGAATGTCATTCGGTATGTTCGGAGAAAGATCCGGCAGGTAATGACCGATGGAATCGTCGAGGTCGACCATGCCCAATTCCTGCAATTTCAAGAGCGCAACGGAAGCCAGCAGCTTGGATGTACTGCCGACGGAAAACACCATATCAGGTGTGATCGCATTAACGCCATGCGAAACGCCGCGACACAGGTCGAGGTAAGCGTCGCCATCGTGGTAATAAACATTCGCCGATGTACCGCGCGTAGTTTTGTTCAACAGGTATTGATCCGTTACGTCGTTCAGCTCTTCTTCCAGCAATGGAGGAATCTGAGCCATCAATCGGAAACTGCCCAGCAGGGCTGCAACAAGTAGTATATGTTTCATAAGCATCGGATTATCTGAATGAAAATTAGGCGACTGCCGTTAAATTGTGGGTTGTTTTGTGACAAACGGCCGAAATATCAGAATGAGAAACAGAATGAAAATGAAGAATACCTCATTCTCGTTCTCATTTTCGCTCTGTTAATACAGAACGTCGCGGCGCTGGCTGTCGAGCTTCAGGAGGATGAACAGCATCATGGAAAAGGACATCATCGAGGAACCTCCGTAGCTGAAGAATGGTAGTGGAATTCCGATCACCGGTGCAAAACCGATGTTCATCCCGATGTTGACCGCAAAGTGGTAGAAAACGATCATCGCCACGCAATAGGCATACACGCGGTTAAAGGTCGATCGCTGTCGTTCGGCAATGATCACGATCCGGATCAGCATGAACATAAACAGGAAAACGATCACCGTACTTCCCATAAAGCCCCATTCTTCGGCCAGCGGACAGAAAATGAAATCCGTTTCGCTTTCCGGCACGTGGTTCGATTCTACGCTGGCCACACTCGCCTGCTGGTAGCCTTTTCCGAACATTCCACCCGAGCCTACGGCCGCCATGGCGCGGTTCCGGTTGTAATCTTCGCCGTCGGGATCTTCCTTCAGACCGAGGAACAATTCGATACGGTCTTTCTGGTGTTCTGCCAGACCGGAAAATGAAAAGTTCACCGTTGCACACAGTGCCACCGAAAGCAGCCAGCCGGTCAGAATGATCAGCAGGACGCGGTAGCGCTCACGCTTGGAGGAAATCCATCGCAGCAGCAAATACGCCAGGAAAGCGATCAGCGTGAGGGAGAAAACAATGCCGTAAAATCCGGGTATCAGGATGCCGGGCATGAAGCTGAATTCGTACTTGTTGCCACTCATCAGCAGCGTGATCAGCGACAAAAAGAGGATGAAGAATAAAATGGGAATGAAGTGACTGCCGACCCAGGTTTCTTTGAATCGCACGCCGGGGAAGGAATTCACGATCCGCAGAACGATCGGGTCAAACGTAATCCCTTCACGGTATAAAACGAAGAAGAACGAGGTAAACACGACGAACGTTCCGGCATCGGGCTGCATCAGGATCATGATCATCGGTACCACCACAATTCCGAGGGCGATCAATACTGTTTGCATGTTCTGCTGCTTGATGTTCACCGAGCTGATGTATTTCCCCAGTGCGATGGCCGTTCCGATCTTAGCAAACTCGGCCGGCTGAATACCCAGTGAGCCGATTCCCAGCCAGGCGCGCGCACCGTTGACAGCAGGCATGAACAGTACGACGATCAGCAGGATAAAGGTAAATAAGTAAATCGGGATAGCGAATTTGCGGTAAATGTCGGCGTCAATCAGGAAAACCAATAGGCCGAGAAAGCAGGAAAAACCCACCCACAGAATCTGCTTGCCGTATTTCTGGGAAAAATCGAAGAGCGAAGGATGATCCGGATCGAAAGCCGCCGAGTACACATTCGCAACGCCCATGGCCAGCATTACCACCAGGATCGCGAAGAGCCACCAGTCAACGTGTTGAGTGAGCGAATCGTCTCTCCTCATTACTTCGGCTTCTTTTTAGGGATGACATTCAACAGGTTGGCAGTCAGGATGCGCGTTTCCTTCTCTTTGTCGAGAACTTTGCCCGTGAGGTATTTCTCGATCATCAAACTGGCGAGCGGCGCTGCCCAGGTTCCACCGAAACCGGCGTTTTCGATGAACACAACGATGGCGATCTTCGGTTGGTCCATCGGTGCGAAGGACAGGAAAATCGAGTGGTCTTCTCCGGCCGGGTTCTGTGCCGTACCGGTTTTTCCACAAACCACGATGCCTTTCACAGCAGCGCGGTGGGCAGTCCCACCTGGTTCGTAAACCGCCCGGCGCATCCCTTCGATAATCGGAGCGAAATGCACCTCATCGATCATCGTACGGTGCTTCTCGCGGAATTGCGGCAGCGGACCGTCGTTGCCGATCGAACGCACGAAATGCGGTGTATAATACCAGCCTTTGTTGGCGATCATGGCTGCGATATTGGCCATCTGAAGCGGGGTCACTTTGACTTCTCCCTGTCCAATGGAAATGGAGCGAATGGTCGAAAACGCCCAGGTGTGATGGCCGTACCATTTATCGTAATAGGCTGCGTCGGGAATCAATCCGGGACGCATACCCGTGATATCGGAATCGAATTTGTTGCCCAATCCGAAGCTTTCCATGTATTTCGCCCACTTGTTCAGACCCATTTCTGCATCGGCGAACATGCTGCGTTTTTTGCCCTGCTGGATGATGCGACGAACAACGTAATAGAAATACGGGTTGCAGGAATGTTTGATACCATCCGGCAGGCTGTTGGCGTTCGGGTGATTGTGGCAGCCCACCATGCTTTTCGTACACGGGAACCCTGATTCCGGAGTGATCACGCCTTCCTGCAAGCCAATAAGCGATTGCAGCAATTTAAAGATCGATCCCGGCGGGTATTCCGCAGCCAGCGGACGCGGATACAAGGGCTTGCCTTCGTCGGTAACCAGCTTCGGATAGTTGATACTGATGTTCCGTTTCCCGACCAACAGGTTCGGATCGAAGCTCGGCGCTGAAACAAGTGCCAGGATTTCACCCGTAGACGGCTCAATCGCTACGATACAGCCGCGTTTGTTCACCATCAGCTGTTCGCCGTAAACCTGCAGATCGATGTCGACGCCCAATGTGAGCGGCGGACCTTGTTTGGCAATCGTATCGTATTTTCCGCCGGCGTAGGATTCGATAGCGTTGTTGAGCGCCGATGTAACGATGTACTTGATTCCTTTCTGTCCGCGGAGCTCTTTTTCGTAATAGCGTTCGATTCCCGCACGGCCGATGTTGTCTCCACGACGGTAGAACGGATCTTCATCGATCTCTTCCTGGTTCACTTCGGAGAGGTAGCCGAAAATATTCGCAGCTCCGGCATACGGATAGCTCCGCATGGATGTCAGATCTTCGTAAAAGCCCGGAAATTTCTCGAGGTGCGGTGCAATACGCGTGATCTCATCGATGGTCAATTCCTTGATGAACGGATAAGCGCGCTGCTTCTGATAGTTGAGCTGAATTTTGCCGGTATGCGGGTTCTTGTACGTTCCTTCGCCTTTAACGATGTCTTTGAACCGCTGACGCACCTCATCGGTTGTCCAGCCAAGCAATTTCGCAAACGCAACCGTGTCGAGATCCCTGATGTCTTCTTCTTTCATCATCAGGTTGTAGTAGCTGCGGTTGGTCACGATCTTTTTGCCCTTGCGGTCGAAGACGATACCGCGTGGCGGCGTGATTTCCTTGCGTTTTTCAGCAATTTCCTGTGCACGCAGTTTCCAGGAATCGTCGACCACCTGCATGAAAAACAGGCGAATCAGGTAGACGCATCCCACCAGTATGATGAAAACAAGTATGACGTATTTGCGCGCGTCGAGGTTCATCGTTCAGTTCTCTTCCCGGATACAAAGATAAGCTGAACTAACCAGCTGAGCGTAAAGGAAAGTGGCACACTTAAACCAATTTTACGCAAGAGCAGCAGCCATTCGTTCCAACTGAATAATTCAATGAGGAAAAACCACGTGTGGTGGATGAGCAGCAACAGCCCGAAAACGTAGGTAAACCAGCGGAATCCGCGGGCGTAAACGGTGCTTTCGTCTTCGCTTTCGTAACCGTCGCGCGGCTCAAACAGCTTGAAGATCAACGGGCGGAAATAAGCGAATACAACCGCAGCTGAAGCGTGCAAACCGAAGGTATTGGACAGTGCATCGATGGTAATGCCGAGTACGAAAGCGATCAGCAGCAACGGAACCGTTCCCATGCTCAATGGCAGCAGCATCAGGAACAGCGGATAGAGCATCGGGTAAATGCCCCAGCCCAGCTCAAGGTTGTTGAGGATGAGCACCTGCACCAATACGAAGAGTGCAAACCGGAAACTATGTATCAGTATTCTTCCCATTTACAGTTCTTCTTCTTCCTGCTGTGCAGGGATTTGTTCTTCGAGCTTATCCAGTTCCTGCTGCATCAGGTTTTTGACTACGTACACGTGCTGAATGGTGCGGAAATCTTCCGAAAAACGCAGCGTGATATCCCAGAGCGGCTTTCCTTCGATGAATTTCTTGCTTTCCACGCGTCCAACGAGCAATCCACGTGGGAAAATGCCCGATCCTCCGCGCGTAACGACTCTCGTCCATTTCTTCACCACCATGTCGTTGGAAATACCGGTGATCTGTCCGCGACGTGCATCCAGTCCGTTCCATTTCAGCAAACCGAACGCGCCGCCATCTTCGAGCATGACGTCAATGTTGATGTTTTTGGTTAGGACGGTTTTTACAACGGAATAGTGTTCACTGCACGTATGGATCACACCAATAACGCCGCGGGAAGAAAAAACACCGTCTCCTTTCTTAACGCCATCAGCCGAGCCAATATCGATGGTCATGTAATTATCGCGCTTATCGAACGTGTTGTTGATCACCGTTCCGGCAATGTACTGGTATTGCTGCTTAAAGGACGTATCGTCGATTGTGATGTAATTCTTCTCCAGCTGGTACATCGATTGCTTCAATTGCTGACGCAGGCGGATGTTCTCCCACTGCAATTGTTTGTTGGTCCTCGACAGGTTGAAATGCTTGGTAATATCGTTGCGCGTTTTGAGCAAGCCGGCGTTCACGGAAGAGGCCGTGGTAAGCGCCTGTAACCGGGGAAATTCAGAGTAGGAAAAATACGTATACAGCGCCACAGCCTGCAGGAAAGCAAACACGAGAAAGATCCGAAACCGCAGGTAAAAAGCGATCAAATTACGCATGTGACAAAAGTAATAAATTTGCGCACCACAAAGGAGCAAAGATGAAGATTCGTTAGCAGTGGATTAGCCTCCCTCCTTGAGGAGGGATCGAGGGAGGTGGTGATCAGGATCGGCGTTGCTGCCACCCTCCTTAGTCCTCCCTCAAGGGAGGAAATGACCAGCCCTTTTTATCGTGATCAAAACAACGAACACGTAATCCCAAACGAAACGGGATTCAGCGAGGTGCTGTTGCCGGAAGAAAACTGCTTTACCAGCGAATAGTCGGCGAAAAAAGCCCAGTTGCGAACACCCACGCGAGCGTGAACGCCATAGAAAAACGGCTCATCGTCGAAAAAATCCTTGTTCTTTTCCCGATCACCGTCATTCCAGACTTTGGTAAGTGTGCGTACGCGGTAGCCGACATGAAAACCGAGGTGAAGCTTTACGTGTTTCCATTGCGGCGTACGGAATCGCAGCTCGATCGGAATGGCAAAGGCATCTGTGGCAAAAACGGATTTATCGGGCTGCGGAAGAGCATTTGGAGCGAATAACGTTGCCCGGTTCATCGAATCGCGGAGCAGCAAGCCATCGTGACGGATATGCTGATGACGGTAGGAAAGCCCGATGCCCAACCCAACGGTATTGTTGCGCGTGAGCGGGAAATCGCGCATGGCGTGAATGTTGAAGCCGATCGATCCCGGGTGTGCACTGAAGAGCTTTGTTGAATCGTTGACCCAATCGTGGTAGGTCAGATCGATCATGAACCGGTCGTATTTCGGCGCGCTGTTTTTTCCCGCAGGACGCTTTCCGGTAAAATACCACATGAATCCCGGGCGGTGCCGCGAAGCCACGTCGGGCTCTTTGCCGTCGTATTGCGCCAGGGCAGGCTGCGCCATGCAACCGATGAGCAGCAGTAGCAGCAAGCGAATATGCCGGTTACAAGCCATCCGCGATTCTTTTTTGTTCCCAGTTCCAGGAATCTTTTACGGCATCAACGACGGTGCGTTTGGCTTCCCATTTCAGGATGGTTCGCGCCCGCTCAACATCAGCACAGATCTCCACCACGTCACCGGCTCTTCGGGGGCCGAATTTCCAGCTCAGTGGTTTTCCGCTTACTTGTTCAAACGCATGGATCAGCTCCAGTACCGAAGTTCCTTTGCCGGTTCCGAGGTTAAATACAGCCAGCTCGCTGTTTGTATCGAGGTATTCCAATGCTTTGATGTGCGCATCGGCGAGGTCCGCTACGTGAATGAAATCGCGGATGCAGGTGCCATCTGGCGTATCGTAATCGTCGCCGAATACGGTAAGCTGCTCGAGCTTCCCGGCTGCTGTCTGCGTGATGTAAGGCAGAATATTATTCGGCGTTCCCTGCGGCCACTCACCGATCAGGCCACTTTCGTGTGCGCCCACCGGATTGAAGTAACGCAGGAGCACCACTTTGAGCTGTAGTGAGGCAACAACCGTATCGCGGATAATCTGCTCGCACATCCATTTGGTCCAGCCGTAAGGTGAATTCGGTGTGCCCAGCGGTGTGGATTCATCCACCGTTCGTGTGCCTACTGGCGTTCCGTAAACCGTACACGACGAAGAGAAAACCAGCTGATCGACGCCAAATTCCTGCATGACTTCCAGCAGGTAGATCAATCCCGAAAGGTTGTTGTGGTAATACGCCAGCGGTTCTTTCACGGATTCGTTCACGGCTTTGAAAGCTGCAAAATGGATCACACCGGCGAAGGTGTATTTTTTAAACAGGCTGCGCAGGAAAACAGGATCGGTACAATCGCCTTCTTCGCAGGGAATGGCTGTTCCGGTAATGGCTTCGATCCGGGAAAGGATCACCGGCCGCGCATTGGAAAAATTATCGAGAATCACCGGCTCGTAGCCTTTGGCGATCAGCTCTACAACGGTATGAGAGCCAATGTAACCGGCCCCTCCGGTAACGAGTATGTTTTTCTTGCCTGACATTGAAACCCTAAAGATAAAAACAGAAACGGAATGCGTGCATGGAATCAATTATCCAACACTTCCAGCGAGCTTTCGTTTTTCGCTACCAGCTTCATCAGCGAACGGAAATCGATGATGCGAAGACCGAAGATCAGCACTGTCCAGACGCCCATCACAAGCGGTATCCAAAGCAGAATGCTCCAATCGAACCACAGCTTGCCGCAGAGCAAAGCGCCCATAATGATGCTCAGCACAAACAATTTGGTCCAGGTCAGGTGCGCCAGTCGAATGTTCATGGAATAGCGCACGATGAACCATTGCAGAATCCCCACTGTGAGCTGCGTGGTAAATGTAGCGATGGCTGTTCCCAAAGCGCCATAAAACGGTACAAGAATGCAATTCAGGATCACCGTCAGCAGGAAGCCGGATAATGCAATGATGTTCAATTGGCGCAGACTGCCATTAGCCGTGAGCAAGGTACCGAATACGATGGTGAAGCACATCGGGACGAAGGCCAGCGCCAGGAAAATCCACGATTGGTAGGAAACTTCTGTGGCATCGCTGTACAAAGCATCGAACAAGGGCTTGATCATGCCGAATGTCATGGCGATCATCAGGATGCCGGCGCTCACCAGGATGTTCAATGCGGTGGTCGTAATACCCGAAACGCTGCTTTTTTCTTTCAATAATCGCGAGAAAACCGGCAGCAGCAACGCACCGAACAGGATCCCGAACATCCAGCAGGCATCGAGCAGGCGGAAACCTTGTACGTAATAACCGACCTGCCGGGCGCCATCTGCATGCAATTGTTGCAGGAACACCGCATCGAGGCGGGAATAAAGCATCATCAGAATCACCAGCAGCGCAAAAGGAAGGGATTTCCGGAAAATCGCCTGGAAGAATATGTGGTTCCAGTTCCAGCGTGGAAAGCCAACGATGGAAAAGTAGACGAAGAAGGCAAAAATGAGCGAAAGGAACGACGCCCCGACGAAAATGCCTACGAACCATTCCAGCGAGAGTCGGTGCACCAGCGTCGTATACAGCATCAGCAATCCCAGGACAAAGTAAATGGAGCGTTCCATCACCGACAACACAGCGTCCATTCCGAAACGCAGCAAGCCGCCGGTGTAAGCGCGAACGTAGTTCACGGTATTGATGTTCACCTGGTGCAGGATCAGCAAAGCCAGCACCCACCAGTATTGCAGCGGCAGATCGATCACAAAATACAATACCGTGGTCAGAATGATATACACCAGCGCCAGCACGCTTCGCAGGGTAAAGAGCTGATTGCTGTAATGCCGGATCAAATGCGGATGCTGCGCGATGAGCCGTGTCATGAAGTTCGTGATGCCCATATCGAGGAGCATGCTGAAGAGGAAAGTGAAATTAAGGAAGGTGTGGAAAATCCCGTAGGTTTCAGAGCCCAGCTTATTTTGCATCACGACATCGACGCCGAAAATCGTGGCTGGTTTCACCAATAAATTGAGAACAAGCGTAATGATGAGACCTCTGAGAAATACTTGCTGCATCCGGTTCGTTACTCCGCTACGAAAATGAAATTCTGAGTCCGGTGGTGGGTCGGGCGAAAACGCTCCAAGCCGTGCTTACCTGCCACAAAAATGGAATAATTGAATCCTTCAAGCAATTTGAAGCACTGCTGACGGTTTTCATTGTCCCACAGCTCCGCGTAAATGATCGGATGGTGGGTCGTGAGGATCCGTTCTCCCCCTTTCAGTGCAAAGTATTCGAAATTCTCTACGTCGATCTTGATTCCCTGGATCACCTGGCCGTTCAATACGTTGTCGAGCATATCGAGCGGAACTTCCACTTCTTTACCTTCGTTCCATTCGGTAATGGATTCATGCTTTACGTGGCTGAGGCCCTGCATAACCGTTGAACCGTTCATCGGCAATACCATTTTCACCCTTCCGGAATGATCGCCGAGCGCCACTTCGTGGATTTTCGCCTTTTTCAGACCGAACTTGGCAATGATGCGTTTCAGGATACTGGCGTTGGCCGGCATGGGCTCGAAAGCATGGATGGTGGAATTCGGCAGGTGATGCGCCAGATGCACCGTCATGATACCCAGGTTGGCCCCGATATCCAGTACATCGCCTTTGCCGTCTTTGAGCAAGGAAAGAAAAGTGAAGAAGTCGTTTTCCTTTTTATCGGAACGAAGCGTGCGGATCTTATACAGCGCGAACACATACAGATAGGTTTGTAAACCCAGTGTTTTTTGAAGTATATATTTGATCTGGTTCTTCATCTTTTACAAAGATGCCGCGAATTTAGGAAAAGTTGGAATAACTCAGGCCTTTTAATAGTTTCCGGTCGGTCAGTATTCAGTCATCCAATCCTGATGTCTTGAAATCCTGATGTCTTAATATCTTGACGTCCTAAAATCGAATCCGTACTTTTGAAACATGCGGATTGCGATCAACACCCGGTTCCTGCTTACTTCCCGAATGGAAGGCTTCGGCTGGTACACTTACGAAGTGACCAAACGGCTCGTGGAACAACATCCGGAACACGAATTTCTGTTTTTCTTCGACCGTCCTTACGATCAGCGTTTTGTGTTCGGTCCGAATGTAACGCCCATCGTATTGTCGCCGCAGGCCCGTCACCCGGTTTTGTTTTATGCCTGGTTCGAATGGTCGGTGAAAAAAGCCCTGAAGCGCCACCGTGCCGATGTGTTCTTTTCGCCTGATGGCTACCTTTCGCTCGGTTCGGATGTTCCGCAAATCGCCGTGATCCACGATCTGAATTTCGAGCATTACCCGCAGGATATTCCCACACAACCGCGCTTGTATCTCAAACGCTTCTTCCCGAAATTTGCGAAGAAAGCGGCTCACATTGTCACCGTTTCCCATTATTCGAAACAGGATATCTGCTCCACTTATGGCATTCCCGAACAGCGCGTGAGCGTGGGCTGGAACGGCGCTGCGGAAGCTTTTGTTCCGCTCGATGACGATACGATCGCCGCTACCCGGAAGCAATACGCCAACGGGAAACCGTATTTTATTTTCGTCGGCTCGTTGCATCCGCGCAAGAATGTGGGTCGTTTGCTGGAAGCTTTCAGTCGTTTTGCCGCCGGAAATGACGAGATCGATTTATTGATCGCCGGCGAAGCGCTTTGGAAAAACAAGCAGCTGAACCTTCCTGAACTGGACGAAACCGTTCGGCAACGCATTCATTTCACCGGTCACGTTTCACTGGAAGTGCTGACCAAACTGATGGGCTCGGCACACAGCCTGGTGTTTGTTCCTTATTTCGAAGGATTTGGCATTCCACTGGCCGAAGCCATGAAGTGCGGCATTCCGATCATCAGCGGCAATAAGACCAGTCTGCCCGAAGTTGCCGGCGACGCGGCCATTTACTGCAATCCGTTTGATGTAGCGGAAATTCAGCAGGCAATGGAAAAACTGGCGACCGATCCGGCTTTATACCAGAAGTTGGCCGAAAAATCGCTCGAGCGCGGAAACCTGTTCTCCTGGGACCATACCGCGGCCGTTTGCTGGGAAGCTATCGAGAGAATTTTCAGGGAAACGAAACAAATGGGATCGTAACAGCGTTCTGTGGGAAAACACTTTATGCAACGCTCTGCCCTATTCCCGCTCATCCTGCTCCTGCTGCTCACAGCCTGTTCCAAAGAACGGCGTTCCAATCGCGCCGGGCATAAAATGCAGGAGTTCATTATCAGCATCAGCGATTTTGCCAAAAACCAGGATCCCGATTTTGCCATTATTCCGCAAAACGGCGTGGAATTGCTCTACAACGACCTGGATAATGCCGAAGAATTCAACGAGCGCCTGCTCAACGCGATCGACGGCATCGGCGTGGAAGAATTGTTTTACAACGGCGGTTTCGAAACCGATCAGTACCGGC
The DNA here is from genome assembly GCA_946482515.1 of uncultured Flavobacteriales bacterium. The sequence continues at coordinate 39,681 of CAMLRS010000010.1, read as the reverse complement.
TCGATATTTTGCTGCAGGCCCGCGAGCGCATCCCGGTTTTTGTAGCCGATTACGTGAGCAATGATGCCGATATCGCGCAATCGTTTCAATACAATACCGATGCGGGTTTCCGGGCGTTTCCGCGCAGCTCGACCAATTACGATTACACGCAGATCCCGGCGACCGTTCACCAGGAAAACAACAATAACATCCTTCAGCTTTCGGATGCACAGAATTACCTGTACCTCATCAGCACCAGCGGATTTGCGGATAAGGAAAGCTACCTGGAAGCGATCCGTCAGACGAATTTCGATCTGGTCATCATCGATGCGTTTTACGGCGAAGACTGGCTTACAGCAACGGAAGTGGCTTCGCTGAAAACCAAAGCCAACGGCGGAACGCGCATGGTGATTTCCTATATGAACATCGGTGCGGCGGAAAAATACCGCTACTATTGGAACAATGACTGGAAGCTGCACAAACCGCGCTGGCTGAAGAAAGAGTACGACGGTTACGCGGACGAAATCTGGGTGAAGTTCTGGAAAAAGGAATGGCAGGAAATCATTTACGGCAACGACGATTCTTATACGCAACATTTGCTCAATGTCGGTTTCGATGGCGCTTACCTCGACAATGTAGAGGCGTTTTATTTCCTCTATTTTGATGAATAATACATTAATGCGATAACGTAATCCGCCGCGGCGGACGTGTGGGCTTCATTTTGCAAAACAAAAAACGCCGCTCACAAGGGAACGGCGTTCGGTTTTTCTATTAAAATCGGTAATCAGTCAATCTTCGTGAAACCCGTGTATCGGTGCAACACATCCGGGATCATGATTCCGTTGGGTGTCTGGTAATTTTCCATCAGCGCGGCCATAATACGCGGCAATGCCAAGGCACTTCCGTTGAGCGTATGCGCCAGCTGGGTTTTCTTATCTGCGGTTTTAAAACGCAGCTTCAGACGGTTTGCCTGGAAAGTATCGAAACGGGAACAAGAGCTCACTTCCAGCCATTTTTCCTGGGCTGCGGAATACACTTCGAAATCATACGTCATTGCAGAAGCAAAACCGGTATCGCCGCCACACAGACGCAGGATACGGTACTGCAAGCCCAGCTTTTCCAACAGGCCTTTTACGTGATTTATCATCTCGCCAAGCGCTTTCTCGGTATTATCCGGGTGCTCGATGCGAACGATCTCTACCTTGTCGAACTGGTGCAAACGGTTCAATCCACGCACGTGGGCACCATAGCTGCCCGCTTCACGACGGAAACAAGGTGTGTAACCGGTCATTTTGATGGAAAACTGCTCATCCGGCAGGAGCACATCGCGGTAAATATTCGTGAGCGGTACTTCTGCTGTCGGGATCATATACAGATCATCGACTTCCATATGGTACATCTGTCCTTCTTTATCCGGCAGCTGACCGGTTCCATAAGCACTGGCTTCGTTCACCACATGCGGCGGAATGAATTCTTCGTAACCTGCTTTCTCCGCTTCGTCGAGGAAGAACTGGATCAACGCACGCTGGAGCTTTGCTCCTTTCCCCCTGTAAACCGGGAAACCGGCGCCGGTAATTTTTACTCCCAGCTCGAAATCAATGAGGTTGTAGCGCTTGGTCAGCTCCCAATGCGGAACAGCATCTGCATGCAATTGCGGCGTAGTGCCGAATTCCTCAACAGTTTCGTTATCGAGCTCATTCTTTCCTGCTTTCACGAGCTCGTTCGGTACATTCGGCAACTGGTACAACAACTGCTGAATGCTCTTTTCGAGTTCCTGCACCGTCTCTTTCAGGGAAGTTTCAGTGGATTTCAGATCGGCCACTTTTGCCTTCACCGTTTCCACTTCGTCTTTTTTCCCTTCCTTCATCAGGGTGCCGATTTCTTTGGCATAGCTGTTCATCTCCGCCGACGCATTTTCCATCGAAATCTTGCTCTTTTTCCAGAGCTCATCCTTTTCCAGGATTTCGTCTATGATCGGGCGGGCATCGAAATGCCGCTTGTTCAAGCCGTTAATGATGGCGTCTTTGTCTGTTCTGATGCGTGCTATTTCCAACATCTTTTCTCGTGTTTTTGAGGGCAAAGTTAAGGATTTCTTTCACCACAAAGGAGCAAAGGGAATTTTCAGCCATACTGCTTAAGGTAGCAAAGGTATTTTGCTGTTAGTCTGTTGACTGAGTACAAAGCTGTAGGATTTATCTATTGTAGTTTGATTCTTGCCTGTACGATTGTCATCTTTGCTCTCTTAACAAACACAGTAAAGCAATGAATCTTTGCTCCTTTGTGGTGAAGTGAAAACAAAAATCCCGCCTACCTGAAGATAAGCGGGATTCATGAACTACCAGTCCGATTAGCGGACACTCACATTAACCACATCCCGGTTGTGAGTTTCTTCGTCCCAGATGGTTACCATGTACAACCCGGGCTGGTAATCCTGTACAGAGAGCTGCACAATGTTTCCTCCCTTGCCGTAGTACCTGGTTTCCCGGAACAATTCCCTTCCGTTCATTCCGCTTACAACCATGGTTGTTTTAGCGGATTGCGGTAAGTAAAAATGCACATTTAACTGATCTTCAGCAGGGTTTGGATAAACTTTAACAATTTCAAATTTCTCCGGAACTTCCTGAGCTACAACAAGAATCGACGAATAATGAGCTTCTCCGTTGAAATCTACCTGTTTCAGGCGGTAGTACGTCATTTCGTCATAATAAGCGTAGTCTTCATATTTGTATGCAGAAGACTCGAGCGTCGTTCCGTGTCCGTCGATCACGGCAATTTTTTCAAATTCGCTGCCGTTTTTGCTGCGCTGTACTTCGAAATAATCGCAATTCACTTCGGAGGAAGTTGTCCATCGCAGCAGGTTAAAGCCACGCTCGGATTCTGCGGTAAATGAATCGAATTCCACTGACAACGGAACACACAGGATATTCGCCGTTCCGTAGAAGTTGAGCGGAAGGGAGGTAACTGCATTACTCCAGTTGGAAAGACAGATCAGGAATTGCTGGCCCGCCACTACGTTCAACGTAGGCTCGAAATTGCCCGGATCGCCTCCTGCCGGCGGAGGTGTTCCCAGGCCGGTAAAGGATTCACACGGAGAATTCCAGTTGCAGCGGATCGGAGCATGAGTTCCTGCATCGATATTGGTACAGGCACTAGCATTGTACGGCCACATGATCCAGTCGTAGCAGTTGGTTCCCGGTCCGGCTGAGCCAAAACTGAATTGCAAGGTTCCACCGCCAACAACCGCTAGTGAAAACCACGTACTGTTGAGCTCGCCGTTTTGCAGACAGCCATCGTTCGCGCTGGCCGGATTGGTTAACGGATTGGATGTACATCCTATACATAGCTCATCGAACGTCCCGTAACCGTTCGGGTCGATGGAAAACGCGAGGTCATTCGTACAGATCGGAATAGCGCCTTCGCAATCACCGGTTGTCGGATCGCCACCGCCACCGCCGCCGCTGATACAGTCATCGTAGGCGTCCTGGCACATGCCATCCCATGCCCAGTCACAGCAAAAGTCGTCGTCGCTGATGACGAATTGATAGCAGGCGTTATTCGGAACGGGTGCCGGTACACATTGGGCGAGGAAAGAAGAAGAAAGCAGCAAAAAGCCTGAGAGCAGCACATAGTGCCTGGAGGAGTAGTATTTTTTCATAAGAGGGTTTTATAATGTGAAGTGCTTAATAGGAGAGTACTTCGTCATCAACAATGAGGTAAGCATTTGATTGTGAAAGAATAGCAGTGCGCTGTTCGGGAGTCATTTCATGGAACTGGATGTAGCGGATCTTCAACAGGCCCGGCGATTTTCGCAATTCCTTGTATTCCTGAGGGAAATCGTTCTTCCAGGCAAGAAGGGAGGTTTTATACTGCTGGAAATCGACATCGTCATTACCCGTTGAAACCCAAACCGGCAGTGGTCGGAAGGGAATTCCTCTGATGAGCTCGAAGACCGTGATCCCGCCAATGTGAGCGGTTACTTCATCTGCCGGTGCCAGCGTTATAACATACTTATCGCGGTAGTTCAGTGTAACGGGAGCCGACGGCAGGCGCTGGCTTTCGTACTGATACACGTTGAATACGTCGTTGTTGAAGAAAGTTTCGTAATCGATCGGGCAATTGGCGCAATCGATCTGGGCCACTTGAAATGATTGGGTGAAATAATACATCACTTTTGCCGCGCGATTGGAATCGGCAAGCAGTGCCTGCATGCGTTCGGTATCGAAATACCTTAACACGGCACGATTAAGCTTGGGTGAGTCGAGAACGGTTTGCGCGGAGAGCGAAAAAGTGAAAAACAGGAGGATAACCGAGGAGGATCCACGTAGTAGTGTAGCGAGCATAACAGGTGTTTTTAAATACTTCCAAATCAGAAGTATTTTACTCGGCCCAAAGTATCGATCACAGTTGTTAACCTCTTAAAAAGATTTTCAAAATCTATTTTTCATCGAATATTCACACGTTCTTAATGAATATTTAACGAAATCCGTCGAAAATAAAAAAGCGGATTCTTAACAGAATCCGCTCGTAATGTGTTGAATTTAGTCTTTCTTACGCTTCCGCTGGAAAAGATACAACCGATACGAAAGAACGGTTGTCTTTTTTCTTACGGAACTCAACGATACCATCTTCCAATGCATACAATGTATGATCTTTTCCGATCCCTACGTTGTTGCCAGGGTGGTGTTGCGTACCGCGCTGACGAACGATGATGTTGCCGGCAACAGCAGCTTGTCCGCCGTAAATTTTCACTCCAAGACGCTTGCTTTCTGATTCGCGACCGTTTTTGGAACTACCGACTCCTTTTTTGTGTGCCATGTTTTCTATTTTTTACTCCCGACGATCGGGAAAAATTACGCTTTAATACCTGTTATCGTGATTTGCGTAAGCGCCTGACGGTGCCCGTTGCGTTTCACATAGCCTTTTCTACGTTTTTTGCGGAAAACGATAACCGAATCACCTTTCACGTGATCATTAATTTCTGCAGAAACAACTGCTCCTGCAATAGCCGGGGCGCCAACGTTTACCTTGCCTCCGTTATCAACGAGCAATACACGGTCAAACTCTACTTTTGAACCTGCATCGCCAGCCAAACGGTGTACAAAGATCTTTTGGTCTTTTTGCACTTTGAATTGCTGCCCTGCTATCTCTACGATTGCGTACATAACAGTATTTATTTTTAAAATGGACGACAAAGATAGTACTTTTTTTCAACAATGCGTGTTCACAGCTCATTTAAACTGAATAAAAATCACCCTTTCCGGCCACAAACGGGAATCCGGATCGAAAAACGCCGTACTTCTCCTATTTTTAGTAGGTTTGCCGAACCATCATTGCACTGAACACAATGGAGCTTCCATCAACCATAGACGGCGTACTCGAAAGACTGGATGCCATCATCGACGAGTCCGTTGAACGGAAAAGTCCGAACGCTTTTTTCGCTTACCTCTACCGCCGCACCACGGCCGAAATCAAACGCAATATCGATAACGGCGTCTTCGAAGACAATCCGCGCATGGAAGCATTCGACGTGTATTTTGCCAACCTCTACATTCGCGCCTACAACGATTACCAGCAGAAAAAGCCCATAAGCGCTGCCTGGAAAGCGGCTTTCGACACCTCCGGACATACGCTGTGCATTTCGCAGCACATTGTGCTCGGCATGAACGCACATATCAATCTCGACCTGGCCATTGCGGCCGCTCACGTTTCGGAAGGAAAACAACTGGGCGTTTTGCAAACCGATTTCAACCGCGTCAATGCCATTCTGTTTTCCCTTACACAGGAAATGCAGCGCAAGCTAAATAAGGTTTCCCGCATGCTCTACCTGGCCGACTGGGCCGGGAAAAACACCGATGAACGACTGATCGATTTCAGCATTGGCAAGGCCCGCAGCTTTTCGTGGGTCTCAGCCAATACGATCTGGAAAGCCCCGGCAACCAACCGTAATGAAGTGATCCGGAACCTCGATCTGCATGTCGCCGCACTGGGCAATTCCTTCAAGCGACCAAAGAATTATATGTTCCGCCAGATGCTCCGTCTGATCATCCGCTACGAAGAAAAGGATGTGGCGAGGGTTATTCGGGTGATGCGGGAAGGGTAGCTTCAGTCTCCTGTCTGCCCGTCGTCAGTCTGCAGTCGGAAATTGAAACACGACCGGAGACAGAAGGACTGTAGACCGAAAGACCGGAAACAAAAAAACGCTCCCTATCTTTCGACAGAGAGCGTATCGTATCGTGATAAAAAGGAATTAATTTCCCTCTTCTTCTTTTTCAAATACCTTCTTCGGGCGCAGTTGTTGTCCAACACCCAAAGTAATCCAGTAAGGAACAATGAATCCGAGCAGGAACAAGAGCATCCAAAACGCCATCCCACCAATTAAAAGAAACAGTACAATTCCGAAAATACTCATCTTGTGTTATTTTTGTGCCTGTCTTTCGAAGCTGTCAGAACAGGCGGTTTCAACATTTACGGGGTAAAAATAGTAATAAATCATAAACAACCATAGAAATGGATTTCAGAATTGAAAAAGATACGATGGGCGAGGTGAAAGTACCTGCCGACAAGTATTGGGGCGCGCAAACCGAGCGTTCACGCAACAACTTCAAAATCGGGCCGGAAGGTTCTATGCCGGTCGAGATCGTACACGCATTCGCCTACCTGAAAAAAGCCGCCGCACACGCCAATCACGAGCTGGGTGTTCTGCCGGTAGAGAAGCGCGATCTCATTTCTAAGGTCTGCGACGAAATCCTGACGGGCCAGCACGATGCTGAATTCCCGCTGGTGATCTGGCAAACAGGTTCCGGAACGCAATCCAATATGAACTGCAACGAAGTGATCGCGAACCGCGGACACGTTATCCAGGGCGGATCGCTCCTCGATGAAGAGAAGGTCCTGAACCCGAACGACGATGTGAACAAGTCGCAGTCTTCCAACGATACCTACCCGACCGCTATGCACATCGCTGCATATAAAATGACGGTCGAAGTAACGATCCCGGGCATGAAGCGTCTCCGCGATTCACTTCAGTCGAAAGTGGTTGCGTTCAAAGACATCGTGAAAACAGGTCGTACGCACTTCATGGACGCTACTCCGCTCACACTCGGACAGGAATTCAGCGGTTATGTAGCACAGATCGACAACTCCCTCCGCGCGATCAACAACGCCCTCGTAGCTGTACAAGAGCTGGCTTTGGGTGGAACAGCGGTTGGAACAGGATTAAATACCCCGAATGGCTACGACGTACTGGTAGCGAAGAAAATCGCTGAGTTTACCGGCCACCCGTTCATTACAGCTGCCAACAAATTCGAAGCGCTTGCTGCTCACGATGCCATGGTAGAATTGTCGGGCGCGCTGAAGCGCAGCGCCGTGGCGCTCATGAAAATCGCCAATGACATCCGTATGTTGTCTTCCGGTCCGCGCTGCGGCATCGGTGAGATCATCATTCCTGACAACGAGCCGGGATCTTCTATCATGCCGGGCAAAGTAAACCCTACACAGCCGGAAGCATTGACCATGGTGTGCGCCCAGGTTATGGGTAACGACATGACGGTAGCCGTAGCCGGTTCCAACGGTCATTTCGAGCTGAACGTATTCAAGCCGGTGATCGCTGCGAACGTATTGCAGTCTGCCCGCCTGCTTGGGGATGCGTGTGTTTCATTCGCTGTGAACTGCGCCGATGGTATCGAAGCGAACCTGCCGAACGTACAGAAACACCTCGAGAACTCGTTGATGCTGGTGACTTCCCTCAACACGAAGATTGGTTACTACAAAGCGGCCGAGATCGCGAAATATGCGCACAAGAACGGCACTACGCTGAAAGAAGCAGCTGTTGGTCTCGGACACGTAACGGCAGAGGAATACGACCAGATCGTGGATCCGTCCAAAATGATCGGTTCCCTGAACTAATTGATTTCAGCAATAAATCAGATTCCCCGGTTGTGAAAGCGATCGGGGATTTTTATTCTATAGAAAGAATTCGAGAAAAGAACAAATATTCTGTTAATCGATTCTTACGATTTTATCTGCCAACTTGTTTTTTAAACGACTTAAGTTCAATGTCGGCAATAACAACGGCTCAATTCCAGATAACGCTGTCAACGTTGATATGTAAGCCCTAATGTAAGGGAACATTATCGCAGGTGCATTAAGGAACAGGTAGTTCTCATTGTTACTGTCATCTATATTTTCGAATCTAAAGTTTCCTGTAGAAATCACATGGATACTAATTCCACCACTAATGTCTTTGATATCCAAAATTAATTCCAACTCAAATGTAGAATTAGCACGATTTAATACGCCTGAAGGCGTGAAGTCTATATGTAATTCTGGATTATCAGAAATATTAAACTCCTTCAGTTCGATGAAGGATTTCTTGACAATGAACTTATTAAACTGAAAAGAAGCTTTATTTTCCATGTTATGCAGCTAAGCTGTAATCTTCACAATCGTTAAAGACTGCATCTTCCATTGACCCTGCAAAGAAGCTGGAGAAAGACATAGTCAACGAATAATTCATTTTTTCTGTATCTGTAGAAGTAGTCCCGCCTAATTCTAAAATCGGATCTTTTATCTTCGTTAAAGAATCTTCTGAAATAAATAGAATTTCTTCAGCCGGAAATATTCGAGAGAATTCTTCTTCAAATTGGATTTCAGAATCTATATATAGAGTATCATTCTTAAATGAAAAATCCGGATTAACTTCGATAATATGCAAGTGAATACTATATCTATATTCATATCTAAACTCTAGGTTTGGAAAAAAAACTGAGAACTCCCTAAGTTTCTCCATGATATATTTTATAGATTCCATATTTAGAAGTCCTTATTAATTTTTTGTATAATCTCTTTACTCTTTCTCAAGGCGCTATCACCTTTAATACTATCAATTTGTAAATTGTGATAATCAGATTCTATTCTTAATGCCTTTAGATCATTTATTGTATTTTTCAAATTGCGAGCGTCTCGATTGTCCTGATTCTTCTTTTTTAAAACTTCAATAAATTTATTGATCGTGTATACATGTGTATTTTCTACACTTAATCGAATGTCTTTTTCCAATCTTTCATAATCGATCCCTAAATTCTTCACTAGTTTATGTTTCAATATTTGGAACATAGCATAATACGAACAGTGGACACTTGGCGCGTATAGACTGTTCCGAATTAACATCTCTGCAGCTTGTAGATTTAGATCGGATTTTGTAAGAAGTTGTGCCAATAGTAATTAGTATTCGCGCAAAAATAGAAATGTTCACTATAGTTTCGTGGTTTTTTAAAAAAAATAACTCGAGTTATCAACAATTACTTAGTGGTTATTAACAAGCTCAATCCCACCAAATCAATCCTCTAAATGACTGTTAGTAAAGATAATTCTAGAAGTTCATAAGCTATTTACGATGTGAAATTACTCATCGACTTCGTTGTCACGAAAAGCCGAAGGCACCAGATTCGGAATAATCCGCAGCACGATCGGTAGCAATAACGCTCCGCCCGGCAACAGGAAAATCGCCAGCGACGGCATCGTTTTCACAATGTCCATAAACTGGGTTTTCACTTTTTCCTTTTCTTCTTTGGTCAGCTCTTTACTGGCCGATTTTCGGATCAAATACACCAGCTCTTTGCTTTGGCGCAGCTCCGTGGCCAGCTTGTCTTTGTTGCGGCCCAGGATACGGATCCAGCGCTTGGAAATGCTGTCGACCATCAGCTCCACGGAAGTCGCATCCTGTAAAAATGCCACGTAACGGTTGTTCTGCAGCACAAATTGCTGTGAACTCACCAGCGCTTCATTGAGGTCGCTTTCTTTCAATGTAAGCCAGCTGCACAGTTCCTGCAGGAATGCTTTTTCTTCGGTGATGGCTTCGTGGTTGGAATAAATCGTCAGCGTCGAGAGATCGAGCAGGTAGCGCTTGAAGTACCACGAATCGATCATTTCGGCTGTCAGTTCATTGAGCGAAATGCCTTCGCGGAAACGCAGCTTGGCGATTTCCCGTTCGTCGCCATCCAGATCGGCCGACACCAGGAACGTATCGAAGATCACTTTTTCGGTTTCTTCGATTTCACCGTCGGAATAGGCCGAAAGGGAAATAATGGCCAGCGCCAGGATGGCCAGCTGCTGGTAATCGAAACGCGATTGATCTTCCGTTACCAGGAACTCTTCGAAGAGCAATACGTCGAGGTAAACGAACGCATTGTTGAGGTAGCTCATCCACGATTTCGTGCTGGCGAGGTGTTTGGGAACTTCCGTACGTTTAGCGAGTACACGCTCGATCTTTTCTTCCTTGCTTTCCTTGAACAAATAGCCCAGCAGTGAACCGATCGATTTAACGCGGTGCTTTTTGTAAAAGCGGATCAGATCGGAAATGAACGCATCCTTGTCGCAATTCTCTTTTCCTTTGACGCGCATGTAGGTGAACAGCTGCGCCTCGAACAGCAACACGGTGAGTGTTTCGTCTTTCGTCCATTTGGAATGATTGAGCTCTGTGGCAAACAGCAGCTGTGACGGGTAACCGAATACAATTCCGGATTGCGCCAGGAAATGGTGATTGAACTGGTGGATTTCCAGTTTCGGCGGTTGTTCCCATGAAAGCTGAATCTTCCCTGTTTCCACTAACTGGAAATACTTCGCGATCCAACCTTTTGCACCCGGTGCTAACATGCCGTAAAAGTAAACATGTTCAGGTCACGCCCGTTCAAAAGCAAAAAATTTCGTCATGAGCTTCACACTAATGCAGCTGACGTGGTTTAGTGAAGGATTTTACCTGTCCGCCAATCAGGACCAACTCCCCCAATTTGAACTCCAGTCTGGTGTCACCGGCTATGAGCACGACCGGACTTTCTGTTGCCTGTACCCGAATGCCTTTTAGGGTGGTTGTGCCATAGGCTTTCTTAAAACCGGTTGTGGTGAGCTGCTGGAGCAGGTTGTGGTTCTTCAACGATTCCTGGAAAGATCGCAGCACATTGAAATATTCATCCGCCGATGACGAAACTGCGTAAAAAGCAAAATTGTTTTTGAAGCCACGGAAGTCAATGGAATGCTTTTCAAGGAATTCGTAAGTGCCGTAATCCGGTGTCATTTGCCAGGCAAAACGTCTCAGTATCGAATCGTTGTCTGCCTTCAGCGCCGCTACGAATGCTTCGGGTAATTCGTCCAGGGTGGCTACGCCTTTAGGAGGAATGACTACGCTGTCTACGCACTTTCCTTCGCTCGTAAGATAGCCGTAGTAATTCCCGCGTCGGTACAGGTATTGCCTGGCACTTGATTTTGCCCAGCTGTATGCGATATAGTCGTACACAAAGCCACTGTGATAGGCATCCAAACGCCGCACCAGTGCATATTTCCCATCTCGGATCGCACGAAAGCCATTAACATCCAGCAGCGCAAGCGAATCGGCAATGATGGAATCGACCGAAATACCTTTTGAAAGAATATAGGTTATTTCCCCTTTTCGACCAGCCAGTCCTTCCTTTGTTTTTCCTTTTTCAAACCACATCCACGGGTACAGCACGTCATACTCGAAGAAACAGATCTGCCGCAGCTTCCGGTCAAAAGCACCTTGCTTCCCTTGCTTCCGGACAATAAATGCATCCTGATAACTACGAAGTATGACTCCACCTTGCACTACGACACTTTTGGTCGTACTGTCTCTGTATTTGATCATTTCCAGCTGCCGGGAATTTTGAGCAAAGAATAGCAATCCCGAAGTCGCTCCCTCATCGTAAGGGTCGGAGAAACCTCCAAAGCCGATCGAGTCGTATTCCGGTAAAAGCAGATCGCCCAGGTCTGGTGTCAGCAATCCCCATTTGGATTTTTTCGCGTCCTGGTAGGCCAGCACCTTGTCGTAAAACTTAATGGCTTTGGCTTTTTTAGTGAGCTTCTTTGATCCGTCTTGGGTGTATATAGTCAGCCGGCCTCCCGACCAACCTGCGATATGTGCTTTTCCTTCCGCAAGTGAATCGTAAACGGGAGCTATCAGTTCTTTTCCGTCAGCGCCGACTAATCCATAACGCCCATTCTGACGCACCTGCCAGTTGTTGCTGCGATCATAAGTTTCGTGAATAAGCGTCCTTATGATGGAATCGTAAACCGGTTGAATGAGGTAGGCTTTGTTTTCAGAATCGAATATACCATAGTGACCGTCTTTTTGCACCAGTATTCCCTCATCGGTAAACCGGAGCCGATCAAATGTGTCTTCGCTAAGCTTCATGAGCTCCCCTTTGGAAAACCCGTAAAGTGCAATCTTTCCCTGTTGATCAGTTACAAGCAGGAAATTGTGATCCTCGGTGATCCGCTGCTTCGTCATCGGTACAATCAGTTTCCTGGAATGCAAATTGTAAAGGCCGGTCTGTCCCGCCTTGTCCTCGAGGATGACATATGAATCATGGATGATGGAAATCCGAATGTAAACAGCTGGCAGAATTTCAATGGGTGATTTTACCCCTGTAAGGTCTTTTTCGACAACGCCACAATAACCTCCGCTGCCCACAATGGAGTATTTCTCCGGTGGAGGTGTGTGATATGCCTGCTCATCGGGTTCAAATGAATGCCTGATTTCCTGTGCGAGAACAGGCTTGGAAGAAAACAACAAAAGGAGGAAAAAGAGAAGTAAACAGTTCAATCGCATAAGATGGTCAATGGTGTTTTAAAATTAACATTTATTCCATTGACGGATAGGCGGCTGCCGCTTTCGGAAGCGTCATCGACCACAAAGCAAACGTAAACGCCGTCAGCAAACCGTAAAGGAAGTTGACCGGGCTTTCCCCGAAATAATACATACCGGCAAAGAACAATACAAACAGGAGGTTGCGAACCAACTCATTTCTTCGCAGGCGCATGCTTGCCCGCTGGTTCAAAATACGGGTGGCCGCGATCATACCTGTGAGGAAAAATCCGGCGTACAGGCTGAAATTGGTGAGTGAAACGTTTTTTTCAAAAATCAGCATAACCATGATTCCGATGGCCGATGCAGCAAACTGACCGATCGCATAGATGAGCTGCTGACGTTTCGGTGCCAGCGTTTCAATCGTATACAATTCCGCATTGCGGTCGACCTCATCGGGAAGCCAGTCGGGTGGCATTAATAACAGCTTGAGCTTGTTTTTCCATGAGATCGAATGGTTCATCAGCACCCAGAGGTATTTGTAGTGGTGAAAGATGGCATCCAGCGGATCGCCGTCGCGGTAATCTTTGCTCAGAATTCCGTATTCCACCGGCTCGGTTTCATCCTGGAAGGTTCCGAATAGTTTGTCCCAGATAACGAAGGTTGAGCCGTAATTCTTGTCGATGTAAATATCGTTTTTTCCGTGGTGGACTTTGTGCAGCGATGGTGTGATCAGGATCAGCTCTATCCACCGGATTTTGGGGAAATTCTGGGTGTGGAGGAAGAAATCATACAACCCGGAAATGATGAACGTTACCAGTAATACTTCCGGCGAAAAACCCAAAATGGGTAGCACCATCCAGAAAGGAATGCGGTAAAGTCCCTGGAAAGGCGACGTGCGAAAACCGTTTGTCAGGTTGAAATGGTCCGAGGAATGGTGGGTCACGTGTCCGCACCACAAAATCGCGATGCGGTGTGAAAACCGGTGGTACCAGTATGAAACGAAATCAACGGCGATGTAAGCCAATACCCAGTGATACCACGTTTGGGCGGGTGTCCAGATCCTAAAATGCGTATAGACAAAATCGAGCGCCAGGAAAAAAAGTGCGAAGCTGGCCAGCGATAAAATCCGGTCAATTGCACCGATGCAGATATTCAGCAAGGTATTTTCTTTCGAGAACTGACCGGGCTTCGATCTGCGCGTCAGCCACCATTCGCTTAGGGCAAGCAGCAAGAAGAACGGTATGAGGATAGCTAAATTTTCCATTCCGATTCAGCAAAGGATATTTGCAAGTATTAAGTACGTAAAAAATTGTCTGTCTAAAAAGAATCCGTCGATAAACCATCAACTCGTTAACTTTCATTGGTAAAGATACCGGCGAGGTTTTGGCAGCTGTTGCAGAAAGCCGTACACAACCGTCGAATTTTGCGGAATGCCGTACTGTTTGGCTGCGTTTTTTCACTCCTGTCCTTCTCGAAAAAGAAAATAATGCTTGCAGGTTCAACTTCAATTATTACATTTGTCTACTTATTTGATAGATTAAATAGACTATTAATTTCATATCCAACATCATGGCATTACGACTTGGCGATACAGCACCCGATTTTACAGCAGACAGCTCCATTGGAACCCTGAACTTGTATGAATTCCTCGGCGATTCGTGGGGCGTTCTCTTTTCCCACCCGGCAGATTATACACCCGTTTGCACCACCGAGCTAGGCAAGACGGCAAAACTGGCGCAGGAATTTGTCGCACGTAACACGAAAGTGCTGGCGTTGTCGGTTGATAGCGTCGAATCGCACAAAGGCTGGATCAGCGACATCAACGAAACACAGCAAACAACAGTCAATTTCCCCATCATCGCGGATGAAAACCGCAGCGTGGCAAACCTGTACGACATGATCCACCCGAATGCCTCAGAAACGTTCACAGTTCGCTCGTTGTTTGTGATCGGGCCTGACAAGAAAATCAAGCTGATCATCACCTACCCGGCCAGCACGGGTCGTAATTTCAATGAAGTATTGCGCGTGATCGATTCGTTGCAGCTGACCGCCAATTACAGCGTGGCCACTCCGGCCGACTGGCAGCAGGGCGAAGATGTCGTGGTGGTTCCGGCCATCAAAACCGAAGATATCCCGGCGCGCTTTCCGAAAGGATTTAAGGAAGTAAAACCGTATCTGCGTCTGACACCTCAACCGAATGTTTGATAGATGGGGAAATCAAGCATTCCAGGCTGCCCGGTTAACGGCAGAAAAGTGGATGAGCAGATCGTCAGGATCATTGCGGGCGTGGTGGTTGTTCTGGCCACTCCCGCTCTGTTCCTCGATTGCGTCGAGCTCACGGTGATCCTGTGGATCGATTTTGCATTGCGGGCATTCGGACTGGTTTCTTACAGTGCATTGCGACTGCTCGCTGAACAGATCGCAGCTGTCTTAAACCTTCCCAGGCAACCGGTCGATGAAGCACCGAAACGCTTTGCCGCAACACTTGGCTTCGTTGTGATCAGCGTCATTTTACTGGTACAAATCCTTCAGCTGTCGTTGGTCGTTCAATTGACACTCGGTTCCACGCTGATCGTGTTTGCCTTGCTGGAATCGCTGCTGGCTTTTTGTGTGGGTTGTATGCTCTATCGCTCTGTTTCGATGCTGTGGAGAAAAGTAAGTCCCATAGACGATCAACGATAGTTCGTCAACGACAATTCCTTCAGCGGATTTCCACCATCGATAAAAAGCTTTCCATCCGGCGTCAATGCTTTGGCGATTTGTTTCAAGGCCTGCTGTTCAATTTCCGGATGCCGGCCATCCAAAGCGCCCACCCGAGCGGCGAATGCGATATCGTAAGGTGGCTCGTTTTCTTCCAGCTCGAACTGCTCAATAGCCGCCTGGCGAAACGTCAAACGTCCGGCTGCAATTTCCTCTGAAGCTGCTTTTTCAGCCAGCTGTATGGCTTTGGCAGAACGATCGATCGCCAGCACATGCCCGTCTCCAATGCGACGGGCAATTTCACGGGCAGCCGCGCCCGGGCCGCAACCGATTTCCAGTACGCGCAAACCGTTTCGAAGCGGCAATGCTTCCACTAGTTCCAACAGACGGGCCGACAGCTTTTCCATACAAAATCAAACTAACGAAAAAAGGCCGGATGACCGGCCTTTTCTGTGTTATCTTTTTCAATTACAGCTTACGTGCAACTTCAACTTCTTCGTATGCTTCCACGAGGTCGCCCACTTTGATGTCGTTGAACTTGTCGATGTTCAGACCACATTCGTAATTGTTTTTCACTTCTTTTACATCGTCTTTGAAACGCTTGAGCGATCCGAGCAAGCCGCTGTGGATCACAATACCGTCGCGGATCACACGCACTTTCGAGCTGCGCTTGATCGTACCATCGGTAACGTAGCAACCGGCAATGGTTCCCACTTTGGTGATTTCGAACGTTTCGCGGATTTCTGCTGTTCCGGTAACTTTTTCTTCGATGTCCGGAGAAAGCATTCCTTCCATTGCCGCTTTCAATTCCTCGATCGCTTTGTAGATTACAGAATACAGACGGATATCGATCTGCTCCTGCTCTGCCAGCCTGCGTGCTGAAACGGAAGGACGAACCTGGAATCCAACGATGATCGCATCGGATGCGGAAGCAAGGTTTACATCGGCCTCGGTAATCTGACCAACGCCTTTGTGAACGATATTCACCTGGATTTCTTCTGTCGACAGACGCAACAAGGAATCGGAAAGTGCTTCGATGGAACCGTCCACGTCACCTTTAACGATGAGGTTCAATTCCTTGAAGTCTCCAATTGCCAGACGGCGACCGATCTCATCGAGTGTGATGTGTTTGGTCGTACGCAGACCTTGTTCGCGGTACAGCTGCTCTCTTCTGGAAGCAATGGATTTCGCTTCGCGCTCGTCGTCCATAATGTGGAACGAGTCACCCGCGCTTGGCGCACCGTTGATACCGAGAATGGAAACCGGCTGGCTTGGCCCTGCTTCTTTCAATATTTTACCATGTTCATCGTGCATGGCGCGCACACGGCCATAGTTACGACCTACGAGCACAACATCACTGATCTTCATTGTACCGGCCTGTACGAGCATGTTGGTCACGTATCCTTTTCCTTTGTCGAGTGATGATTCGATCACTGTTCCAACGGCATTTTTATTCGGATTGGCGCGCAGGCTAAGGATTTCCGCTTCGAGCAATACCTTATCGAGCAATTCGTCGATGTTGAGGTTCTGCTTGGCCGAAATTTCCTGGCACTGGTATTTCCCACCCCATTCTTCCACGAGGATGTTCATCGCGGAAAGCTGTTCGCGGATCTTGTCGGGATTAGCTCCCGGCTTATCAATCTTGTTAATGGCAAACACCATCGGAACGTTCGCTGCCTGGGCGTGCGAGATCGCTTCCTTGGTTTGCGGCATGACGTCGTCGTCTGCTGCTACAATGATGATCGCAACGTCGGTTACCTGGGCACCACGTGCACGCATCGCGGTAAAGGCTTCGTGACCCGGTGTATCGAGGAAGGTCATTTTGCGACCGTCTTTGAGCGTTACCGAGTACGCACCGATGTGCTGGGTGATTCCTCCTGCTTCGCCTTCGGTTACGTTGGCGTTACGGATCTTATCGAGCAGGGATGTTTTACCGTGGTCAACGTGACCCATTACGGTGATGATCGGCGGACGTGAAACGAGGTCTTCTTCCTTGTCTTCCACTTCCGGGATCGCTTCCTGCACTTCTGCCGAAACGAATTCCGTTTCGAAACCGAATTCTTCTGCTACGATCTGGATCGTCTCTGCGTCGAGGCGCTGGTTGATCGAGGCGAAAATTCCGAGTGACATACAAGCCGAAATAACCTGTGTCGGTGAAACGTTCATCATGGACGCAAGCTCGGAAACGGTTACGAATTCCGTGAGCTTGAGTACTTTTTCCTGCAATTCCGCTTCGAGCATTTCCTGCTCACGACGGCTTGCGAATTGGTCACGCTTGGCGCGACGGTTTTTGGAGCTCTTGGATTTTCCTCCTGCGGAAGACAATCGGGCGAGCGTATCTTTGATTTCTTTCTGGATATCCTGCTCGGAAACGGCCGGTTTGTCGAAACGCGACTTGGTAAAGCCACCACCCTGACGGTTGCCGCCACCTCCACCGCCTCCAGGGCGATTTTGCCCCGGTCCGCCGCCAGCTGCTCCAGCTGCCGGTTTTTCCGGTTGGGTTTTGATGCGTTTGCGTTTCTTGCGGTCGTCGCCTGGACGGGATGAACCAACGGATTTCGGTTTTTCAACCGGTAATTCGATTCTTCCGAGAACGGTAGGACCTGTGAGCTTTTTCGCTTCAGCACGAATGGTTTCCACCTCTTCTTTTGCTTCCGGCTCTTTCGCTGCAGGTTCCGGCTTGGCTTCAACCGGTTTTTCTGCCGCGGCAGGTTCTTCGGTTGCCTGTTTCGGATAGTCGGATTTGTCGATCGGACCGTCTTCTTTCTTGCGTTTGTCAGGACGGGTACGTGTGTTCAGCTTATCGAGATCGATTTTGCCGATCACCTGGATCCCACCTGTTTCAGGAGCTGCTTCTGGCTGAGCCTCTGCCTCTGGTTGTGGTTTTGGTTGTTCTTCTACAACCGGTTTTTCTTCCGGCTTGGCAACCACCGGAGGCTGCGATTTAATGCGTTCGAGCGCACGATCATCGAAGTCTTCTTCATCAGCTACGGCTGCTTCACCTGGTTTCACATCACGCAGGGTGATGGTTTCGCGTTTCTCGCGTTTCACAGCCGTCATTTTCGACTGTTCCTTCAGGTTTTGGTCCGCAGCAAACTGGGTACGGAGTAGCTCGAACTGTTCCGGTTCCAATTTGGAATTCGGGTTTGCATCAATAGCAATTCCCTTCGACGCCAAAAAGTCGACGATTGTGGAAATTCCTACATTCAGTTCCCCTGCTGCTTTACCTAATCTTAGTGCTTTACCGGCCATAAAGAAGTGCTCCTTTTTTTATTATCCAGTGCTGTGGACTGGTTTTTCGTATCCAAAGATAGTCAGAAACTGTTTAACCTCGGTTAAAACGAGGTCAAACAGTTTTGGCTTAACAATTATTATTCGAATTCTGAACGCAGGATTTTGAGTACTTCCTGAACGGTTTCTTCTTCCAAATCTGTGCGCTGAACGAGTTCTTCAACAGAGAGCTCGAGAACGGATTTTGCGGTATCGCAACCGACTGCTTTGAGCTCGTCGAGGATCCATCCGTCGATTTCATCTGCAAATTCTTCGAGATCCACGTCTTCTGAATCAGCTTCGCCGTCACGGAAGACATCGATTTCGTATCCTGTCAGCTTACCTGCCAGGCGGATGTTGTAACCTCCTTTACCAATGGCCAGGGAAACCTGGTCTGGCTTGAGGAATACGCTTGCGCGCTTGTTCTCTTCATCGATCTCGATGGAAGTGATCTTAGCAGGCGAAAGTGAACGCTGGATGAGCAGCTGCGGGTTGTTGGTGAAGTTGATCACGTCGATGTTCTCGTTGCGCAGCTCGCGAACGATTCCATGGATACGTGAACCTTTCATACCAACGCAGGCTCCAACCGGATCGATACGATCGTCGTAGGATTCTACGGCAACTTTTGCTCTTTCTCCCGGTTCGCGAACGATACGCTTGATGGTGATCAGTCCGTCGAATACTTCCGGCACTTCCAGCTCGAACAAACGCTCGAGGAATTCCGGCGCGATGCGGGAAAGGATGATTACCGGGCTGCTGTTGCGCATGTCCACTTTGGAAACCACTGCGCGAATAGCTTCGCCTTTTTTGAAGTAATCGGATGGGATCTGCTCGGATTTCGGCAGGATGAGCTCGTTGTTTTCGTCGTCGAGGATCATCACTTCTTTCTTCCAAACCTGGTAAACTTCACCCGTAACGATCTCACCGATACGCTCTTTGTATTTCTTGTAGAGGTGATCTTTCTCGAGCTCGAGGATGCGGGAAATAAGGTTCTGACGCAGCGACAGGATGTTGCGGCGACCGAAATCCGCGAAACGGAATTCTTCGGTCACTTCTTCACCGATCTCGAAATCGTCACCGATTCTCAGAGCGTCTGTGATGGAAATTTCCGTGTTCGGATCTTCCACTTCGCCGTCGGCAACTACTTCTTTGTTCACGAAGATCTGAACGTCACCTTTGTCGATGTTCACGATCACGTCGATGTGCTCATCGGTATTGAATTTCTTTTTCAGCATTGCACGGAAGACGTCTTCCAACACGTGCTGCATCGTTTGTTTGTCGATGCTTTTGAGCTCTTTAAACTCCGAAAACGAATCTACCAGTTCCAGGCTATTCATAGTCTATTTATTTAAATGAAATAACAATTTTCGCTTCTGCGATCTCGTCGAATGTCAGCTCCTGCTTGATTTCAACGATCTCTTTTTTCTTTTTCCCTTCGATGGCACGCTTTTCGGTTTGTGTGATCACAATGCCGTTGTCTGCTACCTCGGTCAATGTTCCGGTAAGCTTTTCGCCGGATTTCATCAGGATGTCCAGGTCACGCCCGGTGTTT
Source organism: uncultured Flavobacteriales bacterium (assembly GCA_946482515.1). Next base: position 19,582 of record CAMLRS010000010.1, on the reverse strand, counting down.
TTTACATATTGTGCATGAACGCGCAGCGGCTTGTCGAGTCCTGCCGAAGAAACATGCAGCTCAAAATCCTCAGCTTCGCGGTCAAGGTTGTGCTCGATGTTGCGCGAAACGGATACGCAGTCTTCGACCGTCACGCCACCGCTGTACTTATCCAGCTCCAGACGGATGACATTCTTCGCGCTGATAGTCAGATCGACGATGAACAGCCCGTTATCGCGCTCCTTCATGCGTTCTTCTGCCAGCTCCGTTATCTTTTTTTTCGTAATCATGTAAGATAAAAAGAGGGGACTTTCGTCCCCTCGTTCTGTGTTTGTGTAAAATTCGTGCTGCAAATATAGGTATTTTCTTTCGAATTGCAATTTTTTCGGGATTTTCTTCCGGAAACAGGTATGGCAAGTGGCTGAAAATCGGGGTTTTTGAGTGGTTTTTCGCAAAAATCAACCGATTTACGTAATATTGCTAACCGCTACGTATTATTGGGAATTTCCAAATTCCCTAATTTCCCTCTCGGAATGGAAAACACAGAACCCTTCATAGAAGGCACGTTTATCATGCAGCGCATGGAAGGCAAAGGCGGCTGGACGTTTATCGTCTTGCCAAAAGAGCTGAAAAATCCGGGTGTTCCGTTCGGATGGGTGAAAGTAACGGGCTGTATCGACGACTATGATCTGGGACAGATCAAGCTCATGCCCATGAAAGGTGGGAACCTGTTCCTGCCGGTCAAAGTGGCCATTCGGAAAACCTTGAAAAAAGAAGCCGGTGATACGGTTTTTGTGCAACTGTTCCCCGATTATTCGGCCTACGGCATTCCCCAGGAACTGATCGATTGCCTGCAACTGGAAACCGGTGCTTACGAGCGTTTCCAGGAGCTTTCGGAAAGTGAACAAAAACGAACGGTGGAGTGGATTTACGATGCCAAAACCGAAGAAACAAAAGTGAAACGCATTGCGGATACCCTTGCCCGACTGCTCTGATCAATTCAGCTCCAGGCGCATCAGCTCGATGCGTCTGTCGGTCACTTCTTCGATGTGCAGTGTGATATTACCCAGCTCGATGCTCGTTCCCGCTTCCGGAATACTTTCCAGCTCATGAATAGCCAAACCGCCAAGGGTTTCATACGCTTCCGATTCGGGCAGTGAAAGTCCGTAGGTACGATTGATATACGAGATCTCGGCACGGGCGGAAAAACGGAACGATTTCTCGGAAAGCTGTTCTTCGAACCAATCGTCGTCGTCGTGTTCGTCTTCGATCTCGCCGAAAATTTCTTCAATCACGTCTTCAATGGTCACAATGCCGGCCGTTCCGCCGTATTCATCTACTACTACGGCAATACTGCTGCTTTGCTTGGTAAACATTTCGAGCAGTTCTTTCCCGGGAACCGCAGCAGGCACGAACGAGATCGGTCGCAACAGCTGCTTGATGCTCTGCGGACGGCGGAACATTTCGTAAGAGTGAATGTAGCCGATGATATTATCGACCGTATCGCGGTAAACCAGCAGTTTCGACAAGCGGGTTTCGATAAAAGTGCGCGAAACTTCTTCGATGGACGCTTCCACATCTATGGCAACGATCTCGGTGCGCGGCACCATACAATCGCGGGCTTTGATACGGGAAAAATCGAGCGCGTTTTGCAAGATCTGCATCTCATTGCCCAGATCGGCTTCGTCTTCCATCCGCTCGTTCATATCGGCCACGAAATGCTGCAAATCGGTCTTGGAAAACACTTTTTCGGATTGCTGCACTTTTACACCGAGCAGACGCAGGAATCCCTGGCTGAGGAACACCACGAGCTTGGTCGGGATAAAAAGCAGCCAGTACAACAGTGCCATCGGGCCGATGCCCAAGGAGAAAAAAGCGTTCGGGTTGAGCTGAATCAGCGCTTTGGGCAAAAACTCCGCAATGATCAGCACAATGAGCGTGGAAATGACCGTTTGCAGGAGCAGGATCACATACTTGCCTTCGATGCCCCAGCCCATGATGACCGGGTTGAGCAGATCGGCGATGTAAATTCCGAAAACGACGAGTGCCAGGTTATTAGCCAGCAGAATGGTTGCCAGGAAATGACCCTCGTTGCCGTAGAACTGGCCCAGGATGCGACTGAAAAAAGAATCTTTGCTGCGGTCGAGCTCGACTTTAAGACGGTTAGACGAGACAAACGCCATCTCCATGCCCGATGTAAAGGCCGAAAATAGCAGTGTTCCTAAAATAACAAGTATGTCTGTGTCCATTAGTCGGTTCCCACCTAAAATTAGGAAAAAGCGGCGATCAACGCACGTCAAATCCTATATCTCTTCGAAAATAAGCCTTATCGAAGCTGATCTGATCGATGGAACGGTAAGAACGCTCCAATGCCTGATCGAGGTTTTTTCCGTAAGATGTAACGGCCAGTACGCGTCCTCCGTTGGAGACAACCGCCGGACCGTCTCCTGCTGTTCCGGCATGGAAAACGATGCTTTCGCTGATGCCGTTCAGACCCTGGATGGCTTTTCCTTTTTCATACTCTTCCGGGTAACCGCCGGATACCATCATCACGGTGCAGGCACTGCGCTCTTCGAACTGGATATCGCACTCCGAAAGTGTGTTGGTCGCAACGCCATCAAGCAGATCGAGCAGATCGGATTTCAGACGCGGCATCACCACTTCCGTTTCCGGGTCACCCATGCGGCAGTTGTATTCGATCACAAATGGCTCGCCTTTTACATTGATCAGTCCGAAAAAGATGAAACCTTTGTACACGATGTTGTCGGCTTTCAAACCTTTAACGGTTGGAATGATAATCTGGTTTTCGATCTTGTCCATGAAGGTTTTGTCGACAAACGGCACCGGTGAAATAGCACCCATTCCGCCTGTATTCAATCCTTTGTCGCCTTCGCCAACGCGCTTGTAATCTTTCGCTTCCGGAAGGATTTTGTATGAATCACCATCTGTAAGAACGAATACGGAGCATTCGATTCCCGTAAGAAATTGCTCGATTACCACGCGTGAGCTGGCGTCACCGAATTTCGCATCGGCCAACATGGATTTCAGCTCGGCTTTGGCTTCCGGAAGGGTTTCCGGGATCACCACACCTTTTCCGGCTGCAAGACCATCGGCCTTGAGCACGTAAGGCGCTTTCATGGATTCGAGGAAAGCATAGCCCTCTTCGAGCGTGGCTTTGGTAAAGGTCGCGTATTTCGCCGTTGGGATGTTGTGACGCATCATGAATGCTTTCGCAAAATCCTTGCTGCCTTCCAGCTGCGCGGCTTCTTTGTTCGGACCAATAACCGGTATGTTTTTCAATTGGTCATCTGCCAGGAAGAAATCGTGGATGCCTTGAACGAGCGGATCTTCCGGTCCAACAACGACCATTTTGATATTTTCTTTCAATACGAACGCTTTCACCGCCTCGAAATCCGTCGGTTGCAGGTCGACGTTTTTCCCGTGCTGGCGTGTGCCTGCATTTCCCGGTCCAATGAACAGCTGTTCGAGCTGTGAGCTTTGTGCGAGTTTCCAGGCAATGGCGTGCTCTCTTCCGCCCGACCCCAACAACAATACTCTCATCAGCAGTTTTTCAATAAAGATTCGAAGAACAAGCGGCCGTCTTCGTTAGCCAGATTAACATCCGCAGCGCGCTCCGGGTGTGGCATCATTCCGAAAACATTGCGACCCTTGTTGGTGATGCCTGCAATGTTGTTCAGTGAGCCATTCGGGTTGTGCTCTTCAGCGACCGTACCTTCGGCGTCCGCATAACGGAACAATACCTGGTCGTTATCGAGGATCGCTTTCAGATTGTCTTCCGATGTATAAAAACGACCTTCGCCGTGCGCGATCGGAATCTTGTAAGCGCGGTTCGTATCGAGTCCTTTGGTGAGCGCGGTTCCATTGGAAGCCGGCTTCAGGAATACGTTTTTACAGATAAAGCGGCGACTGGTATTGTGGAGCAGCGCGCCTTCGAGCAATCCTGATTCCGTGAGGATCTGGAAACCGTTGCACACACCCATCACATAACCGCCTTTGTTGGCGTGACTGATGACTTCACCCATGATCGGTGACAGCTTGGCAATGGCTCCGGAGCGCAGGTAATCGCCATAGGAAAATCCGCCCGGAAGCACCACGAAATCAACTCCTTTCAGAGATGTGTCTTTGTGCCATAAGCGTTCAACTTTTTGTCCCATGAGATCCTGCAGGACATATACCATGTCTTCATCACAGTTGGAACCGGGGAAGGTAACTACACCAAATTTCATGTTAGTACTATTTTGACAGCCGAACGCTGTCGCATTAAAGTGCATGCAAAGGTAGTCAATTCGTTACTTGAGCAGGTGCGTGTGCACGAAAAATTTTACAACAGCCAGCACAAGGGTTGCGTAGAAGAAAATGGTAGCCACTACTTTCCAGAACTTGTGGATAAAGGCGAACGTGAAGAAAAACGCCAATATGATGAAGGAGAAGTTGAACCATTCAATCTGTTGATAAAAAACCAGGTGTGCCACCCCAAGCAGTACACCACCGGCCAGGATCCACATCAGGGAAGCCGTGAGCTTTTTAAAACGAATGGAGCTTTTCTGTAAACGGATCTGTATCCCGATAATACCCAGCAGGAAAAGCGCCAGCATCAATCCACTGGTTGCGTAATAAATGGTTTGCTCCTGCGGCACATAAACAGTATTTCGCAACAGCGTGAGCGTGAGACCGTGCCCCGAAACCCACCAATACACCAGCGCATTGGCAACCGGCAGCGCAAAACCGATTACGCTCAGGATCCATTCGCGGAAGGTAAGTGGTTTGAGCGACCAAAGTGCAAACCAGAAAAAAAGCAGCAAACCGGCACTCGCAGGGTGGAAAGTTCCGGAGAGTCCTACAAAGAAAGCGGCATTGAACACATTCCGGCGGGCATCTTCATTCGGTCGGATCTGAAACAGCAATCGAATAGCCTGCAACCAGCAAACCTGCGCAATCAGCAAACCACTCAGCTGGTAGAACGAGTGGCTGAACGACATCATCAATACGTAAAACAACGATGGGCCGTAATTGTTGCGTTCCAGGAATTCGTGCCGATTAAAGAGCTGGTTCAGTTGTATGGCATTCACCAAAATCACCGCACCGGTCGGGATACTGATCCACCAGGCGCTTAGCAACGTGGTTCTTCCCCACAAGCCCAAACTGGTGGAAGGAAAGATCTCATGGTAATGAAAATAACCGTTAAGCAGATAGAACCCCGTTATCAACGGCGCCAGCAGCACCAGCGATAAGGGTCGATTGCTCAAAAACGGCCTCAGGATCATGTTGCGAAGATAAGTAATAGTTCGAAGTTGCTAGTTTCGAGTTGGAAGTTGCTAGTTGGAAGTGGGGCCTTCACCTTATTTACAGTTGCAGAGTTGACGAGTTAGTCTTTCGTCGTCCGGTCTTTCAGTCTCCCGTCCTCTGTCTCAGGTCATTTTCTATGTGCTCTATGTGTCTATGTGGTTCCACTGTTCGGTCTTCAGTCTTCCGGTCTCCAGTCTTAACGTCCTGAAATCCTAAAGTCCTAAGGTCTTAAAGTCAAAAGAAAAGGCGGCCGTTAATCCATTCCGGGTCCAGGATCGCTTCGTGTTTCCTGTAGAACTGCAACGCCGGCTCGTTCCATTCCAATACCTGCCAATCCATACGTTGAACGCCGCGCTCACGGGCAATGTTCACCACACGCTGGAACAACTCACCGCCAATTCCCCCGCGACGGTGTTCCGGCAAAACGAAGAAATCTTCGAGGTACAAACAGCGGCCTTTCCAGGTGGAATAGGATGTGTAATACAATGCAAAACCGACGATTTCCCCTTTTTCGGATTCCACAACCAGCGCATCGCAGATTCGATCTTCAAACAAATCGATCCGAAGCTGTTCGGGTGTATTGGTTACCTGCTCGGGCGCTCGTTCGTAAACTGCCAATGCATAAACGAGTGCATGAATGGCTTGTTCATCTCCCCGACGGGCTTCGCGGATCAGCATCTTACAGTCCTCCGAGGTTGTAGCGCAGACGCAAACCTGTGCTCAGGTTGCCTGTCGGGTACGACGTCGCAATCTTCGGCGTAGTGATCACCTGGTCGTAGTACAACGCCACGGTAAAGTTGTTGGTCAGGTTGTAATCCACCGAAGATTTGATGGAGATCACGCGCTGACCTGCCGTTGCCTGGTTGGTCACTTTGTCGATATCGCGGATAACGGTGAGGTTATCGCGGAACGTAAAGTCGAAACGAATATTGAGCGGGTTCTCCGGCGATTTGCCCTGGAACTTGAACGGAAGACGTACTTTCTCGAATTTGTAACCCGTTCCGATCACGAATTCGCTTCCGAGTACTTCCGTCACCTGGTTGCTCGCCAGTGAAAGTGTCGCGCTGCGATCTTTCTTGTATTCAAATTTGGTGATGAGTCCCTGTCCTTTTATGTTCCATGTTGCGTCGAAACCGATCAGTGGCGAGAAACGCTCCGAAATGGTGATGTTCAGTACCGTGTTCTCGGCATAGAAGTTTCCGTTGAGGTCAAGCGCACTCACATCGCCGTTTTCATCCAGCGTAGCTTTCAGGTTAGTCTGAACGCCCATCATGCTCACGGTAGAAGAATAACCGTGACGCACCACGAAGTTTTTCACGTATTTCTTCATGAACTCGAACTTCGTCAGGCCGTTGTAATTAACGGTCCAGTTTGGCAACGGCGTAGAGCGGAACGGGCTTACTGTGCGGTCGTTCACACCGGTTTTCGTATAGGCCGACATAAACGCCCCGATCACCACATCCTGCTGTGAGGCGCCATAACCTTGCGCGTAATCGCCGATAGTACCGCTTGAGTTGCCGTTCTGAAGACCCAGCTCGCGTGAAGCGGCCGAGCGATTGTTCAGCAATTGTGTAAAGGTTTGCGAAGAATATTCCTTATCGAGCTTCACGAAGGCCGTACCGACGGAGATCGTGGAATACGTCAGCGTGTACATCGACATGCGGCTCTGCGATTCGAAAGCCTGCAGATCTTCGTTGAAACGGTAGAAATCGGACATATTCTCACCAAAGGTTTTGTTCATCGACAGATCGATGGTGAAATCCTTGAACGGTTCAAGTGTTGCACGCGCCGTCATGATCTTCGTATGCGTGATCGTATGGTAGCGGTTCAGCTTGCTGTTTTCCACCATCCAGCCGTTGGACGAAGCCACTTCTGCAAAGTTGTAGTTCGTTTCGCGACCGGTTACGGTATACGTTTGTCGACCGAAGATAAAGCCGGTAAGCGGTGAGCTCATGCGCGGGTTGTAGCCCAGCAGTCGCGATTCCTGGTTGTAGCCTGGAAGCAAGGTTCCATCTGTCTGGTTGTACGTTCCGGAAACGTTGCGAACAGTCATCAACAAACGTGCACCAAAACCGACAATCGGGTTTACTTTTTCTTTCTGTTTTTCCTGGCGTCTCTTCTCGCGCTTGTATTTACGCAACGTGCGTTCCCACTTGCGACGCTCCTTGCGGGTCATCTCTTCCACCGGTTTGTCCGGAACAGGCTCTTCCAGTGTCGACGGTTTCGATCCCGGTGATTTCGTATCACCTCCTTTGCCATCGGTCACAGTTGTTCCTGCTCGTCCGCGAACCGTTCGACTGTCGCCGTTTACGCGTTTGAAGAACGGTACTTTGTTGTACAGGTTGGTGAAATTCGCCTGTGCCTGTGCATTGATCGTCCGGCTGTTCTGAACGATGTTTCCGTATTCGGACTGACCCAGCGGTGCACGCTGCCAGTTGTAAGTTCCTCCGTATTTAACGTTCGCCGACAACCAGTCGAGTGCCGGGATTTTATCCAGCGGAAGGTTGTACGACAAGTTGTAGTCGTGGGTATAATCGAGTGTTTTTCCAAACGTTCCGAGCTGGTAGAACACTGTGTCGCGGAACTGGCGGTACAACTCCGGATCGCCTTTGCGGTCAACCATCCCGTCACCTTCGGCAAAGATGGAACGGTTCGTTGCGTTGAACGTCAGCTTTAGGTTCTTGGTGAAATCCCAGCCCAGGCGGTAATTCCTGTTCCAGGTAAAGTTCTTCACATAGACTGGTCTGAACTGGTATTCCGGCACCAGGTTGTTGCGGATCTGGCGCTCGTTGTAGCTACGTGTTACAGCATTGGTGAAAGCAATATTTTTCGGTAGCAGGCTGATGTTGGCATCGCGCACAATAGCCCACCACTTGGATTTCTGCATGAACTTAACCTTCTTGAACGGCTCCAGCGGCTTGTTGTTGAAAGTATACGCGTAATCCAGTCCGCCGCTCCAGACTTTCGTCCGGTCGTAATTCGTGTTGAAATCACGGTGCAGGTTCTCACTGTAAGCATAGGAAAGCGTCCAGTTGGAAATGTCGTAGAAATGCGGCTTGGCGCCTTCTTTTCGTTCCTTGCGAACGCCCTGGAAGTTGTAGGAACGACGCTCGGTAAAATCCTGCCCGAGTCGCGCACGTTCCCTACGCGTTGCTGCATCGTAGCTCCTCAGCTTGATATCCGGGTTGAATGGATCATATTCCGGGTTGATAACGCCGACAGAATAGCCGTAGAAGAACGGAACGGAAATCCGGGCACGCGTTCCGAAGAACTGACCCAGCTGCACCGTCGACTGGAAGTCGAAGGCCATGCGCTCATTCCGCTGACGATCCTGTACGCGGCTGTCGACAGCACCCCAGTTGATGCCGCTGTAGCTTCCCGACATCGTTACGTTGGCGAAATCGGCTGCCTGGATCTGCATTTGCGCTACGGCCGCAGAACCACCGTCATCAACGAAATCCGTCAGACGCAGCTCATTCACCCAAACCTGTACGCATTTTGCCAGTCCGTCATCGCCACCCCACGGATTCGGATTGTCCTTGTCCGGGTTGCGGATCCCCACCATAACCGTTTTAATGGCCTGGAGGTTCGGGTTTCCTTTGATCTTAAGTCGCCGTTCCGGATTGGCCGGATCGATGATCACGTATTCGGTCGTCGTGGCAAAGCTCAGGTCGTTGCGACGCATTTTCAGGTTCAGGAGGTCGTCGAATACGATCTCAATATCGTTGCTCGTTGGCCAAATACCTTCCGGTGAAGTGGTGTACCAAGGTGTGAGGTACAGCGGAATTTCGTATTCATAATAGTTGTCCACGAAGTCGGTTCCGAGGCGAACGAATACCGTTACATCTTTGTCATGTACCGTATTTTGCTGCAGCTCTTCACCATGAACATACATTTTCAGCTTCTTGTAGGTACGCACATCGAATTGTACGTTTTTGTAGGCTGCACGCGCATCGCCATCCTGCAAAGCGCACACATCGAGCACGAGTGATTGCTCGTTCATCTGGCGCTGGTACGGCTGCGAAGGATCGACCTCACGAACAATTCCCGGAGGAATCTCGTACTTGATCGGCTCGCGCTGCTCGTTCTCCTCGATGTTAACCGCACCGATGTTGAAGTTGGTCAGGTTCGGGTCGATCTGTACACCATCGCCAGGCTCTTGTAAGCTCAGCAGGTATTGGCGCCATTCGCCGCGGATGAGCTCCAGGCGTGCGAAACGAAGAACTGTCTCGTGACCGAATTCTTTCATGAACATCCGCATGAAACGGATGGAACGGAAATCGCGGATACCACCTACAACACGCTCTGGCGTACGAAGCGGAATTTTGAACTGGTACCAGCGCTCAACTTGGTCGCCTTTCTGGAATTCACGTACGCTGGTGATGTAGTTCTGACCAACCACCATGTCTTCCGGACGAAGGCTGACGCGGTACTGGAAGTAGGCTTCCGATTCCGAGAGGTTGTTGTCCTGGTTGATGTCTTCCAGGTCCGGCATGTTGGTTGCAGCATTCGGGTAACCCTGTGCATTCGCCGTGTCCGACATTTCTGTTGTAGGCGAGTTGCCCTGCATGCTGTTGTAACGCTTGTAACGCTGTAGAATATTCGCAGCCTGCACATCGTAATCGTCGTCGCGGTAGAATGTGTAATCGTCACCTGAAGGATCGCTCAGCATTTTCGACTTCACATCGGCGTTCAGCGATGAGGCCTGCACCCAGTTGACGAAATCGGAATAAAACGTGCGCTCTTCGGCGTTGTTGAGACCGTCGAGTCCTTCATCCTGGTTCAGACGTGAATTCGGATCGGTATCGAAGGCGTTTACGACAACCTGCTGGTTGGAAACGCGTCCCCACGATGTTTCGTCGGTGTTTTCGTTGGAACCGCTTGCCGGCAATCCGTTTTCAAATGCTTTACGGGAATCGGCCAGTACGTCTTCCGAAACGTTTCCGAGGTTGAAGTACAGGTCACCACCCGTAAGCGCTGCGTCCGGACTGGCGTTTTGTGCATCCTGGTTGAACGGATCGAGCACCCAGAACTGGATGTATTCGATATTGGCCAGCTCGAAGTCGTTGGTGGAAAGTGCGCGTTGAATACCGCTCCAGCGTGCTTCCGGGTTGGCAAATGTTCCATCAGGATTCACACTCGACTGATCGTAGTTGTACATCCCGCGTTCAGCCGGATAGTATGCCAATTCGAAGATCGGAATGGTTGGGATCGAACCGTAAGGCAATTGCAGGTTCGGGAAAACGTCGGTTTGTGTCACGAGGCGCATACGGCTGTCAGACAGCTGCGTCGGATCGTCCTTGATGTGCTGCGGCGTTAGATCGTTGCCCTGGTAGAACAGCGGATCGATGAGGTACCACGCAATTTTCGAGCGCTTGAAACCGGCTTCCAACGTTTTCTGTGAAGCTTCCGGGAAAAGGTCCGGCTGGCCTTGCGGCGTTGAAGCAAGGTGCCATGCGCTTTGCGTACGCAGGTCGATGGTGCTCTGGCTGCCTTCGAAGTCGTCGAGGTAGGAAATTCCCACCTTGCTGATCGCACGTGGTGTTCCCGGGATCAGGTGTGCTCCTTCACCTTTGAAGGTCAGGAACGATTTCTCCTTGGTGGAAATGATCGGCAGGAAATCGATGGCTTTGGTCAGAAATGGCAGCTCGGTGCGGTAATTTACATCCAGACCGAGGACGTTGTTTTTATACGGCTCGCTTCCGATATCGACTTTCTGCGTCACCGGTCGTTCCATCATACGCATCCACGTCATTCCCACGTTCAGGTCTTTGCTGAACTGGTAATTCAAATGCGTTCCAAGTAATGATTTGGCCTGGAACCCGAAGACGGAGTTGCTTTCGATCGAGATCTTGATCGGCATATTGGATTCCAGTACGCCGGTATTGAGGATTTTCACCCTTCCGAGGTTGTAATCAACAGTGTAATCGGTTCCTTCCACCAATTTGATACCCCCGGCAGTCACCGAAACGGCACCTTCCGGAACGTTCAGGGCATTGAGCGGAATATCGGAAGAGATTGAAGACTGGTATTGTCCCTTGAACATGAAACGGTTCTTGCCCGGGATCTGCTGGGCCGCCGTTTTGGTAGAATCGTAAAGCTCGGTATAAGCAATCTGGTCAATGATCACATCCGGGATGCCTTCTTCCTGCATTTTGTTTGCAAGGGTGGCGCCGAATGGCTCGATGGTAGAGAAATAGATGCGACCGTTCCGCGTGTTGATGGTTCCGGCTGTTTCTGCGCGACTGCCATTGTAAACGATCGGCGCAAAGTCGAATACACCATCCGAGAATTGCTGGTTGTTGACGTTCAGACGGTCCATTTCAATCAGCGTCACGATCTGTTCGTCATCGAGTCCGTCGTAAGGGAAAAACGGGACAGGAACGCTGGTTTCCGGGTTGTTGTACAATACATCGAGACGGAAACCTTCTTTATCCACCTGGTAAGCCCCGATGGAATAAACGTTTTTCATCATCAGGTCCCAGATCGTAATGGTCGGGTTGGTCAGCGTCGGCTTGAGGAGCTTCAGGTAAAGCGCGTCGCTTCCCGTGATTCCGTCGGTGGAGAATTCACCCACCTGGTACGTTTGACCGCGATAAGTATACTCGTAGGCAACGGCCAGTACTTCGTCGTTATTGAGCGGCTGGTTCAGGGAAATGAATCCCAGGAGCGCGTTGTAAGAATATTCCGATTCGGCCAGCTTGCGGGCATTCTCTACTTTTTCGTAATGAATGGCCTGCTGGAACGGTCCCGGTGAAGCAACAGTTCCGCTCAAAGTCGGAACGGCGCCGTTGAAGTTACGGACGTTCGGCTGACCGATCAGCCAGTCGTACAGGTTGTTGGATTCGTTATCCGGAATTTCCTGACCCGGGTTCGGGATCGGACCACCTTCGATGTTTTCCGGCTTCACCTCTCCCAAATCGGAGAATGCAAGGATGTTACGGGTGTTTTCTGTGTTGTTGATGCGGTTGGTGAGCCACACTTCCATACGGGTGATGTTCACTTCGGAAGCTGCAATTGGCAATTGTGACATCGCTTCGTCGTAGTGCTCATGGAAGTAAAGGTTCAGGAAATAGTGACGGTTGGCTTCGTAATTGTCGGCTGTGAGCTCGAACGGCTGCACCTGCGCCTTACCGGTAATGTTGATCTCCTGGCGCTTGCCTTTGGAAGATGCCGCGATCGCATCGATCGTCAGTCGGCCGAAACGGAGCTTGGTATACGCCCCGAATAGCGTTTGCGATCCCGGGATCAGCGAGCTTTGCGAAGGCATGGAAACCTGTCCCAGCTCGATGCGCTGCATGATCTGATCTTCGTCGCCGGAATAACCGAGCTTTGTAATATTGTCAAAATCGAAGGCTGCCTGTGTGTTGTAGCTCGTATTCAGCTTCAGCTTGGTGCCGATCTGGCCTTGCAGGTTGAGCTGGATTTGCTGCTGGAAATCAAAACGGGTCACACGACGCTGCTTTACCGGCAGGATAGGGTTGTCGTAGCGCGAAGAGTTTACACCGAACGAAAGCTCTACGCTTCCCTGCGGACGAATAGTGATCTGGTCGGAGCCGAAAAAGCTTTCAAATACTTTCCCGGGAATTTTGATCGGGAACTCGAGCGCACGGTCTTCTTCGGTTTGCTCGTCGATCTTCTCCTTCCAGTTTTCCTTCATGGATTTCTGACGCTCGTATTCGAGGTATTCCTCGAGCGTCATCATGGAAGGATTGCGGTAGTTCAGCCCCGACGTTCCGATCGTTTCACGGAAAACATAGGTTCCGGTAACCGGGTCGAAGACGATGGTCTGTTTTACGCTGGACGGATCGCCCAGGTCGAAGCTTTGCGGCGTGTTCTGCGTCGGATCGAGCGGATTGGTAATCGGAAATTGCAGGGTCGTATCCGGATCCTGCTGCGCAAACAAATTGCCAGAAAAGTACACGCAACAGAAAACCAGAACCAGTCTGGCCAGCAAAGGAAAGGTGTAGTTAGCGAATCTGTTCTGTTCCAAGTGTTACAATATTTTCAATGCTCCTTTAATGAGTACTTCCACGGATTCGTCGCCGACAGCTATCTTTTCAATAGCTTTCTCGGCAGCCTTCTTGTCGAAGCCTAACGAAATCAATGCTGTTAACGCATCAAATCTGTTTGTATTGTGACCTGCGAAAAAAGTTGCCGGAGCATTCCACTCCACTTTTACCATTTTGTCTTTCAGATCGATGATCACGCGCTGGGCTGTTTTTGCGCCAATTCCTTTGATGGATTGGATGGTTCGCACATCTTCCGTCTGAATGGCCTTGGCTACTTCGGATGGCTGCAGCGACGAAAGCATCAGCACAGCGGTGTTCGGACCTATGCCCGAAACGGTCAGCAGCAGGTTGAACAGCTCGCGTTCTTCCAGCGTGGCAAAACCAAACAGCAGGTGCGCATCCTCACGGATGATCTGCTGGGTATAGATCTTCAGCTGCTCGGCTGTACCGATAGCGGAAAATGTATGCAGGGAAATGCGTACGAAATACCCTACTCCGCCACATTCAATGACCAGATTCGTAGGATTTTTCTCAACCAGGCGTCCGTTCAGATGTGTGATCATGGTTATTTGGTTTGGGCGTCTACGACTGCTACTTTCACCATGTTCACGATCTCACGCACGGATGATCCCATCTGCAATACGTGGATGGATTTCTTCAATCCCACGAGAATAGGCCCGATAGCATCGCCTTCGGTGATTTCCTGCAACAGTTTATAAGCAATATTTCCGGCCGAAAGGTTCGGGAAAATGAGTGTGTTGACTTCTTTGTTGGCGAGCGTGGAGAAGGCAAATTTTTCCTCCATCAGCTCGTTGTTGAGCGCGAAATTGGCCTGCACTTCTCCGTCTACGATAATCGTCGGGAATTTCTCGTGCAGGATCTGCACCGCTTCGGCCATTTTCAGAGCGTCTTCACCCGGCGATGAGCCGAAGTTGGAATAGCTGAGCAGGGCAATGCGCGGCGTGATCTTCAGCTTGCGCACCATCTTGGCCACGTTGCTGGTGATCTCGGCAATTTGCTGTGCCGTCGGATCGAGGTTAATAGTCGTATCGGCCAGGAACAATGGTCCGCGCTTGGTCATCAGGATGTAAACGCCGGCCACTGTATTAACGTCTTTCTGCAACCCGATGGTCTGGATCGCCGGACGCACTACATCGCGGTAGTTGCGCGTAAGGCCGGAAATCATTGCATCTGCGTCGCCGGTGTTGACCATCATGGCGCCGAAGTGGTTGCGTTCGCGCATGATTTGAATGGCTTCGAATTCGGTAATTCCTTTGCGCTTGCGCTTTTCAAAAAATGCCATTCCGTAAGCTCGTCTGCGCGCTTTTTCCGTATCCGATTTCGGATCGATGATCTGCATGTTCTGGAATTCCAGGCTGTATTCCTGCATAAGTGATTCAATCACCTTGCGCTTGCCGAGCAGGATAGGTATGCAAATGCCTTCTTCTGTAGCCACCTGGGCTGCTTTCAGGATCTTGAGGTTGTCGGCTTCGGCAAATACCACGCGTTTCGGATTGGCCTGTGCTTTTTCAGTCACTGTGCGCACGAGCTTGTTGTCGAGTCCGAGGCGCTTTTTCAGCTCCATTTCATATTCTTCCCAGTTCTCGATCGGTTTACGCGCCACACCGGATTCCATTGCAGCTCTTGCTACAGCCGGGGCCACATAATAGATCAAACGCGGATCGAGTGGTTTGGGAATGATCTGATCGCGACCGAACATGATGTGCTTTTCGCCATAGGCTTCGATCACTTCGTCGGGAATATTTTCTTTCGCCAGGTTGGCAATGGCTTTCACTGCCGCCAGCTTCATTTCTTCGTTGATAGTAGTCGCACGCACGTCGAGCGCCCCGCGGAAAATGAACGGGAAACCGAGCACGTTGTTCACCTGGTTAGGATGATCGGAACGTCCGGTAGCCATGATGATATCATTGCGCACAGCCATCGCGTCCTTGTAGGAAATTTCCGGTTCCGGGTTAGCCAGGGCAAACACGATCGGGTTTTTCGCCATGGAAGCGATCATAGCTTTGGACACCAGGTTCCCTTTCGATAAACCAAGGAAAACGTCCATGCCTTTGAACGCTTTTTCGAGCGTCATGTCTTTTTTATGAATGGCAAAGATCTGCTTCATGCTGTCGAGATCAGTACGACCTTCGTGAATGAGCCCTTTGCTGTCGAACATGTAAATGTTTTTCAATTGCGCACCGATTGCCAGGTAGAGCTGTACACAGGAAATTGCTGCGGCTCCTGCTCCCGAGATCAGGATCTTCACATCTTTGATCTTCTTTCCGGCCAGCTCCAGCGCATTCATAAGCGCCGCTGCGGAAATAATTGCCGTTCCGTGCTGGTCGTCGTGCATCACCGGGATATCGAGCTCTTCTTTCAGTCTGCGCTCGATCTCGAATGCTTCCGGGGCTTTGATGTCTTCCAGGTTGATCCCGCCGAAGGTCGGCGCAATGGCTTTAACCGTTTGGATGAATTTCTCCGGGTCTTTGGCGTCGATCTCGATATCGAATACATCGATGTCGGCAAAGATCTTGAAGAGCAATCCTTTTCCTTCCATAACGGGCTTGGACGCCAGCGGGCCGATATCACCCAATCCAAGAACGGCTGTTCCGTTGGAAATAACGGCTACGAGATTGGCTTTGCTGGTGTATTTGTAAACGTCTTCCGCGTTTTCTGCAATTTTCAGGCACGGCTCCGCTACTCCCGGCGAATAGGCCAGGGAAAGATCCCGCTGTGAAGCATAGGGCTTGGTCGGAATAACTTCAATTTTACCGGGCCTGCCAGAGGCGTGATAATCAAGTGCGTCCTGCTTGCGAATTTTTCCCATGGAATCGGTTTAGTGAAGTCGGTAAAGGTAACAATTATCGCATAGAAACAGCTATGACTGAAAGCAAAAAGCCCCGTAGAATAAACTCTACGGGGCCTTCTATGCTAAAAAGCTGTTGTCTTATTTTACAACGAAACGTTGTGTGTAAGTAGCACCTTCAGTAGATACTGTGATCAGGTAGTTACCTGAAGCCAGTCCAGCCAAAGACATTTCTACTTTCTGAGCACCTGTTGCGTTAGCGATAGTCTCAGCTCCAACCACACGACCAGAAAGATCTGTGATGTTTACGTTGTAGTCACCACCTGTAGCTTCGAACTTAACGTTTACGCTAGTCGTTGCAGGGTTAGGGAATACTTCCATTCCGATTGTAGAAGCCTCTTCGATACCAGCAACCTGCTGAGTAACTTTGAAAGGTACTTCTGCACCGTAACCGTAGTCGATCCAGTTCATGATCACTGTACCATCAGCATCGCGGAAGTTGATCATACCTGTAGCATCACCAGAAACAGTTGGACCGTTCAGGATACCATCACCGTAAGAGTCAGAGATGTTGAACACGTAGCAACCTGTTGCAGGAAGCGTGTAAGTAAGATCGTATTGTGTATCGTTTGCCAAAGCAGGGTTTGCAGTTCCAGGAACAGTTGCACCTGCAGCAGTTTCGATAACCCATTCTGTTTCTTCAGACCAGAAGTCTGTTTTCAGTGTCAGGTAAACAACGTCTGTAACCTGTGGAACTGAAGCAACAACCTCAGAAAG
Source organism: uncultured Flavobacteriales bacterium (assembly GCA_946482515.1). The sequence continues at coordinate 2,698 of CAMLRS010000010.1, read as the reverse complement.
TGTGTTGTTTGCAGCAGAACCGTCACCAGTTGTTGTTACAGTGATGTCGAGTGTACCTGGTGTGTAGCTAGCGATAGCTGTACAAGTAACTTCAGCAAGCTCGTATGTAGCGAGGTTACCGGAGAATGTACCTGTTGATACTGTAGAACCACCAACAGAGATCGTAACTGTAGCACTTGTAAGTGCTCCTGTACCGTAGTTCTGGATTTTTACTTTCGGTGTGTAGCTTCCTTCACAGTGGTATGGTGTACCAGTGTAATCAAAAGCAGCAACGTCAGTAGCAAGTGTTGCAGGAGGCGGGCAAGAAGTAACGCCAGCATACAGAGCTGCAGCATTTGCCTGACCAATCTCACTTACGATACGGTTCGGGCAGATCTTGTAAATTGTAGGGAAGTATGCAATCTCATAGTCATTGTTGATTTGAGTAGCTGTTGCCGAAACAGGGTTTGCCATAGGGAAAGTGATTTCCTCGCTACCTGATGGGTTGATCCAGTTTCCGATTGCACCAGAACCGTCCAACATTGTTGCATCTGCAGTTTGTGGGTCTCCATCAATCCAGATAACCATAACGTCATCCGTTGTTGTTGGGCTTACACCCGGCTGACCAGCAGGACCGTGGTTGTAGTACAGTTCTTCCAGAGCTCCGGAGTTGTGGTAGTTCCAGCAAGGACCGCACCATGTAGCGGATACATCAAAGAATACAGTGTATCCTGCATCCAGATAATCGTAAAGATTGTAGCTACCGTTGCTGTTCATACCTGCAGAAGCCAAACCTGGCTGGTATGCTGTTACTGTAAAATCTTCAGCGAAACTTCCGTCAGCCAGCTGTGCGCTCGCGGACAAACCTGAAATTAACGCCATTGCTGAGAGTAATCCTCTTTTCATATACGTTGAGTTATATAGTTTAAAACCCAAATGTATTCTTTTTAAGACTTAGTTAACACATTTCCGTTTTCAATAAGTCACAAAATTCTTGGAAAGCTAATTAAAGCTTTTTGTAGCTTTAGTTCACGTATGAAAGAATTGTTCGTTGTATTGTCGGGCGCAGGCATCAGCGCCGAGAGCGGAATCCACACTTTCCGGGATTCGGATGGATTGTGGGAAAACTACGCCATAGAAGAAGTTGCCACGCCTGAAGCATGGCGAAAAAACCCCGCTCTGGTCCAGCGTTTTTACAATGAACGCAGGAAGCAGGTCATTGAATGTTCCCCCAATGCGGCCCACCAGTTTTTCGCCGGATTACAGGAATCATATGATGTTGCAATTGTGACCCAAAACATCGATGATCTGCACGAAAGGGCAGGAAATGACAAGGTACTGCACCTCCACGGCAACATCCGGCAGAGCAAAAGCTCGGGACCACAACAGGAAGAACGTTATTATCCGATAGATGGTTGGGAGCTCACTTCCGATCATACATGTCCACAAGGCTATCCGCTTCGCCCACACGTGGTCTGGTTCGGCGAAGCGGTACCCAACCTCGAGCCGGCAGCTGAGCTAGTTTCCCGGGCAGATGTGCTGGTGGTCATCGGCACTTCTCTGAATGTCTATCCGGCAGCCGGTCTGATCCATTACGCTCCGCCGCATTGCCGCAGGTTCATCATCGATCCGCAGGCGCATGAGCTGGCCGCCAGCTCTTCGTTTACACGTATTGCCGCAACTGCCGTTATCGGTGTAAAAGAGCTCGCAGCGTTACTATAAACAACAAAAAAGGCGATCCATTCGAACCGCCTTTCTGATAAGCTGTATTTTTCTTAGTGTTTCACGGCCACTCTTCGCGTCTGGATGGCAACGCCTTTTTCGAGCACTGTTACCAGATAAACGCCGTTTTTGAATTCAGAAACATCTACGTTTTTCTTGGCACCGGAAGCTGTTTCGTTGTAGACTACTTTACCGAGCACGTCCGTTATACGGATATCATAGTTACCGTCCATTCCTGTTGCAGCAACCGTAAGCTGGCCGTTTGCAGGGTTCGGATAAGCAATCATTTCGGCAACTTCTTCCTGCTCGCCAACGCCCAGTACAGAACAAACTTCGAGGTCAACGGAATCAATCTTGGTGCTACCATCCATAATTATGTAACGGTAATGACCACAACCCGGATCTTGCGCCGCGACATACACAATGAGAAGGCCGTTTGTTTCGATAGCCATTGGAAGCGGATTCGTCCACGGGTTAGTGTTCATCGTACCCGGAGCATAGCATTGACCTTCAAAATTATTATCGGGATAAGGTCCCCACGACAAATTGTCGGCCCAACCTGAAGGTGGTGTATTAACACGGTAACGCATAATGCTCCAGTTCTGGGTTGATCCCGAAGTGTTTTTTATTTCGAACGTGAACGAATAAGACGGTGGGGCTGGCTCAATAATAGCTTCGTGTGTTGTTCCGGAGATATCTGACCCCACGGCTGCTCCACCCTCGAATAGGCGAATCTCTGCCTGGCCGAAGCCGAAACCAGTGAAGAAACAGAGGGAAATAAGGGTAAACAGTTTTTTCATAAGGATGATTTTTTTGGAGATTTAAACAGAAAGGGCAGAATGCTCGTCCGCCCTTCAATTCTATCGGGTGAATCAGTGTTTAACGACCACTCTTCGTGTCTGGATCGCAACACCTTTGTCGAGCACTGTTACCAGGTAAACGCCGTTTTTGAATTCAGAAACATCTACGTTTTTCTTCGCACCGGAAGCTGTTTCGT